>NZ_JBIVRB010000008.1:381-237295 GCF_044755465.1 Streptomyces sp. NPDC092296 | reverse complement strand
CGGCCGCGCCCCCGGCGCCCCTGAGCCCCCCCCCCCGGGCGCCGCGGGCCCCCCCCCCCCCCCCCCGCCCCCCCCGGCCCCCCCCCCCCCCCCCCCCCCGGCCCCCCGGGGGGGGGGGGCCCGGGGGGGGGCCCCCCCCCGCCTCCCCCCGCGCCAGGAGAGTCCCGAGATGCACGTGCCCGCAACGCGCCGGAAGACCACCGCCACCGCCCTCGTCCGTACCGCCGCCCTCGCCCTGCTGATGGCCTTCGCGATCGTCGGCCTGGGCGCCGGCCCCGCCCCGGCGGACGAGGGCGATGTCACCTGGACGGTCCGGACGGCCTCGAACGGGTACGGCGCCGACCGGTCCAGCTTCAGCCATGGCGTCAACCCCGGCGGCCAGGTCACGGACGCCATGGTCGTCGCCAACCACGGCACCACGCCGCTCGACCTCGCGGTCTACGCCGCCGACGGCTTCACCACCGACGTGGGCCAACTCGACCTGCTCCCCAGGAGGGAGAAGTCCGTCGGAGTCGGCGCCTGGGTCCACGCCGACCGCGACCGGGTCGTGATCCAGCCCGGGAAGTCCGCCGAGGTGCCCTTCACGGTCACCGTGCCGCGCAACGCCGCACCCGGCGACTACGTGGGCGGCATCCTCACCTCCCTGACCCAGCCCGACGACGCCGAGGGCATCAATGTGGACCGGCGCCTGGGCATCCGGGTCAAGCTCCAGGTCAGCGGGCAGCTCAAGCCGAGCCTCGCGATCGAGGACCTCCACGTGGGCTACACCGGGTCGCTCAACCCCTTCGCCAAGGGCGACGCCACCGTCACCTACACCATCCACAACACCGGCAACGCCATCCTGTCGGGCCGCCAGACGGTCTCGCTCTCCGGCCCGTTCGGCTGGCTGCGGACCGGAGCGGGCGACATCGCCCCGTCGCCGGAGCTGCTCCCGGGGGAGAGTTGGCAGATGACGGTCCCGGTGCACGGCGTCACCCCCGGCGGCACCCTGGCCGCGACCGCGACCCTCACCCCCCTGCTCACCGACGCCTCCGGCAGCACCACCACGCTGAAGCCGGTCCAGGCCACCGCGCACGGCTGGGCCGTCCCCTGGACGCTGTCACTGCTGGCCGTCCTGCTGCTCGCCCTCTTCGTCGCGGCGTTCGTGCTCGCCCGCCGCAGCCGCGCCCGCCGCAAGCAGCGCGAGGACACCCGGGTACGCGACGCCGTCGCCCAGGCCCTCCGCGACCGCCCGGCCGAGCAGAACTGACCACCCGCACCCGCCGACCGGCCGCCGTTCGGGGGTCAGCAGCCGGTGTCGTGGACGATGCGGCCGGCGGCGAGGGTGAGGCGGACGCGGACGTCGGCCAGCGGGGTGGAGGCGGGGGTGGCGAAGCCCGGGGCGAAGATGTCGGTGTCCAGCAGGGCCAGGTCGGCGCGGCGGCCGACCTCGAAGGCGCCGCCGTGGGCGTCGTGGTTGACGTACGCGGAGCCCGCCGTGAAGGCGTCCAGGGCGTCGTCCAGCGGCAGCCGCTGCTCCGGCAGGAACGGCGCGTTGCCCCGGTTCGCCGGGTCGACCCGGGTGACCGCGACCTCCAGCTGCTCCAGCGGGTCGGCGGTGGTCACCGCCCAGTCGCTGCCCATGGCCAGCCGGGCGCCGGAGGCCAGGAAGTCCGCGAACGGGTACTGGAGCCGGGCGCGCTCCGGGCCGAGGAAGGGCAAGGTCAGCTCGTCCATCTGGGGTTCGCTCTGCGCCCAGTACGTCTGGCAGTTGACCACGGTGTCCAGCTCCGCGAACCGCTTGACGTCCGAGGGCTGGACGACCTGCACATGGGCGATGTGGTGCCGCCGGTCGCCGGGGCCGTTGGCGGCGCGGGCAGCCGCGATGGCGTCCAGCGCGTTGCGGACCGCGCGGTCCCCGATGGCGTGCAGATGGACCTGGAAGCCGTGCCGGTCGAGTTCGGTGACGGCCTCGCGGAGCAGGTCGTACGGGACGTAGCTGAGGCCGTGGTTGTCGCTCTGGCCGCCGCAGCCGTCGCAGTACGGCTCCAGCAGGGCGCCGGTGTGGTTCTCCAGCACCCCGTCCGTCATGATCTTGACCGTGGTGGGGTGGAAGCCCGAGCCGAGCGCCGCACCCGGCGCCGCCACCCGCAGACCCCGCTCGCGCCGCTCCAGCAGCTCCCCGATCTGCTCCAGACCGCGATGGCGGTCCCACCACAGCGCGCCGACCACCCGGGCGGTCAGCCGGCCGTCGGCGGCCAGCGCCTGGTACGCCGCCTGGGTGCCGGGGGTGACCCAGGCGTCCTGCCAGCCGGTGATGCCCAGGGAGTGCAGATACCCCTGCGCCTCCAGGATCGCCGCCTCCCACTCGGCCCGGTCGGGCAGCGGCACGACATGGTCGTTGACGTGGTACGCGGCGCCCTCGTGCAGGGTGCCGGTGGCCTCGCCGGTGACCGGGTCGCGCTCGATCCGGCCGTCCGAGGGGTCGGGGGTGCCGTCGGTGATGCCGGCCGCCGCCAGGGCGCGGGAGTTGACCCAGGCACCGTGCACATCCCGGTTGAACAGGAAGACCGGTCGGTCCGGGACCACCGCGTCCAGGTCCTCCTTGCGCGGGGTGCCGCCGGGGAAGTACTCCATCGCCCAGCCGCCGCCGAGGATCCACTCCTCCTCCGGGTGCGCGTCCGCGTACGCGGCGATGGCGTCCAGATAGGCATGGCGGCCCTCCAGGTCGTTCAGCCAGAGCCGCAGCCGGTTGCGGCCGGCGAAGGGCGCGTGGTTGTGGCTGTCCTGGAAGCCGGGGACGACCAGCCCGCCGGGGGAGTGCACCACCCGGGTACGCGGACCGGCCAGGGCGAGCACGTCGGCCGCCGCGCCGACGGCGGCGATCCGCCCGTCGCGGACGGCCAGGGCGGCGGCCCAGCGGTCCCGGCCGAGGCGGACCCGGGCACCGGTGAGGACGAGATCGGCGGCTTGAGTGGGCACAGGGGAGATCCTTTTCCGGTGGGGGGCGCCGGCCGGCCCGGAGACACGGGCAGCGGCACGGCAGCGGATGGGCCGGCCTGCGGCGGGCAGGCCGGGAGGGCAGGCCGGGTCAGCCGGCGAGGACGCCGCCGTCGACGTCCAGCACCGCGCCCGTGATGTACGACGCCCGGTCGCCCGCCAGGAACAGGCAGGCGTCGGCGACCTCCGAGGCACGGCCGAACCGTCCCAGCGGCACGGACCCGCTCAGATACGCGGCGGCCGCCTCCGGGTCGTCCTTGAGCTTCAGCATCGGCGTGTCGATCACTCCGGGGCGCACCACATTGACCCGGATGCCCGCCGGACCCCATTCCAGGGCCAGCCCCCGGGCCAGCGACTCCAGCGCGCCCTTGCTCGCCCCGTAGTCGGCGGCCGGCGCCGCCCGGTCGCCCCGGCGGGAGGCCATCGAGGACAGCAGCACCGCGCTGCCGCCCACGCCCGCCCCGATCAGCCGGCGACCGAACTCGCGGACGACCAGGAACGCGCCGGTCGCATTGACCGCCAGCGTGCGCGCCCAGGACTCCGCCGGCAGCGAAGCGGTGGGCCCGCCGGGCTCGTAGACCCCCGCGCAGTGCACCAGGCCGGTGATCGGACCGCCCAGCGCCTCCGCCGCCGCCGCGAAGGCAGTGCGGACCGCCGCAGCGTCGGTGACGTCCGCCGTGGTGAAGAACCGCCCGCCCGCGCCCGCCGGCCCGCGGCCGCCCGGCCGGCCGGCCCGGTCGAGCCCGGCGACCGCGAAGCCGTCCCGCTCGGCGGCGTCGCACACCGCGGCGCCGATGCCCGACGCCGCGCCGGTGACGAGTATCCGGTGATGGTCCGTCATGTCAGCAGCACCCCTCCGTTGACGCCGATGGTCTGGCCGGTCACATACGCCGCGTCGTCGGAGAGCAGCCAGCAGACGAGCGCGGCGATGTCGTGGCCGGTCCCGTGCCGGCCCAGCGGGATCAGCGCCCGTACCGCCTCCTGCTGCGCCGCCACCGAGCTGCCCGCCGCCTCGGCCCGCTGCCGCAGCGCGTCGAGGTGCATATCGGTCAGCACATTGCCCGGCGCCACCGAGTTGGCGGTGACGCCGTGCGGCGCCAGTTCGAGGGCGAGGCACTGGGTGAGGGTGTGCAGCGCCGCCTTGGAGGCGCAGTACGCGGAGCTGCCCGCGACGCCCGTCTGCCCGAACATCGAGCCGATGTTGACGATCCGCCCGCCGCGCCCGGCGGCCACCAGGGACGGGATCGACTGCTGGAGGACGCGCACCGGGCCGAGCACATTGACGTCCAGCACCCGGGCGAAGACCTCGGGGTCGTAGTCGGCCACGTCGCTGACCGGCCCGCCGAGCCCCGCGTTGTTGATGATCCCGTAGACCGGCCCCAGCTCGGTGGTGACCCGCTCGACGAAGCGAGCGACCGACGCGGTGTCGGTCACACTGCCCTGATGGTGGAGGGTCCGCCGCGCGCAGTCGTCCGAGGCGGCGGGCGTGAGGTCGACCGTCGCGACCCGGTAGCCCTCGGCGAGGAGCCGGGTGGCGATGTCCCGGCCGATGCCGTTCGCGCCGCCGGTCACCAGGACCACCCGGTCGGCACCCGGGCCGCTGCTCGGCCGGCTCATTCGGCCGGCTCGAATACCAGCCGGAAGTCGGTCGACTTCTCCACGGAATCGCGATCGAAAAGCATGGGGATCGATCCACCCTTCGCCCAGAGCTCGAAAAGGTCGTCGTAGTGCGGACTTCTGGAATCCCCGGACTGGCCGGGGGAATTGATCATCCGGGAGTTCTCCCAGCCGCCGACGTCGACGGCCATCCGCCAGGTGGCACCGCCGGTCTGGACGAAGTCCGGTCCGTACGGCGCGGCCAGGACGGTGTCGCCGCTGCCGCCGCGTGGCAGCGGCCCGACGGTGAAGCCGTCCCGCAGCCGCTCGGAGAGGACTCCATGCAGCGGATGCCGCAGGTGGGAGCGGTGCAGCGTCCCCCACGCCCAGCCGGACGGATCGGGGCCGAGCAGTTCGGCGGTCTCCGCGAAGGCCGCCGCGAGGGTCCGCGCGGCCAGCCGGGCCAGTACGGACCCGCCCTCCGGGCCCAGCCAGTGCGCCGGGTCGCGCAGGATCGCCAGGTCGGTGCGGGACTCGGCGGAGTACGTCTCGTCCGGCAGCAGATACGGCAGCGCCTCCCGGGCGGTGGCCGGGTCGGAGCGCCGGCCGAGGGCCGCTTCGAGCAGCGCCGGGCGCAGATGGCGCCGGTACCAGACCTCGAACAGCGCGGCGGCCGCCGAATCCGGGGTGAGCGACGCGTCCCAGCCGCGCAGCAGGTCCGACCCCGGCACCTCGCCCGGCAGCCTGTCCAGGAGCGAGACGATCTCGCGGGCCGGCACGCTCACGCAGTCCTGCTGGAAGTCCCAGGAGTCCTGGACGCCCAGCAGCGGCCCTCCTCGGTCCAGCAGTTCTTCGATGCGCTCCATCCGCTGGCCGGAGTACCAGTCGTAGCTGACATGGTGCTGCGCCGAGAATTCGGCCGGAATGTTCATCTGGTTGGCCGACCCGAGCCAGCCGGACGCCGGGTTGGCCGACCCCGGGAGCTGCTCGGCGGTGAGGAATCCCCGCCATTCGTACCGGCCGTCCCCGGGGACCGGCAGTGTGCCGTCCCACTCCTCCCGGACGGGGAGCAGCCCGGCGATCTGCCAGCCGATGTCCCCCCGGCGGTCGGCGAAGACCTGGTTGACCGGCGGCGCGCCCCAGGTCGCCAGTGCGGCGCGGAACTCCGCCGCGTCCCGGGCGCGCTGGTAGCCCAGGCTCGCCAGGTACGGCGCCATGCCCGGCTCCAGCCACGCCACGCGCAGCGCGTACGCCCGGCGGCTGCCGCCGTCCTGGTGGACGACCGGCCCGTGCACCGTGAACCTCAGCTCGACCGGGACCGGCGCCGCCCCCCTGACCTCGACGGACTCCCGGACGACGGTGAAGGGCAGCCACTCTCCCCGGTAGCGGTACTCGTCCGGCCGCTCGGGGCGGGTCTCGTACACATACAGGTCCTCCTGGTCCATCGGGCAGATGGTCAGGCCGAACGCGACCTCGTCGTTGTGGCCGATGGAGATCCCCGGCAGCCCCGGCTCGCCCGCGCCGATGACATGGAGCCCCGGGGCGTTGAGATGGGCCATGTAGCGCAGCGACGGGGTGGTCACCGCCCGGTGCGGGTCATTGGCCAGGATCGGCCGGCCGGTGGTGGTCCGGGTGCCGTCCAGCACCCAGTTGTTGCTGCCGTCCTTGGGAGTCGCGGCAGGTGCCCCGGCCGGGTGCGGGCCGCCGAAGGAGCTGGGGCCGATCAGCAGGTCGTACAGGCGCAGCACGTCCTCGGGGATGCTCGCCGGGTCCAGCCCCTCGGGGACCTTGAGCGCGATCCTCGGCTCGCGCTGCCTGCGCAGGTCCTCGGCGTCCGCGCCGAACCGCCCCAGGACGGTCGCCCGCTTCACCTCGGCGGTGGCGTTGTAGAACAGCCCGTGGCTGCGCATCCGGCAGATGTCCTCGGGCTCCCAGAGCGCCGGGGCGTACCCCAGGTCGTGGAACTCCTGGGGGAGCAGGTCCGGGTCCTGCCTGGTCAGCCGGACGAAGGCATTGACCCCCGCGACGAAGGCCGTGCACACCTCGCGGGCCTCCGGGCCGTACGCCGCCCACTCCTCCGCCATGCCGCCCCGGTAGCGGAACAGCCGCGCCACCCGGTCGCGCTCCACATGGTCGGGGCCGAACACCTCCGCCATCAGGCCCAGGCCCCGGCGGCGCCAGAAGTCGATCTGCCAGAGCCGGTCGCGGGCGGCGTTGAACCCCTGGAGCAGGAAGGCGTCATGCGCGGTCCGCGCGTAGATGTGCGGTACGCCGAAGGTGTCGACCAGGATCTCGGCCCGCTGCTCGATCCCCGGCAGCCGCACGGTGCCGGTGCTGCTGAACGGCGGTGGGGTCGCCATGGAAGCCTCCTGATTCGGTGCTGGGTACTCGGTGCTGGGTGCTCGGTGCTGGGTGCTGGGTGCTGGGTGCGCGGTGTTGTGGGGACACGGGTCGGCCGGCGCACGGCGGCTGGGCCGGGGGGTGTGCTCACGCCGTCTGGGGTCGGCGGGCGCGGCGGCTGCGCAGCAGCCCGTCCATCGCGACGGCTGCCACGACGATGACGCCCTTGGCGATGAGCTGCCAGTTCTGGCTCACGTTCAGGCTGTAGAACATGTTGGTGAGCGTGGCCAGGATGAAGAGGCCGACCACGGTCCGCCAGATGGCGCCCTCGCCGCCGAGCAGCGAGGTGCCGCCGATCACCACCACCGCGATGGCGTCCAGCGCGACGGTGCCGCCCACGTCCGCCTGCCCGACCCCGAGCCGGGAGGCGTCGATCATCCCGGCCAGGGTGGCCAGCAGCCCGGTCAGCACATAGGTGCCGCCGACCAGGACCGGGACGCGGAGCCCGCTGAGCCGGCTCGCCTCGGGATTGCCGCCGACCGCGTAGATGTTGCGGCCCAGATTGGTCCGGGACAGCACCAGGCCCGCCGCGACGGCCAGCACGATGAAGATCAGCGCCGGGGTGGGCACGGTGCCGAGGCTGGACAGCCCCAGCATCTGGAAGTCCGGCTTGCCCACCACGAAGGGCGCCGAGTGGGAGTAGATGAAGGCCAGGCCGGAGATGGCCGAGGAACTGCCGAGCGTCGCGACGAAGGGGTTGACCTTCAGCCGGGTCACCAGCAGGCCGTTCACCAGCCCGACGCCGGTGCCGATCAGCAGCGCGACGATTCCGGCGACGATCGGATTCCCCGACACCGAGAATCCGGCGAACACCGTCGCGCCCAGGGCGTAGATCGAGCCCACGGAGAGGTCGAATCCGCGCGCCAGGATCACATAGGTCATGCCTATCGCGACGATTCCCACCCCGGCGTTCTGCGACAGGATGTCGCGGAGGTTGGCGGCCGACAGGAATCGGGGGTAGAGCACCGTGGCGACGGCGATCAGGACCAGCAGCACCGCGACAATGCCGTACTTGGCAACGAATGCCTGGGCTCGTGAGCTGAGCATGGAGGTTTCCTCTGTGCGAGAACGCTTGTGCCGACCGACAGGGCGCACAAAGCAGTGGTCTGGTTCCGACCGCTATCCGGTCGGCTGCTGGAAGCCCAGCCCGACGATGTCGGCCGGGGTGAACCTGGGGTCGTCGGGCAGCATCTCCTCGACGATGGAGCCGGCGGCGAAGATCAGCAGCCGGTCGCAGATCGCGAGCACCTCCTCCAGCTCGGACGAGGTCACCACGACCCCCGCCCCGGTGGCCGCCAGCGCGCTGATCGCCGCCAGGATCTCCGTCTTGGCCGACACGTCCACCCCGCGTGTGGGCTCGTCGATCAGCAGCACCCGGGGCTGCCGCGCCCGCCACTTGGCGAAGAGCGCCTTCTGCTGGTTGCCGCCGGACAGCCGCCCGACCGGCTCGCGCAGCCGGGCCGTGTCCAGCCGGAAGGCCGCGACGTTCGCCTCGGACTCCGCCTCCTCCGCGAGGCGGCGGATCGGCGCCAGGGTGCCGCGCCCGGACGGCTTGCCCAGGTGGATGTTGTCGACGGCGTTCATCTGGAGGACCAGACCGGTCTTGCGGTCCTCGGGGAGCATGGCGATCCCGTGGGCGAGGGCCGTCCGTACGCTGCGGAAGACCGGCATCCGCTCGCCGTCCAGTTCGAGTTCGCCCCGGGCGTCGGGCCGCAGCCCGGCCAGCGCCTTGAGGAAGGACGTACGGCCGCTGCCCACCAGGCCCCAGAGCCCGACGACCTCGCCCCGGTGGACCGAGAACGGCAGCACCGGGGTGCCGCGCCCGGTCCGCAGGTCGTCCGACCTGAGCAGCACCCGGTCCGACGGCGTGTGCGTCCGGGCGACCTCGATCACCCGCTCGCGGCCCGCCATGGCCCGGATCAGCGACGTCTTGTCCCACTCCGCCGCCGGTGCGGTGCGGACCAGGCGGCCGTCGCGCAGCACGGTGACCGTGTCGCTGAGCGCCAGCACCTCTTCGAGGTTGTGGCTCACCAGGACGACGGTGACGCCGCTGTCGCGCAGGCCGCGGATGATCCCGAACAGCTTCTCGCGCTCGTGCTCGGCCAGTGCCGCCGTCGGCTCGTCCAGCAGCAGCACCCTGGCGTCGGAGTTGACGCCGCGCATCAGCTCCAGGATCTGCTGGTGGGCGATGGACAGCTCGCGCGCCGGGGTGTGCGGGTCCACCTCCACGCCGAAGCGGGCGCAGAGCGCCGCGTAACGCTCCGCCATCCGCCCGGTATCGGTGGTGCCCGCACGGGAGGGGTACTGGCCGAGGAAGACGTTGTCGACGGCGGTCATCGACGGTACGACCATGACCTCCTGGTAGATCGTCATGATGCCCAGGGCGCGGATGGCGCGCGGCCGGCCCGCCGGAAGCTCCTGCCCGTCCACCTCGATGGAGCCGTCGCTGGGGGCGATCCGGCCGCTGACCATGCCGAGCAGCGTGGACTTGCCCGCGCCGTTCTCACCGACCAGGGCGTGGATCGTGCCCCGGCGCACGTCCAGGTCGATACCCGAGTTCGCGCGGAGGCTGCCGAAGGTCTTGGAGACGTTCCGGCACCGGATCGCGACGGGCGGCTGCTCCGGAAGGCCGGCCATCAGTACTCCGCGCTGTAGTCGTCGACGTCCGCCGGGGTGACGAAGACGGAGCCGCCGGGCAGCGTCTGCGTCTTGTTCAGGTCGATGAAGTGCGGGACGGTCCGCCCCTCGGCGGTGTCGATCAGCGCCTTGACCCCCTGGGCCCCCTCCTGCTTGGGCAGCAGGATCACGGTCCCGGCGAGGCTGCCGGACTTCACCGCCTTGAGCGCCCAGTCGTCGCCGCCCATGTCGTAGACCTTGACCGACTTCTGCCGCCCGGCCGCCTTCACGCCGGCGGTCACTCCCACGGTCATGCCCGAGTAGTTGCTCATGACGATGTCCAGCTTGGGGTTCGCCTGGAGGATCGTCTGCACGGCGGCGGACGCCTTGGGGGTGGTGTAGTCGGTGTACTGCTGGGAGACGACCTTGAACTTCGGGTTGTCCTTGACGAGTTGGGCCAGGGCGTTCTTGAAGTTGATGCTGTTGGTGCTCAGCGAGGTCCCCATGATGGCGGCCACGCTGCCGCCGTCCGGGTTCTCGCGCTCCACCGCCTTGACCCAGTCCAGGTAGAGGTCGGCGGTCTGCCCGGCGACGGTGGTGACGGTCCCCGGCGACCACAGGTCGTCGCCGGACCCCAGCGCCCGGTCGCACAGCGGCTGGTTGATCACCGAGACCAGGATGCCGGCGTTCGCGGCCGTCTTGGTGATGATGTTGCAGAGCAGGTTGCCGTCGTTGGCCTCCAGGACGAAGGCGTTGTACTTGCCGCTGGTGATCGCGGACTGGACCTGGTTGTACTGCACCTGCGCGTCGAACTTCCCGTCGAAGACGTCCACCGACGCCCCCGCGGCCTTCGCCGTCTCCTTGACCGCCGCGATCCCGGCCTGGAGGTAGGTGTTGTTCTCACCCGAGGAGAAGAAGGCGATCCGCAGGTCGGCCGCCTTGGTGACCTTGCTGGACTTCGCCGGCTCCGAGGCCGCGCCGCCGCCGTCGCCGCTGGCGCTGACGCCGGTGGAGCAGGCGGCGACCGAGAGCATTGCCGCCACGACCGGCACTGCGCCGAGTCTGCGTATGAGAGAACGATCCACGGTGATTTCCTTCCGGATGGACACGGTCGCGTGAATGCGTGGCCGCAGAATCAGTCGGTCCACGTGTCGTAGATCTCGCTGAGCGGTGCGAACCAGACCTCGTCGTGCCCGGCGATATGGTCGAGCAGCCGCTCGAACATCATGATGTGGTGGCCCCGCCCGATCGTCTGCGGGTGGACCGTGTACGCGATGAATGCGTTGTCCACATTCGCGAGCGCGTAGTCGAAGTTGTCCTTCCACCGGTCGAACGTCACCTGGGTCGAGCCGAATCCGGGGAGGCTGCCCGGAACGTATTCCAGGGCGGGGAAGTCGTCCAGGTGCCAGGACACCGGGAATTCCAGTACGGGGCTCGGCGGCCCGAAGACGTTGGCGCCCTCCTCGTTCAGCTCCAGCACCGGACGCGGGTGGTACGGCTCGAAGTCGCGCCCCATCAGGGAGGAGTCCCAGTCGAAGCCGAACTCCTCCAGCAGCGGCAGGGTGTGCGGGGTGAAGTCCCAGGAGGGCGACCGGTAGCCGCGCGGTGTGCTCCCCAGGATGCGCTGGTGCTGTTCGAGCTGCTTCTCCATGAGATGGCGCTCGGTGGCCGGTTCGAGCGTGGTGACGCTCTCGTGGTAGCAGCCGTGTGCGGCGATCTCATGGCCCGCGTCCCGGATCTCCAGACAGCGGTCCGTGAAGGTCTCCAGGGTGTTCCCCGGGGTGCACCAGGTCGCTCGTACGCCATAGCGGTCGAACAGCTTGAGCAGGCGGGGCACCCCGACCTCGGCGCCGAACTCCCCGCGGGACAGGTAGGCGGGCGAGGTGAGGTTGAAGGTGCCCATCCAGAGGCTGTGCGCATCGAAGTCCGCGCCGATGGAGACCGCGATCTTCTTGCCTGGCGGCAGGGTCAGAGGCATGGCTTCGGAGTCCTTCCGTACGGGACTGGGGTGGGGCGGGACTGGGGCGGGATTGGGCGGGTCGGGACTGGGCGGGTCGGGGTCCACCGCAGGGTCGGCTGAGAGCGCGAAGCGGCCGGTGGGCGATCGGGGTGTGAACCGGCCACTTCGTCGTGCCGTGAGTCTGTTGCTGGTCAACAAGATAGTCAATACTTCTGACTATCAGACCTGGTCGGTGTCTCCGCAGCGGTGGCACGGGCCGGCTCCGCCGGGCCCTGGATAGCATCCGGGTCCGGTGACGAGGAGAGGATGTACGCGATGGCGGCCACCCCGCAGACCAGGCAGCGGCGCCCCAGGGGCAGTCTCAACCAGCAGGTCATCACCGAGGCGGCACTACGGATCAGCGATCGGGAGGGCATAGCCGCCCTGACCTTCGACGCGCTCGGACGGGAGCTGGGCGCCCACCCCACCGCCATCTACCGGCACTTCCGGCACAAGGACGAGCTGATCCTCGCGCTCACCGACGAGCTGCACGCCCGCGCCCAGGTCGGCGGGCTGCCGGTGACCGACGACTGGGCGGAGGATCTGCGGGCGGTCGCCCGGCGCATCCACGGCGCGTTCATGGCGCACCCTCAGGTCGGCCAGCTGGTAGCGGCCCGTACCGCCCGGCGGCCGCACGAGTTCGAGACCGTGGAGCACATCCTCGGCTGCATGCGGCGGGCCGGACTGCCCGACCCGGAGGCCGCCCGCTGCTACCGGGTCTTCACCGATCTGGTCCTCGCCTACTCCAGCATGGAGGCCGCGCTGTCCGCGCTGGACGAGCCCACCCGCGAGGCCGACCTGCGGGCCTGGGAGGTCGACTACCGGCGGCTGCCCCCGGAGCGCTTCCCTCACCTGGCGACCGCGGCCGACCACATCCCCCCGCTGGACTCCCCGGCCAACTTCGAGTTCGCCCTGGAGCTGCTGATCGGCGCCGTCCGCACCCGCATCCGCCCGGCGGACGGGCCGACCGCCTGACGGCTCATCCGGCCGCCGTCACCGCCGGTCGCCGTCACCGCCGGCAGCTCGGCGAACTCGGCCGGGTGCTCGACATAGCCGGCCTGCCCGCCCGGGAACCGGACGACCGGGGTGCCCAGCCACTGCGCCGGCAGCGTGCCCGGCCGGTACGGCAGCAGGTGGGCGGAATCGCGCCCCCGGCCGGCGCCAGCCGCGCCGCGCCGGCGGCCCGCAGCGCGCCACCAGGGCGCCGGAGCGGCTGCCGAGGACGTACGCCGGATCGCCGGGCGGTGCCGGCAGCTCCAGCAGGCGGTGTACGTCATCGCGGTGCACCGCCACCCGCTGGTCCACCGGCGGTCCGGCCAGGCGGCTGCGCGAGTTGCCGCGCGGGTGGTGGGCGGCCACCGTGAAGCGGTCGGCCAGCCGCGCCGCCACCCCGTCGGAGACGCCGGCGTCACCCACCCCGCCCGCGATCAGCAGCAGCGGGCCGGTGCCGCGCACTTCGTAGTGGAGGGTCGCGCCGGGCCCTCCAAGGTGGCGCTTCTCGGTCCGGTCATGGCGTCCAGCGGCCCCCAGCCTTGTCGTCCGGGCACCCACGGTAATTGCTTTGCCCGCCCGGAGGGGCGCTGTTAGCGTCCAGGACATGCAGGCAGTGAGTGAGCAGGACATCCGTGCGTCGTTCGTCAACTGCTCCAAGGGCGAGGCCAAGCGGCTGCCGGTGCCGCACGACCTGGCGGAGCGCCCCTGGGGCGACCTGGACTTCCTCGGCTGGCGGGACCCCTCGGCGCCGGACCGGGGCTATCTGGTCACCGAGCGTGACGGCGTGCTGATCGGTGTCACGCTCCGCCACCCCGCCCAGCAGCGCGGCTTCCTGCACCGCAGCATGTGCTCGCTCTGCCTGACCACGCACCCCGGCAACGGCGTCTCCCTGATGACCGGCCGCCGCGCGGGCCGGGCCGGGCGGGAGGGCAACTCGGTCGGTCTGCGCATCTGCACCGACCTGGCCTGCTCGCTGTACGTACGCGGCAAGAAGACCCCGGAGCCCGGCGGGCGCTTCGAGGAGTCGCTGACCGTGGAGGAGCAGGTGGAGCGCACCCGGGCCAAGCTGTCCGCCTTCCTGGACAAGCTGCTGGCCTGAGAGCCGCCCGCCACGGATTCGGCGGGGCGCCGGGCGTTGTCAGGGGCGGCGTCTAGACTCGACCGCTCCTACGGATCGCTCCCGGTTCCGGAGGACGAACGGCTGCGCACGCTCGATCCAAAGGACATCTGACGCTTTGATACGTTTTGAATCGGTCACCAAACGCTATCCGGACGGCACCGTCGCGGTGGACGCGCTCTCCCTGGAGATACCCGACCGGTCGATCACCGTCCTGGTGGGGCCCTCCGGCTGCGGCAAGACCACCTCGCTGCGGATGATCAACCGGATGACGGACCCCAGCGACGGCAGGATACTGCTGGACGGCGAGGACAGCCGCCGCCAGCCCGTCCACGCACTGCGGCGCTCCATGGGCTATGTCATCCAGCACGCCGGCCTCTTCCCGCACCGCACCGTGGTGGACAACATCGCCACCGTCCCCCGGCTGCTCGGCCGCGACCGGCGCGAGGCCCGCACCCGGGCGCTGGAACTGATGGAGCGGGTCGGCCTCGACCCCGCGATGGCCAGGCGCTACCCCTACCAGCTCTCCGGCGGCCAGCAGCAGCGCGTCGGCGTGGCCAGGGCGCTGGCCGCCGACCCGCCGGTGCTGCTGATGGACGAGCCCTTCTCGGCCGTGGACCCGGTGGTCCGCAAGGGCCTCCAGGAGGAACTGCTGCGCATCCAGGCCGAGTTGGGCAAGACCATCGTCTTCGTCACCCATGACATCGACGAGGCGATCCGGCTGGGCGACATGGTCGCGGTGCTGCGCACCGGTGGCCGGCTCGCCCAGTTCGACCCGCCGGACCGGCTGCTGTCCGCACCGGCCGATGCCTTCGTGGAGGACTTCCTCGGCACCGACCGGGGCATCCGGCGACTCTCCTTCTTCGGCTCCGCCCAGCTGGAGCTGACCACCGCGCCCGTGGTGGCCCTGGGCGCTGCGGCCGAGCCGGGTCCGGCGCCGTATCTGCTGGTCACCGACGCCGAGCGCCGCCCGCTCGGCTGGGCCGAGCCCGCCCGGTACGCGGCGGGGGAGCAGGCGCTCCTCCCGTACGGCCGCCCGTTCGAGGTCGGCCGGGACTCGCTGCGCGCCGCCCTGGACTGCGCGGTGCTGTCACCCACCGGCTGGGCGGTCGGCGTGGACGGGGCGGGCCGGGTGGTCGGGGTGGCCTCGCAGGAGACCGTCGGCGCGGCGATCCGGGCGGCGCACGCCGCGGCCACGCCCGGGGAGGACGCGGCGCCGGTGGCCGGGGTGGGCGGATGAGCGAGTTCTTCCACATGCCCAGCGACCTCCAGCACAGCTATCTCGGCCTGGTCGGCTGGCACCTGGAGGAGGCGCTGATCCCGGTGCTCGCCGGGCTGCTGCTCGCGCTGCCGATCGGGCAGCTGTGCGTACGGTTCCGCTGGCTGTACCCGCCGGTGCTCGGCATCACCACCGTGCTGTACGCGGTGCCCTCGCTGGCCTTCTTCGTGGTGCTGATCGACTACACCGGGCAGAGCCAGACCACCGTGATGATCCCGCTCACCCTGTACAGCCTGGTGGTGCTGGTCCCCGCGATCGTGGACGGGGTGCGGTCGGTGCCCGAGGAGACCCACGCGGCGGCCGTCGCCATGGGCTTCGGGCCGATCCGCCGCTACCTCCAGGTGCAGCTGCCGATCGCGGTGCCCGCGATCTTCGCCGGGCTGCGGGTGGCGACGGTCTCCAGCATCAGCCTGGCCAGCATCGGCACCCTCATCGGCAACCAGGGCGCCCTGGGCAATCTGCTGGCCGACGCCATGTTCTACCACCGCCCGATCCTGGCCGTCAGCTCCGTGGTCACCACGGCGGTGCTGGCCATCGCGGCCGACGCCGTCCTGGTGCTCTGCCGCAAGCTGCTGACCCCCTGGGTGCCCTCGCCCCGGGCACAGGCCCGCACCGCCGAACCGGCAACGCCCGCCCTGGAGGACGCCCGGTGAACGTCCTGCACCTCATCGCGGACTTCTTCGGCCAGAGCGCCCACTGGCACGGCTACGACGGCATCCCGCACCGGCTCTGGGAGCACCTCCAGTACTCGCTGCTGGCCATGGCGGTGGCCGCAGGCGTCGCCCTGCCGGTCGGCCTGGTCACCGGCCACACCGGTCGCGGCGGCAACGCCCTGGCCCTGCTGGCGACCGCCGCCCGCGCGCTGCCCAGCTTCGGCCTGCTGGTGCTGCTCTTCGTGATCATGGGCCTGGGTCTGCTGCCGGTGATGATCCCGCTGATCGTGCTGGCGATCCCGCCGATCCTGGTCACCACGTACGAAGCCGTCCGCACCGTGGACCCGGCGCCGGTCGACGCCGCACGCGGCATGGGCATGCACCCGCTGCGCATCCTGGCCCAGGTGGAGCTGCCGGTCGCGCTGCCGCTGATCCTCAGCGGACTGCGGTCGGCCGCGATCCAGATCGTCTCCACCGCCACCATCGCGGCGTACGTCAGCTTCGGCGGCCTCGGCCGCTACATCGTGGACGGCCTCTACCAGCGGGACTTCGAGAAGGTCGTCGGCGGCGCCACCCTG
Organism: Streptomyces sp. NPDC092296; assembly: GCF_044755465.1. Classification (NCBI taxonomy): domain Bacteria; kingdom Bacillati; phylum Actinomycetota; class Actinomycetes; order Kitasatosporales; family Streptomycetaceae; genus Streptomyces; species Streptomyces sp. NPDC092296. The sequence continues at coordinate 221,085 of NZ_JBIVRB010000008.1, read as the reverse complement.
GTCGCCGTGCTGGCGCTGGCCACCCTCGCCCTCTTCTGGCTGCTCGGCCGGGTCGCCGTCTCGCCCGGGGTCCGCCGCCGGGCCGGGCGGTGACGGTCGGGTGCGGGAATTGCTGAGGGAGTGTCAAGAGTTCATTACAAGGCATGGAACCACCTGGCTCCGCGCCACCGCGACCGATCAGGATCGAAGACCGGCGGCCCGGCCCAAGACGCCGGGGAGCACCGCCACCATCTACGCCGAAATGGACACCGTGACTGACACCGCCCCGCACGGCCGCCGCACCCGCGCCGCCGCCGCCCTCGCCACCGCCACCGCAGCAGCCACCGCGGCCGCCCTGCTGGCGGGCTGCTCCTCCTCCGGGGGCGGTGGGGACAAGAACCCGCTCGCACCGGACAAGGCGGCCGCAGGCGAGATCGTCGTCGGATCGAACAACTTCGCCGAGAGCATCCTGCTCGCCGACATCTACGGCGAGGCACTGAAGGCCAAGGGGCTCAAGGTCTCCTACCGGCCCAACATCGGGACCCGGGAGACCACCTACGGCTTCCTGAAGAACGGCACGCTGACCGTGCTGCCCGAGTTCAACGGCGCGCTGCTGGCCTACCTGGACCCCGCCGCCACCCCGGACTCGGCCGACGCCACCGACGCCGCCGCCACCGCCAAGCTGGACCCGGCGCTCGGCCTGCTCCAGCACGCCGCCGCCGAGGACAAGGACTCCCTGACGATCAACGCGGCCACCGCCGCCAAGTACCACCTGACGGCCGACTCCTCGATAGCCGACCTGGCCGACGCCGCCCATGACCTGGTGATCGGCGGCTCCCCGGAGTTCCAGACCCGTCAGCAGGGCCTCAAGGGACTCAAGTCGGTCTACGGGCTGGAGTTCAAGTCCTTCAAGGCGCTGGACGCGGGCGGCCCGCTGTCGGAAGCGGCGCTCCAGAAGAACGACGTGCAGGTCGCCGACATCTTCACCACCGACTACACCATCGCCAAGGAGAAGTTCATCACCCTGAAGGACCCGAAGAACCTCTTCGGCTTCCAGAACGCGGTGCCGCTGGTCCGCAAGGCCGACCTGCCGCAGGAGGGCGTGGACGCGCTCAACGCGGTCTCCGCCAAGCTGGACACCGCCACCCTGCTGGACCTGGACACCAAGGTCCAGGCCGACAAGAAGGACCCGCTGGACGTCGCCACCGAGTGGCTGAAGTCGGCCGGACTGTCCTGACCCCCCGACTCCCGCCGCGCGCCGCCGCTCACCCGGCGACGCGCGGCGGGGCCGCCGCCCGGGTGGTACGGGTTCCGTACGCACCAGGCACCCTGGACAAGCCGCGCTCCGCTGACCAGGGTGGAGGCCATGGAGTACACGCATCTCGGCCGTACCGGCCTGTCCGTCTCCCGGCTCTGCCTGGGCACCATGAACTTCGGCCCGCTCACCGAGGAGGCCGACGCACACCAGATCATGGACACCGCCCATGAGCACGGCGTCAACTTCTTCGACACTGCCAACACCTACGGGCAGGACGCGGGCAAGGGCCGCACCGAGGAGATCATCGGCAACTGGTTCGCCCAGGGCGGCGGCCGCCGCGAGCGCACCGTCCTCGCCACCAAGCTCTACGGCGACATGGGGGAGTGGCCCAACGACGGCAAGCTCTCCGCGCTCAACATCCGCCGCGCCTGCGACGCCAGCCTGCGCCGCCTGCGGACCGACCACATCGACCTCTACCAGATGCACCACATCGACCGCTCCGCCCCCTGGGAGGAGATCTGGCAGGCGATGGAGGTGCTCACCGCCCAGGGCAAGATCATTTACGTCGGCAGCAGCAACTTCGCCGGCTGGCACATCGCCCGCGCCCAGGAGACCGCCGACGCCCGCAAGTACCTGGGCCTGGTCAGCGAGCAGTCCCTGTACAACCTGATGGAGCGCAGCATCGAGCTGGAGGTGCTGCCCGCCGCCGAGCACTACGGGCTGGGCGTCATCCCCTGGTCCCCGCTGCACGGCGGACTGCTCGGCGGCGTGCTGCGCAAGGAGCGCGAGGGCGTCCGCCGCACCGGCGGCCGCGCCCAGGAGACCCTGGAGCGGCACCGCGACCGGATCGAGGCGTACGAGGACCTCTGCGCCGAGCTGGGCCACGAGCCCGGCGACATCGCGCTGGCCTGGCTGCTCACCCGGCCCGCCGTCACCGCCCCCATCGTCGGCCCGCGCACCCTGGACCAGCTGCACGCCGCGCTGCGCTCGCTGGACGTCCGGCTCGACCAGAAGACGCTGGACCGGCTGGACGAGATCTTCCCCGGCCACCGCGCCGCCCCGGAGGACTACGCCTGGTGACACCGCGTCACCCGGGCCCGGCCGACCGGCCGGGCCCGGGTGGCAGCCGGTCGGCACCCGGCCGGTCGTCCGGCTGTCAGTGGGCCGCGCGATACTGATCCCATGGCCGTGCAGATCAACCCGAGCATCCTCTCCGCCGACTTCGCCCGCCTCGCCGACGAGGCCGAGGCGGTGCGCGGCGCCGACTGGCTCCATGTCGACGTCATGGACAACCACTTCGTACCCAACCTCACCCTGGGTGTCCCCGTGGTGGAGTCCCTGAGCCGGGCGACGGACACGCCCCTGGACTGCCACCTGATGATCGAGGACCCGGACCGCTGGGCCCCGCAGTACGTCGAGGCAGGCGCCGGCTCGGTGACCTTCCACGTCGAGGCCGCCGCCGCCCCCGTCCGGCTCGCCCGCGAGATCCGGGCCAAGGGCGCCCGCGCCGCGATGGCGCTGCGCCCGGCCACCCCCATCGAGCCGTACGAGGACCTGCTCCCGGAGCTGGACATGGTCCTGATCATGACCGTGGAGCCCGGCTTCGGCGGACAGCCGTTCCTCGACATCATGCTGCCCAAGATCCGCCGCGCCCGGCAGCTGATCGACCGGCACGGCCTCCAGCTGTGGCTCCAGGTCGACGGCGGGGTCTCCACCACCACCATCGAGCGCTGCGCCGAGGCCGGGGCGGACGTCTTCGTGGCGGGCTCCGCCGTGTACGGCGCGGCCGACCCGGCCGAGGCCGTCCGGGAGCTGCGCAAGCAGGCCGCGGCCGCCTGCAGCCACTGACGGCCGACCTCCCCGGGACTGGCGCCCCCCACCCCCGTACCGGATGATGGACGGTCGGGTGCGGGGCGCCCGCGCGCCCCCGACCTGTGCCCGAGGCGTACCCGCCCCCGCCCCCAAGCCCAGCCGGAGACCCCCGCATGCGCTTCCTGAACGACATCAAGCCTGCCTACGAACTCACCTACGACGATGTCTTCATGGTCCCCAGCCGCTCGGCGGTGGGATCGCGGCACGGCGTGGACCTGTCCAGCCACGACGGCACCGGCACCACCATCCCGCTGGTGGTGGCCAACATGACCGCCGTCGCCGGGCGCCGGATGGCCGAGACCGTCGCCCGCCGGGGCGGCCTGGCCGCCATCCCGCAGGACATCCCGCTGGAGGTCGTCTCCGACGTCATCTCCTGGGTCAAGCGGCGCCACCTGGTCCATGACACCGCGCTCACCCTGCCGCCGACCGCCACCGTCGGCGAGGCGCTGTCGCTGCTGCCCAAGCGCGCCCACGGCGCGCTGGTCGCGGTGCAGGACGGCCGGCCGGTCGGCGTGGTCTCCGACTCCGACTGCCAGGGCGTGGACCGCTTCACCCAGCTCTCCGAGGTGATGTCCCGCGATCTGCTGCTGCTGGAGGACGGCATCGACCCGCGCGCCGCCTTCGACCGGCTGAACGACGGCCACCGCAAGCTCGCCCCGGTCGTCGGGCCGGACGGGCGGCTGGTCGGCATCCTCACCCGCAAGAACGCGCTGCGGGCGACCCTCTACACCCCCGCCGTGGACGCGGCCGGCCGGCTGCGGGTCGCCGCCACCGTCGGCATCAACGGCGATGTCGCCGGCCGGGCCAAGGCCCTGCTGGAGGCCGGTGCCGACGTCCTGGTGGTGGACACCGCGCACGGCCACCAGGAGTCGATGCTCAACGCGCTGCGCGCGGTGCGCGGCCTGGACCCGCAGGTCCCCGTGGTGGCGGGCAACGTCGTCTCCGCCGCCGGGGTGCGCGACCTGGTCGAGGCGGGCGCCGACATCCTCAAGGTCGGCGTCGGCCCCGGCGCCATGTGCACCACCCGGATGATGACCGGCGTCGGCCGCCCGCAGTTCTCCGCCGTCCTGGAGTGCGCGGCCGAGGCCCGCCGCCTGGGCCGCCACGTCTGGGCGGACGGCGGCGTACGGCACCCGCGCGACGTGGCCATGGCGCTGGCCGCCGGCGCCTCCAACGTCATGATCGGCTCCTGGTTCGCCGGCACCCATGAGTCGCCCGGCGACCTCCAGACCACCGCCGACGGCCGTCAGTACAAGGAGAGCTTCGGCATGGCCTCCGCCCGCGCGGTCCGCAACCGCACCTCCGAGGAGTCGGCGTACGATCGGGCCCGCAAGGGGCTCTTCGAGGAGGGCATCTCCACCTCCCGGATGTTCATCGACCCGGCCCGCCCCGGCGTCGAGGACCTGATCGACGGCATCGTGTCCGGGCTGCGCAGCTCCTGCACCTACGCCGGGGCCGCCTCGCTGGAGGAGTTCCACCAGCAGGCCATCGTCGGCGTCCAGAGCGCGGCCGGCTACGCCGAGGGCAAGCCGCTGCACTCCAGCTGGTCCTGACCGCCCTGGTCCTGACCGCCGCCGCTGCGGCGCCGGACGAGGGGGGTCAGCAGGCGGCGGCAGACCGCCCCCACCGACTCGTCCAGCGCCGTGGCGAGCGCCGCGTACGCGGGCGGCAGCCGGTGCAGCGCCCAGAGCGCCTGCGCGCTCGCCCAGGCGGCGTCCCGGGCGCGGTCCAGGCTCCAGCAGCCGACCAGATGGGTCAGCGGGTCGGCCGCCTCCAGCGGGTCCGGGCCGGGCATCAGCTGCTCGCGTACCCGGGCCTCCAGGTCCGCCAGCACGTCGTTGATCCGGTGGTAGTCGGCGGACAGCTGCTGCGGCGGGCAGCGGCGGCTGCGGCAGGTGTCGACCACCGCCAACGGCAGGTCGTGCTCGACATGGGCGCTGATGCCGGCCAGGGCGAACTGGACCGGGTGCACGCCGGGCTGCCGCCGCGCGGTGAACAGCGGGCGCCAGCAGGCGGCGGGGCGGCGGCCGGCCTGGTCGGCGGCGACGGCCGCGAGGTAGCGGCCGGCGAACAGCACATCCAGCTCCGCCACGGCCGCCGGGTCGTCGAACCGGCCCCCGGCCAACCGGTCACGTACCTCCTCGGTCACCGCCAGGTACATCCCGTTGAACACCGCGACCCCGTCGCCGGGGGCCAGCTCGCCGTCCAACTCCCGCAGCCGCGCCACCACACCGTCCACCATCATGCGCCCACCTTCCCAAGCCGCCCCGCCGACCTCACGCCGCCACCCCGTCGGGGGCCGGAGGAACCGGGCCGTTCGGCCAGGGGCGCGAGGGACCGACCACTGTGGTAGCGGCGCGGGGTGTGCGGTCGTGTGCTGCTCGGTGGGTGGTTGTTCGCGCAGTTCCTCGCGCCCCTGGTCCGGCGGGGGGCGGTTGTGCTGCCTTGTGCGGGCATATCGGGTAGTTTCAGGCCAAGGGGGTCGCGCCCCAGGTGTAACCGAGCCCGGGACGGGCACCCGCGCCAGGACGACGCCTACCAGCACAGCGTGTCCCAGCCTCGCCGGGACGGCGGAACGGACGGCTATGAGCAGCGGGTTCATGGGTCCGGAGGGCTATGGTCCGGACCCGTTCGCAGAGTTCCTCGCACGCTTCTTCGGCGGCGGTGCCGGTACCCCCCAGCCCGGCCCCCGGCGGATAGACATCGGCCGGCTGATGAGCGAGCCCACCCGCAACCTGGTCGCGGGCGCCGCCGCGTACGCGGCCGAGCACGGCAGCACCGACCTGGACACCGAGCACCTGCTGCGCGCCGCCCTCGCCGTGGAGCCCACCCGCGACCTGGTCGCCCAGGCCGGCGCCGACCCGGACGCCCTGGCCGCCCAGATCGACGCCCAGGCGGGCGACACCCTGCCGCAGGACGCCGAGCGGCCCCAGCTGAACTCGCTGGCCGTCACCCCCGCCGTCAAGCGCGCCCTGATGGACGCCCACGAGATGGCCCGCTCCACCGGCGCCTCCTACATCGGCCCCGAACACGTCCTGGCCGCGCTGGCCGCCAACAGCGACTCCGCCGCCGGCCACATCCTCAGCGCCGCCCGCTTCGACCCCGGCGCCGTCCCGCCCGGCCAGCAGCGCCCGGCCGCCCCCGGCGCGGAGCACCGCCCGCCCGCCCAGCACGGCACCCCCAACCTGGACAAGTTCGGCCGCGACCTCACCGAGCTGGCCCGCGAGGACCGGATCGACCCGGTGATCGGCCGGGACGAGGAGATCGAGCAGACCGTCGAGGTGCTCTCCCGGCGCGGCAAGAACAACCCCGTACTGATCGGTGACGCGGGCGTCGGCAAGACCGCCATCGTGGAGGGCCTGGCCCAGCGGATCGCGGACGGCGAGGTGCCCGACACCCTGCTCGGCCGCCGGGTCATCCAGCTGGACATCTCCGGGGTGATCGCCGGCACCCGCTTCCGGGGCGACTTCGAGGAGCGGCTGACCGGCATCATCGACGAGATCCGCACCCACTCCGACGAACTGGTCGTCTTCATCGACGAACTGCACACCGTGGTCGGCGCGGGCGGCGGCGCCGAGGGCGGCGGCATGGACGCCGGGAACATGCTCAAGCCCGCGCTGGCCCGCGGCGAGCTGCATGTCATCGGCGCCACCACGCTGGAGGAGTTCCGCCGCTACATCGAGAAGGACGCCGCACTCGCCCGCCGCTTCCAGCCGGTGCTGGTCCCCGAACCGGCCCCCGCCGACGCCCTGGAGATCCTGCGCGGTCTGCGCGACCGCTACGAGGCCCACCACCAGGTCCGCTACACCGATGAAGCGCTGCTGGCCGCCGTCGAGCTGTCCGACCGCTACCTCACCGACCGCTTCCTGCCGGATAAGGCCATCGACCTGATGGACCAGGCGGGCGCCCGGGTCCGGCTGCGCTCCTGCACCAAGACCACCGACGTACGCGCCCTGGAACGCGAGTGCGAGCAGCTCACCCGGGACAAGGACCAGGCCGTCGCCGCCGAGCAGTACGAGCGCGCCACCGACCTGCGCGACCGCATCGTGGAGCTGACCCGCCGCATCGACGAGGTACGCAACCGCCCGCAGGACCTCCACGACCGCGTCTCGGAGGTCACCGCCGAGGACATCGCGGACATCGTCTCCCGGCAGACCGGCATCCCGGTCAGCTCGCTCACTCAGGAGGAGAAGGACCGGCTGCTCGGCCTGGAGGCCCATCTCCACCAGCGGGTCATCGGCCAGGACGAGGCGGTCACCGCCGTCTCCCAGGCGGTGCTGCGCTCCCGCGCCGGGCTGGCCGACCCCGACCGCCCCATCGGCAGCTTCCTCTTCCTCGGCCCCACCGGCGTCGGCAAGACCGAACTGGCTCGGGCGCTGGCCGAGGCGCTGTTCGGCAGCGACGAGCGGATGATCCGGCTCGACATGAGCGAGTTCCAGGAGAAGCACACCGTCAGCAGACTGGTCGGCGCACCTCCCGGCTATGTCGGCCACGAGGAGGCCGGGCAGCTCACCGAGGCGGTCCGCCGCCACCCGTACTCGCTGCTGCTGCTGGACGAGGTGGAGAAGGCCCACCCCGACGTCTTCAATGTGCTGCTCCAGGTGCTGGACGACGGCCGGCTCACCGACGCCCAGGGCCGCACCGTCGACTTCAAGAACGCCGTCATCGTGATGACCAGCAACCTCGGCTCCGAGATGATCGGCGGCCGGGGCTCGGTGCTCGGCTTCGGCGCCACCGACGCCGCCGACAGCGGCGAGGCCGACCAGGCGCGCCTCGACCGCATCCTGCGCCCGCTGCGCGACCACTTCCGCCCCGAGTTCCTGAACCGGATCGACGAGATCGTGGTCTTCCGGCGGCTCGCCGACAGCCAGCTGCGGCAGATCACCGACCTGCTGCTGGAGGAGACCCGGCGCCGGCTGCGGGCCCAGGACGTCACCATCGACTTCTCCCCGGGCGCCGTCGACTGGCTGGCCCGCCGGGGCCACCAGCCGGAGTACGGCGCCCGGCCGCTGCGCCGCACCATCCAGCGCGAGGTCGACAACCGGCTCTCCCGGCTGCTGCTGGACGGCCAGCTCAGCGCCTACGACCGGGTCCAGGTCGACACCGAGGGCGACGGCCTCGCCTTCAAGGTCGGCCCGGACCCCGCCGCCGCCTCCTGAACCCGGGCCGGTCAGAGCGCCCCGGCGTCCAGCGCCGTCCACACCGACGGGTAGCGCGGGCGGAAGCCCAGCCCGGCGCGGATGCGCGTGGTGACCACCACGCCCTCCCACAGGTCCGGCACCTCACGCTCGGCCGCCCCGGCCGACAGCTTCCGGCCCGCCGGCCGGTGCACGTCGTACGCGGTCGCCGGCGCGTCGTCGGCCCCGTTGCACACCCTGCCCTCCACCCCCGGCCCGGCATGGTGTCGCCGTCCGGCGCGGAGACTGGGCAATGCCCGACCAGGCACGACCCGGGGGCGCGAGGAACTGCGCGAACAACCGGCTACGGAGGCGCGGACACCCTTGGAACAGGTCCCCGTGCCCGCCGGGGGTGCTGCATGGTCACCGTCCGGTGGTTGTCCGCGCGGTTTCCCGCGCCCCCGGCCAGGGCGCAGGCATGGGGCCGGTCTGAGGGGGCAGACGGGTCTCGGACCTGCGGAATGCGCAGGTAGGAGCAGACCGCCGCGCATTTGAGGTGACCACTTGACGCTGTCGCTGCCCGAGCTCCCCACGCCCCCGCCGTCCGACACCGCGACGACGTCCGAACGGCGGCAGCTGCTGCGCCGCAGGCTGGAGCGGCTGATCGGCATCGCGGCCACCGAGGGCAACGCCGTACGCCCGCTGCGCAACGGCGACGAGATCTTCCCCGCGATGCTGGCCCGCATCCGGGCCGCCCGCCGGACCGTCGACATGATGACCTTCGTCTACTGGCGCGGCGAGGTCGCCCACCAGTTCGCCCATGAGCTGGCCGCCAAGGGCCGCGAGGGCCTGCGGGTGCGGCTGCTGCTGGACGGCTTCGGCGGTCGGCTGATCGAACGCGAGCTGCTGGACCTGATGGAGCAGGCGGGCGTCCGGATCTCCTGGTTCCGCAAGCCGCTGTGGCTCTCGCCGTTCAAGCAGAACCACCGCTGCCACCGCAAGGTGCTGGTGGTCGACGAGACGATCGCCTTCACCGGCGGTGTGGGCATCGCGGAGGAGTGGTGCGGCGACGCCCGCAACGAGCACGAATGGCGGGACACCCATGTCGAGCTGCGCGGCCCGGCCGTCGACGGCGTGGCCGCCGCCTTCGCCCAGAACTGGGCGGAGTGCTGCGACGACGAGCTGTACGACGAGTGCGACCGCTTCACCGAGCACCGACCGGCCGGTGACGCGGTGGTCCAGGTGGTGCGCGGCTCGGCCAGCATCGGCTGGCAGGACATGCAGACCCTGCTGCGGGTGGCGATCACCGGCGCCGAGCAGCGGATCAGGATCGCCTCGGCGTACTTCGCGCCGGACGCCTACTTCGTCGGCCTGCTCTGCGCGGCGGCGGCGCGCGGCGTACGGGTGGAGATCCTGCTGCCGGGCGCGCACACCGACAAGCGGGTCTGCCGACTGGCCGGGCAGCACCACTACGCGGCGCTGCTGGAGCGCGGCGTACGGCTGTGGGAGTACGCGCCGACGATGATGCACGCCAAGGTCGTCACGGTGGACCGGGTGCTGTCGCTGGTGGGCTCCACCAATGTCAACCGGCGGTCGCTGGAGCACGACGAGGAGGTCATGCTCGCGGTGCTGGACGAGCAGCTGACCGCCCGGCTGGACGCCGACTTCGAGGCCGACCTGCTGCGCAGCGACCCGGTGGACCCGCAGCGCTGGAGCCGGCGCGGCCCCGCCCAGCGGCTGCGCGAACTGTCCGTACTGCCGATCCGCCGGTTCCTCTAGCGCGCCGACCGGCAGCGTCCACCGGCGTACGGGCCACGGACCGCCCTGAGCCGCGGTGAACGTCGGGCGGTAGAAAGCCGACTCCCTCCCGGTGTAGCGTGCATGCTCATGTCCGTCCCCTCCCTGCTTCTGGACCGGCTGCGCCGGGCCGGGCTGACCGATGCGGTGTCGGTGACCTTGGCCGAGGGGGGAGTGGCCGCCCTCGCGGGTATCGCGACCCGCCGCGAGGGGCCGCCCGTGTTCGTGAAGGCATTCCGGGAGACGCCTGCTGACGGCCTGTTCGCAGCGGAGGCCGAAGGGCTCCGGGCGCTGCGCGAGCTGGGCGGGGCCGCCACCCCGGAGGTGGTGTGCGCGGACCGGGAGGTGCTGGTGCTGTCCGTCCTGGCGGCGCGTCCGGCCCGGGAGGACTTCTGGGAGCGGCTCGCCCACATCGTCGCGCGGCTGCACACCACCACCGTGCACGACCGCTTCGGCTGGTCCCGCGACAACTGGCTGGGGAGCTGCCGGCAGGACAACACCTGGGACACCGACGGTCACGCCTTCTTCGCCCGGAGCCGCCTGCTGCGCTGGCTGCCGGAGCCCCGGGTGCGGGCGGCGCTGGACGAAGGGGACCGGCGGGCGCTGGAGCGGCTGTGCGAGCGGCTGCCCGAACTGCTGCCCTCCCGGCCGGCCTGCCTGACCCACGGTGACCTGTGGGCGCACAACATCCTCGCGACCCCGGACGGGCAGCCCGCTCTGATCGACCCGGCGGTCTCCTACACATGGGCCGAAGTGGACCTGGCCCACCTGTGGAGCACGCCGCACCCGCCCGAGGCGAAGCGGTTCTTCACGCGGTACGCGGAGCTGACCGGGCTCGACGACGACTGGCCCGCCAGGATGCCGATCATCCAGCTGCGGCAGCACCTGGCCGTCATCGCCCAGTACGACCACGACTGGGGTGCGGCGGACCAGGTCCGTGCCACGCTCAGGCCGTTCCGTTCCTAGCCACCAGGTACCGGGTCCGGCCCTCCGGCGTACCGGCCGGGGCGGCGGTGTGCACCCCCGCGCCGGATCAGCCGGGCAGGCCGCCGAGCCGCCCCTCCAGCAGCACCAGGAACTCGCCCAGTACGTCGGCCAGCTCCTGCCGCCGGTCCTCGGGCAGCCCCTCCAGCAGCGCGTTCTCGTACGACAGCTGCGCGGGGAGCAGCCGGTCCACCAGCGCGAGACCGGCGTCGGTGAGCGAGAGGTGGCAGACCCGGCGGTCGCGGGTGTCGGTGCGGCGGGCCACCAGGCCGCGCTGCTCCAGCTGCTTGATCCGCTTGGTGACGGCCGCCCCGGAGGCGAAGGTCTCCCGGGCGAGCCGGCCGGGGGTCAGCTCGCCGCCGACCCGGCGCAGCGCGATCAGCACCTCGTACTCCGGGCGGCTGAGCCCCTCGCGGCCCAGCGGGGCGTCGGACACCTGCTGGAGCAGCGCGGCGCAGCGGTTCAGCCGGCCGATCACCGCGACCGGTGCCAGATCGAGGTGGGGGAAGAGGGCCTGCCACTGGCGCAGCACCACCTCGACGGCGTCCTCCACGTGCGCTGTCCCCTCTCCGCGTACGGCCGTCGGCACGCTCCGCGCGGAGACCGCGGCGGCCGCCGTGCCACGGCGATGATGATGTTACTGGGGACCGCCGGATGCCGACACGGCGGAGCGCCGGGGGTTGTCGGCCGGGCGGTGGACCAGCTCGGCCAGCAGCTGGTGGCCGTGCCGTTCGGCGGCGGTGATCCGGTCCTGCGGCAGGGCGCCGAGCCACCACTCGCCGGCGGCGGTGTCGGCCGCCTCCCGCAGGTCCAGCAGGGCGGCGCTCAGCTGGTCGCGGGCCGAGACGGCGGCGGTCGGCCGGTCGGCGGCCAGTGCGTCGCGGGCCTGGGCCGCCGCCACGCCCAGCCGGTCGAGGGCGGTGTCGACCTGGCGGCCGAGCCGCCGGTTGACCACCACCGCGCAGGCGAACAGCCCGGCGGCGGCGCCCAGCACGGTGTCCAGCCAGCGGTCGGCCACCAGCGGCCCGGCCGGGCGCAGGCCGGTGAACTCGGTCATCAGCAGCGCCATCGGGGTGAGGAAGACATTGCCCAGCCAGTAGTTGCGCGAGACGGTCGCCTCGGTGGCGAACTGGCAGACCAGCGCCACCGCGACCAGTGCCACCGGCCCGATCCTGACCAGCGGTACCAGGGCGGTGAAGACCAGCAGTCCCAGCAGGCTGCCCAGCACCCGCTGGAGGGTCCGCTTCCAGGAGAGCGTGCTGTTGGCCTGGAGGACGGAGGCGGCGGTCACCACCGCCCAGTACGGGCGGCCCACGCCCACCGCCATCGACGCCCAGCCGGCCAGCGCCGCGCCGACCGCCACCCGGGCGCCGACCGGCAGCAGCGGTGAGCCGGGGCGCAGCGCCCGCAGCGCGGCGCGCAGGCCGCCGCCGGTCCCGGCCGCGCGGCGGGCGTGCTGCTCGGCGGCGGCGATCCCGGCCGGTTCGGCACCCTCCCCCGCCCCCGACCCGGACCCGGCCCCCGACCCGGCCCCCGACCCACCGGTGGCGTCCGGGAGGGGGAGGGCCCGGCCGCGCCGCAGGTCATGCGCCCAGCCCGCCAGCCGGTCGGCCTCGGCGGCGGACCGCCGGGGGGCCGCCGAGGCCGACTCGGCCCGGAGCAGCAGCCGTTCCAGGGCGGCCAGGTGCGGTCGGCCCGCCGGGACGAGGAGGAGCGTCCGCCAGGCGGCGGTCGCGGCGGCGTTGGCCTCGTGCCGGGCCCGGTGGAGGTCGCGGGCGGGCGGGTCGGCGGGGGTGCGCAGCAGCCGGGCGGTGGTCTCCAGGGCGCGGGCCACCGCCAGCCGCTCGGGGCCGTGCGGCCGGAGCAGCGCGGGGGCCATCCCGACCGCCCAGGCGAAGGCCCCGGCGGCCAGGCCGACCGCCAGGTGCGGCGGGATGTCGCCGAGCCGCTGCGGTACGAAGGCGCCGGTGGCCGCCATGAAGGTGAGCACCACCGGGCCGGGTGGCCCGACCCGGGTGGCGTCGCAGGCCGCCTTGTGCGCGGCGGCGAGCAGCGCGGCGACCGCCACCCGCACCGCCGTGGAGTCGGTGAGCGCGGCGGTGGTCAGCGCGACCCCGACGCCCGCGAGCATGCCCAGCACCACCAGCGCGAGGGTGCGGGCCCGGCGGGCGTAGGGCAGGCCGTGGGCGTACAGGGCGCACATGGCGCCGGCGGAGGTGTAGTACGCCAGGTCGAGGCGGCCGAGCAGCAGCAGCACCACCTCCGGGACGCCGACCGCGACCACCACGCTGAGCGCGGGCTTGTGCCAGATGTCGCTACCCGGGCCCAGGCGCAGGACGCCGCGCAGCGGGAGAGAGGGGAAGGCCATAGGAGAAGCTTACCAAGTGTTTTACAGATAAATTATTCCTGTGGGATACCCCACAGCCCGCGACTCTCCCCGGCCCCGTGCGTCGCATGGCACACTGTGTTCCAGTACCAGTGACGTTTGCGCACTCCGGGGTCGGTGAAATTCCGAGCCGGCGGTTACAGTCCGCGACCCGTCCGCAGCCAGCGGCCGGTTGACCAGGTGAAATTCCTGGACCGACGGTGAGAGTCCGGATGGGAGGCAGTGCGCGGCGGACGTCGGACCGGTCTGTGCGCCCTCGGCGCCTCCCCCTGGGGAGGGTCGCCCGATCGCGCCCGGCACGGCATATGTCCGCGTTCTCTCCCCACGCCCCGGAGCCCGCGCACCTAGCGCGAGGAGGACTCCGGTGGCCCCCCACCAGGCCGACGGCCGCACCGCGGAAGCCATGCGGCGCGCCATCTCCCTTGCCGCGCTCGGCCTCGGCCACACCAGTCCCAACCCCGTCGTCGGCTGCGTCGTCCTCGACGCCGAAGGCCGGGTCGCGGGGGAGGGCCACCACCAGCGGGCCGGCGGTCCGCACGCCGAGATCCACGCCCTGCGCGCCGCCGGCGACCGGGCCCGTGGCGGCACCGCCGTCGTCACCCTGGAGCCCTGCAACCACACCGGCCGCACCGGGCCCTGCGCCCACGCGCTGATCGACGCCGGGATCGCCCGGGTGGTGTACGCCGTCCCCGACCCCACCGACCGCGCCACCGGCGGCGCCGCCACCCTCCGGGCGGCCGGCGTCGACGTGCACGGCGGGCTGCTCGCCGCCGAGGCCGCCCGGGGCAATGAGTGCTGGCTGACCGCCATGCGACTGGGCCGCCCCTTCGTGCTCTGGAAGTACGCCGCCACCCTGGACGGCCGCACCGCCGCCGCCGACGGCAGCAGCCGCTGGATCACCGGCCCGGAGGCCCGCGCCGACGTGCACCGGCTGCGCGCCGAGGCGGACGCCGTCCTGGTCGGCTCCGGCACCCAGCGCGCCGACGACCCCCACCTCGCCGTGCGGCACGGCGCCGCCGCCGCCGTACGCCGGCCGCTGCGGGTGGTCGCGGACAGCGGCGCCGCCACCCCGGCCACCGCCCGGCTGCTGGACGGCGCCGCGCCCACCCTGATCGCGGTGGCCCCCGGCGCGGACACCCGCCACCTGGACGCCGCCGTGGCCGAGGGCCGCGCCGAGATCGCCGTACTGCCCCGCGCCGCCACCGGCCGCGGTCTGGACCCGCACGCGCTGCTGGCCGAACTGCACCGGCGCGGCGTGCAGTCGGTGCTGCTGGAGGGCGGCGCCACGCTGGCCGGGGCGCTCTGGGCCGCCGGCCTGGTGGACAAGGCCGTCGGCTACCTGGCGCCCGCGCTGCTCGGCAGCGGCCCCGCCGCCCTGGGGAGCGCGGGAATCGGCACCATCGCCGACGCGTTCCGACTCGATGTCCACGACCTCGCCCGCGTCGGCGCGGACATCCGCCTCACCGCCTACCCCCGCCGTACGGCATCCGCCGCACCCGCACCGTCCGACAACACGCCTTCCACCGAGGAGAGCTGACCAGTGTTCACCGGAATCGTCGAAGAGCTCGGAGAGGTCGTCTCGGTCGAGGACCTCGGGGACTCCTCCCGCATCCGCCTGCGCGGACCGCGCGTCACCGAAGGCGTCCGGCACGGCGACTCCATCGCCGTCAACGGCGTCTGCCTCACCGTGGTGGACACCCCCGGGCAACTGGCCGCGAGCGGCGGCGAGTTCTCCGCCGACGTGATGGCCGAGACGCTCAAGCGCTCCAGCCTCGGTGCCCTCACCCCCGGCTCCCGGGTCAACCTGGAGCGGGCCATGGCGCTCGGTGACCGCCTCGGCGGCCACCTGGTGCAGGGCCATGTCGACGCCACCGCGACGCTGCTCTCCCGGTCCCCGGGTGAGCCCGGTGCCGACGGCCGCCCGCAGTGGGACGTGCTGCGCTTCACGCTGCCGCCCGGCATCGCCCGCTACCTGGTCGACAAGGGCTCCATCACCGTCGACGGCGTCAGCCTCACCGTGGTCGAGGCCGGCCCGGACTTCTTCACCGTCAGCCTCATCCCGGCGACCCTCGCCCTCACCACGCTCGGCGGCAAGCAGCCCGGCGACGCGGTGAACCTGGAGGTCGACGTCCTCGCCAAGTACGTCGAGCGGCTGCTCGCCGCAGGCACCACCGCCGTCCCCGCACCCGCTGCCGTCCCCGCACCCGCCGAAGACCCCGCACCCGCCGAAGACCCCGCACCTGCCGGAGACCGGTGATGGGCTGGCTGAACAGCACCGCCTTCACCCCGTTCGGGCAGACCGTCATCTGGTCCGACATGATCGGCAACCTGCTGGGCCTGGCCGCCCTCGTGCTCGGCTGGCGGCGGGCCATGGCCGTCTGGCCGGTGCAGCTGCTCTCCGGCGTGGTCCTGGTCTCCGCCTACTGGTCGGCCCACCTCAGCGGTGGCGTCGGCAAGCAGCTGCTGGTGGTCGTCGTCGCCGTCTGGGGCTGGGTCCAGTGGCGGCGCGGCCGGCGCGGCACCGGTGAGCTGCGGGTCCGCTTCGCCACCTGGCGCGAGCGCGGCCTGCTGGCGGCGGGCACCGCCGTGGGCACCGGGGCGGTCGGCGGCCTCTTCGCCGCCGTGCCCGCGCTCTCCTGGAACCCCTGGCCGGACGCGTACATCTTCGTCGGCACGCTCGCCGCGATGATCGCCCAGGCACGCGGCTGGGTGGAGTTCTGGTTCGCCTGGCTCGCCGTCGACCTGGTGGGCGTACCGCTCGCCTTCAGCAGCGGCCTGGCCTTCTCCGGGCTGGTCTACGTCATCTACTTCGTCCTCGTCGTCCTCGGTCTGCGCGCCTGGTGGCTGCGGACCCGTGCCCCCCTGCCGCAGGCAGCGGCCGTACTGGAAGGAACAGCGGCATGACCGCCCTGCACCAGCTCCCCGCCCCCGCCCGGCCGACCCCCGACCACGGCCGTGACCGCGACCATGCCCCCGGCCATGACCCGGACGGCTTCGATCCGGACGGCCTCGCCCTGGACCCGGTCGAGCGGGCCGTCGCCGACATCGCCGCCGGCCGCCCGGTGGTCGTCGTCGACGACGAGGACCGTGAGAACGAGGGCGACCTGGTCTTCGCCGCCGGCGCCGCCACCCCCGAGCTGATGGCCTTCACCATCCGGTACACCTCCGGCGTCATCTGCGTCCCGATGACCGGCCGCGAGCTGGACCGGCTCAAGCTCCCGCCGATGACCGAAGTCAACGAGGACCGCAAGGGCACCGCCTACGCGGTGTCGGTCGACGCCCGCGACGGCGTCTCCACCGGCATCTCGGCCGCCGACCGCGCCCGTACCGTCCGGCTGCTGGCCGCCGCCACGACCCTGCCCGGCGACCTCACCCGGCCCGGCCATGTCTTCCCGCTGCGCGCGGTGGAGGGCGGGGTGCTGGTCCGCCCCGGCCACACCGAGGCCGCCGTCGACCTGGCCCGGCTCGCCGGACTGCCGCCGGCCGGCGCCATCGCCGAGATCGTCAACGACGACGGCACCATGGCCCGCCTCCCCGAACTGGTGGCCTTCGCCCGCCGCCACGGCCTGTCGATCATCTCCATCGAGGACCTGATCGCCCACCGGCGCCGCGCCGATCGCCAGGTGGAGCGGGCCGCCGTCACCAGCCTGCCCACCGAGCACGGCACCTTCACCGCCGTCGGCTACCGCAGTGCCCAGGACGGCACCGAGCACATCGCGCTGGTCGCGGGCGGCCTGGACGCCGACGGCCGGCTGCCGGCCGGTGACGACGTCCTGGTCCGGGTGCACTCCGAATGCCTCACCGGTGACGTCTTCGGCTCGCTGCGCTGCGACTGCGGCCCCCAGTTGCAGGCCGCCCTGGAGCGGGTCGCCGCCGCCGGGCGCGGTGTGGTCCTCTACCTGCGCGGCCACGAGGGCCGGGGCATCGGCCTGCTGCACAAGCTGCGCGCGTACCAGCTCCAGGAGGCCGGTCGGGACACCGTCGACGCCAACCTCGACCTGGGCCTGCCCGCCGACGCCCGCGAGTACGGCACCGCCGCCCGGATGCTGACCGACCTCGGGGTGCACTCGGTACGGCTGCTCACCAACAACCCGGCGAAGGTCTCCGCGCTGGGCGAGTACGGGATCACGGTCGCCGGCCGCGAGCCGCTGCCGGTCCAGGCAGGCGAGCACAATCTGCGCTACCTGCTGACCAAGCGGGACCGGATGGGCCACGACCTGCCCTGGCTGGACGCGGCCGAGAGCCCGGCCTCGCTCGCCACCCCGGTGGTCGAGGCCGGCGGCGCCGCCTGAACCACCGGCGCCCCGCCACCCCCCATCACCCCGAGACACCCCCCATCACCCCGAGACACCCCCCATCACCCCGAGACATCCCCCCATCACCCTGAGACGAGAGGAACACCCGTGAGCGGCAAGGGAGCCCCCGAGCTGACGCTGACCGCCAAGAACTGCCGTGACCTGCGGGTCGCGGTGGTCGCGGCGCAGTGGCACGAGCAGGTCATGCAGGGCCTGCTGGACGGCGCCCTGCGCGCCCTGCACGAGCTGGGCATCGACGAGCCCACCGTGCTGCGGGTGCCCGGCACCTTCGAGCTGCCCGTGGCCGCCAAGCAGCTCGCGGACCGGGGCTATGACGCCGTGGTCGCGCTGGGCGTGGTGATCCGCGGTGGCACCCCGCACTTCGACTACGTCTGCCAGGCCGCCACCCTCGGCCTGACCCAGGTGTCCGTCAACACCGGGGTACCGGTCGGCTTCGGCGTCCTGACCTGCGACAACGACCAGCAGGCCCTGGACCGCGCCGGGCTGCCCGGCTCCAACGAGGACAAGGGCCACGAGGCGGTCACCGCCGCCCTCGCCACCGCGGCCACCCTGCGGGCCGTCTCCGAGCCCTGGCGCTGAGGCTGACACGACGTGTCCACGCTGCGGTCCGTTCCGCTGCCATCCACCCGCAGGCCGTAAGGTGTGCCCATCATGGCGTTGAAGACATTCGAGGAGCTCTTCACCGAGCTCCAGCAGAAGGCCGCTTCGGGCGACCCGGAATCCTCCCGTACCGCGCAGCTCGTCCAGCAGGGCGTCCATGCCATCGGCAAGAAGGTGGTCGAAGAGGCCGCCGAGGTCTGGATGGCCGCCGAGCACGAGTCGGACGAGCGGGCGGCCGAGGAGATCTCCCAACTGCTGTACCACCTCCAGGTGATGATGGTCGCCCGCGGCCTCACCCTGGACGACGTATACGCTCATCTGTGACCCCGCAGGGGGCGCACCGCGCCCCCTGCGCTCCTCCTCCCGCAACCACGCACCAGTGACAAGTGAAGGACCTGCCCCCATGCTGCGCATCGCCGTCCCCAACAAGGGTTCGCTCTCGGGTCCCGCGGCGGAGATGCTCCATGAGGCCGGCTACCGGCAGCGCAAGGACTCCAAGGAACTCGTCCTGGTCGACACCGACAACAATGTCGAGTTCTTCTTCCTGCGCCCGCGCGACATCGCCGTCTACGTCGGCTCCGGCCGCCTCGACGTCGGCGTCACCGGCCGTGACCTGCTGCTGGACTCCGGCGCCGAGGCCGAGGAGGTGCTGGCCCTCGGTTTCGCCGGGTCCACCTTCCGGTTCGCCGGGCCGGTCGGCACCGCCAAGGACGTCCAGGGCCTCCAGGGGCTGCGGGTCGCCACCTCCTACCCCGGCCTGGTCCGCCGGCACCTCGCCGAGCACGGTGTGACGGCGTCGGCGGTCACCCGGCTGGACGGCGCGGTGGAGACCGCCATCCAGCTGGGCGTCGCGGATGTGATCGCGGACGTGGTGGAGACCGGGACCACGCTGCGCAACGCCGGGCTGGAGATCTTCGGGGAACCGATCCTGGAGTCCGACGCGGTGGTGATCCGGCCCAAGGGCGCCTCCGAGGACGCCCGGGTCGAGCAGTTCCTGCGCCGGCTCCAGGGCGTCCTGGTCGCCCGCCGCTATGTGCTGATGGACTACGACATCCCCGCCGACCGGGTCGGTGCGGCGGTCGCCCTCACCCCCGGCCTGGAGTCCCCGACCGTCTCGCCGCTGCACCGCGAGGGCTGGTCGGCAGTCCGCTCCATGGTGCTCCGCAAGGAGGCCCAGCGGATCATGGACGACCTGTGGGCCATCGGCGCGCGGGCCATCCTGGTGACCAACATCCACGCCTGCCGCCTCTGAGCGTCCGGCCCGGACAACCGCCGGGGGCGGGGGAGCGGCACCGCCGCCCTCCCGCCCCCGACCCCCATCCCCCGACCCCCATCCCCCGACCCCCATCCCCCGACCCCCATCCCCCGACCCCCATCCCCCGACCCCCATCCCCCGACCGCCGAGCACCGCCCGTGGAGTCCGCCGCCATGCCCGCCACGCCGCCCCCCGCCGAGGACCGGACCGCCCCCACCGCCGGCCCGGAGTCCCCCGTGACCTGGCGGGCGGCCCGCACCCGGGCCGTACTGCTGCCGGTCGCGGTCCTGCTGGTGGTGCTGTTCGCCGTCATCGCCGCCGCGCTGCCGCACACCTGGCGGGCGTACGACCGCGCCGCGCTGGTCGCCACCGGGCTGGTCTTCGCCGCCGTACTGGTGATGCTCTCCCGCCCCCGGGTCACCGCCGACCGCGACGGCGTCACCGTGGTCAACTTCCTGCGCACCCGCCGGCTGGCCTGGGCCGAGATCGTCCGGGTCAACCTCCGCCAGGGCGACCCCTGGGCGGTCCTCGACCTGGCCGACGGCACCACGCTGGCCGCCGTCGGCATCCAGCCCGCCGCCGGACGCGAGCAGGCCATCGCCGCCGCCCGCGCGCTGCGCGACCTCACCGAGGCGCACGCCGCCCGCTGAACCGGCCCACGGCGTCGCTTACGCTGGACGACGCCGTTCACGCCGGGCGGCCCCGTTGACGGTGGCCGGCCCCGTTTACGATGAATGGCGGGGCAGAACACCCCACCAGCCGCCGCGTACCCCGCAGGCCGCGTCCGGCCCCGAGCACCGCTCCGGGCGGGGAGCACGCGGCTCCACCCACGACCAGAGGAGTGACACCTCCCCTCGATGGACGATCCGTCCGGTAGTACGAACGCCGTCCCGCCCCCGCCCCCGCCGCAGGACCCCCCGGTCCCGGCCGGTGCCTGCGGAAAGGCGGCACGGTGACCACCGCCTGGCTGCTGCTGCTCGCAGCATTCGCCCTGATCATCGCCAACGGCCTCTTCGTGGCCGCCGAATTCTCCCTCGTCACCGTCGAGCGCGGCGCCGTCGACCGGGCCGCCGCCGCCGGTGACCGGCGGGCCGCCGGAGTCGGCCGGGCACTGCGCAGGCTCTCCTTCGAACTCTCCGGGGCCCAACTCGGCATCACCGTCACCTCGCTGGTGGTCGGCATGCTCGCCGAACCGGCCCTCTCCCGGCTGCTCGGCCCGGTCCTCACCGCCGCCGGCGTCCCCGGCGCCGCCGCGACCGGCCTGGCCGTCGCCCTGGGCATGGTGCTGGCCACCGTCGTCCAGATGGTCATCGGTGAGCTGGTGCCCAAGAACTGGGCCATCTCCCAGCCGATGCGGGTGGCCCGCGCGGTCACCGGCCCGCACCGGGTCTTCTCCGCCGCCTGCCGGCCGCTGATCGTCTTCCTCAACGGCACCGCCGATCGCGCGGTACGGGCGCTCGGCATGGAGCCCACCGAGGAGCTGGCCCACGCCCGCACCGCCTCCGAACTGGTCGCCCTCGCCCAGCACTCGGCCAAGGCCGGCGCCATAGAGGCCGACACCGCCGACCTGTTCGTCCGTACGCTGGGCCTCACCGGGCTCACCGCGCAGAGCGTGATGACCCCCCGGGTGGACGTCTCCGCGCTGCGCCGCGACGCCACCGCCGCCGATGTGCTCAACCTCATCCGGGCCACCGGCCTGTCCCGCTTCCCGGTCTACGGCGACTCGCTGGACGAGGTCACCGGCACCGTCACCCTCAAGGACGCGCTGGCCGTCCCCGCCGCCCGGCGCTCGGTCACCCCGGTGGGCGCCATCGCGGTGCCCCCGCTGCTCGTCCCGGAGACCCTCCCCGCCGAACGGCTGCTGGAACTGCTGCGCGGCGGCCGGCCGATGGCCGTGGTCGTGGACGAGTACGGCGGCACCGCCGGGGTGGTCACCCTGGAGGACATCATCGAGGAGATGGTCGGTGAGGTGCTGGACGAGCACGACCCCGCCGACACCCCCGACCTGGTCCCGCTCGCCCCGGTCGGCGGCATGCCGGCCTGGGACGCCGACGGGCGCGGCCGGGTCGACCAGCTGGAGGCCATCGGCCTGTACGCCCCCGACGGGCCGTACGAGACGCTGGGCGGCCTGGTCGCGGACCTGCTCGGCAGGCTCCCCGCCCCCGGCGACACCGCCGAACTGCCCGGCTGGCGGCTGACCGTGCTCGGCATCGACCGCCACCGCACCTCCCGGGTGCGGCTGGAGCGGGTCGGGCAGCTGCCGGGACGCCCCGGCGGGAACGGAGGGAACGGCCGATGACCGCGCTCCAGATCCTCGCCTCCGTGCTGCTGCTGCTCGGCAACGGCTTCTTCGTCGGCGCCGAGTTCGCGGTGATCTCGGTACGGCGCAGCCAGATCGAGCCGCTCGCGGAGGCGGGCAACCGCCGCGCCCGCACGGTGCTGCACGCCCTGGAGAACGTCTCCGCGATGCTCGCCGCCGCCCAGCTCGGCATCACCGTCTGCTCGCTGCTGCTCGGCGCCCTCGCGGAGCCGACCATCGCCCATCTGCTGCACGGGCCGTTCCACGCGTTCGGCGTGCCGGCGGCGCTGACCCGGCTGGTCTCCTATGTGATCGCGCTGGCCCTGGTGGTCTTCCTGCACATGGTGATCGGTGAGATGGTGCCCAAGAACATGGCACTGGCCGGTCCGGAGAAGGCCGCGCTCTGGCTCGGACCGCCGCTGGACGCCCTCGCCCGGATGCTCGCCCCGGTGATCCGCTTCCTCAACGCCTTCGCCAACCTGGTGCTGCGGGCGTTCGGGGTGGAGCCCAAGGACGAGGTGGAGTCGGTCTTCACCAGCGAGCAGCTGGCCCACCTGGTCGAGGACTCCCGGCAGGCCGGGCTGCTGGCCCCCGGCGAGCAGGAGCGGCTGGAGGACGCCCTGGAGCTGGGGCGGCGGCCGGTCAGCGAGGTGCTGCTCCCCACCGAGCGGCTGGTCACCGTCGACCCCGGCGCCACCCCCGTACGGGTGGAGGAGGTCGCCGTGGCCACCGGCTTCTCCCGGTTCCCGGTGGTCGACGCGGACGGCGCCTTCCTGGGCTACCTGCACGTCAAGGACGTCCTGGACCTGGACGACCGGACGGCGCCGGTGCCGCCGCAGGTGTGGCGGCGGATCACCGCCGTGCCGGACCGCGCGCCGCTGGACGACGCGCTCGGCGCGATGCGGCGGGCGGCCGCCCATCTGGCGGCGGTGGTGGACCGGGACGGCCGGACGCTGGGGCTGGTCACCCTGGAGGACGTCCTGGAGGAGCTTGTCGGCGAGGTCCACGACCCCGACCACCGCCGCCCCTCCACCGCCCGCCGCTGAGCCCTGCCCGCCGCAGGCAGCGCCTGCCGCCCGTCCTGACCCCGCCCGCCCTGACCCCGCCCGCCCTGACCCCGCCCGCCCTGACCCCGCCCGCCCTGACCCCGCCCGGAGACTCCGCGCCCCCGGGCGGGGTCAGCCTCGGCCGTCGATGAGCTCGCCGTAGGCCTGGACCAGGTCGGGGAGGCGGAGGGTGGCCAGGTCGTCGCGGGTCGGGGGAGTAGGCAGGGCGGAGAGCCGCAGGTCGCGGTAGGCGCAGCACTTCTCGTACAGCGTCCGGATGAACCGCCCGTTGCCCAGCTCGTCGATCCACCCCTCGCCCACCACATGCCCGCAGATGGAGTGCAGCTCCTCCAGCGCGTCCGGGTCCCAGCCGTCGCCGTCCCGGGAGGCCAGCGCCTGCCCGATCGCGGCCAGCTCGGCCGGGCGGTAGCTGGGGAAGTCGACCCGGGTGGTGAAGCGCGAGGCCAGCCCGGGGTTGGCGACCAGCAGCCGGTTCATCCCCTCCGGATAGCCGGCCAGTATCACCACCAGCCGGTCCCGGTTGTCCTCGGCCCGCTTCAGCAGCACCTGAAGTGCCTCGTCCCCGTATGCGTCGCCCTTGCTGTAGCCGGAGTTGGCCAGGCTGTACGCCTCGTCGATGAAGAGCACCCCGTCCAACGCCGAGTCGATCAGCTCATTGGCCTTGACCGCCGTCTGACCGAGGAACTCGCCCA
Source organism: Streptomyces sp. NPDC092296 (assembly GCF_044755465.1). Taxonomy (NCBI): domain Bacteria; kingdom Bacillati; phylum Actinomycetota; class Actinomycetes; order Kitasatosporales; family Streptomycetaceae; genus Streptomyces; species Streptomyces sp. NPDC092296. Next base: position 197,463 of record NZ_JBIVRB010000008.1, on the reverse strand, counting down.
CCAGGTCCGCCCGCTGCGCCTCCACCAGGTGGTCCCCGGAGAGCAGCCCCAGCGCGTAGAAGACCCGGCCGAGTATCCGGGCCACCGTGGTCTTGCCGGTGCCGGAGGGCCCGGAGAAGACGAAGTGCCGCTTGGGCGGCTGCACCGGCAGGCCCTGGTCGGCCCGGAGCCGGGCCATCCGCAGCTGGGCGGAGAGCGCCAGCACCTGCCGCTTCACCGGCTCCATGCCGACCATCCGGTCCAGCTCCGCCAGCGCCGCGTCCAGCTGCCCGCGATCCGGCCCGCCGCGCCCGCCCGGGTCACCCCGGCCGCCCGGCCCGGCGGCGCCGTCGGCGGAGAGCGGCGGCACCGGCCGCACCACCCGGTCCCGCAGCGGGCCCTCCGGCGTACCCGCCGGCTCCGGCCCGTCGGCGGCGGGCGCCGCCACCGGATCGGCCCCGGCCGCCGGGTCGGCCGTGTCCAGCGGCCCCGGGACGTACGCCGTGCCGCCGCCCACCGCACCCCCGGGCCCGGCCGCCCCCGGGAGCGCCTGCGCCTGGTCCGCCGCGCCCCGGAAGCCGTCCCACTCGGCCTCCAGCAGCTCCGGGTCCACCCCGTCCTCCGACATGATCGTCGCCAGCCGGGCCGCGGTGTCCATGAACGCCGGGTCGGCCCGGTGCACCGCCCGGTACAGCGGCAGCGCGGCGGCGCTGCGCCCGGCCCCCTCGTACGCTCGGGCCAGCCAGTAGCGCAGCTCCTTGCGCTGCGGCTGCTCCGAGCGGCAGCGGACCAGCGACGCCGCCAGCGGGGTCTCCGCTTGCGCGCACATGTCAAGCCGTACCCGGGCCATCCCGCTGAACAGCCCCGCCTCGATGCCGAGCAGCGGATCGTCCAGCAGCCCCTCGGTGTCCCGGATCAGCTGCTCCCAGTCCTTGACCAGGTAGGAGCGGCAGGCGTGCAGAAAGCGCACCGCCGGGTCCCGGTCGGCGGGCGGGCAGAGCGCCACGGCCTGGTCCAGCTCGGCCAGGTGGCGGCCGTCCAGCCAGTGCGAGGCATGCGCCAGCGCCAGGTCACGGGCGTCCTCCAGCACCGGCTGCACCCACCAGCCCAGCCAGTACCAGGAGCTCAGCGGGCGGCGGTGGCGCCGCCGCTGCTCACCGAACCGGTCCCGGTGGCGGTGCATCGCCAGCAGCGCCCCGGGGGTGTCCGAGCGGAGCGCGTGCAGCCCCAGCCAGGCGTCCGCCATGCCCGGGTCCAGCCGCACCGCCGTACGGAACTCCTCCTCCGCGCGGGCGTACGCCCCAGCGGTGTACGCGTCCATCGCCCGCAGCCACGCCCGGTCGGCCGGCACCGCCCGACCGGTCGCCCCGGAGTCGTCAACCGTGCCCACTCACGCCCCCTGCCGCGCGTCCCGAGCCCCCGCCGTGTCCGCGCCCATCAGCCCCGCCCCCTCACACCACCCGCCGCCGCACAGCAGGCCGACCCCCGGGCCGGTCGTCCGGCCACCATGATGGCCCCACCCGGTCCCGCACGGAATGCGGCGGTCGCCTTGATCCGGTGCCACCCGCCGCTCGGCGGGATGCCATCGTGCCGCCCCCCGACCCGACCGCTGCTGACGGCATCGTACCGGCGAGTCACTGATCCGGTAGAGCGCCGGGCCTGCGGGTCTGCTCGGCGGGGCCGATGAACTCGCCGAGGTCGCAGACCGGTGCGCAGTAGCCGTCCCCGTCGGGCAGCCCCGCGTATTCCGGACCGGCCCCGCCGATGTGCGGATGCCCGTCATCGGGGAACATCGGGACGAGCTTGATGTGCGGGTCCTCAGCGGTTCGGCGCGTCCGGGTACTTGTTCTTGCCGATGCGGTGGGCGGTGATCACGCCGACCATACCGTTGCCGCCGGTGACCTTGTATGTGCCGTCCTGTGGCCGGTCGTTTTTCCGCACCCGGAGCCGGACTTCGGGATCGCTGATGTCATGACTGCGGGAGAAATGGTTCCAGCCAAGGACGCCGTTGCCGAAGCGGCCCAGCCCACCGGCCTGAGCTGCGGTGCAACCGCCCACCGGGTCAGGAGCGGAATCGGCGGGGGTGGTGAGTCGGGTGATCCGCGCAGTGCGCAGCTGGTGCGGCAGGCTCGATTGCGGAGGCGTACCGCAGAAGCCAGGTGAGACGTCGGGTATTTGCTCGTCAGTCCGGATTCCCCGGCAGGGCCGACGGCGCGCAGTCCGATTCCACTCGGTTATTCCCGGCGGGTGCCGGCGGTAAGTCGAGGTGGTGGGAGAGAACGAGGCCCCTCTGGCCACGGGGGAACAGCCAAAGGGGCCTCGCATCTGTTGTTGCGAGATCAACAATCTCGCTACAAGGAGAACGTAAGTCCTGACAAGGCCGCTGGTCAAGCCACTGAGCAGGGTGGTACGGCGGCGCCCGCCGAGGTTGCACGCAGAGTCATCGGACGCCTCTGGACCGTCTCCGAACGGCCCCTCCGAACCGCCCCTCCGAACCGCCCCCTGCGCCCCGCCCGGCTCAGCGGGGCGCGTGCAGCGGAGCGGCGGAGCGCAGGGCCACGTCCTGGAGCAGCTGCTGCTGGATCACGCCGGCCTCCGGCACTCCGAGCCGCAGGAAGACCGCGCCCGCGCTCTCCAGGCAGGCCCGGCCCCGGCTGGTATGGCCGAGCCGGAGCAGCGCCTGCCCGTGGGCGGCCTGGGCCAGCCCCTCGCAGTACAGGTCGCCGCCCTCCTGGGCCACCAGCAGCGCCTGTTCGGCCGAGACGGCGGCGTCGGCGTCCCGGCCCACGTCCAGCAGGCATTCCGCGAGCCGGGCGAGCGCCAGCCCCTCCCAGGACCGGCGGCCCTGCTCGCGGAAGTAGCGCAGCGCGTGGTGCAGATGGCCGATCGCCGTGTCGGCGTCGCCGGACTGCCGCAGCACCACGCTGGAGGAGTAGCGCGTCTCGGCGACGGTCGACTCATTGCCGGAGTCGCGGGCGGTCGCCAGCGCGGCGGCGACCGTGTCGACCGCCTCCTCCCGGCGGCCGAGGTCGATCAGCGACCGGGCGGTGTTGCTCATGATGAGCGCCGAGACGCTGGAGTTCCCCAGCAGTTCGCACTGTTCGAGCGCCTCGCTGAGGTACGGCAGCGCCTCGGTGGGCCGTCCGGTGCCGCCGACGACCATGCCCAGCAGGTTCGCGGCGGTGAACTGGGCCACCCGGTCGCCGGTCTCCCGGGCGAGCAGCAGCGCCGTCCGCAGCTCGGCCTCGGACGGCTCGTACAGGTCGCAGGAGTAGAGCAGCATCCCCTGGACGCAGCGGGCGCGGGACTCCCCGGAGCGGTCCCCGATCCGGTGCGCGGTCGCCACCACCGGGCGGAGGATCTGCTCGATCTGCCGCTGGTGGACCACCCCGTCGATCAGCCAGACCCAGACCATCAGCAGGTCGATCAGCGGCCGGACCGCCCCCTCGCGCTCCTCCCTGGCCCGCTGCGAGACCACGGCGAACAGCGTCGCCTGCTCGGCCGTCAGCCAGGCGCGGGCGGCGTCGGTGTCGGCCAGCGGCGCGCCCTGCGACTGCGGGGAGCGCAGATGGTCGGTGAGGACGTCGCCCGGCTCCAGCAGCCGCGAGGCGGCGGAGACCGTGGCGAACAGGAAGTCCAGCAGCTGGTTGACCGCCTGGTCGCGCTCGGCCGCCGGGTCGGCCCGCTCGCTCTGCCGCCTGGCGAAGAGCCGCAGCAGGTCGTGGTGGCGGTAGCGGCCGGGCGCCGGGGACTCCAGCAGGCCCGCGTCCACCAGCGCCTCGGTGAGGTCCTCCGCCTCGTCCACCGGCAGCCCGAGGACGGCGGCGGCCGAGGCGAGCGACAGATGCGGGCTGTCCGGCAGCGCCAGCAGCCGGAAGGCCCGAGCCAGTACCGGGGAGAGCTGCCGGTACCCCAGCTCGAAGGTGGCCTCGACCGCCAGCCGCCCGGTCTGCAACTCGTCCAGCCTGCGGTGCTCGTCCGCGAGGCGGGCGGCGATGGTGGAGACCGTCCAGGAGCGGCGCGCCGCCAGCCGGGAGGCCACGATCCGGACCGCCAGCGGCAGGAAGCTGCACGCGGAGACGACATCGAGGGCGGCCTCGCGCTCGGCGCCCACCCGCTCGGAGCCGGCGATGGCGGCGAACAGCCGCAGCGCCTCCTGCGGGTCCAGCACGTCCAGGTCGACATGGTGGGCGCCGGGCAGGTCGGTCAGCCGGGCCCGGCTGGTGGTGAGGACCGCGCAGCCCCGGCCGCCCGGCAGCAGCGGCAGGATCTGCTCGGTGTCCCGGGCGTTGTCCAGCACGATCAGCAGCCGGCGGTCGGCCAGCAGCGACCGGTAGAGCACGGATCGGCGCTCCAGGCCGTCCGGGACGCCCGAGGCGTCCTCGCCCAGCGCCACCAGGAAGTCCCCGAGCACCACCTCCGGGTCGGTGGGGCTGTCCTCGACCCCCCGCAGGTCCACATAGAGCTGCCCGTCCGGGAACGCCTCCCGCACCCCGTGCGCGGCGTGCACGGCCAGCGTGGTCTTGCCCACCCCGCCGATCCCGGCGATGGCGCAGATCCGGAACCCCGGCGCGCCGTCGTCGCCCAGCACCAGCCGCAGTTCGGCGGTCAGCTCGGCCCGCCCGGTGAAGTCCGCCGGGTCCTGCGGCAGCTGCGCGGGCACCCGTACGTCGAGGCCGGCCGCGCCGACCGACCGCTCCGCGGCGATCAGCGCCGGGTCGGAGGCCAGGATGCGGGCGTGCAGCCCGGTCAGCTCCGGGCCGGGCTCCACCCCCAGCTCCGCGACCAGCAGCCGGCGCGCGTCCGCGTACGCGGCCAGTGCCTCCGCCTGCCGCCCGCTGCGGTACAGCGCCAGCATCAGCAGCGTACGGAACCGCTCACGCAGCGGCTGTTCGATGACCAGGTCGGCCAGCTCGGCCACCGCCTCGCGGTGCCGGCCCAGGTCGATCTCCGCGCCCAGCCGCAGTTCGAGGGCGGTGCAGCGCAGTTCCTCCAGCCGGCGGCGCCAGGCGTCGGCGGAGGGGCCGGGCAGCCCCGGCAGCGGGAGGGCCCGCCACAGGCCGAGCGCGGCGGCGGCGGCCTGCTGGCACCCGGCGGCGTCCCCGGCGGCGCGGGCGCGGCCCGCCTCGGCGACGCCCTGCTCGAACCGGACGGCGTCGACCGCCTCCGGCGGCAGCCGCAGCGCGTAGCCGTCCGCGACCGAGACCAGCAGGCTGGCCGCCGCCCGGGACTTGCGGTCCGGCTCCAGGACGCCGCGCAGCCGGGAGACATAGGTGCGGACCGCCGCCACCGCGTTCGGTGGGGAGTCCTCACCCCAGACGCCCTCGACCATCTCCTGGAGTCCGATGGGGCGCCCCGCCCGCCGCAGCAGGACCGCCAGCAGGGCGCGCTGCTGGGGCGGGCCCAGCTCGATCTCCTGCGACGAACGCCGGGCCTGCAACGGCCCGAGCACCTGAAACTGCACGTACGGCTCTGCTCTGTCCGCGTCACTGTGCACGGCCGTGCTTCTCCCACTTCGCCGGTGCCCACCCCGACCGGCTCGGGGCGGCTCCTCGCCGCGGCGCCCGGTACTCAGCGCCGCTCCGCCCCTGCGGGCCTGCGGCGTCGCCGGGCGGACACCGACCCTACTGCGCCGCAGGTGCTGTTTATCAGATGTTTATTGGCTTTCGCCATGCTGGCGGAGCCGGTCCAGCCGGTGCCGTCGCCCCCGGCGGCGGCCCGCGGTGTCACGGCCGGAAACCGGCACCGCAGTGGGCCACTTGGTTCAGCGCGAAGGAGCAGCGGGATGAGCACGCCTGAGGAGCAGACCCCGGAGACGCCGGAGGAGCAGACGCCGGAGGAGCAGACGCCGGAGGAGCAGACCCCGCAGACGCCGGAGGAGCAGACTCCGCAGACGCCGGAGCCGGTCAAGCCGGTGCGTCACGGCGAGTCGCCCGCGGGCAACGGGGGGGTTCGCAAGTAGGCCATGGACTTCCGCCGCCCGGGGGGACGGCGGAACCGGCCTCCGTGCCGCAAGGTGCGGAGGCGAATGGGGGGGAGAGCGGCCGGTTCCGCCGGCGCAACAGCTTGGGGGGCTGCTGCGCCGGGGGAGCCGGCCGCTCATGCGTTCCCCGGGGTCAGCCGGGGTGGTCCGGGGGGAAGCCGAGGGGCCGTCGCGGTGACGGACGGCGTCGTTTCGGGCATACTCGCTTCGCCACGTCGGTTAATGGTCGTTCACTGCGAACCAGTGAGACCGCCCGGCGGGCAGACGACGACCCTGCCGGGCCCCGCACCCAGCGGCCCGGGGTGCGACCGAGGAGGCGACGCCGCCATGAGCATCTCCCCGACCACGCCGGTGGAACAGACCAAGCCGGCAGAACAGACCAAGCCGGCGGAACGGACCAAGCCGGTGGAGCGCCAGCTGCCCACCGAGGAGGCCCGCGACCTGCTGGCCCTCACCCGCGACCTGGTGGAGCGGGAACTGCTGCCCCGCGCCGCCGCCGACGAGGCCGAGGGCCGCTTCCCCCGGGAGGTCTTCCGCACCCTGGGCACCGCCGGACTGCTCGGCCTGCCCTACCCGGAGACCTACGGCGGCGGCGACCAGCCGTACGAGGTCTACCTCCAGGTCCTGGAGGAGCTGGCCGCCGGCTGGCTCGCCATCGGGCTCGGCGTCAGCGTGCACACCCTCTCCTGCCACGCCCTGGCGACCTTCGGCAGCGAGGAGCAGCGGCAGCGGCTGCTGCCCGGCATGCTCGGCGGCGGCCAGCTCGGCGCGTACTGCCTCTCCGAGCCGCAGTCCGGCTCCGACGCCGCCGCGCTGCGCACCCGCGCGGTCCGCGAGGGCGGCGACTACCTGGTCAACGGCACCAAGGCGTGGATCACCCACGGCGGCGCCGCCGACTTCTACAGCACCATGGTCCGCACCGGGAAGGACGGCCCCGGCGGGATCAGCGCCCTGCTGGTCGCGGCGGACAGCGCCGGGCTGACCGCCGCGCCGCCCGAGCACAAGATGGGCATGAGCAGCTCGCCCACCGCCCAGATCCACTTCGACGGGGTGCGGGTGCCCGCCGACCGGCTGCTCGGGGAGGAGGGCCAGGGCTTCGCCATCGCGCTGTCCGCCCTGGACTCCGGCCGACTCGGGATAGCCGCCTGCGCGATCGGCCTCGCCCAGGCCGCCCTGGACCACGCGGTGGAGTACGCCAGGACCCGGCGTCAGTTCGGCCGCCCGATCGCGGACTTCCAGGGCCTGTCCTTCATGCTCGCCGACATGGCCACCCAGGTCGAGGCCGGGCGTGCGCTCTACCTGGCCGCCGCCCGCCGCCGGGACGCCGGGCTCGCCTTCACCAAGGAGGCGGCGATGGCCAAGCTGTTCTGCACCGACACGGCGATGCGGGTCACCACCGACGCCGTCCAGGTCCTCGGCGGGTACGGCTACACCCGCGACTACCCGCTGGAGCGCTACATGCGCGAGGCCAAGGTGCTGCAGATCGTGGAGGGCACCAACCAGATCCAGCGGATGGTCATCGGACGCCGGCTCACCGGCGGCGACGGCCGCTGAGGCCGGGCCGGTACGGGATCGGCGGCCGCGCCGGGCGGGCGGCGGGGCCACCGGTCACGCGCCGCCCACAACGGTCGACACGGGCCGGCCGGCACGGGGCCGGTACGTGTCTCGGTGTCGGTCAGCGCCGACCGGTACGGGGCTGCTCCTGCGGGGCGCGCATCTGCGGCACCCGTACCGGCCGGGAGCCGGGACCGCCGACGTGCGAGAAGGGCTGGGTACGCCAGTCCAGCTCCGGCGGCAGCGTCAGCAGCGCCTCCAGGTCGGGCTCGGCGTCGAAGTCCGCGTCGTCCGCCAGGTCCGCCGCCTCGTCGACCGGCTGGCCGGAACCCGGGCAGACCGCCGAGGCGAACGGGTTCCACGCGCTGTGCAGCACGGCGTGCTGCGGGAAGCGCTCCTCGTCCCCGAGCAGCGCGATCGGGCGGTCGCACTCGGGGCAGCGGACCCGGAAGATCTCCCAGGTGTCGCCGTCGCCGGGGTCGGTCCCCCGGAACGCGGTGTCGGAGTGGTCGGCGGCCGGCAGCTCCTCGCTGTCGTCGGCTGCTGCGCTGCGGGTGCGCCGGTCAAGTACAGGCATGTTCATCCCCCTCGGGTGGGCCCAGGCCGCGACGGCCATGACCATAGCCAGCAATTCCCTGCGCACGAGCCTCATAATCCTGCGCGGTGATGCACCATCATGCGGCCGGTGTGGCGTTCGTCACACAAGCTGCCGACGTGCGCCCGATACGCCCCACAACCCGCCCCAGCAGCGCCCCTTCCCGCCCGGCGCCCCCGCCGACCGGGCGGCGCCGCACCCCGGCCCGCGCCCGCCCCCGCGCATAAGCCCGCCGCCCCGCGCCCACCGGGTCGGCAACGGGCCGCCGCGCCCAGTAGGTTTGCCCCTTGTGGAGGACCTCGACCGCCAGATCGTGCAGCTGCTCGTCCAGGACGGGCGGATGAGTTACACCGACCTAGGGAAGGCCACCGGCCTTTCCACCTCGGCGGTGCACCAGCGGGTGCGCCGCCTGGAGCAGCGCGGCGTGATCCGCGGCTACGCGGCGGTCGTCGACCCCGACGCCGTGGACCTGCCGCTCACCGCCTTCATCTCGGTCAAGCCGTTCGATCCCAGCGCGCCCGACGACGTGCCCGAGCGGCTGGCGCCGCTGACCGAGATCGAGGCGTGCCACAGCGTGGCCGGCGACGAGAACTACATCCTCAAGGTCCGGGTGGCGGGCCCCGGCGACCTGGAGCACCTGCTGGCCCGCATCCGCACCGCCGCCGGGGTCTCCACCCGCACCACCGTGGTGCTCAGCACCCCGTACGAGGCCCGCGCGCCCCGGCTGTGACCAGGGGCGGTCCCGGCCAGGAGCGCGGGCCCCACCCGGAGCGCGGACCCGGGGCGGCGCCCGGCAGACTGACCCCATGACCGATCGCACCACCCGTACCGTGCTGCTGCGCGGCGGCACCGTCTACAGCCCCGCCGACCCGTTCGCCACCGCCATGGTGGTCCAAGGGGACACCGTCGCCTGGATCGGCTCGGAGGGCGCGGCGGACGCCTACGTCGACGGCGCCGACCAGGTGGTGGACCTGGCCGGCGCCCTGGTCACCCCCGCCTTCGTCGACGCCCATGTGCACGCCACCTCGACCGGCCTGGCCCTCACCGGCCTCGACCTCACCGGCTGCCCGTCGCTCGCCGAGGCCCTGGCCCGGCTGGAGCGTCACGTCCGCCAGGAGCGCTCCCGGGGCCGGCTGGGCCCCGACCAGGGGGTGCTGATCGGCCACGGCTGGGACGACACCGGCTGGCCGGAGAACCGCCCGCCCACCCGCGCGGAACTGGACGCCGCCGCCGACGGCGCCGCCGTCTACCTCTCCCGCACCGACGTCCACTCCGCCGCCGCCTCCACCGCGCTGCGCGCCCTGGCCGAGCGGGACCCGGCCGCACCCCGCCTGGCCGACCTGGCCGGACACCACCCGGACGGCCCGCTCAGCCAGGGCGCCCACCACGCGGTGCGCCGCGCCGCCCTGGCCCACCTCACCGCCGACCAGCGCCGCGACGCCCAGCGGGCCACCCTGGACCGGGCCGCCGCCCTCGGCATCGGCGCGCTGCACGAGTGCGCCGGACCGGACATCTCCTCCGCCGACGACCTGACCGGCCTGCTGGCCCTGGCGGCGCAGGGCGACGGCCCGGAGGTCTTCGGCTACTGGGGCGAGCTCGGCGGGGTGGACACCGCCCGGCGGCTGGGCGCGGTCGGCGCCGGCGGCGACCTCTTCGTGGACGGCGCCCTCGGCTCGCACACCGCCTGCCTGCGCGCCCCGTACGCGGACGCCCCGCACACCGGCGCCGCCCACCTGACCGCCGCGCAGGTGGCCGACCATGTGACCGCCTGCACCGAGGCCGGGATGCAGGCGGGCTTCCACGCCATCGGGGACGCCGCCCTGGACGCGGTGGTCGAGGGGGTGCGGGCCGCCGCGCTCAAGGTCGGCACGGACCGGGTGCGGGCGCTGCGCCACCGGGTGGAGCACGCCGAGTACCTGGACGACCGGGCGGTCGCCGCCTTCGCCGAACTGGGCCTGGTCGCCTCGGTGCAGCCCGCCTTCGACGCCGCCTGGGGCGGCCCGGACGGCATGTACGTACGGCGGCTCGGCGCGGACCGGGCGGCCCGCCTCAACCCCTTCGCCCAGCTGCTGCGGGCCGGCGTCCCGCTCGCCTTCGGCTCGGACGCGCCGGTGACCCCGCTGGACCCGTGGGGCACCGTACGGGCCGCCGCCTTCCACCGGACCGACGAGCACCGGATCTCGGTACGGGCCGCCTTCACCGCCCACACCCGGGGCGGCTGGCGGGCGGTGGGCCGCGACGACGCGGGCGTGCTCGTCCCCGGCGCACCGGCGGGCTACGCCGTCTGGCGGACCGGTGACCTGGTCGTCCAGGCCCCCGACTCCCGGGTCGCCGGCTGGTCCACCGACCCGCGCTCGGGCACCCCCGGCCTGCCCGACCTGAGCCCCGGCAATCCGCTGCCGGTCTGCCTGGCCACCGTGGTGCGCGGCCGGGTGGTGTACGGCTCGCTCTGACCGGCGGGCGGCCGCCGACCGGGCCGCCGGTGATCACCTGCGGCCGATCGGGTGGTGCCGGATACCTCCCTAGGGCGGGCCGAAACCGCCACTCCCGGCCGGTATGGCACCGCTGACCTGCGGTTTCGTGCCGTCAGCCCAGGTCAGACCCCAGTTGACAGACGGCGGTCGGCAGCGAGTAGGTTCGACGGCGTCCACCTCCGGGGCAGCCCCCCGCAGGTCGCCCGACCGGAACACCTCCACGCCAAAACCCGTGACCGCAGCTGGGCCAACAGGCGGCCGCCCCCGGGGGCGGCCGCCGACAGGCAGCCAGGTCCAGCCGCAGCGGTGCGGGGAGCGTGGGAGCCGGTAGGCCAACCCGGTCCGGCCGGGCAGGTGCGACCCGGGCGGGGGCCGGACGCTCAGTAGACAACGGCTCTCGGTGGACCCGCAGCCGGCGGGCCCCAGGTCGGACCGAAGGGCGTCCGGTCCCCGACCCGCCGCGCGGGCCGGGGCCGCCGGGAGATCCGGCGCGGCCCCCACTCCTGCGAACCGCCCCGCGCGTTGTACCGTCGTCGCACGTCGCACGTCGCGCCGGTGGGTTCCGGAGGCGCGCGAGTCCATCACGAGAGAGGCGGCGCGCGTGGCACTGCCCGTCCATCCGGCGCTCCAGGAGCCCGAGCCGGTCGGCCCCGCGTCCGACCGGCCCGAGACGGCGGCCGCCTCGGTGACCGCCGAGCCCGCGCCCGGGACGGCCGGGGCCGGGGCGACCGGGCCGACCGCGCCCCGCCCGTCGCGCCGGCAGCGGGTCCGGCGGGGGCTGCCACGCAGTGGCGCGGCCGCGCTGCTCGGACTGCTGCTGGCCGCCGCCTTCCCGCCGTACGACCTGTGGCCGCTCTCGCTGGTGGCGGTGGCCGGTCTGGCGCTGCTCACCCGGGGCCGCACCGCCCGGCAGGGCGCCTGGACGGGCTTCGCCTTCGGGGCGCCCTTCATGCTGGCGCTGCTCAACTGGCTGCGGGTGATCGGCCCCGACGCCTGGATCGCGCTCTCGCTGGTCGAGGCGGTCTTCCTGGCCGCCATGGGCGCCGGGCTGGCGGTCGCCTCCCGGCTGCGCGGCTGGCCGCTGTGGACGGCCTGTCTCTGGGTCGCCCAGGAGTGGGCCAGGGACCGGCTGCCGCTGGGCGGCTTCCCCTGGGGGCGCCTGGCCTTCGCCAACACGGCGACCCCGTATCTGCCGCTGGCGGCCGTCGCCGGGGCGCCCCTGGTGACCTTCGCCGTGGCGCTGACCGGCGGCCTGCTCGCCGCCGCCGCCGTACCGCTGCTGCCGCACGCCGCGCCCGCGCTGCGCCGCCTGCTCCCGGGCCGCCCGGCCGCGTCCCCGGCGGCTGTGACGGCCGCCGCGCCCACGGCGGCCCCGGGTGCGTCCGCTGCTCGGGCGCGCGGCCGGCTGGTCGCGGTGCCGCTGGTCCTCGCCGCCGCCGCCACCGTGGTCGGGTACGCCGTGCCGGTGCCGACCGCGCCCGACGACACCGTCGAGGTCGCCGTCGTCCAGGGCAATGTGCCGCACCCCGGGATGGACTTCCTCGGCCGGCCGATGGCGGTGCTGGGCAACCACGCCAAGGTGACCGAGCAGCTCGCCGCCGAGGTCGCGGCGGGCCGCCGTGCCAAGCCCGACATCGTCATCTGGCCGGAGAACTCCTCTGACCTCGACCCCTTCACCAACCCCGAGGCGTATGACGCCATCGAGCGGGCCGTGCGGGCGGTCGGCGTCCCGGTGCTGGTCGGCACGCTGGTGGACGGGCCGGACAACCAGCACGTACGCAACGAGGGCATCGTCTGGGACCCGGCCACCGGCCCCGGCGCCTCCTACACCAAGCAGCACCCGGTGCCGTTCGGTGAGTACGTGCCCTTCCGGTCGCTGCTCTCGAAGTACATCACCCGGCTGCAACGGGTGGCCCGCGACTTCTACCCGGGCAGCGGCCCCGGGGTGTTGCAGCTCGGTCCGGCCCGGATCGGTGATGTGATCTGCTTCGAGGTCGCCTACGACGAGATCGTCCGGGACACCGTGGACGCGGGCGGCCGGGTGCTGGTGGTCCAGACCAACAACGCCACCTATGCCCGGAGCGGCCAGCCGGAGCAGCAGCTCGCGATGTCCAGGCTGCGCGCGGTCGAGCACGGCCGCGCGGTCGTCATCGCCGCCACCAGTGGTATCAGCGCGATCATCGGCCCGGACGGGGTGGTGCAGCAGCGGACGGCCGAGCTGACCCCGGCCGCACTGACCGCCAAGGTCCCGCTGCGGGACGGCCGGACACTCGCCGATCGGCTTGGTGCGTGGCCGGAGTGGGTGATCGCTATTGTGGGGCTGCTCTCGTGCGCGGTCGCCGTCCTGCGGAACCGGCTCCGCCGGGGCGCCGCACCCGTGGCGCCGACCGGTGGCGGGACTCTCCGCGACTGACGCCGAGGACCGTGCACAAGGGTGCTGCTGGGGGTGGCGGTATCGGGCACCCCGGCGTCGGGCGGAGCGCTGCCAGGTGCCCCGGCCGTACGCCGATCCGTGCGACGCACGGGGCCGGCTCCAGCCGCACAACTGACCGCAGCAAACGGAGAAAGGCCGGTCCGTGACCGACAACACCGCCGCCGACGAGCCCCAGGGGTTCGCTGATCTGGGCAAGATCCTGGTGATCATCCCGACCTACAACGAGGTCGAGAATGTGACCCTCATCACCGCCAGAGTTCGCGCTGCGGTGCCGGAGGCGCACATCCTGGTCGCGGATGACAACAGCCCGGACGGGACCGGCGAGGTGGCCGACGAACTGGCCGCAGCGGACGCCAATCTGCATGTGCTGCACCGCAAGGGCAAGGAGGGGCTGGGCGCCGCCTACCTCGCCGGCTTCCGCTGGGGGATCGACAACGGCTACGACGTCCTGGTCGAGATGGACGCGGACGGTTCGCATCAGCCCGAGCAGCTGCCCCGTCTGCTGACCGGGCTGCGCGGCGGGGCCGACCTGGTGCTCGGCTCCCGCTGGGTGCCCGGCGGCAGCGCGGTCAACTGGCCCAAGCACCGCGAGTTCATCTCGCGGGGCGGCAGCACCTACTCCCGGCTGATGCTGGGCGTGCCGCTGCGCGATGTCACCGGCGGCTACCGTGCCTTCCGCAGGGAGACCCTGCTCGGTCTGGGGATGGACGAGGTCGCCTCACAGGGGTACTGCTTTCAGGTGGACTTGGCCTGGCGCGCGGTGCGGGCCGGCTTCAGGGTGGTCGAGGTCCCGATCACCTTTGTGGAGCGGGAGCTGGGCGCCAGCAAGATGAGCCGCACCATCGTGGTCGAGGCGCTGATGCGGGTCACCTCCTGGGGGGTCCAGAACCGGCTGGGGCGGCTGCCGCTCCCCAACCAGACTGCCGGGGACGACCAGACCGTGCCGGAGAGCCGGACCGCCCCTGACGACCAGGCCGCCCCTGACGACCGGACCGCGCCTGACGACCAGGCCATCCCGGACAGCCAGGCCGTGCCTGACAGTCAGCCCGCCCGGAACACCTCCGCGACCTCCGACGTTGAGCCGAACACGGGGGCGAACGGCGCCGCGCGCTAGGAGCAGCGGTCCGGCCGTCGCCCTCGCGCGGGCCGCCGGGGCCCGCCCCCACCGGGGCGGGCGCGGGGTCCGATGGCCGGCCCTCCGCAGGGGAGCGCGCCGGGCGAGGGAGTGGAGAGCAGACCCGTGACCGATCCCGACACCCGTCAGTGGGGCACCGCCCGCCCGGCCAGGCGCCGCGGCAGGCTGCGTACGCTGCTTCCGCTGCTGGTGGCGGCCTGGCTGGTGCTGGAGATCTGGCTGCTGCTCCAGGTGGCCTCGGTGCTGGGCGGCCTCGCCGTGGTGGGGCTGCTGATCCTGGCCGCCGTGCTCGGCGGCTGGGTGGTCAAGCGGGCCGGGCTGCGCGCCCTGCGGGACGCGGCGCGGGCCGTCGAGCAGGGCCGGGTGCCGGAGCCGGGGGAGTCGCACACCGCGCTCACCATCACCGGCGGCATGCTGCTGATCATCCCCGGCTTCCTGTCCGACCTGCTCGGCCTGGCCTGCCTCTTCCCGCCGACCAGGGCGCTGCTGCGGCGCGTACCGGCCCGGCTGGCCCGGTCGGTGATGCGGCGCGCGGGCGATCCGCTCGGTGACGCGCTGCGGCTCCAGGAGCAGCTGCGCATCCACCGGCCGGACGGCAAGGTCGTTCCCGGCGAGGTCGTGGGCTGGCCCGGCCCAGACCACTCAGGCCCAAACCGCTCAGGCTCGAACAACTCCGGCCCGAACCAGTCGGGATCGGGTAAGTCGGGATCGGGCCAGCCCGGCGCCGAGCAGACCCGGCTGCCCGGCCCCGACCGGCGCGGCTGAGCGCCGCTCCGTCCGGACCCGGCGAAGGCCCCGGCGCCGGCAGATGTCTCTGCCGGCGCCGGGGCCTTCGCCTCCCCGCCGGGGAGGTGGTGCGGTCAGGCGCTCTTGCGGTTGTCCCGTGGGTGCACCGCCAGGTTCATCCCGCCGGAACGGAGCACGGCCAGCCGCTCGGCCAGCACCTCCTCCAGCTCCTCTCGGGTCCGGCGCTCCATCAGCATGTCCCAATGGGTGCGCGCGGGCTTCACCTTCTTCTCCTCCGGCTCATCGCCGTCGAGCAGGAGAGCCTCGGTACCGCAGAAGCGGCACTCCCACACGGAAGGGATCTCGGCTTCCACGGAGAACGGCACCTCGAAGCGGTGTCCGTTCTGACATGCGTACTCCACGGTCTGGCGGGGGGCCAGATCGATACCGCGGTCGGTCTCGTAGCTGGTGGCCCCGAGTCGCGTGCCGCGGAGAGCTCGCTCACTCATGAATCGTGCCTCCCGGGCTTGTGGCCCACAGGACTGGTTCGGTCTCTGTCTTCGTCTGATTCGGTCAACGCGCGGCCGCCGTCGAAGATTCCCGTCCTGGGACATGCGTCGTCAGTCGTGCCGCCCCCGTTGTACCCATCGGCGCCCTTTTTGTCACATCTGGCGTGCGATATCACCCTCGGCTTCCGATTTTTTGCACGCAGTGACCAATCCTGACAGCTGCAATCGGCGTACACTCCGCACCTGCCCCGGAGCCTGCGGCTGAACCGTACTCCCTCACACCCGCTCCGGCACCGGATTCCCCGCCGCCGCGATCGCCCGCCGCACCGGAAGGCGCAGCAGCAGCGCGAAACCCACCGCGAAGAACAGCACCAGCGAGACGATCGCCACCCGGTAACTCCCGGTCGCCTGGTAGGCGATCCCGAAGACCAGCGGCCCCAACCAGCTGGTCCCCCGGTCGCTGACCTCGTAGACGCTGAAGTACTCCGCCTCCTTGCCCGGCGGCACCAGCTGCGAGAAGAGCGACCGGGACAGCGCCTGGCTGCCGCCCATCACCAGACCGATCAGCGCCGCGAGTGAGAAGAACCACACCGGCCGGTGGGCCGGCAGCGCGAAGCCCAGCGCCACCGTCGCCCCCCAGGCCACCAGCGACCCCAGGATCGCCCGCTTGGCGCCGTACCGCCGCGCCAGCCGGCCCAGCAGCAGCGCCCCGCCGATCGCCAGCACCTGCACCATCAGCACCGCGACCACCAGCGACCCCTGCGCCATGCCCAGCTCCCGGCTGCCGTACAGCGACGCCTGCGAGATCACCGTCTGCACCCCGTCGTTGTAGCAGAGGTACCCGGCCAGGAAGAACAGCGTCAGCGGGTAGCGGCGCATCTCGGCCAGCGTGCCGCGCAGCTGCCGGAACCCCGCCCCCAGCCCGCCCCCGGCCACCGGCGCCGCACCGGGGACCCCCGCCCGCTCCGGCAGCCGCCGCATCGGGATCAGGGTGAACCCGGCCCACCACACCCCCGCCGAGGCCAGGCAGATCCGCACCGCGTCGCCCTCCGCCACGCCGAAGGAGGCACGCCCCTCGTACAGCACCAGGTTGAGCACCAGCAGCAGCGCCCCGCCCGCGTAGCCGAACGCCCAGCCCCGTGAGGAGACCGCGTCCCGCTGCTCCGGCGGCGCGATGGCGGGCAGGAAGGAGTTGTACAGCACCGCCGACACCGCGAACGCGACGTTGGCCAGCACCAGCAGCGCCCCGCCCAGCAGATAGCGGTCGCCGCGCAGCAGGAACATCGCGGCGGTGGCCCCCGCCCCCAGGTACGCGGCCACCCCCATCAGGGTCCGGTGCCGCCCGGTGCGGTCCGCCACCGCCCCGGCCACCGGCATCACCAGCACCGACAGCAGCACCGAGGCGGAGACCGCGTACGGGAAGAATGCCCCGGCCCGCACCGGCAGGCCCAGCGGGTGCACATAGCCGTCCGCGTCCGCCGCCGCCTCGGCCACCGAGGTGAGGTACGGGCCGAGGAAGACGGTGACCACCGTGGTCGAGAAGACCGAGTTCGCCCAGTCGTAGAAGTACCAGCCGCGCTGCACCCGCCGCAGCCCGGCCGCCGCCGACGCGGCACCGTCCACCACGGGCTCCGCCGCCCCGACCCGTTCCGCTGCCATCCCCGGCCTCCCCTGCCCCGCCGCCGCCCGGTCCCGGGCGGGAAGTCCCCGTCAGCCGGACCAGCGCCCGTGCTCGACCAGCACGTCACGCAGCACATCGACCCGGTCGGACATGATGCCATCCACGCCCAGCCCGATCAGCTCCCGCATCAGCCGGGGGTCGTCCACCGTCCACACATGCACCTGGAGGCCCAGCCGGTGCGCGGCGCGGACGAACGCCCGGTCGACCACCCGCAGGCCCCGCCCGCCCGCCCGGTCGACCACCGCGCCGGTGTCCTGCGGCTGCGCCGCCACCGGGTAGCGCGCCGGGACCTGGACGCAGACCGCCTGCCGCCGGGCCGCCGCCCCCAGCACCCGGCCGCCGAGCAGCCGGTCGGCGGGCACCGGGCCGGACAGCGACCGCAGCCGCAGGCCCAGCACCGCACGCGGACCCAGCGACGTCGCCAGCCGGGGCCCGGCGGCGGCCCGGACCGCCGCCAGCCGGGCGTCGGAGAAGGCGCCCACGCAGACCCGGTCCCACGCCCCGGTGCGCCGCACGGCGGCCAGCAGCGGGCGCACGGCGGCGGCGGACTTCACATCGATGTTGAACCGCGTCCCGGGGAAGGCGCCCAGCACCTCCTCCAGCAGCGGGATCGGCTCCCGCCCCGCCACCCTCGCCGCCCGCACCGTCCGCCACGGCAGCCGGGCGACCGCCCCGGCGGCGTCGGTGCTGCGCTCCAGCCGCGCGTCGTGGAAGGCCAGCAGCCTGCCGTCGGCGGTCACCCGCGCATCCGTCTCCAGATAGCGGTAGCCGAGCCGCACCGCCCGCTCGAAGGCGGCCATGGTGTTCTCCGGCGCGCCCAGCATCCCGCCGCGATGGGCGAAGGCGAGCAGCCCCGGGTGGTCCAGGAACGGGTGGCGCGGCACGGGCCGGCTGGTCACTGGTCGGCTGGTGAGGGGTCGGCTGGTCACGTCCCAGAGTATGCCGCCGCCCTCCCCGCCCCCGGGGCCCCGGGCCACCGCCTCAGGACGGCGCGCGGTCCGGCTGCGGAGCCGGCTCGGCACGCCCGGCGGCGACCGTACGCGGCCCGGCCGCCCCCGGGCCCGGGAAGCGGCGCAGGAAGACCTGCGCCAGCGGCCCGATCGCCAGCGCGTACACCACCGTGCCGACGCCGACCGTGCCGCCCAGCAGCCAGCCGACGGCCAGCACGCTGACCTCGATGCAGGTGCGCACCAGCCGCACCGAGCGGCCGGTGCGGCGGTGCAGGCCGGTCATCAGCCCGTCGCGCGGACCGGGACCGTAGCCCGCGCCGATGTACAGGCCGGTTGCGGCGGCGTTCAGCACCACGGCGGCGACCAGCAGCCCGATCCGCAGTGGCAGCGCGCCCACGGCCGGGACCACCCGCAGCGCGGCGTCCATCGAGGTGCCGACCAGCAGCACATTGCTCACCGTGCCCAGCCCCGGCCGCTGCCGCAGCGGTATCCAGAGCAGCAGCACCAGCGCCCCGACCACGCAGACGATGGTGCCGATCGACCAGCCGGTGTGCCGCGCCACGCCCTGATGGAAGACGTCCCACGGGTCCAGACCCAGGCCGGCCCGGACCTGGAGGCCCGCGCTGGACCCGTACAGCAGCAGCCCCGCGTACAGCTGCACCAGACGTCGGGTGTTCATGCCCCTCCTCGCGATCGGCCTGGCCACCGAGGCCCGCCCATGCCACTCTGAGGGCGGATCGGCCTGCCGATCGACGGCCAATCGCGAAGAAGTGGACTGATCGCCATGGACAGCTGGACCACCGTCGTCGGCCCCGGCCGCCTCGCCCGTCTGCTCGGCGGTGCGGGCTTCCCACCGCAGGGCGGCGTCCCCGCCTACCGGGGGCTCGCGGAGTCGGTCCGGCTGCTCGTCCTGGAGGGCAGGCTCGGCGTCTCCGTCCGGCTGCCCGCCGAACGGGAACTCGCCGCCGCCCTCGGCGTCAGCCGGACCACCGTCGCCGCCGGCTACCAGCAACTGCGCAGCTGGGGCTATCTGACCAGCCGTCGCGGCGCCGGCAGCTGGACCGTCCTGCCCGACGGCCACCCGGTGCCCACCGGCGGCCTGGAACCGCTGCCCCCCGAACTGGCCGCGACCGTCATCGACCTCGGCTGCGCCGCACCCCCGGCCGCCGAACCCTGGCTCACCGCCGCCTTCACCGCCGCGCTCACCGACCTGCCCGCCCACACCCGCACCCACGGCGACTACCCCGCCGGCCTCCCCGTGCTGCGCGAGGCCCTGGCCGACCGCTTCACCGCGCGCGGCACCCCCACCATGCCCGAGCAGATCATGGTCACCACCGGCGCGATGGGCGCCCTGGCCGCGGTACGCCGACTGCTGACCGCGCCCGGCGACCGGGTGGCGGTGGAGGCGCCGAGCTACGCCAACCTGCTCCAGATGCTGCGCCGCGACGGCATCCGGCTGGTACCGGTCGCACTGGCCGGCGGGCTCGCCGGCTGGGACCTGGGGGAGTGGCGGCGGGTGCTTCGGGGCGCCGCGCCGCGCGCCGCGTACGTCATCCCGGACTTCCACAACCCCACCGGCACCCTGGTCCCCGACGAGCAGCGCGGCGCCCTGGTCGCCGCCGCCCGGACGGCCGGCACCGTGCTGGTGGCGGACGAGACCATGGCCGAACTGAGCTTCGACACCGGCGGGTCGGCCGTGCTGCCCCGGCCGCTGGCGGCCTTCGACCCCGGCGGCACCGTGATCACCGTGGGCTCGGCCAGCAAGGCGGTCTGGGGCGGACTGCGGATCGGCTGGGTCCGGGCCGCGCCCGCCGTGATCCGCCGTCTGATCGCGGCCCGCTCGTACACCGACCTGGGCTCGCCCGTACTGGAGCAGCTCGCCGTCGCCCGGCTGCTGCGCGACGGCGGTTGGGCGGCGGGGGTCACCGAGCGGCGCGGCCGGCTGCGCGGCCACCGCGACGACCTGGCCGCCGCCCTGCGGGACACCCTGCCGGACTGGCGCTTCGACCTGCCGACCGGCGGGCTCACGCTCTGGGTGCGCACGGCGGGCGAGTCGGGCGCGGCGCTGGCCGCCGAGGGCGAGCGGCACGGCGTACGGCTGGCGGCGGGCAGCCGCTTCGGCGTGGACGGCGCGTTCGAACCCTACGTACGCCTCCCCCTCACCGTCGGCGGCGACACCGCCCGCGAAGCGGCCCGCCGCCTGGCCCTCGCCGCCCACGCCGTCTCCTCCGGCACCGGCACCGCCCCGACCGGCGAAGTCTTCGTCGCGTGAACCCCCATCCCCCCAGCCGGCCGCTCCGGACACCGCCCTGAGGCGCGCGGGAACCTACGCGCAGCGGACCGCTTGCTCAGCCATGCACTCCCTCAGGGGCGCGGGGAACTGCGCGACAGGCCCCGCACCGAGGTGCAGCAAACCGCTTGTTCAGCCATGCACTCACCCGGGGGCGCGGGGAACTGCGCGACAGGCCCCGCACCGAGGTGCAGCGGACCGCTTGTTCAGCCATGCACTCACCCGGGGGCGCGGGGAACTGCGCGACAGGCCCCGCACGGAGGTGCAGCAAACCGCTTGTTCAGCCATGCACTCACCCGGGGGCGCGGGGAACTGCGCGACAGGCCCCGCACGGAGGTGCAGCGGACCGCTTGCTCAGCCATGCACTCACCCGGGGGCGCGGGGAACTGCGCGACAGGCCCCGCACGGAGGTGCAGCAAACCGCCTGCTCAGCCATGCACTCACCCGGGGGCGCGGGGAACTGCGCGACAAGCCCCGCACCGAGGTGCAGCGGACCGCTTGCTCAGCGCCCTGCGTGGGTGGTGGGTTGTTCGCGCAGTTCCTCGCGCCCCTGGGGTGGTGCGGCGGACTGTTTGTTGAGCGCCCTGGGTGGGTGGTGGGTTGTTCGGGCAGTTCCTCGCGCCCCTGGGTTGGTGTGGCGGACTGTTTGTTGAGCGCCCTGGGTGGGTGGTGGGTTGTTCGCGCGGTTCCTCGCGCCCCTGGGGTGGGGGTGCGGCCGGCTGGGTGTTCAGCGTCCTGGGTGGGTGGGGCGTTTGGTGAGGGTGAGGGCGGGGTGGGGGAGTAGGGCGGTGACGGCGTCCCGCTGTTGGGCCGGGGCGTCCTCGTCCAGCGGGTCGGGCGCGGCCGGTACCTGGAGGCGGACCGGCGCCGTGCCGCCGAGCCGGGCGTAGCCGCGCCCCGGCGGGACGCGGACCGGCGGGGTGAGGTCCAGCGGGGCGCCCAGCGCGGCCGCCGCCTGCTCGGGCGTCGGCGTGCCGAGCACGACCCGGCCCCGGGCGGCGGCCCGTACGGCGGGGCGGACCCGGTCCAGGGCGTCCAGGTGCTCGGCCAGGACGACGCACACCCGCACCGACCGCCCCTGCCGCAGCGGCCGTTCCAGCAGCTCCTGCGGGTCGGGCCGGTCCTCCGCGCGGGCGAGTTCGCTCAGCTCGCTCAGGTGGTCCAGCAGCAGCCACAGCGGACGCGGCGACAGCGGCGCCGGGTCGCGGAACTGCCGGGCCCGCTCGACCGCCGCCAGCCGCCGCCCGGTCTCGTTGGCCGCCCACTCCAGCGCCGCCAGCGCCCCGTGCAGGCTGGTCTCCACCGTGCGCACCCCCGGCCGCCCGACCAGGCAGCCGTGCTCCCCGCTGCCGGCGCCGTCGACGACCAGTACGTCACCGGACGGCAGCGCCTGGAGGGCGATGGCCCGCAGCAGCGTCGAGGCGCCGGCCCTGGGGGTGCCGAGGACCAGCAGGTGCGCGTCGGCGGTCCGCGCGCCGGTGCGCCAGAGCACCGGGGGCCGCTGCGCCGGGCTGCCGCCCAGGTCGAGGGGGATCGTCCGGTTGCTGCCGTCGGTGTCGGTGAAGCCGAGCACCAGCTCGCCCGGACCGGCCACGAACCGCTGGACGACGATGTCCGCCGGCAGCGGCGCCAGCGCCTCCACCCGCAGCCGGTTGGTCTCCTCGGCCCACTCGAACCGGTACTCCCGGTCGCGCCCGGCCTTGCCCTGGAGCACCTGCTCGACCCGGGCGCGGGCGGTGGCCTCGCTGTCCGGGAAGTACGCGGGGTAGCCCAGTTCCAGCACGGCGAGCCGCCCCTCCCCGTCGAACTCCCAGCCGGTGAAGACCGCCTTGTAGTCGCCGTCGTGGGTGTAGAGCGGCCGGGGGTCGTCCGGGTGCGACAGGTAGGGGGTGAGCGCGGCGTACACCGCCTGGAGCCTGAGGTGGGCCGGGTCGGGCGACGCGGCGGCGGGTGTCCGGTCGCGGCCGGCCCAGGCGGCGGCGGCGAGCAGCCCGGCGGCGGCCAGCGGGACCCCGTACGGCAGCACGGCGATCGCCGCGAGCACCGCCGCGACCAGCAGGGCCGCCGGGCCTCTGCGGTCCTTGGGGGTGCCCTGCCACCAGGCGCGCAGCCAGGCGGCGTGCCGCAGCAGCCCGCGACCGACCACCAGCAGCGGGCCGAGCAGGTCGGCGGCGTGGTCCCCGGCGGTGCGGGCCAGGTCGCGGCCTCGGACCAGGGTGCGGTTGAGGGACATCGGCTCTCCCCGAGCGGTACGGCGGCGTACGGCGGCGTGCGGCGGACGGGTCACGGGACGGAACGAGGCCCGGGGCGGTGGGTCCGCGCCCCGGGCCTACGGGAAGCCGTGGCTCCGGTCAGAACTTGAGTCCGCCGAGCAGCCCGGCCAGGCTCTGGCTGCCGGCGTGGATGCTGGGGGCGATGGCGGTGCTCGAGAGATAGAACCCGAAGAGCGCGCAGACGGTGGCGTGCGCGAGCTTGAGCCCGCACTTGCGCGAGAGGAGGAAGACGATCACGCCGAGGAAGATGACGCCGGAGAAGGAGAGGATCATGGGGAGTGCTCCTCAGAGAGGGGGGACAGCATTCCGCAAGGGGGCTACAGAATGTCTCCTCATAGTGACAAAAAGTAATAGCTGACGAAAGCGGCAAATGGGTGGATTTCCCCCAGGTCACCGCAATGGCCGCCCGTATCGCGTCCAACCGGCCCGCCGCCGGATGGACGCCCACACCCCGGAAGGACCACCATGACTGACCAGACCCCGGCCGAGCACACCCCCGCCGAGCACACCCCCGCGGGACAGCCCCCCGCCGGGCAGACCCCCGACCCGGAGGTCGTCGAACTGGCCGGCCGGATCTTCACCGCCGCCCGGACCGGCGACACCGCCGCGCTCACCGGCTACCTGGCCGCCGGCGCCCCGGCGAACCTCTGCAACGACCGGGGCGACACCCTGGTGATGCTCGCCGCCTACCACGGCCACCCCGCCGCCGTCCGCGCCCTGCTGGCCCACGGCGCCGACCCCGACCAGCCCAACGACCGGGGCCAGACCCCGCTGGCCGGGGCCGTCTTCAAGGGCGAGGACGAGGTGGTGCGCGCCCTGGTCGACGGCGGCGCCGACCCCGGCGCCGGGCAGCCCTCCGCCCGCGACGCCGCCCGGATGTTCGGCAAGGACGACCTGCTGGCGCTGCTGGACGGCCCCCGGTCCGACCAGCCCTGAGCAGGCGTTTTCCGGCCGGGTACGCTGGTCGGCCGTGGAGATACGCACCGTGGGCTACGCCCACCCCGACGCCGCCCGGCTGATCGCCGAGGTCCAGCAGGAGTACGTCGTCCGGTACGGGGACGTCGACCTGACCCCGATCGACCCCCGGCAGTTCGACGCCCCCTCGGGCCTGTTCGCGGTCGGCTACCTGGCCGGCGAACCGGTCGCCTGCGGCGGCTGGCGGGCCAGGGAGGACGACGGCTACGGGCTGCGGGCCGGCGACGCCGAACTCAAGCGGATGTACGTGAGCCCCGCCGCGCGCGGCCGCGGTCTGGCCCGAGCCATGCTCCGCCACCTGGAGCTGACGGCCGGCCGGGCCGGCCGCACCCGGGTCGTCCTGGAGACCGGCGCCGAACAGCCGGAGGCCATCGGCCTGTACGGCTCCGAGGGATACACGGCGGTCGAGAAGTTCGGGCTCTACCGGGACGAGCCGACGAGCATCTGCCTGGGCAAGCCGCTCGCCCCGGCGGAACTCGCCTCCGCCTGACCCGCCCGCGCCACCCCGTCACCCCTGCGGGTGGGCCGGGCCGCCGCCGGGCGCCTTCCCGGGGCATCCTGAGGGCCGGAGTCCCGACGGCCGGGCACCCCGGCGAGGAGCCCGCGATGGAGAGCAGCCCCCAGGTGACCGAGGTCGTGGCCGGTGTCGACGCCCTGCCGCAGTCCGGCCCCGCCCTGGAGTGGGCCGCCGCCGAGGCCGAGCGGCGCGGCTGCCCGCTGCGGCTGGTGCACGCCGTGGACACCGGGACGGCCACCCTCTCCAAACGGGCGGCGGCCGGCGTCACCGACCTGATCCTCCAGGCCGGCCACGACCTGCTGGCCGAGGCGGCGGCGCAGGTCGCGGCGGCGCACCCCGGCCTGGAGACGACCGCCAGGGTCGTCGCGGCGGAGCCCGCGCCGGCGATCCTGGACGCGGCTGGGCGGCACGCCCTGGTGGTGGTCGGCTCCCGGGGGAAGGGCGGCTTCGCCTCGCTGCTGCTGGGCTCGGTCAGCCTGCGGGTCGCCGCCCACGCCCACGGCCCGGTGGTCGTGGTGCACGCCCCGCCGTCGGCCGCCCAGGGCCTGAGCGTGCTGGTCGGCGTACGCGACGAGGACGACGCCCCGGCCGTCCGGTTCGCGTTCGACGCCGCCGCCCGCCGGGACGCCCCGGTCCGCGCCCTGCACGCCTGGTCGGCGATCTCCGGCGTCGGCCAGGCCGTACCGCTGGTCGACAGCCTGGACGAGGAGCACCGGCAGCACGCCCGGCTGCTGGAAGGCACGGTACGGGCGGCCCGCGCCGACTTCCCGCCCGGCCGGATCGTGACCGACCTGGTCGACGGCGCGGCCGCCGCCGCCCTGGTCGAGGCGTCCGCCCACGCCGCCCTGCTGGTGGTGGGCACCTCCGCCCCGACCCGCAGCCACCCCGGCCTGCGGCCGGGCACCGTGGCGCATGCCCTGTTGCACCATGCCCACTGCCCGGTCGTCCTGGTCCCCGCCGCCCCCTGAGCCGCCCCGGGCCCCGGCCGGCTACCGGCTGCGCCGCAGCGCGTCCCGGGCCCGGTCGACCAGCGCGCGGGCGTCCTGCGGCCTGCGGCGCTGCTGGTAGCGCTCGGTCGCCTCGGCCAGCATCTGGGACCGCCGCTCCACGTCCAGCTCGTCCAGCAGCCGGTCGATGTTGGCCAGCAGCGCACCCTGCAACTGCCAGCGCTCCGGATGCCGCTCCATCTCGCCCACCAGCAGCCCGGCGATCCGCTGCCGGGTGGCCCGCCCGTCCAGCAGGGCCTGGGCGAGGTCCTGCTCGGCCCGCTCCGCGCTGGCCGACACCTGGGCCGTGATCAGCCGGCCGAAGCAGTCCACCGCGCGGGCCAGATGCCACATCAGGTCCCGCAGCGGCGCGGCCGTCCGGTCGGGGTAGACCGGCTCGTCGCTCCGCTCGGCCGCCAGATCGGCCAGCGAGCGGCACAGCGTACGCAGCACCACCGCGCAGATCTCCAGGGTGTCCAGACCGCTGCGCAGCACCAGCCGGGCCAGCTCCCCCTGCCGGACGCGCGGATTGAGCCGCAGGCTCTCCTCGGCCCGGGTCAGCTCGACGTCCACCCAGGCGATGTCCTGGTCCAGCCGGCGGGCCTGGTACAGCCACTCGACCGACTCCTGCCGGGACACCTGGCCGGTACCGCTGCCGATCTCCAGCAGCAGCCCGCGCATCCGGCCGGCCAGCGTCTCGATGGCCTCGCTGGCGGGCTGTACGTACACCGGCGGGGCCAGCACCAGGTTGAGCAGCATGCCGACGGCGGCGCCGATCACCGTCTCCACCACCCGCGACAGCGCGGTCTGGCTGACATGGGCGACGCCGAGCACCAGCATGCCGCTGATCGCGACCTCGTTGACCGACTCCTCGACCCGCAGCAGCCGCCCCAGCACCAGCGCGAAGAGGATCAGCAGCCCCAGGCTCCACCAGCTCAGCCCCACCAGTTCGCTGAAGCCCACCGCGACCAGCACGCCCGCCACCACGCTGACCACCCGCCGCGCGCCGGTGGTCAGCGTCGCGTACAGGGTGACCTGGACGACCAGCAGCGCGGTCAGCGGCGCGAGCAGCGGCACCGGGTCGTTGGTCAGCTGGAGGGCGACCAGGTAGGCGAGGACCGCGCCCACGGTGGAGCGGAGCGTCTGCACGACGACCGGTTGGTTGTGCCGCCGGGCGATGTCGATCACGGAATCGGGGACTGCGGGCACCTCGCACCTGTCTCCGGGTCGGCTGTCGGCGTCGCCCGACCTCCTGCCCGGCGTCCCCGCCGTTACGCACCCGCCCACCCGGCCGGGCGCGCCCCGGCCGGTCCGGGGGCGGTCCGGGTGGGGGCCGGGCGTCCTCAGCTCAGCCGCCGAACTCGGGTGGCCTGGAACCCGGCGCGGCCTGGTACAGGATGAGGTCGGCGAGGTGTCGGAGCATCGGCTCGGCGAACCGCTGCCAGGTGGTGTCCTCGCGCCAGCGCATGGTCATGATCACCCGGTCCCGCTGCATGATGATCATGAACATCCGATCGGCGGCGGCCGCCCGGACGGGCATCGGCTCCACGACATCGAGCGGGGCCTCGGTCACGATCGCCGGCAGCCGGTCGCCCCGCAGCGCGCTCTCCGGCATGAAGTTGAACATCGCACTGCTCACACTGGTGCGCCGCAGGTCACCGAGGACTTCGCCCGCGACGCCCTCGGTCAGGCGGAACTCGGCGTTGGCGTACCGGAGGGCCTGCATCTGCTGGGCTGCGGCGCTCGCCACCGTCTCGTCGAAACCTCCCGGCGGTGACACGGCCAGGACCACCGGCACGGGGGTGACGGCATTGCGGACCGAGCGCAGGGCCGCCGGCGTGAGCCGGTTGGCCGCCAGCATGAAGGTGCCCACGGCGCCGACCCGCTCGGCGGCGCCGATCGCGGCGCTGAAGGCGGCGAGGTAGACGGCGGCGACCGGCACCCGCAGCCGGTCGGCGACCGTCGCCGCGGCCTCCGCGAGCCGGACGGAGCTCATCGTGCAGCCCGGGAAGAGCAGCGGGGCGTCGCCGCGCGCCGCCTCGTCCGGGGCTGCGGGCCGGTAGTCCCCGAGGCCCCGCACCAGGCGCTCGTACTGCCGCCGCCAGTACGCCACCGCCCGCTCCAGGTACTCCGCCCCCGCCGGAGTGGCCGACTCCCAGCGGGCCAGGTCGATCGGCTGCTCCACCGGACCCGCAGGTGTCCACTCGGTGCCCCGCGCCTCCGCGTCGAGCGCTCCGGTGAGGTCGTCGAAGAGGGCGAGGATGCCCAGCCCGTCGGCAGCCCAGTGGTCGACCACCATGGCGATCCGCGAGACCTTCCCGGCCTCCGTGCCCGCCAGCAGCCTGAGCGGCCACTCCAGGGAGAGGCGGAAGGACGTCAGCCGCGCCGCCGACACGGCCTCCTCCCACCCGTCGAGGGCCACGGGCTCCAGCACCCGGTCGTACCCGGGATCGACCGGGTCCACGACCTGGCAGGCGTCGGAACCCAGGCCCACGACGCGGCTGCGCAGGATCTCGTGGCGGGCGAGGACCGCGCGCACCGCGCGGCGTACCGGTTCGAACCCCAGCGGGGCGAGCTCCAGCTCCCGGAACATGTTGTCCTCGTACGAGGCGCCCCGGGCGTCGGGCTGCGCGGGCAGCCACTCCTGCTGGACCCAGGTCAGCGGCCCGGACCGCTCGGGCTGCGCCGCCGCCCGAGCGGCTGCCTGCTCGATGCCGCTCACACCCGCACCGCGCGGTGCGGGACGGCGGGCAGCGCAAGCGCGCGGCGGACCGCGGCGGCGTGCGCACCCGGCGCCGGCCGGTGCGCGGTGAGCGCTGAGGTCGATGTGGCGGACACGTTCGCCTTCCTCTCGTGGGTCCGGCTCCGGGCGCGATCCGCCGGACTCAGTCCGCCGCGCCGTCCGGGTCGGCCACCCGGGCGCGCAGGGCGTCGAGGTACCGGAGGGAGCGCAGCACCTCCTGCTGCTCCACGCCGAAGTCGATGAGGCACGCGATCTCGTCCACACCCATCGCGGCGAGCCTGCGGACCACCCGGACGCCGTCCTCGACCGTGCCGAACAGGCCGGCGCCGGTGAAGAGGCGGTCGAAGGACCGGGAGAGCATGAACTCCTTGTCCCGGGCCGGAATCCGGTTGAGGTCGAAGCCGTCCGGCCCCGGGGCGGCCGGGTCCGCCGCGATCAGATCCATCGAGCTGCGCAGATACTCGGTGAGCGGGTGGCGGACCAGCTCGCGCACCCGCTCCCGGTCCTCGCCGAGCATGGTGTGCAGCATCAGCACGACGTGGCCCCGGGCCCGGTCGCTGTGCTCGTCGACCAGCGCCTCCCGGTAGGTGGCGATGTTGCGCTCCAGCGCGTCGTGGTCCTGGCCGAGCTGATGGGTCAGCACGCCCGCGCCCAGCCGTCCCGCGATCCGGAAGGTCTGGGGAGAGCCGGCGGCCGTGATCCACACCGGCAGCTCCGACTGGATCGGGCGCGGGAAGAGCCGGACGGTGCGCCGCTCGCCCTCCGCGTCGTCGAATTCGACCGCCTCGCCCTGCCAGAGCCGCTGCACCGTCCTGGCCGTCTCGACCATGATGTTCTTGCGGTCCTTGAAGTTCTCCGGCTGGAGCACGAAGTCCCCGGCGTGCCAGCCGGAGGCGAAGGAGATCCCCGCGCGGCCGCCGGAGAGGTTGTCGACGACGGACCACTCCTCCGCGATGCGGATCGGATGGTGCAGCGGGGCCACCACACTGCCGGCCCGGATCGCCACCCGCTCGGTCACCGTGGCCAGCGCGGCGCCGGTCAGCGAGGGGTTCGGGTACTGCCCGCCGAAGCTGTGGAAGTGCCGCTCCGGAGTCCACACGGCGCGGAAGCCGTGGACGTCGGCGAAGCGCGCGCTCTCCAGCAGCAGCTGGTACCGGTCCCCGTTGGTGGCGGTGTCGGCGAAGAAGAAGAGGCTGAGGTCCATCGGTCCATTCCTCGGAGTCAGGACGGCGCGCCGGCCGGCCGGTCGGCGGGCGCGCCGTGTGCGTCAGTGCGTTGCGGTCCCGGTCCCTCAGCCGGCAGGGCTATCGCCACGCAGACCACCAGGCCGCCCTGGTGGCTGAGCGACAGCTCGATCCGCCCGATCCCGGCCTGCTCGGCGACGGCCTGGGCGCCCCCGCTGAGCAGGACCTGCGGCGCCCCGTGGGCGTCGGCGAGCACTTCGATCTCCCGCCAGCTCAGCCCCTGGCCGAGCCCACGGCCGAGCGCCTTCGCCGTGGCCTCCTTGGCGCAGAACCGGCCCGCCAGGTACTCGCTGCGGCGCGGGGCACCGAGCGTGTCGGCGTGGGCGAGCTCCGTGCTGGAGAACACGATCCGCCGCCCGCCCGGATGAGCGGCGATCCGGGCGAACCGGTCGATTTCCAGCAGGTCGATACCGACTCTCATGGCCGTCCGCCTCCCTGGCCCCGTCCCCGCACCAGCGAACGCGCGAGGTGCAGCCGCTGGATGTCGCTGGTGCCCTCCATGAACTCGAAGGCGCAGATGTCGCGGGTCCACTTCTCCAGCAACGGGTGCTCCACCAGCGCCGCCGGGCCGAGCGAACGCACCGCCCAGCGGCCGGCCTCGCGAGCCGCCGCCACCGCCGCGATCTTGGCCGCGCTGGAGAGCCGGCCGTCGTCACGGTCCCGGTCCAGGGCGGCGCCGGCTTCGTAGACCAGGTGGCGGCACGCCTCAAGCCGGGCCGCGACGGCTTCCAGGCCCGGCGCGTTCGGGCGCTCGGTACGCACCAGGTCCGCGCAGGCCAGACCGGTGCCGACCGCGAGCGCGGCCACCTGGGGCCGTACGGTGTTGAACACCCGCACCGCCCCCCACAGGCCCCGCCGGGTGGGCGGCAGATGCCTGGCCAGCAGCCGTTCCGCCGGCACCGGGACGCCCGTGAGCCGGATCTCGCCGAGGGCCGCGCCGCGCAGGCCCACCGTCTCCAGCGCCTGCCCGTGGAAGCCCGGGGCGGCGGCCTCGACCAGCGCGGCGCGGATGGACAGCGGTCCGCTGCCGGTACGGGCGAAGACCACGCCGATGGCGCCGCGCGCGCCGTTGCCGATGTACTTCTTCGTCCCGTGCAGCCGGTAGAGCTCCGGGGTCTCGCGCTGCAACGCGCTCTCCATGGCGCCGGCGTCGCTGCCCCGGTCCGGTTCGGTCACGGCGAAGAAGGTCCAGACGGGCCCGCCGGCCACCGCGCGGTGGAAGTACTCCTGCTGCGCCTCGTCGCCGAGCTGGTCGACCAGGATTCCGGGGAGGCTCGGCCCGGGGGCGGCCAGCACCATCCCCGCGTCGCCGTAGGCCAGCTCCAGCGTCCACACCAGCGTGTCCAGGGACGACCCCGCGGCGTACCCGAAGCGGCCGATGCGCAGCGGGTCGCCGAAACGCTCCGGAGTGGTGCAACGGCGGATCAGGTCGAAGGCGGCCACGTCCAGGTGCGGCTTCATCCCGTACGGGTCCGCGTCGAGCGCCGACGCGTGTGCGCGCAGCTCACCGGCGGTCTCGGCGGCGGCGCCGCGCAGTGCTGCGAGTCGTTCGTCGAGTTCGACCACGGTCACCGGACTCCTTCCGTGGCGCTCGGCCGGGGGAGCCACAGATCCGCCGTGAGGGCGGACAGATGGAGGCTGCGCACCGGATGGTCGATCAGATAGCCCTCCGCGCCGAACAGCCGGGTGGTCGCCCAGCCCGCCTCGGTCAGCCGCTCGTGCTGGGCCCAGGCGGCCTCGGCCGGCATGTCCCCGTGCGCGGCGGCCGCCGCCGCGACCTCGATCTCGGTGACCACATCGGCCAGCGCCCCGCCGACGAGCTGGCGCTCGATCAGCGGCAGGCCGCCGAAGCGCCGGGCCTCCAGCCGCGCCACGGCCGCGTCCACCATGCGGGAGAGCACGCCGATCCGCACTGCCGCCAGGGCGGCGGCATACCGGCCGGTCAGCCCCGCGCCGGTACCGGCACCGGCGCTCCGCGCCGCGAAGCGGACCAGGCTCAGCCCTTCCAGGCCCGCGAACGGGTGGGGAAGCACCTCGACCTGCCCGGCCTCGACCTGCCCGGCCTCGACCTGCCCGGCCTCGACCTGCCCGGCCCCGACCTGCCCGGCCAGCACGGCCGTCGGCAGCACCGCGACGCCGCCGGGCGCCACACCGGCCACGTCCAGACCTGCCAGCACCGCGCCCAGCCCGGCGGCCAGGCCGCCCTCCCGGCCGAGCTCCCGGTAGCGCCGCAGCTCGGCCGCCGCCCCGTTCACGCTGCCGCTCCCGGACGCAGGCCGACCTGGAACAGCCGGCCGGAGTGCGGGTCGTAGTCGGCCACCACCGTGTACCGGTCCTGCGTCCAGTGCTCGGCCAGCGCCGCCCACGCGCTGGTGCACAGACGGTCGCGCTCCCCCTCGACCAGGTCGCAGTCGGAACTCAGCCCAGGATCGAGCCGCTCCGCCAGCATCCGGCCCACCACGATCCTCGCCTCGGGCCTGCGCCGCGCCAGCTCGCGCAGCGCCACCGTCGGGTCGACGACCTGCTCGGCCAGGAAGTCGACGTCCGCCCCCTCGTCCTCGCCCGCGCAGTCGCTGCGGAGCAGCACCGCGCAGTCGCTGATCGGCCGGGCATGCGTGTCGGGGTCGAGATAGGGAAGGGTGGACTGGTCGAGCACCAGTACCGCGCTCTCGGCCGCGCTCCCCGCCCTGCGGATGGCGGACAGCATCCGCAGCGCCGTGAACGGAGCCCCCACGCCCTGCCCGGACACCGAGAACACCTCCGGCCGCCCCGGGCACCGCTCGGCCAGGTAGCAGCCCGTCACATCGACGATGCTCATGTCGGGCACGTGGTACGCCAGCAGCATCCGGCCCAGCGGGGGCAGCGGCCGTTCCAGGCCGTCGAGCAACTCCCGCGCCATCTCGGTGAAGCGGTTGCCGCCGCCCCCCGCATAGCGCTCATGGTCGGGCTCCGCACCGAACGCGGCGAGGAAGTCCGTCATGAACTGCAGCTCCAGCCCGGTCAGCCCGGCCGGCGGCCGCCGGGGGAAGACCCGGGCGGCCGGGCGGCTCAGCCGCAACGCCCCGAGGCCGTCCGGGCGGACGGCGGCGCGCCGCTCCCCATACGTCGTCTCCCGCATCGGTCAGCGCGTCGGCTCTTGCCCGGCGGACAGGCACGCGTCGATGTACTCGCTCAGCGCGCCGACCGTCTCGAAGACCTCCGGTGTCAGCTGGTCCGGGTCGATCTGCAACCCCAGCGTGTCCTCCAGGGCCATCAGCAGCTCGATCACGCTGGTGGAGTCCAGCGCCAGATCGCTGAAGAGTCGCAGCTCGGGGGTCAGCTCGGGTAGGTCCTTCTTCAGGACCGTGGCGAGCGCGTCCCGCAGCGCGTCGGTGGTGGTCGTGACGCCGTCGGTGTTCGCCATCGTCTCAGCTCCTTCGTGGGATCGGGGTTCCGTGGTGCCGGTCGGGCGGGGTCAGCCGCGCCGGCCGGCCTGGCGCAGCTCGGGGTGGGTGGCCTGCTTGGCGAGGATGTCCTCGGCGGTGTCCCGGCTGCGTACCAGGTACGAGCGGCCGCGCAGCAGCACGACCTCGGCCGGATAGCCGTGGCTGAGGAAGTAGACCGGCGAGGCCGAGGGCCCGTAGGCGCCCGACCGCAGGACGCCGATGAGGTCTCCCGGCCGCAGTTCGGGCAGGGCCGCGCCCTTGGCGATGGTGTCGTTCGGCGTGCACAGCGGCCCCGCGACGTTCCAGGGGCCGGGCGCCTCGTCCGGCGGGGCCTCGCGGGAGAGCAGCCCGATCGGGAAGTTGCGCTTGACGAAGGAGCCGATGCCCACGGCGGCCATGTGGTGGTGGGTTCCGCCGTCCGCCACCGCGAAGTTCTCGCCCATGGACTGCTTGGTGTAGCGGACCCGCATCAGATACGTGCCGCCGAGCGCCGTCAGGTACCGGCCGGACTCCATCATCAGCCGGGTGCCCGGGTGCGCCGAGGCGAACCGGTCCAGCAGCGGATTGAGGTCCTTCGCCAGCGCGGTCGTGTCGAGGTCGCCCTCGCCCTCGAAGTAGGGCACGCCGAGGCCGCCCCCGATGTCCACCGCGTCCAGGCGGATACCGGTGGCCTGCGCGACCCGCTCCGCGATGTCCAGGATGTACGCGGTGTTCTTGACGATCACGTCGGCGTCCAGGATGCGCGTGCCCAGGTAGACCTGGATGCCGGCCACATCGGCGTGCTGGAAGGCGGCCAGGGTCGGCCCCGCTTCGAGGAGCGCGGCCTCGTCGATGCCGAACTGGCGCGGCTTGCCGCCCATGGTCAGCCGCGACCCGGCGATGGAGAACGCCGGGTTGACCCGCAGCAGCACCCGCTGGCGCACCCCGTGCGCGGCCGCCGTCCGGTCGATCAGTTCGAGTTCGGCGAAGGACTCGCAGACGATCGCGTAGATCCCGGCCGCCACGCAGGCGGTGATCTCCTGCTCGCTCTTGCCGGGGCCCAGGAAGACGACGTCGGACGGATCGGTCCCCGCTTCGAGCACCAGCCGCAGTTCGGCGAGGGAGGAGACCTCGGCCCGAGCGCCGGCCGAGTGCAGGACGTCGTAGACGCCCCGGTTCGGGTTCGACTTGAGCGAGAAGAAGACCTCCAGCGACGGATGCAGCACCGAGCGCAGGGCTTCGAGGTTGGCGACGAGCCAGTCGCCGTCGTACACATACGTCGGGGTGCCGTACTGGGCGGCGAGGCCGCTCCAATCGACTGCTTCACTCACGGCTTGGCCACCATTTCCTTCAGAAGGGTCTCCGCCCGCTCCCTCGTCCGCCGCACGTCCTGCTCGTCGTCACCGACGCAGATCGCGTAGAGGCGGCCGTAGGGCCCGCCGCCCGCCTGGAGCGTCGCGTTCAGGGTCGCGAAGTTGTTGATCAGTACGCCGCGCGGTCCGCGTCCGGGCTGGTCGGCGCGGTCGAGGAGCAGGCCGCCGAGCGCGGAGCGCACCTCGTCGAAGCCGTGGACGCGGCTCGGTTGCAGGTCGAAGGTGGTGGCGAGCGCGTACTGCCCGTCCCGGATCAGGCGTTCCGCGATCCGGTTCTGATAGGTCGCCATGTTGAACCGGGCGTTGATCTCCAGACAGGGGTAGAGCGTGCCGTCCGCGCCGAGGATCGCGTCGACGCCGACCAGCCCGAAGTACCCGGCCGCGGCCAGCTCCTTGCCGATCACCTCGGCGGCCGCCCGCAACTCCTGGACCTGGTCGGGGCGGAGCGCGGGCGGGAAGACGTGCCCCCGGTGTACGCCGTTCTCCGTCAGCGCGGTCTTGACGGTCTCGAACCGGACCCCGCCGCTCCGGCCGACGATGAACTGGTAGTTCAGGTCGGCCTGCTTCTCGATCCAGCGCTCCACGACGACGGAGACCCGCCGGTTCGCCCCCGCCCGCCGGGTGAGCATCCGCAGCAGCTGCTCGCCCCGCCTCGGCTCGTCGAGCACCACCATGCCGCGTCCGGAGACGCCGAGCGACTCCTTGACCACCACCCGGGAGCCGGCCTCGCCCAGGTGCGAGGCGAGCGCCGCCTCCAGCTCCTCCAGCGTCCGGCAGACCGAACCCGGGACGGCGGTCAGCCCGAAGGCGTCCACCAGCTCCCGGCTGAAGATCTTGCCGTTCACCCGCTTGCAGACGGCGGCGCTCGGCCCGGCCAGCGGCAGGCCCGCCGCCTCGGCCAGCCGCTCCTCGTCCGCCGAGATGCCCAGCGGCATCAGATAGGTGCGGCCGTCGGCCAGCTCCCGCAGCGCGGCCAGCAGCCGGGGCGACTCCAGCGCGTCATGGGTGACCGACCGCTCCGGCAGATTGCGGTCCACCGTCAGGTGCAGGCCCTGGGCCGCGCCCAGTGCCGCCAGGTACGCGGCGTAGCCGGGGTCGACCGCGTCCTTGAGCACCACCGCGTCGTGCTCGTCGGCGAGCAGGACGCCGACCTCCTCGATCCGGTTCACCGTGGCCGAGGAGAAGGAGAGGCCGGTGCCCGGCAGTTTCGGCTCGCCCGTGCCCCAGACCCGTTCGACCTCGAAGTTGTTCACATACACGAAGCGGGCGGTCGGGTCCCCGACCAGGGCGGTCTTGAGCCGCGCGCTGAACCCGCCACCGGCCGGCGCGGAGTCCTGTGCAGCAACCATGTCACTCCTCTCGGGCCGCGGTCCTGGCGACCGCGGCGGCGAAGGTCCCGCCCTGGCCGGCGGAGACCATCAGCACGGTCTCGCCCGGCCGCACCACGTTCTCGGCGCGCGCCGTCGACAGGTTCACAAAGGGGTCGGCGCAGAAGCAGTGGCCGGTCTTCGGGACGTTCGTTAGGTAGATCCGCTCCAGCGGGAGGCCCAGCCTCCGCGCCGTGGAACTCCACGAGTACCGGTTCACGTTGTGCGGCAGGACGAGGTCGATGTCGTCCAGCCCGAGGCCCGCGCCCTCCACCGCCTCCAGCATCACCGCGGCCAGCGTGGGCGTGTAGGTCTGGCGGTAGCGCCGCTGTAGCTCATCGGACATGTGCCGGGTCTGGTGGAACTCGCCGAGGGTCCGGTGCGCCGTGCTCAGCACCGCGTCCCCCGGCCCGTCCAGCGCGACCACGACGCCGGCGGTCGCGTCCCCGAGGACCGAGATTCCCGGGATGTGCTGCACCACCGGGGACAGGGCCTTCTCCCCGATCAGGATCAGCGCGGTGCTCCCGGCGGGCTCCTCCGCGAGGAGGCTCTCGGTGAGCCGCAGCGCCGACAGGCTGATGACGCAGCCCTGATGGGACATCGAGAACGCCCTCGCCTCCCCGAGGCCCAGCTTGTCGCGCAGCACGTCCATCCAGCGCAG
This sequence comes from Streptomyces sp. NPDC092296, assembly GCF_044755465.1. Taxonomy (NCBI): domain Bacteria; kingdom Bacillati; phylum Actinomycetota; class Actinomycetes; order Kitasatosporales; family Streptomycetaceae; genus Streptomyces; species Streptomyces sp. NPDC092296. The sequence goes on along the minus strand of NZ_JBIVRB010000008.1, from coordinate 161,610 downwards.
CCCCGGCGGCGCCAGGTGCTGCACCGTGTGGGCGTGGATCAGATAGCGCACCAGGGAGCGGTCCACGTCCGCCAGCGCCTCCTGGCCGATGGACAGCAGCATGTCGAGCGTCGACAGCCCCTCGGCGGTGGCGATCCGTTCGAGCCCCAGGAACCTGGTGAGCACCTTGATCTCGGTCTCGGAGACGTCCAGCGAGTCACGCAGGTCCCGGATCGCCGTGCTGTGCTCGGGGATGAAGGGCACCACTTTACGCAGATAGAGCACTCGGTCCTCCGTCCCCCGGACCACCGGCCCGGTCCAGCTCCCCCGGACAGGTCTCAGCAGGCGTCACGGCACCACTCCAGGACCGCCATGGCGCTGTAGAGCTTGTTCTCGGCCTGCTGGAACGCGATGCTGGCGGAGCCGTCGAGCACCTCGGCGGTGACCTCCTCGCCCCGGTGGGCGGGCAGATCGTGCATGAACAGCGCCTTGGGCGAGTGCTCCATCAGCCGCGCGGACACCTGGAAGGGCGCGAACACCTCCCGCCAGTGCGGGTCCGACTTGCTGGTCCCGGTGGTCTTCCACCGTGTGGTGTAGGCCACGTCGAAGTCCTCGGGCAGCTCACCGAGGTCATGCCGTTCGCTCACCGTGGAGCCGTTCTCGGCCGCCCGCTTCCGGGCGCGTTCGAGTACGGCCTCGGCCAGGCCGTAGCCCGGCGGGGTGCGCAACTCCAGCCGGACCCCCCGATAGCGGCTCAGGCCCAGGGCCAGCGCGGCGGCGGAGTTGTTCCCCTCACCGACGTACAGCACGCTCAGTCCGTCCACCGCGCCGAACCGCATGGCGAGCGTGGTCAGATCGGTGAGTGCCTGGGTCGGGTGCTCGTCGGCGCTCATCGCGTTGATGACGGCCATCCGGTTCTGGGCGGCCCAGGCCCGCATCTCCAGCGGGTCGCCGGCCGTACGGGCCACCAGGACGTCGAGCATCCGCGACATCACCCGGCCGGTGTCCTCGGTGGTCTCCCCGGTGTTGAGCTGCAGGTCCTCCGGTCCGTAGGCGACCAGCCCCGCGCCGAGGCGCAGCGTGCCGGCGGAGAACGCGGTGCGCGTGCGGGTCGAGGTCTTGCGGAAGTAGACACCGACGACAGCACCGGACAGCGCCGCGCTTCCGACGCCCAGCCCCGACTCCGCCCGGCGGGCCAGCACCGCGCCGCGCTCGACGATGCCCCGCACATCCGAGTCGCACAGGTCGTCGAGAGAGATCAGATGCCTGATGGTGTGCTTCCCCATTCAACCAACCTCCGTTCCGGCCGAGTGGCCGCCGGGCCCGTCAACCCCCAGTCGGATAATTCAAGGCCGATCAGAGAATTCGGCTGCCGCCATTTCCTCGCCTCAGCGGGCATCACGACCACAGGGTAGGAGCCGCCCCGCGCCGGGGGACAGGCAACTGTCAGGCAGCTTCCGACGGGCAGCAAAGTTGCCGTTCCGATTCCTTGTCGTACCCCGCGAACCCATGCCGTACTTGATGCGCGGAAGCGGTGCGCCAACCGGAAGGGAGACGGACGGAGCATGAATCCTGCGGCGACACCGGTGACTCGGCGGAATTCCGCGCCTGCGGTCGGCAGTGGGTTGACCCTCGGCCAGGAAGCCCTCTGGCTGATCCAGAATCTCGAACCGGACTGCGCGTCCTACAACGTCGTCTCAGCCCTGAGCCTGCATTTCCCGGTGGACATCGCGGTGCTGGAGACGGCCGTCCGGGCGACGGTCTCGGGCCACACCCTGCTCGACTCCGTGTTCGACTGCGACACCGCCGGCCGGGTCCGCCGCCGGCGGGGGCGGGCTGCGCGAGCGTCCTCGCTCCTCGAACTGCACGAGGTGGACCTCGACGCGGCCGAACTGCGGGACTTCGCGCTCGAACTCACCCGCCGCCCGTTCCGCCTCGACCGGGAGCCGCCGGTCAGGATCACGCTGCTGCGCCCCCGGAGCGGCCCGGACATCCTGCTGGCCACGGCCCATCACATCGTCGCGGACAACGTCTCCCAGCTGCTGATCTGCGGCGAGATTCTCTCGCGGTACGCGGCGCTGGTCGCAGGCTCCCCCCACACCGCCCGGGACACCGGCACGGCGTTCGAGGACTTCGCACAGCGGCAGCACGAGTACCTGGTGTCGCCGCGAGCCGACCGGGCCCGGCAGTACTGGCAGCGCGAGCTGGCGGGCGTGACCCGGCATGCCACGCTGCCCGCCGACCGGCCGCGACCCGCCGGCTACCGCTTCGAGGGCGCGGAGATCGACGTCGTACTGCCGCCGGACCTGGTGGCCGACCTGGGCGAGGCGGTCGCCGCCCGGAACGTCACCGCCTTCGCCTACCTCGTCTCGGTCTTCGAACTGCTCCTCTACCGGTGCAGCGGCCAGACGGACTTCCTCCTCGGCTACCCCGTGACCCAGCGGCAGGGCGCCGAGCTGCGCGAGGCGATCGGCTACTTCGTCAACACCCTCCCGCTGCGGGCGCGGCTGGACCCCGAGGACTCCTTCGACGCGGTGCTGCGCAAGACCGCCGCCGGTCTCTGGCGGGGCCTGCTGCACCGCGACTACCCCTTCGCCCTGCTGTCAAGGCTCGCCGACCTGCCGCGCGACCCCAGCCGCCCCGGGCTGTTCGCGGCGCTGTTCGTCCTCAACGAGCCCGACGAGAGCGACCCCATCGCGGCGGTGCTCGAACCGGGCCGCCAGGTCGAACACGCCGGGCTGCGCGTCGCGGAGTACCACCTGCCGCAGCAGCAGGGGCAGTTCGAACTGACCCTCCAGATCACCAGGCGTGCCTCCACCGTGCAGGCGAAACTCAAGTACAACACCTCGCTGTTCACCGAGCGCACCGCCCGGCAGCTGGCCACGGACTATCTGGAACTGCTGCGCTCGGCCGTCGGCGACACCCTTCCCCCCGCTCTGCACCAGCTGCGCCACCCCCCGGAAGACCAGTAGCCGCCGATTCGCCGAGAAGGCCGGCTGGTGGCGGGGCCGCACGGCCGGCCCTTTTCCGGACCGAGGTCGCGAGTCCCGAGACCTCCGTACCCTGCTTTCCCCAAGGAGCGTGATCCTCACGATGGCAACCACGACGGCCGGGCACGGGCTCGGCGCACTCGACGGCGCGGGCACCGACGGCCGAGCACCGGACCGGCTGGAGCAGCTGACAGCGGCCTCCTGGGTGCTGCCCACCGGGATACCCGGGCTGCTGAGCTTCACCCCGAAGTTCGAATCGGTGCTGACGCGGCTCCAGGCGGCGCTGAGCGCGATCGATCCGGCGGGATCGCCGGGACCGACCTGGTATGCGCCGGTCGTCCCGCGCTCGAACATCGACCGTGCCGAGTACGCCGAGTCCTTTCCGCAGCTGCTGGGCACGGTGCACGCGCTGCGGACCGGCGAGGCCCCGGAGGCCCAGGACCTGGCCGCGCGGGAGGAGACCGACGTGGTGCTGGCCCCGGCCGTCTGCTACAGCGTCTATCCGCAGATCGCGGACAGCACCATCGGGGAGGCGCGCTTCTTCGACGCCGTCGGCCACTGCTACCGCCACGAGGCGACCAGCGAGTACGGCCGCTTCCGGTCCTTCCGGATGCGCGAGTTCGTGGTGGTCGCCGGGCAGGACGAGGCCTGGCAGTGGCGGGACGCCTGGATCACCCGCTGCGAGGAGCTGTTCGCGCGGCTCGGGGTGGCGGTCTCCGTCCAGACGGCCAGCGATCCCTTCTTCGGCCCCGGCGACCGGTTCATGCGCACCAGCCAGCTCCAGCAGAACCTGAAGTACGAGTTCATCGCCCCGGTCCGCGACGGCGACCCGGGCACGGCGATCGCCTCGGCCAACTGCCACAAGGACCACCTCGGCGAGCGTTTCGCCATCGACTTCGCGGACGAGGGCCCGGCGCACACCTCGTGCATGGCGTTCGGCCTGGAGCGGACCGTCTCCGCCCTGATCCACGCGCACGGCGACGACCTCGCCAACTGGCCCGAGCTCGGCTGAGCCGGCCCCGGCCCGGCGGTTCAGCGGCCGATCGCTGGACCGCCGGACCCCGGCATCGGGCGGTCCGCCCCCAGGCGCCGCACCACCTCGGCGACGAAAGGGGCCAGCCGGTAGTGGTAGTGGTGGGCCGGATCGGGCAGCAGCAGCGAGGTGTCCAGCAGGTCCGAGACGAGCGTCAGCGGATTCGGGGACGTCCCCCGCCCCAGCCGGTCGTACTCGGCGGTGATCGCGTCGAGCACGAAACGGCGGGTGGGCAGCGCGGCGATCCGCTCCAGCAGCAACCGGTGATCGTCGCTCAGCAGATCGATGCTCCACCGGATGCTGTCGGTCACCGACCGCTGGTGGCGCAGCAGCGCATGGTCGTTGGACCAGAGCATCTCCGGCGTGGGCCCGTAGGAGAGCATCAGGCGGATCGGTATGGCGCGCAGGCACTCCGCCGCGAACTCGATGTAGCGCGGAATGCCGCCCAGCCGCCGACACAGCTCGGCGATCAGCGGCAGGTCCTTCTCCAGCTCCGCCGCCGCCTGCGACTCGGCTCCGACGTGCTGGAGGAACAGCTCCACGGCGGGGACGCCGGACAGCGGCTCGCCGGGCGCCTGCTCAAGGGGCAGCGGGTGGATCTCCCGGTTCGCGCCCAGCCGCTCCGTGAGCCGGCGGCGCGCCGTGATCAGGATGTGCACACCGGAGAAGGTGGCCTGTAACTCCCGGGTGGCCGCCATGACACCGGCCGGGATGTGCTCCGCGTTGTCCAGCACGAGCAGCATATTGGTCTCGGCCTCGATCTCGGCCGTACCGGGCTGGGCCACCGGGCGCCCCCGGCTCAGCTGCCGCCGTACGCGGTGCAGCACCGCCGCGGCCTGCTCCTCGACCGAGTCGTGCTCGGTCCTGAGGTCGCCGAGCTCCACGACCTCGACGCCGTCCCGGAAGAAGTGGCTGATCTGCGCGGCCACGCTCAGCGCCATCCGGGTCTTGCCGACCCCTCCCGGGCCGAGGAAGGTCGTCAGCCGGTTGGTGCGGACCGTGTTCGCCAACTGCTGGTGCACCGAGGGGCTGCCGACCAGCGCCGAGTTCGCCGCCGGCAGCCCGCGCCACCGCGCGTGGTCCAGGTGCTCGGCGCCGTGCCGCTGCTCGTCGGCCACGCCGAGCGCGGTCACCAGCAGGTCCACCGAGGAGCGGCGCGGATTCTGCACCCGGCCCAGCTCCAGGTTCCTGATGGTGCGTACGCTCAGTCCCGAGTACTCCGCGAGCTCCTCCTGGGTCCAGCCGCGCTGGATCCGCAGCGTCGCGATCAGCCGGGAGTTCCAGGCCGGCAGCTGGCCGCCCAACAGGGTGCGTTCATCGCTGTAGTTGAGCGTCATCGGTACCCCCGGGATTGAAGTTCGAAGAGCTCGGCGTAGAGCCCGCCTCGGGACATCAGCTCCCGGTGACTGCCCTGTTCCTTGATCTTCCCATCGTCGAGCACGATGATCAGGTCGGCCATCCCGACGGTCGAGAAGCGGTGGGAGACCAGGAGGGTGACGGTGTTCCGCTGCCGGCCGGCGCGCGCGGCAGCCGCGAACCGTTCGAACAGCGCGTTCTCGGTGTGCGCGTCCAGCGCGGCGGTGGGCTCGTCGAACACGGCGATCAGCGGTTCGGTGCGCATCAGCCCGCGCCCCAGCGCCAGCCGCTGCCACTGCCCTCCGGACAGCTCCGCCCCGTCGTCCCAGCGGCTGCCCAACTGGGTGTCCAGGCCCTGCGGCAGGCTCTCGACCACGCCCGAGGCGTCGGCCCGCTCCACCGCCGCACCCACGGCGTCCCGGTCCTCGATCCGTGGCAGGTCACCGACGCCCACCGTCTCCAGGACGGGGAACTCCAGCCGGGCGTAGTCCTGGAACGCCGCCGCGCACCTCGACCGCCACTCGGCGGTGTCGAACGCCGCCAGGTCCACGCCCTCCACCAGAATCCGGCCGGAGTCGGGCCGGTAGAAGCCGCAGAGCAGTTTGATCAGCGTCGTCTTGCCCGCGCCGTTGTCCCCGACCAGCGCGACGACCGCGCCCGGCGGCAGGCGCAGGCTCACTCCGTCGAGCACGCCGCGGCCGTCCTCCGCACCCGGGTACGCGAAGCCGACGTCCTCCAGTTCGATGCCCCGGTGCAGCGTGTCGGGCAGCGCGGCGGGGGCGGCCGGGGTGCGCCGCTCGCCGGCCACGTACTCCTGGAGCCAGACGAAGCGCCCGCCCACCCGCAGCACCACGAGGAAGTAGGTGCCGTACTGCACCGCCGTCCCGACGGTCGAGCTGAGCTGGGCGGCCAGGCCGAGCACCAGCACCACATCGCCCGCGGTGGCGGTGCCGCGCACCGCGAGCACCATGACCAGCGTGATCGCGGCGATGTACCCGATGGCGGTGACCAGCGCGTCGACCGCCTGGAGGACCGCGCCCTTCCACCTCGCCCGGTTGCGCAGCCCGATCACCGACCCGGAGACCCGCCGGTGCCGCTCGCCCATCAGGCCCGTCAGACCGTAGACCCGCAGTTCGCCCGACGCCTCGGTGGACGTGCCCAGCTCGAACAGGTGCCGGCGCAGCCGCTCCTGCTCGCTCGTCTCCTCCTGCGCCCGCACCGTCAGGTCGCGGCTGACCTTGCCGAGCCAGAAGGACACCCCGGCGAGCACGGGCAGGCAGAGCAGCAGCAGGTCCACCCGGGCCAGCAGCACGGCGGTGACGATCAGGGTCGCCCCGACCCGCAGCACGCCGGAGGTCGCGTTCACCATGCCCGACAGCTGGCCCTGCTGCTCCCGGATGCGCTGCACCTGGTCCAGGTACTCGGGGTACTCGTAGTGCGTCAGCCCCTCGGCGCCGCCGATCAGCCGCATCAGCCGCTTGCTCGCCACCGCGGCGGCGCGCTCCTGGACGGTGAAGAGGCAGTGCACGTAGTAGAAGACCGAGGTCAGCGCGGCGCAGACCGCCAGCCCCATCAGCACGGCGGCGCCGATGCCGAGGCGCAGATCCCCGGAGACCGCCGCGTCCACGATCGTCTTGGCACCGAGGCCGCCGATCGGTACGGAGATCTCGAAGACGATGCCGGTGAGGAACTGCATCGTGGCGTGCCACGGTGCGGCGCGGAAGCCGATGCGCATCAGCTCCCGGAACGCCTGGAAGGGCTTACGCATGTCCCGCCTCCGCCGTCGCCTGGAGTCCGAGGCCGGCTTCCTCGCCCGGCGCGGGCTCGGTGAAGCGGGCCGCCTGGAGGTCGAACATCGCCGCGTAGCGTCCCCGCCGGGCCAGCAGTTCGTCGTGCCCGCCGTCCTCCGCGACCACGCCGTCCTGGAGCACGATGATGCGCTCCGCGCACCGGACCGTGGAGAAGCGGTGCGAGATGAGGATCGTGGTCAGTCCGGCGGTCAGTTCGAGGAAGCGCTCGTAGATCTCCGCCTCGGCCCGTACGTCGAGCGCCGCCGTCGGCTCGTCCAGGATCAGCACCTGGGCGCCCGCGTCCACGGCGAACAGGGCCCGCGCCAGTGCGATGCGCTGCCACTGCCCGCCCGAGAGGTCGGTACCGCCGGTGTACTCCGGCGACAGGATGGTGTCCCAGCCGCCCGGGAGCCCTTCGATCAGGGACAGCGCGCCCGCCCGGTGCGCGGCGTCCCGCAGCCGCTCCCGGTCGTCGGCGTACTGCGGAGCGCCCATGCCGATGTTCTCCGCCACCGTGAGGTGGTAGCGCGCGAAGTCCTGGAACAGTACGCCGATCTTGCTGCGCCAGGCCGCCTGGTCGAGGTCCGCCAGGTCGTGCCCGTCGACCCGGATGCTGCCGGAGGTCGGGGTGTGCAGACCGCAGAGCAGCTTCACCAGCGAGCTCTTGCCCGCGCCGTTGTCGCCCACGATGGCGAGCGAGCGGCCCGCGGCGATCTCCAGGTCCACGCCGCGCAGCGCCTCCCGTTCGGTTCCGGGGTAGTGGAACCGGACCCCGGCGAAGCTGATCCGCTCGGCCGGGAACGCGGTGGGCAGCTCCGCGAGCCGGAGCCCGGCCGGAGCGGCGGTGGCGGCGAGGCCGGCGTCCAGGCTGAGCACCCGGGGGACGGCGGCGCCGGCGAAGGAGAGGTAGGCGTTGTTGTCGTCGAAGGCCGTGTAGTTGTTGGCCAGCGCCAGCGCCTGCGCGTAGATGGCGACGGCACCCAGGCCGATGTCATGGTGCACGCCCGACCAGGCCAGCGTGGCGTAGCTCACCAGGTTGACCACCGCGATCGTACCGGTGGCGCCGAACACCACGCGGGCGCGCGGCTTGCGCTGCCGCCACACCGGCTCCGTCGCCTGGCGCCAGGACCGCTCGAACCGCTCGACCAGCCAGTCCAGCAGACCCCACAGGCGCACCTCCTTGGCAGCGGGCCGGGCGAGCACCAGGTCCCGCAGGTACTCGGCCTGCCGCAGCGCGTTGCTGCTGGCGTAGCCCACCCGGCCGACGCGGAAGTACTCACGCTGCATGAAGTGCACCACCACCGGCCAGGTCAGCAGCCAGAGCAGCCCCACCCACCAGTGGAAGGCGACCAGGGTGGCCGCCGCCGCCACCGCCCGCAGCCAGGCCGGCAGCACCACCGCGAGCGCTCCCACCGCCTGGCTCGGCCGGTCGGTCTCGGTCATCCCGAGGCCGCGCACCACCCGCAGGGCGTCCAGCACCTGGGGGTCGGTCAGATGGGCGGTGCCCTCCGGTCGGCCGACGGCGGCCATGACCCGCTGCTGTAGATCCCGGTCGACCTCGCGGCCGAGGGTCTCGCCGAGCGCCGCCAGCACGGGCGCCAGGGTCTGCTGCACCATCACCAGGGCGCCGGCCACGGCCAGCAGCACAAAGGTGTGCCGCCCGGCCGGGGAGGAGAGACCGGCGTCGAGGGCCGGGCCGATCGAGCCGATGAGCATGCCGGTCACCACCGCGACCGCCACCGGGAGCACCGAGGCCAGCAGCACGCCCAGCGCGCCCAGCACGGCTTTGGTCCGGTTGACCTGGGGGAGCAGGCGCAGGAGGGTGAAAATCCCGTGGAGTGTGGGCGATAACTTGGGCTTTCGGCTCAAGGGGGTGCGCAGGACGGCCATGGGGTGAGCACTCTTCCTGTCGGTCGACGGTCGCGTGGCTGTGAGCAGGAGCCGTTTCAGGAGGATCGAACAGGCGGGGACCGGGCGAGGCCGCGGTGGTGCGGCCCGGCCCGGGTTGCGGCGACCGCCGTCCCGGGGTGGTGTGGTCGGCATTGCCAACACGGTGTCCGGCTGTGTGCTTCCGGTTTGTCGGCTCGCGCGCCGGCAACGGCGCTGCCCGGGAAGCGTCATCAGCACATTCCGCTGATCGCCCCGAAGCTATGGAGAGCCGATTCAGAGACGGTATACCGGCAGTATGGAACCGCTATTGGCCGAGGTCGGAGGGCAGCGGGGCAGCGGGGGGCCGCGGGGCCGGCCGTCGGCCCGGCCGGCCCGGCGGCCCACCGCATCACCGGCCGACCGCATCGCCGGCCGACCGCATCACCGGCCCGGCGCGGGCGTGCCCGGCTGCCCCGGCGAAGGTCCCGGCGGTGCGGGTCAGGCCAGCACGGCCCCGTTGCCGGGGCGGTTGCGGCGGCTGCGGCGGTGGTCCAGGTGGACGAAGACGCGGTGCAGCCAGCGGTCGTTGCCGTCGTAGCGGGGCGTGAACGCGACCCGCCCGTGGACGACGATCCGATTGTCCACGAAGATCATGTCCCCGGGCCGGAGCACCGCGTCGGTGCGCACCGCCACCAGGGCCTCGCGCAGCCGGGTCAGGGACCGCGCGGCGTGCTCGTCGAGGGCGCGGGTGGCATGGAAGTCGACGCAGATGTCCGGGTCCTCCGGGGCGCCGCTGAGCACCGGCTGCGCACGGGGCGGCTCCGCCGGCTGGAGGCCCGCCGCGTGGAAGGAGGGCGGGGGATCGGTGACGAAGCGCGGCTCCTGAAGGACCGTACGGTCGGCCTCGTCGAGCAGCGGAAAGGCGCGGCGGACCGAGGCGACCTGCGTACCGACCTGGTCCTCGTGCGCGGACCGCAGGCACAGCAGCCCCACGAAGTCCGGGCGGTGCGGGTGGAAGGCGTTCTCGGTGTGGAACTCCAGGCGCACCGAGCCGCCGTTGCTCTGCGAGGCCGCGAGGGCGGGCACCGGGACCACGTTCTGCACCAGCGCGCCCTGCTTCTCGCCGCGGAAGGCGATGAGCGCCCCCAGCTCGCAGCCGAGCAGCACCGCCACGGCGGCCGGGCCCGTGACGGCGCGCTCCACCGACTCCGGCACGGTGGGGGTGGGCGGCAGCGGCTCCGCCCCCAGCGGCAGATTGCTGATCGTCAGGGTGCCGTCGAGCCCGGCGTCATGCCGGAAGGCCCGCACCGCCCCGCTCAGCCGGTGCGGCAGCCGGCAGCTCTCCTCCCGGGCCTGCCTCTGCCAGTCGGGATCGTCCACCAGCGCCGGGTCACTGCCCCGCAGGCGCTTCACCAGCGCCTCCAGCTCGATCCGCTCCTCGCCGGTCAGTTCGAGAGCGGAGATCTCTCCGAGGTGGTCGGTATTCGTGCTCGCCATGGTTGAGGTCACGCTTGGTTCTCCTCGTCGGAATATCCTTGAGGCGACCGGGGCCTGTCCTCTCGGATGAGAGTCGCCGCTGAATGCGCAATCGCCCTACGGCGATCGATGGGAGTCTTTCCGGCGGTGCCGCGCGATCTCCAGGCAGCGAACCGGCAATTGAGGCCGGACAAATTGCCTGCCGGATGCCTGTCCTGGCATCGGCCCAGAAACGAAGCTTCCTGACAAGCTCGATTCAAGAGACGGAGCCTCGCCGTGCGCGCGAACTTTCGGAATCGAATACCTTCGCACCCTCCGGCGGCCACCCGTCGCGCCGAGGACGTGGACACCGCGATCCCGCTCACCTGCCACGCGGTCGAGCGCCTGCTGTGCGAGCTCTGGAGCGCGCATTTCGGCCATGACGTCTCACCGTACGACGACTTCTTCGAGCTGGGCGGCGACTCACTCGCGATCGTGCAGATCGTGGCCGCGGCCCGCGAGCGCGGCCTGCGGGTCCGCAGCTCTGCGGCGCTGCGGAACCCGACACCGGCCCGGCTCGCCGAACAGCTGACCCTGCCCCGCGACCCCGCGTCACCCGACGCGCCCCGGGGCGGCGCCCTGGACCCGGGCAGCGGCGCCCAGGACGCCGGGGCGGCGGACGGGCAGGCCGAGGCGGACGTCCAGGCCGTGCCCATCGCCGCAGGCGACGCGGCGGAGCCGCTGTTCGTCGTGCACTCCGACAGCCACGCCCAGGCGGAACGGGACGCGGTCGCGACCTGGCTGGACGGGCGCGCCGCCTACGGCTTCCCGCTCGCGGACGCCCACGGCCCGCTCCCGCCGACCGGCGCCGTCGGGCGGCTCGCGGACCGGCTCCTCACGGACCTGCGCCGACACCAGCCCGGCGGAGCGTACCGGCTGGCCGGATTCGGCCCCGGCGCGGCGGTCGCCTTCGACCTGGCCGGCCGCCTGCGCGCCAACGGCGCCGAGGTGGCGCTGCTGGCGCTGGTCGACCCGCCCGCCGGAGCGGCGTCCGGCGAGCCCGCCGCCACCCTCGACGGGCTGCTGAGCCGCCGGCTGGCCACGCTGTCCGGACGTCTCGCCCTCACCGGCGGCGAGAGCATCGAGGAGATCCACGCCAGGCTCCGCGCCGGGCACTGGTACGACGACACGGTGCGCCCCGGGGACCTCCCCCGGCTCCAGCTGGCCTGGGCCCGGCTCGCGCTGGCCGTCCAGCAGTACGCATACGCGCCCTGTGCGGGCCGGGCCGTCCTGGTCACGGACGGCTTCGACCCGCACCCGGCCGAGCGGGCCTGGACCGACGCGGTGGACCGGCTGACCGTCCACCGGCTCGACCACGGGCTCCAGTCCCCGCTGGCCGTCATCAGCGACCCGCAGGTGGCCGAGACGATGAGGAAGGCACTCCACGCATGAACGGCGGTATCACCAACGCAGCTGCCGGCCGGGGGGTCGCCCGTCTGCGGCCCACGGAACAGGCCAGGCTGCGGATGTTCTGCTTTCCGCACGTCGGCGCCGGTGCCGCCGCCTTCAAACCCTGGCTCGACCAGCTGCCACCCGAAGTCGACCTGTGCGCCGTCCGGCCACCCGGCCGGGAGAACCGGCTACGCGAGGCCCTGCTCACCGACGGGCACGCCCTGCTGGACGACCTCCGGCCGCAGCTGGCGCCACTGCTCGACCTGCCGTTCGTCGTGGTCGGCCACTGCTCGGGCAGCGTGCTGGCCACCGAGTTCGTCCGCCGACTCGGCGCTGAGGGCGGCCCCCAGCCGCTGGAGCTGGTGGTCTCCTCCTCCGAAGGGCCGCAGGCGCGCACCATCGAGGACCCCCCGCTGCACCGCCGGCCGCCCGGGGAGCTGATCGCCCGGGTCGTCAAGTACGGCGGCATGGCCGAGCAGGTCCTGGACGACCCCGATCTGATGGCCATGTTCGAACGGATTCTGCGGGCCGACTACCAGATCGTCGAGACCCTCGAATACTCCCCGGGCCCGCCGCTGGACCTGCCCGTCACCGTCGTCGGCGGCCGCCGGGACGAGTTCGTGAGCTGCCAGGCCATGGCCGCCTGGAGCGCCGAGACGAGCAGGGAGTTCTCGCTGCACCTGCTGGACGCGGGCCACTACATCCTGAACGAGGCCGGGGCCCTGATGGGCCGGATCGCCCGGCGGCTGCTGGAGCGAAAGGCCGACGGGTGAGCGCGGGAGACTTCAGACTGCCGAGCGCCTGGCGGTGCCCGGACCGGGACGCGACCACCGGCCACCGGGCGGAGGTCCGGTACGCGGACCTCGCCGCCGCGCTGGACGCGCTCGCCGCCGCCGCAGGCGCCGACCCGGGCGCCGTGCTCCTCGCGGCCCACGTCAGGGTGCTCGCCACCCTGGTCGAGGAACCGGCGTTCAGCACCGATGTCCGCGCCGCCGCCGACGACCGGGACGTGCGCACCCTCATGGTGGCGCCGGGCGCCGCGCGCACCTGGCGGGAGCTGGTCGCGCAGGTCGCAGCCGCCCCGCGCGCCAGGCAGCCGCAGGCACCGGACCCGGACAGCGGGTCGACGTCCTGGCCCGACCGCGTGCTCTTCGACACGGCCGCGCCCGGTGAGCCGGAGGAGCCGGACGAGCCGCCGCACCGCTATGGACTGCGCGTCAGTGCGGACGGCAGCACCCTGCTGCTGCGGGCCGACGGCTTCCTCGACGCCACCGGCCTGGACCGGCTGGCGGCGATGTACCGCCGAGTGCTGGAGGCGATGGCCCAGGCACCCGAGGGCGACGCGGCGCCCGCCGTGCTGCCGGACGACGAGCGGCACGCCGTGCTGCGCCGGTGGGCCGTCGGACCGTCCGCCCCCCGCGACGCCACCGGAGTGCTCGACCTCTTCCGCCGCCAGGCCGCCCGCACACCGGACGCACCCGCCGTCCGGGCGGACGGCCGCACCCTCAGCTACCGCGAGCTGGACCACCGCTCCACCCGGCTCGCGCACCACCTGCTCGCACACGGCGCCCGCCCCGAACTGCCCGTCGGCGTCTGCCTGCGGCGCGGCCCGGACCTGCTGCCGACGCTGCTCGGCGTATGGAAGTGCGGCGCGCCCTACCTCCCGCTCGACGCCGACCTGCCCGCACCCCGGCTGCGCCACATGGTCGCCGCGGCGGGCTGCACCCTGCTGGTCACCCATGCGGAGCACCTGCCCCTGCTCGGCACCCCCGACAAGGCGGAGTTCATCCTGCTGGACCGGGAGCGCGCGGCGATCGACGCGCTTCCGCAGCTGCCCGTCGACGTCCCGGTCGGCCCGACGCACCTGGCCTATGTCATCTACACCTCCGGGTCCACCGGCGCGCCCAAGGGCGTGATGGTGCACCACGAGGGCCTGGCGAACTACGTGCTCTGGACCGCCGAGGAGTACGCCGCCCGGGGCACCGGCGGCTCGCCGCACTTCAGCTCGATCGGCTTCGACCTGGGCGTCCCCAGCCTGTACACCCCGCTGGTGGTCGGACAGCCGGTGGACCTGCTGCCCGACCCGCTGGACCCCGCCGACCTCGGCGCGCTGCTGGCCGACGGCGCGCCCTACAGCTTCATCAAGATGACACCCGGTCACCTCAACCTGCTGAGCACCGACCTCGAACCCGAGGAGGCCCGCGACCTCGCCGGGCTCGTCATCGCCGCCGGGGACGCCTTCCCCACCGAGCTGGCCCGGCGCTGGAGCGACCTGGCCGGCCCCGGCGGCACCCAGGTCGCCACCGAGTACGGCCCGACGGAGATCACCGTCGGCAACTCCGGGCAGCTGGTCGACCAGCTGCCGTCCGACGGGCTCGTCCCGCTCGGCCGGCCCATCCCCAACACGACGATGTACGTCCTGGACGACCGCCTCGAACCCGTCCCCGAGGGCGTGCCCGGCGAGGTGTACGTGGGCGGCGCGGGCGTGGCCCGGGGATACCTCGGAGCCCCCGCGCTGACCGCCGAGCGCTTCCTGCCCGACCCCTACGGCCCGCCGGGCGCCCGCCTGTACCGCACCGGCGACCGGGGCCGCTGGCGCCACGGCGAGCTGGAGACCCTCGGCCGCACCGACCACCAGGTGAAGATCCGCGGCTACCGGGTGGAACCCGGCGAGGTCCGCGCCGTGCTGGAGCGGCGCCCGGAGGTCGGCGAGGCCGTGGTGATCGCCTACCCGGCGCCGTCCGGGGCGCAGCGGCTGGCCGCCTTCGTCGTCCCCGCCCCGGGCGGCGACCTGGACACCGCCCGGCTCCGGGCCGAGCTGGCCGCGGAGCTGCCCGACTACCTGGTCCCCGCCGAGATCCTCGGCGTCCCGGAGATCCCGTTGACCGCCAACGGGAAGGTCGACACCCACGGGCTGCGGGCCCGGCTGTGACCCGCCCCGCGCCGCCGAGGACGGCCCGCGACCCAACCCCGCCCCTTCGAAGCGCCCAGGAAAGCAGGAACCGGTGAGCGATACGGCCGTGGACAGGACGTACCAGGTAGTGGTCAACGACGAGGAGCAGTACTCGATCTGGGAAGCGCACCGCGAGCCGCCGGCCGGCTGGCGCGCGGCCGGATTCACCGGCGGCCGGGAGCAGTGCCTGGAGCACATCGCCTCGGTCTGGACGGACCTGCGCCCGCTCAGCGTCCGTGGCGAGCAGCGCCCCGCGTCGATCGAGTCGAGGTAGCCGATGAACCCCCTGCTGCCGAACCGCCCGCTGCCGAACCGCCCGCTGCCGGACCCCCTGCTGCCGGACCTCTTCCTGGACCAAGCCCGGGAGCACCCCACGGCGCCCGCGATCCTCTCCGGTACCGACGAGGTCAGCTACGCGGAACTGGAACGCTCGGCCCGCCGCATCGCCGGAGCCCTCGCCGCGCTCGGCGTCGAGCGCGAGTCGGTCGTCGCCGTCCTGATGGCCCCCGGCCCGCAACTGGTCGAAGCGCTGCTCGGCATCTGGCTGGCCGGCGGCTGCTACCTGCCGCTCGACCCCTTCGCCCCGCCCGGCCGGCTGCGGCAGATCGTCGAAGCGGCCGGCGCGCACCACACCATCGTGGACGAGGCGTGGGCCGCGAGCGGAGCGGAGCTGGCCCCCTGGACGACCCCCCACCCGGTCGCCCGGCTCCGCGAGGCCGGGGACCCCGACACCCCGCCGCGCGCCACCGGTGAGCGTCAAGCCGCCTACATGATCTTCACGTCCGGCTCCACCGGCGTGCCCAAGGGCGTCGTGGTCGAGCACGCGGGCATCGCCAACCGGGTGCGGTGGGGCGTGCGGGCCCTCGGCCTCAACGCGGACGAACGGGTCCTGCAGAAGACCCCGCTCACCTTCGACGCGGCCGGCTGGGAGATCTTCGGCCCGCTGATCTGCGGTGGACCGGTGACCTTCGGCCGCCCCGACGCGGGACGCGACCCCGCCGAACTCGTCGCCTCGATCCGCGAGCAGCGGGCCACCGTGGTGCAGGTCGTCCCCACCATGCTGCGGCTGCTGGCCGCCGAACCGGAACTGGCCTCCTGCAAGACCCTGCGGGTGATCTGCTCCGCCGGCGAGCCGCTGCACGCGGAGCTCTGCCGGCGCGTCCTGGCCCAGGCCGACGTGGAGATCTGGAACACCTACGGCCCCACCGAGTGCTCCATCGACGCCCTGGCGCAGCGCTTCGACCCCGCCCAGCCCACCGGGGCCGTACCGATCGGACGGCCCATCGACAACGCACGCGTCCTGCTCCTCCCGGCGGACGGCGGGACCGACGAGGAGCCGGTCCACGAACTCTGCCTGTGCGGTCCCGGCGTCGCCCGGGGCTACCACGGGGACCCGGCGCGCACCGCCGAGCGCTTCCTGCCGGACAGCGCGGGCCCGCCCGGCGCCCGGATGTACCGCACCGGCGACCTCGTACGGCAGCGCGCCGACGGCACCCTCGACTTCATCGGGCGGGCCGACGCCCAGCTGAAGGTCAACGGCGTGCGCATCGAACCCGGCGAGATCGAGGCGGCCCTGGAGGCCCACCCCGAGGTGGTGGCGGCCGCCGTCCGCGCGGTCGACGGCCCCGACGGCACCCGGCGCCTGGCGGCCTGGGCCGTCACCTCGCGGCCCGGGGTGGCCGAGGGCCTGGCCGCCTACCTGCGCGACCGGCTGCCCCCCGCCCTGGTACCCGCCCTCGTCACCGAGATCGACACGCTGCCCCGCACCAGCAGCGGCAAGACCGACCGGGCACGACTGCCCGAGCCCGACTGGTCCACCGCGCCCCGGCCCGACTCCCCGGCGCCGCAGACCGCCGAGGAGCGCATCGTGCTGGCCGCCTGGCGGCAGCTGCTCGAAGCCGACGAGATCGGCCCCGACGACGACTTCTTCCGCCTGGGCGGCCACTCGCTGCTGCTGACCCGGCTCGCGGCCGAGCTCACCCGGGCGTCCGGGCTCGCGGTGGAGCTGCGCGACCTGCACTACGCGTCGACCGCGCGGCAGCAGGCGCAACTGCTCAGCAGGGCCTCGCGGGCCCAGCCCATCACCCCGCCGCCGGCCGGCGCCCGGCTGCCGCTCTCCCACGCGCAGGAGCGCTTCTGGGTACAGGACCGGATGGACCCCCGCAACCGCGAATACCTGCTCCCCATCCTCGTCTGGCTGCCCGCCGAGGTGCCCGCCGAGCTGATCGAGGACGCGGTGGCCCGGCTGGTGCGGCGCCACGACGCCCTGCGCACCCGGTATGTGATGGACGCCCAGGGCCTGACCGCCGTGGTCGAGCCCGCCGCCGGCGTCCCGGTCACGCTGCGCACGGTCGAGACGACGCCCGCGCAGGTCGCGGACATCGTCGCCGAACAGCTCGGCGAGGGCTTCGACCTGGCGTCCGCGCCGCTGTTCCGGGCCGCCCTGGTCCGCGACGGCGGGCCCGAGCAACTGCTGCTCCTGGTCTGCCACCACATCATCGGTGACGGCTGGTCCTCCCGGCTGCTCGAACAGGAGCTGCACGAGACGGTCGCGGCGCTGCGGGACGGCCGCGAGCCGGCCCTGCCCCAGCCGGCGCTGCGCTACGCCGACGCCGCCGCGTGGCTCAGGACGCAGCTGACCGACGACCTGCTGGCCGACCAGCTCGACTACTGGCGCGAGACGCTGGCCGACCTGCCCCCGCTGGAACTCCCGACGGTCCGCGAGCGCGCGACCCACCGCAGCATCGACGGCAGCGGCGTGGTCATCGAGCTGCCCGCCGAGCCCGTCGACGCGCTGCTCGCCCTCGGCCGCCGCACCGGCGCCACCCCGTACGTGGTCTTCCTGACCCTCTGGACGGTCGCGCTCGCGCGGGCCGCCGGCCAGTGGGACTTCGGCGTCGGCACCCCGCACGCCGGGCGCACCCGCCCGGAGCTGCACAGCCTGGTCGGACTCTTCCTCAACACCGTCGTGCTGCGCCCCCGGCTCACCCCCGACCTGCCCTTCGCCGAAGCGGTGGCCGTGGTCGAGCAGACCTGCCGGGAAGCCTTCGCCCGGCACGCCGCCCCCTTCGAAGCCGTCGCCGACGCCGTCGCCCCGTCCCGCGAGCACTCCCGCACCCCGCTGTTCCAGAACCTGTTCTCGCTCACCGGCGACGAGCTGATCGGGCAGGTCCCACGGGAACGCGATCTGGAACTGCTCGGCCGGGCCTGGAAGGTCTCCCGGACCGACCTGGCGCTCACCCTGTGGCCGTACCCCGACGGACGCTACGGAGGAGCCCTCGAATACTCCTCGGCGCTCTACGACGAGGCGGCGGCGGCCGGTCTGGCCGGGCGGCTGCGCGCCCTGGCCGAACGGTTCGCGGCCGACCCCGACCTGGAGATCGGCGCGGCCGGACTGGACGAACCCCAGGAGGCGCCGCAGCCGGCCACGGACCCGGACACGCCCCGGGAGACCATCCTCGGCTTCATCCGCGACCTGCTCCAGCAGGAGGACCTGGGCCCGGACGACGACTTCATGGCCCGAGGCGGCACCTCGCTGCTCGCCGCGCGCCTGCTGTGGCAGATCCAGACCGCCTTCGGGGTGGAGGTGTCCATGCGCGCCTTCTTCGACCGGCCGACGGCGAGCGACCTCGCCCGGGAGGTCCAGGAGCTCGGCCCGGCGCAGCCGGACGCCCCCGCCCGGCACGGTGACTCGACAGAGAGGGACATGTGATGGTGGCCGCACCGGCTCAGCGAACGCGGACGATCGAGCGGGCGGACCGGAACCGACCGCTGCCGCTCTCCTCCGGCCAGCAGCAGATGTGGCTGCTGCACCAGCTCGCCCCTACGAGCCGCGCCTACCTGATGAACTGGACGTTCCGGCTCTCGGGACACCTGGACGTCGAGGCGCTGCGCCGGGCCTGGGAGCGGGTCGTCCACCGCCATGAGATCCTCCGGACCCGCTACCAGCAGCTCGATGACGAACCCTGCCAGCTCATCGACCCGCCCGCGCCCTTCGCGCTGCGCGTCATCGACCTGGCCGAGGAGCCGGCCGGGCACCGCGAGGAGCGCGCCGAGCAGATCGCCGACTGGGAGCGGCGCCGCCCGTTCGACCTGACCCGGCACCAGCCGCTGCGGGTCACGGTGATCGCGGTCGAGCCGGAGCTGCACCTGATGGTCGTCACCATGCACCACATCGCGGGCGACGGCGAGTCCTACCGGATCATCACGGGGGAGCTGGCGGCGCTCTACGCGGCAGAGGTCTCCGGGGCGCCGTCGGGCCTGGCGGAGCCGGAGGTCCAGTACGCCGACTTCGCCGCGTGGGAGCGGGCCCGGACCACGGACGCCGCGCTCCGCCCGCACCTGGACTACTGGCGCGGCGCGCTCAGCGGCGCCCGCGATCTGCCGCTGCCGCTGGACCGGCCGCGTCCGGCCCGCCCCGACCGGCGCGGCGGCGCCGTCGAGCTGGCGATCCGGCCCGAGACGGCCGAGGGTGTCGTCGCCCTGGCGGCGGCCAACCGCGCGACCCCGTTCATGGTGATGCTGGCGGCCTACCATGTGATGCTCTCCCAGCTCACCGGCAGCGACGATGTGACGGTGGGGACGCCGGTCTCCACCCGGCTGCCCGACCTGGACGGGCTGCTCGGCTACGCGGTCAACACGGTCGCCGTACGGGCGCGGCCCACGGCGGGCCTGTGCTTCGCCGAGGTGGTCACCCAGGTCAGGGCGGCCGTCCTGGACGCCTTCGACCACCGGATCGTACCGTTCAAGCGGGTGGTGGACGAGGTCAACCCGGCCCGGGGGCTGGACGGGAACCCGCTGTTCCAGGCGGCGTTCGACATGGAGGGCGCCGACGCGGACGGCGGCTTCAGCCTCGCCGGCCTGCCGGCCGAGCGGGTCGGGGTGGCCGTCGCGCCCGACGCCAAGTTCGACCTGACGCTGCATGTCACCGCGTCCACCGACCGGCTCTTCGCGCGGCTCGAATACGCCGCCGCCGTGATCGACGAGCAGACCGCGCGGGCCTGGGCCACGGACTGGGCAGCGCTGCTCGACACCCTGGTCGGCCGCCCGCACGAGCCGATCCCCGCCGCCCGCGCGCGGCCCGCCGCCGAGCCGGTTGCCGTGAGCGCCCCCCGCGACCAGGCACCGGCCACCGCCGGGTCCTTAGCCGCGCTGACCGACACCATGCACCGCATCTGGGCCGAGGTGCTGGAGCTGGACAAGGTCGGCCCGCAGGACAACTTCTTCGACATCGGCGGCGACTCGCTGCGGGCCGTGGCGCTGGCCGGCCGGCTGCGGGCGGCGGGCCTGGAGGTGTCGGCCACCGACATCTTCGCCTACCAGAGCATCGAGGAGCTGTCCGAGTGGTGCGCGCAGCAGGCGCCCGACGCCGAGGGCGGTGCGAGCCGGCCCGCCGCGGTGGCGCCGTTCGCGCTGCTCGCCCCGGAGGACCGCCGCGCCCTGCCGCCGGACGTGGTGGACGCCTACCCGCTGACCGCGACCCAGCTCGGCATGCTCATCGAGCTGCGGGCCCGGCCCGACGTCAACACCTACCAGGACACCACGTCGTACCTGATCCGCGACGACGAGCCGCTGGACCCGGCCGCGCTCCAGCGGGCGACCCAGCTGGTCGTGGACCGGCACGAGGTCCTGCGGACCAGCTTCGAGCTGAACCGCTACTCCGTGCCGCTCCAGCTGGTGCACCGCGCTGCCCGGATCGACGTCGGGGTGACCGACCACGGCGTGCTCGGCCCGGACGGCTGGCGGCTGGCGCTGGAGGAGTACGCGGCCCGGGAACGCCGGTCGCCGATGGACATCACCGGCGCACCGCTGATCCGGGTGCACGGCCACCGCGCCGAGGTCGCGGGGGAGTGGTGGATCACCATCACGGAGTGCCACCCGATCCTGGAGGGCTGGAGCTTCCACACGATGCTGATGGAGATCCTCACCGGCTACCGGGAGATCCGCGCGGGCCGCACCCCCGCCGAGCCCGAGCCGGTGCCCTTCCGCTACGCGGACTACGTCGCGGCGGAGGCGGCGGCGCGCGGCTCCCAGGAGGACCGGGACTTCTGGCGCGGTGTGGTCGAGGGCCGGACCGACACCGCGCTGCCCTCGGCCTGGCAGGGGGACCGGGCGCTGGCCCGCGAGCGGTACCAGCACGGCCTGGACTTCCGGGACCTGGAGGAGGACCTGCGCAGGCTGGCGACCGAGACGGGCACCTCGATGAAGGCGGTGCTGCTGGCCGCGCATATGAAGGTCATGAGCATGGTCGTCGCCACCGAGGACTTCTACACCGGGCTGGTGTGCGACGCGCGGCCCGAGGTCGTCGGCGCGGACCAGGTCCTCGGCATGTACCTCAACACGCTGCCGTTCGCCATGCCCGCCGAAGCGCGCACCTGGGGCGAGCTGGTCCGGGCGGTCTACGACGGCCTGACCGCGCTCTGGCCGCACCGCGTCTTCCCGATGCAGGTCATCCAGCAGGAGTTCGGCCCCGGCGGCCGGCTGCTGGACGTGTTCTTCAACTACCTCGACTTCCGCCAGGTCGACAAGAGCCTGATGGACTGGGACGCCACCTACAACGACAACGACAACGAGTTCGCGCTGCACGTCTTCACCATCTCGGGAGTCCTCAAGCTCAACACGACCAGCCACCGCCTGAGCCGCGAGGCCGCCGACCGGCTCATCGCCCTCTACCGCACCGTGCTGGAGCGGATGTCCCTCGGCCCGGACGGGAACGCCCAGGCCGCCTGCCTCCCCGCACCGGAACGGGAGATCCTCGGCGCCCTGGACGGCGGCGGAACGGAGCCGACGCGTCAGCCGCTCCCCGTCACCGAGGCCTTCGCTCGGGCGTCGCGCGAGCACCCCGGCGACCTCGCGGTGCGCTGCGGCGCCCAGGTGCTCACCTATCGGCAGCTCGACGCCCGCGCGGACGACATCGCCCGTGGCCTGCGCGCACGCGGCATCGGACCGGGCGACCTGGTCGCGGTCGGGTCCGAGCGCTCCCCCGGCACCGTCGCCGCCCTGCTCGCCGTCTGGCGGGTCGGCGCCGCCTTCACCCCGGCGGCGGACGGCCCCGACAGCCCCGACGCGGGAAACCTCCCCGTGGTCGGCCGACCCGCGGCGCTGCCCGCCGACACGGCCTGCGTCCTGCCCCCCGGCTCGGGCACACCCCTGTCCCACCGCGCGCTGGCCCGCGCGGTGGAACGGCTCCACAGCGAACTCCACGCGCGCGGCGCCGACTCGGACCGGGGATCAGCCTGGCTGTGCGCCGGCGCGCCGACGAGCACGGCGGGACTGACCGAGCTGCTGGCGGCGCTGACCTCCGGAGGCACCGCCGTCCTCACCACCGGCCCGCTGCCCGAGGCGCTGCCCGAGATGAAGGCCCTGATCTCCGCAGGGCTGGTGACGCACCTTCAGACGACACCACTCGTCGCGGAGCGCGTGCTGGACTACTCTCCCCGGCCGATCACGGTGCTCCTCGACGGCGACGTCCCCGCCGGACCGGCCGTCGCGGCCGGGCTGCGCTCCCGGGCGACGGTGATCGAGACCCTGGGAGCCGACGGCCTGGTCGGAGCGGTGGCCTTCGACGGCGCGCCGCCGCGCGGCCTCAGCCTGCGGGTCGTCGACGCCCGGCAGCGCCGGCTGCCCGTCGGCGTGGTGGGGGAGGTCTGCGTCGGGGGTGCCTGGGACGGGGGCGCCTGGGACGGGGGCGCCTGGGACGGGGGCGCGAATGACGGCGGCGAACCGCCGTACCGTACCGGCCGGCTGGCCCGGGTCGGCCGGGACGGGCGGCTGGAGCCCATGGGCCCGGTCGGCCCCTACCGGACTCGGGAACTGCTCGGCCGCCACCCCTCGGTGCTGGACTGCCGGGTGGTCGAGCGACCGGACCCGGCCCACGCCAGGCAGCGGCTGGTCGGCTACGTCCGGATCGCGGCGGGCGAGGAGTTCGCCCCGGACGAGATCCGCCGGGCGCTCGCCGAGCGCAGACTGCCGCGCCCGCTCATCCCGGACGTCCTGGTCCCGGTGGACGACTGGCCGCTGACGGAGTCCGGTACGGTCGACCTGGACCGCCTCCCCGAGCCGCCCGAGAGCGCCGAGCCGGCCGACGGGCCGGAGGCCAGGCCCTGGGACGACCAGTTCGACGCCCTGCTGCGGGACGCGCTGGCCGAGGCGTCCTACGACGGCGACCTCGAACCGGATGTGCCGCTGGCCGACGCCGGCCTCAGCTCGATGGCCACCGTGGGCCTCATCGTGGCCATCGAACAGCTCTACGACATCGTCATCCCCGATGACTTCCAGGTCATCGACATGTTCCGGACCCCCCGGATGCTCTGGGAGCAGATCTGCGAGTTCCGCGAGGCGGAGCACTGACCGGGCGGACGCGAGAGCCGGGGCCGGTGTCGACACCACGTCGACACCGGCCCCGGCTCTGTCGGCCGAACGCCGCCGCGCGTCCCGCTACGGCAGCGGACCGGTGACGATCTCGACGGCCGTGGCGGCCGCCAGGGCGTTGGCCGCCGCCTCCGCCCGGTCGGCGCCGACCGCCACCACCTCACCGAAGCGCGACCACGAGTTCGTCACCGGCTCCACCGAGTGGCCCGGCTCGGCGAACAGCCAGATGTCCACCACCCCGGGGAGGGTCCGGGCGGCGTCCAGGCCCCGGACCTCCCGCACGATGCCCGGGGCCGCGTCCAGGAAGCGGACCGCCGCGCCCCGGACCGGGGCCTTCGCCATGGTGGGCGGCCGCCCTTCGAGCACATCGAGGAAGCCGCGTATCAGGTCGCTGTCGTAGGCGAGGGCGATCAGGAACGGGATGTAGTCCCCGGGGAGCCGGGCCGCACATTCGAGGAGATGGGGCTCGCCGTCCCGCAGAATCCACTCGGCGTGCAGGATGCCGCTGCGGAAGCCCGTCGCGGCGACGAGCCGCCGCATGGCCTGCTCCATCGCCGCGTCCTGGACCGGGGCCGGCACGATGTGGCCGCGCTCGACCGGGTGCCGGCCGGGGAAGAGCTGCGTCTCCGTCGTGTTGAGGAAGGCGATGCCGCCCTCGTACACCAGGGCCTCGATGCTGAACTCCGGCCCGTGCAGCCACTCCTCGACCACATAGCCGGGGCGGCCCGCCTGCGCGGTGCGCAAGTGCACCTCGTCGGCGGCCTCCGTGCGCTTCCACGCCTCGTCGATGTCGTCCTGGGGGCCCAGGAGCTGGATGCCGGCGCTGCCCTCCAGGTGCGTCGGCTTCAGGACGCACTCACCGCCGTGCCCGTCGCGGAAGCGGGCGACGTCCTGCGGGCCGTCGACCCGTTGCCAGTCCGGCTGCTCGACGCCCTGCCGCCGGACGGTCTCCCGCAGCAGCGACTTGTCGCGGAAGGCGCGGACGGCCCGGGGGCCGCCGTTCGGCAGCCCCCAGGCCGCGGCCAGCTCAGCGGCCTGAACCACCGTGTACTCCAGGCCGGGCAGCACCGCGCGGACCGTGGCCGGCCGCTCGATGTGCTCCGCGAGGCGCGCGGCGTTCGCCGTGTCCTGGACCGGGGCCTCCACCAGCCCCGCCGCGCAGCCGAACCCGGTGAGCTGCTGCGCCACGTCCCGCGCCGCGCAGAGCGCGGGCTCCTCCAGCACCAGGACCGAGCCGGCGGGCAGCACCCGGTCCAGCTGGTTCAGCAGGCCGATGCTGAATCCCAACACCACATGGGTGACCTCGGGGAACTCCATGTCCGTGTTCACGCCTCCTCGGCGGGGGTGATTGCTGCGTCGATCCGGCTCATCGCCTCGTCCAGGGCGCTGTCGCAGGCGGCGGCGTCACCTCCGGTGGCGATGACCGCTGCCAGCCTCGGCACCACACCGCGCGGCGGGAGCAGCAGCTGCTGCCCGGCCTCCGCCAGGGCCACCACTCGCTCCACGCCCGGCACCTCGCGCGCGCCGGACACATCCAGCCGCCGCACCGTGCCGTCCCGCTCGGGGTAGAGGAACCGCACCTCGGCGCAGCGTTCCCGGGTCGGCCGCAGCGCGGGCAGCACGCCGAGCGAGGCGTCGACGGCGGCCGTGGTCAGGTCGATGCCGGTGGCCAGCCGGCCGAGCAGCGGAATGTAGTCGCCCCCGAGCCGCCCGTTGAGCTCCACCAGGCGCGGCCCGTGCCGGGTGAGCCGCAGCTCGGCATGGGTCACCCCGGCCGTCACCCCGAGCGCCGCGTGGACGCGCGTGACGGTGTCGATCAGCTCGTCGGCCCACGCCTCCTGCCGCCACGGGGAGACCAGATGCCCGATCTCCTCGAAGAAGGGCGGATAGCCGAGCCGCTTCCTCGCCAGATTGACGCAGTGCACCTCGCCCGCGACGACCACGCTGTCCAGACTGATCTCCGGCCCGTCCAGGTACTCCTCGATCAGCAGGCCGTCGAGGGGATCGAGGCCCGTGAAGGCGGCCTCCCGCGCATGCCGGTGGACCTCGGCGAGTTCGCTGGGCGTACCGGCCAGCACCACGCCGCTGCTGCCCGCCAGGGCACGGGGCTTGACCACCACCGGATACCCGATCCGGGCCGCCGCCTCGCGGGCCTCGTCGAGGCCGTGCGCGACCGCGTAGCGCGCGGACGGCAGCCCGGCCTGCTCCAGCAGGCGCCGGGTGCGCAGCTTGTCGCGGCAGTTGCGGACCGCCTCCGGGGTCAGGTGCGGCAGCCCCAGCCGCGCGGCCGTCTCGGCGGTCCGCTCCAGCAGCACTTCGCTCCAGGTGAGCAGGCCGGCCGGGCCGCTGTCCCCGTCCAGGACCTCGGCCACGGCCCGGGTGAGCGCGTCGACGTCCTGGGTGTCGGTGACCCGGTGCTCGACCAGGTACGGCAGCTCCCAGCCGGCGGGCGTGTCGTTGACCGTCGACACCCGGCAGTGCGCCGCCGCGTCCGCGAGCGCGTACTCCCGGTACGCGCGCCCACCGGTACCGACGATGACCACCCGGGGCGGCCGGGTCGCGTCGACCGGCTCGCAGCGGAAGTCGAAGCGGGAGACCGTGCGGGTGATCGCCCGCTCCACGTCGGCGGCGGTGCGGCCGCGGAACCGGAAGCGCGCCCCCGAGTGCTCATAGCCGGGGAGGTCCGCCAGATAGCGGCCCGGGGCCGGCAGGCGCTCCGCGTACGGGCCGTCCTTCAGGGCCGTCTGCGGCGTCGCCGCGCGGACGCGGCACGGGCGCGCGGCGGGCGTGGGGACCAGCAGCCAGCCGCCGCACTCGCCCCCGCCGTCGGCCGGGTCCGCCGGGAGGGAGTACGCGGGCAGCGGCCGGCCCAGCTGCACATCGACGGCGGCGGCCATCAGGTCGACGCCGTGCACCTCGCGCCAGAGGAACGGGACCTCGGCGCCGCCCGGCCGGGCGCCCACCTCCAGGACGTGGAACGCCGGGTCGGGGTCGTCGTAGGAGGCGAAGAGTTCCAGGTGGAACACCCAGGGGTCGGACGACATCGCGAGCACGGCCCGCCGGGCGAACACCCCGACGGCCTTGAGCAGCACCGGGTCGTCGATCTCGACCGAGCCGAGCGCATCGCCCCGGGTGAAGTCCAGGCAGGTGTTGACGTACCGCGACGCGCGCCAGACCCGCAGCTCGCCGTCGGCGGCGACCCCGTCGATGTGCAGGATCTCGTGCGGCAGGTACGACTGCACCAGGACCGGGACGCCCGGGGGGAAGACGTACGCGTCCAGCTGCGCGGTCCCGTCGAGCCGGCAGACATGCGTGCTCGCCGTGCCGCGCACCGGCTTGAGGATCACCGGCCAGCCGTGGCGCCGTGCGAAGTCCGCGACCGCCCGGTGGTCCGGGGCCGGCTCGGCGGCGGGCACCGGGACGCCCCGTTCGGCCAGCCGCCGCGCCATGGCCAGCTTGTCGCGGAAGGGGTGCAGCCGGGCCGGCGTGTCGCCGGGTATCCCGAGCGCCTCGCGCAGCTCCGCGGCGACGTCCAGGTCCACCTCGTGCAGGGCGATGATCCGGGTGGGCGTCCCGTGCCGCGCGATGAGCCGGTCGACGGCGGTCCGTACAGCGGTACGGTCCTCGGTGCTCGGCACGGTCGAGACGGCGGCGGCCGAGGCGGGGAGCGCCGCCCTGCCCTGCGGCGTGGTCACATAGCTGACCCGGTGGGCGGAGTGGTCGAGGTAGGAGGCGTAGTCGGCGTAGGAGTCGGTCCAACGGTGGAGGACGATCACATGGGCAGGCACAGGCGACTCCATGGGCCGTCGGGCCCGGATCGGAAGGTGGTGGGCTGGTTCAGGGGGCGGCGTCCGACAGTCGGGCGACGGTCCCTTCGAGCAGGTCCCGGGTGAGCGTGTCCGCGATGCCCATGGTGCGCAGCCGCAGTTCCAGCGTCTCGCCGCCCTCGTCCGTGGCCCGCAGGTAGCAGGGGTGCCCGATCCGGGAGAAGGGCACCTCCCAGAGCAGTCCGGACTCCGGGGCGGCGTCGGGCGGCGGCGCGGCGTCCGCGAGGAAGTTGAACGCGCAGGTCGCCTCGTAGGGTTCGCGGCCGTCGCGGACCCGGTCGCGTACGGCGTCGACCTCGTCCACGTCGTACATCCCGTGCCGGTAGGCCAGCAGGCTCTGGGCGTGCACATGGCCGAGGAACGGCGGGAACTCCTCCGGAGCGGCGGTGACCGCCGCCGCCGTCCACTGGTTCATCGAGCTGATCACGTTCTTCCACGGCGGGGTGAAGCGGTTGGAGGACATCAGCTGGGCGACCAGGGTGCCCGGCCCGGCGGCCCGCGCCACCGTCCAGGCGAACGCGGCCAGCACCACGCTGGAGAGCGGAACGGAGAGCCGATCCGCGAGTCTCCGGGCCTGCCCGTACGCCCGCCGGGACCGGACGGTGCACTGGAACGCCTCGTCGGGCGAGGCCCTGCGGAGCGGGGCGGCGGCCAGGCCGAAGATCCGCTCCCAGTACGCGATCAGCGCGGCCCGGCGCGCCCGTCCGCCGTCCGAGCGCTGCCAGGCGGCCAGCTCCCGCGCGGTCGGCGGGGCCGGGGCGTCGACCGGGGCCCCCGAGCGCAGGGCGGTGTGGAAATCCGACTTCAGGACGCCGTTGCTCCAGCCGTCCGCCGTGATGTGGTGCTTGACCATCACCACCGAGCGGGGACGACCGCCCTGGGTCAGGATGCGGCACCGCCAGCTCGGCGCGGTGCGCAGGTCGAAGGGCCCGGCCGCGAGCTCGGTGAGGACGGCGTCGAACTCCTCGGGCCGGCACTCGACCACGCCGGAGTCCACCTCGCCGACGGACGGCAGCACCCGCTGCGTCGGCGCGAACGGGTCCGTCAGCCCGTACACGGTCCGCAGCGACTCATGCCGTCCGGCCAGCGAGAGGATGGCGTCCTCGACCTCCCGGACGCCATGCTCCTCGTCCGGGGACAGCCGCCAGATCGTCCGGGTGTTCGCCTCGTGCCAGCGATCTCTGCCCAGCCCCCGGACATCGCGCCAGACGGAGAGCTGACCGTAGGACAACTGGGCGGGCTCAGGCACGGACGACTCCGTTCGTTCACAGACGCTCGACTCGCCACGAGTGATGCCGCGTCAGCCTAGGACGGCCGCTCCGATCGGAACAGGCAAGTAGGCGGCAGCTTCCGACCGGCCGACAGCAGGCAGCAAAGTTGCCTGCGCGCTACCTGGAGGCGCACCACCGGGTGCGCCCTAACGTGGGGACGACCCCCATGCTCGATCGGGCCGACGAGAAGAGGTGGCTCCGTGGCCGAAGAAGCGCCAGACCTGCGGTTGTTCGCGACGATTCCGCCGCCCGCGCATCCCGGCGACTACCTGGAGACGGTCCGGCGGGCCGCGCGGCACGCGGAGGCGGCGGGCTTCGGAGGCGCCCTCGTCTACTCCGACAACAACACCGTCGATCCCTGGGTCGTCGCGCAGGAGGTGCTCGCGGTCACGGAGGACTTCGCACCGCTGGTCGCGCTGCAACCCGTGTACGCGCATCCCTACGCCATCGCGAAGAAGATCGCGACCTATGGGTCCCTGTACGGGCGCCGCATCGCCCTCAACCTGGTGGCGGGAGGCGCCGTCGGCGACCTCGCGGCCCTCGGCGACCACACCGCCCACGACGAACGGTACCTACGGCTGACCGAATACGCCCAGCTGATCGGGCGACTGCTGGCCGACTCCGGCCCGGTGACCTTCGAGGGCGCCTACTACCGGCTGCGTACGCCGCCCCTGGTCCCCGCACTCCCCGCGCACCTGCGGCCCGAACTGTACATCTCCGGCTCCTCCAAGGCCGGACAGCAGGCGGCCGAGACCCTCGGCGCCATCCCCGTGCGCTACCCGGAGCCGTCGGCCGCCCCCGGGGAGGGAACACGCGACGACCTGCGGGGCGGCGGCGTACGCCTCGGCATCATCGCCCGCGACACCGACCGGGAGGCGTGGGCCGTGGCACAGGAGCGCTTCCCGGCCAGCCGAGCGGGCCGGCTCGCCCAGCGGGCGGCCCGCAGCGTCTCGGACTCGCACTGGGTCGAGCGCCTGTCCGCCGCCGACGAGTTCCCCGGCGGCCCGGACAGCCCGTACTGGATGGGGCCCTTCCTCAACTACGCGACGTACTGCCCTTACCTGGTCGGCAGCCATGAGAAGGTCGAAGGGGAGATCATGCGGTACCTCGACGGCGGATGCCGGACGTTCATCATGGACACGGCGCGCGACGACCACGACTACGCCGCAGTGTCAGCGGTCTTCGCCGGCGCGCTGGCCCGTCTCGCCGGACCGGGCACCACATCGGCGGAGCGGTGAGCGCCGACGCCGTCGCCCTGGTGGACCAGACCCCCGACCCGACCGCGCTGCGCCGGGTCTTCGGGGCCTTCCCGACCGGCGTGACGGCCCTGGCGGCGCTGGTCGACGGCGAACCGGTCGGCATGACCGCCTCCTCCTTCATCCCGGTGTCACTGGACCCGCCGCTGGTCTCCGTCTGCGCCGCGCTCACCTCGAGGACGTGGCCCCGGCTGCGCCGCGCCGCCCGCCTCGGGGTCAGTGTGCTCAGCGGAGCCCAGGAGGGGGTCAGCCGGCAGTTGGCCACCCGCGGCGTCGAACGCTTCGCCGGGCTGGAGTGGCACCGGACCGGCGAGGACGCCGTGCTGCTCGGCGGCGCCAGCGCCTGGTTCGACTGCTCGATCGAGCGGGAGATCGGCGCCGGGGACCACACCATCGTCCTGCTGCGGGTGCACGTCATGGGCGTCGATCCGCAGGCCCCGCCGCTGGTCTTCCACGGCAGCCGGTACCGCACGCTCGCCGGGTAGGCACCCCGGTCGGACGGAGCGACGACGACGCCCACCCGGGCTGACGGCACCGATGCCCGACCACGCACACGGAGAGCCCTCGCGGCACACGAGAATCACCGGGGTCTGCCGCCGCCTCGACTCCTCGGACGAGTGGACCGGTACTTCGCCCGGCCCGACGAGACCTTGGAGACGGTGGCGCCGGCCGCCGCCGGGGTGACGCCGGACCAGGTACGCGTGGCGCGGGACATCGTCCCGGCCGGCAACACCTCCGCCGCGTCGATACCGCTCGCCTTGGAATCGCTGCGGGCCGAAGGCTGTCGGGGCGGCCGGCCCTGCTGATCGGCTTCGGCTCGGGGCCCGGCCGCCGCGCCCAGGTGGTGACGCTCCCCTGACCGCGACGCCGCGCGGCCGAAAGCGGCCGTCCCAGGCGGGCGAGCGGGGACCGAGCCATGAGATCCGCGACGGACGGCGAAGCGAGGCGGCAGCCGCCCACCTGACCTCGTGCCGAGCGTGCCGAGCGGACGCGGTCAGGCTGTGCGGCAGCAGTCGCCGCCGAGCGGCCCATCCCCGGCCCTGTGCCGTCGGCGGACAGCCGGCTCGACATACCGGGCACAACGCGCCGATGTGAGGTAACCGGTCATGGCCAACCGAGGGTTCCTCTCCAGCCCGGTCGGACGACGACCGGTGGACGTCGAGCTCTATCCCATCCCCGAGGGGATGCGGCTCACGGTGCCCATGGAGCGGGCGGCTGTCCTCACCGAGCCGGCAGTCGCGGAGCAGCGGTGCAGCCCCTCCTTCGACTTCCGGCTCCACCTGGACCATGGCATGGTCCACCTGGAGGTCCGCTCTCCCGCCGAAGACGCAACAAGGCTCGCGGCTCTCTTCGCCCCGGCTCCCTGAGCCCCGCCCCGACACGGAAGATCCGATCGCTGTGCTCGTCGCCCGCTCCGTCGCACTCTTCATCGCTGCCGCCTTCTTCGAAATCGGTGGTGCCTGGCTGGTCTGGCAAGGCACCCGCGAACACAGAGGAGTCGCCTGGATCGGCTTGGGCGTAGTCGCCCTCGGCATCTACGGCTTCGTCGCGACCCTGCAGCCCGATGCCGACTTCGGCCGGATCCTCGCCGCGTACGGGGGCGTGTTCGTCGCCGGCTCGCTGGCCTGGGGTGTGGTCGCGGACGGCTACCGCCCTGACCGCTGGGACATCAGCGGCGCCGCCATCTGCCTCATCGGCATGGCCGTGATCATGTATGCGCCCAGGGGGCGATAGCGCCGTCCGGCCGGGTCGGGCGGAGAGGCCGCGCGCATCCCCCTGTATGGACGTCAGATATGAGATGCGCAGATCGTCGATTGTGCCGAGAGCAACGGGGGCGGGCATGGTCGCTCTGTCATGCTCCGGAACTGCTGCCCGACCGGGGCGAGCGGCTGCTCCGAGAGGACTGCAAGCGCGACGTCCGCGAGCGTGACGCGCAGGTCCGAGGCCGGGACTCCTGGAAACTCGAACGCCTCCAGTACTTCGAGGAGCAGAACAGCCCGAGGCGACCGGGAAGAGGCACGGCCGCGTCCTCGCCGTGGTCACCGAGCGCGCCAACGCGGAGCTGACCGCCTGACCGCCCGACCGCCCGACCGGGCCCCGCGATGTCCGCCGAGCGCGAGAGCTCGGCGGACATCGCGCGGCCGGCGCGCCGTCAGGCCAGGTCGTCGCAGCGGCCGAGCGCGTCCGGCTGGTGCTCCTCCACCCGCCGCAGCATCCGCCCGAGCGCCGCGGCCAGGTCGGCTCGGGCGGCCGGGTCGGCGTCCTGGAGCAGCGCCTCCTCGAAGACGGCCGCCATCCGCATCGACTCCAGCCACTTCTCCCGGCCGAGCTCGGTCAGCTCGATGTTGACCCGGACCCGGTTGCTCTCGTCCCGGCTGCGGGTGACCAGCCCCGCCGCCTTCATGCGGTCCACCCGGTGTGTCATCGCCGCCGGGGTCAGCCCGATCCGCTTGGCCAGCTCGCCCGGCCCGAGCCGATAGGGGCTGCCGGCCACGATCAGTGCCTTCATGACCTCCCAGTCGGCGGGGCTGACGCCGAGGTCGGTCAGATGCCGGGAGTACGCCACGGACATCCGCCGGGCCAGCCGCGTCAGGGTCGAGACGATCGTCTCCACCTGCGGGTCCACATTCGGGAACTCGCGCTGGTACACGGCCACTTGCTCGCTGATGGCGAGTTCTTCGGGAGGCTCCTGGGGATCTCTCATACCGGACAGTCTCTCACGCTGAAGTCTTCGACAATCAAAAGTTGCATCCAGAAGACTTTAGGAGTTAAATCTTTCCGGTTGAAGTCAGCCGGGGCTCAGGACGGGCCCACACAGGTGGGAAAGGCGGTACCGGGGTGTTCCGGGGGATGAGAGGCCGGACGTCGGCGGCGGCGCTGCGTCGGGTGCAGGTCGGGAACGCGCTGAGCTCGTTCGGCGCGGGGTTCACGATCCCCTATATGTTCGTGTATGTCGCCCAGGTGCGCGGGCTGGGCTCGATGACCGCATGGCTGGTCTTCACGGTGTACGCCCTGGCCGCCCTGGTCGTCCTGCCGTTCACCGGCCCCGGCCTGGACCGGTACGGACCGCGCCCGGTGCTGACGGCCGGTGCGCTGCTGGCCGCCGTCGGCGCGCTGGTCTTCGGCCATGCCGCCACCGGCGGGACGGTCGTGGCCGGCGCCTTCCTCTTCGGGGCGGGTACGACCGTCGTCCAGCCTGCCCTGGCCACCATGGTCGTCCGCTGCACCGGACCGGCCCGGCGGGCGCACGCCTTTGCCGTGCAGTTCACCGTGGCCAACCTCGGCCTGGGCGTGGGCGCGCTGATCGGCGGCCAGATCGTGGACGTCTCCCGCCCGAGCAGCCTGACCTTGCTGTTCACGATCGAGGCGCTGATGTTCCTCGCGCTCGCCGCCGTCACCGGGACCGTCCGGGACCCGGCCCTGTCGGCCGGTACCGCCTTTGCCGGCACCGCCTCGGCGGACGCCGGAGCGGCCGAGCGCGGCCGCTCCGACCTGCGGACCCTGCTGCGGGACCGGGCCATGGTCCGGCTGTGCGCGCTCGCCGCGCTGATCTTCTTCGCCTGCTACGGGCAGTTCGAGTCCGGCGTCTCCGCCTACGCCACCGGCACCGTCGGCATCTCCCCGTCCACGCTCGGCCTCGGCCTCGGCGCCAACACCCTCGCCATCGTGCTGCTACAGATGGTCGTCGTCCGCTTCACCGCCCGCCGCCGCCGGACCACCGCCATCGTGGCCACCGGAACGGTCTGGCTGGCCGCCTGGGCCGCCGCCGCGCTGGCCGGGCTGCTGCACGGCTCCACGGCGATCGCCGTGGGCGGGATGATGACGACGTACGTGCTGTTCGGCGTCGGCGAGGCGCTGCTCGCCCCCACACTCGGGCCCATGGTCGCCGATCTCGCCCCGGCCCACCTGCTCGGCAGCTACAACGCCGCGTTCGCACTGGTGAAGCAGACCGCCATCGCCCTGGGCCCCGCCGCCGGCGTGCTGCTGGTGGGCGCCGGCCTCTCCCCGCTCTATCTGCTGGCGATGGGCGCGACCACGGTCCTGCTCGTGGTGCTGGCACTCCGGCTGCGCCCGGCGCTCAGCCCGCTCCAGGACAACGCACCCGGCGCCGTCCGCCCGAGCCTCGGCGTGGCCGGGACGGTACGGCCGCAGCCCGCCGCCGAACTGCACGCGGCCTGAGGACGCGCCGCCGGGCCCCCGGCGGCGTACCCGGTGGCCGCGCGGGCGCCCGGCCGGACCGGTCGGCGTCAGCCGAGGGCGCGGTCCAGGTTGAACGCGGCGCTGATCAGCGCCAGGTGGGTGAAGGCCTGCGGGAAGTTGCCGAGCTGTTCGCCGGTGGGCCCGATCTGCTCGGCGTACAGACCGACGTGGTTGGCGTAGGTGAGCATCTTCTCGAAGGCGAGCCTGGCCTCCTCCAGGCGCCCGGCTCGGGCGAGTGCCTCGACGTACCAGAAGGAGCAGATCGAGAAGGTGCCCTCGGTGCCCCGCAGCCCGTCCGGGCTGGCCTCCGGGTCGTAGCGGTAGACCAGGGAGTCGGACACCAGGTCCGTGGCGAGCGCGTCCAGGGTCGTGAGCCACTTGGGGTCGGTGGGCGAGACGAACTTGGCCAGCGGCATCATCAGCAGGGAGGCGTCCAGGACGGTGCCGTCCAGGTACTGGACGAAGGAGCCCCGTTCGGCGGACCAGCCTCGCCGCATGATCTGCCGGTAGACGGCGTCCCGGTTCTCCCGCCAGTGGAGGAGGTCGGCGGGCAGGCCGCGCCGGTTGGCCATCCGGATGGCCCGCTCGATGGCCACCCAGCACATCACCCGTGAGTAGAGGAAGTCCCGCCGCCCGCCGCGGGTCTCCCAGATGCCCTCGTCGGGCTGGTCCCAGTGCTCGCAGAGCCAGTCCACCAGGGCGGCCACCGCGTCCCACCGCTCGCTGCTGATGGGCTGCCCCCACTTGTCGTAGAGGTAGACCGAGTCGATGAGTGCCCCGTAGACGTCCAGCTGGAGCTGGGTCGCGGCGCTGTTTCCCACCCGCACCGGCGCGGAACCCAGGTAGCCCCGCAGCTGGGGGAGCCGGCGCTCGGGCAGGTCGCGGCGCCCGTCGATGCCGTACATGATCTGTAGCGGCCCGGTGGCGTCGTCGCCCCGCATCAGGCAGCGCTGGAACAGGAAGCCCATGAACGCCTCGGCCTCGGAGGTGAACCCCAGCCTGAGCAGCGCGTAGATGCAGAAGGCGGCGTCGCGGACCCATACGTATCGGTAGTCCCAGTTGCGTTCGCCGCCGATCTGCTCGGGCAGGCTGGTGGTCGGCGCCGCCACGACCGCCCCGGTCGGCGCGTACGTGAGCAGCTTCAGCGACAGCGCGGAGCGGTGCACCATCTCCCGCCACCGCCCGTGGTAGCGCGAGCCGGCCAGCCAGTGCCGCCAGAACCCGACCGTGGCCTCGAACTGCTCCTCCGCCTCGGCCCGGGGGCAGGCCCGGGGCGTGACCTCACCGTCGAGGTGGTCGAGGGCGAACACCGCGGACTCGCCTTCGAGGAGCTTGAAGCGCGACCACACGTCCGGGCCGTCGCGCTCGACTGTCACGGTGGCGGTCAGCGCCAGCGACAGCGACCGGGACCGGAAGAGCGCCTGGTTGTGCCGCAGGTCCACGGTGTGCGGTGCGGCACCGTAGTCGAAGCGGGGTGCCACGCGCGCCCGGAACGGGAGCGACCCCCGTACGCAGATCACCCGCCGGATCAGCCGGTGCCGGCCGGCCTCCCGCGACTCGTCCGTGACCGGCATGAAGTCCTGGATCTCTCCCACCCCGTCGGCGGCGAAGAAGCGGGTGATCAGGACATTGGTGTCCGGGAAGTAGAACTGCCGGGTCCGGGCCGGCACGTCGGTGGCCAAGGCGAACGATCCGCCCCGTTCGGTGTCCAGGATCGAGGCGAACACGCTGGGCGCGTCGAAGCGGGGGCAGCAGTACCAGTCGATGGTGCCATTGGTGCCCACCAGCGCCACCGTGCGGAGATCGCCGATCAGGCCGTGCTCCGCGATCGGCAGGTGGCGCACGGAGTCCACCCGCCCGAATCCGGCGTTCTCGAACTCCATGCCGGCCTCCCTGCCATCGCGGGGCCGTCATCGGACAACTCCGACATACCAGGGTAGAACCTACTGCCGCCCGGCGCGTCCGCCGACCGCCGCCGGCCCGGACCTCCCGGGGGCGAACCCCGTTTCGTGATCCGGACCGCCCGGCTCACTCCGGCACTGACACTTGGGTGCACGGGCTGCCCCGGCAGCCGGAGTCGATGTCAGCGCACGCCCACCCGGCATTCGCGGCGGCGGGGCGCGCAAGGAGGAAGCTGGTATGGGGACGGATGTCGTAGTCGTGGGCGCCGGTGTGATCGGGGCCTCGATCGCGCTGGAACTCGCGCGGGCCGGACGCAGCGTGGCCGTGGTGGACAAGGCGGGCGGTGTCGGGCTCGGCTCGACCAGTGCGTCGAGTGCCATCGTCCGGTTCAACTACTCCACCCACGCGGGCATCGCCGCGTCGTGGGAGGCGGCGGCCCTGTGGCGCGCCTGGCAGGACCACCTGGGCTGCGAGGTGGGCGAGCCGGCCCGCTTCGAGCGCAGCGGCATGGTCATGCTTGACACCGACGTGGCGCCCCGGTCGAGGTACCTCCGGCTGTTCGACCAGGTCGGCGTGGTGTACGAGGAGTGGGACAGCGCCACGCTCGCCGCGCGCGTCCCGGGGATCGACACGGGCCGGTACTGGCCGCCCAAGCGCCTTGCGGACCAGGCGTTCTGGGCGGACGCGACCAGCACCCTGGGCGGGGTCTTCACCCCGGACGCGGGCTTCGTCAGCGACCCGCAGCTCGCCGCGCAGAACCTCGCGAACGCGGCGCGCCACCACGGCGCCGAGTTCCGGCTGCGCCGTGCCGTCGTCGCCGTCGAGTCGTCCGGCGGCCGGGTGACGGCTGTGGTGCTGGACGACGGCACGCGGCTCTCCTGCGCCACGGTGGTCAACGCCGCCGGTCCCTGGTCCGGTCGGATCAATGAACTGGCCGGGGTGGGAGGCGACTTCAGCATCAGCACCCGGCCGATGCGGCAGGAGGTCGCGTATGTGCCCGCACCTCCCGGATTCCATCCGGACGGGACGGTCGGCATCAGCATCGCCGACCTGGACCTCGGCACCTACATCCGCGGCGAGACGGGCGGCGGCCTGCTGGTCGGCGGCACCGAGCCCGAGTGCGACCCGATGCAGTGGATCGACGACCCGGACGCGGCGAATCCCAGCCCCACCCCGCCGGTCTTCGAGGCGCAGGTCACCCGGGCGGCCCGGCGGCTGAGCGACCTCGTCGTGCCCAACCGGGCGCGCGGCGTCGCCGGTGTGTACGACGTCGCCGACGACTGGACACCGATCTACGACCGCACGGACCTGGACGGCTTCTACGTCGCGATGGGCACCAGCGGCAACCAGTTCAAGAACGCCCCGCTCGTCGGCCTGCTGATGACCGCGCTCATCGAGCGGGTCGAGGCCGGGGCCGACCATGACGCCGACCCCGTCCGGTACGCGGCGAAGCACACCGGCTCCACGATCGACCTGGGTGCGTTCTCCCGCCGCCGTCCGGTCAACAGCGGTAGCTCCGGCACGGTGATGGGCTGACCACGCGTCGCCCCCGGACACCGGGTCGGGGCCCGGGCCCCCCGGCCCGGCCCCCCCCCCCGCCCGCGGGGGGTGGGCACCCCGCCCCCCCCCGCCCCCCCCGCCGGAACACCCGGGTGCGCCCCCCCCGGGGGTGGGGCCCCCCCCGGGCCCCCCCCGCCCCGGGGGGGGGCCCGGCCCCCCCGGCCCGGGCCCCGCCCCGCGTCCGGCGGCTGATCGACTCCCGTCCGCCGCCGGACCCGCCGGCCCGCCCGCCAGGGCGCCCGAGGTGCGGACTTCCCGGCCATGGTGAAACCCTGGGAGAGGGCCCGGCCCGGGACGGCCCCCTTCCGGGTCTCGACGCCGGGGCGTGGAAGGCCCGCACCGAGAGGCCCGCTCCCTACCCCAGGGCCGTGCCGGACACCTTCGACGGCTGCCCGTCAGCCGGACGGACGGAAGCCCGGCTCACCCGTTCGGCCCAATCGGCCACTTCCCGCACCCAGGACCGCAACCGTTCGCGCTTGGCTTGCCGAATCGAGGTACCCGTGGATATCAGCATGTCCGTCGAGGACCGGGAGGAGTTCCTGGCCGGTCTGCACGTGGGAGTACTGGGCGTGGACGATCCGCGCGGCGGTGGCGGACCGCTGCTGGTCCCGCTCTGGTACGACTACCAGCCCGGCGGGCTGGTCACGGTGCAGACCGGGAGGAACGCGCTGAAGGCCGGGCTCATCCGGGGCGCGGGGCGGTTCAGCCTCTGTGTGCAGAACGAGTCGGCCCCCTACCGCTACGTCAGCGTGGAGGGCCCGGTGGTCGCGGTCGAGGACCCGGTGCCCGCGGCCGACCGCGAGGCCCTGGCCCACCGCTACCTGGACGCGGACACGGCGTCGGCGTACCTGGAGGCCAACCACGAGCAGTTGGCCGACGACATCCTCATCCGCATGCGGCCCCAGCGGTGGCGCACAGCCGATTTCGCCGCCTTCGCCGCGGCGTTCGGCTAGCGGGCAGCCAGCCGGAGGTCACCCAGCCGGAAGTCACCCAGCCGGAAGTCACCCAGTCGGGCGGTCCGGATACCGGCGGCGGCAGCCGCCAGGTGGTTCGCGCACGCAGCAGAGACGGGATATTCCGATGGTCACTCATACGATGGCGCATCCCGCGACGGTCTGGAACGCCGAGATGGCGGGGTACGCACGCGATCGCGGTCTCCATGAACTGTTCGACGCACAGGCGGCGCGCCGCCCCCGGGCGACCGCCTCCGTACAGCACGGCCGCACCCTGAGCTACGACGAGCTCAGGGTCCGCTCCGACGCACTGGCCGCCCGGCTGCACGACGCCGGGGTGCGGCACGGCGACAAGGTCGGTGTGTGCGGCAGCCGGTCGTTGGAGGCACTGGTCGCCTTCCTGGGCATCCTCAAGACCGGCGCGGCGTACGTCCCCCTGGACGACGCCTCCCCACCCGGGCGGCTCCAGGCGATGGCCGAGGACGCGGGGGTGCACACCGTCGTGACGCTGCCCGGCAGTGTCTGCCGGGTCCGGCGGGTGCGGACGCGGATCGACCTGGGCGGCCAGGCGCCGAGCCGACCCGCCGCCGCTCCGCCGCAGGTCCGGGTACGGCCCACGGACTGCGCCTATGTGATGTTCACCTCCGGCTCCACCGGGCGTCCCAAGCCGGTGGCGGTCCCGCACCGTGGCGTCATCCGGTTGGCCGCGTCCGACCTGGTCTGGCAGCGCCCCCGCCCGGGGGAGCGGGTGCTGCACGCCTACGGCCTCTCCTCCGACGCCTCCACCATCGAGATCTGGTCCTCGCTGCTGGGCGGCGCCTGCCTGGTCGTGGCCGACCAGGAGGAGTTGCTGTCCCCGGCCGCCCTGGAAGCGCGGCTGGTCTCGGAGCGGGTCGGCATCGCCTATCTGACCACCGGGGTGTTCCACCACATCGCGCGGACCGGGCCGTCGGCGCTGCGGTCCCTGCGGTTCGCCTCGGCGGGCGGTGAGGCGATGGACCCGGAGCTGACCCGCGCGGTACTGGCGGCCTGCCCCGACACCACCGTGGTCAACTTCTACGGTCCGACCGAGAACAGCGTGGTCTCCACCGCACACCTGGTGGACGCCCTGCACCCCGAGGCGACGGCCGTACCGATCGGCCGCCCGCTGGAGGACTCCAGCTGCCATGTGGTGCGGGCGGACGGCACCCTCGCGGAGGCCGGCGAGGAGGGCGAACTCCTCGTCGGCGGCGACGGGCTCGCCCTGGGATACCTCGGGGACCCGGAGCTGACCGCCGAGCGTTTCATCGACAACCCCTTCGAACCCGGTTCGAAGCTCTACCGCACCGGCGACCGGGTGGTCCTGCGCGAGGACGGCGTCCTGGAGTACCGCGCCCGGGTGGACCGGCAGATCAAACTGCGGGGGCACCGCATCGAGCTGGACGAGGTCGAGGCACGCCTGCGGGCGGACGACGCGGTGGGCGAGGCCGTCGTCGAGCTGGAGGGCGACACCCTGATCGGCTACGCGACACCGGCCCGCCCCGGGCAGGCGCTGCCCGTGGACCGCATCCGCAGAAGCCTCGCGGCCTGGCTGCCCGCAGCAGCGGTGCCCGCGCGGCTGGTGGAGGTCCCGCAGTTCCCGGTGACCTCGGCCGGCAAGGTCGACCGCCGCCGGCTGCGCGCCCTGGCGGCGCCCTCGGACGCGGTCCCGCCACCGGTCCCGGCCGGGACCCGGGGACTGGGCCCGCAGGACGCACTGGCACAGGTGTGGCAGGTGGTGCTGGGCGTGCACCCGGCCCCCGGGGACGACTTCTTCGAGATCGGCGGCGACTCACTGCTGGCGGCCGAGGTCGTCACCCGTACCCTCACCGCCTTCGGCCTCGACCCCCGGCACGGCAGGACCCTGGTGCACAGCCTGCTGCGAGCCCCCACCCTGGAGGACTTCACCGCCGCCGTCACCGCCGCCGACGGCCACCACCACGACGGCGACGCCGACGCCCACACCGTGGACTTCCGGGCCGAAGCGCGGCTGGGCTTCACCCTGCCGCCCCGACGAGGGCCGGAGCCGGACTGGCAGCACCCGAGGGAGGTACTGCTGACCGGCGCCTCCGGATTCGTCGGCGCCTTCCTGCTCGACCGGCTGCTGCACCGCACCGACGCCCGGGTGCACTGCCCGGTACGCAGCCGCGACCACGCCCACGCCCGGCAGCGGGTGCTGCGGAACCTGGCCCGCTTCGGTCTCGCCACCCCCGAGGCCGCCGACCGCATCGTGTGCTTCCCCGCCGACCTCGCCGAACCCGGCCTCGGCGTGGAGCCCGGCCGCGCCGCCGAACTCGCCGACACCCTCGACCTGGTGATCCACTCCGCCGCGCAGGTCAACTTCCTCTACCCCTACGAGGAACTGCGCCGGGCCAATGTGGAAGGCACCCGGCAGCTCGTACGGCTGGCGGCCGAGCGCGGCGTGCCGGTGCACTTCCTGTCCACCATCGCGGTGCTGGCCGGCTTCGGCACCGCCGGCGTGCGGCACGTCGACGAGGAGCTGCCCCTCGACCACGCCGACCAGCTCACCATGGGTTACGCCGAGAGCAAGTGGGTCGCCGAAGAGGTGCTGCGCGACGCGGCGGCCCAGGGCCTCCCGGTGGCGGTCTACCGGCCCTACGAGATCACCGGCGACCGGCGCACCGGCGCCTGCAACACCGAGACCGCGATCTGCTCGCTGTTCAAGACGATCGCGGAGACCGGGCTCGCCCCCGACATCCCGCTGCCGCTGGACTTCGTCCCGGTGGACTACCTCTCCGAGGCGGTGGTGCACATCGCCACCGGGCACCGCGCGACCGACCGGACGTACCACCTGACCAACCCCCGCGCGGCGAGCCTGCACGACATGCTCGACCGGATGCACGCCGACGGCCACCGCATCCGCCGACTGCCCTACGACCAGTGGGTGGGCGAACTCGTCCGCCATGTCGCGCAGCACCCCACCAGCCCCACCGCGCCGTTTGTGTCGCTCTGCGTGGACCGGTGCCGGACGGCGGACATGTCCGTCAAGGAGATGTACTTCGAGGGCACCTTCCCGACCCTGGGACGCGCCAACGTCGAACGTGACCTGGCCACCGCCGACCTGCACTGCCCGCCGGTCGACGCGGAACTCCTGGACCGCTACCTGGAGTACTTCCACGCCACCGGCTACATCGAGCGCCCCTAGCCGCCCCCGAGCACCCGGTACGGCAACCCGGAAGGGACCGAGCATGACCCCACAGCCACTCAGCGCGCCGGGCCCCGAGCCCGAGCGGGGCGTGCTTGACTTCCCGCTCCCCCCGCCGGGCACCATGGGGCCGCCCGAGGAGTACGTCCGGCTGCGGGAGAGCTGCCCCATGGCCCGGGTCAGGATGCCGATGGACGCGACCGCCTGGTTTGCCACCCGCTACGACGACGTCCGGGCACTGCTCGCGGACCCCCGGCTGATCAGGCCGACCATCAACGACTGGCCGCCGCGCCCCGACCAGGCCGCCGACGCCCGGCCGGGGCTGGTCACGATGTCGGAGCTGGACGGCCCCCGGCACCGGTCGCTGCGCCGGGCCGTGGCCCAGCCGTTCAGCTCCCGCGCCGTCCGGAACCGCCTGCCGCGGCTCCGCGAACGCGCCGAGCAGTTGCTGGAGGCGTTCCAGGCGGGCGGTCGGTGCGGCGACCTGGTCGCCGGGTTCACCGCCCCGTTCCCGCTGCTGGTGCTCTGCGACCTGGTGGGTGTCCCCTACCAGGAGCGGGACCGCTTCCTGCCCATACTGGACGCGGCCCTCAGCGGGATGGTGACCTCGGAGGAGGGACGCAGGGTCACCGACCTGCTGCGCGCCTATCTGTCCGAGCTGATCGACCGGAAGCGGAGCCGGCCCGGCGACGACGCCCTGACCCAGCTGGTCCGCCAGTGCGACGAAGGAGCACTGTCCCATGACGATGTGCTGGCCTTCGGACTGTCCATGCTCACCGTCGGCTTCGGCATCAGCGGCATCTTCCTGGCCAACTCGGTGCACACCCTGCTGGCCCGCCCGGAGCGCTATGCCCGGCTGCGCGACCACCGCGAGCTGCTGCCCGGCGCGGTGGAGGAACTGCTGCGCTATGTGCCGGTGATGAACGGCGTCGTGGTGCTGCTGGCCACCGAGGACATCGAGGTGCGGGGGCAGACGGTCCGCAAGGGCGAGGCCGTGCTCCCGGTGCTGGCCTCCGCCAACCGGGACGAGCGGGTGTTCACCGACGCCGACCGGCTCGACCTCGGCCGGACCGGGAACGGCCATCTCGCCTTCGGCCGGGGAACCCACAACTGCTTCGGCGCGCACCTGGCACGCGCCGAGCTGACGGTCGGGCTGGAGGCGCTGCTCGACCGCTTCCCGGGGCTGCACCTGCCCGAAGGGCGGGAGCCCAGCTGGGACGACGAATCCCTGACCAAGTCACCGCTGACCCTCCCGGTCAGCTGGTGAACCCGGCCCGGCCGCCCCGCCCCCGACCAGCGGAGGACCACCCGTGACCAGCACACCCCCGGAACCCGTCACCGACCCGCCCGCCACCGGGAAGCCCGCCACCGGCGCCCCCCTGATCGACATGCCCGTCCCGCCGCCGGGCACCATGGGACCGCCCACCGAGTACGCCCGGCTGCGCCGGGACTGCCCGCTGGCCGAAGTCCGGCTGCCGATCGGCGCCACCGCCTGGTACGCCACCCGGTA
The DNA here is from genome assembly GCF_044755465.1 of Streptomyces sp. NPDC092296. NCBI lineage: Bacteria > Bacillati > Actinomycetota > Actinomycetes > Kitasatosporales > Streptomycetaceae > Streptomyces > Streptomyces sp. NPDC092296. The sequence goes on along the minus strand of NZ_JBIVRB010000008.1, from coordinate 118,700 downwards.
CGGCGACGTCCGGGCACTGGTCGCGGACCCCCGGCTGGTCAGGCCGACCATCAACGACTGGCCGCCGCGCCCCGACCGGGCCGCCGGCGACGAACCCGGCCTGACCACGATGATGGAACTGGACGGCCCCCGGCACGCCGCCCTGCGCCGGGCCCTCGCCGAGCCCTTCAGCGTCCGGTCCGTCCGGGGCCGGCTGCCGCGCATCCGGCAGTCGGCCGACCGGCTGCTGGCGGAGTTCGTCGGCGGCGGTCGGCCCGGCGACCTGGTCGCCGGGTTCCTCGAACCCTTCCCGCTCCTGGTGATGTGCGAGCTGGTGGGCATCCCCTACGCGGAGCGCGACGACTTCCTGCCCATGGCGGACGCCGCCCTCGGCGCGATGGTCACCCTGGAGGAGGGCCGCGAGGTCACCGCCCGACTGCGCGGCTACATCTCCGCGCTGCTCGACCGCAAGCGGCGCGAGCCCGGCGACGACATCCTCAGCGGGCTGGTGGGCGAGTGCGGGCGCGGCAGCCTGGACGCGGAGAGCGTGGTGAGTTTCGGACTCTCCATGCTGGTCGCCGGCTACCGGACGAGCACCATGTTCCTGGCCGACTCGGTGCACACCCTGCTGGCCCGGCCGGACCGGTACGCCCGGCTGCGCGACCGGCGCGAGCTGCTGCCCGGCGCGGTGGAGGAACTGCTGCGCTATGTGCCGGTGATGAACGGCGTCGTGGTCCTCCAGGCCGTCGAGGACCTGGAGCTGCACGGCCGGACGATCCACGCCGGTGACGCCGTGCTGCCCGTACTCGCGGCGGCCAACCGGGACGAGCGGGTGTTCGCCGACGCCGACCGGCTCGACCTGTGCCGCGCGGACAACCCGCACCTCACCTTCGGCCGGGGGACGCACAACTGCATCGGCGCGCACCTGGCACGCGCCCAGATGACCGTCTGCCTGGAGGCGCTGCTCGACCGGTTCCCCGACCTGCACCTGGCCGATGGACACCGCCCCACCTGGGACGACCAGGCCCCGAGCAAGTCGCCCCTCACCCTCCCGGTCTGCTGGTGAACCACTCCCGGCCCGGCCGGGGACTTCTGGCGGACGAGCCGCCCGACCCGGCCTGACCCTCACCGCGTACACCGCCGCGCCCGGCACCCCCGAGCACGACGCCTTGCGACTCCTCGCCGGCTGGGCCGCCGCCGAGGACACCGCCGCCGAGAACACCGCCGCCGAGGACACCCCGCCCATGAGCAGGTCCGGGGCCCGGCCGAGGTGAGCCCGGACGCCGCCATGACGGTCTCTGAGCGATCTCCAACGGTTGAGGACCCCGGCAGGATGCACCGGGGTCCTCGATGTGGGGTGTGCTGGAGCGGTTACGGAAGCCACCGCCCTGCGCGACCCGGCGCCGGGCCGGCGCGGACGGCCGCGTTCAGCAGGTCTGCCACAGGCGGCCCATGACGCGGACCCCGAAGCGCAGCCCCGCCACGGGTACGCGTTCGTCGACGCCGTGGAAGAGGCGGCCGTAGTCCAGGTCGTGCGGGAGCTTGAGCCCCTTGAAGCCGAAGCAGCGGATGCCGAGCTTGGTGAACGCCTTGGCGTCGGTGCCGCCCGGGTTGCAGTACGGGACCGGGTGGCCGTCGGGGTCCTCGGCGCGTACGGCGGCGCACATGGCGTCGACCAGGGGGCCGTCGAAGGACGTCTCCAGCGCGATGTCGTGGTTGACCCACGTCCGGCTGACGGACGGGAGGAGCAGCGCGTCGATGGTGTCGAGGAGCTCCTGTTCGTGGCCGGGCAGGAACCGGCCGTCCACCCGGGCGGTGGCGCGGCCCGGGATCACATTGGTCTGGTAGCCCGCCTGGAACATGGTGGGGTTGGCGGAGTTGCGCAGGACCACCTGCATGAAGTCCCCGACCGGGCCGAGCTGCGGCAGGGTCCGCTCGATGTCGTTCTCGTCGAAGTCGACTCCGTACAGGCGCGCGGCCTCCGCGAGCAGCGCGCGGACCGGTTCGATGAGGCGGATGGGGAAGGTGTGCCGTCCGATGCGGGTGAGGGATTCCGCGAGGTCGGTGACGGCGTTCTCGTCGTTCGGTGAGGAGCCGTGGCCGGCCCGGCCGGTGGCGGTGAGCTCCATCCAGGCCATGCCGCGCTGGGCGTTCTCGATCGGGTAGAGGCGGCGGGTGCCGTCGATGGCGAAGGAGAACCCGCCGCCCTCACCGATCGCCTCGGTGACCCCTTCGAACAGCTCCGGCCGGTGCTCGACCAGCCAGTGCGCGCCGAACCTGCCACCGGCTTCCTCGTCGGCGAGGAAGGCGAGCACCAGGTCACGGGAGGGGCGGGTGCCGCTGCGGGCGAAGTGCCGGGCGGTGGCCAGCATCACGGCCACGGTGTCCTTCATGTCGATGGCGCCGCGGCCCCACAGGTAGCCGTCGCGGATCTCGCCGGAGAACGGCGGCACCTGCCACTCGTCCGGGTCGGCGGGCACCACGTCGAGATGGCCGTGGACCAGCAGGGCACCGCGGGCCGGGTCGCTGCCGGCGATCCGGGCGATGACGTTGGCCCGTCCGGGGGCGCTCTCCACCAGGACGGATTCGATACCGGCCTCGGCCAGCACGCCCGCCACCCACTCGGCGCAGGCGCGTTCGTCACTGGTCGGGTTGGAGGTGTCGAAGCGGATCAGCTCGGCGCAGAGGCTGACGGCCTCGTCCTGGGCGTCGTCGCCCGCAGGACGGAACGCCTGGCCGGAGCCACCGGTGGTCACGGGGCCGGCGGGGCTGACGGGGTCGGTGGGGCTGACGGGGTCAGTGGGGCTGACGGGGTCGGTGGGGCTGACGGGGGTGTTCATGCCGCTCCCACCGGGGTGGTCTCGTCGGGGACGGGGACGGTGGCGCCCGCGTCGTCCAGGGTGGCGGTGGTGCCGTACGGCTTGATCCAGCCGAGGCAGCCGAGGACGCAGTACAGGCCGAAGGCGGTGAGCAGCGAGTTCACAGCCGGTATGCCGTCGGTGACGAACTTGCCGACGCAGAACGCGGCCGCCCAGATGACCAGCGACATCGGCACCCAGGTGGGCGAGGTGGTCGGCAGGGTCTCGGCCTCGCGGGTCTCGTCCAGCGGCCGGCGCATCCGGCGGACGACCCAGTACTCGGCCACGATGATGCCGCCGATGGGCGGGATCGCCACGCCGAGCAGCGACAGGAAGGCCGTGAAGTGGTTCATGACGCCGATCGCGGACAGGATCGTGCCGGCGATGCCGAGCCCGATGGTGACGACTCCCCGGTGCAGGCGCTTGCCGAAGACGACCTGGAAGAAGTTGACGACGCCGAGCGAGGAGCCGTACAGGTTCCAGTCGTTGATCTTCGCGGTGGACAGGATGACCACGATCACGCCGATCGCGCCGGAGGTGGAGAGCACGATGTGGGTGACGCTGTTGCTCTTGACCAGGTGGCCCAGGAGCACGCCGACCATGCCGACGATGTACTCGGAGAGGATCATCGACGAGGCGCTCTGCACGAAGACGTGCCAGGACTTGCGGTTGTAGCGGGTCATCTCGGGAGCGACGATCGCGCCCGTCATATAGCCGCCCGCGATGGCGGTGGCACCGACCGCGAGCGGGATCGTTGCCCCGGACGGCGGGGCCTTGATCAGCTCGGAGACCGAGTGGTCCATCAGCGCGCTGGTGATGGACCAGGCGACCAGTGCGAAGAAGAGCGGCGTGGCGATCTTCGCGAGCAGTGCCATGTACCGGAAGCCGAAGATGACCAGGACCGTGATGGCCGCACCGGCGACCACGCACCACAGCCAGGGCGGCCCGCCGAGCAGCGCGGCGGTGCTGTTGGCGAAGATCGTGTTCTGCACGCCGAACCAGCCCACCAGGCTGACCGCGATGACGAAGCTGACGAGCGCCGAGCCATTGCGGCCGAAACCTATCCAGCGGGTCAGCAGCGGGGTCGCCAGGCCCTCGCGCATCCCGGCCACGCCGATCAGGAAGATGACGATCTCCAGGATCACGGCGCCGAGGGTGAAGGCGAGGAAGGCGTTGCCGAAGGTCATGCCGACGCCGATCGTGGCGCCGAGGGTGAACTGCGACAGCGAGCCGGACTGGCCGAGCCACTGGAGCAGCATGGTCCAGAATCCGAAGCGCGCGTCGCGCGGGACCCGGGAGGACGCGTAGTCGTCACTGCCGATGCCCTTGGCGTGCCCGGCGCTGTCCGCGACCCCGGCGGCCGGGACGGAGGAGGTGGCTCTCATCAGGACTCCCGGGATTCGTGGCCGAACGTCTGGAGGTGGGCCAGCGACCCGTAGCGGTTGACGAGGCTGCCGAACTCCGCCGCGTCGTGGAAATCGAGCCGGCCCTCGCCGTAGGACTTGGCGACCTCGACGGCGTAGCGGGCGGCGGACGCGATGTCCGTCTCGTGGCTCGCGCCGGTCTGGCAGCCGGGGACGGCCGCCGCCGAGGTGATCGCCAGACCGGCCACGGGGGCGGTCGTGGCGGTGGACGGCTGAAGAATCGAATTGATGTGATGTACCCCGATACCGTACGGGGTGATGTCCTGCGTGGTCACGGGGAACGTGACCAACGGCTCACCGGTGACCACGGCCAGCAGCTCACCGAGCTGCTCGCTCACCCGCAGCACCCACCCCTCCTTGACCACCGGGGACAGGGCCAGGCCCTTGTGGTTCACGATCCGGTTGCCCTTGGTGGTGTCGATGGAGAGCACGGCCTCCATGTCGCCGGTCACCTCGTGCCGGTTCATGGTGGCGATGTCCACGGGCGAGCCCATGAACGGCACCGGGTCGTGCGGCTCGGTCGGCGCGCTGGGGCAGATGTGCGTGGCGACGACCACGTCACCGGGCAGCCGGTCGCCGCGGCGGCGCATGTCCAGCAGCTTGGCACCGGCGGCCAGCGCGGCGGCGGCACCGTCGGCGTCGGACACCAGGCCGGTCACACCGGGCCGGGCGCCGACCCCGCCCAGGCGGCCGATCACACCGAGGGTACGGGCACTGCCACCGGCGGCGCGCCCCCGGTGGCCGGGAACGCGCAGCAGGACGAAGTCGGTGGAGCCGCGCTCACCGGAGACGGTGGTGACCTCGGCACCCGACCCCTCGGCGCCCGCGACGCCGTCGAGGTACTCCACGACCTGCTTGCCGGAGGCCCCCGGATCGTCCAGCAGATCCACGATGTCCAGCACGTACTTCAACATGGGCGGCTTCTCTCACTCATCCAGGACTCCCGGCGGCACGACTTCCGACGGCAGGACTTCCGACGGCAGGACTTCCGGCGGAACTCCGGCCGGGGTGCCTGGCAGGTACTGACAAGCAGATTCGGGATCGGATAGCGTTGAGCACAACAGTTTCCCGTTATCTGCAATACAAGTCTGAATGGTGAGATGGTGAGATGGCGATGGCCGAACCCGATGCCGACCGGATGGACCGGCGGACGCCGGCAGGCGCCCTGCAGACCGTCGACCGGGCCCTGCTCGTCCTGCTGGCCTTCGAACGGAACCGGCCCGACTGGGGCGTGACCGAGATCGCCCAGGAGTTCGGCTGGGACACCTCGGTCGCCCAACGCCTGCTCGCCACCCTCGCCGGGCGCGGCTTCCTCGTCTCCGACCCGGCCACCCGCCGCTACCGCATCGGCCCCGCCGTGCTGCGCCTGGGCCGGCTCTGGGAACGCTCCGGATCACTGGAACTACTGGCCGGGCCGGTCCTGGCGGACCTGCGCAGGACCACCGGCGACACCGTCCTGTTCTGCCTGCCCGACAGCTTCCACATGCGCTGCGTGGCGGCGGAGGAGGGCGTGGCCGGACCGCTGCGCTACTACCCGCTGGTCGGAGAGCTCTATCCGGCGCACGCCGGCGCCACCAGCAAGTCCTTCTACGCCTTCCTGCCGGACGAGCAGCGGCACCGGCTCTTCCGCGGCCGGCCCATGGCCCGCTTCACCGACCGCACGGTCACCGACGCCGACCAGCTGGAGCAGGAGTTCCTACAGGTCCGCGCCCAGGGCTACGCCTGGACGGTCGGTGAGTACGACGCCGGGATCGCCACCGTCGCGGTGCCGGTGTTCCTGGGACGCGAGCCCTACGGCAGCCTCAGCCTGGGCGGCACCCCGGAACGCTTCCCGAACGGCCCCGAGGACCGCCTCGCCGCGCTGCGCCGCTCGGCCCAGCTGCTGGAGAAGCGGCTCACCACACCGCCGCAGCACACCCGCCGCCGGCCACGGAGCTGACCGGGCCCCCACAGCCCGCCCCCACCACCACCGACCCCACCGCCCCGTGAGGACCACCCCCATGGACCTTCTGCTGCTCTCCAACTCCACCCAGCACGGCCACGGCTACCTGGAACACGCCATGGCGGCCGTGACCGCCTTCCTGCCCCCCGCCGCCCGACTGGCCTTCGTCCCGTACGCGCTGGCCGACCACGACACGTACACCGCCCGGGTGCGCGGCGCCCTGGAACCGGCCGGGATCACCGTGCGCGGCGTCCACGAGGGCCCGGACCCGGTCCGCGAGCTCGCCTCCTGCGACGCGGTCTTCGTCGGCGGCGGCAACTCCTTCCGGCTGCTCAGCGCCCTGTACCGCACCGGACTGCGGGACGCGATCGGCACCGCCGTGCGCGCCGGGACGCCGTACCTCAGCGCCAGCGCGGGAACCAACATGGCCGCCCCCACGCTCCGTACGACCAATGACATGCCCATCGTCCAGCCGCCGTCCTTCGACGCGCTGGGCCTGGTCCCGTTCCAGATCAACCCGCACTACCTGGACCCGGACCCGCACAGCACCCACAAGGGCGAGACCCGCGAGGAGCGGCTGACGGAGTTCCTGGAGGAGAACGACGTCCCCGTCCTCGGCCTGCGCGAAGGCTCCTGGCTGCGCGTCACCGGGGACCACGCCCAGGTGGACGGCGAACGCCCCGCCCGCCTCTTCACCCGCACCCGCCCGCCGCGGGAACTCCCCACCGGCACCGACGTGTCCCACCTGCTCGCAACCGCTCCCCGCTTCGACACCCCGGCCCGGTAGCGGCGGCAGCACCCGCCGACGGTCCGGGACCGTCGGCGGGCCGCTGCGGCTGCGGCTGCGGGGCCCTCGTCCTCCGCAGCATGGCATCCGGCACCGTCACCGCCGCAGTGGTTTTCACCGCCGGTCTTCCCGACCGACCGCCGGGCGGACGCTCGCGTTCGCCGCTCCCGGGGCTCAGGCGGACACGGCGAGGTTCTTCTCGAACGCGGCCAGGTAGTTCGGCAGGTGGTGGTCCTTGATGCCGTCGGTCTCGGGGGCGAACATGTCCTGGCGGAAGCCCGTGACCCGGTCCTTCAACCCCGCCACGAGCGGCATGGTCTCGTGGAGCTTCCCGTTGGCGTCGAAGTAGCGCAGGGTGTCGACGTGTGTGTAGGCCGGCTCGGGCGGGAGCTGGGGAACGATGTCGTTGTTGTTGACGAAGCGGTAGCAGCGGTCCTTGAAGGCGGTGTTGTGCGCGGCGGTGAGCAGCCGTTCGCAGGTCCGGGGCTGGCCGTAGGTGTAGACGCCGTCGGGCAGTCGGCGCGGGTCCTCGAAGTAGAAGTGGGCGCCGGCCAGCATGGCGAGGGCGCCGCCGAGGCTGTGGCCGGTGAACCAGATGCTCTGCCCGTTGGTGCGCAGCTCCTGGACGGTGTCCCGGATCTGGGGGTAGACGGACCGCAGGGCCTGGTTGAAGCCGTAGTGGACGAAGCCCTTGTCCGCCGGCCCGGGGACGGGCGGGGTGTCCACGTCGGTCAGCCAGTCGTAGATCTTCAGGACCTCGGTGCCTCGGAACCCGGTGACGATCATGCGGTCGCTGGCCATCACATAGGCCTGGGTGTCCTCGATCGGGAACGGCATCCGGTGCGTCGACTCAAAGTGCCGCACCTGCCCGAAGCCCCATGCGTGCGCCTGGTTCTCGATGCCGTCCGGGTCCTGGGAGGCCAGCCCGGCCGCCCGCGCCATCCAGTAGGCGTGGGCCAGGGAGTAACGGGTTGCTGAGTGGTCCAGGGCGGGGATGGCCATCGGTGTCCTCCGGGAAGCCGCAGCGGGTCGCTCAGCAACCTAGCCCTGTACACGAACGAAGAGACGGCGGCGGGGCCCACCGCCACCCGTACGGACGCGGCGGCGCCACCCCCGCCACCGGCCTCGTCGCATGAGGCGTCGTGAGCCTCCTCGTCCGCAGCGGCTGACCCGGGCCTGGTGCTTACTGATCCGCTGGTCTGGTCATCAACCACACCTGCTCCGAGACCGCCCTCAACGCCCAGTGGAAGCTTGTGCCCAAGGGGACCGGTTACCAGCTGGTGGTCAGGTCCACCGGAAAGTGCCTGAACGTCAAGGACGGCGTCGGCTCGGGCCGCCCGCTCGTCCAGTACACCTGCTCCCCGAACGGCGCGGCCGACGACGTGTGGCTGGTGGTGTGGGAGCCGAAGCTCTGAACCCGCTGCTCCGGCTTCCTTCCTGGCGGAGCACCACGGGGTTCACGGCCCTCGGCTCTCGCGCTCTCGGCATGACCGTCCGCGCTGTCAGCGAGCGAGCAGCCCCGCCACCTCGGGGTGGTCGATCGCGGCCGTGAGCTGCCGGGTGAGCCGGATGGCCTCGGCGGCGAGGTCGACGTCCCCGGAGTAGCCCTCGTTGAAGACCAAGTAGAGGACGCGCAGCACGGTGGCGACATCGCCGGGCTGGTCGAACCGCGCGCCCGAGACGGTGCGCTTGGCCCGGCTGGTGCGCTGCGCCATGGTCGCCTCGGGCACCAGGTAGGCCCGGGTGATCGGGGCGGGTGGTCAGCCCGCCGACCGCGCGCAGCGTGAGCGCGACTGCGGACGACCGGGTCAGCGACGGGTGGGCGCACAGGAAGTAGAGCTGGAGCGTGTCGTCCACCGCAGGGGTGGGTCCGGGCGCCGGCTCCTCGTCGACGATGACCTCCCGCCCGCCCCGGGGGCGGCCGACAGCTCCCCGGCCGGCTCGATGGCGCGCTCGTAGCTGTCGACGTCGATCACCATCCAGCCGGCGATCAGGTCCTCGGTCTTGGCGAACGGGCCGTCGGTGACCGGCGGGCGGCCCTCGCCGTCGTACCGGACGAACGTCCCCTACGGTGACGGAGCCGGCCACGGGTTCTCGACTTCGGCGTCCGATTTTCTTGGCTCTTGTCGGTGAACCCGGGTGAGCCGTCTCGCGGTGCCCCGGGCGCGTCGGCTCGTCGACCGTGCGTGGTCGGCGGACGCCGGGCCGGTGGTCGAGCCAGAGATTCACCTGTTCGAGTGAACCATGTTGGATTTCTCGGGCGGGGGGCGATCACCGGCTGGATAGTGGGGGGACTGCGGGAAGTCCGAGTTCGGACCCGGATCGGGAATGCGGTGGCATATCGCTACCGCATTCCGTTTGCGCCATCCGAATCGGCTCCTGCGTTCACTGCGGATAAACAGATTTCGTATTCCTCGCTGTTCGTGGTCTCAAGTCACCCCATGGGAGGACACATGGTCGGCACAGCGCATCAGAGCGCCGGTGTGGAAGGCGTGGAAGGGGGTGTCGGCCTGACCGCTCTCCTGGTCGCCGCGGCACGGGCGATCGAGACCCACCGCCGCGACAGCCTGGCACAGGACGTCTACGCAGAGCACTTCGTGCGTGCCGCACCGGCATCCGCGGGCTGGCCGATCCATTTGCAACAGGTTCCGGACGGGGATGCGGACCCGCTGTGGGGGCGATTCGCGCGCTACTTCGGCCTGCGGACGAGGGTGCTCGACGACTTTCTCCTCCGGTCGGTGCACACCGGCGCCCGCCAAGTGGTCCTCCTCGGGGCGGGGTTGGATTCGCGGGCGTTCCGACTCGATTGGCCTCCCGGCTGCGTGATCTTCGAGATCGACAGGGAAGGCGTGCTGGCGTTCAAGCACAAGGTGCTCGGCGGGCTGTCGGCCACCCCGAAGGCGGCGCGCGTACCGATCCCGATCGATCTGCGCGCCGACTGGGTCCAAGCGTTGACCGGCGCCGGCTTCGACCCGGCCGCACCGAGCGTCTGGCTGGCCGAGGGGTTGCTGTTCTACCTGCCCAATGCCGCCGAGACGTACCTCATCGACATGGTGGACCGGTTGAGCGCGGGGGGAAGTGCTCTCGCATTCGAGGTCAAGCTTGAGAAGGACTTGCTGGAATACCGCGACAGCCCGATCTACACCTCGACAAAGAACCAGATCGGCATTGACCTGCTCGACCTGTTCGACGGAGAGTCGCGGCCCGACTCCGCAGGTGATCTGGCGGACAAGGGCTGGTCCACATCGGTCCACACCCCCTTCGACTTCACCCGGCAGCTTGGACGCGGCCCGCTGCCCGAGCAGAACGACGCGCTGGCGGGCAACCGGTGGGTGTTCGCGAACAAGCCTCGGCCGTAGCTCCGCCGTCAGGGAGCCCCGGTGCGCGGTTCGCCGCGCGGGTCGGCCACGGCGGTGCGGTGTCCGTGGCCGACCGTCGGGGGGCGGTCGTTCGGAGTCGGTACAGACAAGCAGCCGGTACAGACAAGAAGTCAGGACAGACAAGCAGCGGCGTTGAATGCCTCGCTCATCGGCTCCTCCCCTCCGGAACCAGGACGGGTTTGACCACGCGGCCCTCCTCGCAGTCGCGTTCGGCCTCGTTGATGTCGGCGAGTGGGTACGTCCGGATCAGCTGGTCGAAGGGGAACCGCCCGGCCTGCCACAGCCCGGTCAGCCGTGGGATCAGCAGTCCTGGCACCGCGTCCCCCTCGCAGATGTGGGAGATCCTCCGGCCCCGGTCCAGCGCCCCCGGTTCGAGTGGCAGCGTGGTGTGGAGCCGCGCCACCAGGCCGAGGTGGCCGGTCGGGCGCAGGGCCCGGAGCGCGTCGTTGATCAGCTGGGCGGAGCCCGTGGTGTCCAGTGCGTACTGCGCGCCACCGTCGGTCAGTCGCTGGATGCGGTCGGGCAGGTCGCCCGATGCGGCGTGCAGCGGGAGCGCACCGAACCGCTCGGCGAGGACCAGCCGTTCGGGGTGCCGGTCGACGGCCACGGCCACCGCCCCGGCGGCGGTGGCCGCCATCACCGCGGCCAGGCCCACCGCTCCCGCGCCGAAGACCGCGATGGTGTCGCCGGGGCCGACGCCGAAGGAGTTCCAGACCGCTCCGGCGCCGGTGAGGAAGCCGCAGCCGAGCGGTCCGAGCAGTTCGACGGGCAGTGCGGAGTCGACCCGGACGGCATTGCGGGCCTGGACCATCGCGTACCCGGCGAACGAGGACTGGCCGAACCACCGGGGGGCCAGTTCGCCCCCGGTCGCGTCGGTGAACCGCGCCGCGTTCTCCTTGCGCCCTCCGAAGAGGTTGAGTGAGGCGAAGGAGTCACAGTAGGCGGGAGCCGCGGCCATGCAGCTCCGGCAGTGTCCGCAGGAGTCGAAGCTCAGCACGACATGGTCGCCGACGCTCAGGCCGGTGTCCGGGCCGCCCGTCTCCACCACGACCCCGGCCCCCTCGTGGCCGAGCACCGCCGGCAGCGGCGAGCGGCCCGCCGAACGCCGGACCGCGAGATCGGTCCGGCACATCCCGCAGCCCGCGATCCTGACCAGGATCTCGCCGTCGGCCGGCCCCGCGTCCAGGATCACCTCCTCGACGGCGAATCGGCTCTCGTACGAGCGCAGCACCGCCGCGTCGAACCTCATGGTCGCGTCTCCTCCGGACGGTGCACCACGAACGGCCTGAGGTTCCCGTAGAGCCCCCACGGCCCGCCCGCGACGCCGACACCGCTCTCCTTGATGCCCGCGAAGGGCTGGGCGAGGGACAGTTCGGCGTGGTGGTTGATCCACGCCGTCCCGCACTCCAGCCGGTCGGCCACCGCCTCGGCCCGGTCGAGGTCGGTCCCCCATACCGAGCCGCCCAGCCCGAAGCCGGTGCCGTTGGCCGCCGCGACGGCTTCGTCAAGGCTCCCGTACGGCAGCACTGGCAGGACGGGACCGAACTGCTCCTCCGTCACCACCGGGCTGTCGGGCGGGACATCGGCCAGGATCGTCGGGGCGAAGAAGTAGCCCGGTCGGTCCAGCCGGTGGCCACCGGCCACGGCTCGGGCGCCGTCTGCCAGGGCCTGGGCCGTGTAGCGCTCGACCCGGGCCAGTTGCGGGGCGTTGTTGACCGGCCCCAGCTGCGAGCCCGGGTCGAGCCCGGCCCCGACGACCGCGCTCTTGGCGCACTGCGCGAGGGCCTCGACCACCTGCGGGTAGAGCCGGGCCGGGGCATAGACGCGCTTGACCGCCATGCAGACCTGCCCGCAGTTGCGGAACGCCGCCCAGAACAGCCGGTCCGCGACCCGCTCCACATCGACGTCCTCCAGCAGGATGGCGGCGTCGTTGCCGCCCAGCTCCAGGGTGACCCGGGCGAGCGAGGCCGCCGCGCCCTCCGCGACGGCCCGTCCGGTGGGAATCGAACCGGTGAAGGTCACATGGCGCATCCCCGGATGGGAGGCGAGGCGGGCCCCGAGGGGTTCGCGACCGGTGACGATCGTCAGGACGTCCTCGGGGAGGGCGGTGGAGATGACGGACCCCAGCAGCCGGGTGGCGAGAGGCGTGAACGGGGAGGGCTTGAGCACCATCGTGTTGCCTGCGGCGAGCGCGGGCGCGAACTTCGCCGACGCGAGCTGGAGGGGAAAGTTCCACGGGACGATCGCGGCGACGGGCCCCAGCGAGCGCCAGCGGACCTCGCTGCGCACCGGCCGACCGTCTGCGATCGGCTGGGGCCCGGCGTCCAGCGCGGCGAAGTAGCGCAGGCGAGCCGCCGTACGGGCGATCTCCGCGGAGGACTCGGCCAGGGGTTTGCCCTGTTCACGGGTGAGCAGCGGAGCCAGGTCGCCCCCGGCCGCCTCCACGGCGTCGGCCGCCGCGAGCAACGCGGTGCTGCGGGCGACGGGGTCGGCCCGCCAGCTCAGCCATGCCTTGTGAGCCCGGTCGACAAGGGCGTCCAATTCGTCCGGCTGCTGGTCGGGAGCCTCGTCGAAGGCCTCACCCACGGCCGGATCGAGGACGGCGAAGCGGCCGCTGCGGGTCCCAGGTGCGCGATGGGGCTGACGTGTCGGCATGCCGGCGGTCAGCTCGCGGCGGTGACGGCAGCTGCGTACTCCCGGGCATGCCGGTCCATCTCGGCTCGGAAGGCGGCCACCAGCTGCGGCTGAATCCTCCCGGTGTTGCGGTCGCCCCCCTCGCAGACCGCCCCGCGCACCCCCACGATGTCCGTGCCGATGCGGGTCAGCTCGCCGAGGTCCCCCACCTTGACGCTGCCGGCGAGGGCGGCGAGCAGCTCGGCCTCGTGGGCCAGCCGGACGAACTCCGCGCAGACGTCCGGCGGAACGTGGTCGAACAGCCGTGTCCCGTCCTTGATCGCGGTGTCGAGCATGGCCGCGTCGGAGCCGGAGCGGAGGGCGATGTCGGGCAGTGCGAGCGGGTTGACGCAGCCGATCCGATGGGCGTCGGCGTAGCCCGAGGCGACGACGAACGCGTCCGGCCGGTAGTCCTTCACCGCCCGGACGACCCCTCGCATGACATCGATGGCCTGTTCGGGCGTGGTGCACCCGTAGAGGCCGACCTTGATGTATGTGGCCCCGGAGACGGCCGCGCCGAGCGCCGCCTGGGCCACCGTGCCGGGCTTGTACGGTACGTCCCCCACCGTGGCGGACACCGGCTTGTCCGCCGGGACCGCACCGCGGATCTCCCTGATGACCCACGGGAAGTTCGCGCCGAGCGAGCCCTCGTCGGGCTTCTTGACATCGACGATGTCGAGGTGCTCCGCCGCCTTCGCGCAGTCGAGGGCCTCTTCGACGCTGTCCGGGGAGATGAGAAGCAACAATGTGGGCTCCTTCCACCGCATGTCCACCTGCCAAGGGGCAGGTGTGCGGAGTCGCCTGGATCACCTGCGGTCTGCTCATCATTGCTGCGGCCCATGGCCATCGGTAGGGCGCGCAGAGTCCGAACGGGTCGTTGCCCCGGCGCGTCCGCCCCCTAATGCGCCGTCCGCGCCGGTTCGGACCAGCCGCATGCAGGTGCCCATGGCCGACCGGGCCGAGTGGCAACCGATCCTGACGAGCCGTCAGTGACAACAGGTCTCCGCCCAAGCCACCGCCCCCGAGCGGCACGGGGCCCCGCACCGCCACGGGCGGCAGGCCCACCCGGTCCGCCACGAGCCGCCCGCCCGCCGCGTCCGGAAGCGCTGACCGGGGGCGCTTCGCCGCGCGTGGACCGGGCGCGTAGGGTACGAGCGGCCCGGGAGCCGTGCGCGCCGGGCCGCCCTGGCCGCGCGGACGACGCGACCGGGGGTCCGAGGGGCCGAGGACCGGGGGTACGGGGATGGCGGACGCGGCGAACGTGGCCGACGTGGAGCGTGCGGACGAGGTGGGGGAGGACGGCGGGCGGATCGCACCGCTGGACCGGCGGGTGTTCGCCGTCGCGGGGGTGGTCTTCGCCGTGCTGATGGCGCTGTCCCTTCGCTACGGCTTCCACCGCGACGAGCTGTACTTCCTCGACTCGGCCCGGCACCTCCAGGCGAGCTATGTGGACCAGCCGGCGCTGGCACCGCTGCTGGCCCGGGTCTCGCTGTCCCTGTTCGGGGTCTCGGCGGCGGGCCTGCGGCTCTGGGCCGCGCTGGCCGCCGCGGGCACGGTGGTCGTGGGCGCGCTGACCGCGCGGGAGTTCGGCGGCGCGCGGCGGTCCCAGCTGCTCGCGGCGGTCGCGACCGGCACCATGCCCGTGGTGCTGGGCAGCGGGCACGTCGCCAACACGACGCCGTACGAGGTGCTGGCGTGGGCGGCGATCGCGTTCGTGGTCGTCCGGATCGGCCGCACCGGCGACACGCGGTGGTGGCTCGCCGTGGGAGCACTGGTCGGCATCGGCGCGGAGTTCAACCACCTCGCGGCGATCTTCGGGACCGTCCTGCTGGCCGCCGCGCTGCTCGGCCCGGCCCGCCGGACCGTGGCCGACCGCCGACTCCTCGCGGGTGCCGCGATCGCCGTGCTGCTCATGCTGCCCGACCTGTGGTGGCAGGCGCGGCACGGCTGGGCGATGTTCCCGATGACGCGGGCGCTGAACGCGGAGCACGGAGGCCCGGGGAACATCCTCACCTGGGTCGCGGGGCAGCTCGGCATGGCCTGCCTGGCCATGGCGGTGCTCTGGGTGGCGGGCCTGCGGTTCCTGCGGCGGTCCGGCCGGCCGCTGTGGCGGTGCCTGGTGATCGCGTACGCGGTGCTGTTCGTGCTGTTCGCTGTGACGACCGGAGCGCAGGTGTACTACCTGGGCGGACTGTACGTGTGCCTGCTGGCGGCCGGGGCGGTGGCACTCGACGGGTGGCTGCACTCCCGTCCGGACCAGCTGCGCACCCTGGCGATCGCGACCACCGTCTCGGCCACGGTGTCCGCCGTGATCGTGCTGCCGGTGCTGCCGCCCTCCGACGTGGCCTGGACGTACGGCATCAGCGCGACATCGGGGGAGACCCTGGGCTGGCCCCAACTGGTCGGCACCGTGCGGCAGGTGTGGACCGAGCTCCCGCCCGAGCAGCGCGCGAACGCGGTGATCTTCGCGGCGGACTACGGCGAGGCCGGCGCCATCAACGAACTGGGCCGCAGCGCCGGGCTGCCCACCGTCGCGGGCGCCCAGAACTCCGACTGGTGGTGGGGCCCCGGCAACCCGCACGCCACGACCGTGGTGGCCATCGCCCCCGGCCCCGACTACGCCCCAGACTACGACGCCTACCTGCGCCGGTACTTCGGGCAGGTCCGCGTGGCCGCCACCCTCGCCAACCCCTACGGCGTGCACAACATCGAGTGGGGCGGCCACGTCTACGTCTGCACCGACCCCCGCCGCCCCTGGGGCGAGATGTGGCCTGAGCTGCGCAACTACGCGTGACGGCCCACCCCTGCGGACGGTGTGAAGCGCATCACCGGCCCTCGCGCCGGGTCGGCCCCAAAGACGCGTCTCAGCCCGCCGTCCAGCGACGGAGTTTCTCGGGGTTGCGTATCACCCAGATGCGTTTGATCCGCTCGCCCGCGACGTCGAACGCGAACACCGTCACGGTGACGCCGTCCTGCTGGGCCACCAGGCCGGGCTGACCGTTGACCGTACGCTCCAGGAGTACCGTGCCGCCGGGCCTCCGGCGGGCGATCTCGACCCAGGCGTGGGCGATCCGCCCGCCGCCTTCGATGGGGTGCGGGAAGGTCATGGCGAGGCCGCCGCCGTCGGCGGTCGCCGTGGCCTCGGGGTCGAGCAGACCGACGAGGGCGCCGATGTCCTGGGCCTCCCATGCCTGCTTGAAGTCCCTGACGATGCGGGCCCGCTGGGCCGCCGGGGTCGCGGAAGGCCGCGAGGCCCGGATGCGGCGCCGGGCCGACGAGGCCAGCCGGCGGCATGCCGCCGGGGTGCGGCCGACGATCTCGGCCACTTCGGCGAAGGAGTGGCAGAAGACATCGTGGAGGACGAAGGCGACGCGTTCGGCCGGGGTCATCGATTCGAGCACGATCAGGAAGGCCATACCGACCGACTCGTCCAGGGTGACCCGGTCGGCCGGGTCGGCGGTGGTGCCGCCCGGCCGCCCGTTGATCCACTCCGTGCGTTCGGGCAGCGGCTCGGGAATCCAGTCGCCCACGTACGTCTCCCGCCGGGTCCGGGCGGAGCCGAGCACGTTGAGGCAGATGCGGCTGGTGACCGTCGTCAGCCAGGCGCCGGGGGATGCGATGGCGCCCTGCTGCTGCGGGGACATGGCGTACCAGCGGGCGTAGGTCTCCTGGACGGCGTCCTCGGCCTCGGCCAGGGAGCCCAGGAACCGGTAGGCGATATTGATCAGCTGACGCCGCTCGCTCATGATCGCGTCCAGCCCCGGATGGGGGTGGCCGTCTCCTGGCCCGGATCGGATGGTCATGGTGCCGACGGCTCCCTCGGTCGCAGCTGCGCTCAGCAGTTCGACAAGACAGCGCACCGGAATGTGAGGCCGGTGCGCCGCCCTTCCCGGGGGCCGCGCTGTCGAACTGCTCAGACGGACACATCACGACGGATGGGCGACGCCCGCCGGGGCCTTGGCGGCGTCGTCCGGGCTTCGCTGCCCTGGACGTCCCCGCCGCTGTGTGCGGGCGGTCGGCAGGTCAGTCGCCGGTGGCCAGCCGCACCCCGAAGCCGACCACGACCAGCCCCGTGACCCGGTCCAGCAGCCGCCGGGCCGCCGGGCGGCGCAGCCAGCCCCGCATCGTACGGGCGAAGCCGACCAGGACGGCGGACCAGAGCAGCCCCTCGGCCACATGGACGCAGCTGAGCAGCACCCCCATCGGCAGTTGGGGTGCGGAGGCGGGGATGAACTGGGGGAGGACGGCGACGTAGAAGACCCCGACCTTGGGGTTGAGCAGATTGGTGAGCAGGCCGCGCCGCAGGCCCCCGGCGAAGCCCTCCGCCGGGTGGGCCGGGCCGTCGCCGTCCGGCTCGGGGTCCGGCTCGGCGGGGCTGCGGCGGAGACTGCCGAGCAGCATCCGGCCGCCCATCCACACCAGGTAGCAGGCGCCCGCCCAGCGCAGCATCTCGTAGCCGAGTCGGGAGGCGGTGAGCAGCGCGGTGACGCCGAGCGAGGTGAAGGTGCCCCAGAGGAGGGTGCCGCTCTGGATGCCGAGCACCACCCCCCAGGCCCGGCGGCGGCCGGAGGTGGCTGCGGTCCGCAGGATCAGGGCGGTGTCGAGGCCGGGGGTGAGCGTCAGCAGTCCGACCACCAGGGCGAAGGACAGCACTGCGTGGGAAATCGCCATGCGGGGCACTCTAGGGCCTGACCTGCGGGTCTGCCCCGTCCGCCGGCGGCGGCCGCCGGCGCGTCCCTGAGTCGCCGTCAGGACCCGGCCCACGACGGGGATCACGACGGCACGGGGACGGCCCAGCCGGGTAGGCTCGCCGAAACCGGAATGCGGTTGCGACGGAAGGAACTTGGCGTGGCCGAGCAGGACTGGCGGGAGTGGGAGGGGCGGGTGCTCGGGGATCTGCGTACCGATGTGCCGCACCCCGCCCGGATGTACGACTACTACCTGGGCGGGAAGGACAACTTCCCGGCGGACCGCGAGGCGGCGGAGGCCGTCATTCGGGCGTATCCGGCGTCCCGGATCACGGCGCTGGCGAACCGGGCGTTCCTGGGCCGGGCCGTCCGGCACGTGGTGGGTGAGTTGGGGGTCCGGCAGTTCCTCGACGTGGGCACGGGCATTCCGACGCAGAGCAACACCAATGAGGTGGCCCACGAGGTGGCGCCGGACGCGCGGGTGCTGTACGTCGACAACGACCCGATCGTGCTGAGCCACGCCCGTGCGCTGCTGGCGCACGCGGACGAGGGGCAGCGCACCCAGGTGATGCTGGGCGACCTGCGCGACCCGGAGGCGATCGCGGCCGAGGCGCGGAAGCTGCTGGACTTCGACCAGCCGGTGGCGCTGATGCTGGTGGCGATCCTGCACTTCCTGCGGGACGAGGAGGAGCCGGGGGACATCGTGCGGAAGCTGCTGGCCCCGCTGCCGCCCGGGTCGGCCCTGATCCTGACGCACGCCACGATGGACTATGCGTCGCAGGAGGCGGTGACGGCGGGGAAGGACGTCTACAGCAGGGCGACGGCGCCGTTCGTGCCGCGCGGCCGGAGTGAGGTGGAGTCCTTCTTCGACGGAATGGAGCTGGTGGAGCCCGGCCTGGTGCAGGCGCCGCGGTGGCGGCCGGACGGCGCGCTGCCGGAGGGTTCGGACGTGATCTCCCTGTACGGCGGGGTGGGCGTCAAGCGGTAGGTCCGCCGAGGAGCGGTCGCCGGAGCGGCGGCGGCCGTTCCGGTACCCCGGCTTCGGGGCGACGGCCGCCGCACACCGCCCGCGAGGGGTCGGCGCCGAGCACCCGGCCCGACCCCCGCCTCCCGGCGGCGGATCGGGTGGTGGACGACTCGCTCATGGCGGCGGCCGCGCGGCCGTACGGCACCGCGAGGGCCTTGTCCTCGACGGACACCCGGTGGTAGGCCCTACTTCGGTGCCTGGAAGCCGCCGATCCTCCGCTCGAGCAGTTCGGCCAGCCGTAGCGGGGTACGGTCCTCGAACATCGGACCGATGAGCTGCACTCCCACCGGCAGACCCTCGGGGGATCGGCCCGCGGGTATGGCGGTGGCGGGGAGGCCGGGCATGGTGGCCAGACCGGCCCAGACGAGCTGGTCGAAGTACGGGTACCCGACGCCGTCGATGTCGATCAGGCGTTCCCTCGGATCAGGGTGGTGGTCGTGCGGGAAGGCGGGAGTGGGCGTGATCGGACACACCACGGCGTCGAACTCGGCGAAGAACTGCCGCCAGCCGTGGCGGTGGAGCTCGCGACGGCCGTTCGCCTCGATCCAGTCGCGGTGGCTGAACACCATGCCGCGCAGCCGCACCGCAGCGAGGCTCTGGTCGTCCCGGCTCAGCCCGGCGGCGCGGGTCTGCAACTGCTCGTACGCTTCGACGGGAAAGCGTGCGATGGAGCCCGAAATCAGCAACTGCGTGTAGATCAGCGCGGCTTCGGTCAGATCGGGCAGCAGCGGACTGCGCCGTTCGACGCGGGCGCCCCCGTCGGCAAGCGCGTCGGCCACCCGGTTCACGCCCGCCCGCACTGCGGCCCCGGTCGGAAGGAGCGGATGCTCGTCGAGGACCAGGACCCGGAAGTCGCGGAGCCGTTCATGGCGCGCGGGCGGCAGCGTCACGTCATGCGCCACCCCGAGGGTCAGCGGGTCCGGTCCGGCCATGACGTCGAGCAGGAGCGTGAGGTCGCGGGCAGTGCGCGCCATCGGACCGACGACGGCGAGGTCGGGTTCGGCCGGCAGGGCCGGCCCGGGTGGCGGGACCATGCCGCGGCTCGCCGCCAGCCCGAGTGTCGGCTTGTGCGCGTAGACACCGCAGAAATGCGCGGGGGTGCGCAGCGAACCGGCGATGTCGGAGCCGATGGACAGCGCGCCGAATCCGGACGCCAGGGCCGCCGCCGATCCGCCGGAGGAGCCACCCGGCGTGCGACTGTGATCCCACGGGTTGTTGGTGGTGCCGTAGATCGCGTTGAAGCTCTGCAGATCTTGCAGCCCCAAGGGCACATTGGTCTTGCCGAGCACCACCGCGCCGGCGGCCTTGAGCCGCGACACCTGCACCGCGTCCTCGGCCGGCATGTAGTTCCGGTATGGCGGCATGCCCCAGGTCGTGGGCAGCCCGGCGATGTCGTAGGACTCCTTGACCGTCACCGGAATGCCGAGCAGCGGCCGGTCCTCACCGCGGGCGCGCGCCCGGTCGGCACCGCGGGCGGCGGCCCGCGCACGGTCGAAGTCCGGCGTGCAGATCGCGTTGATCGCCTTGTCGTCCCGCTCGATACGGGCGATTGCCGCGTCGGTCAGTTCCGCCGAGGTCACTTCACCGGCACGCAAGGCAGTCGCGAGTTCTTCGGCCGTCTGAAAATTCCATTCCATGAATCCGACCGTACCGGCCTCCGGAACAGGACATGAAATGCCGATTCACGCAATAGGACGGACGGCTCGATACCCATCCTTTTCCGCTCCGGCCGCAGACGATCCGCCCGACCGCCGGCGATGGCGACGCGCGGCGGGCGGGACCGGTGTCGGCCAGGGAGCTCAGGAGACCTTCATCGGACACCTGCGGAGGCTGCGGATGGTCGCCATGTCGATCGTGCTGGCGGCGACTTCGTCGGCGTGCTTCGCACCCTCCGATCCGCCCCCGGCTGCGTTCGGAGTGCGGGTGGCCGGGGGTGGAGTGGTCGTTAGGCTCCCGCTGTGCCCGAAGGAGAGGGTGCTGAGCATCAGCGTTCGCGACGCCGACCCGGCGAAGGCGGACCCCCCGGCCTACTGGCGCGCGGAAAATCCGCGTGACGCCTCCGCAGAGCATGGCGCCGTCACCATCTGGAAGGATCGCGGATGGGCAACCGGGGGCTTCGCGAAGAACGAAGTCAATGCGCCATTGGAAAACCTTCCCGATCGGCTGGACATCGATTACTGGAATGCCGACCATGAAGGCACGGGAGACACCGTGCAGATCAAGGAGGCGTCTTCCAAGGAGCTGTCGGAGGACCAGTACTGGACATGGCGGGGAGTCATGACCGGTCAGGAGATCGACGACCAGGAGACGTGTCGGCCACACAGCCCGTCGCCGCAGTGAACCGCCGGGGGAGGCCGGAGCCGGACCGGCCTCTCCTTGCCCCCGGGACCGTCTCCCGGCCGCTCCCCGGTCCGCCCGTGGTCCCGGCCGTCCGGATCTGCGGTGCCGTCGACGCCACGGTGCCCCGGGTGTGGATGGACCGCCAGGGCTTGATCCTGCCGCACACGGCCCGCACCGCACTGCGCATCGTGGCAGACGAACTGCGTAGGGCGGGGATACGGCAAGCACACTCGTACAGCCGTCCCGCGTCGGCTCTTGCCGGCTGGCGCCCGTCCCGGCCGCGCCGTCCGCCTGCGGCCTCGCTCGGCCGTGACTCGATCAGCAGGCTTCGGCGGAGGGAAGGGCCGGGAATCTCCGCGCCACGGTGGTCTCGCCGGCCCGGCTCCGCGAGCACCCGGCCTGGGCACGGGTACGCCGACACACCACACCATCAGGTGATACCCACCCCAGCCCTGGACCGAGAGATCCGCGTCGGGGTATGGCTTTCGCCGTATCCGGACGACCGGGCACCTCGACGTCAAGGAGTACGAACGTGCGCATCGTCACCGCAGCCCTTCTCGGCATCGCCGCCACTCTCCTGGGGCTGGCCGCCATGGCCGCCCCCGCCCAGGCGGCCATCTCCTCCCCGGCCGCCTTCCCCTGCTTCTTCAACGCCGAGCCGACCCTCGGCACCCCCGCCATCCCTCCCGGCTGCACCACCTCCTGACAGGCGGGTACGCCGACCAGGCACCCGCCGCCGCGTGGTGCCGGTCCCCGCCTGCCAGTGCCGAGGAGATCAAGCAAGCAGTCGCCCCGGACCCACCTGCCGGCTGACCAAGCGGTGCAGGTGGGGCAGGCGGGGCAGGCGGGGCAGGCGGGGTCCATCGACCGGCCCGTGCCCGGTCGGCCGGGTGGCTTCCGGCGCCTCCAGCTCTGCTGTGTCACGCCGGAACCTGTTCCCGTGCCATGCTTGGATCATGGAACCTATGGTCTACTTCGAACTCTCCGCCAACGGCGAACCCCTCGGCACCATCACCTTCAAGCTGTTCGACGATGTCGTGCCCGAGACCGCTCGGAACTTCCGTGAGCTGGCCACCGGCCAGAACGGCTTCGGCTACGAGGGCTCCACTTTCCACCGCGTCATCCCGCAGTTCATGCTGCAAGGCGGTGACTTCACCAACCACAACGGAACCGGCGGCAAGAGCATTTACGGCGCCAAGTTCGCGGACGAGAACTTCCAGCTGAAGCACGACAAGCCCGGCCTGCTGTCCATGGCGAACGCCGGCCCGAACACCAACGGCTCCCAGTTCTTCATCACCACCGCCGTCACCTCCTGGCTGGACGGCAAGCACGTCGTCTTCGGCGAGGTCGTCTCCGGCATGGACGTGGTGAAGAAGGTCGAGGCGTTGGGCTCGCAGAGCGGCAAGACCTCGCAGAAGATCGTGATCGAGAGGTCAGGCACCCTCTGACAGGAATCGCTCCCGGCTGGGCGGCTTCCTCGGCCTCGGTGAGTACCCGGTGGCCCGAGGCGACCGACGGCTCCTTCCCCTCCGCAGCGGACCGGACCGCCGGCGGCGGATGTCGAGGACCGCGCACCGCCGCCCGGCCGGGGGCGATCCGTGTGACCGGAAGAACGGGCACAACCACTCCGACCAGCGGGTCCGCGCCCGGGGAGAACACGGCTCAGCCCCGGGTCAGGCCCTGGCGATGTTCCTGCCCGGCATCGGCTCCGCGAGTGCTGTCCGCCATTCGGGCGCACCGAAGGCGTCCGCGAAATACTGCGTCTCGTGCACCACATGCTCGTGGGCGAATTCCATGATGCTCACGGAGTAGGTGGGCACCCCGTCATAGGTGATGACACACTCGCTTACCCACAGGTCCCCGCTGCCGACGATCCGGTGGACGGTGAAGTGCCGATCGGCAGGGTGCCCGCCACGTTGTGCCGAAATCGTCGCGCGGCCCCGGAACCGTTCACCTGACTGGGGGTAGTCGAGGATCGCGTCCGCAGCGTAGATGGCGTGCTCGGCCTCGGTATCCCCGCGTTCCGATGCCCGCCAGTGCTCCTCAAGCGCGGCTCTGGTCCGGATATCAGGATGCATCGGGCTGTCCCTTCTGCAGGCGGCCGGAGCGATCCGGGACCTGGGAACGCTTCGAGGCTTCCTCCCAAGGAGGCTGCGCCGTTGAATTCATGGGCGGCGGTCACAGCGTAGACCGCCCAACGCGGCGAATCGCCTTCAGGACAGCTGCGAGTCGAGATCGGACGACTTGTGATGCGGGGAAATGCGACTCTTGATGATCCGGGGTGTAGTCGCGGCCTGAACCCTCCGGTCCAGAGCAGTCTGGACCGCGGGCTCCGTGCCCGGCGTGCGGTCGAAGACGCGCTCGGCGGTCGCGCGTGCCGCTGCGGGATCGTCGCTGAGGATCTCCGCTCTGGCGGCGGCGAACTCCGCCACGGCAGCGCGGTCGGACCAGTCGGGTGTCGGGAGCGCGAACCGTCGCTCCATGACTGCCTTGTCGTGGTCGGGCAGATCGTTGTCGACCGGGCCGGGGGCGACGGGACGCGTCCCGGCGAGGGTGAGCGCCGAGAACGCGTCCGGGTGGTCGAGCGCGGCGACCTGGGCGACCATCCCGCCGACGCTGATGCCCGCCAGGTGCGTCGGCCGGTTGTCGAGCCCACGGGCGAGCGCGGCCGCGTCGGCGGCGAGATTCCGGAGCGTGTACGCGGGCGCCTCGGGGTCGACGGTTGTCGACGCGCCGGAGTCGCGCAGGTCGTAGCGCACGACGTGACGTCCGCCGCGCGCGAGCGACTCGCAGAGCGCGTCGGGCCACGACAGCATGGTCGTGCCGCCCGCGAGCAGTACGAGGGGCGCCGCCGCATCACCGAAGTGCTCGACCCCGAGCGTGATGCCTTCGGGCGTGCGGAACGAATGGACCGTCGAGTGCATCGTCAACCTCCCGGGCAGCTGCGTGGCGGTGGCCACGCTACCCCGCATCGCCGACACCGCCCCACGTCCGGCGCTACACCCTCGACTGCGAAGAGCCGGAAAAGCTCGGTGCCCGGTCCGGCGAGACACATTCGGGTGAGCACGCTTCCACGGCCAGGGGTGGCCGGCCGGTTCATTTCAGGGCGGCGAGTTCATTTCAGGGCGGCGAGTTCATTTCAGGGCGGCGAGTTCGCAGAGGCCGGAGCGGCTGGGCTGGCCGGTCTTGGAGATCAGGCTGGCGATGTGCTTCTCGACTGTGCGGGGGGAGATGAAGAGGCGGTCGGCGATGGCCTTGTTGCTGAGCCGCTCCGCCAGGAGTTCGAATATCTCGTACTCGCGGACGGTGACGCCCTGGAGGCGCAGCTGGGCGGGGATGCGGCCGCTACCGGTGCGGTGTTGACGGACGGGGGCGCCGATGGCGCGGAGCAGGGTGCGGCAGGCGCCGGCGACGGCGGGGGCCGGAAGCTGCCGGAAGTGGTGTTCGGCCTCGCGGAGCCAGCCCTCCGGGTCGCCCCATCCGTCGCGGTGCGCCTCCTCTGCGACCAGGCGTAGGGCCAGGCGGCGGGCGGTGGGGTAGGGGGCGGCGGCTTCCCGGGCCAGCTGGGCGGCCCGGTTGGCGGCGTCGGGCCGGCCCTCCCGGCCGAGCAGGACGGCCTCGGCGAGCAGCACGAACTGGCGGTTCCACCGCATGCGGCCGGCCGAGCTGGCGGCGACCCGGTCGTGCCGGTCACGGTCGGCGCGGTCGGCCAGGACGTCCAGCAGCAGGCCGATGCCGTGACGCCCGCTGAGGTGGAAGGTGGTCGGGTTCTCGGCCTCCAGCGCGTGCAGCCCGGCGAGGTCGCGGGCGGCTCTGGGGCGGTCCTCTTCGAGCAGCGCGCAGAACGCGCGGGCCAGGCCGAGCGCGAGGGGTTCCTCCGGGGAGCCGCTGCCACCCCAGCGGCCGAACTCGGCGAGGGCCTCGTCCATCGCGGCCCGGTCGGCCTGGTGGGCGGCCTGGACGGCCTTGGCCATCAACACGTAGCGCACCACCGGGGTGAGCTTCAGCCGGGTGGCCATCGTCAGGCAGTCGTCACCGAGGGTCCGGGCCTCGGTGAACCGGCCGAGCAGGACGTGGTGCAGCGCCATGATGCCGTCGAGGGTGTAGAGCACGGTGACGGTGCCGAGTCGTCTGGCCTCCTCGCGGGCGGCTTCCAGGGTGGTGGTCTCGCCCTCGGCGAGCCAGTGGCTGCCGCCGAGGCGGGCGAGGGCGTACGTCCGCTGGAGGGGGAGGCTGTGCCGTTCGGCCGTGGTCATCGCCTGCTCCAGGCAGGCGGCGGCCTCGTTGAGGTCGCGTTCGCGGGCGATGACGCCGAGGAGTTCCCAGGCCTGGCAGGCGACCAGGGGCAGGTCGTGCCGTTCGGCGGCCTCGATCGCGCGGCGGGCGAGCTGTTCGGCGCGCTGGGTGCGGTCGGGGCCGGGGGTGTCGAGGGAGAGGTAGGCCGCGACCACGTCGATCGGCGCGGTGTGGATCTCGTCGGGCTCGGGGCCGAGCAGGACCCGGGCCCGCTCGATCTGGTCGTTGCCGTCCGGCCAGCGGCCCGCCATGTAGGCGACCTGGGCGAGTCGGGTGTGCAGGGCCGCGAGCCGGGGGGCGCCGAGTCCGGCGCCGACGAGCTCCCGGAGGCTGTCGGCGAGGCTGAGCGCGCGCACCATGTCG
This sequence comes from Streptomyces sp. NPDC092296, assembly GCF_044755465.1. Taxonomy (NCBI): domain Bacteria; kingdom Bacillati; phylum Actinomycetota; class Actinomycetes; order Kitasatosporales; family Streptomycetaceae; genus Streptomyces; species Streptomyces sp. NPDC092296. The sequence continues at coordinate 92,943 of NZ_JBIVRB010000008.1, read as the reverse complement.
CCGGTCTCGGCGAGCGCGGGCAGCAGCGCCTCCAGGGCCTCGGCGCGGGCGGTGGAGTCGGGGCCGGCGGCCAGCAGGCGTTCGGCGCGGTCGAGCAGGGCCACGGCCGAGCCGATGGCGCCTCCGGCCAGGGCGCGGCGGCCCGCCTCGGTGAAGAGCCGGCCGGCGCGGGCGGTGTCCCCGGCGTCGGAGTGCAGGGAGGCGGCCAGGGCGCACCACTCGCCTTCGAGGGCCGGGTGGAGTGCCTCGACGCTCTCGGCCGCCTTCGCGGAGAGGTCGGCCCGGCCGCCCGGGGTGAGCTGGGCGAGCAGGGCCTCGGCGGTGAGCGGGTGGTGGAAGGCGTACCAGTCGGGTGCGGGCTCGTCGGCGATCACCAGCTGGGCGGCGACCCCGGCGTGCAGGTGGCTGAGCAGGCTGCGGTCGTCGATGCCGGTCATCCGCTGGAGGACGGAGAGCGGGAAGCGGCGGCCGAGTACGGCGGCGGCCGAGAGCAGCAGCTGCCCCTGCGGGCCGAGCTGGTCGATTCGGTGGATGACGCCTTGGAGGAGCGCCCTGGGCACCTCGCGGCGCAGGTTGCCGACCACCTGCCAGCCCTCGCCGTCGCGGACCAGGGAGCCGCCGGTGATCACCCCCTGGAGCAACTCCTCGATCAGGAAGGGGTTGCCCGCGCTGTCGTCCCAGATCCGGGTGAGCGCCTCGCCCGGCACTGCGGCGGGGTCGGTGCCGAGGCAGGAGGCGATCATCCGGGCGGTCTCGTCCCTGGTCAGCGGTGCGAGCCGGAGCGCCGTTCCGGAGCGGCGGCGCATGGCCGACTCGGCGAGGGCCAGGGCGTCGCTCGGTTCGGTGCGGACGGTGACCAGCAGCATGACCGGAAACTGGTCCAGATTGTCGATCAGGTACTCGGCGACGGCCAGGGTCTCGGTGTCGGCGTCGTGCAGGTCCTCCAGGACGAGCAGGCAGCCCCGGCCGCGCGCGGTGGCGGCGAGCAGCCGCAGCACCGCTTCGCCGAGGACCACCATCGAGCTCTGGTCCTGGGTGCCGGTGTTCCAGTCCGGTATCAGCCGGCCGAGCACCGGCCGGTACGGGCCGAGCGCCGCCTCGTCGAGCGGTTCGCCGCCGCGTGAGAGCGGCATCAGCGCCTCGGTGAGCGGCCGGAGCGGCACCATCGATCCGATGGTGCTGCTCCGGCCCTTGAGGACGCGCATCCCGGTGTCGACCGCGGCGCCGGCGACCTCGGCGACGAGTCTGGACTTTCCGATCCCGCCTTGGCCCACGAGGAAGGCGGCGCACCCGTGCCCTTCCTGGACCTTGCCGAGGGAACCCTTGAGGAGGGCGACTTCTGTGTCACGTCCAACGAGATCTATGGCGCGTACACGCATAATCCCGAATCGTAGTAGGTCTCCGTGAACGGGGAGTAGTGGTACTCCTGTTCTGTTCTCTCCCGGGAGGTGGGCCCGGTCAGAGCGAGACGCTGACGGTGTTGCAGGTGAGGGCGTCGACCACCACCCCGCTGCCGGGCTTCAGACCGGCCAGGACCCGGGTCCGGGTGAACGCCTGGTTCCGTCGCAGCAGCCGGATCGCACCGGCCGGGTCGGCTGCCACGGCGGTCGAGTCGGTGATTTCGTCGAGGACGGCGGACACGGCGTTCTGCGGCGACTGGAGCATGGGAGTCCCTTCATCGTGGACGAGGCGGTGAGGAGCTGTGTGCGGCGGGCTCAGGCCCGCTGCGGCCGAAGGCCTGATGGCCCGTCGGGAGGGGTCGGGTCGAGGAGGTGGACGGAGGGGACGCTCTCCGCGAAGCCCAGCCGGAGCAGGGCGTAGCCGATTCCGGAGAGGCCGTTGAGCAGCCCGGGGGTCGGCACATGGCCGGGCGTCCCGCAGCGGTGGCCCTGCTGCCGGAGGGTGCCGAGGACGAGGCCCACGCGGGAGGCCAGGCCGGTCCGCGCGCCCTGGTGCCCCCGGTCGGCGAGTACCGCGAGCGCCTCGGCGAGGCCGAGCTCGCCGTGGCACAGGCTGAGGTCGGCCAGCGGCGGGTGGGCGATGAGCTGCCGGACGGGCGCGTCGAACCGGCCGATCCCGCCTGGGCCGAACCCGTCTGGGCCGAACCTGTCTGGGCCGATCCCGTCTGCGGCGGCCAGCAGGACGCCGGACAGGCCGGAGCACCAGCCGAGGTTCTCCGCCGGCGCCGCGTCGAACGCGGCGCCGAGCAGCTCGCGTCCGGCGTCGCCGTGCTGCCGGGCCCCGTCGCCGGTGAGCCGGGCGTGACGCAGCAGCGCCCAGCCGACGCCTGCCGAGCCGAGCATGAAGCCGGGCTCGGCCGAAGGACATCGGCCGGACCGGTCCGGGCGGGCGGCGGCCAGCAGCCGGTCCGCGACCCGGTCCGCCAGGGCGGCGGCGGCCGGCAGCGCGCGTTCACGGTGGATCGTGTGCAGCGCCGCCAGCGCGCCGGCGAGACCGGCCGAGACGTCCGCCCTGGCGTCCGGGTCGTCGAGGGCGGCCACGGCCAGGGCGTCCAGGACCGTGGGCAGGCAGTCGGCGATCCCGTCGTCGACGAGCGTCGCCAGTCGGGCGACGGCGTAGCCGATCCCGCCCAGCCCTTCGAAGCCGCCCGGCCCGACGGCCCGGCTCAGCTCGGGGTCGGCCGCCAGCGCGGCGACCAGGCCGGGCACCGGCGCGACCGCCTGCCGGGCGAGGTCCGTGTACAGGGCGGAGCCGGTCAGGGCACCCAGTTGGGCCAGGAACAGGGCCACTCCGCAGTAGCCCTGGGCCAGCCCGGCCCCCATCGGCAGCACCGTCCAGTGCGCGTCGACCGGCTCCAGGCCCAGCCAGTTGGCGCGCCCGTCGGCGCGGGCGGCGCGGGCCGCGATCTCGTCCGCGAGCCCGCACGCGGCGGCGAGCAGCTTCGAGGGGTCCGGTACGGCGGCGGGTGACGGGTGGGCGGGGGAGGCGGACCGGTGGTGCGGGGTCGCGGCGTCCGGCCGGGTGGCGGCCAGTGACGCGGAGATGATCCACTCCTGGTCGTGGCGGTCCAGCGCGCCCATCGCGGCGATCTTGCTGAGCGCGGAGTCCAGCCCCGAGGTCTCCAGCACATCGCCCACCCGGGTGCCGTCGGAGGCCCGCAGCACGGTCTCCGTGGGCCGGTGCTGGAAGAGCGGCACGTCGCCGTCCCACAGGTCGGCGATCTCGTGCTCGACCAGTCGCCGGCGGGCCGGGTCATCGGCCGACTCGGTCCACAGCACCGAGAGCACGGCGTCCCTGCCCAGCCCGTCGCGGAGCAGGTCCGGGTGGGTCGACTCCTCCAGCAGTGTGGCATACAGCATGGTCGGACGGGCGACCAGTCGGCCGACCGCGTCCGCCGCCCCGGCCAGCGGGCCGTTCGGGGCGAGCAGTTCGTCCCGGTGCGCGACGATCGCCTCGTACCCGACCCGGAAGCCGGTGAGCAGCGCCTCCAGGTGGTCGGCCGGCCCGCCACCGGTGGAGCCGCGCGGACGGTTGCGCGCACCGGCGAACGGCGCCGGGCGGCGGACCAGCCGCATGGTGTCCGTTCCGGCGTCCTCCCAGGCCATCCTGGCGTTCGGGAAGTCCCCGCCGGGTGCGCCGCCGAGCGCGGAGATATCCACCGCGCCGAGTTCACCGACCATCAGCTGCGGGAGCAGGCAGGTGCGGTGGACGGAGGCGCTGTGCGCCGCGGCGGCCGGGTCGGGGCCGATGTTCGTCGCCTCGCACAGGGTCGGGTGCAGCAGGGTCTCGACGTCGACCAGCACCGGCTGGTCCCGGTGGGCGACGAGGTTCTCACAGTGCAGGTCCACGCCCTCGACGGTGTAGGCCAGCGCGAGCAGCGCGCCGTGCCGGCGGTAGAACAGGTCGACCTCGGTGAGCGACCGGCAGGTGGCGTACTCGACGTACTCCACCCAGCCGTAGTCCTCGCCGGGCACGGTACGAGGGGTCCGCAGCCCCAGGCCGGGGACCTTGGTGTCCAGCCAGGCCGCCATCCGGTCCAGGAAGACGTGCTGGGCGAGCGTACGCGGCTTGTAGACCACGGTGGAGCCGTTCGCGAACCGCAGCAGCGCGACCGACCGGCCCTGCTGGTGCGGGTCGCCCCGGCCGAGCTCCACCCGGGTGAGCGGGCCCGGGTCGGTGCCGCCGAGCAGCTTCGCGACGATCGCGGCCCGGTCGCCGGCCAGCCGGACCAGCAGCTCCGCCGCTGCGAGGCCGGTACGCAGGCAGGTCTGGCCGAGCAGCCGCGCGAGCACCGGGTAGTCGGCGCAGAGGGCGGCCAGGCCGGCCCGGCTCCCCACCCGGGCGAGGAAGTCGGCGAACCGGTCGGCGGGCCGCCCGCCGGTCAGCCGGTCGGCCGCGCGGGCCGCGCCCAGCTCCGCGACCAGGGTCCGCGCCGCCAGCCCGACGAGTCGGCCACCCAGCCAGTCGCCGAACCGCTCGGCCAGCAAGGTGAGCTCGGCCGGCTCCGCGCCGCCGGCCTGCGCGGCCAGCCGGCGCACCGCCGCGTCGACGAAGGGACGGAAGACCGGGGCGAAGACGGCCGCGGAGTCGGCCGCCACGGGCGGAGCGAACTCGGGCGCGACCGGGGCCGAGGCGATGGCCTCCTCGACGAACACCGCCCAGCCGGGCTTCCCGGTCCGAGCCGCCAGCCGCTCCGCTGGTTCGCCGGCGAGCGCGGCCCACGCCTCCGGGCCGAGGCCCAGCCGTGCCAGCCGCTCGCCCTCCGGCCCGTCCACCCGGCGCGTTGCCGCGTCGCCCGCGAGCGGCTGCGGCGGCTGCGGGGCCGCGAGCCTCTCGCGCAGCGCCGTGGCGCGGGCCCACCACGCGGGTGGCAGGCCCGCTTCGGGGGCGGCGAGGAAACCGGCTGAGGTGGCGAAGGTCACGGTGGCAACCCTGGCAGGGACGGTGGGGACCCGCCTATGGGGGAAGGCCCGTATATTCCGCGCCGGACTACCCACAAGACCTGCCCGGCCGCGTAGGAGCCCGCCGTGGCCGCCGGTGCACCGGGGGGCCGGGGAGCCGGGCGGCCCCCGGGCGGCCGCTGCCGACCCGCCGGGTCCGACCCACCTGCGGGCAGCCGGTCGGCCGTCAGCAGCACACCGATCCCCGGGGACACGACGCGCGGGGAATGCGGGGGGTCCGAACCCATGTGAGGCGGTGCGGCGTTCGCTGAGACTCCCGGTGAAGAGCTCAATCGCACACCGATCGAGGAGTTGTTCATGGGCGACCCCCTGCCCGTCAACGTCGTCGCTCTGGATCCGGTGCTGGAAGCCGGAGCCACGAGCGCCCTGTCCAGCAGCCCTGACATCTCGGTGGTACCGCCGGACGGGACGGCCCGAGTGGCCGTCGTGATAGTCGACCAGGTGACCCAGCAGGAGCTGGACCTGATCAGCTCCACCCGGACGGCGGCCCACCGCCCCGAAGTGGTCCTGGTGGCCACCGACCTGGCACCGGCCGAGGCACTGCGCGCCATCGCGGCCGGCGCCCGCGGGCTGCTCCGCCGGCGCGAGGCCAGCCCGCACCGGCTGGTGCGCACCGTGCTGACCTCGGCCGTGGGCGACTGCACCGTGCCGCCCGATCTGATCGACCGCCTCCTGGAGCACGGCGTCCAGGCGCAGCCGCAGGGCGCGGCGCGGCGGCACGCGACCGGCTGGGGGCTGGACGACCGGGAGCTCGCGGTGCTGCGACTGGTCGCCGACGGCCGGGAGACCGACGAGATCGCGCGGCAGCTGTGCTACTCGACGCGGACCGTCACCACGGTGATCCGCGACATCACGCAGCGGTACCGCCTGCGCAACCGCGCCCACGCGGTGGCGTACGCCCTCCGGGCGGGTCTGCTGTGATCGGCCTCGCGGCACCGGTCCGCCCCGGGACGGAGACCGGCCGGCCGGGTGGCCCTCGGGTGCACCTCGCCGCGGCCGGCGGAGCCACGCGCGACGCCGTCGCCGCCAGCCTGCACTGGGCGGGCGTCGAGCTGGTCGGCAGCTGGTCCGAGGACGCGGTGCTGGTGGCCGCGGCCCGTACGGTCGACGAGGCGCTCGACGGCTGCCCGGCCACCGGCCGCCCCGCCGGGGCGCGGCTGCTGCTGGTCGCGGACACCTTCACCCGAGCCGGGGTCCGCCGTGCGGTCGGCGTCGGAGCGGTCGCGATGATGCAGTCCTCCGAGGCGAGCCCGGACCGGCTGCTCGCCGCCGTCCGCTGCGCCTACCACGGCGAGGGCCGGCTGCCGCAGGGCGTGCTGACCCGGCTGCTCGGCGGGGCGGACGCCGAGCGGCCGACCCACCGCCGGACCGCCGCCTCCCCGCTGACCGCCCGGCAGACGACGGTGCTCTCGCTGGTCGCCGAAGGACACGACAACGCCGCCATCGCCCGCACCCTCGACTGCTCGCAGCACACCGTGAAGAACGTCATCTACGACCTGATGGGCCGGCTCCAGGTCCACAACCGCGCCCACGCCGTGGCGCACGCCGTCCGCGCCGGACTCATCTGACGGTACGTCAGTCAGCGTGGGCGAACAGAGACGTTAGCGCAGTGAATCCGGCGGCCGAGCGCTGCCGCTCCTTCCCTACCCGCCTCCCGGGCCCGACCGGGAAGCTCCCGGTGTGACCCCGCGACCGCCGGGGACGTGCCACGAACCCCTACCCCTGGAGGTGAAGCCGGTGGAGCACGGTGACAGCCGGACGACGTCGTTCTCGCAGCAGCGGCTGTGGTTTCTCGACCAGCTCCGGCCCGGCTCGGCGGACTATCTGCTGCCCCTCGCCCTGCGCATCCACGGCGCCCTCGACGCCGCCGCCCTGACCGAGGCGTTCGCCGCCGTCCTGGACCGGCACCAGGTGCTGCGGACCCGGTACGTCGCCGTCGACGGGGAGCCGGCCGCGCAGGTCGTCCCCGGGGCCGAGGTCCGGTTGCGCCGGGTCGACGCGACCTCGGACGGCGAGGCGGCCGTCCCCGCCCTGGTCGAGCGTGAACTGCGCCGCCCGATCGACCTCGCCACCGCCCCCGCGCTCCGGGCCACCCTGGCCGAGCTGGGCACCGACGACCACCTGCTGATCGTCGTGGTCCACCACATCGCCTTCGACTTCTCCTCCTGGAGCATCCTCACCCGCGACCTCGCCGCGGCCTACCGCGCCCGCACCACCGGGGAGGTCCCCGACCTCCCCGAACTCCCGCTCCAGTACGCCGACTTCGCCGCGCGGCAGCGCGAGCGGCTGGCCGGCGCCCAGCTGGCCAAGGGGACGGCCTACTGGCGCTCCCGACTGGCCGGCCTCGGCCCGCTGGAGCTCCCCACCGACCGCCCCCGCCCGGCGGTGTGGGACGGCGAGGCGGTGACCACCCGGTTCGCGCTGCCCGCCGAGCTGGTCGCTGAAGTGGACCGGATGGCCCGCTCGCACCGGGCGACCCGGTTCATGGTGCTGCTCGCCGCCTTCCACGCCCTGCTGGGCCGGTACAGCGGGCAGCTCGACTTCGCGGTCGGCACCCCGGTCGCCGGCCGGGGCCGGGCCGAGCTGCGCGACCTGATCGGACTCTTCGTCAACACCGTGGCGCTGCGGGCCGACCTCTCCGGCCGACCGGGCTTCACCGAGCTGGTCCGCCGGGTGCGCGCCGCCTCGCTCGCTGACCTCTCGCACGCGGACACCCCGTTCGAGCATGTGGTCACCGAGCTGGCCCCCGAACGGGACCTCGCCCGCAACCCGCTGTTCCAGGTCTCCTTCCTGCTGCTCAACTCCGTGGCCGACGCACCCGCATTCCCGGGCCTGGACGTGGAGGTGGTGCCCACCCCGACCGGCGGCACCCCGCTGGACCTGGTGCTGGACCTGCTGGGCGCCCCCGACGGCGGGATGACCGGCCGCCTGCAGTACGCCGCCGCGCTGTTCGAGCCGGAGACCATGGCACAGTTCGGCGCGGGCTACGTCGAGCTGCTACGCGGCCTGCTCGCCGCGCCCGAGGAGCCGGTGGACGAGGTCGCCGGGCGGCTCGCCGCCCTGCCCGGCCGGGAGCGGAGCCGGCTGCTGGCCCTCGGCGCCGGAGCCGAGCGGGCCGAACCCGGCCTGACCTTCACCGACCTGTTCGAGCAGCAGGTGCGCGCGACCCCGGAGGCGGTCGCGGTCGCCTCCTCCGACGGGGAGCTGGACTACGCCCAGCTGGACGCGCGGGCCAACCGCCTGGCCCACCGGCTGCGGGCACTCGGCGTCGGCCCCGGGGTGCGGGTGGGCGTCCACCTGGAGCGGGGCACCGGGCTGCTGGTCGCACTGCTCGCCGTGCTCAAGGCGGACGGGGTGTACGTTCCGCTCGACCCGATCCACCCCGCCAAGCGGCTCGGCTACCTGCTGGACGACACCGGCGCCCGGGTGGTGGTCACCGAACGGGCACTGGCCGGGAACGTGGCCGAAGCGCCGGTCCGGACCGTCCTGCTCGACCGGGACCGGGCCGAGATCGACGCGCAGCCGGCGGACCGCCCCGCCCGGACGGCCGGTCCGCAGGACCTCGCCTACATGTTCCACACCTCGGGCTCGACCGGCATGCCCAAGGGCGTCCTGATCCCGCACCGGGCGCTGGCCAACTTCCTGCTCTCCATGGCCGATCGGCTGGAGCTGCGGGCGGGGGAGGCGGTCATGGGCCTGACCACGGTCTGCTTCGACCCCTCCATGCTGGAGCTGTGCCTGCCGCTGCTGGGCGGGGCCCGGCTGGTGCTCGCCGACACCGAGCAGGCCCGGGACCCGCAGCGCATGGTCCATCTGATCGGCGCCACCCGGCCGACCGTGCTCCAGGCCACCCCCTCCGTGCTGCGGATGCTGACCGACGTCGGCTGGACCCCGCCGAGCGACCTCACCGTGCTCGCCGGCGGCGAGAAGCTCCACACCGACCTGGTGCGGACCCTCGGCGCCGGCGGGGCCCGGGTCTGGGACCTGTACGGGCCGACCGAGGCCACGATCTGGACCAGCGTCGCCCGCCACGCCGCCGACGGGGAGGTGCTGGACTGGGCCGCCGTCGACAACACCACCGTCCGGGTGCTCGACGCCCGCTTCGAACCCGTCGCCGAGGGCGGTGTGGGCCAGATCTGCATCGGCGGCGCGGGCCTGGCCTGGGGCTACCAGGGGCGTCCCGCGCAGACGGCCGGCGCCTTCCTCCCCGACCCGCACAGCGCCGTCCCCGGCGGAAGGCTCTACGCCAGCGGCGACCTGGGCCGGCTGCGGCCGGACGGCTCGATCGAGATCCTGGGCCGCGTCGACCACCAGGTGAAGATCCGCGGCCACCGGATCGAACCCGGCGAGATCGAGGCCGCCCTGCTCGCGATGGACGGTGTCCGCGCCGTGGTGGTCCATCCGACGCCGGACGGTGCGGGCGGGCAGCAGCTGACCGCCTACCTCGTGCCGCAGGACGGCGCGGAGCCCCCGGCCGAAGCCGAGTTGCGCGCCCTGCTGCTCCAGACGCTGCCCGACTACCTCGTGCCGGCCTCGTTCGTCCCGCTGGCCGAGCTGCCGACCACCGTCAACGGAAAGGTCGACCGCCTCGCCCTGCCGCTGCCCGAACTCCGGCCCGCCCAGCCGTCCGAGGCGCCCGCCCGCTGCACCCCGAGGGAGCGCGCCGTCGCCGACGTCTGGCAGGAGGTGCTGGGCATCACCGGCATCGGTGCCCACGACGACTTCTTCCGGCTCGGCGGCCACTCGCTGCTCGCCACCCGGGTGTCGGTCCGGCTGCGGGCCGCCCTCGGCGTGGACGTCCCGGTGCGGGCCCTCTTCGACCACACCACCGTCGCCGCCCTGACCTCGGCCCTGGACGGCTACCCGAAGCTGACCGGCGACCGCCCGATGCCACGGCTCACCGCCCGGCCCCGGACGAACCGTGAGCCCCAGCCGAACCGCGAGCCCGTCTCCCGCTGATCCGGCAGCACCGTGAACCGAAAGGACTCTCAGATGACCACGTCAGCAGAACCCGACACCGCCGTCTTCGAGAAGCTGGAGTCCGAGGTGCGGATGTACTGCCGCACCTTCCCCGTGGTGTTCGAGCGGGCCAAGGGCGCCGAGCTGCGCACCGAGGAAGGGCGGACCTTCATCGACTTCTTCTGTGGGGCCGGCAGCCTCAACTACGGGCACAACAACGAGTTCATCAAGCGGCGGCTGCTCGACTACCTCGCCGACGACGGCATCATGCACGGCCTCGACCTGTACACCGCGGCCAAGCGGTCCTTCCTCACCTCCTTCAACGAGATCGTCCTCCAGCCGCGCGGCCTGGACTTCAAGATGCAGTTCACCGGCCCGACCGGCACCGACGCGGTGGAGGCCGCCCTCAAGCTCGCCCGCAAGGCGACCGGCCGGTCCGGCCTGATGGCCTTCACCGGCGGCTACCACGGCATGTCGCACGGCTCCCTGGCCGTCACCGGCAGCCGCCGCGCCCGGCGGGCGGGCGGGGTGAGCGGGCAGGACGTGACCTTCGTCCCGTACGAGGACGGTCCGCTCGGCCCGTTCGACTCGATCGGGCTGGTCGAGCGGCTGTTCGCCGACTCCTCCTCGGGGACCGAGCTGCCCGCCGCGGTGATCGTCGAGCCGATGCAGATGGAGGGCGGCGTCTACCCGGCGAGCCGCGAGTGGCTGCGCGCGCTGCGCCAGGTCACCGAGCGGTACGGCGTGCTGCTGATCCTGGACGAGATCCAGTCCGGCTGCGGCCGCACCGGGCGGTTCTTCTGCTTCGAGGACGCCGGGATCATCCCCGACATCGTGACCGTCTCCAAGTCCATCAGCGGCTACGGCCTCCCGCTGTCGCTCACCCTCTTCCGCCGCGAACTCGACGTCTGGGCGCCGGGCGAGCACACCGGCACCTTCCGTGGCAACCAGCTGGCCTTCGTCGCCGCGACCGCCGTCTGCGAGATCTGGCAGCAGCCCGCCTTCCGGACCGGCCTGCGCGAGGCATCCGAGCACCTCGCCCGGTTCCGCGCCGAACTCGGCGCCCTCGACCCCGCGCTCGGTCTGCGCGGCCGGGGCATGGTCCTCGGCATCGACACCGGCCGGGCCGGCGGGCCCGAACGCGCGGCGCGGGTCCAGCGGTACGCCTTCGACCACGGCCTGATCGTCGAGTGCTGCGGCCGCCAGGACGAGGTGCTCAAGGTGATGCCGCCGCTGACCATCGACCCCGCCCTGCTCGACGCGGGCCTCGGCGTGCTCCGGGACGGGCTGCTCGCCGCCTGACCGGCCCCGGCCCCGCCCGCCTCGTCCGCCGGCCCCGCCCCGCCTCGTCCGAAGGAGGACCCCGATGCCCCGCCCGCTGCGACGCCACCTGATCTCCATCGACGACCTGACCGACCGCGACCTGCGCTGGATCGTCCAGCGCGGCGCCCAGTACGCCGCCGGGGAGTGCGAGAACGCCCGCCCGCTGAACGACGCCGTCGTCGGCGTGCTCTTCCGCAAGACCTCGACCCGCACCCGGACCGCCTTCTCCGCCGGCGCGCTGCGCCTCGGCGCCCGGCTGATCACCTACGGGCCGGGCGACCTCCAGGAGAACACCGGCGAGACCGCCGAGGACACCGCCGCCGTGCTCTCCCGGATGCTCGACGTGCTGGTGGCCCGCACCGTCGGCAGTGAGCAGGAACTGCGCGCCTACGCCGACCAGCAGCGGATGGCCGTCGTCAACGCGATGAGCGCCGCCGAGCACCCCACCCAGGCGCTGACCGACCTCACCACGCTGGTGGGCCGGTTCGGGCGGGTCGAGGGGCTGCGGGTGCTGTACGTCGGCGAGGGCAACAACACCGCCTCGGCGCTCGCCCTGGCGCTCTCCCGCTTCCCGGGCACCGAACTGCACCTGCGCACCCCGGCCGGCTACGGCCTGGAACCGTCCTACCTGGAGTCGGCCCGCACCCAGACCAAGGCCTCGGGCGCGCACATCGAGGAACGCCACGACATGGCCGACCTGCCGCAGGTGGACGTCGTCTACACCACCCGCTGGCAGACCACCGGCACGGTCAAGCCGGACCCGGACTGGCGGCGGATCTTCGCGCCGTTCCAGGTCGACTCCGCCGTGCTGGCCGCCAGCCCGGGGGCCGTGTTCATGCACGACCTGCCCGCGCACCGAGGGGAGGAGGTCACCGCCGAGGTGCTGGACGGGCCGGACAGCATCGCGTTCGAGCAGGCCGAGAACAAGTACCACAGCGCGCGCGCCGTCCTGGAGTGGTGCCTGCACGGCATCCCGGCCGGCTGAGCCGGCCCGTCACTGACGCGGCGTCAGGAGGACACATTCCCATGGGAGGTAGCTCAGCAATGTCCGATACCGTACTGCTGCCCGGTGGTGGGTGGCGGCTGTGGACGCACTTCGCGCTCCGCGGGCCCGGCTTCCCCGTCTCCGGGGTGCTCAGGCTGGCCCCGGAGGGCCTGGCCGAGGCCGCGGACAAGTTCACCCCGGAGCAGGCGCTCGCCGGTGCCGACTGGGAGGCCTTCGAGGAGTCCTTCGGCGCGGCCGCCGTACGCACCGCGCAGATCCTCCAGGAGATCGCCGCCTCCGGACCGTTCCGGGCCGCCGTGGCCTGGCAGAACCGCGCGGTGCTGGACTCGGGGATCAAGCCGTTCCTGAACTGGACGCCTTCGGTGGCCGGGCGCACCAGCATGCCGCGCCAGCGCGAGGAGCTGGTGGCGCACTACTGGCAGCGGTTCTGCGTCAAGAACGACACCATCGGCTTCTTCGGCCCGGTCGGCTGGGGCCGGTTCGACACCTCGAAACGCGGGGTGGAGGTCGACCCGGGCTCCGGGCTGGTGGCCGACTCGGAGGTGTACTTCTCCAGCTGGTCCATGGACGCCGTGGCCAAGGTGATCAACGCCGACCCCCGGGTGCGCGCCTGGGTGGCGCCGCAGCGGGTGCCGTTCGTGCGGGTGGTCGACGGAGCGGTCCGCGTTCCGGGCCGGACGCCGCAGGCGGTGCCCTCGGAGACCCGGACCGTCCTCGAACTCAGCGACGGCAGGCGGACGGTGCCCGAGATCGCGGCCGAGGCCGGCCGGGTCGAGGGCAGGGAGCTGTCCGAACAGGAGGTCACGGCCGCCCTGGAGTGGCTGGTCGCCCGCCGCTGGGTGGTGTGGAAGGTCGAGGTCCCGGCCGGCACCTTCCCGGAGCGCGAACTGCGCACCGTCCTGGAGCGGATCGGCGACCCCGAGGTGCGCGAGTCGGCCCTCGCCAAGCTCTCCGTGCTGGAGCAGGGCCGGGACCGGGTCCGCCGGGCCGGCTTCGACGCCGACGAACTCCGCGCCGCCCTGGCCGCGCTGGAGACCGACTTCGCCGCGCTCACCGAGGTCTCCGCCCAGCGGGAGAAGGGCGCCCGCACGGCCCCCAACCGCGCCCTCGTCTACTCCGACTGCCGCCGCTCCGCCACCGCGACCGTCGGAACGGCCGTCGTGGAGCAGTTCACCGCGCTGGAGCTGTGCCTGACCGGCGCCCGCTGGATGACCAACCGCTACGCCGAGGCCATCGGCGGCCGCCTCCGGGAGACGTACCAGCGGCTGCGCGAGCGGCAGGGCACCGTCGACCTCGGCTCCCTCTGGTTCGCCACCCTCCCCTCCCCGCACCCGGAGTCGATCGCCGACATCGACCGCATCCAGGCCGAGCTGCGCGAGCGCTGGGCCAGGATCATCGACGCCCCGGCAGGCGCCCGCCGCGTCCGGCTCACCTCCGCCGCGATCGCCGCCCAGGTCCGTGAAGCCTTCGAGGAGCCCGGTCGGGGCTGGTCGCTGGCCCGGTACATCAGCCCCGACCTCATGATCATCGCGGACGGCCTGGACGCCGTGGAGCGCGGCGAGTTCGAGCTGGTGATCGGTGAACTGCACGTCGCGATGAACACCCTCGGCCAGTCGCTCTTCGTCCACCAGCACCCGGACCGCGAGCAGCTGATCGACGAGACCACCACCGACTTCCCCGGCCCCAGGCTGCTCCCCATGCTGCCCAAGGAGATGCCGCTCAAGTGGTCCGCCCGCAGCAGGCAGTCCCTGATCCGCCCGCAGGACTACCACGTCGCGCTGCTGGACGACACCGCCGACCCGCACCGCCCGCGCACCGTCCGCTGCGGCGACGTCCTGGTGGAGGAGCGCGACGGAGCCCTCGTCGCGGTCCTGCCCGACGGCCCCGTCTTCAACCTGATCGACGTGTACTGCCACGCGCTGACCAACCGGGTGATGGACCGCTTCACCCTCAAGCACGACGGCGAGCACTCGCCCCGGATCACCATCGACTCCACCGTGGTGGCGCGGGAGACCTGGCGGCTCACCGGTGCGGCGCTGGACTTCGCGGACGAGAAGAGCGAAGCCCGCCGGTTCGTCCGGGCCCGCCGCTGGCGCGACGCACAGGAGCTGCCGCGCTATGTCTTCGTGGTCTCGCCGGCCGAGCCCCGGCCGTTCTTCGTCGACTTCGACAGCCCGGTGTACGTGAACATCCTGGCCAAGGCCGCCCGCCGCCTCGCCCGCAAGGACCCGGCGGCGCGGATGACGATCACCGAGATGCTTCCCACCCCCGAACAGGCCTGGCTCACCGACGACCAGGGCGAGACCTACACCAGCGAACTGCGCCTCGTCGCCGCCGACCGGACCGTCGACCGGACCGCCGAGACGGGAGCGGAGGCATGACCAGCCCCACCTTCGCGGACGACCTGCTGGCCCAGGCCGCCCGCGACCCGCACGCCATCGCGATCGTCACCGACGAGGACCAGGTCGGCTACGGGGAGCTGGCCGAGCGGATCGAGCAGCTCGCGCGGCAGCTGCGCGCCGCCGGACTCGGGCCCGAGCAGGTCTGCGCGGTCGCCGTCGAGCGCGGCGTCGACGCGGTGGTGGCCATGGCCGCGGTGGCCCGTGCCGGCGGCGCCTTCCTCACCCTGGACATCGACCTGCCCGCCCCCCGGCTGGCAGCCCTCGCCACCGGCGGCGGAGCACGCTGCCTGCTCACCCGCAGCGCACTCGCGGAACGGCTCGCGCTGCCCGTCGACGGCCCGACGGTGCTGCTCGACCGGCCACCCGAACCGGACGCCACCCCGCTGCCCGACCCCGACCTCCATCCGCACGCCCTCGCCTACGTCAGCCACACCTCCGGCTCGACCGGCACACCCAACCCGGTGCTGATCGAACACCGCGGTCTGTCCTCCTACCTCCGCTCGGTCGTCCGCGACAACGGGCTCGGCCCCGACACCATCGCCCTCCAACTCGCCCCGCTCGGCTACGACGCCTCCATCCGCGACACCTTCGCACCGCTGGCCGCCGGCGGACGGCTCGTCCTGGTGCGGCGCGCCCGGCTGATGCGCGCCGACGCCCTCACCCAGGTCCTCGACGAGTACGGCGTCGACACCATCCTGAGCACCACGCCCTCCTTCCTCACCTTCCTGGCCCAGCACCCCGACGCCGCCGAACGGCTGCGCGGCATCCGCCTGCTGGCGTGCAGCGGGGAGTCCCTGCGGCCCTTCCTCGCCGCCGGCGGCCGGAGCCTGCTGACCGGTCGGCTGGTCAACCAGTACGGGCCCACCGAATGCACCATGACCACCACCCGCTACGAGGTGCCCGCCGACCCCGGCACCTCCGCCGACCCGGTCGGCACACCGATCGAGGGCACCACCGTCCACCTGCTCGACCAGCGGCTGCACCCGGTGCCCGAGGGCTCCGTCGGCGAGATCCACATCGGCGGCCTGGGCGTCGCGCGCGGCTACGGCGGCCGGCCCGGCCGGACGGCCGACCGCTTCCTGCCCGACCCGTACGGCGCACCGGGTGCCCGGATGTACCGCACCGGCGACCTCGCCCGGCGGTGGCCCGACGGCACCGTGGAGTACCTCGGCCGGGCCGACCGCCAGATCAAGATCCGCGGCTACCGGGTCGATCCGGCGGAGATCGAGGGCGCACTGCTCGGCCACCCCCGGATCACCGGCGCGGCGGTCATCGCCGAGACCGACGACCGGGGAAGGGTCTGGCTGAGCGCCCACGTCACCGGCCCGCTGGACGGTGTCGGTGACGCCGCCCTCCGCGCCCACCTGGCCACCACCCTGCCCCCGTACATGATGCCGAGGCGGTTCACCCGGATCGAGCGGCTGCCCGTCACCCACAGCGGCAAGGCCGACCGCGCCGCGCTGCTGCGCCGCGCCCGGCCCGTCGCGGAGCCCGCGTCATGACGGCCGCCGGCGTCCGGCTCGGCCCGGCGGACGTGCTCAGCGCGGCCGAGCGGATCGCGCCCCATGTGCGGCGGACCCCGCTGCTCCGCTCCGCCGCCCTGCCCGGCCTGCTGTTCAAGGCCGAACACCTCCAGCGCAGCGGCTCGTTCAAGCTGCGCGGCGCCGCCAACGCGATGCTCGCCCTGGGAGCCCGGGAGATCGTCACCGGCTCGTCCGGGAACCACGGCATCGCGGTGGCCGCGCTCAGCCGCACCCTCGGCGTGCGGGTCACCGTGGTGATGGCCGCCGGAGCCAGCGAGGCCAAGGAGCACGCCATCCGCCGGCTGGGCGGCCAGGTCGTCCGGGTGCCCGGCGGTGTCGCCGAACGCGAGCGGTGCGCCCAGGAGCTGGCGGTCCGGACCGGCGCGGAGTTCATCCCCTCCTCGGACCATGAGCTGGTCGTCGCCGGACAGGGCACGGTCGGCCTGGAGATCCTCCAGGACGCTCCGGAGACCGACACGATCTATGTCCCGGCCGGCGGCGGCGGTCTGCTCGCGGGCGTGTGCCTCGCGGCGGCCCGACTGCCCGGCCCGGTACGGATCGTCGGCGTCGAGCCGGACCGCGTCCCCCGCTACGCCCGCTCGATCGCCGCCGGGCGCCCCGTCGAGCTGCCGCCGTGCGACACCGTCGCGGACGGGCTGCGCGGCCAGCGCCCCGGCGAGGTGACCTTCCCGATCGTCCGGCGGAGGGTGGACGCACTGATCGCCGTCTCGGACGAGGCGGTCGTCCGCGCCATGGAGCTGCTGCGCCGCGCCGGGATCGAGGCGGAGCCGAGCGGCAGCGTCGCCCTCGCCGGAGCCCTCCAGACCGAAGCCACCGGCACCGCCGCCGTCATCGTCTCCGGCGGCAACACCACGGCGGCGCTGGCCGCCCACTAGGGCCGCTCTTGCGGAGCACAGCGGATCAGCGCCCGGCGCGGTCCGACGGAGCGGGCCCCGGGTCGTCCATCACTCACCATCGAAGGGAAACGACATGATCACCATCGACGCCGCCGAACTCACCGAGCGCGTCGCCGGTTTCTACCGGGAGACGCTCGGCGACGACGGTCTCGACGCCGAGAGCGACTTCTTCGAGGCGGGCGGCGACTCGCTCTCCGCCTTCCAGATCATCGACCGGCTACAGGAGCTGGTCGGCGTCGAACTCGCCGTCGCGCTGGTCTTCACCTACCCGTCCCCGTCGGAGCTCGCGGCGGTCATCATCGATGACCTGGCCGCCGAAGCCGCCGCGCTGGCCTAGGAGCGGAGTGCCATGAGCGACAACTCCCTACCTCTGAGCCCGCGTTGGCGGCTGTGGGACCAGATCGCCGTGCGCGGCCCCGGCTTCCCGGCGGCCGGCGTGCTCCGGCTGGCACCGGAGGGCCTGGCGGCGGCCGCCGACAAGTTCGGCCCCCGGGACGCGCTCTCGGGAGCGCAGTGGAAGGAATTCGAGGGGGTGTTCGAGGAGGCGGCCGTCCGCACCTCCGAGGCCGCCCAGGAGATCGCGGCGTCCGGGCGGTTCCGGGCCGCGGTGGCCTGGCAGAACCGGGGCCTCCTCGACTCGGCGGTCCGGCCGTTCCTCAACTGGAGCCCCGCCACCGAGGGGCGCACCTACAAAGCGCGCCAGCGTGAGGAGCTGATGGCGCACTACTGGCAGCGGTTCTGCGTCAAGAACGACACCATCGGCTTCTTCGGCCCGGTCGGCTGGGGCCGGCTGGACCCCTCGGTGCCCGGGGTGGAGATCACCCCGGGCACCGGCCTGGTGTCCGCCTCCGAGGTGTTCTTCTCCAGCTGGTCGATCGACGTGCTGGCCAAGGTGGTCGAGGCCGACCCCCGGGTGCGCGAGTGGATCCCACCGCGCCGGGTGCCCTTCGTCCGCGTCGAGGCCGAGGCGGTGCGGCTGCCGGGCCGCCCGGTCCGAGCGGCCGCGCCGGCGCTGCTGCACGTCCTGCGGCTGTGCGACGGTACGCGTTCCGCCCGCGCCATCCAGCAGGAGGTCGGGCCGCAGACCGATGTGACCGCGACCCTGCGGGAGCTGGTACGGCTGCGGTGGGTCACCTGGCGGCTCGACGTCCCCGCCGACACCCGCCCCGAGCGGCGGCTGCGCGAGTGGCTGGAGCGGATCGGTGACGATGCCGTACGCGAGCAGGCGCTCGAACGGCTGGACGCCCTGGAGCGCGGCCGGGACGCCGTCCGCGCGGCGGCGGACGATCCGGAGCGGCTGGTGGCCGCGCTGGCGGACCTGGAGGCGGCGTTCGAGGCGCTGACCGACGAGGCGGCGAAGCGGGAGAAGAGCGCCACCACCGCGCCCTGCCGGTCCGTGGTCTACTCCGACTGCCGGCGCTCCGCGCAGGCCCGGATCGGTGGCACGGTGCTGGCCGCCCTGGAGCCGCTGGACCTGTTGCTGACCAGCGCGAAGTGGCTGACCTCGGAGCTGGCCGCCGGGGTGATGCGCCGGGCCCGGGAGGTCTACGACCGGCTGCGGGCGGCGGCGGCAGCGGGGGACCGGGTGGACCTCGCCACCTTCTGGTTCGCCTGCATGCCCGTGCTGCACGGCTCCGCGGTGGCCGAGGTGGAGGGCATCCAGGAGGAGTTCCAGCGGCGCTGGCGGGAGATCCTGCGCCTGCCGGAGGGGGCGACCCGGGTCCGGCTCGACCGGGCCCTGCTCGAGGACCGGGTGGCCGAGGCCTTCGGCGCCGAGCGGGCCGGCTGGACGGCGGCCCGCTACATCTGCCCCGATCTGATGATCGCCGCCGAGGGCCCGGAGGCCGTGGCACGCGGCGAGTTCACGCTGGTGCTCGGCGAACTGCACCTCGCCGCCAACACCCTGGGCAACTCGCTCTTCGTCAGCCAGCACCCGGCTCCGGAGCAGCTCTTCGCCCGGACCGACGACGACCACCCCGGGCCCCGGCTGATGCCGCTGCTGCCCAAGGAGCACAAGTCCCGGCTCTCCACCCGGATCAGGCACTCGCTGGTCCGGCCGCAGGACTACCACGTCGCCCTGCTGGACAACACCGCCGACCCGCACCGCCCGCGCACCGCGCTCAGCGCCGACGCCACGGTGGAGGAGCGGTCGGGCCGGCTGGTGGTGGTGCTGCCCGACGGAGCGGTGTTCGATGCGGTCGAGGTCTTCTCGCATGTGCTGACCACCTTGGTGATGGACCGCTTCCTGATCGCCCCGCCGGGCGACCACACCCCGAGGGTGACGCTCGACCGCCTGGTGGTGGCGCGGGAGACCTGGCGGTTCACCGGTGCGGCGCTGGACTTCGCGGACGAGAAGAGCGAGGCCCGCCGGTTCGTCCGGGCCCGCCGCTGGCGGGACACGCAGGAGCTGCCGCGCTATGTCTTCGTGGTCTCGCCGGCCGAGCCCCGGCCGTTCTTCGTCGACTTCGACAGCCCGGTGTATGTGAACATCCTGGCCAAGGCCGTCCGGCGCCTCGTCCGCAAGGACCCGGCGGCGCGGATGACGATCACCGAGATGCTTCCCACCCCCGAGCAGTCCTGGCTCACCGACGACCAGGGCGAGACCTACACCTCGGAGCTGCGGATCGTCGCCGTCACCGACTGACCGCAAGGCTGCGGGCACCGCTCAGGGAGTCGACTCCCTGGGCGGTGCTTTCGTGCGCGCGGCCCGCCCGCCGGCCAGCTCATCCGGCAGCGGGCCCGTTCCCGCCCCGACAGCGAGTCCCGACAGCGAGTCCCGGTAACGAGTCCCGGCAGCGACCTGGCCCGAGCCGGAGGAGCTGCACACACCGCACCGCCGAACGGGCCGGGTCCCGACCAGCAGGACCCGGCCCGTTCGGCGGTGCGGCCGCCGTGGCCTCCGGGGAACGCCGAGGTGGTGGGCCGCCGTCGGCGTCCCACCACCCGTGGTGCCGGGCCGGGGTCAGCCCGCGTCGATCAGCCTGGTGATGACCTGGGCCAGTACGCCGAGGTTCGGGGCCTTCATCACCCCGAAGTGGTCCCCGGGCACCCGGTGCACCTCCAGCTCCGCGGTCAGCTCCCGCCACCGGGCGAGGTAGTCCGGGAACGACTGCCCGGAGGCGACCTCGTGCTCGCCCTGGGCCAGCTCGTCGCTGATGATGAGCTGGAGGCGTCCGGCGTAGCGCCGGTGCCGGTAGGTCAGGCACATCTCCATGACCTCGCGCCACATCCGTGCGGACGGCAGCCAGACCTCGCCGGCCCCGTGCTCGGGCAGGGTGATCCCGACCGCCGGATCGACGTCGTCCACCAGGTGGTCGAGCAGGTCCAGCGTCTCCTGGCGGAGCGCGGAGGTGTCCTCGTCGGGCCGTGCGGCGGCCAGCGCCTCCAGCTTCTGGACACACCGCTCGATCAGCCGGTACTCGCTCCACAGCCCCGGGCGGTCGTGGCTGTCCAGGCCGGGGTCGAGCAGCAGGAAGGTCACCTCCTCGCCCTCCGCCGCCAGCCGGTGCGCCATCTCGCTGACGATGCCGCTGCCACCGCACCAGCTGAACAGCCGGTACGGGCCCTCGGGCGCGGCGGCCCGCAGCTCGGTGAGGTAGCGGGCGGCCATCTGCTCGGTCGAGGGCGCCGGGCCGCCGTCCTCGGCCTGGAGACCCGGCCAGGCGAAGGCGGCGACCGGCTGATCGGGGTCGAGCTCCTCGACCAGCGGCCGGTACCAGTGGGCGCTGCCGCCGCCGGGGTGGACGCAGAACAGCACCGGCCTGGTCCCGGCCCGCCGCAGCCAGGTCAGGGCCGCGGCGGCGGGCAGGCCGGACTCCACAGCGGAGGCCAGTTCCGCGACCGTGTGGTGTTCCATGAAGGAGCGCACGGTCAGCTCGATGCCGTAGCGCTCGCGCAGCAGGGCGATGATCCGCAGGATCACCAGCGAGTGCCCGCCGATCAGGAAGAAGTCGTCGTGCACGCCGACCTGCTCAAGGCCCAGCACCTCGGCCCAGATCTCCGCCATGGCCCGCTCACCGGGGGTGCGCGGCGCGGTGGACTCCCGCTCGGCTCCGACCGCGGACGGCGCCGGGAGGGCCGCCCGGTCGATCTTGCCGCTGCCGTTGAGCGGCAGCTCCTCCAGCACCACCCAGTGCGTCGGCACCAGGTAGTCGGGCACGCGCTGCCGCAGCAGGCCGCGCAGGGCGCCCGTCCCGACCCGGTTCTCCGGGTCCAGCACGACATAGCCGACCAGCTGCTTGTACCCGTCCGTCCCGCGCTCGACGCCGGCGGCCGCGGCGCGGACCGGCGGAAGGCCGCTGAGCGCGGCCTCCACCTCACCGAGTTCGACGCGGTGCCCCCGGATCTTGACCTGGTGGTCGCGCCGCCCGAGGAAGTGCAGGGTGCCGTCGGGGTCCTGCCGCACCATGTCACCGGTGCGGTAGAGCCGGGCGCCGGGCCGCGTCCCGGTCGGGTCCGGGACGAACCGCTCCGCCGTCAGCTCCGGGCGGCCCAGATAGCCCCGGGCCAGTCCAGGACCGCCGAGCAGCAG
The DNA here is from genome assembly GCF_044755465.1 of Streptomyces sp. NPDC092296. NCBI lineage: Bacteria > Bacillati > Actinomycetota > Actinomycetes > Kitasatosporales > Streptomycetaceae > Streptomyces > Streptomyces sp. NPDC092296. The sequence continues at coordinate 71,360 of NZ_JBIVRB010000008.1, read as the reverse complement.
CTCGCCGGGCACGCCGAACGGCACCGGCAGCAGCTCCTCGTCGACCACCAGGACGTAGGTGTTGGAGACCGGCCCGCCGATCGGGACGCCCCGGTCGGCGTCCTCGGCGGTCAGGCCCCGCCGTACGGTGGCGAAGGTGGTGCACTCCGTGGGGCCGTAGAGGTTGCTGACCGTGACGCCGTGCTCCAGCGCGGTGCGGAGCTGGACCGGTGAGAGCACATCGCCGCCGGTGAGCACCTGGTGCATTCCGGCGAGCGCGTCCGGCCGGTTCTCCACCATGTGCTGGAACAGCAGGGTGGTGGCGAACAGGGTGGTCACCTTGTGCCGGTCCAGCAGCTCCGCCAGCTCGGCCGCCGGGGTGACGCCGGGCGGGCTGATCGCCAGCCGGGAACCGTGGCAGAGCGCGCCCCACAGCTCGAAGGTCGAGGCGTCGAAGGCCAACGGGGAGTGCAGCAGCAGCACCTGGTCCGCGCCGAGGTCGGCGTAGTTCGGGTCCTCGACCAGCCGGACGAGCGCGCGGTGGCTCAGCTGGACGCCCTTCGGCCGGCCCGTGGAGCCCGAGGTGTAGATGAGGCAGGCCAGGTTGTCGGGGCCGATCCGCAGGTCCGGCGCAGTGGCCGGCTGGTCGGCCGGCGCCGACCACGCCTCGTCCACCGCGACCGTCTCCAGCCCGGGGCGCCCGGCGAAGCGGTGCGCGTGCCGGGGCCCGGTCACCAGGACCGGGGCCCGGGTGTCCTCCAGCACGTAGGCGATCCGCTCGTCGGGGTACTCCGGGTCCAGCGGTACGTAGTACCCGCCCGACTTGAGCACCCCGAGCAGGCTCACCACCGCCTCGATCCCGCGCTCCAGGCAGACGGCGACCGGTGTCTCCGGGCCGACCCCGTGGGACCGGAGCAGCCAGGCCAGCCGGTTGGCCCGTTCGTCCAGCTCCCGGTAGGTCAGCTCCCGGTAGGTCAGCTGACTGTCGCCGTACGCCAGGGCCACCGCGTCGGGCCGGCCCCGCGCCGCGACCAGCTCGGGTACGGAGACGTCCGGCAGCCGGGTCGCGGTCCGCTGCGGCACGGTGGGCCGGTCCAGCTCGGGCGCCCGGAAGGCACGCGGGTCGGCGTCGGCGTCGGTGGCCATCGCGGTGAGCACGTCCAGGTAGGCCGCCGCGATCGCGGCGAGCCGGTCCCGGCCGACCCAGCCCGGCCGGCAGGTCATCCGCAGCTCGCCGGGGAAGGTCCACACGTCGAAGGTGAACTCGTTGGGGCTGTCGTCGGTGATCGTCCCGATGTCCGACTTCAGGTCGTCGAGCACATGGAAGTCGAGGTAGCCGAAGACGACCTCGACCAGCGGGGTGCCGTCGCCCCAGGCACGCTGCATGGCGGGCAGCGGGTAGCGCCGGTGCGGCCAGAGGGCCAGCTCCTCCGCGAAGACCGACCGCAGCAGCTCGCGCCAGCTCGGCCGGCGCAGGTCGACGGCGAACGGCACGGTGTTGAGGTACATGCCGCGCACCTGGTCGCCGCCGGGCAGCTCCGGGCGCCCGTTGGCCACCGCGCCCGCCAGGAAACGGTGCTGGCCGGAGATCAGGCCCAGCACCTTGAGGTGCGCGGTGTACAGGACCGTCTTGAGCGAGGTGCCGGTGTCGGCGGCCAGTGTGCGCAGCCCCGCCTCCAGGTGCCGCCAGGGCAGCCGCACCTCGGTGGCGGGCAGCCGGGCCTCGGCCGGGGCGGTGTCGGCGGGCAGCCGCAGCCGGTCGAAGCCGGTGAGCCGCTGCCGCCAGAACTCCTGGTCGGCGGCGGAGTCGAGGGACTGCTTCTCCAGGGCGATGAAGTCGGCGTAGCGGACCTGCGGCGGCGCCGAGAGCCCGGTCTCCGCACCGTCGCGAAGCGCCCGGTAGGAGGCCCGCAGCTCGGCGATGACGGAGTGGTGGCTCCAGCCGTCCAGGATCGCGTGGCACTCGACGTGGGTCAGCAGCCACTCCCGCTCGCCGGTGAGGTGGACGTGGTACCGCAGCAGCGGGGCGCGGCCCACGTCGAACGGGGTCCGCTGGGCCTCGGCCCGGAAGCGGCGGACGGCCTCCTGCTGCTCCTCGGCGGTCAGACCGCGCAGGTCCGCCACGGTGATGTCCAGCTCGACCTCGGCGTGCACCAGCTGGAGGGGTTCGGAGTACCCGGACAGGTCGAAGGAGGTGCGCAGGATCTCATGGCGGGCCAGCAGCAGCCGGACCGCCTCGTCCAGCGCCTCCGCGGAGAACGGCCCGTCGTCGACGATCTGGAAGCTGGAGACGTTGAGATAGGTGTTGCGCTCGGGGTCGGCGAGCATCTCGTAGACCATGCCGGCCTGGACCTGCCCCATCGGGTAGGCGTCGACCAGGCCCTCGGGCAGCCGCGCGCGGTCGGCCGGGGCCAGCAGCTCGAAGCGGCCGATCGTGGCGGTCTGCGGGGCGGCGGCCGGGGCGGTGGCCGCGACCTCGGCCAGCCGGGCCACGGTCTGCTGGGCGAACACGTCCTGGACCGCCAGGGCCAGGCCCAGGCCGCGCAGGGCACCGACCGCCCGGATGGCGCGCATGGAGTCGCCGCCGAGCTGGAAGAAGCTGTCGTGCACGCCCACCTTGTCGGTGCCGAGCGCCGTCGCGAAGGCGTCCGCGATGGTCCGTTCGAGGTCGCTGCGGGGCGCGACGTACTCGCCGGCCAGCGCCGACCGGCTGCCGTCGGGCACCGGCAGGGCCTTGCGGTCCACCTTGCCGCTGGGCGTCAGGGGCAGCGCGTCCAGGAGCATCCAGTGCACCGGGTGCATGTGCTCGGGGAGGCGGTCGCGCACCCGCCGCAGGACGCGCTCGACGTCCGCGTCGGCGGGCACCAGGTGGGCGACGAGCTGCTGGTCGTGGACGGTGACGGCGGCGGCCTCCACCTCGGCGGACTCGGTCAGCACCGCCTCGATCTCGCCGAGTTCGACGCGCTGGCCCCGGATCTTCACCTGCTGGTCGAGCCGGCCCAGGTACTCGATGCTGCCGTCCGCCCGGTACCGGGCGAGGTCGCCGGTCCGGTAGAGCCGCCCGCCGGGCTCGGTGGCGAAGGGGTCGGGGACGAAGCGGTCGGCGGTCAGCTCGGGCCGGTTCAGGTAGCCGCGGGCCAGCTGGACGCCGCCGAGCAGCAGTTCGCCCGGTGCGCCGATCGGCAGCGGCCGCAGCCCGCCGTCGACGATGTAGGTGCGGGTGTTGGCGATCGGCCGTCCGATGGTGACGGGGAGTCCGGGCTCGCAGCGGGTGGTGGTGACGTCGACCGCGGCCTCGGTCGGGCCGTACAGGTTGTGCAACTCGCAGCCGATCCGCTCCGCCACGGCCGTGACCAGGTCGGCGGTCAGCGCCTCGCCGCTGCAGACCATCCGGCGCAGCGAGGGGAGCTGCGGCAGCGGCTCGGCCAGGAACGCGCGGAGCATGGAGGGGACGAAGTGCAGGGTGGTGATCCGCTCGGTGGCGATCAGCTCGGCCAGGTAGGCCGGGTCGCGGTGGCCGCCCGGACGGGCGAGGACCAGGGTGGCGCCGGAGATCAGCGGCCAGAAGAACTCCCAGACCGAGACGTCGAAGCTGTACGGCGTCTTCTGGAGCACCCGGTCCGTCGCGTCCAGCCGGTAGGCCTCCTGCATCCAGTGCAGGCGGTTGACGATGGCCCGGTGCTCGATCAGCACGCCCTTGGGGCGGCCGGTCGATCCGGAGGTGTAGATGACGTACGCCGTGTGCTCGGGGGCCGCGGCGAACACGGGGTCATGGGTCCAGCGGTCGGGCAGTTCCTCGGTGATGTCGACCAGGAACCGCGCGTGGCCGGCGACCAGCGGCGCCAGCCCGGCGTCGGTGATCACGACGTCGGCGCCGGAGTCGGTGAGCATGAAGCCGAGCCGGTCCGCCGGGTAGTCCGGGTCCAGCGGGAGGTAGGCGCCGCCGGCCTTGAGCACCGCGAGGAGGGCGACCACCAGATCGAGGCTGCGGTTCAGGCAGACGCCGACCACGGACTCCGGGCCGACCCCGTACGACCGCAGGTGGTGGGCGAGGCGGTTGGCGCGCAGGTTGAGTTCGGCGTAGGAGAGCTCGGCGCCCTCGAACCGCACGGCGGTGGCGTCCGGGGTACGGGCGGTCTGGTCCTCGAAGAACAGCGGCAGGGTGCCCGGCCGGTACTTCCGACCGGTCGCGTTCCACTGCCGCAGCAGGAGGTGCTGCTCCTCGGCGGGGAGGATCTCCAACTGCTCGACCGGCGTGTCCGGCGCGGCGACGGCCATCTCCAGCAGCCGGGTGAACCGGGCGGCGAACCGCTCCACGGTGCTCCGGTCGAACAGGGCCGAGGCGTAGTTGACGGCGCCCGCCAGCGAGCCGTCGGCCCGCTCGGCCAGGCCGAGGGTCAGGTCGAACTTGGCGGTGCTCTCACCGACCGGCAGCCGCTCGACCCCGAGGCCGCCCATCGCCGCCGGGGCGGCCGAGCCGTTGCCGTCCTCCCACAGCAGCATCGCCGAGAACAGCGGGTTGCGGGAGGGGTCGCGCTGCGGCGCCAGCTCGTCCACCAGCTGCTCGAAGGGCAGCTCCTGGTGGGTGTAGGCGTCCAGGGCGGACTCCCGGACCTGCCGCAGGAGTTCCGCGAAGGACGGGGAGCCGCTGAGGTCGGTGCGCAGCACCACGGTGTTGAGGAAGAGGCCGACCAGGTCCTGCACCTCCGGCCGGTGCCGCCCCGCAGCCGGGGTGCCGACCGCCACGTCCTGCTGGCCGCTCCACCGGCCGAGCAGCAGGGCGTAGGCGGCGAGCAGCGCCATGAACGGCGTGGCGCCGTGTTCGCGGGCGAGCGCGGTCAGCCGGCCCGCGGTCTCGGCGGGCACCGTGAGCGGCACCTGACCGCCGGCCGCGTCGCGCACCGGCGGGCGCGGCCGGTCGGTGGGCAGCTCCAGGGCGGGGAGTCCGGCGAGCTGCTCGCGCCAGTAGTCGAGCTGCCGTTCCAGCAGCTCACCGGAGAGCCGGTCGCGCTGCCAGACGGCGTAGTCGGCGTACTGGACGGGGAGTTCGCGGTCCGAGGCGGCGGCCCGTCCGGCGGTGGCCGCGGAGTACCGCTCCGTCAGCTCGCGGATCAGGATCTCCTCGGACCAGCCGTCGAAGGCGATGTGGTGGACGGTCAGGAGGATGGCGTGCTCGTCGTCGGAGAGCCGGACCAGGGTCGGTGCGAACACCGGGCCCTCGGCGAGGTCGACCGGGCGCCGCTCGGAGGTGACCAGGGCGGCCAGCCTGGCGTCGGCCGCCGCGCGGTCCAGGGCGCTCAGGTCCAGTTCGGTGAGGGCCACCGGGCCGGGCCGGTCGACGGCTTGCACCGGCTCGCCGTCGACGACGGGGTACCTGGTGCGCAGCACCTCGTGCTGTCGGACGATCCCGTCCAGTGCGGTGTGCAGCGCCTGCCGGTCGAGGTCACCGCGCAGCCGCAGCGCCGCCGTGAGCAGGTACTCGGTGGTGTCGGGGCGGAGCCGGTCGAGGATCCACAGCCGCCGCTGGGCGAAGGAGAGCGGCAGCGGGCCGGTGCGCGGGGCCCGGGTGAGGCCCTTGGCCGGCCGGGGCGCGGTCCGGCCGGCGAGGCGGCGGCGGAGCAGCTCGTTCCGCAGTTCCGCGCGGTCGACGCTGTCGGTCATCGGACACCTTCCTCGGCGAGCAGGCTCGCCACCTCGTCGTCGGAGAGTCGGGCGATGTCGGCCTCGACGGCTTCGGACACCGCCTCGGCGAGCAGGGCCACGGTCGTGGCCTCGAAGAGCCGACGCAGCGGCAGCTCGACCGCGAACGCCTCGCGCAGCCGGGCCAGCACCCTGGTGGCGAGCAGCGAGTGGCCGCCCAGCAGGAAGAAGTCATCGTGGGCGCCGACGCGTTCGAGGCCGAGGACCTCCGCCCAGACGGCGGCGACCAGCTCCTCGGCGGGGTCGCGCGGGGCCAGGTACTCGCGGGCGCCGTCGGTGCGGGCGAGCACCGGGTCGGGCAGCGCCTTGCGGTCGACCTTCTTGCTGGCGGTGAGCGGGAAGGCGTCCAGGGGCACCCAGAGGGAGGGGATCATGTACTCGGGCAGCAGCGCGCGCAGATGGCCGCGCAGCTCCTCGACGCCGGGCACGGCGGCCCCCGGCCGGGCCACCAGGTAGGCGGCCAGCCGCCGTTCGCCGGGCGCGGTCTCGGCGGCGACCGCGATGGCCTCCTGGACGGCGGGGTGCCGGGCCAGGGCCGCTTCGATCTCGCCCAGCTCGATGCGCAGTCCGCGCACCTTGACCTGGGTGTCGATCCGGCCGAGGAACTCTATGGTGCCGTCGGGCCGGTAGCGGACCAGGTCGCCGGTCCGGTAGAGCCGCTGTCCGGGCTCGGTGGCCAGCGGGTCCGGGACGAACCGGTCGGCGGTCAGCTCGGGCCTGCGGTGGTAGCCACGGGCCAACCGGACGCCGCCGAGGCAGAGTTCGCCGGGGACGCCGACCGGGACGGGCCGCAGGTCGGCGTCCAGGATGTGCGCCCGGGTGCCGGCGACGGGCCGGCCGAGGGGCAGCGCGGCGGCCTCGCGGGCCGCCTCCGGCGCCTTGTCCACCGGGTGCAGCAGGCAGGTGACGGTCGCCTCGGTGGGCCCGTAGTTGCACAGGAACCGTCCGGGCAGGCCGGTCGCGGCCCACCGCTGCGCGTCGAGGCCGGTCACCACGTCGCTGCCGACGTTCATCAGCCGGAGCGAGGTCAGCCGGTGCAGGTCGGGCGACTCCAGCATCGCCCGGTAGTAGGACGGGGTGATCTCGACGATCGTCACCCCGAGTTCGTCGAGCCGGGTGGGCAGTTCGGCGGGCGTCCAGAACTCCGGGGCGCCGACCACGACGGTGGCGCCGGCCACCAGGGTGGCGGCGATCTGGTCCATGGCGACGTCGAAGGTGAGCGCGGACAGCAGCACCACCCGCTCGCCGGGCGCGATGCCGTAGGCGTCGGCGATCACCCGGCAGTGGTGGGCGTACGAGCGGTGCTCGATCATCACGCCCTTGGGGCGGCCGGTCGAGCCCGAGGTGTAGATGACGTAGGCGAGGTTGCCCGGCCGCACCCGGACGGGCGCCGCGTCGGCCGGCGTGGCCCGCTCCCACTCCCCGTCGACCCGGAGCACCCGGTACGGGCCGGTGAGCCGGTCGGTGAACGCCCCGGTGGTCACCACGACCTCGGCGCCGGCGTCGGTGAGCATGAAGTCCAGCCGCTCGGCGGGGTGCTGCGGGTCGAACGGTACATAGACGCCGCCCGCCTTGAGCACACCGAGCAGCACCACGACCGCCTCGACACCGCGCTCCAGGCAGGACCCGACGACGGTCTCGGCGGTGACGCCGAGCGACCCGAGATGCCGGGCGAACCGGTCGGCGCGGGCGTCGAGTTCGGCGTAGGTGAGCTGCTGCCCACCGAAGACCACGGCGACGGCGTCGGGCGTCCGCTCGACCTGCCGCTCGAACAGCGCGGGGACGGTCAGCTCGTGCTCCTCGGCCGGGTCGAGCACCGCGGCGCGGGCGGACTCCGGGTCGGGCCACACGGTGAGGATGTCCCGCTGCTCGGCCTCGGTGAGCATGCCGAGTTCGGTGATCCGCGCGCCGGGCTCGGCGGCGATGGCGCCGAGCAGGGTCAGGTAGTGCCCGGCCATCCGCTCGACCGTGGCGCGGTCGAACAGCGCCGTGGCGTACTCGAACCAGCAGTGCAGCCGCCCGTCGGGCCGTTCCTTGACGGTCACCGTGAGGTCGAACTTGGCCACCTCCAGGCCGGCCCGCACGGGCTCGATCACGGCCTCACCGAGCCGGCCCGGCACGCCCGCCAGGTGCTGGTGCTCGAACATCACCTGGAACAGCGGGTTGCGGGAGAGGTCGCGCTCCGGCCGCAAGGCGTCGACCAGGCGCTCGAACGGCACGTCCTGGTGGGCGAAGGCCTCCAGCGTGACCCGGCGCACCTGGTCGAGGAAGTCGGTGAAGACCGGGTTGCCGCCGAGGTCGTTGCGGATCACCAGGTTGTTGCTGAAGAAGCCGACCAGCTCCTCGGTCTCCTGCCGGGTCCGCCCGGCGACCGGGGTGCCGACCGTGAGGTCCTCGCGTCCGGTGTAGCGGCCCAGCAGCACCTGGAAGGCGGCCAGCAGCAGCATGAACGGGGTCGCGCCGTGCCGCCCGGCCAGGCCCGCCAGGGCCTGCCCGACCGCCGGCGGCACGTCCACGATCACATTGTCGCCGTGGGTGTCGCGCACCGCGCCGCGCAGCCGGTCGGCGGGCAGTTCGACCGGGGTGAGGCCGGCGAGCCGGTCGCGCCAGTAGGCGAGCTGCTGCCCGGTCGCACCGGCGGACTCCTGCTCCCGCTGCCAGACGGCGAAGTCCGCGTACTGGACGGGCTGCCGGTGCAGCGGCGAGGGCGCACCGGCGGCGAAGGCGCGGTAGGCGGCGTCCAGATCACGCAGGTAGATGCCCATCGACCAGGCATCGAAGGTGATGTGATGCATCGTCAGCACCAGGAGGTGATCCTCTGGCGCGGTGCGGATCACGGTGGCGCGCAGCGGGTGCTCACGCTCCAGGTCGAAGGGGCGCCGCGCCAGCTCGTGGAGCAGTTCACGCGCCCGCTCCTCACCGACCTCACCGGCCACGTCGGTCAGGTCGGTGAGGGTGAACGCGACCGGCGCGGGCGGGTCGACGAGCTGCACCGGGTCCCCGCCGTTCGGGCGGTAGCGGGTGCGCAGCACCTCGTGCTTGGCGGCGGTCTCGTCGACCGCGCGGCGCAGCGCGTCGACGTCCAGCGGGCCGAGCAGCCGCAGCGCGATCGGGACGATGTACTCGGCGCTGCCGGGCTCCAACTGGTCGAGGAACCACATCCGCTGCTGGCCGAAGGAGAGCGGCAGCTCACGATCGCGGCCCACCGGCCGGATACCGTCCTGGCCGTCGTCGTCGGCGGTGTCGATCAGGGCGGCCAGCGCGGCGACGGTCCGCGCGGTGAACAGCTCCCCGACGGTCAGCTCGATGCCGAAGGTGCGGCGCAACCGCAGCACCAGCTTGATGGCGAGCAGCGAGTGCCCGCCGAGCAGGAAGAAGTCGTCCTCGGCGCCGACCCGCTCCAGCCCGAGGATCTCGGCCATCAGCTCGGCGACGGTCCGCTCGACGGCGGTGCGCGGGGCGACCCAGCGCTCGGCGGCGGGCTGCTCGCGCTCCCCGGGGGCCGGCAGCCGCCTGCGGTCGACCTTGCCGTTGGCGGTCAGCGGGACGGCGTCCAGCTCGACGAAGACGGAGGGGACCATCGCCTCCGGCAGCCGGGCCGCAAGGTACTCCCGCAGCTGCTCCGGGGCGATGCCCGGACCGTCGGCCGCCACGGTGTAGGCGACCAGCTCCGGTTCGCCGGCTTCGGGGCGGTGGACGGCGACCACGGCGGCGGCGACTGCGGGGTGGGCGGTGAGCCGGGCCTCGATCTCGCCGGGCTCGATCCGGACGCCGCGCAGCTTGACCTGGTCGTCGATCCGCCCGACGTACTCCAGCGCGCCGTCCTCCCGGCGTCGGACCAGGTCGCCGGTGCGGTACCAGCGGGCGCCCGGCTCGGTGGCGTACGGGTCGGGGGTGAAGCGGTCGGCGGTGAGGTCGCCGCGCCCGAGGTAGCCGCGCGCCAGCTGGACGCCGCCGACGCACAGCTCACCGGTCACCCCGAGGGGCACCCGCCGGTCCTCGGGGTCCACCACGTAGGTGCGGACATTGGGCAGCGGCAGGCCGATCGGCACCAGCTCGCCGGCCTCGTCCGGGTCGTACCGCCACGCGGTGGAGTCGATGGCGCACTCGGTGGGGCCGTAGGTGTTGAACACCTCCGCGTCGACGGTCTCACGCAGCCTGGCGCAGAGGTCCGCCGGAAGGGGTTCACCCGCGGAGCAGACCAGCCGCAGCGAGGTGCAGGCGGCCAGGCCCGGCTCGGCCAGCAGCAGCCGCAGCACGGACGGCACCAGCTGTAGCACGGTGACCCGGTGCTCGGCGACCGCGCGGGCCATCACCCCCGGGTCGCGGTGCGCCTCCGGCGGGGCCATGACGACGGTCGCGCCCGACACCAGCGGCGAGAGGAACTCCCACACGGCGGCGTCGAAGCCGATGGTGGTCTTCTGAAGCAGCCGGTCGCCGGGGCCGAGCCCGTACCGCTCCACCGACCAGAGCACCCGGTTGCGGATCGCCGCCTGCGGGACGACGACGCCCTTGGGCCGCCCGGTCGAGCCGGAGGTGTACATCACATAGGCGGCGTCGGTGCCGCCGACCGACGGCAAGCCGCTCTCCGGGGAAGCCGGTCCGGGCGCCTCGCCGTCGGAGTCGAGCAGCAGCGTGCGCGGGTGTGCGGGCAGCCGGTCGCGCAGGGACTCCTCGGTGAGCACCAGGCCCACCCCGGCGTCCTCGACCATGAACGCCAGGCGCTCCGCCGGGTGCTCGGGGGCCAGCGGCACATACACGCCGCCCGCCGCCGGCACGGCGAGCAGCGCGGTGACCAGGTCGGTGCCGCGGTGCAGGGCCACGCCGACCGGCGTCTCCCGGCTGACGCCCTCGGCGCGCAGGCGGAGGGCGAGGGCCCGTACCCGGCCGGCGAGTTCGCCGTACCGGGTGGGCCCGGCGTCGGAGACCACGGCGACCGCGTCGGGGGTGGCCCGCGCCTGGGCGAAAAACAGCTCGGTGAGCGACTGCTCGGGGCGCGGGTGCTCGGTGCGGTTCCACTCCGCGAACCGCTCCAGCTCCGCCTCGGCGGCGAACTCCAGCCCGTGCACCGGCGCTTCCGGCCGGTCCGCGAGCTCTGTCAGCAGTCGCAGCAGGTTGCCGGCCATCCGCTCGATCCGCGCCCGGTCGAAGAGCGCGACCGGGTAGACGAGCGTGGCGCCGAGCGAGCCGTCCGCCAGCTCGGCCAGGTGCAGCGACAGGTCGAAGGCCGAACTCCGGCTGGCCGTCTCGTACTTGGTGACCTCCAGGCCCGGCAGCCGGATCGGGCGGCGCTCGGCGTTGTGGAATCCGAAGCCGACCTGGAAGACGGGGTTGCGCGACAGGTCCCGCTCGGGGGAGAGGTCGGCCACCACCCGCTCGAACGGCACGTCCTGGTGCTCGTACGCGTCAAGGGTGGTCTCCCGGACGCGGGCCAGCAGGTCGAGGAAGGCGGGGTCGCCGGAGAGGTCCGTCCGCAGCACCACGGTATTGAGGAACATGCCGATCAGCTGCTCCAACTCGGCCTCGTCGCGGCCGGCGACCGACACCCCGACCGCCACGTCGCGCTGGCCGGAGTAGCGGGCGAGCAGCAGTTGGAACGCGGCGAGGTAGACCATGAACGGCGTCGCGGCGCGGCGCTGCCCCACCGCCGCCAGCCGCCCGGCGAGGCCGGCCGGCACGGTGAAGGCCACACTGTCCCCGGCCGCCTCCCACCGCGCCGGGCGCCGGCGGTCGGTGGGGAGCTCCAGCGGCTCCAGGCCCGCCAGCCGCTCCCGCCAGAAGCCGCGCCTGCGCTCCATCGTCTCGGCGGCCGCGTCCCAGCTCTCACGCTGCCACTGGCTGAAGTCCAGGTACTGCAGCGGAACGGGCTCCAGGGACGAGGGCGCGCCGGAGGCCAGAGCGCCGTACAGATCGTGCAGCTCACGGGCCAGGATGCCCCAGGACCAGCCGTCGAACGCGATGTGGTGCACCGTCACCAGCAGCGCCGCGTCCTGGTGCCCGAGCCGCACCAGGGTCAGCCGCCACGGGCCCTGCCCGCGCAGGTCGACCGGGGTCCGGGACTCGGCGGCGCGGAGCTCGCGCAGGCGCGGCTCCCGCTCGGCGGCCGGCACCCCGGTGAGGTCCACCAGGGTGAGGTCCACCGGCGCGGGGTCGTCGATGATCTGCACCCCGGCGCCGTCCACCGTGCCGTAGCGGGTGCGCAGCACCTCGTGCCGCGCGGCGATCTCGGTCAGGGCGGCCGACAGGGCCTCGCGGTCGAGCGGCCCCCGGACGCGGTAGGCCTCGGACATCAGGTACTCGGTCGAGCCGCCGGAGCGGAGCTGCTCGACGAACCAGAGCTGCTCCTGGGCGAAGGAGAGCGGGTAGCCGCTGTCACCGGTCGGCATCGGTCGCCTCCACGAGGGCGTCGGAGTTCCGGACGGCCGAGGAGGGCTCGGCCATGGCCACGGCGATCCTGCGCGGGCCGGTGAACGGCTCGCGGGCGTGCGCCGCCAGCATGTTGTCGACCAGCAGCACGTCGTCGAGCTGCCAGTCGAAGCGCCGCTGCTCGGCGCGGTAGCACGCGCGCAGGTGGGCGACGACCTCGTCCGGGATGGGCTTCCCGTCGCCGTAGTAGGTGTTGGTCGGCAGGTCCTCGTCGTCGAACATCTCGCGCAGCGCGGCGCACACGTCCGCGGCGAGCGTGGTCACGTGGAAGAAGGTGAGGTGGTTGAACCAGACCGTCTCCCCGGTGACCGGGTGCCGGTGCACGGCCTCGCGGCGCGCGCGGGTCCGCAGGCCGCCGGCCGTCCACTCGGCCTCGACGCCGTTGCGCGCGCAGTACGCCACGACCTCCGCCCGGTTCTCGGTGTTGAACGCCTGCTGCCAGGGCACCCCGAAGCCGTCGGTGAAGTTGCGCACCACCATCCAGCCCCGGGCGGCGAACTCCGCGCGCACCACGGGGTCGATCGCGGCGAGGACCCGCCGGGTGTCGGCCAGCGGCGTGGCGCCGAGGGTCTCCGGCGGCTGTACGCAGTGGAAGAACAGCGTGAGCGGCCAAGCCGCCTGGTAGGAGTTCTCGTTGTGGAGGAAGATCTCCTCCGCGGGCGGATAGTCGGTCGAGGTGTACACCTGCCCCTTGATGGTGCTGCGCGGTGAGGAGCGCTCGGCGTAGGCCAGCGGTTCGCCGGACACCGCGCGCACCACGCCCTCGAACCCGTCCACCCCGCCGATGTCGAACCCGCGCAGCAGGACGGCGCCGTGCTCGCGCAGGCGCCGGCGGATCAGGGGACGGGTGGCCGGCAGGTACTCGGCCACGGGCAGGCCGGGCGTGGGGGCCGACAGGATGAAGGGGAGCGCGCTGTCCGCGGTGGAGACCGCGCGCGGGGCCGGGTCGCAGGGGTTCGCAGTCATGCGCCTCAGGCTCGCGCCACCATCCGCGCGCGGCGAGAGAACAACCGGCAGCGCTGTCGGCAGCACCCGTGCCCGGCTTACTGCGCGTTCTTCTCTTCAGTCAGCCCCGGCCACCCGGCAGGCTCGCCTCTGCCGCCACCGATCACGTGACGCTCGTGACGCGGCAGGAGCCCAGGGAGGGCACGCCATGGCCGAGGAACACACCGACGAACGCGCCTACCGGGTGGTCGTGAACGACGAGGAGCAGTACTCCGTCTGGCCCGTGGACCGCGCGCTGCCGCTCGGCTGGTACGCCGAGGGCACCGAGGGCAGCCGGGAGGACTGCCTGACCCACATCGGCACGGTCTGGACCGACATGCGTCCGGCCGGCCTGCGCCGCCAGATGGAGCGGGCGGCGCGCGGCTAGCCGCCACCCGGACGGGCCGACTCACCGAGGTGCATGACTGATGACGACCCTGGAAACGACCCGGTCAGGCCCGGAGCCGGACCCGAAGGACGCGGTGGAGGCCGCCACCGTGGTGACGGCCGAGGCAGAGCCGGTCACCCCGCTCCACCGCAACCGCGACTTCGTGCTGCTGTGGAGCGGATCGGCCGTCTCCCTGATCGGCTCGACCGCGTCCACCATCGCCTATCCGCTGCTGGTGCTGGCCCTGACCGGTTCGGCCTTCTCCGCCGGACTGGCGGGGTCCGTCGCCCTGCTGCCCGGCCTGCTGCTCCAACTGCCGGCCGGTGCGCTGGTCGACCGCTGGGACCGCAGACGGCTGATGATCTGGTGCGACGCCCTGCGCTGCCTCGGGGTCGGGAGCATCGCGCTGGCCGCGGCCCTCGGCGGGCTCGGCCTCGCGCAGATCCTGGCCGTCAGCTTCGCCGAGGGCGCTCTGACGGTCTTCTACGGGCTGGCCGCCCACGCGGCCGTGCCGAACGTCGTCCCCAAGAGCCAGGTCTCCCTGGCGCTGTCCCGCAACGAGGCACGCGGGCGGGCGGCGGTCATGCTCGGCACACCGCTGGGCGGCCTGCTGTTCGGACTGGGCCGCGCGATCCCGTTCCTGACCGACGCCCTGTCCTACCTGGCGTCGATGGCCGGGCTGCTGCTGATCCGCAAGGAGTTCCAGGCCGACCCGGCGGCGGCCCGCGCCGGCCGGCTCACCGACCAGGTCAGGGAGGGGCTGCGCTGGCTCTGGCACCGCCCCTTCCTGCGGACCACCACCCTGCTGGTGGCCGGCAGCAACCTGATGTTCCGCGCCCTCTTCCTGGTCGCCATCGTGCTGGCCGGCGAGGTCGGCGCCTCATCGACCGGCATCGGCGTGATGGTCGGCGTCGCGGGCGGCGGCGGGGTGCTGGGCTCACTGGCCGCCCCCTGGTTCAGGAACCGCTTCCCGCTCGCCACCCTGGTGATCGCGGCCAACTGGGCCTGGGCCGTGCTGATGGCCGTGATCGCCCTCGTCCACGACCCCTACTCGCTCGCCGCCGCCTACGCGGCGATGTGGTTCGTCGGCCCGGTGTGGAACGTCGCGCTGGGCAGCTACCAGCTGAGCATCACCCCGGACGAGCTGCGGGGCCGGGTCCTCGCGGCGATGAGCACCCTCTCCAGCGGGGCGCTGCCGCTGGGCTCGCTGGCCGGCGGCGTGCTGCTCTCGACCGCCGGACCCCGGCCCGCCGCCACGGCGCTGGCGGTCTGGATGGTGCTGCTGGCCGGTGCCGCCACCCTCGCGCCCTCGGTACGCGGCACCACCGCCGCCCCGGCCGACGGCTGACCGGCCAGGCCCCAGCTACGCGAACGCTCAACCGGTGCCCAACCAAGCCGGGCACAGCCAAGCCGGGCACAGCCAGGCCGGTGCCCAACCAAGCCGGTGCACGACCAAGGAGGAACAAGCGTGTTCCGCACCATGCTCGGGCCGCGCCCCGACCGTACGGAGAGAAGCCACCATGCCGGCATCTGACGATGTCCCGGCCGGGGTGCTCGGCACCATCGGCGGGACGCCGTTCGTCGAACTGACCAGGCTGGCCCCGGCCAGGCACTTCAAGACCTACGCCAAGCTGGAGGCGTACAACCCCGGCGGCAGCATGAAGGACCGGTCCGCGCTGGAGATGCTCCGCGAGCGGATCAGCTCCGGCCGACTCGTCCCCGGCCGGTCGGTCGTCGTCGAGTCCAGCTCCGGCAACCTGGGCATCGGCCTCGCCCAGGTGTGCGCCTACTACGGGATGCGGTTCATCTGCGTGGTCGACCCGCGCACCAACCGGCAGAACATCGCCATCATGCGGGCCCTGGGCGCCGAGGTGGAGGTCGTCCGGGAGACCGACCCGGCGACGGGCGAGTACCTGCCCGTCCGGATTCGCCGCATCCATGAACTCGCCGCCCGGATACCCGGAGCCTACTGGCCCAACCAGTACGCCAACCCGCTCAACCCGCAGGCCCACCGGCGCACCATGCGGGAGATCGTCGAGAGCCTGCCCGACGGCCTCGACTACCTGTTCTGCGCGACCAGTTCATGCGGGACCCTGCGCGGCTGCGCGGAGTACGCACGGGAAGAAGGGCTGCCCGTGACCGTCGTCGCGGTGGACGCCGAGGGCAGCGCCATCTTCGGCCGGCCACCCGGCCCCAGGCTGATCCCCGGCCACGGCGCCGCCGTCCGGCCGGCTCTGTACCGCGACGGCCTCGCCGAGCAGGTCGTCCATGTCCCGGACCTCGACTGCGTGGTCGGCTGCCGGCGCCTCGCCGCCCGCGAGGCCATCCTGGCCGGCGGCTCCTCCGGAGCACTGGTCGCCGCCGTCGAGCTGATGGCCGACCGTATCCCGGCGGGCGCCACCTGCGTGCTGGTCCTGCCCGACCGGGGAGAGCGCTACCTCGACACGATCTACGACGACGACTGGGTCACCCGGCACTTCGGTGACGTGGCCCACCTGTGGAAGCAGCCGGAGACCGCGATGAAGGCGACACCATGCTGATCCTGGGAGCCGAGGACGTCCGCCAGGCCCTGGCCGGCGCCGAGCACGAGATCATCGAAGCGGTCCGCCGCGCCTACCTGCTGCACGCGCAGGGGCGGACAGCCGTACCCCACTCCGTCTTCCTGCGCTTCCCCGACGACCAGCGCAACCGGATCATCGCCCTGCCCGCATACCTCGGCGACGACACCCCCGTGGCCGGGGTGAAGTGGATCGCCTCCTTCCCCGGCAACGTCACGGAAGGCCTGGAGCGGGCCTCGGCGGCCCTGATCCTCAACTCCATGGCCACCGGCCGGCCGCAGGCCCTGCTCGAATCCTCCACCATCTCCGCCCGGCGCACCGCCGCTAGCGCCGCCCTCGCCGCGACCACCCTCGTCTCGGAGACCTCGGAGACCGGGGCCTCGCTGATCGGCTGCGGAGTCATCAACTTCGAGGTGCTGCGCTTCCTCCGCGCCGCCCTGCCCGAGCTCGGCACGGTCACCCTCTTCGACCTCGACCGGGCACGCGCCGCATCCTTCACCGAGCGCTGCGCCGAACTCTGGCCCGAACTCAAGCTCCTCGTCGCGGACACCGTCGAGGACGCGCTCGCCGCGCACCGGCTGGTCTGCCTCGCCACCACCGCCGCCGTACCGCACCTGACCACCTCGGCCTGCCGCCCTGGCACCCTGCTGCTGCACCTCTCGCTGCGCGACCTGACCCCGAGGACCGTCCTCGCCGGGGTCAACGTGGTCGACGACGCCGACCACGTCTGCCGCGAGGCGACCTCGCTGCACCTCGCGGAACAGCTCCGCTGCAACCGCGACTTCATCAGCGCCGAGATCGGTGACCTGCTGCTCGGTGACCATCCCCGGAAGCGCGACGAGGAGCGCGTCACCATCTACTCCCCGTTCGGACTGGGCATCCTGGACCTCGCCGTCGCCGCGCTCGCCTGCCGCAGGGCCGACACCCTCGCCCTCGGCACCCGGCTGGCCGACTTCCTCTAGCCCTCCTTCGGCGCGGCCACCAGGACTCGGCACCACCGTGTGGATGCGCCGCTGCAAGGGCGGTCGCTGCCGACGATCGAAGCTCCGGTGGCTGAGGCCGCGCTGCTCGGTGCCTACCCCGCGGCGGGGGACGGGGAGACGGCGGCTCCCCTGTCGCCGCCGTCTCCCCATCGCTCAACCGCCGACGTCCGGTTGTCCGGCTCGGCGGACGTTCCGTCCAGGGTGGTCCGTTGCTCGGTCCGCACTTCCGGCGCGCTTCCGGCGCAGAGGCAGACCCTGTCGGTTGCGCCGGGGCCGTCGTGGTGCGGTCCGGCTGCTCCGCGATGGTGACCCTGGCCTTCGTCCGGACCCAAGACTGCCCTGCCCTGCGATCCACGTCATCAGCGCAGAGTCCACAACTCCCCGCGCAATGCGTCCACAGCGCCCGCAGCTCCCCGGTCACCCCGGCTGGGCTTGGAACGCCTGGTGGCGGTGGTCCTTGGGCGAGATGCCGTAGGCGATGCGGAAGGCGCGGCTGAAGTCGGCCGGGCGGCAGAACCCCCAGCGGGCCGCGATGGCGTGGATGGGCGCGGTCCGCCAGGCCGGATCGGTGAGGTCGCGGCGAGCGGCCTCCAGGCGCAGGCGGCGGATGTACGCGGCCACCGTCTCGGACTCCGCCTGGAAGAGGCGGTGGAGGTAGCTGCGCGAGATGTGGTGCGCGGTGGCGATGGCGCCCGGCGTCAGTTCGGGGTCGTGCAGATGCCGGCGGATGAACGCCTTGATGCGCAGCGTCAGGGCCCGGCTGTGAGTCTCCGGCGGCAGGGAGGCGTCCGCGTCCAGGATCTGGGCGAACAACGCGGTGACCAGGTCACTCAGGACCGTCCCGATGCGGGGTGCGTCCGCGGGCTGGTACGAGTCGGTGTCCGCCACCAGCCGGGTGACGAACTGCGCCAGCAGCGAGCCGATCCCCTCCCTCCCCGACATCCGCTGTCCGATCACCCGGTCGACCTGGTGCCGGGGCAATGGCAGCAGCGCCTTGGGGACCTCGATGCCCACGGACTTGATCAGCCCGTCGCTGGTCCGGATCTCCCACGGCCGGGCGGAATCGTTCGTGTGGAAGTCGTACGCCCGGTGGGTGACGTTCCGCGTGCCCCACGAGACCCGTGCCTCCCCGCGCAGGACGAGGGAGAGGTGGTAGAGCTCGGGGTCGGACTGCCGGATCAGCTTCGGCGTCCGCCGCCAGACATGCTGCTCGAACGCCGCCGGCCACACCGACACCGCACCGAGCCGGATGAGCCGCGCGTCCGCCCGGAAGTCGCCCGTGTGGTCGCGACTCAGCTCCAACGGCGCGTGCATCCGGCTCGTGCACTCCTGCCAGGCGTCGAACCGGTCACCCACCGCGAAGTCCTCGCTCCGGAACACCGTCTCGCTCAGCACGACCGCACCAACTCTCCCACCGGGCCACCGCCGGCCCACAGCGCCCGGCCTACATCCCGGTCAACTACCCGCCGCCCGACCCGCGACAAACGCACTGCGCAGCACCACGAACCGTGGGCGAGGGGGCTCCGGCCCAGGTGAGGGTGCGGCAGCTCGGCTCGACGCGCGGTGCGCCCCGGCCGGCCGGGCCGGTACGGACGCGGGGATCGGCTCGGCTGAGTCAGGCACGCCGTTCGTCCGCCGCGAGCAGGTCCCGCGCCCCGGGTCGAGCGGCCCAGCAGGACCCGCCCGCACGCGTCGGTGACCACCACCGCGGCACCGAACACGGCCTGCGGATCGGGTCGCGCTTTCTCCTCCGCGCTGAACGACCCTCCCGGGCCGCGCAGGACCAGCATCGCCAGGCCCCCCGCGTCGAACCGCTCGCCCACCTCGAACCCGTCGGTGAGCAGGGCGAGTTCGTCCTCGTCCAGCGCGATGTGACGCCGCTCCTCGGGCGTGTCCACGACGGGGGTGATGACGACGAGCGCCCCGCCCTTGCGCAGCCGCGCTGCCAGGCGGCGCAGGACGCGGGCGCGATCGCGGATGAAGGCGATGCCGAGCCGGAGGGTGATCAGGTCGTAGCCGTCCGCGGCGAGGTCGGCCAGGTCGTCGTGCTCCACGTCCAGGCACAGCCAGCGCACCCCGTCCGCCTCGGCGTGCTCCGTGCGGGCCCGCGCGAGGGCGCCCTCGGCGAAGTCGACGCCGTCGACGGTGTACCCGAGTGAGGCCAAGAAGGCCGCCATCTCGCCGGTGCCGCAGCAGACGTCCAGCGCGCGGCCGCCCACGGGCGCCGGAGCATGCTCGCTGAGCAGGCCCTTCTCCTCGTCCCCGAGCCGCTGGAAGCCACGGCCGCCGGCGTAGTGCTCGGACCACTCGGCCCGGGTGTAGGCCACAGATCGCTCCTCATGCGTGAAAGGCGGGCGGGTACGGTGCGGCGACGGCGGTGCGACGGGCCCGTACGGGGCGGCACGCGCCCGGTAGCGGTCGCCGTACGACCTGGGCCGGAAGGCGGTCGGCAGCCCGCCACGAACAGCAGCCGGTCGAGGAGCCCGTGCCGCACGTGGGCGCAGGCCCCGGCTCCGCAGCGCGCTTGCGGGTATCGATGCTGCCGCTCATTCGTCCCCCCAGTCCCAGGTGCCGAAGTACGCGGCCTCGCCGGTACGGCGGGCCTCTTCCACCGCGCTCAGGCGAGCGAAGTCGCGAGGCGGCATCAGCGCCTTCCACTCGGCCAGGGGCAGGACGCGGACCTCGTCGTGCTCCTGCGGGGCCAGGGTGATGCCGCGGATCTGCGCGGTGGTGAGCCGGCCGCCGTCGAAGACGCAGCCGATCGTGCTGTAGGGCCACTCGGCGCCGGGCAGCCCGTACACGGTGGCCAGGAGCCGGGGCGGTCCGGGCGGCGCGAGGCCGGTCTCCTCCCGGCACTCGCGCACGGCCGTCTCCCAGGGCCGCTCACCCGGGTCCATCGTTCCGCCGACCATCTGCCAGGGATGGGCGGGGGAGTAGACGGAGTGCAACTGGAGCGGCCGGTCGTCTTCGTCGGTGAAGTAGACGCAGGCGAACGCGGTTGCCTTGAGGACCGTCTCGGCGTACTGCTCGGGCGGCAACCAGCCGTCGCTCACCCGTTCCCCCGGCGGTGCGCGGTGAACGCCCGGCGGGCCGGAGTGGGACGTGCCTGAGGACATGGCTCTCCCGAGGTGTTCGAACGTGTCGTCGTGGTCGGTGCGGCGATCCTGGCAGCACCGGGACCGCCGGCCGGGCGTGTCCCGGCGAATGTCATCAGTTCAGGGCAACTCTCATCCCGTACCGGCGGGTTGATGGACACGTCCGGTATCACCGCCCTTCCGGTCGAACGGCGCCGGTCGACCGGCCCGGCAGCCCGGGGGGTGTGTCGTGCGGTAGTACCGGCAGGGGCGCTCCCGGGGCGCGGGCGGCACCGCCGCTGCGAGCGGGTCGTCCGCCGGAACCGCGTGCCGTAGCCGTGGCAGCTCGTCATTATGCTGGGTCTTGTGACACCGAGAGCCGAGCGGGGAACAGCGTTGCGCGCGGATGCCGCGCGCAATCGCGCTCGGGTGTTGCAGGTCGCCCGTGAGCAGATGGCCGCAGGTGACGACTCCCTCCAGTTGAACGCCATTGCCCGGCTCGCAGGGGTCGGCGTGGGGACCGTGTACCGGCATTTCCCCAACCGTCACGCACTGGTGGAAGCCCTGTCGGTGGAGCGCTTCCGGGAGCTTGTCGGCGAGGCGCAGGCGGCGGCTGCGGAAGAGGACGCCCTCGCAGGTCTGCACCGCTTGCTGCGGTTCACTCTCGCACGCTCCCTGGAGGACCCCGGATTCGCGGCCGTGCTCGAATCCGCCAGCGACGCCGAGGCGCAGACCTCGGCGATGAAGGCCGAACTCGACCGCGCGGTCGCGGAGTTGCTCGATCGCGCCCGCCACGTCGGCGCCATCCGGCGTGACATCGAGGCGGACGACGTACGCCGCCTGCTGTGCGGCATCGAGCACGCCGTGCGTTCCGGGGACAGCGGTCCCAGGTGTGTCGAGGTCTACCTCGACGTCCTTCTTGCGGGCCTGCGCCCCCCGCGCTGAGTCGGCAGCGCTTGAACCCGGCGGCCGGCCGCCCCGGCCCGCACATGCCCGACTCATTAACCGGATGACTATCCGACTGTGCTAGCGTCTCCGCTCGTAACCGGATACATATCCGCTTGAGAGTGCGACGGAGGGCAGACCCGTGGACCGACGGGCAGTAGTGACGGCCGGCACCGGAGGAATCGGTCTGGAGACCGCGATGGGACTGGCGGCAGCCGGCTACACCGTCACCGTGGTCGGCCGCGACCCCCAGCGCGGCGCCCACGCGCTGGAGCGGATCAAAGCGGTCGCCACCGAAACGGAGCCGGTGTTCCTGGCGGCCGACCTCGCATCGCTCGACAACGTACGAGCGCTCGCCGCACGGCTCGCAGCCGAGGGGCCATTGAAGGTTCTGGTCAACAACGTCGGCGCGATGTTCGCGGACCGCCGGCAGACCGTCGACGGCATCGAGGCGTCGTTCGCCGTCAACCACCTCTCGCCGTACCTACTGACCGAACTCCTGCTCGAACCGCTGCGAGCCGCAGCACCGAGCCGGATCGTGAACGTCAGCTCCGGGGCGGTCCGGACCGCCAAGCCCAGGTTCGAAGCCGTCGAGCCGCCAGGCGGCTACTACGGCTTCCACTGGTACGGGCGGGCGAAGCTCGCCAACCTCGCCTACACCCTCGACCTGGCAGAGCGCCTGCGGGACACCGGCGTCTCGGTCTTCGCGGCCGACCCCGGCGGCGCCGCCACCGAGATGACCAACGGCACCCTTCGCTCACCCGAGATCGTCTCCCCGGGGCTGCGCCTCTTGTGGCCGCTGGTCCGGCGGACCTTCGAACGCTCCACCTCCGGCCCCGCGTCAGTGGCCGCCCGGCCGTCCGTCTTCGCCGCCACCGACGCCTCCCTCGACGGCCGGACCGGTCTGCTCATCGGACCCCAGGCCCGCCCGGTCCCTCCCCTGCGCAAGAGCACCGACAGGCACCTGGTCGACGACGTCCTCAGGCTCAGCCGGCAGCTGGCACCCCTCACCCCTGCCTGACCCCCGACCGAGTCGTCCCGTCTCATCGAGCGCGACGCGACGCCGCACCCACGAGCGGTTCGGGAGACCTCCCCGCCGGGGACAGTGCGATGCGTCGGCCGACACCGGACGGGCACGCCGGCCACGCGGTATCGGACCCCCGCACTCCGCCGACGGGACCGGCCCGGCGACCCTCCGATCCTGCCGAAGTGGCACCCGGATCGGGACGGTTGGCGGAAGCCGGCGGCGGCGGGGGGAAGGCAGGGCGCCGGGCATGACAGGCTTGCCCTGCAACCACCCCGATCCCTGGAGGTCATCATGGCCGTCGAGCCCGCGTCGCAGGAAACCCCTGAGCCGACCCCTGCCGAGGCCCCCGGGCAGGTGGGGGAAGCCGGCATCGACGATGTGAAGCGCAGGTTCGAGGAAGCGCTGGCACGCAAGCGCGGCCTGCGCACCGCCTCCGACAAGGGAGGCCCCGGCGCGGACCAGTCGAAGATCCACGGCGCCCACGGTCCCGCGTCGAGCCAGCGTTCCTTCCGCCGCAAGAGCGGCGGCTGAGTCACCAGCCCCCGATAACGGGGCCCTCCCGGGTGCACGGCGGCCCCCTCTCCTCCGCGCACCCGGGAGGGCTCCCCCCACTGGTCGAAATCGACCACCGACCTGTCCACAGACGCCTGCCCGGAGACCCCACGGAGCCGGCGGGCAAGTGCGGCAGAGCCGGTAGGCGACGACGAAGACCAGTGGGTGCGCACGAACGGGCGATGGGCGATGTCCGCTGGGCGCGCCGATGGCCTCTCCCGGTGCGTGGTGTGGTGATGTTGAGGTTCGCCCGTTTTGTCCGGCTTCCCGCGCGGGAGGTTCCGCCGATTGTCGCGAAGACATTCCCGTTCGAGTGCGCGGCGGAGGCCCTGAAGCACCTCATGGCGGGCCGGCTGTTCGGTCGGGTGCTCCTCGAAGACCTCTCGCGAAATCGCGCCCGTCCTGTCGGCGCCGTCGCGGCCGGACCTGTCATCAGATGGGAGCGGAACATGCAGCAGACTCAGACGACTCCGAAGGCGTTTCTCGGCGTCGGTTACACCAGCGACCGGGCTGGGCTGCCGCTGGAGGCGGTGCGTGTCCCCGTCCCGCAGCCGGCTGCCGACCAGGTTCTGATCCGCGTCGCCGCCTCGTCGCTCAATCCGCTGGAGTACAAGCTGGCCGACCTCAACTTCATGGGACGGACGCCCCCGGTCGTTCTCGGTTTTGACCTCGCGGGCGTGGTGGTCGCCGTCGGCCATGGGGTGAGCGGCGTAGCCGTCGGCGACGCGGTGGCCGCCATGGCCGATCTGAACGGTGACGGCGGCTGGGCCGCAACGGGCGGGAGCGGAAGCGAAGGCGGCTATGCCGTCGCCTACCGCTTCCTCACCGCCGGCAAGCCGCCGTCCCTGGGCTTCCGCGATGCGGCGGCGCTGCCGATGGCCTTCCTGTCCGCTTTCGCGGGTCTCTACCGGGCCGTCCAGGACGGCGACACGGTCTACATCCCGGGCGGTGGGGGCGGCGTCGGCCATCTCGCCGTGCAGATGGCGGCGCGGGCCCTGGGGGCCGGTCTGGTCATCAGCAGCGGCAGCACGCCGCAATCGATCGCACTGGCCCGGCAGTCCGGCGCCCACCACGTCTTCGACTACAAGCGCGACGACATCCCGGCCGCAGTCGCCGGGCTGACAAGTGGCCGGGGCGTCGACCTCGTCTTCGACGCCACCTACAGCGAGCGGGGCTTCGCCGAGAGCGCGAGGACCGTCAGGCGGGGCGGCAGGTGGACCGTGCTCGGGGTCGGCCCCGGCAAGACGACACGCCTGGTCGAAACCCGCAGCCCGGTGGACGCCATCCTGGCCGAGCGCGGCGCCGACCAGGTCAACGTCAATCTGCTGCGCTACTTCTCCGAACCGGCCACGCTCGACGGCGAGGCGCGTGCCCTTCTCCAGCGCGGGATGGCTCTGGCGATGGAGTGGGCGACACAGGGGCTTGTGGTCCCGCACATCAGCCAGACCATCGACAGCACCGTTGACGCGATCAATACGGGACTGCAGTCGCTCAAGGCCGGCCGTGGCACACCAGGCAAGGTGGCGGTGGTCGTGGATCGCGACCTGGCCGCAGGAAAGTGACGGGCGGTCCCGGCCGACCGAAGCCTGGCCCAGACGGCGACAAGGCCGCCCGATCGTCACGGCCCAGGAACCTGCGTCAGCACAGCCGTCAACTCCCCGATCACCCTCCCGAGGTGCGCGCGGCCTCCTTCTCCGTGGCGCACCCCGAACATCACCCTTGGCCATCGGGTAGCGGCAGAACGCGTGCAGTTGCACCCGCAGCCGCCCCAGTGGATCGGTGGCGTCGACGGTGGCCCGGGACTCCCGGATCAGGGTGATCAGCTGGTCGTACTCATGGTCGAGCACCGCGTCGATCAACTCGGACTCGTCACGGAAGTGCCCGTGGACACTGGCCGGCGCGACCCCGACCTCCCGGGCGACACCCCGGAGGGTGAGGCCGTCCTCGGTAGCGAGTGCGCCGAGCAGCTGGGGATCGCGTCCGGGCGTGCCGGCAGGAGGTGCTGCCGCGGCTTCGCTAGGCGTGGTCGGTGTAGGTCACGGTGACGGGGGCGTGGTCGGACCAGCGTTCGGCGTGGGAGGGGGCGCGCTCGACGTGGGCCTCGACGCAGGTGTCCGCGAGGCCCGGGGTGGCGATCTGGTAGTCGATCCGCCAGCCGGTGTCGTTGTCGAAGGCGCGGCCCCGGTAGGACCACCAGGAGTACGGTCCGGGGCGGTCCGGGTGGAGGCGGCGGACGACGTCCACGTAGCCGGCCTGGTCGAAGACCTGGGTGAGCCAGGCCCGTTCCTCGGGTAGGAAGCCGGACGACTTCTGGTTGGCCCGCCAGTTCTTCAGGTCCGCCTCCCGGTGGGCGATGTTCCAGTCGCCGCACACCAGCACCTCGCGGCCGGCTGCCTCGGCCCGGGTCCGCAGGTCGATCAGGTGGACCATGAACTCCTTCATGAACCGTTCCTTCTCGTCCTGCCGCTCGGTGCCGACCTCGCCCGAGGGCAGGTACAGGCTGACCACGGTGAGGCCGGGCAGGTCGATCTCGGCGTACCGCCCCGAGGTGTCGAACTCGGCCGAGCCGAATCCGATCTGCTGCCGCTCGGGCCGCTGCCGGGACAGCAGCGCCACCCCCGCCCGGCCCTTGGCGGCGGCGGGCGCCCACAGGGTGTGCCAGCCCTCCGGGTCGCGGATCTCGGCGGGCAGCTGGTCGGGCTCGGCGCGCACCTCCTGGAGGCACACCACCTGGGCTTCGGTCGCGGCCAGCCAGGCGCTGAAGCCCTTCTTGGCGGCGGCTCGCAGCCCATTGACATTCACAGTGGAGACAGTCAGCACCGCGGCAGGCTACCCGGCCGACGGCGGCCGAGGCGAACCCGGCGGGCGGGATTCGACGGTGAGATTTGTCATGATCACTTCGCCGGGACCCTTGAGGGGCGACGGGCGCGGGTGCTTCAATCAGTTAGGAAAGCTTCCTAACAAGGCTGCTGCCCATGGCAGCGTCGCACGACGGGAGAAGCACATGAGGGTCAGCCCCGCGATCCGCCCCTCCGGCCGGGTCGTCCGCGTTCTGGTGGCGGCGTCCGTCGCCGCCTGCACCGCTTCCTTCGCCCTCGCCGGGACCGGGCACGCCACGCCCGTCCAGGGGGCGCGGAGCGCGGCGGCCGCGGCGGCGTCGGTGGACCTCACCGACGCGCACAAGAAGGACATCGCGATGCAGCTGGTCTCCAGCGCGGAGAACTCCTCGCTGGACTGGAAGGCCCAGTACAAGTACATCGAGGACATCGACGACGGCCGCGGCTACACCGCCGGGATCATCGGCTTCTGCTCCGGCACCGGCGACATGCTCGACCTGGTCCAGCTCTACACCGACCGCGCGCCCGGCAATGTGCTGGCCAAGTACCTCCCGGCGCTGCGCAAGGTCGACGGCAGCGACTCGCACAGCGGCCTCGACCCCAACTTCACCAAGGACTGGCGCACGGCCGCCGCCGACCCGGTCTTCCAGCAGGCGCAGAACGACGAGCGCGACCGGGTCTACTTCGACCCCGCCGTCCAGCAGGCCAAGGCGGACGGCCTGCGGGCGCTCGGCCAGTTCATCTACTACGACGCCATCGTGATGCACGGCCCAGGCAACGACAAGGACAGCTTCGGCGGCATCCGCAAGACCGCGCTGGGCAAGGCCAAGACCCCCGCCCAGGGCGGCGACGAGACCGCGTACCTGGGCGCCTTCCTGGACGCCCGCAAGGCCGCCATGAAGCGGGAGGAGGCGCACAGCGACACCACCAGGGTCGACACCGAGCAGCGGGTCTTCCTCCAGGCGGGCAACCTGGACCTCGACCCGCCGCTCAAGTGGAAGGTGTACGGCGACAGCTACAGCATCACCAGCTGACCGCCACCCGCTCCGGCCCGCCCCGGGAGACCCCGGAGCGGGCCGGACCGCTGCCGTCAGGCCGCCACCGCGACCTCGGCCCCCGCCGAAGCCCCCACCGGAGCCCCCACCGGAGCCCCCGCCGATGCGCCCGACGCACCGGGGAGCGCGCGCCCGGCCCGCCGCCGGTGGACGAGCGCCCCGGCACCGATCACCGCCGCGATGACCAGCCCGCCGAGCGCCAGCGCACCGCGCGGCCCGGCCGTCTGGAGCAGCAGCCCCAGCAGCGGCGGCCCGGCCAGCCCCCACGCCGTACTGATGCTGCGCCACGTCCCCAGCACCCGGCCCCGCATGTGCGCGGGCGGGTCGGTCTGCAGCACCGTGGTGGCGGCGGTGTCGCTGACCGTCTCCACCACCGCCATCGGCACCACCAGCAGCGCCAGCAGGAACAGCGTGGGGGAGAACGCCGCCACGGCCTGGAGCACCGCACCCGCCGCCGCCAGCGCGGCGATCAGCCGCACCGAGGGCCGCTGTAGCCGCCCGGCCAGCACCGCGCCCGCGATGCCGCCGACCGCCAGCACCGTCGAGATGGCGCCGTACGCCCCGGCGCCGCCGTGCAGCGGGCCGGTGACCAGGGAGGCGAGCGTCAGCGCGTAGTTGCGGCCGAGCACGGCGCTCACCGCCGAGATGACGGCCAGCGCGACCAGCCGGGGCCGCCCGACGAAGAACGCCAGCCCCTCCCGGGTGCCGGACCGCCGCTTGGCCCCGGCCGCCGGGGGAGCGGCCGGTTCGGCCGACTCCGCCGGGTGCATGCGCAGGAAGGGGACCACGGCGGCGACGAAGAGGAAGGACAGCCCGTTGGCGGCGTACGCGGCGGCCGCCCCCAGCGCGGCGGTGGCCACCCCGGCGAGCGCCACCCCGCCCAGCCGGCCCGCGCTGTGCACCACCGAGCCCAGCGCGATGGCCGACGGCAGGTCGCGGCGCGGGACCAGGTCGTTGCCCAGCAGGGCGCAGGCGGGCCCGTCGACGGTGGCGATGAAGCCGGTGAGCGCGGCCAGCACCAGCAGCGCCGGCACCCCGAGCAGCCCGGTGGCCAGCAGCACGGCGGTCACCAGCGCGACCACGGCCAGCAGGCCCTGGCTGACCGCCGCCGTGCGGCGGCGCGGCCAGGAGTCGACCAGCGCACCGCCCGCCGGTCCGAGCAGCAGACCGGGAGCGGCCTGTACGGCCAGGCAGGCGCCGGTCAGCGCGGCCGACCCGGTGAGCTGGAGCACCAGCAGGTTCTGCGCGGTCAGCTGCATCCAGGTGCCCGCGTTGGAGACCAGGTTGGCCAGCGACCACCAGCGCATCGAGGGGTGGCGCAGGCAGCGCCAGGGCGACCGGTCGGGGCGGGCGGTGCGACGGGCGGGCAGGGTGGGAAAGGGCACGGGGGAGCGTCCTGAGGGCGGTACGGGGGCGTCGGACAGGCGGCGCGGCGTCCTCGGACGGTTCCGCAGCGGCCCGGACAAGTCTGCCAAGCCGACCCCGCCCGGCGGGGCTCCCGTCCCCGGAGCGGAGCCGCCCGCAGCCGCGATTGCGCAGGTCACCGCAGTGTCGGCCGCCGTGGGTGTGGTTGGTCACAGCGGGTTTGGAACGGTGCCGCTCGGGCAGACGCCGAAGAACCTCACGGCGCCGCGCCCCGCCGCCGAACCGGCGGCAGGACCGGCGCCGAGCAGCGCCCCCGGAACCCCGAGGAGGAGTTCGCGGAAGCGGGGCGGGACAGCAACGAGCCGGCCGGTCCGGCGGGTGGCGGATCGCCGCCCGCCGCCGAGAACGGGGTGGTCGCAGTGGCAGGTCGGAGGTCCGCCGCCGCCGACGCCCGCCCCGGCGCCGCCGACGCGGCGGCCCGCGACCCGCTGGACGCCCTGGCCGAACTGCTCTCCCGCGAGGTGGAGCGGCTCGGGGCGCACGTCGGCGCGCTCTACCTCCCCCTGCCGGGCGAACCCGTGATGGAGCTGGCCGTGCTGGTCGGCCTGCCGCGCGACTTCGCCCGGCCCTGGGAGCGGGTCGGCTTCTCCGCGCCGGTGCCGTCGGCCGAGGCCGTCCGCACCGGGCGGCTGGTATGGGTGGGCGGCGAGGAGGAGATGGCCCGCCGCTATCCCCGGGTCGCCGTCGCGGTGCCGTACCCGTTCGGGATGGCCGCGGCGCCGGTGGCCACCCCCGCCGGAAGCGGCGCCGTGATGCTGCTCTGGCCCGGGACCCACTCGACGCGGCTCTCACCCGAGGAGACCCGGGGCCTCACCGGCCTCGCGGACCGGCTGGCGGGCGAACTGGCCCGCGCCGCCCGCCGCGCGGGCGCCCCGCTGCGGGCCGGCGAGGAGCCCCGGGTGGTGAGCGGGCGGCCCGGCGGGACCGAGCCGCCCGAGGTGCTGGCCGCGCTGCTGCACCGGCTGCCGGAGGGCCTGTGCGCGCTGGACACCGGCGGCCGGCTGACCTTCGTCTCCCCGACCGCGGCCGAACTGCTCGGAGAGCCCGTCGACCGGCTGCTCGGGGAGCTGCCGTGGACGGTGCTGCCGTGGCTGCGCGACCCGGTGTACGAGGGCCGCTACCGGGCCGCGATGCTCAGCAGGCAGCCCGCGTCCTTCGTGGCGCTCTGCCCGCCCGACCGCTGGCTCGCCTTCGACCTGCACCCGGACGCCTCCGGCCTGAGCGTGCGGATCACCCGCGCCCGGGTCGCGCACGGCGACGCCCCGGCGGTGGCCGTACCGCCCCCGGCGCCGATCCGGGCCGGGGCGCTGCACCACATCCTGCACCTGGCCACCGCCCTGACCGAGGCCACCGGGGTCCAGGACGTGGTGGACCTGCTGGCCGGCCAGATCGTGCCGGCCTTCGGCGGCCAGGGCCTCGCGCTGCTGGCCGCCGAGGACGGCCGGCTGCGGGTGGTCGGCCACCACGGCTGCCCGGAGACGACCATCGAGCGGCTGCACCGCAGCGAGCTGTCGGCGCCCGCGCCCGAGGCCCGGACCGCGACCTCCGGCGCGCCCGCCTTCTTCGCCTGCCGCCAGGAGCTGGAGCACGCCTTCCCGGCCCGCACCGGCCTCTGGGAGGGGATGGGCGCCTGGGCGTTCCTGCCGCTGGTCGCCTACGGCCGCGCGGTCGGCAGCTGCGTCCTGGCCTTCGCCCGCCCGCACCGCTTCGACGCCGAGGAGCGGACCGTCCTCACCTCGCTCGGCGGTCTGATCGCCCAGGCGCTGGAGCGCGCCCACCTGTACGACGCCAAGCTGGAGCTCGCCCACGGCCTCCAGGAGAGCCTGCTGCCGCACGAACTGCCGCTGACCCGGGGGCTCGCCGCCGCCGCCCGCTATCTGCCCGGCACCCGGGGCATGGACATCGGCGGCGACTTCTACGACCTGATCCGGCTCGGCCGGGACACCGTGGGCGCCGTCATCGGCGATGTGCAGGGCCACAACGTCACCGCCGCCGCGCTGATGGGCCAGGTGCGTACGGCGGTGCACGCCTACGCCACGGCGGGCGCCGACCCGGCCGAGGTGCTGGCCCGTACCAACCGGCTGCTCACCGACCTGGACCCGGGCCTGTTCGCCAGTTGCCTCTATCTGCATCTGGACCTGCGCGCCCGCCGGGTGCTGCTGGCCAGCGCGGGCCACACCCAGCCGCTGCTGCGCGCGCCGGACGGGCGGACCAGGGTGCTGGACGTGCCGGGCGGGCTGCTGCTCGGCATCGAGCCCGCCGTGCGCTATCCGCTGGTCAGGCTGCCGCTGGCGCCGGGCAGCCTGCTGGTGCTCTACACCGACGGCCTGGTCGAGCGGCCGGGCGTCGACCTGGACGACGCGGTCGCCACGCTGGCGGACCAGGTGGACCGGGCCGGGGAGCGGCCGCTGGAGGACCTGGCCGACCTGCTGGTCGGCCACGCCGAGCAGTCCGGCCGCCGCGACGACGACATGGCCGTGCTGCTGCTGCGGCCCGAGCCGGCTGCGGACCCGCCGCGCTGAGGGCCGCCCGGTAGTGTCACGCGCCGGGCCCGGTGCGCGGCGGCAGGCGGTGCAGTACGACGTCCGTGAGCGCGCCGCCGTCCGCCCGCGCGGTCAGATAGGTGCGGTACGGCTGGCGGCGGCGGTCGGTGGGGGAGCCGGGGTTGAGCAGCCGCAGCCCGCCGGCGGCGGTGCTGTCCCAGGGGATGTGGCTGTGCCCGAAGACCAGCAGGTCGGTGTCGGGGAAGCGGGCCGCGCACCGCTCCTCCCGCCCGCCGGCCGGTCCGCTGTCGTGCACCACCGCCGTCCGCAGCCCGTCCAGCTCGACCCGGGCCACCTCCGGCAGCCGGGCGCGCAGCGCGGGCCCGTCGTTGTTGCCGTACACCCCCACCAGCCGGCGGCTGCGCTCCTCCAGCCGGTCCAGCAGCGCCGGGTCCACCCAGTCGCCCGCATGCAGCACCACATCCGCCTCGGCCACCGCCTGCCAGACCTCCGGCGGCAGGTCGCGGGCCCGCCGGGGCAGGTGGGTGTCGGAGACGATCAGCAGTCGCAGGGCCATGGACCCATCGTGCCCGCCCGAGGCGCGCCACCGGCGCAAACGCACCGCTCCCGGCCGCCGTGCGGCGACCGGGAGCGGCCGGGTGCCTCGTGGAGAGGCCGGGGTGCCTCAGAGTCGTGCCCCGGAACCCGGCGACCCTTCGGACCCGTGGCGCATCCGCCCCTGGCGTCCGTGCTCCCGTCCGTGCTCCCTGCCGGACCGCCGGCGCCCGGCGCTCGCGACCGCGGCCGCGGCCAGTCCGAGCAGCAGGGCCACCGCTCCGACGATCACATTGCTGGTGATCGTCCGGGTGGTCTGGAAGTGTCCGGCGATCACCCAGGGCGCGATGATCGTCCAGACACCGATCAAGGCCGCCGCCCAGGCCATGCCGTGGGTGCGTTCGTAGGCCGAGCCGAAGCCCGCCATCAGCAGCGCGAACGCGATGCCGGTGACCAGGTTGCAGATCGCCAGCGCGGTGAAGCCGCTGAAGCCCACGATCCACGGCGAGAGTGCGAGGTACAGACCGGTGATCAGGCCCAGGGCCTCGATCATCTGCGCGCGGGGCGTGGAGGCCGCCCGCTCGTACCGTGCGCGCATCTCCATGATGTCGGGATGGTGCTCCATGCTCGTCGGAGTGGACACCAGTACCACCTCCTGCTGAGGGAAGACACAGGGTCGTACGTCGGGCGCCGATGGCTCGCAGGAGTTGGCCTGCGTGACCGGAGCGCCCCTCTTGCCAGGATATGTCTGCCCGCTTTGTCGGTGGATACGGCTTTGGTATCGGTTTGGCTGCCAACCGAGCGCGCCACCGCCGCCCGGAAGCGGCGCACCGCACCGCAGTTGCCGCAGGCCCAGCCGCCCGCCGGGCCCTGGCGCATCATCGAACCGCAGTTGGGACACGTCATCTGCTGCACGGCGCCGCCACGCGGGGGGCGGTGCCTCCTCCTTCTGGTGAGCCGGAGCCGGATGGGCCGGAGCAGTCGTCCGCGCCCACCGGTGGGACCGGTGGGCGCGGACGCTGCCGACGTACGGTGTGCAGTAGTAGACGGTTCAGCGACCGTCCTGGTTTCGATGCCGCCGCCGGGGGCGGCGGCGGGACCCGACCGGGGCGCTGAGGGGGGAACACCGCCCCGGCCGGGCTGACTTCCGCCTGCCCCGGTCTGCGCCGGGTGATGCGTGCGGGGCGGGGATCGGACCGCTCGGTCCAGTGGCCGGGCCAGTCCAGTGGCCGGGTCAGTCCAGCGGCCGGATCGGTCCGGCGGCCGGGTCAGTCCAGCAGCCGGGTCGCGGTCGGGCGGCGCAGTGCCTGGTGGCTGCCGGTGGCCAGCATCCGGATCTCGCCGCCGCTGCTGATCTCGGCCTGCACGATCCCGGTGTCGTCGCTGTAGACCGGGTTGCCGCCCGGTCCGGTCGCGCTGGTCCGGTGGACCACGACCACGTCGTCCTCCGAGGGGTCGGGGTCCGTTCCGGCGTGGTGAAAGGTCAACTCATACCGTTCGGTCTCCACGGCGACTCCTTGTCGGTACGGGGAGGGGGACGAACTTCTCCTACCCCCCATCATGCGACCCCCGTCTTCCGATGGTGCCCGCCCGTCGCGGCGGCCGGACCGCCCCGCCCGCGACACCCCCGCCCGCGACACCCCCGCCCGCGACACCCCCACCCGCGACACCCCCGGACGGGTGTCGCGGGACGCCCGGCGGGTACCCGACCGCTGGCGGCCCGGCCGGCCGCCACCGCTCCGCTGGGGAAGGACCGACACCGTGACCGAGTACGAAGCGTCCAGGACGATGGCAGCGCTGCCCGAACTGGTCTACGACGAGGCGGCCGACCTGCGGACCATGGAGCGCTGGCTGCCCCGCGACCTGCACATCGAACCGCAGGAGCCGCCCGCCGTGACCGTCAGCCACGGCGCCGAGGCGGAGCGGGAACGCGCCCTGGTGCGGGCCGAGCACGACCAGCTGCGCGTCGAATGGGGCACCCGCGACAACGGGCACTACGCGGGCTGGCTCCAGGTGGCCGGGATCGGCGCCGGGGCCAGCGAGGTGACCGTCCACCTGTCGTTCTTCGACCCGGACACCGCCCCGCCCGGCGCCCAGGTCGAGGCCGCCCTCGGCCAGAGCCTGGACCGGCTGGCCGACCAGGTCGAGATGCGGGCGGACCAGCCGTAGCCGCCGGACGGGCCCGGCCGCCGCTCAGCCGGCCGTCCGGCCCACCCCCGCGTAGACCCAGTACTCGCGGGGGTTCTCCGGGACCTCCGCGGCCGAGTCCGGGCGCCACAGCGGCACATGCACCAGACCCGGCTCCGCCAGCTCGAACCCGTCGAACAGGCCCGCGATGCCCTCCCGCGAGCGGGCGGTGACCGGCGAGGTCGCCTTGGAGCGGTACAGCTTGCCCACGGCGGCGGCGGTGTCCGGCCGGTCCTCGTTGGTGGCGTGGGTGAGCGCCAGCCAGCTGCCCGGCGCCAGCGCGTCGCGGTACGCCGCCACCAGGTCGGCGGGGCGCTCCTCCTCGGTGATGAAGTGCAGGATGGTGATCATCAGCACCGCCACCGGCTGGTCGAAGTCGATCAGCGTGCGCACGCCCGGCGACGCCAGCACCTCGGCCGGCCGGCGGATGTCCCCGTTGACGATCCCGGTGCCCGGCCGGTCGGCCAGGATGGAGGCGCTGTGCGCCACCGCCACCGGGTCGTTGTCCACGTACACCACCCGGGCGTCCGGCGCCGCGGCCTGCGCCACCTCGTGCACATTGCCCTGGGTGGGGATGCCCGAGCCCAGGTCCAGGAACTGCCGCACCCCCGCGTCCACCAGGAAGCGCACCGCCCGCCCGAGGAACGCGCGGTTGGCGCGGGCGAGCGAGCGCACCTGCGGGTCGATCGCGGTGAACGCCGCCAGCGCCTCCCGGTCGATGGCGAAGTTGTGCTCGCCCCCGAGCATCGCGTCATAGATGCGCGCGACGCTGGCCTTGTCCGGGTCAACGCCCTCCGGCAGCGTGTCGATGGCCTCCACAGCCTCTCCCTTCGCCCACAAGCGGATTGACGGTCTATCATAGAATTACTGACCGAAGCGGCACGGGGGGCGGAGCCGGGTCACCGCGGGATCGCGGGGGCACCCGATTCGTCGCACCCCCGCCCGTACGGCCTGTCGAAAGGCAACGCCCTGCTCGCCGATCCGCCCGACCCCCAGGTGCGCCAGTGCGCCGCGGCCCCGGTCGGCACCGCCGCCGCCCCGCGGCCCCACCATCGGCGGCCGACGGCTGCCGCGACCGCCGCGCTCGGGTCCGTACTCGACCTCCACCTCACCGGCAACCACCTGGTCGGGGCGGTGGCGCCCGAGTTCTGCGACGCCGCCTCGCTCTACCTGCTGGAGCGCTGGCTCGCCGAGGACGCGACCCCGCCCGCCCCCGACGCGCCCTCCTTCGAGGCCCGCCGGCTCGCCGTCCGGGTCGGCGCGGACGCCCCGGA
The DNA here is from genome assembly GCF_044755465.1 of Streptomyces sp. NPDC092296. Lineage (NCBI taxonomy): Bacteria > Bacillati > Actinomycetota > Actinomycetes > Kitasatosporales > Streptomycetaceae > Streptomyces > Streptomyces sp. NPDC092296. The sequence continues at coordinate 36,928 of NZ_JBIVRB010000008.1, read as the reverse complement.
GGACTGGGGCGGCATCCTCCCCGTCGACGAGGTGGTGGTCTTCCCCCGCGACACCCCGTGCGCCCGCGCCCTGGCCGACGGCCGCCCGCAACTGCTCGGCGCCGTCGACCCGCACACCGCCGACCGCCTCACCCAGGCCGGCCGGGGCGACGCCCGGATCGACGGGCTGCTGAACGCCGCGTCCTTCCTGGTCGTCCCGCTGATGCTGCGCGGCGTCGCGCTGGGCTTCCTCGCCTGCACCCGCCACGCCGGCAGCCGCCCCTTCGACCGGGCCGACACCGTCGCCGCCGAGACGCTCGCCGCGCGGGCCGCCATCTCGCTGGAGAACGCCCGGCTGTACGAGCGCGAGCGGCGCACCGCGCTGGCCATCCGCAGCAGCCTGCTGCCCGCCGCCACGGTGGCGCCGCCCGGCTGCCGGGTGGCGCACGCCTACCAGCCGGCCGGGCCGACCGGCGTGGTCGGCGGCGACTGGTTCGACGTCATGACCCGCCCCTCCGGCCGGGTCGGGCTGATCGTGGGCGACGCCATGGGCCACGGGCCGGAGGCCGCCGTCGCCATGATCCAGTTACGGACCGCCGTCCGTACCCTGGCCGCGCTGGACACCGCCCCGCAGGAACTGCTCCGCCACCTGGACGCGCTGGCCGCCGACACCCCCGACGCCTCCTTCGCCACCTGCCTGTACGCGGAGTGGGACCCGGTCGCGGGCACCTGCACCCTGGTCGGCGCGGGCCACCCGCCGCCGCTGGTCCGCACCCGCGGCCGCACCTCGGTGGCCCCGCTGGGCGCCGGACTGCCGCTGGGGCTGGGCTCCTGGGCCGCCGAGCCGACGGTGCTGCGGATCGAGGAGCCCACCATGCTGCTGCTCTACACCGACGGGCTGGTGGAGAGCAGGCACGAGGACATCGACCTCGGCATCCTCCGCCTGGCCCACCGCTTCCAGGCCACCCAGGGCACCCCCCAGGCCATCTGCGACACCCTTCTGCACACCACCGCCGACCGCCTCCCCGCCGACGACCGCACCCTCCTGCTGGCCCACTTCACCCCGCCCCGCACGCCCTGACCCGCCCCGGGGACCGGCAGGTCGGAGCTGCATACCGGGTGGGGCGCGGGGGTGCCGGTCGGTCTGTTGCCGGGGCGTCCGGCAGGGGCGCGGGGAACTGCGCGAGGAACCCGGCACCGCCTGTGGCCGAAGTCGGACGGTGGCCGCGTGCGGCGCGGGGGAGGGCGCCGGTCGGTCTCGTGCGTGGGCGTCCGGCAGGGGCGCGGGGAACTGCGCGAGGGAACCGGCGCGGGGGAGGGGCCGGTGTTCGCGCAGTTCCCCGCGCCGCTGGGTGGGTGTCAGGCCAGGCTGAGGACGGAGCGCAGGGCCGCCGTCAACTCCTGGTCGGGGTCGGCCGCGCCCGCGACGGACCGCCAGGCCACGAAGCCGTCCGGGCGGACCAGGACCGCGCCGTCCTCGGCGGTGCCGTGCAGCTCGGCCCACTGGGCGCCCCGCTCGGGGGCCAGGTCGTGGTCCGGCCCGTCGCCGACCAGGTAGCGGTCCAGCGGGACCCCGGTCTGCTGCGCCACCCGCGCCCCCGCCTCGTGCCAGCCCCGCCCGGTCGGCCCGCTGAGCAGCACCATGGACCGCTCGTACAGGTCGAGCGTGGACAGCCGCCGCCCGTACCGGTAACACCACAGGTGCGGCGCCCGGGTCCCCGGATCACCGCTCTGCCGGAACCGCTCGGGCAGCGTCGGCTCCGCCGGGTCCGCGCCGCACACCGCCCCCGCCCGGTACCGGTATCCCAGCACCACGCCCAGCACATTGCCCCGCCGCCCGCTGCCCGGTGTGACGTCGTACCCGGGGTGCTGGTGCTCGGCCGACCGCTCGGACGCCCGCGCGCTGGTGGCCAGCGCCACCGGCCGCCGCTCGGCCTCGTAGCTGTCCAGCAGCCCGGGACCCGCCCAGCCGCCCAGCAGGGCGGCCAGCTTCCAGGCCAGGTTGTGCGCGTCCTGGATGCCGGTGTTGGAGCCGAACGCGCCGGTCGGTGACATCTCGTGGGCCGAGTCCCCGGCGAGCAGCACCCGCCCCGAGCCGTACCGCTCCGCCACCCGCTCGGCGGCGTGCCAGGGCGCCCGCCCGGTGATCTCCACCTCCATGTCGGGGATGCCGGCCGCCGCCCTGATGTGGCGGGCGCACCGCTCGTCGGTGAAGTCCTCCAGGGTCTCGCCCCGGTCCGGGTGCCACGGCGCGTGGAACACCCACTCGGCCTCGTTGTCCACCGGCAGCAGCGCCCCGGCGCCCTCCGGGTCCGTCAGGTAGCAGACGATGAACCGCCGGTCCCCGACCGCGTCCGCCATCCGCTTGGCCCGGAAGGTGATGCTGACGTTGTGGAAGAGGTCGCCGGGCCCGACCTGCCCGATGCCCAGCCGCTCCCGCACCGGGCTGCGCGGCCCGTCGGCGGCCACCAGGTAGTCCGCCCGCACCGTGCGCCGCTCCCCGCTCGCCCGGTCCTGGACGACCGCCGTCACCCCTTCGTGGTCCTGTTCGAAGCTGAGCAGCTCGGTGTTGAACCGCAGCTCGCCGCCCAGGTCCCGGGCGGAGCGCAGCAACACCGGCTCCAGGTCGTTCTGGCTGCACAGGCACCAGCCGCTCGGGCTGAAGCGGGCCAGCGCGCCGCCCGGGTCGATCTCCCGGAACAGCCACTCCTCGGGTCCGCCGGTGAGCGTCCCCGCCTGGAGGATGCCGTGGTTCCCGGCCAGCACCGACGCGGCCTCGCGGATGCGCTGCTCGACGCCGGCCGTACGGAACAGCTCCATGGTGCGGACGTTGTTGCCGCGCCCCCGGGGGTGCACCGAGGTGGCCGCGTGCCGCTCCACCACCAGGTGCCGCACCCCCAGTCGGCCCAGGAAGAGCGAGGCGGACAGCCCCACCAGGGAACCGCCCACGATCAGCACCGGCACCCGGTCGTCGATCTTCGGTTTCATCATCATCTCCAGCGCGCGTGCGGAGGTCCGGGCCGCGTGCTCCGGTCCCGGGGCGCATCGCCGCCGTCGGCGACGCCTGGATCTTCCATGCCCGTTTCCCGAGGGTTGGTCACGGTGTTCGCCCATATGGACCGCGAGCGTCGCCGCATCCGCGACGCGGGGTCACGATCGAAGCCGGGCCGGGCCCGCAGCCCGCCCTCCAGACCGGACGCCCCGAAGGGAACCCGCACCATGACCGTCCTGTCCGAATCGCCCCCCACCGCCGCCCGCGACCACGCCCGGCTCCGGGTGGTCCTGCTCTGCGACGTCCACGAGGGCCAGCAGCAGCGCTTCCTCGACGCGTACGAGCAGATCCGGCACCAGGTCGCCTCGGTGCCCGGCCACATCAGCGACCAGCTGTGCCAGTCCATCGAGGAGCCCACCCGGTGGCTGATCACCAGCGAGTGGGAGAGCGCCGCGCGCTTCCTCACCTGGGTGGACAGCGCCGAGCACCGCGAGCTGGTCAAGCCGCTGCACGGCTGCGTACGCGACACCCGCTCGCTGCGCTTCTCCATCACCCGCGAGACCCCCGAGACCCGCCCCGGCTCCGAGCCCGCCGCCGAGCCGGTCGCCGTCCGCAACGGCGCCCCGCAGGGCCGCCCCGCCGGCGCCCAGCGGCCGGCCGGCGCACCGCAGCGGCCCGGCGGCCCCGCCCAGCCCGGCGGCGTGGTCCGGCACGCCCTCACCTTCACCGTGCAGCCCGGCAGCGAGCAGACCGTCGCCGAGATCCTGGCCGGCTACAGCTCGCCGCGCGCCCGGGTCGACGCCACCACCCGGCTGCGCCGCACCTCGCTGTTCATGCGCGGCAACCGCGTGGTCCGCGCCGTCGAGGTCGAGGGCGACCTCGCCGCCGCGCTGCGCCACGTCGCCCAGCAGCCCGAGGTGCGCGCCGTCGAGGAGGCCATCAACCCGTACCTGGAGGAGGAGCGCGACCTCGCCGACCCGGCCTCCGCCCGGTCGTTCTTCGCCCGCGCCGCACTGCCCGCCGTCCACCACACCGAGGCCGCCGACCTGCCCCGGGGCGAGCTCCAGCGCCGGGCGCTGCTCTACCCGGTCCGGCGCGGCTGCGCCCAGGTGGCGGCCAAGCTGCTCGCCGGGCACGACGAGCTGGCCGTGCGGGACTCCGCCAACCCGCTGGTGCGCAGCACCGTCTTCCAGCGCGAGGACGTGCTGGTGCGGATGGTCGACCTGTCCAGCGACGCGCCCGAGGACCCGGCCGTCACGGCGGGCGTGGGGCGCGGCCCGGCCGCGGCCGAGCTCACCCACCTGCTGGAGCCGGGCGAGGACCTGCTGCTGTCGACCGTCGACGGCCTGCGCCGCTTCCTCGCCGAGTACGAGCTGAGCCCGATCACCGACCGCAGCTCGCAGGGTTCCTGACGCTCCGTCACCCACTGCCAGTACGCCATCCGGAGGCAACGGCCATGACCACCACCAGCACACCCCCACGCATCGTGGACCTGCACGAGATCGAGCCCAACCGCCGGCGCGGCGGAGACCTGCGCGCCATGCTCACCCCCACCACCGCCGGCGCGACCAGCGGCTTCATGGGCGTGGCCATCGTGCAGCCCGGCGAGCGGATCGGGGAGCACTACCACCCCTACTCCGAGGAGTTCGTCTACGTCGTCTGCGGCGCCCTGGAGGTGGACCTCGACGGGGTCACCCACCCGCTCCGCCCCGACCAGGGCCTGATGATCCCGCGCGACATGCGGCACCGCTTCCGCAACGTCGGACGGGTGGAGGCCCGGATGGTCTTCCACCTGGGGCCGCTGGCACCCCGCCCCGAGCTGGGCCATGTGGACACCGAGGAGACCGCCGCCGCGCCCGCGAGCGCGGCCCGACCCATGGAGGCCCGAGCGTGACCCGGCGGGTTGCGGTCACCGGACTGGGTGTCGTCGCCCCCGGGGGCGTGGGCGTGCCGGCGTTCTGGGACCTGCTCACCGCCGGTCGTACCGCGACCCGCGGCATCACCCTCTTCGACCCCGAGGGCTTCCGCTCCCGGATCGCCGCCGAGTGCGACTTCGACGCGGCGGCGAGCGGCGTGGACCAGCAGCGGGCCAGGCGCGCCGACCGCTATGTGCAGTTCGCCCTGGCGGCCGCCGGTGAGGCCGTCCGCGACGCCGGGCTCGACCGGGAGGCGGAGGACCCCTGGCGGATCGGCGTCTCGCTGGGCACGGCGGTCGGCGGCACCACCCGGCTGGAGCACGACTACGTGGCGGTCAGCGGGTCCGGACAGCGCTGGGCGGTGGACCACCGGCGGGCAGAGCCCCATCTGCACCGGGCGTTCTCGCCCAGCGCGCTGGCCTCCGAGGTCGCCGAGGACATCGGCGCCCACGGCCCGGTGCAGACCGTCTCCACCGGCTGCACCTCCGGACTGGACGCCGTCGGCTACGCCTTTCACGCCATCGAGGAGGGCAAGGCGGACGTGATCGTGGCGGGCGCCGCCGACTCCCCGATCTCCCCGATCACCGTGGCGTGCTTCGACGCCATCAAGGCCACCTCCACCCGCAACGACGACCCGGCGCACGCCTCCCGGCCGTTCGACGCGGAACGGGACGGCTTCGTGCTCGGGGAGGGCGCGGCGGTGCTGGTCCTGGAGGAGCTGGAGCACGCCCGGCGGCGCGGCGCCCGCATCCTCTGCGAGATCCGGGGGTTCGCCACCTTCGGCAACGCCTACCACATGACCGGGCTCACCCGGGAGGGCCTGGAGATGTCGCACGCCATCGACACCGCGCTCGGGCACGCCCGGATCGACCCCCGCGACATCGACTACGTCAACGCCCACGGCTCGGGCACCCAGCAGAACGACCGCCATGAGACCGCCGCCGTGAAGCGGTCGCTCGGCGCCCACGCGTACGAGACCCCGATGAGCTCCATCAAGTCCATGGTGGGCCACTCGCTCGGCGCGATCGGCGCGATCGAACTCGCCGCCTGCACCCTGGCCCTGGCCCGGGGTGTGGTCCCGCCCACCGCCAACTACGAGACCCCGGACCCGGAGTGCGACCTGGACTACGTGCCCCGCACGGCCCGCGAGATGCCGCTGCGCACCGTGCTCTCGGTCGGCAGCGGGTTCGGCGGCTTCCAGTCGGCGGTGGTCCTGCAGCACGCCAACGGGAGGACGCCATGAGCAGCACCCAGCACACCCCGCCGACCGGCGCGGGCCGCCGCGCGGTGGTGACCGGGCTCGGCGTGGTCGCCCCCAACGGGATCGGCGCCGACGCCTTCTGGAAGGCCACCCGGGAGGGCTTCGCCGTCCTGGACCGGGTCTCCCGCGAGGGCTGCGAGGAACTGCCGCTGCGGGTCGCGGGCGAGGTCCGCGGCTTCCAGCCGCAGGAGGCGGTGGAGCCCCGGTTCGTCGTACAGACCGACCGGTTCACCCACTTCGCGATGGCGGCGGCCGACCTGGCACTGGCCGACGCCCGGCTCGACCCGTCCGCCGGCTCGCCCTTCGACATCGGGGTGGTCACCGCGGCGGGCTCGGGCGGCGGCGAGTTCGGCCAGCGCGAGTTGCAGCAGCTGTGGGGCAGCGGCCCCCGGTTCGTCGGCCCGTACCAGTCGATCGCCTGGTTCTACGCGGCGAGCACCGGCCAGATCTCCATCCGCGGCGGCTTCAAGGGGCCCTGCGGAGTGCTCGCCGACGACGAGGCCGGCGGCCTGGACGCCATCGCGCACGCCCGCCGGGGCATCCGGCGCGGCGCTCGGGCGGTCGTCGTCGGCGCCGCCGAAGCGCCGCTGGCCCCGTACTCGGCAGTCTGCCAGCTCGGCTACCAGGAGCTGAGCCGATCCGCCGACCCGGACCGCGCCTACCTGCCGTTCACCGCCGACGCCTGCGGGTTCGCGCCCGCCGAGGGCGGCGGGATGCTCGTCCTGGAGGAGGAGGACGCCGCCCGCGAGCGCGGCGCGACCGTCCGCGCCCTGGTCGCCGGGCATGCCGCCACCTTCACCGGCACCGACGGCTGGCAGCGCTCCCGGGAGGGGCTGACGCACGCGATCCGGGGCGCGCTGGCGGAGGCCGGCTGCGCGCCGGAAGAGGTCGACGTGGTCTTCGCGGACGCCCTCGGCGTCCTGGACGCGGACCGCGCCGAGGCGCTGGCGCTGGCCGACGTGTTCGGCCCGCGCACCGCCGTACTCCCGGTCACCGCGCCCAAGACCGGTATCGGCAGGGCGTACTGCGGCGGGCCGATCCTGGACACCGCCGCCGCCGTCCTCGCCATGGAGCACGGCGTGGTGCCGCCCACCCCGAACGTCGTGGACGTCTGCCACGACCTCGACCTGGTGACCGGCACCGCCCGTCCCGCCGAGCTGCGCACGGCGCTGGTGCTCGGCCGGGGACTGATGGGCTGCAACGCCGCGCTCGTCCTGCGGCGCGGCAGCGGCACCGACCGGCCGTGAGCGGGGCCCACCCGCCGCGCGGCCGCCACCCGAAGGAGAACCCCAGATGAACGATCCGCTGACCTTCGACGAGCTGGCCTCGCTGATGAAGTCCTGCGCGGGCGTCACCGTCGACGCCCTGGAGCTGGAGACCCGGGCCGGCACGACCTTCGAGGAGTTCGGGCTCGACTCGCTCGGCCTGCTCGGCGTCGTCGCCGCCCTGGAGAACCGCCACAGCGCCCCGATCGGACCGGGCGCCGAGTCCTGCAAGACCCCGCACGAGTTCCTGGCCCTGGCCAACGACCGGCTCACCTCAGGAGTGTGAACATGACCGCAACCGTCGGACACACCGACAACGAGATCGTCATCGCCGCCCCGCTCGCCCTCACCTGGGAGATCACCAACGACCTGGAGAAGTGGCCGCAGCTGTTCAGCGAGTACGCCGCCGTGGAGGTGCTGGAGCGGCAGGGCGCCAAGACCACCTTCCGGCTGACCATGCACCCGGACGAGAACGACCAGGTCTGGAGCTGGGTCAGCGAGCGCGAGCCCGACCCCCGCACCCGCACCGTCACCGCCCGCCGGGTGGAGACCGGCCCGTTCCGCTTCATGGACATCCGCTGGGAGTACGAGGAGGTTCCCGGCGGCACCCGGATGCGCTGGGTCCAGGACTTCGCGATGAAGCCGGAGGCGCCGGTCGACGACCGCAGCATGACCGAGCACATCAACCGCAACTCGCGCGTCCAGATGGAGCTGATCCGCGACAAGGTCCAGCAGCGGGCCCACGAGCTGGGCGTGGGCCCGGCCGCGGCCGTGACCGGCTGACCGGACCCCCACCGCCCGTGTGCCGGGCCCGGCCGACGGCGGCACCACGCCGTCGGCCGGGCCCGTCCGGACACCCCCGCACCCCAGGAGGCACCCACCGTGTACCGCTCACTGATCGTCGCCCGTATGAAGCCCGACTCCGCCCCCGACATCGCCGGGGTCTTCGCCGCCTCCGACCGGGGCGAGCTGCCGCACCTGATCGGGGTGCGCGGCCGCAGCCTGTACCAGTTCGGCGAGCTCTACCTGCACCTGATCGAGGCCGACCGCCCGCCGGGCCCCGAGGTGGCCAAGCACGTCCGCCACCCCGAGTTCCGCGACGTCAGCGAACGGCTCCAGCCGTTCGTCTCCGCCTACGACCCGGCGACCTGGCGCGAGCCCAAGGACGCCATGGCCCACGAGTTCTACCGCTGGGAGCGGGACGGCTCGGCCTGAGCCACCCCGGGCCGGCTCCGCTCCTGCGGTACGGCTCCGCTCCTGCGGTACGACGCCGCTCCTGCGGTACGACGCCGCTACTGCGGTACGACGCTGTCGAAGGCGTGCAGGTAGGGGTTGACGGGCCGGACGTCACCGACCTTCAGCCCCGCCTCTTCCATCAGCGCCACCAGGCTGCCCTGGGTGTGCTTGCGCCCGCCGACGTTCAGCAGCAGCAGCAGGTCCATCGCGGTGGTGAAGCGCATCGAGGCGCTGTCGTCCACCAGGTTCTCGATGACCAGCACCCGTGCGCCCGGCCGCGCGGCCGCGACCGCGTTGGCCAGGGTCGCGCGGGTGCTCTCGTCGTCCCACTCCAGGATGTTCTTGATGATGTAGAGGTCCGCGCTGACCGGGATCTCCCGCCGGCAGTCGCCCGGCACCAGCTCCACCCGGGACGCCAGCGCGCCGCCCTCCCGCAGCCGGGGGTCGGCCTTCGCCACCACGTCGGGCAGGTCCAGCAGCGCCCCGTGCAGATCCGGGTTGCGCTCCAGCAGGCCCGCCAGCACATGGCCCTGGCCGCCGCCGATGTCGGCGACCTTGGAGACGCCCCTGAGGTCCAGCATCTCGGCGATGTCCTGCGCGGACTGCCGGCTGGAGTGGGTCATGGCGCGGTTGAAGACCTCGGCCGACTCCGGGGCGTCCTCGTGCAGGTACGCGAAGAAGCCCTTGCCGTACAGGTCGTCGAAGACCTGGCCGCCGCTGCGCACCGCCTCGTCCAGCCGGGGCCACGCCTCCCAGGTCCACGGCTCGGTGGTCCACAGCGAGACGTAGCGCATCGAGCGGGGGGTGTCCTCGCGCAGCATCCGGGACATCTCGGTGTGCACATAGCGGCCGTCCTCGTCCTCCGCGAAGACGCCGTTGCAGGTCAGCGCGCGCAGCAGGCGGCGGAGCGCCTGCGGTTCGGCGTCCACCGCGGCGGCCAGCTCGCCGGCCGTGGTGGGAGTGTCGCCGAGGGCGTCGGGCAGGCCGAGCCGCACGGCGGCGCGGACGGCCGCCGCGCAGGCGGCGCCGAAGGCCAGTTCGCGCAGTCGCATGGCCGCGGTGGGGGGAGCGGGCGCCGGGCTGTCCATGGGGACCCCTTTCTGCTGACGGTGGGGCGGGGCTGTCCGCCGCGCCTCCACCGTCGCCGACCGGACCGCCCGCCGGCGCGCGCCACGGCCGGACCCCGGCGGGTACGACCCGATTGGGCGCCCCCCACCCGTGCGGGCGCCCCTCCCGGCGGGCGGCGCGGTCTTCGGCGGCGCGGGCCGGTGGGTGGTTGGTCGCGCGGTTCCTCGCGCCCCTTGGGGGGTGCTGTGCGCCGGGAGGGGCGCGGGGAACCGCGTGCTCAGCCCGCTGCTGCCGGGTGCTCGCTTCTCGTTGCTCAGCCGTCCACCTGCCCCGGCAGGGGCGGGCGCGGGCTGCGGGCCGGTGGGTGGTTGCCCGCGCCCCTGGGCTCAGCTCGTCCGTGGCGTCAGGACGCCCGCCAGCCGTGCCAGCGGGTGACGGTGACCGCGATGACCGCCCCCTGCGGCGGCCGGTCCCGGTACTGCGGGTAGCGGGCGGTCAGCAGTGCCGTCGCCCGGCCGCGCAGCTGCGGGTCGCCGTCGGCGGGGACGACCAGGGCCCGGCCGTCGGCGCGGGCCCACCACAGACGGGCCCAGTCGTCCTCGTACCCGCCGTCCGCCAGCAGGCAGACGGCGGGGTTGACGGCGATGTCGGCGAGCCGCCGCAGGTGGGTGGTCCGCTTGGGCTTGTGGTCGACGGCGGTCAGGACGGTGTCGCCGTCCACCGCGAAGACCACCGGCACCAGATGCGGGTGCCCCTCCGCGTCCGCCGTGGCCAGCCGGGCGATCCGGCAGGCCGCGAAGCGGGCCCGCGCGTCGGACCCGTCGATGGTGGGCATCGGCCGGGCGTCAGCGGAAGCCGGCGGTCGCGGCCAGCCGGTCCAGGCGCTCCAGGGTCTCGCCCTCGGGCAGCGTCGGCAGGTAGAACAGCACCCGCTCGACGCCCAGTTCGGCATAGCCCTCGACGGCCTCCGGCCGCTGCGACACCGCGTACACGGTGACCGGGACGTCGCGCCCGGCGGTGTCCCGCAGCCGCTTCAGCTGCGGCGCCAGCTCCTGCGGCGGTACGCCGTTGGCCAGCCAGGCGTCCCCGTACTCCGCCAACCGGGGGAAGGCCGCCTCGCCGCCGCCGACGTAGATCGGCGGGTGCGGGCGCTGCACCGGCTTGGGCCAGCTGAACACCGGGTCGAAGTCCACGAACTCGCCGTGGAACTCCGCCTCGTCCTTGGTCCACAGCTCGCGGATCGCCCGGACCCGCTCGTCCACCAGCCGGCCCCGGGTGCGCGGCTCCGTGCCGTGGTTGCGCATCTCCTCCCGGTTCCAGCCGATGCCGATGCCGAACACCGCGCGGCCGCCCGAGACCAGGTCCAGCGAGGCGAACTCCTTGGCCGTGATGATCGGGTCCCGCTGGGAGACCAGCGCGATGCCGGTGCCCAGCAGCACCCGCTCGGTGACGGCGGCGGCCGCGCTCAGCGCCACCAGCGGGTCCAGCGTGCGGTAGTAGATGCGCGGCAGCTCGCCGCCGCCGGGGTAGGGCGTCTCCCGGCGGACCGGGATGTGGGTGTGCTCGGCGATGAACAGCGAGTCGAACCCGCGCTCCTCCACGGCCCGGCCCAGCGCGGTCGGTGCGATGCCCTCGTCGGTGATGAAGGTCGAGATCCCGAACTTCACGGTGGTTCCCTCCTGCTGATCGCGGCGCGTCCTGCTCCTGCATCCTGCCCCGCCGCCGGGCGCCGCGCCCCCGGAACCGGCAGCCGTCACCCCGCCGATACCGTGGTTCCGTGCGTACCGTTGAGCTGACCTGCGACCCGGCCTTCGACAGTGCGGTACGGGCGGTGTGGGGCCGGCTCGCGGAAGCCGGGCTGCCCAGCCTCACGTACAACACCCATCCGACGCACCGCCCGCACCTCACCCTGGCGGCGGCGGTGGACTTCCCGCCCGGGGCGCACGAGCGGATCGACGCGCTGCTCGCCGGGGCCGCGCTCCCGCTGCGGGTGCGGCTCTCCGGGCTGCTGTCCTTCAGCGCGCGCAGCCGCCGCCGGGTGCTCAGCTGGGGCCTGGTGCCCACGGCGGAGCTGCTGGCGCTGCACGGCGCGGTCTGGGAGGCGCTGGACGGGGCCACCGAACCCAACCCGCTGTACCTGCCCGGCCGCTGGATGCCGCACCTCGGCCTCACCCGGCGGCTGGAGCCGGAGCAGCTGGTCACCGCGCTGGAGGTACTGGGCCGGCTCCCCGACCTGCTCGGCGGGCTGGACGCGGCCCGCAGTTACGACAGCGAGTCCCGCGGGACGGTCCCGCTGGGGGCGCCCGGCTGACCAGGCCCCGCCCACTCGCCCGTGAACGGTCGTCCGGTGTCGGCTCCGATCGGCTTCGACCGTCATCGGTCAACACCGGTCGGCGCGGCCCCGGCTGACGGCCGCTCACCCCGCCCGGCGGAAGACTGGCAGCCTTCCGCCGACAAGGGGCCGACATGCGCGACCGCGTACGCACCACGATCCTGACCGCCGCCCTGCTGGCGACCACCCCCCTGCTGGGCACCGCCGGGGCCGCCGCCGCCCCGACCGCCCTCTACCCGCCGTCCGCCCTGGTGCTGGCCGTCGGACCCGGCGACGGCCGCGACGCGGCCGCCCCGGTCTCCCGCGCCGTGACGCTCAGCTGCGCCCCCACCCCGTCCGGCACCCACCCGGCGCCGCAGCGGGCCTGCACCGCGCTGCGGGCCGCCGCCGGCGACCCCGCCGCGCTGCACGGGCGCCAGCGCCGCTGCCCGGCCCTGGTCGACCCGGTGACGGCCACCGCCGACGGCGTGTGGCAGGGCAGGCGGGTCTCCTACCGGGAGACCTTCCACAACCGCTGCGCGCTGCTCACCGCCCGGGGCGACGCCTTCGACTTCTGAGCCGACCCTCCACGTCGGGCGCGGGCGGCGGCTGTGGCGGCCACCGGATCGGCAGAGGCATGCTGGAAGGGTCAGTCCGTCCCTCTTACCTCCCCCGGGAGGCGTGATGACCCAGCAGCAGCCAGGTGAACAGCCCGCCGAGGCGCCGGAATCCGCCCCCGACCAGCCGACCGAACCGGCCGTCGAGGACACCACCTCGGAGCAGACCGCCCACGCCCAGGACACCTCGCAGGCCGAGGGCGCCGACTTCGAAGAGTGAGAATGTCCGGCAAACCGGCGCCGACCTGCGTATTCTGCGGGTATGGCGATCTCTCGAACTCCCGTACCGGACGACGTACTGGAGATGCTGCTCGCGGGCAACCGGCGATTCGTGTCGGGCGCTCCGGAGCACCCCAACCAGGACGCTGAGCGCCGGGCCTCGCTCGCGCCCGTGCAGAACCCCTTCGCGGTCCTCTTCGGCTGCTCCGACTCCCGGCTCGCCGCCGAGATCATCTTCGACCGGGGGCTCGGTGACCTCTTCGTGGTCCGTACGGCGGGGCACGTCCTCGGCCCGGAGGTGCTCGGCAGCGTCGAGTACGGGGTGAGCCTGCTGGAATGCCGCCTGGTCGTGGTGCTCGGCCATGACTCCTGCGGCGCGGTCGGTGCGGCGTGCGACGCGCTGGAGGGCGGGCTGCCGGCGCCCGGGTACGTCCGGGACGTGGTGGAGCGGGTCACCCCCAGCGTGCTGTCCGCGCGCGCGGCCGGGATCACCCGCCGGGACGACATCGTGGACGAGCACATCCGCTGCACCGTCGACCTGCTGCTGGAGCGCTCCCGGGTGCTGGCCGAGCAGGTCGCAGCGGGCCGGACAGCGGTGGTCGGGCTCTCCTACCGGCTGGACGACGGCAGCGCCCGGCTGGTCGCCGGCCGTGGCCTCGCCCGGTTCGAGGTGCCCGCCGCCACCTCCGAGGCCGGGGCGCTCTGACCGGCCCCGCACTCCCGCCGCAGGGGTGCCGAGCGTGCGGCGTGGCACCTTTGCGGCGGGTGAAGCCGGGTAGGGCTGAGTCGACAAGGAGGCAAGGTATGAACCACCGCAATCCTGGCGACTCCGAAGCGGCCTCCGCCCTGGCGGCCGTCCACCCGCACACCCGTGGGGCGCTGCTCAGCGCCATCTCCACCGACGGGGTGCTCGCCCTGACCCGGGCACTGCGCGACGCCGACCTCGGCGACGAGACGGCGGCCACCGCGCCGGTCTCCTCGCTGCTGCGGGCCCTGCCCGGGATGGGCGCGCTGACCGCGCACGAACTGCTGAGGAGCGCCCACATCAAGGAGCACGACCAGGTCCGCGATCTGCACCCCGACCAGCGCGCCGCCCTGGTCCAGATCATCAGCCACCTGGAGCCTCCGCACCCCCACCCGCTGTATCCGGAGGGGTGACCACCGGCGGCGGCCGGGAGCGCCGTGCCGCCCGCTCAGCGCCACCGGCCGCCGGTACCGGTCGTACCGCCCTCACGGGCGGCGGCGAGGCCGCCCGGCGGGACGGCGAGCAGCTCGGCCGCGTCGCCGGTGAACAGCGCGCGGCCGTTGCCGATCCGGGCGTCGCGGACGGCCCCGGCGGGGGAGAGGGCGTCCAGGGCGGCCACCAACTCCCACGGGTCGCGCGGCTGCTCGGCCACGCCGATCTCCGCCATCCGGCGCACCCCCTCGGCGCCATGGCCCGGGATCGGCCGGTAGCCGACCACCGGCAGGCCCGCCGCCAGCGCCTGCACCGCCGTCTGACCGGCCGCGTTGTCCACCAGCGCCCCGCAGGCGGCCATCAACCCGGGCAGGTCCGCCACCCAGCCCAGCGCCCACACCCCCGGCAGCCGGTCCAGCCTGGCCCGCAGCCCGTCGTTGCGGCCGCACAGCACCACCGGCAGATACCCGGCCCGCCGCAGCAGCACGGAGGTGCCCGGCAGCCGTGACCCGGTGCCCCACAGCCCGGCGGAGAGCAGCACCGGCACCCGGCCCGCCCCCCGCTCCCGCAGCAGCCAGCGCCACCGGTCGGCCCCGGCCGCCCGCCCCCCGAACCCGGCCGGTACCACCGGCCCCGGCGCCGCCACCGGGCGGCCGGTCGCCCGCCCCGCCTCGGCGGCGGCCTGCGGGCAGACGCACAGATGGCGGTCGTTGCCGGGGTGCAGCCACTGCCGGTGCACGGCGAAGTCGGTGACCAGCACCGTACTGGGCACCGCCAGCCTGCCCTGGACCCGCAGCCGGCCGGTGAGCTGTGCGGCGAGGTGGAAGACCGGCACCACGGCGTCCGGCCGCTGCTGCCGCACCAGCGCCAGCAGCCGCTCCTCCGCCAGCGCGGCCAGCGGGGCGCTGCCGGGCCGGCGGCCGCCGCCGGAGCGGAAGAACGCCGCGTACACCGCCGCATAGGCCCACGGCAGCCGGCTGACCGCCGTCCGGTAGCCGGCCTCCAGCGCGCCGCCGAGCCCGGCCGGCAGCAGGTCGAGGACGTCCGCCCGCTGCACCCGGTGGCCCTGCCGCACCAGCCGCCCGGCCAGCTCCGCCGCGACCGCGTCATGGCCGGCCCCCATGCGGGCGCTCAGGATCAGGAATCGCTGTCCCACGGCCGGCTCTCCCCTCTCGACAAGGCGGGCGTACGGCACCGGCCGCCGGCGCGGACGGGCGGCGGACCGATCGGACCCGGGTGTCCACCCCGGCGGCCCCGAAACCCGGGACCGCCCGCCGTGGCCGTGCGGGTTTAACCCGCCACGCAGCGGATACCCCTGCGGACCCGCCCGAGACCCGGGCCGGACCGAGACCCGGGCCGGACCGCACCCGTCCGAGACCCGCACCCGCCCGAGACCCGCACCCGCCCGAGACAAGGAGGCCGCCGCGTGGGGGCTGACCCGTCCTGGAACACCCCGGCCCGCCACGGCACGGGCACCGCCACGGCCCCCGCACCCGACCCGGGCGGCGGCTCCCGGCCGCCCACCGGCCCCCCGCCCGCCCGGCAGCCGGTCGCCCTGATCACCGGCGCCTCCTCGGGCATCGGCGCCGCCGTCGCCGCCCGGTTCGCCGCCGACGGCGGCTGGCGGCTGCTGCTCAGCGGCCGCGACCGCCCCCGGCTCGACCGGGTCGCCGCCGCCACCGGCGGCCTCCCGCTGCCCGCCGACCTCGCCGCGCCCGGCGGCTGCGCCCTGCTGGCCGACCAGGCGCTGGCGGCCGTCGGCCGGGTGGACCTGCTGGTGGCCGGCGCCGGGGTCGGCTGGGCCGGGCCGTTCACCGCGATGCCCGCCGCCGCGATCCACCAGGTGCTCACCGTCGACCTGGCGTCCGTCGTCCAGCTGGTCCGGCTGGTGCTGCCGCAGATGGTGGCGCGCGGCAGCGGCCAGGTGGTGCTGGTGGGTTCGATCGCCGGCGCGGTGGCGGTACGGGAGGAGGCGGTGTACTCGGCCGCCAAGGCAGCCGTCGGCGTCTTCGCGGAGAGCCTGCGCTATGAGCTGGCCGGGACGGGCGTCCGGATCTCCCTGGTCGTCCCGGGCGTGGTGGACACCCCGTTCTTCGCCCGGCGCGGCGCCCCCTACCGGCGCTCCCGGCCGCGCCCGATCCCGCCGGCCCGGGTGGCCGACGCGGTCCGGGCGGCGGTGCTGCACGGCACCCCGGAGGTGTTCGTCCCCGGCTGGCTGCGGCTGCCGGCCCGGCTGCGCGGCGCGGCCCCCGGGCTGTACCACCGGCTGGCCGCCCGGTTCGGCTGATGGCACCCGTACCGGCCCGCGCCGTGCTGCCCGCCGCGCTGCCGCTGCTGGCGGCGGCCGGGCACCTCGGCCCGGCGGGCAGCTGGCTGCCCCCCGTACGGCGGCTGCTGCCGGGGCTGTCCGGCCAGGGCCGGCCCGACCATGTGGCGCTCACCTTCGACGACGGCCCGGACCCGCGCTCCACGCCGCAGTTCCTGGCCGCCCTGGACCGGCTGGCGGTACGGGCCACCTTCTTCGTCCTCGGGGACGCCGTCCGGCGGTACCCGGGACTGTGCGCCGCCATCGCCGACCACGGCCATGAACTGGCCGTACACGGCTGGACCCACACCCGGCCGTGGCTGCCCGCGCCGCTGCGGGACCGCCGCGAGATCGCCCGCGCGGCCGACGCGGTCCGGGCGGCGGCCGGGGCGGACTGCCGCTGGTACCGGCCGCCGTACGGCATCCTCACCGGCGGCCGGTGGGCCGCCGCCCGGCGGGCGGGGCTGCGGCCGGTCCTCTGGTCGGCCTGGGGGCGGGACTGGACCGCCGCCGCCACGCCGGACTCCGTCCTGGCCGCGCTGCTGCGCGACCTGCGCGGCGGCGGCACCGTACTGCTGCACGACTCCGACCGGACCAGCGCACCGGACTCCTGGCGGGCCGCGCTCGGCGCCCTGCCGGCGCTGGTCGCGCACTGCCGCCGCCAGGGCTGGCAGCCGGGCCCGCTGGTCGAACACGGCGTCGGCCACCGGCTGCCCGTGACGGCGAGTGCCCGGCCCTGATACGGAGCGTGTTTGACATCGGCCGGGTCGGGAACGCATTGCCCGTTCCCCGCCCGGTCACGGGCGGATCGCGGGGTCCGGGGCGGCGGCCCCGGCAGCGGAGGGAGGGTCTGCCGTGGCGGTGGTGGAGAAGGCGTCCGACCGGCCGGAGCGGGACCGGCCGGACCCGGGGGAGCCGCACATCCGCCAGGGCTCGGCCGTCGTACGCTGGCTGACGACCACCGACCACAAGGTGATCGGCAACCTCTACCTGGTGACCGCGTTCGGGTTCTTCCTGGCCGCCGGGGTGATGGCGATGCTGATGCGCGCCGAGCTGGCCAGGCCCGGCCTCCAGCTGATCACCGCCGAGCAGTACAACCAGCTGTTCACCATCCACGGCACAATCATGCTGCTGCTGTTCGCCACGCCGACCTTCACCGGCTTCGGCAACGCCATTATGCCGCTCCAGATCGGCGCCCCCGATGTGGCCTTCCCCCGGCTCAACGCCTTCACCTACTGGGTGTTCCTGTTCGGCGGGCTGATGGTGCTCAGCGGCTTCCTCGCCCCGGGCGGCGCGGCCGACTTCGGCTGGTTCGCCTACACGCCGCTCAGCGGGCCGATCCGCAGCCCGGGGCTGGGCGGCGACCTGTGGGTGATGGGCCTGGTGGTCGCGGGCTTGAGCACCATCCTCGGCTCGGTCAACTTCATCACCACCATCACCTGCCTGCGGGCGCCGGGGATGACCCTCTTCCGGATGCCGATCTTCACCTGGAACGTGCTGTTCACCTCGGTGATGGGCGTGCTGGCGTTCCCGGTCCTCACCGCCGCCCTGCTGGGTCTGGAGGCGGACCGCAAGCTCGGCGCCCATGTCTTCGACCCGTCCAACGGCGGCGCCATGCTGTGGCAGCACCTCTTCTGGTTCTTCGGCCATCCGGAGGTGTACATCATCGCGCTGCCGTTCTTCGGCATCGTCACCGAGATCCTGCCGGTCTTCAGCCGCAAACCGACCTTCGGCTACTACGGGCTGATCGGCGCCACCGTCAGCATCACCGGGCTGTCCATGACGGTCTGGGCACACCACATGTTCGTCACCGGGCAGGTGCTGCTGCCGTTCTTCTCCCTGATGTCGTTCCTGATCGCGGTGCCCACCGGGGTGAAGTTCTTCAACTGGATCGGCACCATGTGGCACGGCTCGCTGAGCTTCGAGACGCCGATGCTCTGGGCGGTGGGCTTCCTGGTGACCTTCCTCTTCGGTGGCCTCACCGGGGTGCTGCTGGCCTCGCCGCCGGTCGACTTCCATGTCTCGGACACCTACTTCGTGGTGGCCCACTTCCACTACGTGGTCTTCGGCACGGTGGTCTTCGCGACCTTCGGCGGCTTCTACTTCTGGTGGCCGAAGATGACCGGCAAGATGCTGGACGAGCGGCTGGGGAAGATCCACTTCTGGACGCTCTTCGCCGGCTTCCACACCACCTTCCTGGTCCAGCACTGGCTGGGCGCCGAGGGCATGCCCCGCCGGTACGCCGACTACCTGGCGTCCGACGGCTTCACCACGCTCAACACCGTCTCCTCCATCGGCGCCTTCCTGCTGGGGCTCTCCACGCTGCCGTTCCTCTACAACGTCTGGCGCACCGCCCGGCACGGCGCCCGGGTCACCGAGGACGACCCGTGGGGCTACGGCCGCTCGCTGGAGTGGGCCACCTCCTGCCCGCCGCCGCGCCACAACTTCCACGCGCTGCCGCGCATCCGCTCCGAATCCCCGGCGTTCGACCTGCACCACCCCGAGGTCGGCACGCCCGAGGCCGTGGCGACCGTGCAGCCGCTGGAGTCCGGCTCATGAGGGGCGAGGCGGTGCTCTTCACGGGGGTGGCGGTCTTCTTCGCCGTCACCGCCTCGGTCTACGGCTGGCTCTCCCACGAGACCGCCGGGACGGTGACGCTGCTGGTCTCCTTCCTGATGTCCAGCCTGGTCGCCTTCTTCTTCTGGGTGCAGTACCAGCGGCGCGGGCAGCGCCCGCAGGACCGCCGGGGCGCCGAGGTGGCGGAGACCGCGGGACCGCTGGACTTCTTCCCGCCCCGCAGTGCCTACCCGGTGCTGGCCGCCGCCGGCACCGTCCTGACGGCGCTCGGCATCGTGCTCGCCATCTGGCTGCTGGTCCTCGGCATCGGGGTGGTGGCGGCGGGGGTGGCCGGCTTCGTCTTCGAGTTCAACGGCCGCTCCGGCTGAGACCGGGGCCCGAGCGGGCCGAGTGCTCCCGGGTGCCGCATGCCGCCGACCGGGCCGGGCAGGCGGGGGGAGTGCTGGTCTACGTCCTCGCCGTGCTCGCGGCCTGCGCCAACGCGCTGGCGTCGGTGCTCCAGCGCAAGGCCAACCGGGACCTGCCGGGCGAGGACAGCCTGCGGCTGCGGCTGATCGCGGACCTGCTGCACCGGCCGGTCTGGTTCGCCGGGGTGGCCGCGGTGACGGCCGGGTTCGTGCTCCAGGCCGCCGCGCTGGCCGCCGGGCAGCTCTCCGTGGTGGAGCCGATCCTGGTCATCGAGCTGCCGCTGACCCTGATGCTGGCCTCCCGGGTCTTCCGCACCCGGCTGCACGGGCGCGAATGGGCGGCGTCGCTGGGCATGACCGCCGGGCTGGCCGCGCTGCTGTACTTCCTCGCGCCCTCGCCGGGCGGCCCGCACGGCGTGGCCTGGCAGGCGTGGGCGATCGGCGGCACGGTCAACCTCGCCGTGGTGGCGGCGGCCGTCCAGTGGGGCCGCCTGGGCCGCCCGGGGCGGCGGGCCGCCGCGTTCGGGGTGGCGGCGGGGTGCCAGTTCGGCCTCACCGCTGCGCTCATCAAGGGGATGGCCGACCGGTACGCCCAGGGGATCGGCGCGGTCCTCACCGGCTGGCCGCTGTATGCCATGGTCGCCTCCGGGCTGCTGGGGATGTTCCTGCTCCAGTCCGCGATGCACGCGGGCACCCTGGTCGCCGCGCAGCCGGGGCTCACCCTCTCGGACCCGCTGGTGTCCATCCTCTGGGGCGTCCTCGCCTTCGACGAGCAGGTCCGCACCGGTCTGCCGCACCTGGTGCCGGCGGTGGCGGGCGGGGTGCTGATGGCGGCCTCCGTACTGGTCCTCACCCGGGCCCCGGCCTTTGCCGAGCAGGGCGGCGCCGGCCGCCCCGCCGACGCCGGGCAGCCGGAGAGCGGCCGAACGGGCGGCGCGCGGCGGTGACCGGTACGGGCGGTATCCGGCGGCCGCCACGGGGTACCCATGCCACTCGACACCGGTACCGGACAGGGGTGTTTCCGGAGTGCTCTACACATACGCCCTGATCGCGGCGTGCCTGATCGGCCTGGGCTTCGTCCTCCAGCAGCATGCCGCCGAGCAGGCGCCGCAAGCGGACATGCTCAGCTACCGGCTGCTGCTCGACCTGGTCCGCATCCCGGTCTGGCTCTGGGGCATGGGCTGCATGGTGGCGGGCCAGATCTTCAGCGTCCTGGCGCTGGCCAGGGGCGACCTCTCCCATGTCGAGCCGCTGCTCGCCACCAACCTGCTCTTCGCCATGGCCCTGGCCCGGTGGCGCGGCGGCCAGCGGCTCGGCCTGTCCGGCTGGACCGGCGTCCTGCTGCTCAGCGGGGGTGTGGCCGCCTTCATCGTCGCGGGCCGCCCGGAGGGCGGCTCGGCCGCGGAGATCAGCGCCCTGCGGCACTGGCTGGTGTTCGGCTCGGTGGTGGGCGCCGCCCTGGTCCTGGTCGCGGTCGCCAGGCACCTCCAGATCGTCAAGGAGCCGCCGCTGCTGGCCGCCGCCGCCGGGCTGCTGTACGGGTTGCAGGACGCGCTGACCCGTACCTCCAGCGGCATCTGGAGCGACTCCGGGTTCACCGGGCTGGTGACCAGCTGGGAGCCGTACGCCATCGTCGCGGTGGCCGTCACCGGGCTGCTGCTGGTGCAGAGCGCGTTCGAGGTGGGGCCGCTGCGGATGTCGCTGCCCGCGCTGACCGCCGCCGAGCCGCTGGCCGGGATCGCCTGCGGCATCGGCTTCCTCGGTGACCGGCTGCGGGTCACCCCGGCGGCGCTGGCCGGTCAGGTGATCGGGCTCATCGCCGTGGTGACCGGTGTCTTCGTCCTGGGCCGCCACCCGACGATGCCCACCGGCTCCGGCGGCCGGGGCGCCGCTGGGGGGCGGCCCGGCCGGGGGCGCGCGGAACTGCGCGAGTGACCGGCCGCCGGCGTAGCGGTGGGTCTCGATCGTGCGTTCGCGGGTGCGGAGGGGGGTGGGTGCGGCTCTCGGTGGGAAAGGTGTGCGCTGTCCGAGTGGGATGCTGTAGTTCGTCCGTATCTGTGACGGTTTGCGGGAGAAGTATTGCGTAGCGTCACCAGGTAGCGACCTCCACGGACGGGAACAACGCCATGCACGAGTTGTCCATCGCGGTGGCGGTCGTGGAGGCGGTCGAGGAGCTGGCCCGCGAGCACGGGGCGGACCGCGCCGAAGAGGTGCGGCTGCGGATCGGGTCACTGGCCGGGGTCGAGCCGGAAGCCCTGCGGTTCTCCTTCACCGTGGCCCAGGAGGGCACCGTGCTGCACGGCGCCCGGCTGGTGGTCGAGGAGGTGCCCGCCAGGGCCCGCTGCACCCGGTGCGACAGCGGCTTTCCGGTGGGTTCGCCGCCGTCCCTGTACTGCCCGCACTGCGACGGTGCCGCCGTGGAGGTGCTCGCCGGCCGGGAGCTGGAGCTGACCGGCGTCCGCTTCGCCGACCCGCAGTCCCCCCACGAAGAGGAGGCGGCCGCCGATGTGCCGCGTCGTTGACCTACAGCAGTCCGTCCTGGCGAAGAACGACGACCTGGCCGCCGCACTCCGCGCCGACCTGGCAGCACGCGGCACCATCGCCGTCAACCTGCTCTCCAGCCCCGGCAGCGGCAAGACCGCGCTGCTGGAACTCGTCCTCGGCCACGCCCGGTCACTCGGCGTACCGGTCGCCGCGATCACCGCCGACCTCGCCACCGAGAACGACGCCCGCCGGCTCGCCCGCTCCGGGGTGCCGGTCAAGCAGGTGCTCACCGGCGGCCTCTGCCACCTGGAGGCCGACCGGATGCGCGCCCACCTCGACGGCTGGCTGCCCGAGGACACCAGGGCGCTGTTCGTGGAGAACGTCGGCAACCTGGTCTGCCCGGCCTCCTACGACCTGGGGGAGACCCTGCGCATCGCGCTGATGTCGGTGACCGAGGGTGAGGACAAGCCGGTGAAGTACCCGGCCGCGTTCGGCCTGGCCAACCTGGTCGTCCTCACCAAGGCCGACCTGGCGCAGCCGGTGGGCTTCGACGACGACGCCTTCACCCGGAACGTCGGCCGGGTCAACCCGGGCGTCCAGGTGCTGCGCACCTCCGCCCGCACCGGCGAGGGCGTGGCCGAGCTGTGGGACCGGGTGCACGCCGTCTGCGACGGAGCCCCGGTGCACCGCCCGCCGCTGGCCGGTGAGCACGCCGCCCATGGGCACACCCACGACCACGGGCACACCCACGACCACGGGCACGGGCACGACCACGACCACGGGCACGACGCCGGGCACGGCCACACCCACGCGCACGACGCCGGGCACGGCCACACCCACCCCACCCCCGCGCCCGCCGCAGCGGCCCGGTAGCCCGGCCGTGGACACGGTGCGCAGCGCGGCCCTGGCCACCGCCGCCCGGCCGCCGGCCGGCCCGGTCCGGCGCCGGGTGACCGTACGCGGCGTCGTCCAGGGCGTCGGCTTCCGCCCCTTCGTCCACGCCCTGGCCGCCGAACTCGGACTGGCCGGGCAGGTCGCCAACGGCCCGACCGGAGTGGTCACCGAGGTCGAGGGCCCGCTGCCCGCCGTCGAGGACTTCTGCCGCCGCCTGGCCACCCAGGCCCCGCCGCTCGCCGAGATCACCTCCGTCAGCCATGAGCCGCAGCCGGTACGCGGCGCCACCGGCTTCGCCATCCTCGCCTCGCAGCCGGGCGAGGGCCGCACCCTGGTACCGCCGGACATCGCCACCTGCGACGCCTGCCTGGCCGAGCTGGCCGCCCCCGGCGACCGCCGCCACCGGCACCCGTTCATCTCCTGCACCCACTGCGGACCCCGCTTCACCATCGTCACCGCACTGCCGTACGACCGCGCCACCACCACCATGGCCGCCTTCCCGATGTGCCCCCGCTGCGCGGCCGAGTACACCGACCCCGCCGACCGCCGCTTCCACGCCCAGCCACTGGCCTGCCGCTCCTGCGGCCCCCGGCTGACGCTCAGCCACCCGCCCGGCGGCGCCCCGCAGCGCGAGGGCGACCAGGCACTCGCCCACGCCCGGCGGCTGCTCACCACGGGCGCGGTGCTGGCGGTCAAGGGCCTGGGCGGCTACCACCTGGTCTGCGACGCCGCCGACCAGGCCGCCGTCACCGAGCTGCGCCGCCGCAAGGCACGCGGCGGCAAGCCGTTCGCCGTGATGGCCGCCGACCTGGAGACCGCCGCCACCCTGGGCCGGATCGGCCCCGCCGAGCACGACCTGCTCACCGGCCGCCGCCGCCCCATCGTGCTGCTGCGCCGCCGCACCCCCGACGGCCTGGCCGCCGCCGTCTGCCCCGGCAGCCCGGACATGGGCGTGATGCTGCCGTACACCCCCGTCCACCGGCTGCTGTTCGGCCTGCCCGGCGACCCGCCCGGCCCCCGCGTCCTCGTCGTCACCAGCGGCAACCGCTCCGGCGAGCCGCTGGTCATCGACGACCGGGAGGCCCGCGACCGGCTGGCGGGCCTGGCCGACGCCTGGCTCTGGCACGACCGGGCCATCCGGGTCTCCTGCGACGACTCCGTGGTCCGCGCCGGGGCCGACGGCCGCCCGATGCCGATCCGCCGCTCGCGCGGCTACGCCCCCGGCCGGATCGAGCTGCCGGTGCCGGTGCGGCCGGTGCTCGCCGTCGGCGGCGATCTGAAGAACACCCTCTGCCTGGCCGAGGGGCGCTCCGCCTGGCTCTCCGCGCACATCGGCGACATGGGCGACCTGGACACCCTCAAGGCGTTCGAACGGGCCGAGCGCCATCTGCGGATGCTCACCGGCGTCACCCCCGCCGTGCTGGCCGCCGACCGCCACCCCGGCTACCGCTCCGCCCAGTGGGCCCGCCGCCGCGCCGCCGACCGCCACCCGCTCGCCCTGGTGCAGCACCACCACGCCCATGTCGCCGCCGCCATGGCGGAGAACGGCTGCGACGGCACCGCCCCGGTCATCGGGGTGGCGTTCGACGGCACCGGCTACGGCGACGACGGCGCGGTCTGGGG
This sequence comes from Streptomyces sp. NPDC092296, assembly GCF_044755465.1. Classification (NCBI taxonomy): domain Bacteria; kingdom Bacillati; phylum Actinomycetota; class Actinomycetes; order Kitasatosporales; family Streptomycetaceae; genus Streptomyces; species Streptomyces sp. NPDC092296. Next base: position 12,597 of record NZ_JBIVRB010000008.1, on the reverse strand, counting down.
CGGCGAGGTGCTGCTCGCGGACTACGCGGGCTACCGCCGCCTGGCCCAGCTGCGCTACGTACCGCTGCCCGGCGGTGACGCGGCCGTCCGCAACCCGTGCCGGATGGCGCTGTCGCACCTGCGGGCCGCCGGACTGCCGTGGGACGGCGATCTGCCCTGCGTCGCCGCCTGCACCGCCGACGAGCTGCGGGTGCTCGGCCGCCAGCTGGAGCGGGGGATCGGCTGCGCGCCGACGTCCAGCATGGGCCGGCTGTTCGACGCGGTCTCCTCGCTGGCGGGGGTCTGCCACCGCTCGCAGTACGAGGCGCAGGCCGCCGTGGAGCTGGAGGCGGCCGCGCTGACCGCCGGGGACCCCGGGCCGGGCTACGCCTTCGGCCTGCGGCCGACGCCGCCCGCCGGCGGGCAGCCGATGCTGCTCGACCCGGCGCCGGTGCTCCGGGCGGCCGTGGACGACCTGCGGGCCGGGGCCGGGGCGGCGGTGGTCGCCGCCCGGTTCCACCGGGGTGTCGCGGCGGCGGTGCGCGCGGTCTGCCGGGCCGCCCGCCGGGAGACCGGGGTGGGCACGGCGGCGCTCTCCGGCGGCGTCTTCGGCAACGCCCTGCTGGACCAGGCGTGCGCCGCCGCGCTGGCCGAGGACGGCTTCACCGTGCTGCGGCACCGCGTCGTCCCGGCCGGTGACGGCGGGCTGGCGCTCGGCCAGGCGGTGGTGGCGGCCCGGATCGCGGCGCCCTGACCGCCGCCGCCGGCGGACCCGGGCGGACCCGGGCGGACCCGGACGGACAGCAGGCGGACAGCGGACGGACAGCGGACGGACAGCGGGCGAACAGCAGACGTACCCAGACGAACGAAGGAGGACAGCCATGTGCCTGGCAGTGCCCGGCAGAGTGGTCGGCATTGAGGAGCGCGACGGTACCCGGATGGCCCAGGTCGACTTCGGCGGCGTGGTGAAGGACGTCTGCCTCGCCTACCTGCCCGAGATCGAGGTGGGCGACTACGCCATCGTGCACGTGGGGTTCGCCCTGCAACGGCTGGACGAGGAGTCGGCCCGCGCCACGCTGGAGCTGTTCGAGCAGCTCGGCGTGTTGGAGGAGGAGTTCGGTGACGCCTGGGGCCGCGCGGCGGCCGAGGCGGGCCGAGCGGTGGCGGCCGAGGAGGGCGCACGATGAAGTACCTGGAGGAGTTCAACAACCCCGACCTGGCCAGGCGGCTGCTGGACGACATCCACGCCACCGCCACCCGCCCCTGGGCGATGATGGAGGTCTGCGGCGGCCAGACCCACTCGATCATCCGGCACGGCATCGACCAGCTGCTCCCCGAGGGCATCGAGCTGATCCACGGCCCCGGCTGCCCGGTCTGCGTCACCCCGCTGGAGGTGATCGACAAGGCGCTGGAGATCGCCTCCCGGCCCGGCGTGGTCTTCTGCTCCTTCGGCGACATGCTGCGGGTGCCCGGCACCGACCGGGACCTCTTCCGGGTCAAGAGCGCGGGCGGCGACGTACGGGTGGTGTACTCGCCGCTGGACGCGCTGGCCATCGCCCGGCAGCACCCCGGGCGGCAGGTGGTCTTCTTCGGCATCGGCTTCGAGACCACCGCGCCGGCCAACGCGATGGCCGTGCACGAGGCCCGGCGGCTGGGCGTGGACAACTTCAGCCTGCTGGTCTCGCACGTCCTGGTGCCGCCCGCCATCGAGGCGATCATGCAGTCGCCGCGCTGCCGGGTGCAGGCGTTCCTGGCCGCCGGGCATGTGTGCAGCGTGATGGGCACCGGGGAGTACCCGGCGCTGGCCGAGCGGTACCGGGTGCCGATCGTGGTCACCGGCTTCGAGCCGCTGGACATCCTGGAGGGCATCCGCCGCACCGTCCACCAGCTGGAGCGCGGCGAGCACCGGGTGGAGAACGCCTACCCCCGGGCCGTCCAGGCGGCCGGCAACCCGGCGGCGCTGCGGATGCTGGCGGAGGTCTTCACCGTCACCGACCGCGCCTGGCGCGGCATCGGCGTCATCCCCGGCAGCGGCTGGCGGCTCTCCGACGCGTACCGGGACTTCGACGCCGAGCACCGCTTCGGCGTCAGCGGCATCACCACCCGGGAGTCCGCGCTCTGCCGCAGCGGCGAGGTGCTGCAGGGGCTGCTCAAGCCGCACGAGTGCGCCGCCTTCGGCGCCCAGTGCACCCCGCGCACCCCGCTGGGCGCCACCATGGTCTCCAGCGAGGGCGCCTGCGCCGCCTACTACCTCTACCGCCGCCTGGACCACGCGGCGCGGCCCGCCCAGGAGGCGACCCCCGTTGGCTGACACCCTCGACCTGACCCCCAAGCCCGAACCGGCACCGCAGCCGGATCTCACCGCCTGGAGCTGCCCGCTGCCGCTGCGCGACCACCCGGTGGTGGTGATGGGGCACGGCGGCGGCGGGGCGCTCTCCGCCGAGCTGGTCCGGCACCTGTTCGCGCCCGCGTACGGCAGCCCCGAGCTGGCGGCCCTCACCGACTCCGCGACGGTGAGCCTGGGCGGCGCCCGGATCGCCTTCTCCACCGACTCCTATGTGGTGCGGCCGCTGTTCTTCCCCGGCGGCTCCATCGGTGACCTGGCCGTCAACGGCACCGTCAACGACCTGGCCATGAGCGGCGCCGTCCCGGCGTACCTCTCCTGCGCCTTCATCCTGGAGGAGGGCACCGAGCTGGCCGTGGTCGGCCGGGTGGCCGAGGCGATCGGCGCGGCCGCCAGCGCGGCGGGCGTCACCGTCGTCACCGGGGACACCAAGGTGGTGGACGCCGGGCACGGCGACGGCGTGTACGTCAACACGGCGGGCATCGGCCTGGTGCCGCCGGGCGTCGACATCCGCCCGCAGCGCGCCGCACCCGGCGACGCGGTGATCGTCAGCGGTCCGATCGGCCGGCACGGCGTGGCCATCATGAGCGTCCGCGAGGGGCTGGAGTTCGGCGCCGAGGTGGAGAGCGACACCGCGCCGCTGAGCGGCCTGGTCCAGGCGATGCTGGCCGCCGCCCCGCAGTTGCACGCCCTGCGCGACGCCACCCGGGGCGGGGTCGCGGCGGTGCTCAACGAGATCGCCGCCGCCTCGGGCACCGGGGTGGTGCTGGAGGAGCGCCGGCTGCCGGTGCCCGACCCGGTCGCCGCGGCCTGCGCCCTGCTCGGCCTGGACCCGCTGTACGTCGCCAACGAGGGCCGCCTGGTGGCCTTCGTCCCCCGCGAGCAGGCCGACGCCGTCCTCGCCGCCATGCACGCCCACCCGCAGGGCCGGGGCGCGGCGCTGATCGGGGAGTGCGTCGCGGACCACCCGGGGATGGTGGTGGCCCGCACCGCGTTGGGCGGCACCCGGATCGTGGACCTGCCGCTGGGCGAGCAGCTGCCCCGGATCTGCTGACCGGCCGGATCTGCCGGCCGGAGGATCTGCGGGCCGGAGGATCTGCGGACCGGAAGGCCCCACGGGCCGGCCGGTCCGCACGTCCGACCGGGTGAACCGCCGGCCGCCACCGCATCAACGCGGTACGGCGGGCAGAAGTGCTCCAGGTGGCGCCGGGTGCATCCACGGGCGCCACCGCCGCCGAGGCCCATCGGCGGCGGCCCGCCCGACGGCGGCCGCAGAAGGGACTTGCCCGTGAGTTCTGAACTGAAGACGCCGCCCTTCGACGAGGTCCACATCCTGTGGACCTCCGAGGGGATGAGCTGCGACGGCGACACGGTGTCGGTGACGGCCGCGTCACTGCCCAGCCTGGAGGACGTGGTGCTGGGGGCGATCCCCGGCCTGCCCAAGGTGAACCTGCACAACAAGGTGCTCGCGTACGAGACCGGCGACCGCTACCTGGAGATCTTCCACCGGGCCGCACGCGGCGAGCTGGCCGAGCCGTTCATCCTGGTGGTGGAGGGCTCCATCCCCAACGAGAACATCAACGGCGACGGCTACTGGACCTCCATGGGCAACGACCCGGAGACCGGCGAGCCGATCACCCTCAACGACTGGCTCGACCGGCTGGCCCCCCGCGCCTGGGCGGTGGTCGCGATCGGCACCTGCGCCACCTACGGCGGCATCCACGCGATGGCCGGCAACCCCACCGGCTGCATGGGGCTCGCCGACTACCTCGGCTGGGACTTCCGCTCGGCCGGCGGGCTGCCGATCGTCAATGTGCCCGGCTGTCCCGTCCAGCCTGACAACTTCATGGAGACCCTGCTCTGGGTCCTCCACCAGGCCGCCGGGCTGGCCCCGACCATCCCGCTGGACGAGCAGCTGCGCCCGACCTGGCTGTTCGGCAAGACCGTCCACGAGGGGTGCGACCGCGCCGCGTACTACGAGCAGGGCGACTTCGCCAAGGACTACAACTCGCCCAAGTGCCAGGTGAAGGTGGGGTGCTGGGGGCCGGTGGTCAACTGCAACGTCACCAAGCGCGGCTGGATGGACGGCGTCGGCGGCTGCCCCAACGTCGGCGGCATCTGCATCGGCTGCACCATGCCCGGCTTCCCCGACAAGTTCATGCCGTTCATGGACGAGCCGCCCGGCGGCTCGCTCTCCTCGGCGCTGATGACCGCCTACGGGCCGTTCATCCGCGCCATGCGCTCCATCACCAACCGCAGTGTCAACAAGGAACCCAAGTGGCGGCACAACCGCTCCGAGCTCACCAGCGGCTACGCGCCGCGCTGGCCGGTCGGCTGAGTGCTGGGCCGGGAGAGAGGACCCACCTGTGACAACGACCCAGCCGGGCGCACGTGAGCTGACCGAGGTCGCCTTCGACCCGATCACCCGGATCATCGGCAACCTCGGCATCTACACCAAGGTCGACTTCGCCAACCGCGAGGTCGTGGAGTGCCGCAGCACCTCGTCAGTCTTCCGCGGCTACAGCGTCTTCATGAAGGGCAAGGACCCCCGGGACTCGCACTTCATCACCAGCCGCATCTGCGGCATCTGCGGCGACAACCACGCCACCTGCTCGGTGTACGCGCAGAACATGGCGTACGGCGTCAAGCCGCCGCCGCTGGCCGACTGGATCATCAACCTCGGTGAAGCCGCCGAGTTCATGTTCGACCACACGATCTTCCAGGACAACATGGTCTTCGTCGACTACTGCGAACGCATGGTCAAGGAGACCAACCCCGGCGTGCTGGCCCGCGCCGAGACCACCGCCGCGCCGCGCGGCCATCTGCACGGCTACAAGACCGTCGCCGACATCATGCGGTCCTTCAACCCCTTCGAGGGGGAGATGTACAAGGCCGCGCTCCAGATGAGCCGCCTCACCCGGGAGATGTGCTGTCTGATGGAGGGCCGGCACGTCCACCCCTCCACCCTCTACCCCGGCGGCGTCGGCACGGTGGCCACCCCGCAGCTGTTCACCGACTACCTGGTGCGGCTGATGCGCTGCGTCGACTTCGTGAAGAAGGCCGTCGCCATGAACGACGACGTCTTCGACTTCTTCTACGAGGCGCTGCCCGGCTACGAGGAGGTCGGCCGGCGCCGCACCCTGCTCGCCTGCTGGGGCTCCTTCCAGGACCCGGCGGTCGTCGACTACGACTACCGGCACATGAACGAGTGGGGGAACGCCATGTTCGTGACCCCCGGCATCATCGTGGACAACCAACTGGTCACCACCGACCTGGTCGACATCAACCTCGGCATGCGCATCCTGCTCGGCAGCTCCTACTACAAGGACTGGGCCGACGAGCACACCTTCGTCAAGGAGGACCCGCTCGGCAACCCGATCGACCAGCGCCACCCGTGGAACCAGACCACCCTGCCCGCCCCGCAGCGGCGCGACCTGGACGGCGGCAAGTACAGCTGGGTGGTCAGCCCCCGCTGGTACGACAAGCGGTCCGGCGACCACCTGGCGCTGGACACCGGCGGCGGACCGATCGCCCGGCTGTGGGCCACCGCGCTGGCCGACCGGGTCCACACCCCGTACGTCCGCTCCACCGGCCACTCGGTCAGGATCGACCTCCCCAAGACCCCCGCCACGGCGGAGGCAAACCTGGAGTGGACCCCGCCGCCGTTCCCCAACACCATCGAGCGCAACCGCGCCCGGATGTACTTCGTCGCCTACGCCGCCGCCATGGCGCTGTACTTCTGCGAGCAGGCGCTCGGCGAGGTCCGGGCCGGCCGCACCCAGGTCTTCGAGGACTTCAAGGTGCCCGAGGAGGCCATCGGCGTGGGCTTCCACGAGGCGGTGCGCGGCGTGCTCTCCCACCACCTGGTGATCAAGGGCGGCAAGATCGCCAACTACCAGCCCTACCCGCCCACCCCGTGGAACGCCAGCCCCCGCGACTCCTACGGCACCCCCGGACCGTACGAGGACGCCGTCCAGGGCACGCCCATCTTCGAGGAGAACGGGCCGGAGGACTTCAAGGGCATCGACATCATGCGCACCGTCCGCAGCTTCGACCCCTGCCTGCCCTGCGGCGTCCACATGTACCTGGGCGGCGGCCGCACCCTGGAACGCTTCCACTCCCCGACCTTCGGCGCTCGGGCCTGAGGCGGCAGCGATGACCTGGGACGACGACCGGACCCGCGAGCATGTCAGCCGGGTCGAGACCCTGCTCAGCACCCTGGACCAGCTGCCGCACGAGGCGGCCCGCACCCGGGCCGCCGAGACGGCCGAGGCACTGGTCGACCTGTACGGCGAATGCCTGGCCCGCATCATGGAGCGGATCACCGGACACCCGGAGAGCACGGCGGCGGAGCTGGCCGACCGGCTGGCCGACGACGAACTGGTCGGCCACCTGCTGCTGGTCCACGACCTGCACCCGCAGCCGGTCGACCAGCGGGTCCGCCGGGCCCTGGCCGAGGCCGCCGCCCCCCAGGGCCGGGGCGGCGAAGCCCCCGAACTGCTCGGCGTGGACGGCGGCACCGCCCGGGTACGGCTGCCCGGCACCCAGGGCGGCTGCGGCTCCACCAGGGCCGCCCTCACCGCCGCCGTGGAGGCCGCCGTGCTCCGGCTCGCCCCCGAGATCGACCGGGTCGAGACCGTCCAGGACGCCGCGCCGCAGCCGCTGATCACGGTGGACGCCCTGTTCAGCGGGGTACGCCGCGCCGAAGTCGCCGGAACCGGGTGACCGCGATGATCACCGCGTACACCACCCCCGGGCTGCGCCGGATCGCCCGGCGCCCCGACCCGCCCGACCCGCCGCCGCGACCCGGCGGCGCCCGCGACGCGCAGGAGCGCTGCGACCTGTGCGCGGAACCGCTGCCACCCGCCCATGGGCACCTGCTGGACGTCTCCGCCGACGAGGTCTCCTGCGCCTGCCGGGCCTGCGCCCTGCTCTTCGACCGCGAGGCGGCGGGCGGCGGCCACTACCGGCTGCTGCCCGACCGCAGGGTCCGGCTCGACGGCCTGGCGCTGGACGACCTGCTCTGGGCCGCACTCGGCGTCCCGGTCGACCTGGCGTTCTTCGTCCGCTCCTCGACCGGCGGGGAAGCGGGCGAAGGGGGGATCACCGCCCGCTACCCCAGTCCGCTGGGCACCCTGCGCTCCAGTGTCGAGCCGCAGACCTGGGCCGAACTGGAGCGGGCCAACCCGGTCCTGCGGGAGCTGGCCGACGACGTGGAGGCGCTGCTGGTCGACCGCACCGGCGGCGCCCGCCGCCACTGGCTGCTGCCGCTGGACGACTGCTACCGGCTCGCCGCGATCGTCCGCACCCACTGGAAGGGCCTCGGCGGCGGCCCCGACGTCCATCCGCACCTCGACGACTTCTTCGACCGGCTCGACGGCAAGGAGCAGCAGACATGAGCGACATCAAGGTCGGCAAGCCCGACGTCCGCGTGGACTTCCCCGCGCACATCTCCGGCATCCGGCAGGGCAACCACGAGGGCAACTCCAAGCGGCAGCCCGGCCACCACCCCGACGGCACCTCCACCGCCCGGCGCTCCACCGGCATCGGCGACCGGCACAAGAACCCGATCCTGCCGGGCATGCCCAACCTCTCCCCGGCCTGACCCGGCACCGCAGCAAGCAGAGTCCAGCACCGCACCCAGGCTCCAGCACCGCACCCAGGGAAGACGAACCGTGACCGAGCCGCACGCCGCGACCCCGGTGACCCCCGGGCACCGCAGTCCCGACCTCACCTTCACCGTCACCGGCGCCCGACCCGCGCCCTTCACGGCCGTCCCCACCCTGGACTTCCAGCTGGCCATCGCCAGAACCGGCGGCGGGCCGGTCCGATCCGTGCTGCTCACCACCGTCGTACGGATCGCACCGGCCCGCCGCCGCCACGACCGCGCCACCCAGGAGCGCCTGGCCGAGGTCTTCGGCACCCCCGAGCGCTGGGCCCAAGGCATCCGCCCGCTCAGCTGGGCGCAGACCACCACCGTCGTGCCGCCCTTCGACGAGCGGACCACGGTGGTGCTCCCGGTGCCGTGCGGCCATGACATCGAACTCGCCGTCACCAAGTACTTCCGCGCCGTACAGGAAGGCGACGTGCCGCTGGACTTCCTGTTCAGCGGCACCGTCTTCCACAGCGCCGCCGACGGCCGGCTGCGCACCGCGCAGATCTCCTGGGCCAAGGACACCACCTACCGGCTGCCCGCCGCGCTCTGGCAGGAGACCACCCGCTGCCACGGCGCGGACGGCGGCTGGGTCCGGCTCTCCCGCGACTGCTACGACCGCCTGGACGCCTACCGCGCCCAGCACGCCCTCAGCGGCTGGGACGAGACCGCCCGCGCCCTGCTCGACCTGGACCGGGCCGGCATCCGCACCGACACGGCAGGAGCCTGATGGACACCGTCGAGAAGATCGTCCGCACCTGCCTGTACGAGGGCTACCTGCTCTGGCCCTACCGCCGCTCCACCCTGAAGAACCGCCAGCGCTGGACCTTCGGCGGCGTCTACCCCCGCTCCTGCGCCGACGCGCTGGGCGAGGACGCGGTGATGCGGACCCAGGTCCTGCTGGAGGCCGACCCCGGCACCGACCCCGGCACCGACCGCAGGGCCGACCGCAGGGCCGACCCCTGGGCCGGCCTCGACCTGGCCGTCAGCGTCCGCTTCCTGCACCTGGTCGACCGCACCGTGCTGCGCCCCGGCCCGCACGGCCTGGAACCGGTCGACTCCCTCACCGTCGACGGCCGCCGCCACGTCAGCTGGCAGGAGGCCACCGAGCGCCGCACCGACCTGCCGCCCACCACCGCCGCCGCACTGCTGGCCGGCCACCGCACCACCCCGCTCGACCTCCCCGGCGGCACCGACCGCGAACAGCTCACCGACCGGGACGGCCGGCCCGCCGGCGTACTGGAGCGCAGCTGGCAGCCGCTGACCGGCACCGTCACGACCACCGCCGAGCGGATCGGCGACACCACCCTGCGGCTGACGGTACGGATCGCCAACACCACCCGCTGCCCGACCCCCGCCGACCCGGGCACCGGCCGGGCCCGCGAGGAGGCGTCCCGGTACGCCTTCCTCTCCAGCCACACCGTGCTGCACACCGCACACGGCCGCTTCGCCTCGCTGGCCGACCCGCCCGAGCGGCTGCGCGAAGCCGCCGCCGCCTGCCGCAACCAGGGCGCCTGGCCGGTCCTGGCGGGCGACGACGACGGCGACCGGCCGCCCGGCGGCGGCACCTTCGGCCACACCGTGCTCTCCTCACCGATCACCCTGTACGACCACCCCCGGATCGCCCCGGAGAGCCCCGGTGACCTCTTCGACGGCACCGAGATCGACCAGCTGCTCATCCTCAGCGTGCTCAGCATGTCCGAGGAGGAGCAGCAGGAGATGGCGGCCAGCGACCCCCGGGGCCGCGAGATCCTGGAGCGCTGCGCCGCCCTGACCCCCGACGACCTGATGGCGCTGCACGGTGCCATCCGCTCGCAGCGACCGCTGGAGGACGCATGACGACCGGGCAGCAGCCCACCGGCCCCGCCGATCGCGCGGTCACCGTGGACGGCGTCCCGGTCCGCCGGGGCAGCCGGGTGCGGCTCAGGCCGCACCACCGCTCCGACATCTTCGACCTGGCCCTCACCGGGCGGACCGCCGAGGTCGCCACCGTGGAGGAGGACCTGGAGGGCCGCACCCACGTCGCGGTGCTGCTGGACGGCGACCCCGGCCGCGACCTGGGCAGCGGCACCCAGATCGCGCACCGCTTCTTCTTCGCCCCCGACGAGCTGGAACCGCTCGGCTCGCCGGACGGTGGCGGCCGGCCCGAGCCGCGCGTCCTGGTGGCGGGGGTCGGCAACATCTTCCTGGGCGACGACGCCTTCGGGCCCGAGGTCGCCGCCGCGCTGCTGGACCGCCCGCTGCCGCCCGGCGTGCACGTCGCGGACTTCGGCATCCGGGGCATGGACCTGGCGTACGCCCTGGTTGACGGCTACGACGCCGCCGTACTGGTGGACGCCGCCCCGCGCGGCCGACCGCCAGGCACCCTGCACGTCATCGAACCCGACCTCGGCGAGGCCGCCGGGGCCGCCCCCGAGGCGCACGGCATGGACCCGGTCAAGGTGCTCGCCCTGGCCCGCCGCCTCTCCGACGGCGCACTGCCCCGGGTGCTGATCGTCGGCTGCGAGCCGGAGTCCTGCCCCAGCGGCGAGGAACCCGAGGTCACCCCCGGCCTGAGCGCCCCGGTACGGGAGGCGGTCGCCAAGGCCGTACCCCTGGTGGAGGCGGTCGTCAGCGACCTCCTCGCCGAACTGCGCAACCGAACGGCGGCGCGGCCCGCCCCAGCGGAAGGAAGCATCCGATGAAGAACGGCATCCACCTTTACATCCCGCCGCTGGCGGTGCGCCTCACGGTGGGCGTACTGGCCGCCGTCACCGTGGCGGTGCTGATCGTGCAGACCCCCGACACCTGGCGGTACATCAAGATCGAGACCATGTGACCCCGCTGCCCCGACGGCCGCCCGGCACCTGCCGGGCGGCCGTCGCGTGTGCTCGGGTGTGCTCGGGTGTCCGCCGGTGCTCGTGGGTGAGACACCTTCAGGCACCGGGGTGTGAGAGAGGCCCGGAGGCGGCTGCCTCCGGGCCCCTGCATGGGCGAACCGTCAGAAGACGATGACCGCGTGGTCACCGAAGCTGGCGAAGTTGCCCAGGAGGAAGTTCTCACGACGCGAGTCGAAACGCCGAATGTCGCGGCGCTCCTCGTGACGACGGCCTTCCTCGTGGCGGCCGTGGCCCTCGTTGCAGTCGTCGTGGCCGCCGCCACGGTAGGAGTAGGAGGACTCGGGGTTGGCCGACGCGGTGCCGGCGAGCGAGACCACGGACGACGCCACGGCAAGGGTCACGATGGCGGCAGCCCGCGCGATGCGCTTGGACACTTTTAGTCACCTCATGTGTTGTTCGGAAATTCCCCCGACATGTCTGACGCTAGGCCGGGTCCTGAAGGGCCCGCATCCGCAGGGAGCCGTCCGGGTTCCCGCTGCGGCGTCCGATCGGCTGAGTCCCCGACGCCCCCTCAGCTCCCACCCGGGCCCCACCCCACCGGGCCCCCGCTCTAACGAGTGAATCCCCGACCCGACCACCATTCAGGTCCCGCAAATCCGGCACCCCCTCAGGGGCGCGGGGAACTGCGCGAGCAACCCGGCACCCCCGCAGCGCTCCTTCGACGGGCAGTCACCCCCTCCCGCGCGTGGCTCCCCGGCTCAGAGTCCCTCTCAGGGGCGCGGGGAACTGCGCGAGCAACCCCGCACCTCCGCAGCGCCCCATCGACGGCCAGTCACCCCCTCTCACGCGTGGTTCCTCGGCTCAGAGTCCCCTTCAGGGGCGCGGGGAACTGCGCGAGCAACCCCGCACCCCCGTGGCGCCCCTTCGACGGGCAGTCACCCCCTCCCGCGCGTGGTTCCTCGGCCCTGGGCTCCCCGTCCGGGGGCGCGGGGAACTGCGCGAGCAACCCCGCACCTCCGCAGCGCTCCTTCAACGCGCAGTCACCCCCTCCCGCGCGTGGCTCCCCGGCTCAGAGTCCCCTTCAGGGGCGCGGGGAACTGCGCGAGCAACCCCGCACCCCCGTGGCACCCCTTCGACGCGCAGTCACCCCCTCTCCGCGTGGCTTCTCGGCCCTGGGCCCCCTGCGGGGGCGCGGGGAACTGCGCGAGCAACCCCGCACCTCCGCAGCGCTCCTTCAACGCGCAGTCACCCCCTCCCGCGCGTGGTTCCTCGGCTCAGAGTCCCTCTCAGGGGCGCGGGGAACTGCGCGAGCAACCCGGCACCCCCGCAGCGCTCCTTCAACGCGCAGTCACCCCCTCCCGCGCGTGGTTCCTCGGCTCAGAGTCCCTCTCAGGGGCGCGGGGAACTGCGCGAGCAACCCG
>NZ_JBIVRB010000008.1:0-284 GCF_044755465.1 Streptomyces sp. NPDC092296 | reverse complement strand
CCCGCACCCCCGTGGCGCCCCTTCGACGGCCAGTCACCCCCTCCCGCGCGCGGCTCCTCGGCTCAGAGTCCCTCTCAGGGGCGCGGGGAACTGCGCGAGCAACCCCGCACCCCCGCAGCGCCCCATCGACGGCCAGTCACCCCCTCTCACGCGGGGCTCCCCGGCCCTGGGCCCACCTTGGGGGCGCCGAGCCCCGTTATGTTTTCCGCGGCTCCGCAACGGGGCCGCTGGCCTCCGGGCCCGGCATGACTGTTGCCCCCTGTCGAAGGCATGACCTGGGGGGT
>NZ_JBIVRB010000007.1:7011-260985 GCF_044755465.1 Streptomyces sp. NPDC092296 | reverse complement strand
GAAGCCGAGTGATCGGTGGAGCTGACCGGTACTAATAGGCCGAGGGCTTGTCCATAGTTGCTACGCGTCCACTGTGTTGTTCTGAGACAACGAACCGCATGCCTTTGGCCGGGTGTGGTTTGACAGTTTCATAGTGTTTCGGTGGTCATAGCGTGAGGGAAACGCCCGGTTACATTCCGAACCCGGAAGCTAAGCCTTTCAGCGCCGATGGTACTGCAGGGGGGACCCTGTGGGAGAGTAGGACACCGCCGAACAATCATTGAGAGAGCTCCGCTCCGGAGACCGAAAGGTCTCCGGAGCGGAGCTTTTCTGCGTTCCAGGTATTTCGTCTCGGACGAGGCGCTTGAGTGTCAGACGAGGCGCTTGAGGTAGCCCTGGTCGACCAGCCAGCCGACGTTGAAGCCCTGCTCGGGGGCGCCGGGGACCAGGGTGCGGTCCAGCTGGTACTGGATGCCGTGGCCGGGCTGGCCGAACCAGGAGGCGATCGGCCCGGAGTAGACGGTGAACTGCTTCAGTACGCGGTAGTCGTGGTAGTTGCAGCCCGCTGCCGGGGTGCCGTCCAGGCTCGACGGCGGTATGGAGCGGCCGGCGTACGACAGGCCCTCAGGGGCCAGGAAGGCGCCGTACTCGCTGCCGTAGCGGTCGATGTCCTGCCCAGGGCGGAGCGTGGTGCTGGTCTTGAGCGGGGTCCCGTCGAGGTTGAGGACATAGCCGTCCTGCGGCGGGTAGATCCAGGCGCCGGCCGCCGGGTCCCAGTACTGGGCGAGGAACTTCTGCGGGCTGAGACTGCCCGTCCGCAGATACCCGAACACCTCCGCGCCGACGATGCCGAGCAGCGGCAGCCGCTGCGGACCGAGCCGGCTGTCGCCCTGGACGAAGTCCGCCGAGCACTGGGTGAGCAGGTCGGACAGGCTGTCGGCGGACCGGGAGGTCGCGACCGTGCCGGTGCCGACGGCGCTGGGTGCGGCGGCTGCGGGCAGAGCGCCGGTTAACAGGGCCGCGGTGGCGGCGAGGACGGCAAGGATGCGGCGAACCTTCACGCTGTTCCCTCTCGACGGGCGCGCCGCCGGGCGCATCCAGTGACGCCCCGTACGCGCTCGGACACATGGGGGACATCATGGTGTATCCGGCACAGCCGTGTGGGCGCTGACGGAAAATCAGTCCGTCCCCCCGGCGGGCCCGGCGACCGTAGGATCGCGGTATGGAACAGCGAGTACTGGGCAGGACGGGCCGCAAGGTGTCCGTCGTCGGACTGGGCACCTGGCAGCTGGGCGCCGACTGGGGCCAGGTGGAGGAGCAGGACGCGCTCGCCGTGCTGGACGCGGCGGTCGACGCCGGAGTGACCTTCTTCGACACCGCCGACGTCTACGGTGACGGACGCAGTGAGCAGCTGATCGGCCGATACCTGCGGGAGCGGCCGGACGCTGGGATCTTCGTGGCGACCAAGATGGGCCGCCGGGTCGAGCAGCGGCCGGAGCACTACAACCTGGAGAACTTCCGCGCCTGGACCGACCGGTCCCAGGCCAACCTGGGCGTCGACGTACTGGACCTGGTGCAGCTGCACTGCCCGCCGACTGCCGTGTACTCCTCGGACGAGGTGTTCGACGCGCTGGACACCCTGGTGGCGGAGGAGCGGATCGCCGCGTACGCGGTGAGCGTGGAGACCTGCGCGGAGGCGCTGGCGGCCATCGCGCGGCCCGGCACGGCCAGCGTGCAGATCATCCTCAACCCCTTCCGGCTGAAGCCGCTGGAGGAGGTGCTGCCGGCCGCCGCCGAGGCGGGCGTGGGCATCATCGCGCGGGTGCCGCTGGCGTCCGGGCTGCTGTCCGGCCGCTACACCCGGGAGACGGTCTTCGCGGCCGACGACCACCGGTCGTACAACCGGCACGGTGAGGCGTTCGACCAGGGTGAGACGTTCTCCGGCGTGGAGTACGACAGCGGTCTCGAAGCCGCCGCCGAGTTCGCCGACCTGGCGCCGGAGGGGGCGACGTCGGCTCAGACGGCGCTGCGCTGGGTGGTCCAGCAGCCCGGGGTGACCTCGGTGATCCCGGGGGCCCGGTCACCCGAGCAGGCGCGGGCGAACGCCGCCGCCGGGCAGCTGCCGCCGCTCTCGGCGGCCACGCTGGAGGCCGTGCGGGACCTGTACGACCGCCGGATCAGGGCGCAGGTCCACCACCGCTGGTAGTCGACGGACCTCCGGGCCGGGTCAGACCCAGCCGTCCAGTGAGCTGAGGAAGCCGGGCAGGTCGTCCCGGTGGATGGTGTGGCCGGCCCCGGCCACCGTGCGGACCTCGAAGCCGCGGCGGGCCAGTTCCGCCGCGTGCTCGGGGCCGATCATGAAGCTGGGGTCGGCCAGCTGGACCAGTGAGGGCACGGCGGGGCGCTCCGGGAGCAGGGCGCGGCCCGCGACCCCGGCCAGCCCGCCGCCGGTGTCCGGGTCCCAGAGGGCGAGGGTGGCGAGCTCGATGTCCACGTCCGTCTGCTCCCACCGGGGGTTGAGCGCGGCGATCTGCTCCCGGGCGGCGGTGCGGAACCAGGCGAAGCCGGCCGGGTCCAGGCCCCGGCCCGGCCCGGGGATGCACCAGGCCGGGTCGGAGTAGACGGCGCGGCGCGGCCGCAGCCGGTCGACCGCCAGCGACAGCGCCAGGCCGCCCAGGGAGTGGCCGAGCGCGAGGTCGGCGCCGGTGGGCAGGGTGTCGACCAGGTCTCCGGCGAACAGTTCGGGCAGGTAGCGTTCGGCCGGGGCGGTGCCGGGTCCGCGCGGGCTGCGGCCGTGGCCGCGCAGGTCGACGGCGAGCACCCGGTAGCCGCGCCGGGCCAGCCAGGGGCCGACCCGCCGCCAGCTGCGGTGGTCGGACATCATGCCGTGCACCAGCAGGGCGGTCCGGGCGCCCGATCCCCAGCCACGGACGTGGAGCCGCATGGTTCCGCCTTCCCTGTCACCGGTGGCCGCCGCCGTGCGTCGCCGTCAGCCGCTGTGGAGCAGCTCCAGCACCTCGTCGTCGGTCAGCTGCCCGAAATCCTCGTACCAGCGCCCGACCGAGCCGAACGCCTCCGGCTGGTACGGGCACACCACCTCGTCGGCCTCCCGGCTCAGCATCGCCACGGCCTCGGGGGAGCCCACCGGGACGGCCAGCACCACCCGGGCCGGGTGCCGGTCGCGCAGCGAGCGCAGTGCGGCGCGGGCGGTGAAGCCGGTGGCCAGGCCGTCGTCCACGACCAGGGCGGTGCGGCCGGCCAGCTCCGGGAACGGGCGGTCACCCCGGTACAGGGCCTCGCGGCGCCGCAGCTCCAGCCGCTCCCGTTCGACCTGGGGGGCCAGCTCGTCGGGGGCGACGCGCAGCCAGTGCAGGGCCTCGCGGTCCCAGAGCGGCGGGGCGTCGCCGGCGAGTGCGCCGATGGCCAGCTCGGGCTGGCCGGGGGCGCCGATCTTGCGGGCGACTAGTGCGTCCAGCGGGGCGTGCAGTGCGGCGGCCACCTCATGGGCGACCGGCAGGCCGCCGCGTGGCAGGCCGAAGACCAGCGGCTCGGGGAGTTTGCCGTCGCGCCGGCGTTCCAGCAGCACTCCGGCCAGCGCCCGGCCGGCCTCCCGGCGGTCGCGGAACCGCATCGGCTCACCTCCATCGTGCATGGGCCGGGCGCGCTCGGCTGCGTCCTGCGCTCCTGCGTCCTGCCGTCCTACGCGAACATGCCGTCCACGTAGCACCAGCGCCACTGCTCGCCGGACTCGGCCGACCGGATGACCGGGTGGCCGGTGTCGTGGAAGTGCGCGGTGGCGTGCTTGCGGGGCGACGAGTCGCAGCAGCCGACGCGGCCGCAGGTGAGGCATTCGCGCAGGTGCACCCAGTCGTGCAGCCCGGCTGCCAGGCAGTCCTGGCAGCCCGCGGTGCTCTGGGGTTCGGGCGAACCCGCGTCCGCCAGGTGTGCACAGATCATGGTTGGCTCCCGCCTCGGCGACGCCCTCCAGCCTCTCACCCGCCGCTCCGCCCGGCATCCGGGCGGGCCGGTCGCCGGGGTCCGGTCACTGGGGGCCTGGGCCCGGCCGATCCAGGCGGGTCAGTCCTTTTCGGAGGGTGCCGAGGAGGTGTCGGCCACGGTGGCGCGCAGTACGCCGAGCAGCCGCCGCAGGGTGGCGCGGTCCTGGTCGGCCAGGCCGCCGGTGGCGCTGGCCAGCGCCTCGCGGTCGACCTGCTCGGCCTCGATGTGCCGGGACCGCCCCAGGTCGGTGAGGGTGAGCAGGTACGCCCTGCGGTCCTCGGGGTGGCGCAGCCGGGTGACCAGGCCCTCCCGTTCCAGGGTGTCGGCCATGGTGGTGACCGTCCGGGCGGCGATGTTGAGGATGTCGCCGAGGTCCCGCATCCGCAGCGGCTCGGGGGAGGTGGCGAGCGTCCGCAGGAACCGCAGCCGGGCCACGGACATGCCGTGGCCGCTCAGCCGGGCGTCGACGTAGGTGCGGAGACGCATGGTGGTCTCGAACAGCTCATCGATCAGGATGTCGCTGCTTCTCGGGCCGGTCATCGGCTGCCTGCCTCGTTCCTACCGCCGGGCGACGGTCGGCGCGGTGCCGTCGTCGGGCCCGGCAATACAGTTGTGTGTCGACTCATAGTGAGTATGCTCAGTATATCGGTGCGGGGTGCCAGACCCTCGTACCGCGCTCCGTGCCGCCGCCGTCCGGAGTACCGCACCCGGAGTACGGGGGGCCGGCGCCGGAAGCAGGCAGGCCGCACCACCGGATGCAGGACCGTCACACACCACACCCAAGGAAGACCATGCCGTCCCGCTGCCGCCGCCCCAGCCAGCGCCTGGCCGTACCGATCATGTTCGTCGCCACCTTCTTCCTCGTGGTGATGGACGGCGCGATCACGACCGTGGCGCTGCCCTCGATCGCCCATCAGTTCCACATGTCCGCGACCGACATCGACGGCGTGGTCGTGGTGTATCCCGTCTGCGTCGGTCTGATCATCCCGGTCTCCGGCTGGCTCGGTGACCGGTTCGGCGACAAGCCGGTGCTGCTCAGCGCGATGACGCTGTTCACCCTCTCCTCGGCGCTCTGCGGGATGGCCGGCAGCCTCGGTGAACTGGTGCTCTTCCGCGGCCTCCAGGGGCTCTCCGGCGGTCTGCTCACCCCGATCGTCGGCGCCATGCTGTTCCGCACCTTCACCCCGGACGAGCGGGTCCGGGCGTCCCGGATCATGACGCTGCCGCAGCAGATCGCCCCCGCCGTCGCGCCGATGCTCGGCGGCTACCTGGTCGACGGCTTCTCCTGGCGCTGGGTCTTCTACGTCAATCTGCCGTTCGGCGCCGCGGCCGTCCTCTTCGGGCTGCTGGCGCTGGACACCGTCCGCCAGCCCCGGGTCGGCCGGTTCGACCTGCCCGGCTTCCTGCTCTCCGCCGCGGCGATGTCGCTGCTGATGTACGGGATGTCCGAGGGGGCCCAGCAGGGCTGGACCGCGCCGTCGATCCTCGGCTCGCTGGTGCTGGGCTCGGTGCTGCTGGCCGCCACCATCGTGGTCGGACTGCGCACGGCCGAGCCCATCCTGCGGCTGCGGCTGTTCGGCAACCGGCTGTTCCGGGACATGAACCTGATCAACCTGATCGGGCTGGTGCCGTTCATGGCCGCGATGTACCTGGCGCCGCTCTTCCTTCAGGAGGCCCAGGGGGTGAGCGCCCTGGTGTCCGGCGCGAGCACCTTCCCGGAGGCGATCGGGGTGCTGCTCACGGTCCAGCTGGTGTCGCGGGTGTACGAGCGGGTAGGTCCGCGCCGGATCATCGCCGCCGGGCTGTTCTGCGTGGCCGCCGTCCTGGGCGTGATGACGACCTGTGATCTGCACACCGGGCCGTGGACGTTCCGGACGTACATGTTCCTGCTGGGCGTGGGCATGGGCGCGGTGTTCATGCCCACCACGGTGGCGTCGTTCAGCACGGTGCGTCAGTCGGACATCGGGCAGGCGTCCACGCTCGGCAGCGTGGTGCGCCAGATATCCATGGCGATGGCGCCCGCGCTCGCGGCCACCCTGCTGGTCGCCAACAGCGGTGGTGGCGAGGGTTCGCAGGTCGCGTCCAAGCCGCCGGTCTCCGCGTACCAGACCGTGTATCTGGTGATGGCAGTGATCGCGCTGGCCTCGGCCCTCTTCACCCTGACCGTGCGGGACGGCACCGGCCGGCTGCGGCGCCGGGGGCGGCCCGGCCCGGCGGCGGTCGACGGTGCGGCGGGTGATGGGGCAGTGGTCGACGGGGCGGCGGTTGACGGGGCGCTGTTGGAGCAGGCGGCGGCCGGGCCGGAGCTCCCCTGCTCCGCCGGGGCCGAGCCACCCGTCGACAGGCGGGACGGTTGAACTCAGCGGACGGCCCGCCGTCGCTGGCGGGACGCCTCGTAGAGCACGGCAGTGGCCGCGTTGGCCGCGTTCAGCGAGCTTGCCGTGCCCGACATGGGGATGCTGACCGTGTGGTCGCACAGGTCGCGCCAGGCGGTGCTCAGCCCGGCGGTCTCATTGCCGATCAGCAGCAGGGTCGGTCCGGTCAGGTCGAAGTCGTCCAGCTCGGCGTCGCCGTGCTCGTCGGTGCCCACGACGGCGACCGGGCGGCCCCGGTCCCGCTCGTGGTCGAGCCAGGCGGTGACCTCGCGGTGCGAGGGGACCCGTACGGCGGGCAGTGAGAACAGCGAACCGGTGCTGGCCCGGACGGCCTTGGGGTCGTACACATCGGCGGCGTGACCGGTGACGATCAGCCCGTCGGCACCGAAGGCGTCGGCGGAGCGGATCACCGAGCCGATGTTGCCCGGACTGGTGGGACGGTCGAAGAGCACCCCGAGGAAGCGGTCGCCGACCGGGATGCGCCCGAGGTCGTCCTCGGGCATCTCCAGCACGGCCACCACCTCGGGCACGGCCTCGCCCTTCTCGCCCAGCTCCGCGATCAGCTCGGAGGACATCGCGACCCGCTCGGCCGCCGTGGACCGCAGCAGCTCCTGGGCCCACCGGGACAGCGGGCGCCCGGCGTCGTGGATCAGCGCCCGGACCGGCCAGCCCTGCTCGACGGCCACCGTGATCGGCCGCACCCCCTGGACCAGGAACTCCTTCGCCCGCAGGCGCTTGTTGCGGTTGGCCAGCAGCGACTGCCACTGCTGGAACCGGGCGTTGCGGGAGGTGATCCGCTGCACCGCTGCCATCCGTCCTCCATCCGGTGGTCGCACCGTGTCCGGGGCGGTCACCGACGGCAGCACCGTGCGACCGGCAGGGTATCGCGACCGCCGCACCCACCCGGACCTGCGGCTTACGGCACGGGTGGGCGGGGGGACCGGCCCCGGGGGGCGCGGGGCGGCGGCCGGCCGGGGCTCGGACCGCCACGGGGTGGGTGTTGTCACGGGATCAGAGCACCGTCCCCGCCCAGACGTTCCGTATGTCACCCATTTGGCTGAGCGTGTGGCAAACGGGTGAAGTTCTGGCGGTTCGCGACCTAGCTTGTCCGGCGTGACCTCAGACAACCCGTCCGCAATCGGACGCCGCCGCTTCCTCGGCACCGCCGCCGCCGTCGCCGCCGGGACGGCCGCCGCCGCCGCCCCCGGCAGCGCCCTCGCCGCGCCGCCCGCCCCCACCACCGTCCCCCCGGCCACCGTCCCCCCGGCCACCGCCCCCTCGGCCACCGGGCTGACCGGCCCGCGCGCCGCCGACAACAGCCGGGAGCTGGCCCGGGAACTGCTGCTGGTGGGCGAGCACGACCACGACCTCAAACTGGAGTACCTGCGGGTTCTCATCGACCACGGCCTGCCCAGGACGACCAGGCCGAAGAAGGTGCTGATCGTCGGCGCCGGCGTCGCCGGGCTGGTCGCCGCCACGCTGCTGAGCAAGGCCGGCCACCAGGTGACCGTCATCGAGGCCAACGCGAGCCGCACCGGCGGCCGGATCAAGACCTTCCGCAAGGTCTTCGCCGACCGCGCGCTCTACGCGGAGGCCGGGGCGATGCGGCTGCCCGACTTCCACCCCATGGTGCTGGCGCTCGCCGACAAGCTCGGCATCAAGCGGCGGCTGTTCTACAACGCCGACGTGGCCCCCGGCGCCCGCCCCACCGGACCCGTCCCGCCGGTGGTCTACGACGCCTTCACCGGCGAGCGGTGGACCAACGGCAAGCCGGTGGACTTCCGCCCGCCCGCCGCCACCGGCCGCACCCTGATCCAGGTCAACGGCCGCCGCACCACCCGCTCCCAGTACGCCCAGGCGCCCGGCCCGATCAACCGCACCTTCGGCACCTCGCTGTCCACCACCACGGCCGCCGCCGTGGACCAGGCCCTGGCCCCGGTCACCGTCTCCTCGACCGGCCCGATCGACGATCGGATCAACGCCTGGGCCCAGCTGATCCGCACCTATGACGACTACTCGACCCACCGCTTCCTGGTTGAGAAGGCCGGCTGGGACCTGGCGAAGCTGGAGGCCGCCGGCACGCTGGAGAACATGACCTCGCGGCTGCACTACTCGCTCTTCCCGACCCTGATGGACCACGCCATCATCAGCCCCACCGCCCGCTACTGGGAGCTGGAGGGCGGCACCGCCAGCCTGACCGACGCGCTGACCACCCCGCTGCGCGGCCGCATCCACTCCGGGCGGCGGATGACCCGCCTGGTGCAGACCGCGCACGGCGTACGGATCGAGACCACCGCGGAGTCCGGGACCGAGGAGTCCTGCGACGGCGCCCCCCGCGCGCCCAAGGAGACCTTCGAGGGCGACTACGCGATCATCACCGTGCCGCTCACCGCCCTGCGGTTCTGCGACTTCGAGCCCGCGCTCTCCTACCCCAAGCGCCGCGCGATCGTCGAGCTGCACTACGACTCGGCCACCAAGGTGCTGCTGGAGTTCAAGAACCGCTTCTGGGAGCAGGGCTCCGGCGGCTTCACCGGCGGCGGCTGCGTCTCGGACAGCCCCAACCGCTTCACCTACTTCCCCTCCCACGTCGACGGGTCGCGCGGCGGCGTGGTACTGGCCTCCTACACCTGGTCCGACGACGCCATGCGCTGGGACTCGCTGACCGAGGGCGAGCGGTACGCCTTCGCGCTGGACAACCTGGCGAAGATGTTCGGCTCCCAGGTGTACGAGCAGTACACCGGCGTCGGCGCCACCCAGTCCTGGGCCCGCGCCCGCTACGCCCTGGGCGAGGCGGCCATCTTCACCCCCGGCCAGCTGCACGAGCACCACGCCGCCACCCGGACCGTCGAGGGCCGGGTGCACTTCGCCGGTGAGCACACCAGCCTGAAACCCGCCTGGATCGAGGGCGCACTGGAGAGCGCCGTACGCACCAGCCTGGAGCTGAACGGCCGCTGAGCGGGCCCGGCGCAGCCGCCGCCCGGCTCGGCCCGGACACGCGGAAACCCCCACCGCATGGTGGGGGTTTCCGTCTGCGTGGTGCGCCGCCAGGGACTCGAACCCCGAACCCGCTGATTAAGAGTCAGCTGCTCTGCCAGTTGAGCTAGCGGCGCCCGCTCACGTCGACAATAGTACCTGACCACCGGCAGCGGTCCCGCCGCCCCGGAGGCCCGGGAGGGCCCTCCGGGCCACCCGCTCCGCGAACGATCGGTCACATGCGGTGAGTCCGCGCCGAGCGGGAACAGCGCGCGCCGGATGCCGGTTGCAGCCGATCGGCGGTGCGCCGTGCGACCGCCGCAGCGCAGAGGAAGGGACAGGCCGTGACCGGCAGCGACACCGCAGCAGAGCAGCAGGACCCGATCCGGGGCAGGGCGCGCGGCATCGCGCCCGCCCCACTGTCGATCCTGGACCTGGCGACCGTCGGGGAGGGCTACACCCCGACCGAGGCACTGCGGGCCACCACCGAGCTGGCCCGCCGCGCCGAGGAGTGGGGCTACCACCGCTTCTGGGTCGCGGAGCACCACGGCATGCCGGGCGTCGCCAGCTCCTCCCCGCCCGTCCTCATCGCCCACCTGGCGGCGGCCACCAGCACCCTGCGGCTCGGCTCCGGCGGCGTGATGCTGCCCAACCACGCACCGCTGGCCGTCGCCGAGCAGTTCGGCCTGCTCAACGCGCTGCACCCCGGCCGGATCGACCTCGGCCTCGGCCGCGCCCCGGGCACCGACCAGGCGACCGCGCGGGCGCTGCGCCGGGGCCTGGGCGAGGGCGCGGACGACTTCCCGCAGCAGCTCACGGAGCTGACCGGCTTCCTGGACGGCGACTTCCCGCCCGGCCACCCGTATGGGCGGATCACCGCCGTGCCCGGCCCGGTGGACGGGCAGCGGCCGCCGGTGTGGCTGCTGGGCTCCTCCGGCTTCAGCGCGCGGCTGGCCGGGCAGCTGGGCCTGCCGTTCGCCTTCGCGCACCACTTCAGCGCGGCCAACACCGTGCCGGCGCTGGAGCTGTACCGGACCACCTTCCGGCCGTCGGCGGTGCTGGACGAGCCGTACGCGGTGATCGGGGTCAGCGCGGTGGCGGCGCCGGACGAGCGGCAGGCGCTGCGGCTGGCCCGCAGCGGCGGGCTGTCGATGCTGCGGCTGCGGCGCGGGCGACCCGGGCTGATCCCCACCCCGGAGGAGGCCGAGTCGTACCCGTACACCGAGGTGGAGCGGGACTTCCTGGACGACTGGCTGCGCAATGTGGTGCTGGGTGAGCCGGCGCAGGTCCGGGACGGGCTGGAGGAGTTGCGGCGGCGCACGGGGGCGCAGGAGCTGATGGTCACCTCGCATGTGCATGGGCATGAGGCGCGGATCGCCTCGTACGGGCTGATCGCTGACGCTTACGGGTTGACGGCGGGCTGAGGGCGCCGGGGGCGCTTGGGTCAGCGGCCGACCGTGGGGCTGACGGTGGGTACGTCCGGAGCGGCCGGCACCGGGTTGACCGGGGCGGGGACTGTCGGTGCTGGCGCGGTCGGGGCCGGGGCGCTGTGGGAGGGCGGCGTACCGGCCGGTTCCGCCGGCATCGGCCGGGAGCGGCCGGGCAGCGCCATGGCGTACCAGCAGGCGGCGGCCACCACGGCCGCCGCCAGCAGCGTCAGCACCGGGCGGCGCAGCCGCTCCAGCGGCCGGGCGGCGGGGGCGGGCAGCCGCTCCGGGCGCAGCTCGGCGGCGGTCACCAGGTCGGCGCGGGCGCGCAGGGCGGCCCGCAGCCGCTCCTCCACGGCCGTGCCCTGCGGCTGTACGTCGCTCATCCGTCCGTCTCCAGCAGTCTCTCCAGTGCGTCCAGCGCGCGGCTCGCGGTGGACTTGACGGTCCCTCGGGACATCCCGAGCGCCTCGGCTATCTCCGTCTCGCTCAGCTCGGACCAGTAGCGCAGCACCAGCACCTCGCGCTGCCGCCGCTTGAGGCCGCCCAGTGCGGTGATCACCCGGCGGTGCTCGTCCGCGAGCAGCACCCGCTCGTCGACCGGTGCGCCGGGCACCTCGTGCGGCGGGACGTAGGCGCGGGCGGTCCGGCGGCGGCGCAGTACGGAGCGGGCCGCGTTGAGCACGCTGGTGTGCAGGTAGGCGGCGGCGTTCTCCAGGTCGGCCAGGGTCTCGCCGTGGCTGCGGTGCAGGGCGGCGAAGGCGTCCTGCACGATGTCCTCGGCGGCGTGCTGGTCGTCGACGAGCAGTACGGCGAGGCGGACCATGTCCAGGCGGCGGGCTCGGTAGAGGTCCGCGAGGGTCGGGCGGTCCTCCTCGCCGCCCGGGGCGTACCGGCGGCCGCCGGTACGGGGGGTGCGGCGGCCGTACAGCGGGAGGTCGGCGGGCCCGGGGGCGGTGCGGGTGCGGCGGGCCAGCAGCCATCGCAACCACGGCAGGCGTGGCAGGCGCGGCCGGTGCGGCTGGTGCGGCCGACGGGGGAGCGCGGTGGTGGCGGGCGGGCCTGCGGCGGCGGGTGACAGGCGTCGGATGTGCATGGGCCTCGTCGGTTCTCGTCCGTCCGGTCGTACGGCGGGGGCCGGGCGGCCCCGGCGGGGGCGGACGCGTGGTCCGTCCTCGCCGGGGCCCAGGTCCCGGGCCGGGCTGTGGGCCCGGGGCGGCTGCGGTGGTGGCTGTCGTCGCCGGTCGGGTCAGCGGGTGCCGACGGGGGCCGGGATGACGGTGGGGACGGGTGACGGGGCTGCGGGGGCGGGGGTGGGTCGGGCGTGGGCCGGGGTCGGGACGGCCGGGACGGCCGGGGCGGGTGCGGGTGCGGGTGCGGCGTGGCCGGGGACCGCGACGCTGGGGACGGGTGACGGGACCGCGTGGGCCGGCGCCGGGATGACGGTGGGGACGGGTGACGGGGCTGCGGGGGCGGGGGTGGGTCGGGCGTGGGCCGGGGCCGGGACGGCCGGGACGGGTGCGGGTGCGGCGTGGCCGGGGACCGCGACGCTGGGGACGGGCGACGGGACCGCCCGGACCGGCCGAGCCGGGGCCGGGGCGGCGCTGGGGACGGCGGCGGGCTGGGCGTGGTCCGGGGCGCTGACCGCCGGGCCGTGAGGGCCGGTGGCGGCCTGGGCGGCGGCGGTGGCGCCGCCGGCGAGGAGGGCCAGTCCGGCGGCCGCGCCGAAGATCCGGCCGAGTCGGCGGCTGCTCCGGCCGCGTGCGCGGTTGTGCGTGGTGGACACCGATGTCTCCCGGGGTCGAGGGGCGGGCAGCGGCTCCCGGACGGCTTCCGGCCCGCTGCCAGGGCGCGGGAAGCACCCTTCACCCCACCAGACGCCCGACCCGGGCCGAGGTTCCCGTCCGTTCGGCGGGAAGTTCAGCCGTGGTCCGACCCGGTCACGCGGCGACCATGCGGGCCCGGTCGAGGATGGCGGCGGTGTCCACACCGGGCGGCAGGGTGCCGAAGGCCCCGCCGTGGTCGCCGCCCAGCCGGGAGGCGCAGAAGGCGTCCGCGACGGCCGGGTGCCCGTGCCGTACCAGCAGCGAACCCTGGAGCAGCAGCGCCATCGACTCCGCGATGCGGCGGGTGCGGTACTCGATGCCGGCCGGGTCGGTGAGCTCCTTGCGCAGCGCGGCGGTGGCGGCGTCCAGCCGGTGGTCCGCGCCGGCGGCCCGCCCCACCTCGGTGAAGAAGGCGTCCACGCTGGCCGGGCTGCGGGTCATGGCGCGCAGCGCGTCCAGCGCGGCGACATTGCCGGACCCCTCCCAGATGGAGACCAGCGGCGCCTCCCGGTAGAGCCGGGGCATGCCGGACTCCTCCACATAGCCGTTGCCGCCCAGGCACTCCATGGCCTCGGCGGCGTGCGCCGGGCCGCGCTTGCACACCCAGTACTTGGCGACCGGCAGTGCGAGCCGCCGGAGCAGCGCCTCGTCCTCGTCCCCGGCGGCGGCCCGGTCGGTGGCGGCGGCCAGCCGCAGTGCGACGGCGGTGGCGGCCTCGGACTCCACCGCCAGGTCGGCCAGCACATTGCGCATCAGCGGCTGGTCGATCAGCGCCGCGCCGAACGCCCGCCGGTGGGTGGCGTGGTGGACGGCCTGGAGCAGCGCCGCGCGCATCCCGGCGGCCCCGCCGAGGGTGCAGTCCAGCCGGGTCATGTTGACCATCTCGATGATGGTCGGCACCCCGCGTCCCTCCTCGCCGACCAGCCACCCCATCGCGCCGTCGTACTCGATCTCGGCGGAGGCGTTGGAGTGGTTGCCCAGCTTGTCCTTGAGCCGCTGGAGCTCGATGCGGTTGCGGCTGCCGTCCGGCAGCACCCGGGGGAGCAGGAAGCAGGACAGCCCGCCGGGCGCCTGGGCGAGGGTCAGGAAGACGTCCGACATGGGCGCCGAGGTGAACCACTTGTGCCCGGTGAGCCGGTAGCCGCCGTCGGCGGCGGGCACGGCGGTGGTGGTGTTGGTGCGGACGTCGGAGCCGCCCTGCTTCTCGGTCATCGACATGCCCGCGATCAGCCCGCGCTTGCCGTGCGGCTCGCGCAGCCCGAAGTCGTACACGGTGGACGCCAGCAGCGGTTCCAGCCATCCGGCCAGCTCGGGCGTGGTGCGCAGCGCGGGCACCGAGGCGTAGGTCATCGAGATCGGGCAGGTGTGGCCGGCCTCCACCTGCGACCAGACGAAGAACTTCGCCGCCCGCGCGATGTGCGCACCGGGCCGCTGCTGCTGCCAGGGGGCGGCGTGCAGGCCGTGGGCGACGGCGGTGCGCATCAGCTCGTGCCAGTACGGGTGGAACTCGACCTCGTCGATCCGGTGGCCGTACCGGTCGTGGGTGCGCAGCACCGGCCGGTGCTCGTTGGCCAGCCGCCCCCACTCGGCGGCCTGCTCGGAGCCGGCCAGGGTGCCCAGCTCGTGCAGCTCGGGCTCGGCCCAGTCGGCGCCGTGCTGCCGCACTGCCGCCAGCAGGGCGGGGTCGGCGGCGACGTCATGGCCGTAGGGGGGCGGTACCTGGTTGGTGACCTCATGCGTCCGCGGCATCGTGTCCTCCCAGGGCACGGAGGGTGAAGGCGAGCAGGGCGGGGAGTACGTCGGCGGGGTCGGCTCCGGCGGCGAGCGGGCCCACCAGGGCTTCGCCGACCGCGCCGACCAGTGCGGCGGCGGTCAGCTCGGGGTCCTGGGCGGGCAGGGCGCCGGTGGCGACCCCGGCGGCCACCTGGGCGGCGATCACGTCCCGGAAGGCCCGCCGGAAGACCAGCCGCTCGGTGTCGACGGCCGGGTCGACCGGTTCGGCGAGCAGCGCGTGGGCCAGGCGCGGGGCCTTGAGGGCGCGGGCGGCGAAGGTCTCCACTATGGCGGCGACCCGCTGCGGCGGCGGTGCCGGGCGGGTGGCGGCGGCGGTGACCGCCGCGACCTCGCCGCCGACCACGGTCCGGAACAGTTCCACGGCCAGCTCGGCCTTGCCGGTGAAGTGCCGGTACACGCTGCCGGTGGCGATCCCGGCGCGCTCGGCCACGGCCGCCATCGAGCAGCCGCCGTAGCCGCGCTCGGCCAGCAGTTCGACGGCGGCGCTCAGCACGGCCTCGCGCCGGTCGTCCAGCCGGGCCTGTACGGCGGGGGTGCGTCGATAGGGCATACCAGAGAGTGAAGCAGTGATTCACTGCTTCGTACAGTGAGGGCAGGCGGCCACCGTTCCGCCTCTGCAACTTTTGCAGAGGCGCTCTACCCGAATGCGCGGGTAGACTGGTGGTAAAGGTGAGGAGAGCAGCATGGTCATCGCGGACGACGCCGCCGAGGCCCGCGCCCAGGGCTGGCGGACCCTGGCCGCCCTGCACGGCCGGATCGAAGACGCCCTGGAGAAGGCGCTCCAGCGCGGGCACGACCTCTCCGTGGTGGAGTACACCGTGCTGGACGCCCTCGCCCGCCAGGACGGCTGGCATCTGCGGATGCAGCAGCTGGCCCGCGCCGTCGTGCTCAGCCAGAGCGCCACCACCCGGCTGGTCACCCGGATGGAGGAGCGCGGTCTGCTCAGCCGCTACCTCTGTCAGACCGACCGGCGAGGCATCTACACCGAGGTCACCCCGGCCGGCCGGGCGCTGCTGGACAGCGCCCGGCCGACCCATGACGGGGCCCTGTCCGGCGCCCTGGCCGAGGCCGCCGAGCGGCCGGAGCTGGCGCCGCTGGTCAGTGCCCTGGCGGCCCTGCCGGAGACACCGGTGCCGCTCCCGGGCTGACCGGCCCGAGGGTGCGGCGGCCTAGGGAATCCAGCCCGCCTCCTCGGCGATCCGGATCGCGTCCACCCGGTTGCGGGCGCCGACCTTGGTGACCACCGAGGTGAGGTAGTTGCGTACGGTGCCGGAGGACAGGTGCAGTACGCCCGCGATCTCGGCCGCGTCCGCGCCCTGGGCGGCGAGCCGCAGCACCTCGGTCTCCCGCTGCGACAGCGGATTCTCCCGGCTGTCCCAGGCGGAGAGCGCCAGTTGGGGGTCGATCACCCGTCGGCCCGAGGCCACGCCCCGTACCGCCGTGGCCAGCTGGTCCGGCGGCGCGTCCTTGAGGATGTAGCCGCTGACGTGCGCGCCCAGCGCGCGGCGCAGGGTGCCGGGTCGGCCGAGGCTGGTGAGGATCAGGGTCCGGCAGGAGGGCAGCTGCTCGTGCAGCCGGGCGGCGGCGGTCAGGCCGTCGATGCCCGGCAGGTCGATGTCCAGCACGGCGACGTCCGGCCGGTGCAGCAGCGCGGCGGGCACGATGGCGTCGCCGTGGTCGACGTCCGCGACCACTTCGAGGTCCGGCTCCAGCTCCAGCAGGGCGACCAGCGCCCCGCGGATCATGTGGACGTCCTCGGCGAGCAGGATTCTCAGTGCGGGCATCCGGTTCTCCCCCGGTGAGTCGTGCCGAATCCGGCGGGTGGCTTCGGATCAGGCGGCGGCTGCGGAGTCCGCCGCCCGGCCGTGCTGCTTTCCGCTGTCCCGTACGCCGAGCTGGCCGGTCGGCCGCACCGGTGTCTCGGCGGTGAGCTGGAAGCGGCCGTCCTGGTCGACGCGGGCGCTGAGGGTGCCGCCGACGGCACCGAGGCGCAGCGCCAGATTGACGAGCCCGCTGCCGCTGTGCAGGTCGGCGTCGCGGTGTTCGGGCTGGACGCCGTCGTTGACGATGGTGAGGCGGACCAGGCCGTCGCGCTCGGCGGCCTCGATGGTGCAGTGGCGGACCTTGCTGTGGCGCAGCACATTGGTGACGCCCTCGCGCAGCACGGTGGCGAGGACGGTCTCCACCCGGGGGTCGAGGTCGCCGAAGTCCACCGTGACCACGGCGGTGACCTCGGCGGCGGTCAGCACCGAGCGGGCCGAGGCGCACTCCTGGGCGAGCGACATGTCGCGGTATCCGCTGGCGACCAGCCGTACGTCGGCCAGTGCCTGCCGGGAGATGTCGAGCACCGCCGTGACCTCGTCCGACGCCCGGTCGGGGTGGCTGTGCATGGTCCGGCGGATCAGCTCGGCCTTGAGGGTGATCGCGGAGAGGCTGTAGCCGAGCAGGTCGTGCAGGTCGCGGGCGAAGCGCAGCCGCTCGTTGGCCACCGCCATCCGGGCCAGCTCCTCCCGGGCGGCGTGGATCACGACCACCAGTTCGGCCAGCCGGGACAGTCCGTACACCACGACGCCGGTGAGCAGCGTGGACTCGCACAGGTAGACGGTGTTCAGCAGGTTCTGGCCGTCCAGCAGCGGGGCGAGCAGCATGCTCAGCCCGACGAGCGCGTACAGCGTCCAGCCGAGCCTGGCCGGCAGCAGCAGGAGCAGCGAACCGGCCAGGAAGCCCGCCATCGACCCCCACTCCCACTGGAAGGCGATCAGCGGAAGGTAGGTCAGCAGCGCCTGCACGCCGAGCGTCAGCGCCTTGCGCCGCCGGGGGGCCTGGTTGGCGCCGGGCGCGGAGTGGTGCAGCTGAAGCGCGAAGATGGCGGCGAGCGCCGCGACGGCGGCCGCGAACGGGCCGCCCGGCTGCCGCTCGCCGGCGATGTTGAGCAGGGTGATGAGCAGGAAGCAGCTCAGCGCGGCCACCGTGATGGCCCTGGCCAGCCTTGGGGCGGGGATGCCCTGACCGCTCTGCAGCTGGTCCCGGGCGGCCGAGTGGCGGGGGCCGTCGGGCTGGGTCTCAGCTCCGCCCGCAGTGCTCGTGCTGTCGGTCGTGGCCACCCTCGCCCCCCGGTCTCCTTCGTGGGCCCGTGTAGGTCCCGACCGGATCATAGGACAGCATGACAACAAATGGTGAAGATCAACATTAAACATCACTGTCATACCGGCGGGGCCGGCGCAGCGTCAGCACCCTTCGGTGACCGGCACCACCAGCCCCGCCGCCAGCAGATACACCAGCGCCGGCCCGCCGCCCGCGCAGCACCGGGCCGACTCCGGCCGGATCGGCCGCCGCAACACCCGGACCAGCTCTAACGCCTCCGCA
The DNA here is from genome assembly GCF_044755465.1 of Streptomyces sp. NPDC092296. NCBI lineage: Bacteria > Bacillati > Actinomycetota > Actinomycetes > Kitasatosporales > Streptomycetaceae > Streptomyces > Streptomyces sp. NPDC092296. The sequence continues at coordinate 243,246 of NZ_JBIVRB010000007.1, read as the reverse complement.
CGGTGCAGCACCACCTGGTACGACAATCCCGGTGCCTCCAGCAGCAGTTCACCGTCCGCCCGCCGCAGGCTGGTACGTCCGACCAACTGGACGCGGCCGCCCGTGGCCGGTGCCCCCAGCCGCAGCGCCGCCGCCGGGGCGGTCGGCACCACCGACAGCATCGGCTGACCGGTGTCCGGGACGGTGGGGGAGCGGACCACCACGTCCTGCAGCCGCTCCAGCACCGCCGCCACCCGGGCCCGGTCGGCGGGCGAGGCGGCCCCCGCCTCGCCGGGGCGGCCCAGGGCGTTCTGCAGCGAGATCGGCCCGAGCTCCATCCTGCGCAGCACCTCGCGCACCACCGGCCCCGGCTCCGGCAACTCCTGGTCGCCCCACGGCCCGCGGACCAGCACCGACCGCGCCGGCCGGTCGTACTCCACGGCCACGTCCACCCGGAAGGACCAGAGTTCGGCCGGCGCACTGCCGCCGCTCCGGGCATGTGATGTCACCTCAGCCACGGTGGGCTCCTTGCTCCTTGTCCGTCGTCGGCGGGTTCGTGGCCGGTGGTTCGTGGCGGTGGGTCATGGCTGTGGGGTCATGGCTGGAGGGTCACGGCCAGAGGGTTCGTGGGCGGAGGGTTCGTGGACGGAGGGTGCGCGGGTCGCGGGCCTGCGGGCGGTGGCCCGGTGCGCGGGCCGCGTCAGACGAACAGCGGGATCGGGTTGAGGTCCTCGTACCGGGTCGGCTCGGCCAGCCGCCCCAGCGCCACCGGTACGTCGAACAGCCGGCCCGGCGCGAAGCGCGCCCAGAAGTGCCGCAGCCCCGGGACGATCACCTTGACCACCGGCAGCCCGATGTCCGGGCGGGTCTGGTCCAGCACCAGCAGCTCCATGCCGTGCGCCGTCACCAGCCGGGTGATCTCCGCGACGTCGGCGGCCAGGTCGCCGCGCGGGGTGTACGCCCAGTCGGCGCGGGTCCGGACGGACTGCGCCGGGTCGGGCAGCAGATAGGGCTGGTTGGCGACGGTCGCCCGCGTCCACCAGGTGTACGGCTCCGGATCGGTGACCGTGTAGCCGGTGCCGTCCGGACGGGCCCGCGCGGCACCGGGCAGCAGCTGGCCCATCTCGGTCAGCGCCCGGCGCATCGCCACCGCCGGGTCGAAGTGGGCGCCGAAGCCGAACACCACGTCCTCGGCGGGCTTGTCGGTACGCCGGGACAGCGCCGCCACCACCGGAATGCCCAGGTCGGAGGTGAGGTCAAGCGCCCAGACCTCGCGGTTCGACCGGCGGTAGCCGGCCAGCATCGGGGCGAGCCAGGGCGCGTCGAACGAGCCCAGGTCCACGGCGGGCTGCCGGGTGCGGTTGTACCACCACAGCGCGACCGCGTCCCGCTCCACCAGCTCAAGGAACCCCTGGACCAGCGCGTCCTCCAGACTGCCGCCGGCCGCGTTGCCGTTGGAGTCGGCCCGCAGCCCGCAGGCCCCGCTCTCCCCGGCGTCGAAGTACAGCAGCGAGGTGGGCAGCAGCCGCTGCCGGTCGGCGGTGAGCGACCAGACCGGCGTCCAGTCCACCGGCGCCCGCTCGTCGAACGGCGCCGAGACGTACTGGAAGTGCGAGTGCACCGCGTTCCACCGGTCGCGGTCGCGGAACTGCCGCTCGCCGTACAGCTGGCAGTCGTTGGGATGCACCGCCGCCGCGCCCAGCTCCCGCAGGCTCGCCCGGAAGGTCGGCTCGTCGCCCTGCCGTGAGCCGCAGTACCGCTCGACCGCCTCGCCCAGCGCGCTCACCCTGGCCTCGTCGGCGGTCAGCCCCTTGCCGCCGCTCAGCGCCCGCAGCCCGGCCCGCAGCCCGGCCAGGGTGCCGGAGCCCACCGCCAGGTTCTGGCCGGAGAGGTAGCACTCGACGAACTCCGGCCCGCGCGGGTCCCGCCGCAGCTCCCGCACCACACCGGTCACCGGGCTCACCAGATGGCCGTACCGCTCCAGCATCTGCTGCGGCGTCAGCGCCCGGTGCCCATTGCCGTCGTGCGGCGCCTTCGGCCGGGAGACCGGCACCACCGGGGCGCCCACCCGGGCGGCGACCAGGCCCGGGTCACCGCAGCCGGCGCACTGCGGGCGGCGGACGACGCGGTGCGCCGTACTGCCCAGCTCCAGCGTGTCCAGGGTGCGCACCGACCCCTGGCCCTCGTACCGCAGACCCGCCAGCCACTTGGCCGCCTCCAGCACCGCCGCGTTCAGGCCCAGCGCCCGACCCGCCGCCAGCGACGCCTCCGGCAGTGGCACCGGCCCGTCCAGGCCGAGCGCGTGCTGCACCGGCCGCTCGGAGCGGCGGTGCCCGCGCAGCCGCTCCGCCAGGCAGTGCCAGCAGGCGCCCTCGCCGGGCCGGAAGACCGGGCCCACCCACGGCACGGCGCCGCCCGGCTTGGCCAGCAGCCACGGGCGGCCCGCCGCGCGGTGCTCGGCGTCCAGCGCGGCCAGCCGGGGGTCGAGGTAGTCGTCGCACAGCACCAGGGTCAGCGCGGTGCCCTCGGCGGACTCCCGCACCGCCAGGCCGGAGGCCCGGCAGGCGCCGCGCGCGGCCTCGGCGCCCGACTCCGCCCCACCCAGCGCCACCACCCGCACCGGGGCGCCGGCCACCTCGGCGGCGGCCCGGCCGCCGTCCAGCCCGGCCTGGTCCCAGTACGCCTCGGCGGCCGGGTCGGCGGGCCGGCCGGGCGTACGGCCCCTGACCAGCCCGGCGTCCGCGAGCCGGCGCAGCGCGGCGGCGGCCTCGGCGGCCGGCATCGAGCGCGCCGCCTGTTCGACCACCTCGGGCAGGGTGCGGGTGCCGTCCAGCAGGGGGAGCAGGGTCTCGGTGTGGTCGCCGTGCAGGGCGGTCACCCCACGACCGGACAGCAGGTAGACGGCCTCCCCCGGGACCACCGCGGCGCGCAGGTGGCGCTTGAAGCCCACAACCGGCGCCACGGCCCCGGCTCGCGCCCCCCTCGCCGCCGGCCCCGCCGTCTCCTGCTCCCCCGTCGCGGTCATGCGAGGAACCACCCGGCGGGCCGCACACCACTGGCGGCGGCCTGCTCGGCGGGGTCGGCCTGGGTACGCCAGCAGACGATCGGCGCGTCACCGGCCGGCGCCGCCAGATCCTCGATCACCAGCCCCCGCGCCTCGGGGCCACCGCTGCGCCAGCAGACGATGGACGGCGGGTCGGCGGGCGCGTCGAGGTCCTCGATCACCAGCGACCGCGCACCCGACCCGGCGGCCGCGCCCGGCAGCAGGCCCAGCCCGGCGAGGGCGGCGAACGGGTCCTCGCCGTAGCGGGCCGTCAGCTCCGGTTCGATCCCGGCCCGCGCGACCAACTCGGTGAAGCGCAGGTCCTGATCGATGCTCGCGGCGCGCTCCGTGCGGGCCGCTGCGGTGCGCTGCGCCGTGGTACCCATGGTCTCTCCCAAGTCCGGTGGCTCGCTCCGGTCGTCCCCGAGCCGACAGGCGGAATTCTTCGGTACGGGCCCCCACCCGCACAGTGCGGACATCACAAGTGGGGCATGAATTCTTCACGAACCGGCTCATGACTCCCTCACTGGCCCCCCGGCCGCCCCGGTGCCAGCCTCAGTGGGTGACCGACGGGACGGCCCGAGCCGGCAGCGCTCCGCGCGCCGGCGTCCCGCCGGTGCGCCGTGAAAGGGGAACCACGAAGTGGAGATCGCAGTCCTGGGACCGCTGGCGGCCCGGCAGTACCGCACATCGATCGTGCCCACCGCCGGAAAGCCCCGGCAGATCCTCGCACTGCTGGCGCTGCACGCCGGCCGCCTGGTGACGGTTCCCACCCTGATGGAGGAGGTCTGGGGCGGCGCCGACCTGCCGCGCAGCGCCGCCACCACGCTCCAGACCTACATCCTGCAACTGCGCCGCAAGATCACGGCGGCACTGGCCGGCGAGGACCCGGCCTCCGGTGCGCTCTGCGCCAAGGAAGTGCTCGCCACCGGGCACGGCGGCTACCGGCTGGACGTGCCGGCCGACGCGGTGGACGTCCGGGAGTTCGAACGGCTCGCCGCCCAGGGCCGCACCGCCCATGAGGTGGGGGACTACCAGGTCGCCTCGGCGCTGCTGGCTCGGGCGCTGGAGATGTGGCGCGGGCCGGCCCTGGTGGACGTACGGGTCGGGCCGGTCCTCGGGCTGGAGGTGCTGCGGCTGGAGGAGCTGCGGATGAGCGTGCTGGAGCGGCGGATCGACGCCGACCTGCACCTCGGCCGGCATGCGGAGCTGCTGGGCGAGCTGCACGTCCTGACGGTCCGGCACCCGATGCAGGAGAACCTCTGCGCGCAGCTGATGCTGGCCCACTACCGCGCCGGGAGCGCCTGGCGGGCGCTGGACGCCTACCAGCGGCTGCGCGGCGCGCTGGTGGAGCGGCTCGGGATCGAGCCGTCGGCCCGGTTGCAGCAGCTCCAGCAGGCGATCCTGGCGGGCGAACCCCGGCTGGACCCGCCGACCGCCGGTGGCTCCGCGCTGACCCGGCTCGCGGTGTAGCGGGCGGCTCCCCTCCGGTCGGACGACCGGTGGTCCGCTGGCGAGACGGGGCTTCCGACGGGGCATCGGTGCAGGTCAGGGGCTTTTGCGGCCCTCGGGGGCGGTCAAGGTGGGCCGGAATTGGTCCAGGTAAAAGGTCTAGTCCAATACCTTGACGTGCACCCGACTCGCGGCCACGCTGGGTGCCCGGAACCCGCCGGCGCTCCTCCCTCCAGGAGCGCCGAGTACGGCGCGTCCCTCCCTCTCCCCCCACGAGGAGGCACCTGTGCCGCGCACTCCGCGCACCCCGCAGACCCCTGTCCACCGGCGCCCCCGCCGGCTCGGCAGGGCCACCGCCGTCACCGCCGCCGCCGCCCTCGCCGCCGGTGGCCTGCTGGCCGCCGTCGAGAGCGGCGCCGCCCAGGCGTCCACCAGCGCACCCGCCGCCGCGCAGGCGTCCCTCGGCAGCAACTGGTACGCCGCCGCGCCCTATCTGATGCCGCTGGACAACGACCCGCCCAGCGCCACCGAGATCATGTCCGCCAGCGGCCTGAAGGCGTTCCAGCTGGCCTTCATCCTGGCGCCGAACGGCGGCGGCTGCTCGCCGACCTGGGACGGCACCGCCGCCGTCTCCGCCGACACCCAGGTGGCCGGGCTGATCAGCGCCATCCGCGCGGCGGGCGGCGATGTGTCGGTCTCCATCGGCGGCTACGGCGGCACCAAGCTCGGCCAGGCATGCAGCACCCCGGAGGCCACCGCCGCCGCATACCAGCAGGTCATCGACAAGTACCAGCTCAAGGCGATCGACTTCGACCTTGAGGAGCCGGAGTACGAGAACACCGCCGCCATCCACAACGAGATCGGCGCGGCCAAGATCCTCCAGACCAGGAACGCCGGGCTCTATGTCTCGGTCACCACCGCCGGCACCGCCGATGGCACCGGCTGGTTCGGCAAGCAGATGCTGAACGAGGCCAAGTCGCAGGGCTTCACGCCCGCCAACTTCTCCATCATGCCCTTCGACGGCGGCTTCAACGGCGCCGCGGCGCAGATCAGCGCACTGGAGAACTTCAACGGCGTACTGCGCTCCACCTTCGGCTGGGACGCCGCCACCGCGTACGCCCACGAGGGCGTCTCGATGATGAACGGCCGCAGCGACACCGGCGAGATGTTCCTCCAGTCGGACTTCCAGCAGGTGCTGGACTACGCCACCTCGCACAAGCTGGCCCGCTACACCTTCTGGTCGCTCAACCGCGACCGGCAGTGCACCCCGGCGGACAACAACGGCAAGACCTCCGGTACGTGCAGCAGCGTGCCGCAGGCGCCCTGGGACTTCGCCAAGTTCTCGGTGCGGTTCGCCGGCGCCACCCCGCCCACCGGCGGCGGCACCGGCGGCTCGACCAGCGGCTCGACCAGCGGCTCGACCGGCGGCACCACCACCCCGCCGCCGACCGGCTGCACGGCCGCCGCGTGGAACAGCGGCACCGCCTACAGCGGTGGCGCGGTGGTCTCGTACAACGGGCACAACTGGACCGCCAAGTGGTGGACCCAGGGCGAGACCCCGGGCAGCGCCTCCTCCGGCGTCTGGACGGACAACGGCGCCTGCACCGGTGGTACGGGCACCGGCGGCACGACCGGCGGCGGCAGCTGCACCGTGCCCGCGTGGAACAGCGGCACCGCCTACAGCGGTGGCGCGGTGGTCTCGTACAACGGCCACAAGTGGACCGCCAAGTGGTGGACCCAGGGCGAGACCCCGGGCAGCGCCTCCTCCGGCGTCTGGACGGACAGCGGAACCTGCTGAACCGGCGCCGGACACGGCGGCGGCCCGGGGCGGCGACCCCGGGCCGCCGCTCGGCGGGCGGGCCGCCTCAGCGGGGGTCCGCCGGGCCGCCGGCCGGCCAGGGGCCCTCGCGCAGCATCCGGACCACCCGGTGCGGCGGCCCTGGCCGGGCGAAGTACCAGCCCTGGGCGGTGTCGCAGCCGGTGGCGCGCAGCCGCTCGGCCTGCACGGCGCTCTCGATGCCCTCGGCGGTCACCGTGAGGCCCAGCGCGTGCGCGAGGCGGACCATGGCGCTGACGATCTTCTCGTCCGCGTCCCGCCGGGTGCCGCCCGGGTCGCGGAACCCCTCCACGAAGGTGCCGTCCAGCTTGAGCACATGCACCGGCAGCCGGGAGAGGTACGCCAGGTTGGAGTAGCCGGTGCCGAAGTCGTCGATGGCGATCCGCACCCCCATGTCGGCCAGCGCCTGGAGGGCCTGGAGCGGCCGCCCGGCCGGGCCCATCACCGCGCTCTCGGTCAGCTCCAGCTGGAGCAGCCGGGCCGGCAGCCCGGTGCGGTCCAGCACCTCGGCCACGTCCGCCACCACATCGGAGTCCCACACCTGGCGCACCGCCAGGTTGACGCTGACGAACACCCCCGCCGCCGGGAACTCGTCCAGCCAGTGCCGGGCCTGCCGGCAGGACTCCTCCAGCACCCACTTGCCCAGCGGGACGATCGCGCCGGTCTCCTCGGCCAGCGGGATGAAGCGGTCCGGCGACAGCGTCCCGAACCTCGGGTGCCGCCAGCGCACCAGCGCCTCGGCGCCGTGCACCCGGCCGTCCGCCAGCCCCACCAGCGGCTGGAACTCCACCGCGAACTCGCCCCGCTCCAGGGCCGGGCGCAGCGCGGTGGCCAGCAGCTGGCGGGTCATCTGGTGTGCGCCCCGGTCCGGGTCGTACAGCGTCCAGCGGGCCCGGCCGTCGGCCTTGGACCAGTACAGGGTGGCGTCGGCGTCCTTCACCAGCTCGGTGGGTGTGGTGCCGCGCACCGGGCGCTCCACCACCCCGATGCTGGCGGTCACCGCGAGCCGGTGCCCGGCCACGTCGAAGGGCTGGTCGAGGACCCGCAGCAGTTCCTCGGCCAACCCGGTGAGCTGGTCGTCGCCCTCGCTGTCCGGCACCAGCAGCGCGAACTCGTCACCGCCGAGCCGCGCCACCAGCCGGCCGCCGCCCCGGGCGAACCGCTGCTCCAGCCGGGCGGCGACGGCCACCAGCAGCTCGTCCCCGATGTGGTGGCCCAGGGTGTCGTTGACGGCGGCGAAGCCGTCCAGGTCGACGTAGCACAGGCCGACCCGGCGGCGGGCGGCGGCGGGCGCCTCGCAGGCGGCGGCCAGCCGCTCGAAGAAGTACGAGCGGTTCGGCAGCCTGGTCAGCGGGTCGTGCAGCGACTGGTACTGCAACCGGTCGCCCAGTCGGCGCTGCTCGGTGACGTCCTCGACCATGGCCAGGGTGTAGAGCGGATTGCCGTCGCCGTCCCGGATCAGCGAGACGGTGATGTTGGTCCACACCGTGTGGCCGTCGCGGTGCTTGAGCTGCTTCTCGATCCGCAGCCGGTCGCGGTCGCCGGCCACCAGCTCCCGGTAGAGGCGGCGGGCGCGCTCCTCCGGGTCGATGAACTGGTGGATGTGCTTGCGGACCAGCTCGGAGACGTCCAGTCCGACCATGGCGGCCAGCGCCGGATTGGCCTCGATGACGCAGTCGTCGGCGTCGACCAGGGCCATGCCGATGCCCGCGTCCGCGAAGGCGGCGCGGAACCGCGACTCACCGGCCCGCAGGGCGTCCCGCAGCCGCTCGGTGACGCCGGGCAGCGGGGTCTCGCAGGAGGGGCAGACGATGTCGTCGGCCGGATCGTGCCCGGCGGGCGCCGGGTGCGGTGCCGTCGGCGCGGGGACGGGAGGCGTGGGGACGGGAGGCGCGGGATCGGCGGAGATGCGGCCCGCCGGGAGCTGGTCGGCCGGGAGCTGGGCCGCACGGAGTTGGTCCGCCGGGAGGGCGGCCGGTGGTGGTCCGGCGGCCGGGCGGTCTGCGCCCTGCTGGGCATCGGAGCCGTCGTACATATCGGTCCCGTCGTGCGCTTCGGCCCCCTGGTGTGCGTCGGCCCCCTCGAACCGGCCCCGCACGGCATGCTCCCGTCCGCTGCTACGCCTCACGGCGCGGGAGTGCCGGGCGGCTGTCCGGCCCGGTGGATCTGACCCGCGTACCTTTCGGATCATAGGTCGCCCGCTGATCCGGGAGCCATCGAACGCGGGGCGATTCGCCAGGATTCGCAGTGATTCGCGCCGCCCGCGGCGCGTCCCGCCATCCCCAGCGCGCGCTGTAGGGCGCGCGCCGGGGGGCGTACGGCGTCAGGCCAGCCGGGCCGTCAGGGTGATGGTGGTGCCGGACAGCGCCTGGCTGACCGGGCAGTTCGCCTTGGCGTCCTCGGCGGCCTTGACGAAGCCCGCCTCGTCCAGCCCGGACACCACGCCGGTGACGGTGAGGTGGATGCCGGTGATGCCGGAGCCCGGCTGGAAGGTGACCTCGGCCTGGGTCTCCAGGCTGGTCGGCGGGGTGCCCGCCCCGGACAGGCCGTGCGACAGCGCCATCGAGAAGCACGCCGAGTGGGCGCCCGCGATCAGCTCCTCCGGGCTGGTCTTCCCATTGGGCGTCTCCGCGCGGGCGGGCCAGGAGACCGGGAACTCGCCGATCCCGGAGGACGCGAAGGTCACCTCCCCCTTGCCGTCCAGCAGATTGCCTTCCCAGGCCGTGCGCGCGGTGCGAGTGGTTGCCACGATCGGTTCCTCCTGTGCTGGGGATGTGGGCCGGGGCCCGGTCTCGTTGCGGTTCCCACCCTATGTCCGGGGCGCCGCGATCCCGTCGACCTCAGGGGAGTTGGCAGAGCGTCAGCCGGGCCCCCGCCGGGTCGACCACCGGCGCCATCCGGCCGTGCGGCGAGTCGAACGGCTCGCGCACCAGCCGCCCGCCCAGCTGCTGCGCCTGCGCGGCGGCGGCGTCGGCGTCCGGCACGGCGAAGTACACCGACCAGTACGGCTGCCGCACAGCGGTCCGGTAGCGGCCGCAGACCGGCATGTCGTTGCTGCCCGGCACCTTCCACGTCGTGTAGTCGAACTCCGTGCCGTCACCGATCTGCTGCTGGATGTACGGGAACAGCTCGCGGTAGAAGGCGTCCGCGGTCGCGCCGTCCGGCGTGTTCAGCTCGTGCCAGCACATCGCCCCCGGCTCCGCGACCAGCGCGGAGCCCTTGTGCGCCCCCGGCTGCCACAGCCCGAAGGACGCCCCGGTCGGGTCGAACGCGAACGCCATCCACCCCGCGCCGGGCACCTCGTGCGGCCCGAGGGCCGAGCTGCCGCCCGCGTCCGCGATCCGGTCGTGGACCGCTTTCAGGTCCGAGGTGGCCAGATAGACGTTCCACAGCGGCGGCAGCTCCCCCGCGCCCTCCGGTGGCCGCATCAGCGCCGCCACCGGCTGCCCGCCGCTCAGGCACATGGTGTAGTGCCCGAACTCGGCGCCCTGGTCCTGGAACTCCCACCCCAGGATCGGGCGGTAGAAGTCCTGCGCGGCGGCCAGGTCGGGGGTGGTCAGGTCGACCCAGCAGGGTGCGCCGTCCGGGTACGAGTCGCGTGGGGGCATGCCGTGTCTTCCTCGCTGTTACGGGGTCGCTGCCACGGTCCTCCGCGCCTCGGGGAGGGACCGTGCTCCGCAGAGCCCGCGGACGTTCCGCGAGCCCAGAATCCGGCCGCCGCGCACCGCCCGCAACCGCTCGGCGGCCGACCGGGCGCCGCCACCGGACCGGGCCCGCGACCCGGCGGCGGCCGCGACCTGCCCACAGTGCGGACAACGGCCCGCCGAAGGCGGGCCCCGGGGGCTTCCCCTGTTACTGTGGGCGTTCGCCCAACGCCCCCGGAACCGGCTCGGAGCAGCCCAGATTCGGAGCAGCCCAGATGACGGACCAGCCCCAGATCGACGCCGACCGCCCGCTCGACCGGGTCGACGACGAGGTCCGCGCCGAGCTGACCAGGCTCCGGGAGAGCATCGACAACATCGACGCGGCCGTGGTCCACATGCTGGCCGAGCGCTTCAAGTGCACCCAGCAGGTCGGCCGGCTCAAGGCCCGGCACAAGCTGCCGCCGGCCGACCCGAGCCGTGAGCGCGACCAGATCGAGCGGCTGCGGGACCTCGCCGCCGGTGCCCATCTGGACCCGGTCTTCGCGGAGAAGTTCCTCAACTTCATCATCGCCGAGGTCATCCGCCACCACGAGGCCATCGCCCGCTCCTGACCCCCCCGGGCCGCCGCACCCGGCCCGCCCCGGCCGGCTTGTGCGCCGGAGCCGGGGCCCGGTGTGGTCCGGACCCCGGCGGCCGCCGGCCGTCAGTCCGTGGAGAGCAGCACGATCAGGCGGTCCAGCAGCCGGGGCGCGAGATGGCGCCGCAGGGCGGCGGCGATGTTCTCCGGGGTGTCCAGGGTGATTACGGCGTAATCACCGCGCTGCTGCGGCGGCGCCGGTGCGGCGGCCGGTCGGCGGGTGCGCTGCGCCGGGGTGGGCAGGGTCTGCCGGTCGGCCGGGAGTCGGGCGATGCGCCGGGCGTCCTCCACGCCGAGGGTGCCCGCCGCCAGCGCCTGCTGGAGCTCGGGCCGCAGCCGCAGCAGGGTGAGGCGCTGGGAGACGAACCCCTGCGACTTCCCCAGCCGGGCGGCCAGCTCCCGCTGCGAATAGCCGTAGGCGTCGACCAGGCCCTGGATGGCGCGGGCCTGCTCCAGCTCGGTGAGGTCGTCCCGCTGGACGTTCTCGATCAGCGCGTCCTCGCCGGAGCGGCCCGCGTCCGGCCGTACGTGCACCGGCACCTCGGTCAGCCCGGCCAGCCGGGCGGCGGCCAGCCGCCGGTGGCCGTGCAGCACCACGTACGGGGCGTCGCCCACGGCGTCGCGGTGCTGGGGGTGGTCGGTGAGGAATGCCTCCCGGGTGACCACGCCCAGCGGCTGGAGCACCCCGCGCTCCCGCAGCGTGTCGGCGAGGCCGTCGAGTTCGCGCAGCTCGGAGCGCGGGTTCTCCGGGTTCGCCGCCAGGTCGGTGAGCGGCAGCACCGCCGGGTGCCGGGCCGCCGTGGCGGCGGGCGAGCCCGGGGTGAGCAGGGTGGCCAGGTCGGTACGCCGTCCCATCACGCCACCCCCGCCCGCCCGGCCGCCTTCCGCCGCCGCCCCGGCCGCCCGCCCTGCGGGCCGACCCGGGCCGCGTCCACCGGCGCGGCCGGTGCGGGCACGGCCGCGCCGAGGCCGACCTCCAGGGCGAGCCGGAAGAAGTCCTCCCTGGCCTGGAGGGCGACCCGGTTGCCGCCGTACTGGGTGACCACCAGCCCGTCGGCGGACGCCCGGGTGTGCAGCTTGTAGTGCCGCACCACGGTACGGGCAATCGGCCAGCCCTGGGCCAGCACGAACGCCTGGGTCTGCTCCAGGTCGGCCCGGCCGTCGCGCGGGTCCCAGTTGTTGACCACCACCCGGAACGGCAGTCCGCGCGGCTTGACCACCCGCTCCACCGTCCGCTGGGTGGGCTCGAAGCCGAGCGGCTCCGGCTCGATGGGCACGATCACGTCGTCGGCGTGGTCGAGCACGGCCCGCAGCGCCTCGGCGGCGGGGCCGCTGCCCAACGGGCAGTCCCCGGGCCGGGCGCGGCCGGAGAGGTCCAGCCAGCCGGGGGTGTCCACGAAGACATGCCGGGCGGACGGGATGCGGTGCAGCGAGGCGAGCCCGGCCGGGTCGTCGTGCGCCTGGACGAAGTCGAAGGGCAGCCCGTCACCGACCCGCTCCGACCACCACACGGCGGAGCCCTGCGGGTCGATGGAGACCGCGACGACGGGCGGCTCCTCGCCCGGCGCCCGGCCGAGGACATCGGCGGTGACGGCGGCGAGGTTGACGGTGAGGGTGGACTTCCCCACGCCGCCCTTCTGGTTGAGGATCACATGCACATGGGCCATGGACCGTTCCTGGATTCTCTCGAATCGGACATTCAGGATGTATGGCCACTGTGACAGTGCGATCGGCGTACAGCCCGCACCCGTGCCCGGTGTCGCGCGGACGACCACCGCCGAAGCCGCCACGCCGAAGCCGCCACGCCGAACCCGTCATGCCGAACCCGCTATTCCGAGCCCGCCGCCGCCCCCGTACCGTCCGGCTGCCCGCCGCCGACCGCCGCCGCTGCGGGAACCGGCGGCTCCGCCGACGGCGGTGCGCCCGGCGTCGAGGTCTGCGCGATGAACGCGCCCGCCAGCATCATCACCCCGCCCGCCACCTGCGCCCCCGCCAAGTGCTCGCCCAGCAGCACCCAGGCGGCGACCGTCGCCACGACCGCCTCCAGATACGACACCACCCCCGCCACCGGCGGCGACAGCCGCCGCACCGCCACCACCCCGGTCAGATAGGCCAGCACCGTCGCCACCAGCACCACCCAGGCCACCAGCAGCGCGGCCGGCACCCGGGCGTCGCCCATCGCCACCCGCTGGGCCAGCACCGGCCAGTGCATCTCCCACGGCCGGGCCACCGCGGTCAGCACCACCGCGCCCACCAGCAGCCCGTAGGAGCACACCGCCATCGGGTCCACCGGTTCGCGGCCGCCGCCACGGGCGTCCGCCAGTACGAAGTACCCCACCTGGCAGCAGGCCGCCCCCAGCGCCAGCACCACCCCGACCGGGTCGAACCCCACCCCCGACCAGAGCTGCACCACACAGGCCAGACCCGCCACCGCCAGCACCGCGCCGCACACCGCCGCCCGGGTCACCGGCCGACGCTGCACGAACTTCACCCAGCCGAGCAGCAGCGGCGGCCCCAGGTATTCGATCAGCAGCGCCACCCCCACCGGGATGCGCGAGATCGACGCGTAGTAGCACGCCTGGACGCCCGCCACCGCCAGCAGCCCGAAGCCCACCAGCAGTCCGGGCCGCAGTCGCACGGCGCTGCGGTGCCGCACCGCCAGCGGCAGCAGCACCAGCGCCGCGCCCGCCACCCGCAGCCAGACCACATGCAGCGGATCGAGCCCGGCGGAGATCAGCGGCTTGGCCGCCGGACCCGAGCCGCCGAAGGCGCACGCCGACACCAGAGCGAGGGTCAGCGCCGGTCCCCGGCCGGAGTGCGACGCGGCATCGCCGCGAGTCTGTGAGCTACGCATCGGGTCATTCTCGCAGCGGGCCGATCGCCCGAGACGACTCAGGCCCTCCCATCTCGGATGGGAGGGCCTGAAGCCACCGGCTGTGAGCCGGACAGGTGCGCCGCCAGGGACTCGAACCCCGAACCCGCTGGTTAAGAGCCAGCTGCTCTGCCAGTTGAGCTAGCGGCGCTCGCTGACGGCCGAAACTCTACCGCATCCGGGCACCGCCTCCGCGCCGGGTGGTCCGTCCGGAGCCCGGCCCGCGACGCGCCGTCAGACTCCGCCACCCGGCCGTCACTCACTGCACCCAGGGAGTGACAATGCGTGCGGGTGGCCGTTGGCCTGCATAGCTTCGTGCCGGTGCGGGCGTCCGGCCCGCAGCCGGACACCGGGTCGCCACCGCAGGGGAAGCAGGTCACCACCGATGCGCCTACGTCAGCTCAAGTACCTCGCCGGCACCGCCGGTCTCAGCCTGCTCACCCTGGGCGGCGCCATCGCGCCGACCAGCGCGGCGACGGTGCATGTCGTCCCGGTGGGCGGGTCGATCCAGCAGGTGGTCGATCAGGCGCGGCCCGGCGACACCGTCTTCATCCCGGCCGGGGTCTACCGGGGCAGCGTCCAGGTGCGGACCGACCGGCTGACCATCGCCGGCGCCGGCGCCGACACCCGGATCGAACCCGGCGCCGACGCCGCCACCAGCCCCTGCGCCGCCCAGGGCCACGGCATCTGCGTCGCGGGCACCGCCGCGCACCCGCTGGTCGGGGTGCGCATCGTGTCGCTGGACGTCTCCGGCTTCACCAAGGACGGCCTGATGGCCACCTGGACCGACCGGCTGTCCGTACGCGGCGTCATCGCCCGGGGCAACGGCGAGCACGGCATCCGCCAGGACCGCTCGGTGCGCGGCGACTTCCGGGGCAACATCGCCGAGGGCAACGCCGAGACCGGCATCTTCCTCGCCAACACGGTGACCGAGGAGGGCGGCGCCACCGACGCGCAGGGCGCGCAGGTCACCGGCAACCGCGTCGCGGGCAACCGCATCGGCATCACCGTACGGCGGCTGCAGAACCTCACGGTCGAGCGCAACATCGTCACCGGCAACTGCGGCGGCGTCTTCGTGGTGGGCGACGAGGGCATCCCCCGGGCGGGCAAGCTCACCGTGCGCGGCAACCGGGTGACCGAGAACAACCGGTACTGCGCCGCCAGCAACCGACTGCCCGTCATCCAGGGCGCCGGCATCGTGCTCACCGGTGTGGAGGAGGCCCACGTCACCGACAACGAGGTACGGGACAACAAGGGCGAGTCGACGATGTCCGGCGGCATCGTGCTCTTCCCGAGCTTCGCCGGGGTCGCCAACTCCCGCAATGTCGTCACCGGCAACACCGTGCGGGGCAACCAGCCCGCCGACCTCGCGGACCGGGACAAGGGCACCGGCAATGTCTTCACGGCCAACCAGTGCGCCGTCTCGCTGCCGGCCGGGCGCTGCTGACGGCCGCACCGCCGCCACATTGCTGCCACACCGCTGCCGGACCCGGGTACGACCGAGGGCCTTCCCCCGTAGGAGGAAGGCCCTCGCCGGGCTTTCGCCCGAAGGTGCGCCGCCAGGGACTCGAACCCCGAACCCGCTGGTTAAGAGCCAGCTGCTCTGCCAGTTGAGCTAGCGGCGCCCGCTGACGCGAAGACTCTACCCGCCGATGCGCCGATCACCCAATCGGCCCCCGCGGCCGGGGCTCGACGGGCGGCCGCCGACCTGCGAGCGTGTCCCCCGGACCCTCCGGGCCGGCCCGCCGGCCCGCCACCGCACCCACCCCAGGAGCCGCCGATGAGCGCCCCCGCCACCCCGCCGCCCCCCTTCGACCCGCGCGACCCGCTCGGCGTGGACGACCTGCTGGACGCCGAGGAGCGCGCCGTCCGGGACACCGTCCGCCGCTGGTGCGCCGACCGGGTCGCACCGCACATCGCCGACTGGTACGAGCGCGGCGAAGTGCCCGACATCCGCGGCCTGGCCCGGGAGCTGGGCGCACTGGGCGCGCTCGGCATGCACCTGACGGGCCATGGCTGCGCCGGGGCGTCCGCCGTCCAGTACGGCCTGGCCTGCCTGGAGCTGGAGGCGTGCGACTCCGGCATCCGCTCGCTGGTCTCCGTACAGGGGTCGCTCGCCATGTACGCGATCCACCGCTGGGGCTCGGAGGAGCAGAAGCAGCAGTGGCTGCCCCCGATGGCGGCCGGCGAGGTGATCGGCTGCTTCGGCCTCACCGAGCCGGACCACGGCTCCGACCCGGCCGCCATGCGCACCCGGGCCAGGCGGGAGGCGGGCGGTGACTGGGTGCTCGACGGCCGCAAGATGTGGATCACCAATGGCTCGGTGGCCGGGGTCGCCGTGGTCTGGGCGCAGACCGACGCCGGAGTGCGCGGCTTCCTGGTCCCGGCCGGCACACCCGGCTTCGCCGCGCCAGAGATCCGGCACAAGGCGTCGCTGCGGGCCTCGGTCACCAGCGAACTGCTGCTGGACGGCGTACGGTTGCCGGCCGACGCGGTGCTGCCCGGCGTCACCGGGCTGCGCGGCCCGCTGAGCTGTCTGGGCCAGGCCCGGTACGGCATCGTCTGGGGCGCGGTGGGGGCGGCGCGCAGCTGCTTCCAGGCGGCGCTGGACTACGCGGGCACCCGGGAGCAGTTCGGCCGGCCGATCGGCGGCTTCCAGCTCACCCAGGCCAAGCTGGCCGACATGTCCGTGGAGCTGGAGAAGGCGCTGCTGCTGGCGCTGCACCTGGGCCGCCGGATGGACGCCGGGCGGCTGCGCGCCGAGCAGGTCAGCTACGGCAAGCTCAACAACGTACGGGAGGCGATGGGGATCGCCCGCACCGCGCGCACGATCCTGGGCGCCAACGGGATCAGCCATGAGTACCCGGTGATGCGGCACGCCGCCAACCTGGAGTCGGTGCTGACCTATGAGGGCACCGTGGAGATGCACCAGCTGATCGTGGGCAAGGCGCTCACCGGGCTGGACGCCTTCCACTGACACCTGGGCCGCCGGGCTGCCTGGCCTGCCTGCGCTGTCGGGGGCTGGATACGCCGAAGGGCGTCCTCCCGGATGGGAGGACGCCCTTCGGATTCTGCTGGTGCGCCGCCAGGGACTCGAACCCCGAACCCGCTGGTTAAGAGCCAGCTGCTCTGCCAGTTGAGCTAGCGGCGCTCACTGACACCGAAACTTTAGCAGCCGGGTCGGCCGGATCAGAAATCGGTTTGTCCGGCGTGGCGACGCTGACCTTCGACGGCCCGCAGCCGGGGCGGCCAGGGGTGGTCGGGCCGCCGGAGAGCGGTGACACGGGGAGCGGTCACAGCGGTCGACGGGAGCGCCGGGAGTGCCGGGAGCGGCGGGAGCGGCGGTGCTTGCGGGAGCGCCGGGGCCGGCGGGAGGGCGGCCCGGGGCGCGGGCCGCGCGGCGCCCGGGGCGTGCGCGGCGCGTACGCAGGCGCGGAGCAGCGCGGGGGCGTCGGGCAGCCACGGGTCGCGGCGGTCCGGGGCGACGATCCAGCGGCCCGCCCCTGCTCCCGTACCCGCCCCTGCTCCCGCCCCGGGCCGCCCGGTGCCGTCGACCGGCCGCTGGACGGGCGGCACGGTGATCGTGTCGCCCAGGCCGTGGCAGAGCACCACCGGCCTGGCGGGTCCCCACTCCTCCCAGGCCGGCAGCGGTCGCAGCCGCTCGGCGGTGCCGACGGCGGCGAACAGCAGGATGCGGCCCCGGCCGGCGGCCACCGGCCCGCACCCCGGGCCGGACCGCCACAGCGCCTCGAGCACCCGTCGCCCCGGCAGGTCGGGCAGGCTGACCACGTCGAACGCCCGCCCGCAGGGGAGTTGTACCGGAGCCCAGGGGCGCGACTGCAACAGGGCCCGCACACTGCGCGGGTACTCGCTCGCGGACGCCAGCCATGCCTCTCCGGCCACGGTCACGTACTCGACGGATTCATAGGTCCAGATGTCCACGGAGAGCAGATCTACCGGCCGGGCCGAAACGGTGCCGCCGAAAGCGCCGTTCGCCGGACGGCACCGCCCCGCACGGCGTATCCTCCGCGCCCCCCGTGAGCCGGTCAGTCGGCGGTGCGCCGCTGCTTCTGCAAGCCGCGCCCGTACTCGACCATCTTGGCCGCGTAGTCCGGCGTCCAGTCGGCGCGGGCCGCGATCTCGGCGGTGCTCAGCGCGTCGAAGCGGCGCGGATCGGCCAGCTCGGCGGCGGCCACCGCCTGGAAGTCGGTGGCCTGCTCGGCCGCCGCGCGGAACGCCAGTGCCAGTTCGGTGGACCGGCGCAGCAGCTCCCGGGGGTCGTCGATCGACTCCAGGTCGAAGAAGTGCTCGGTCTCGGCATCGTCCGCCCGCGGTTCGAAGAGCAGCGGAGCGGGCCGGAACCGCCGGGCGGCGGAACCTCCGCTCTCCGAAGAGCGCTGCCGGTGGGCCGGGTCGGACATGAGCACCTCCACGAGGGGACAAGAGGTCGAAGCGGGCAGCGCGAACACACACGTCAGCGGCCGAACCACCGGGTGGTGCTGCTTCCGGCGTCGGCCGCGGCCCATTGTCGCGCCAGGGCGACGGCTAGCGGAACAGCCTGCCCCACGGTGGTATTCCGCGCCGTGGCCCGACGTATGCGCCGCCACCCCCGGCAGCCGGTCCGCTCATCCCATACGTACCCGGTGCTCGGCCAGCAGTGCCAGCACCGCGTGGTTGGCCTCCCAACCGTCCGGGAACTTCACGCTCACCCCCAGCTGGACGGGCTCGGTGGACGGGTGCTCGTCCAGCAGTTCGGTGATGCCCGCGCGGGCGACCACGATGCAGGCGTGCCGGTGCCGGGAGGCCAGCACACACAGCCGCCCGGTCTCCAGGTGGAAGGCGGTGGCGTCCGGCCGGCCGGAGAGCGGGTGCAGCACCACCGTCACGTCGTACTCGCGGCCCTGGAGCCGGTTGGCGGTGTCCACCGTCACGGCGGGGCCGTGCTCGCCGTCCACCGGCACCCCCAGGCCGGTCAGCGCGGCGCGGACGGCGGCGGCCTGGTCGCGGTGGGCGGTGCCGACCGCGATCCGGTCGGCGGTGACGGCTGAGGTGCCGCGCTCGGAGACGGCGGCCGGCCCCCGGTCCAGCAGGCGGCGCACCGTCCGCGCGACGGCGTGCACGGCCTCGGGGTCGGTCCGTACGGTGTGCCGGGCGGGCAGCTCCAGCAGGCCCCAGCCCGACTCGGCGGCCTCGTCGATCACCGCGTCCACCGGGCCGCCGTCGGCCGGGGTGCCCGGGATGAGCCGGCGGTCCCCCTCGCCGGTGCCGGAGCGGAACGGCGTGAACGGGTAGAAGGCGCGGGAGACCAGGCCCGCCGCCGAGTACGGCAGCCGCCAGGAGACCGGCAGATTGTGCGGGCGAATGCCCGGATTGTGGTCCAGCAGGGCCGTCACCGCGCTGCGCGACGGGTCCCAGGACAGGCCCGCCCACTGCTCGGTGCCGACCACGGTGAACGGGTCCAGCTGGCCCGGGTCGCCGACGAAGAGGGCGCGCTCGAAGAGCCGGGCGACGGCCAGCAGCGCGTCGGAGCGCATCTGGTACGCCTCGTCGACGATCGCGTGCCGCCATGGGTCGACGTCCTTGACCCACTGCCACTTGGCGGCGGTGGAGACCACCACCTCCTGCTCGACCAGGTCACCGATCCGGGCCGAGGCGAGCACGCCCGGGTGGCGCAGCGCCTCCGGGGCGGGCCTGCCGTCGCTGCTGTGCAGCCGGCCGATGCGCAGGTCGGGGGCGCTCTCCGCGAGCCGGTCCACCAGGTCGTCCACCTGGCTGTTGGTCTGCGCGACCACCATCAGCCGCTCACCGGCGGCCACCAGCTCCCGGGCGGCCCGCACCACCAGGGTGGACTTGCCGGCGCCGGGCGGGGAGTCGACCACCACGCCGCGCTCGGCGCCGGAGAGCACCGCATGCAGGATCTCCGCCGTGACCCGGGTGGCGGCCTCGCCGGGGGACGGCTGCGCGGCGTTCCCCGGCGGGGGCGTCCCAGGGGAGGGCGTCACAGAGGAGGGAGTCACAGGGGAGGGCGTCACAGGGTTCACGGGGGTGGCTACTCCCATTCCTCGTCGGCGGCGCTGCCGTCCGGGCCGGTGCTGCGGGCCGCGGTGGCGGCCGTGGGCGGGCCGCCGTGCGTCCAGGGGGTGTCCTCGGCGTCCGGCAGCGGCGCCGCCTGCCGGACGCTCAGCTCGAACAGGGTGAAGCAGACCCGCTCGCCCGGCTCGGGCACGCTCCCCGGCTCCGGCTCCTTGCGGCGGCCCATCCCGGAGGTGAGGCGGACGGTGAGCGTCCCGGCCGCCGGGTCGGCGGCGACGACCTCGCCCTTCTGGGCGGTCGGGCCACCGGCCCGGTGCACCTCGCGGCCGAGATCGGCGTGCGGCCGGTCGGCGGTGCGCACGGTCAGCAGCGGGCGCGGCTTGGGGGAGCGCCCGGAGGTGTCGTACGCGGGCTCCACCTCCACCACGACCCCGGCGAACGCCTCCCCGGCGAGCCGGTGCTCGGCCATCGCCAGCGGATCGTCCAGCGCCTCCTGCAACTCCAGCTTGGCCTGTTCACGCTCGCGCTGCGCCAGCTTGCGCGCGGCGGTCACCGCGTCGTCGTGCTTGGGCTGCGGCGGCTCCCCGGCGGCCAGGCGGTCGCGGTGGCCGGTGTACGACCAGCGGTCGCTCTCCCAGCGCTCGGCCGCATGGGCGGCCGGCGGCAGGGCGCGCAGCAGGTCGATGCCCTGCCAGACCTGGTCCCAGGTGGGGCGCAGCACGCCGGCGAGCAGCCGGTGCAGCTCCTCGGCGGCGCGCCCGCCGTGCCGCTCGGCCCGCGCGTCACCCGGGTGGGCGCGCAGGGCCGCGCGGGCGGCGTCATGGCGGGTGATCGCGGGGTGCAGCAGCTTCTCGTCGAACCGGGGGTCGGTCGCCGGGCCGGCGGGCGGGCAGCGCAGCTGGCCCCGCTCATCGCGGGCGGTCTCGGCCAGCAGCGCCGCCTCCGCGCCGCTCAGCCCGGGTGGCGGCGCGATCCAGGAGAGCTGGGCGCCCAGGTGCTGGTCCTCCAGACTGCTCTGGCCGGTGGCCCAGTGGCGGCCCAGCAGCGCGGTCATGGCGAGCAGCAGCGCCGAACCGGGCACCTCGGAGCGCTCGCGCAGATGGGTGAGCCAGCGGCCCAGCAGCGGCACCCGGGACGGCACCGGGTACGGACCGGCGTCCGCGTCGTCGGCGGTGCGCCGGAAGCGGGTGGAGCGGCCGAGCAGGCCCAGGTAGTGGATGCCCGCCGTGTTGGGCACGATCAGCTGCGGGGCGTCGGCGCACAGCTCGCGCAGCACGGGGGTCTTCTCGCCGGTCTGCGGGTCCTTCTCGGTGCCCTCGATCTGCTCGACGTCCGCGCCGTAGCTCTCCAGGTGGGGGAGGAGGTCGGCGGCGAGCGCGGCCAGGAAGGCGAACCGTTGGTCGCGGTCGAGTGGCTGGAGGACGACATGCAGGCGTGGGGCGTCGCGGTCGGTGCCGAGCATGGCGGCGAGCGGCGCGCCGGCCTCGCCGGCGGCGGTGAGCGGGACGAGCACCATGGGGCGGTCGGAGAGGTGGCGGTGTCTGACGGTGGCCAGCGGTTCGGCCCGGCCGGACCGGACGGCCTCCAGGCGGGCCAGGGTGGTGAGCAGGCTCATGCGCCGGTGGCCTCCTCGGTGCGGGCTGCGGCGTGCGCTCCGGCGGCGGCCTCGGCCAGGGCTTCGGCGCGCAGGGTGGCGGCGCGGGCGAGGCGGGCGGCGGCTTCGTCCGGGGCAAGGCCGGGGTCGGGGTCGGGGGCGGCGTCGGGGGCGGTCGGTGTGGCGGCGGTGAGGGCGGCGGGGACGGTGCGGATGCTGCCCAGCTCGCCCCGGACACTGCGGCCCAGCTGCTCGACCGCGCCGGCGCAGCGGGCCTCCTGCCGGCAGTGGAAGCCCAGCTCGCAGGCGGAGAGGCAGTCGGGGGCGTAGGCGGCGGGCACGGCGGCCACCGAATCGCCCAGCTGCTCGGCGGAGCGGGCCGGATTGCCGTCCTCGTCCGTCGAGACGTCGAAGCCCGCGTCGGCGGGCAGGGCGTCGAGGAGCTGGTCGATCCCGGCCATCCGCTGGAGCTGGCGGCGGGTGACCGCCATCTCGCGGCGGACGTCCACCGCGGCTGCGGTCGGGCGGTTGGAGAAGTCCTTGGGGCAGACCAGCAGCACGGTGTGGTCGGGGGCGGCGGCCAGACCCTCGGGGACCGCGTACGGATCGGCGTCCGGCTTGATGCCGGCCAGGTCGGCGGCGGTCTCGCGCAGGGCCAGCACGTAGACGGCCGTCTGGCGGGCGGCGGCCCCGACCTTGGCCGGGTCGGCGGCGCCGTCCAGGATCGGGAAGGACTTGATCTCCACGACCGTCCAGCGGCCGTCGGGCCGCACGACGACCGCGTCCGGCTCCAGGTAGGCGGGGGAGCCGGCCACGTCCAGCCGGAGCATCGGATGGTCGAGCAGCGTCCAGCGGCCGGGGCCGGCGGTGGCCTCGGCCAGCGCCTGCCGGGTGCGCTCGGTCCGTACGGCGTTGCCCGCACGGGGGAGCAGATCGGGGGTCGCGACCTCGGCCGCGCGGGCCTCGGGGAGGCCCAGGTGGCGGTGGAGCAGGAGCAGCAGCTCGGCGTACGAGTCCGCCTTGACCCGGGATTCGAAGACATGGCCGCGCGCGATGGCGAACGGCGACTGGCCGAATGGCGCGGGGCTGCCGAGCCGGTCCGCGAGGGCGGCCTTGTCCACCCCGGCGGCGTCCAGCAGGGCACGGCGGCGGCAGCCGGGGTTGGCGGCGAGGGCGGCGAGGGCGCGGGCGTCGAGGCTGCGCTGCGGGGCGGGGCCGCGCAGCCTGGCGAGCCGCCGCGCGGGCGGCTCTGCGGGGCCGGGGAGCGAGACGTTCATGGTGCGCGCCAGTCTTGCACCCGCCACTGACAACCGGGCCATGTCGCCCCGGACACCCCGCCGCGAGGCGTCGGGTTCAGCTGGTGGGGACCGGTTCGTCCTGGGGGTGGGGGGATTGGGCGGGGATGTGGGCGGCCACCACGGCGGGGCGGCGGGAGCGGTCGGTGAGGCGGAGGGCGGGGGCGGCGAGCAGGGCGCCCAGGCCCATCACGGCGCAGCCGGCGACGGCGTCCAGCAGGTAGTGGTTGGCGGTGCCCATCACCACGACGGCGATCAGGACCGGGTAGAGCAGCCCGGCCACCCGGACCGCCAGGTGCCGGGCGGAGAACCAGAGCATCAGGCCGCACCACAGCGCCCAGCCGACGTGCAGGCTGGGCATGGCGGCGAACTGGTTGGTGAGGTCGCCCATGCCCTTGGGGGCGCTGGCCTCGCCGCCCCACCAGCCGATCCCGGCGTGCTGCCGCATCGAGTCGGTGAAGCCGTACGAGGCCTCCAGCAGCCGGGGCGGCGCGGTCGGCATGGTGGTGAAGCCGATCAGGCCCAGGACGGTGGATATGCCCAGCCAGGTGCGGGCGTGCCGGTAGCGGTCGCCGTGCTTGCGCCAGACCCAGACCAGGACGGCGGGCGTGACCAGGTAGTGGAGGGTGGCGTACGCGAAGTCGGCCGGCACCGCCAGCCAGGCGTGCCGGGTGAAGGCGTCGTTCAGCCAGTGCTCGGGCGCCAGGTGCAGCCAGGTTTCGGCGGAGAGCAGCCGGTGCCCGTTGCGCAGCGCCTCCGGCAGGCCGCCCGCGACCACCAGCCGGCTGCCGTCGTACGCGGCGTAGATCAACGCGACCAGCAGCAGTTCGCGCCACCAGTGGCGAGGGCGGCCGTCGAGTGGGCGGCCGTCGAAAGGGCGGGCGGTCTGCGATGACATGGTGATGAACTCCGGGCGACTAACGAGGCGTACGGGCTACCGTACGTTGTACGTTAGTGGCGTACCACAGCGGCCCGGAGTCGATTTCCGGGAACGGGGAACGCGACCACCACCTCACCGACAGCAGTGCCGCCATGTCCGAACAGAACCGCCGCAGGCCCCGCGCCCCCCGCAACTCGCTCAGCGCCGAGCTGATCGTCGACACCGCCCTGCGGCTGCTCGACGAGCGCGGCATCGAGGGTTTCTCGATGCGGGCGCTGGCCGAGGAGCTGGGGGTGGGGACGATGGCGCTCTACACCTACTTCAGCGGCAAGGACGAGCTGTTCCGCGCCGCCCGCGAGCGCGTGTTCGCACAGGAGCCGCCCCCCGCGCGCACCGACGCGCCCTGGTACGAGCAGCTGAGTGACGCCTGCCTCGCGCTGTACCAGCTGTTCACCGGCCGCCCCTCGGTGCTGCGGCTGCTGGCCGAGCAGCACCGGTCGGAGCAGCCCGCCGAGCAGGCACCGGTCGGCGGGGCGGTGGCGATGATGGAGCACATGCTGGGGCTGCTGCGGGGCGCGGGTCTCGGCCGCGAGGAGGCGGCGCGGGCGCAGACGGCGCTGCTCCAGTACACGGTGGGGGCGGCGCTGCGGGCGGACCGGGCGCGCTGCGCGGGCGCGGAGGGCAGGCGGCGCTTCCGGGAGCGGCTGGAGACGCTGTCGGCGGAGGAGTTCCCGCTGATCGTCGACCTGGCGCCGGAGCTGGCGGACGCCCAGGAGAGCGCCGCGCAGTACGCCTTCGGGCTGGCGCTGATGCTCGGCGGGCTGCGAACTGCGGGATCATGGGGGGAGGCGGGGCTCCCGCCCCCGTACCACTGCTAGAGGAGGCACGGCCCTCATGCCCGCCCGCATCCTGCTCGTCCGCCACGGTGAGACCGAGTGGTCGGCCACCGGCCGCCACACCGGTCGTACCGACATCCCGCTCACCGAGGAGGGCCGCCACATGGCGCTCGCCCTCGGTGACCGCCTCAAACGCGCCCCATGGGGCGGCCTGCCCGACGCCGCCGTGTTCACCAGCCCGCTGTCGCGGGCCCGGGAGACCTGCGAGCTGGCCGGGCTGGGGGAGCGGGCGATCGACACGCCCGACCTGATGGAGTGGGACTACGGGGCGTACGAGGGGCGGACCGGCGACGACATCCGGGCCGACGGACACCCCGGCTGGGTGATCTGGCGGGACGGCGTGCCCGGCGGGGAGACCCTGGCCCAGGTGGCCGCCCGCACCGATGCCTTCCTGGACCGGCTCGCGGACGACCACGGCCGTCCGGAGCACGACACGGTCACCATGGACTGCGCCGACCGCACGGTGGTCGTCTTCGCCCATGGGCATCTGCTGCGGATTCTCACCGCGCGCTGGCTGGGCCTGCCCCCGGAGTACGGGCAGCGCTTCAAGCTCCGCCCGGCCTCGCTCTGCGTGCTCGGCTGGGAGTACGCCGCGCCGGCCGTGGAGGTCTGGAACGACACCTCTCACCTGGGCTGACCACCGCCGGGGCCGACACCGCCCTGGTGCCCGGGAACCTCCCGGGCACCAGGGCGGTGTCACCAGTGGGCGGGGCGGCTGAGGGCCGGGGGCAGCCGGGTGGCGGCGTCCCCCCTGGCCGAGTCGAGCTGGGGCTGGGTGAGGAAGAGGCTGCCGGTGAGGTCGGCACCGCGCAGGTCGGCGTCGCGCAGGTCCGCGCCGATCAGGTCGGCCGTCCGCAGGTCGGCCCGGCTGAGGTCGGCCGCGATGAGGTAGGCGCCGCGCAGATCGGCGCCCCGCAGCCGGGCGCCGCCGAGCCGGGCGCCGATCAGGTCGGCGCCCCGGTGGTTCCGCCTGCGGCCGGGGACGGCGGCGCGCACCAGTTCGCTGGTACGCAGCAGCAGCGCGTTGACGTCGGCGCGGAGAGCCGGCACGTCCAGCGCGATGAGGGATGCGGCGCTGCCGCCGCTGAGCCGGTCCAGCTCGCCCAGCGCGCGGCGCAGCTCGCCGTGCACCGGCCGGGCCGCCGGCCGGGCCAGGGCTTCGGTCACGTACCAGAGGAGTTCGTGGAGTTGCCGCATGACGGGGAACACCGCGAACATCTGCCGTGCGGTGCCCGGGTGCGAGCGCCAGTCCCGGCCGTCGAAGGTGGTCTGGGAGACCTTCTGGCCCGCGCCCAAGCAGTCGAAGACCGTGCAGCCCCGGAAGCCGCTCTCGCGGAGCCGGGTGTGGATGCCGCAGCGGAAGTCCGGCCGGAGGTTGGCGCACGGCGTCCCGGCGTCCTTGCCGACCGCGAAGTCGGCGGAGGCGGCGAAGGGCAGCGCGACGCAGCAGAGCCCGAAGCAGCTCCCGCAGTCGGCTCGCAGACCGAGGCCGTCCCGGTCGGGGGCTGGGCGTTCCTGGGACACCGTGGGTGCTCCTGTCGCAGGGGGTGGGCCGCCGACGAGCCTGCGGGACCGGGGGCGGCGCCGCAAACGGATATCGCCCCGGGCTCAGCCCGCCGCGTCGTACCGGTCCACGAACTCCGCGACCTCCGGGACGCCCCGGTGCCGGCGCAGCCGGCCGACGGTGCCGGCCAGCATGCCCTTGATCCGGGTCGAGCTGACCTCGCGCAGCAGCTCCAGGGCGTGCGTCCCGCTGACCGCCGCCGCCGCGAGGTCGCCGCCGCCGAGCTGGTCGTGGGCGAGCTCGGCGGTGTAGAGGGCGCGGTTGCGGACGAAGTGCGGGTCCTGGAGCCGCATGGCGCGGGTGGCCAGGTCGGCCGCCCGGGTCCAGTCGTCCAGCGCCGACCAGCACTGGGCCTCCAGCCCGGTGATCTCGGCCCGCCCGAAGAAGGACATCCACTCCGGGTCGGCGTCGCGGGCGCCCTGTTCGAAGTAGTGGTGGGCCCGTCGCAGCGCCTGCTCGCAGGAGGCGCGCTCCCGGAGCACCGCCCAGCCGCCGGCCTCCCGCATGGCGAGCAGCGCGAGCAGCCGGGGGGAGCCGATGTCCCTGGCGGCCTGCTGTGCCGCCTGGGCGGCGCGGACCGCCTCGCGGGGGCGCCCGGTGTCGCGGGCCAGGAAGGCGGTGTTGCAGAAGGCGTGGGCCTCCAGCGCCGGGTCGTCGGCCATCCTGGCGGTGGCGAGGGCCTCGGCGTAGAAGGAGCGGGCGTCGGCCAGCCGGCCGGAGTCATGGGCCAGCCAGCCGACCGAGATGGCGAGCTCACCGGCGCCGGACTGCAACCGCCGCTCGGTGTCGGCGGTGTAGTAGCCGGTGTTGAGCAGCAGATACGCCTCGCGCAGCGACCGGCCGGCCGAGTCGAAGAGGGCGTCGGCGCCCTGCCGGTCGTCCAGCACCCGGATGCGGCGGACGGCCTCCTCGACGACGGCCACCTCTTCGGGTCCCACCTTGCGGTGCTCGATCGGCGCGGCGTACGCGGGCTGGTCCAGCCCCAGCGCCGTCACCAGGGCGGCGGGGCCGCCTGCCATGAACGTGCGGCGATGCACGTCGTCGTTCTCCTCGTCGGTACGGTGCTGCGGGGCAGCGTGCGGTACGGCCTCGCCGCGCGGCGGGCCCACCCGGCGGCGTACGGTGCCGCGCGGGGCGAACCCCAGATCGGCCAGGGAGCGGCCCGGGAACATGTGCCGGAACACCCGCTCGTACGCGTAGTTGGGGCAGCGGATCTCCCCCGCCTCCACCCGCCCGATGTACCGGGCGTCGCAGGAGACGTGCTCGCCGATCTCCCGGCCCGCCCGCCTGACCCGGGCGGCGAACTCCCCGGGGGAGAGGTCGCCGCGCAGCTCGCGCATCACGTGGTTGGCCGGGGGCCGGTCCGCCGGGTCGAGAGGCGTGGGTGCCATGATTCGGTGCTCCCCGGATGGTTCTGCGTCCTGGCCGCCGTGGATCGTACGGCCGGAAGACGCCTCGACAGTACCGGGAGTCACAAATCGAACACTCGATATTTCGCAACAAACCGGACATGGCACGGCGCATCTGCCATGAAATGCCATAGCCTGCCCGCTGCACACCCGTGGCTCTCGTGCTCTCGGCGCGTTGTGCTGGACGGGGAGCTCGCCCCGTCGACAGTGGAGGTGCGCATGGGCGCCGGAGTGCCGCAGTCAGTGCCGCGTGCGGGCGGTGCCGTGCTTCCGCCGTCCGTGGTGAGCGGGCTGCGTGCCGCCGTCCGACGGGCGGCCGACAATGCCGGGTCCACCACCCAGCGGCTGCCGTACGACACCGTGGCGGTGCCGCTGCGGCACGGCCTGGAGACCGTCGACATCCTGCGGCTGCGCGGCGCGTGCGGCGCGGTGCTGGGCGACGCGGGCGGCACCCGGCTGCTCTTCCTGGTGCCGAGCGGCACCGCCGACCGCTGGCACCTGCCGGGCAGCTCCTGCACCCATGGCGCGTTCATCGGCCCGGAGCCCGGCTGGCTGGTCGCCCCCCCGGCGGCCGACGGCACCCTGCGGCCCACCGACCCCTGGGTGCTGCGCTCCGCGCTCTGCGAGGCGGCCGGCACCCTCCAGGCCGGCGGCTTCGGCCAGTACTGAGCCGCCCGCAGCCCGGGACGCGGGCCGGTCCACGCCCTCGCCCATACTGAGGGGATGGGACGCAGCAGACGAGCCGAGAGCCGTACGCCCGAGGTGGTCGCCCGCCGCACCGACTCCGGGCTCGCGGAGCTGATCCCGGACCGGGACCGGCCGCGCGGCTGGACGCTGCTGCTCGACGGGGCTCCGCAGTCGTACGTCGACCTGGACGACCCCGCCCATCTGTCCTTCGAGTACCAGCGGTGGCTGGGCCACATCGCGGACCTGGCCGCCCCGGCGGGCCGGCCGATCAGCGCGCTGCACCTGGGCGGCGGCGCCTGCACGCTGGCCCGGTACGTGGCGGCGACCCGGCCCCGCTCGCGGCAGCAGGTCGCGGAGATCGACACCGCGCTCACCGAGCTGGTCCGGGCCGAACTGCCGCTGGACCGGGGCTGGCAGCTCAAGGTGCGCGGCGCCGACGCGCGGGCGGTGCTGGAGCGGGCACCCGAGGGCGGCGCGGACCTGGTGGTCGCGGACGTCTTCAGCGGCGCCCGGGTGCCCGCGCACTGCGCCACCGAGGAGTTCGCCGCGCTGGCCGCCCGCGCGCTGGCGCCGGGCGGGCTGTACGCCGTCAACATCACGGACGGCGCGCCGCTGGCCTTCGCCCGCTCCCAGGTGGCCACGCTGCTGCGGATCTTCCCCGAGGTGGGGCTGGTGGGCGACCCGGCGGTGCTGCGCGGGCGCCGGTTCGGCAATCTGGTGCTGGTGGCCGGACGGCTGCCGCTGCCGCTGCCGGAGCTGACCCGGCGGGTGGCGGGCGACCCCTTCCCCGGCCGGGTCGAGCACGGCCGGGCGGTGGCCGACTTCACCGGCGGCGCGCAGCCGGTGACCGACGCGACCGCCGTACCGTCCCCGGCGCCGCCGCCGGGCGTCTTCGACGCGGCCCGCTGAGCGGGCGGCGCGGGGGCGTCAGGAGCCGCCGGGCAGCCCCCGGCGGCGGATCGCGGCGATGCCGCAGAGCAGCATCCCCGCCGTGATCGGGGTGAGGACCGCCGGACTGCCGGCCGAGGGCCCCGGCCGGACCGGCAGCTCGGCGGAGGTGACCGGTTGAGCGGCGCCGGCCGGCCCGGCGCCGAGGCAGCACAGGGCAGCGGCGAACGCCAGTAGGTGAACGGCCTTGCGGGTACGGTGAATTGCTCGCACGTGAGTGGAACGACCGCCGCCGGATGAGGTCACGTCCCAGGACACGGCGGCGGGGGTACGGCAGCGGGGGTACGGCCCGGCGCGTACGGCGGCCGGGCACGGCAGGGCGGACGCAGCGATCCCCTCACAGCCGCCGCGCCCGCCCTTACGACGGGGTGTCAGCCCTCCATGGCTCCCCGTCGGCCTTCCCTCCGGCCTACGCCAGGCCGTCGACCGGGGGGAGTCCGTGGCGCCCGATCACATCCGCGTACCAGCGGGCGCTGCTCTTGGGGATCCGGCGCTGCGTCGAGTAGTCGACGTACACCGCGCCGAAGCGCTTGCTGTAGCCGTACGCCCACTCGAAGTTGTCCATCAGCGACCAGAGGAAGTAGCCCCGGACGTCCACCCCGTCGGCGATGGCGCGGTGCACGGCGGAGAGGTGCCCGTGGAGGTAGGCGATGCGCTCGGGGTCGTTGACGGCGCCCTTGGGGTCGAGGTAGTCGTCGAAGGCGGCACCGTTCTCGGTGACCATCAGCGGCAGGTTCGGGTGCTCCCGGCCGACGGCCAGCAGCAGGTCGTGCAGACCGGTGTCGTCGATCGCCCAGCCCATCGCGGTGGTCTCGCCGGGCGGCAGGTGGAAGACGACCTGCTCGGAGCCGGGCCACGGGGAGTGGTCGCTCTTGCCGTGGGCGTCGTTGCGGGACGCCTCGCCGGCCGGCACCGCACCGTCGGGCGCCGAGACCAGCGTCGGGGTGTAGTAGTTGATGCCCAGCAGGTCGATCGGGCGGGAGATCTCGGCGAGGTCGCCGTCCTGCACCAGGGTGCCCCAGTCGACCAGGTGGGCGGTGTCCTCCAGCAGGTCCGCGGGGTACGCGCCGTTCAGCACCGGGCCGGTGAAGATCCGGTTGCCGACGGCGTCGATCCGGCGGGCCGCGTCCAGGTCCTCGGCGCTGTCGGTCAGCGGCCGCACCTGGTGCAGGTTCAGGGTGATCGAGGTCTGCGCGGTAGCGGGGAGTGTGGAGCGCAGAACCCCGATCGCCCGGCCATGGGCGAGGTTGAGGTGGTGGGCGGCCTTGAGGGCGGCGTCGGGCTCGGTGCGGCCGGGGGCGTGCACGCCCGATCCGTAGCCCAGGAAGGCCGAGCACCACGGCTCGTTGAAGGTGGTCCAGATCTTGACGCGGTCACCGAGCGCCTCCGCCATGATGGCGGCGTAGTCGGTGAAGCGCTCCGCGGTGTCGCGCACCGGCCAGCCGCCGGCGTCCTCCAGCTCCTGGGGCAGGTCCCAGTGGTAGAGGGTGGCGACCGGGGTGATGCCCTTCTCCAGCAGCTCGTCGGCGAGCGCGCGGTAGAAGTCCAGACCGCGCTCGACGGCGGGACCGCGCCCGGTGGGCTGGACGCGCGGCCAGGAGATCGAGAACCGGTAGGCGTTCAGGCCCAGGTCGGCCATCAGCGCCACGTCGTCGCGGAAGCGGTGGTAGTGGTCGGCGGCGATGTCACCGGTGTCGCCGTTGCGGACCTTGCCCGGCGTGTGGCTGAACGTGTCCCAGATGGAGGGGGTACGGCCGTCCTCGGCCGCGGCGCCCTCGATCTGGTAGGCCGCGGTGGCCGCGCCCCAGGTGAAGCCGGCCGGAAAGCTGATCGCGGCGGTCTGCTCGGTCAGCCGACCGGGCGTGGTCTCGGATCGTACAGCGGTCATGCGGGAGCGCTCCCAGAATGGGCGAGGGCGGGCAGGAAGGGAAAGCCGGCGGTGGTGGGGGCCCCGTACGGCCGCGCGAATCGGGGCGCGGCCGTACGGGAGGAGCGGCGGATCTGCGTCAGCTCTTGACGGCACCGGCGGTGATGCCGCCCACGATGTGCTTGCCGAGCACGGCGAAGACCAGCAGCAGCGGCAGGGTGGCGACCAGCGCGCCGGTCAGGATGATCGCGTGGTCGGTGGTGTGGTTGCCCGCGCCGAGGCCGGCCAGGGCCACCTGGACGGTCGGATTCTGCTGGCTCAGCGCGATGAAGGGCCAGAAGAAGTCGTTCCACGCCTGGACGAAGACCAGCATGCCGAGCACGGCCATCGCCGGGCGGGCGATCGGGAACACCACGTGCCAGATGATCCGCAGGCTGTGCGCGCCGTCCATCCGGGCGGCCTCGATCAGCTCCAGCGGCAGCGCCTCCAGCAGGAACTGCCGCATGAAGA
This sequence comes from Streptomyces sp. NPDC092296, assembly GCF_044755465.1. Taxonomy (NCBI): domain Bacteria; kingdom Bacillati; phylum Actinomycetota; class Actinomycetes; order Kitasatosporales; family Streptomycetaceae; genus Streptomyces; species Streptomyces sp. NPDC092296. The sequence goes on along the minus strand of NZ_JBIVRB010000007.1, from coordinate 212,099 downwards.
AGACACCGAAGGCGGCCACCAGCGACGGCAGGATCACCGACTGGAGCTTGTCGCCCCAGCCCACCTTGACCATGATCTGGTACAGCGGGATCACGCTGAGCTGCGGCGGGATGGTCATGGTGGCGACCACCAGGGCCAGCAGCGCGTTGCGGCCGCTGAACCGGAGCTTGGCGAAGGCGAACCCGGCCAGCGTGGAGAAGAGCACGGTGCTGAGCGCCACAAAACTCGCCACGATGGTGGAGTTGAGCAGTGCGTCGCCCATGTGGACTTCGTTCCACGCCACATTGAGGTTGTGGAACAGGTGGCTGCCGGGCAGCAGCGGGGTCGGCGGCTGGACGATCTCGGTGTCGGTGCTGGACGCGGCAACGACCGTCCAATACAGCGGGAAGAGCGAGATCAGCGCCGCAGCGATCAGCACCACATAGGTGAGCGGGCCGGCGTCATGGGTCTTTCCGGCGCCGGACTTCTTCTTGGACCGGCGGCGGTCCGGACGGGCCGTGGCGAGCTCGGCGGTGCGCGGGGTGGCAGAGGAGAGGGTCATGGTGGTCAGCCCCCAGACTTCTTGCGGTTGATCCGGGAGATGATCGCCTGCAGTGCTCCGATGAGCAGCAGAAGCAGCAGCATCACCCAGGCGACGGCCGCGGCCCGGCCGAGCTGGCTGTTGGGCCAGCCGAGCTCGTAGAGGTACAGGCTCAGCGTCTGGTACTGGTGGGCCGATCCACCGCTGACGCCGACGCCGCCGCCGAAGAGCATCGGCTCGCCGAAGAGCTGGGTGGCTCCGATGGTGGAGACGATGATGGTGAAGATGATCGTCGGGCGGATCGACGGGATGGTGATGTTGATGAACTGCCGCCACCGGGAGGCGCCGTCGATGGACGCGGCCTCGTAGAGGTCACCGGGGACGGCCTGCATCGCCGCCAGGTAGATCAGCGCGTTGTAGCCGGTCCAGCGCCAGGTCACGATGGAGGAGATGGCGATCTGGGCGGGCCACTTGTCGCTCTGCCACTGCACCTTGTCGATGCCGACCCAGCCGAGGACCTCGTTGATGAAGCCGGAGTCGTAGTTGAACAGCTGGACGAAGACCAGCGAGGCGGCGGCGATCGAGGTGGCGTACGGAGCGAGGATCGCGACCCGGAAGAAGGTGCGGCCGCGCAGCCGGTAGTTGAGCATGTGGGCCAGGCCCAGCGCCATCAGCAGCTGCGGAACGGTGGAGATCACGCCGATGGTGAAGGTGTTGCTCAGCGCGTTCCAGAACTGGTCGCTCTCCCAGAGCTTGGTGTAGTTCTGGAAGCCGCGCCAGTCACCGGAGCCGCTCTCACCGAGCGAGAGCCGGTGCAGCGAGAGCCAACCGGTGTAGATCAGCGGGAACAGCCCGAAGGCCGCGAAGCAGATGAAGAACGGAGCGATATACGCGTACGGCGTCGCCTTGAGGTCGAGGCGGTAGAGCCGGCTGCGCCACGTCTGCCGGTCGGAGGGCGGCGCAGGACGGTGCGAGGCGGATGGCGACTGCGGCGGTCCGCCGCCGGCCGGCGTCCTCACGGAGGTGGCCACGAGTGGCGTCCTTCCCGGGATGGGTCTGGCGGTAAGTCAGGCGGACGGGCCGCCCGGCCGATGGTGCGTCGACCGGGCGGCCTCGCCTCACCCTGGGAGCCTTCGGACGGGCCCAAAGGCCCTGCCGAGGACTAGTTGTCGGTCTTGTCCTTGACCAGCTTCAGCACGTTGTCCCACGACTTCTTCGGGTCGACGTGGTGCTGCTCGATGTCCAGCAGGCCGTTCTTGGTGATGATGTCCTTCACCTGGCCGTCCCACGGACCGATCGGGGCCGGGACGGTGTCCTTGGCGATCTGGCCGTAGATCTTGCCGGTGGGGGCGTCATTGAAGTACGCCAGCTTGGCGTCCTGGACGGCCGGGCTGTCCAGACCGGCAACGGTGGAGGGGATGTTGCCGAACTGGGTGAAGATCTTCTCCTGCTGCGTGGCGGAGGTCAGCCAGACGGCCAGCTTGATGGCCTCCTCCTCGTGCTTGCCGCCCTTGGGCACGCCGAGGAAGGAGCCGCCCCAGTTGGCGGCGACGGGCGCGGCCGCGATGTCCCACTTGCCCTTGCCGGTGTCACCGGCGTTGGTCTGGATGGTGCCGGTCATCCAGCTCGGGCAGGAGACGGTGGCGAACTTGCCGGTCTTGAAGCCGCCCGCCCAGTTGCCGCCGTCGTCGAACTGCTGGTAACCGGTGCTCAGGCCGTCCTGGATGGCCTTGACCGCGGTGTCCCAGGCCAGCTTCACACCGGCGCTCTTGTCGTAGACCAGCTCGCCCTGGGCGTTGGAGTACTGCTCCGGCTGGCTGGAGACCACGGCGTTGAAGATGCCACCCGCGGAGTCCACGAAGTGGGAGCCGGCCGGCGCGTTCTTCTGGAACTTCTCGCCGACCTTGAGGTAGTCGTCCCAGCCGCCCGCCCACAGCTTGCCGACCTCGTCGCGGTCGGTCGGCAGGCCGGCCGCCTTGAACAGGTCGGTGCGGTAGCAGATGGCCATCGGGCCGACGTCGGTGCCCAGACCGATGGTCTGGCCGCCGGTGGTGGTGGCCTGCGCCCACTTGTAGGAGACCCAGTTGGAGGCCTGCACGCCCGGGGCCTTGCTCAGGTCCACGAACTTGTCGTACAGCTTCGAGGTGGCCTCGGCGATGTTGCCGACCTCGATGGCCTGGATGTCGTCCACGCCGCTGCCGCTGGCCAGGTGGAGCTTGAGCGCGTCCCAGTACTTGCCGGAGTCGGTGACGTTCTCCGGGACGATCTTGATGTTGGGGTGCTCGGCCTCGTACTGCTTGTACAGACCGGCCTCGTCGTAGCCGAACTGGCCGAAGGTGCCGATGCGCAGCGTGATCTTCTCGCCGCTGTCGCCGCCGCTGCTGCTGCTGGCGCCGGACGAGGCGTTGTCGCTGGTGCTCTTGTCGCTGCTGCTGCTGCTGCAGCCGGTGACCAGGGCCGCGCAGATCGCGAGCCCCGCGGCGGCGGCGATAGCGGCTCTGGTGCCGCGGGAGCTGCTAGTGGTGCGCATTCCACTCTCCTATTTCCAGGGTGGGTCCGGGGTGCGCCACGGGGAGTCCCCGCATGGCCGCGGTTGGGCGGCCGGTACGGGTTCGGTGGCGAGTCGAATTCACAAGTGGCAAAGCAGATGATGCAGAAGATGTGGTGCAGAAGATGCGTGCTGTACTGAAGCTGTCCTCGAGGTCGTTTCACCGCTAGTGTGTGGGAGCGCTCCCACGAGGCATGTCGTGAAGACTCCTGCCTGAAGGGGGTGGGTGTCAAGACTTGAAGTCGGTTCCGTTGCGCGAGCGTGTCCTGCCAGTCACGCGACCGTGTCCGGCCGATGGCCTGGCCGCCCGGCCAACCGGGGCGGCACAGCCCCGGCCACCTGCGGGAACGTCCAGCTCAGGGTGGTGATCGCAGGAGGGTGCGGCGATATCCGCCCCGAACCGGCCACAATGAGGCGCAGCCCGCGTCCCGAAGTCCGAGAGGTGAACCATGAGTCAAGCCGCACAGCGTCCGGCGGGCCCTGCGGTGAGAGGCGGCGCCCGTCCCACCCTGGAGGCCGTGGCCGCCCTGGCCGGAGTGGGCCGCGGCACCGTCTCCCGGGTCATCAACGGGTCACCAAGGGTGAGCGACAAGGCACGCGCCGCCGTGGAACAGGCCATCGCGGAACTCGGTTATGTCCCCAACCGGGCCGCCAGGACTCTTGTCACTTCTCGAACGGACTCCATCGCCCTGGTGGTGCCCGAGGCCGAGACACGGCTGTTTTCCGAACCGTTCTTCTCGGACATCATCCGGGGCGTCTCCGCCGAACTCGCGGACACGGAGATGCAGTTGCTGCTCATTCTGGTCCGCACCAAGAAGGAGCGCGACCGGCTGGCCACCTATCTGACCGCGCACCGGGTGGACGGCGTGCTGATGGTCTCGGTGCACGAGGACGACCCGCTGCCCAACCTGCTGGAGCGGCTGGACATGCCGTCGGTGCTGGTCGGCCGCCGGTCCGACCTCGAACCGCTGTCCTATGTGGACGCCGACAACGCTGGCGGGGCCCGGATGGCCGTACGCCACCTGCTGCGACGCGGCTGCACGCAGATCGCCACCATCACCGGACCGCTGGACATGGAACCGGCCCGAGCCCGGCTGGCCGGCTACCGGCGGGCCCTGGAGGAGGCGGAGCTCGGCTGGGACGAGGACCTGGTGGGCCGGGCCGACTTCACCGAGACCGGCGGCCGGGAGGCGATGCGCGGGCTGCTGGAGCGGCGGCCCGGACTGGACGCGGTGTTCTGCGCCTCCGATGTGATGGCCGCCGGCGCGCTCCAGGTGCTGCGCGAGAACGGGCGGCGGGTGCCGGGCGATGTGGCGATGGTCGGGTTCGACGACTCCATCGTGGCCCGGCACACCGACCCGCCGATGACCAGCGTCCGGCAGCCGATCGAGGAGATGGGCCGCACCATGGCCCGGCTGCTGCTGGAGGAGATCTCCGAGCAGGGGCGCGCGCGGCGGCAGGTGGTGCTGGCGACCGAGCTGGTGGTGCGGGCTTCGGCCTGAGGGGGGCGGCCGGGTCCGGGGCCGTACGGGACCGTACGGCCCCGGGGCGGTGGCCGGGCCCGGCGGTGGGTCGCGCCCGGTGGGGGGTGTCACGCCGAGGTCGCCCGGCCGGGGTGGTCCGCCGGGATGGTCCGCCGGGATGGTCCGGCCGGGGTTGTCAGTGGGGCGTGAGACGGTGGGCCGGTGACCGAGACCCCTCCCTCCGCACCGCGTCCCTCCGCACCGTGCTCCGGCGATGACGCGGTGGCGCTGCTGGCCGAGCACCGCGAGCTCACCGGGGTGGACTTCAGTGGGCAGGACCTGCGCGCCGCCCTGCGCGGGCCCACCTCGCCGTACACCTTCACCAAGTGCACCTTCACCGAAGCGAATCTGCGGCGCGCCCTGCTGCCCGAGGCCGTCTTCACCGACTGCGTGCTGGACCGGGCCGACCTGGGCGGGGCGCTGCTGGAGCAGGCCCGCTTCCAGGGCGGCAGCGCGGCCTTCGCCAAGGGCACCGACGCGGATCTCACCGACGCCACCTTCAGCGGCACCGACCTGGCCAACTCGACCTGGGCGGGCGCGCTGCTGGCCGGCACCCGGTTCGAGGACTGCCGGATGGTCGGCGTGCGACTCAAGGGCTGCCGGGGCATCGGCTACACCCTGGCCCGCTGCCATCTCGGCCTGGCCCAGCTGTCGGGGCTGGACTTCCGCGGCCGGCTGCTGGAGCGGAACAACTTCACCGAGGCCGACCTCAGCGGCTGCGACTTCTCCGAGGCCGTGCTGGACGGCTGCCGGCTGGCCGAGGCCGAGCTGCGCGGCGCCCGGTTCGCCGGTGCCGACCTGCGGGGTGCGGACCTGGGCGCACCGGGTCCGGAGGATCTGGTGGCGCTGCGCGGCGCTTTCGTCTCGGTGACCCAGGCCACCGCCCTGCTGGCCGCCCTCGGGCTCCATGTGCTGCCCCCGGAGGGGTGAGGCGGGCGCCCGGGAGCCGAAGCGGGGGGCGGTCTTTCCGCCACCGGTCGGCGGCGGCGTAGCGTGGGTGGTGGAGCCGTCAGTCAGGCTGGTGGTCCACCCTGCGGGGCGGGCGGAGACGGAGGCCCGTGATGCTGGCCGTGGATGTGCTGATCGGGGTGCTCTGCGCCATGGCCCTGTGGGCCATGATGGGCGTACGGGTGGTCCAGCAGTTCGAGCGGGGCGTGGTGTTCCGCTTCGGACGGGTGCACGAGGTGGTGCGCGCGCCGGGGTTGCGGCTGTTGCTGCCCGTCGCCGACCGGCTGCGCAAGGTCAATATGCAGATCGTGACGATGCCGGTGCCCGCCCAGGAGGGCATCACCCGGGACAACGTGACCGTGCGGGTGGACGCGGTGATCTACTTCCGGGTGGTGGACCCGGTGCGGGTCACGGTCAATGTGCAGGACTACATGTTCGCCATGCTCCAGGTCGCCCAGACCTCACTGCGGTCGATCATCGGCAAGAGCGAGCTGGACGACCTGCTGTCCAACCGCGAGGAGCTCAACAAGGGGCTGGCGCTGATGATCGACAGTCCGGCGCTGGAGTGGGGGGTGCACATCGACCGGGTGGAGATCAAGGATGTCGCGCTGCCCGAGTCGATGAAGCGGTCGATGGCCCGCCAGGCCGAGGCGGACCGGGAGCGCCGGGCGCGGATCATCACGGCGGACGGCGAGTACCAGGCGTCGCAGCGGCTGTCCGACGCGGCGCAGATCATGTCGCACACCCCGGCGGCGTTGCAGCTGCGGCTGCTGCAGACGGTGGTCGAGGTGGCGGCGGAGAAGAACTCCACGCTGGTGCTGCCCTTCCCGGTGGAGTTGCTGCGGTTCATGGAGAGCAACAGCTCCTCCGCTGCGGCGGAGGGCGATGTGCTGGGCGGTGGCCCCGCCTCCGCACCGGCTGCCTCCGCACCGGCCGGCTCCGGGCCTGCTGCGGACCTCGGGCCTGCCGCGGACATGGAGCCCACTGCGGACCTCGGGTCCGGCGAGGCCGCGGTTCCGGCGGATGTCGGGCCGCCGCCGGGGGACTGGGCCGGTGCCTCGGCCTGGGCGCCGACCCAGGGCCGGGCGCGGCACAACGGGCCGCCGGAGTAGGGCGGCTGCCGGGGTGCGGCTGCGTACCCGGAGGTTCGCCCGGCCGACAGGGTCAGGGGTGTGCCCAGTAAGGGTGTGCGGCAAGAGGGGCACAGGGAAGGCGCGCGCCGAGGGCCGCTTGCGGATGACACGGTGCGGCCGAACTCCGGGCATGAGAGAGGCCCCCGACCATTCGTCCTGGTCAGGGGCCTTCTCTGGTGGGGTGAGCGACGGGGCTCGAACCCGCGACCTCCGGGACCACAACCCGGCGCTCTACCAGCTGAGCTACGCCCACCATCTGTTCGGTGCGTCACCCGCTCCGACGCGGATAACTCTACAGGATGCGCCGGGGTGCTCGTGCCAGGATTCAGGCGGCCGGGGCCGGGTGTCGCACCGAACCGGCGGCAGGTCAGGAGGGCGGCAGCACGTGCTTGGCGGCGATGGCCCGCGCGGTGTCGCTGTCCGGCCCCGGCTGCGGCACGAACACCGCCTCGCGGTAGTAGCGCAGCTCCGCGATGCTCTCCCGGATGTCGGCCAGCGCGCGGTGGTTCCCGTTCTTCTCGGGGCTGTTGTAGTACGCCCTGGGGTACCACCGGCGGGCCAGCTCCTTGATCGAGGAGACGTCCACGATCCGGTAGTGCAGGTGCCCCTCGAGCGCCGGCATGTCCCGGGCCAGGAAGCCCCGGTCGGTGGCCACCGAGTTGCCGCACAGCGGGGCCTTGCCGGCCTCGGGGACATGCTCGCGGACGTAGGCCAGCACCCTCGCCTCGGCCTCGGCCAGCGTTACCCCGGACTCCAGCTGGTCGAGCAGGCCCGAGGCGGTGTGCATCTGACGCACCACCTCGGGCATGGTCAGCAGCGTCTCGGCCGGCGGGCGGATCACGATGTCCACGCCGTCGCCGAGGATGTTGAGTTCGGAGTCGGTGACCAGCGCCGCGACCTCGACCAGGGCATCCTGGACGAGGTCGAGGCCCGTCATCTCACAGTCGATCCATACCATCCGGTCGTTCACATGTCTCACCCTACGGCGCGATCACGCTGACCGGGCATCGCGCGCCCACGTCGGGAGTCGGCCGCCCGGGAACCGGCTGCCGCCTGCTCCTGGCCGTCGCCGCGCTCGGTACGGTCCGATCGGTCCGTCCGGTGGCCGCGCCCGCGTGCGCCCGGCTGCGGACGGCCGTCATCGGCGGCCGCGTGGTCCGGCAGCGCGGACATCGGCCCCGATCGGCCGGACCGGTCCACCGCCGCGCCGCCCTGCACGGCGAAGCCGCCGCCCGGCTGGGCCTGGGCGGGCACGACGGCGGGCGGCTGCGGCCGCCGGGACCGGAAGTTGGTCCGGTACACGGCGGGCGAGACCCCCAACTGGCGCCGGAAGTGACCGCGCAGCGCCACCGGCGAGCGGAAGCCGCACCGGCGGGCCACCTCGTCCACGGACAGGTCCGAGGTCTCCAGCAGCCGCTGGGCCTGGAGCACCCGCTGGGTGATCAGCCACTGGAGCGGAGCACTGCCGGTCAGCGACCGGAAGCGCCGGTCGAAGGTGCGCCGGCTCATATAGGCGCGGGCCGCCAGAGCCTCCACGTCGAACTGCTGGTTGAGGTTCTCCAGTGCCCAGGTCACGACCTCGGCGAGCGGGTCGTTGCCGATCTCCTCAGGTAAAGACCTGTCGATGTACTGGGCCTGCCCACCGGGGCGGCGGGCCGGTACGACCAGCCGCCGGGCCAGCGCGTTGGCGGCCTCGGCGCCGTGGTCGGTGCGGACCACGTGCAGGCAGAGGTCGATCCCGGCGGCCGTACCGGCGGAGGTGAGGACGTCACCGTCGTCCACGAAGAGCTCCCGGGGGTCGACGTGCACCCGGGGGTAGCGCTTGGCGAGGGTCGGTGCGTACATCCAGTGCGTGGTGGCCGGGCGGCCGTCCAGCAGGCCGGCGGCGGCCAGCACGAAGGCGCCGGTGCACAGGCCGATGATCCTGGCGCCCTCCTGATGGGCCTTGCGCAGCGCGGCGATGGCCTCGACCGGCGGCGCCTGGGCGATGGAGCGCCAGGCGGGGACGACGATGGTGCCGGCGCGGGCGAGGGCGTCAAGGCCGTACGGTGCCGTCAGGGTCAGCCCGCCGGTGGTGGACAGCGGGCCGTCCTCGCCCGCGCAGACCAGCAGCCGGTAGCGGGGGACCCCGGCGTCCTGGCGGTCCACGCCGAAGACGGAGAGCGGGATGGAGCTCTCGAAGATCGGCGCACCGCCGAAGATCAGCACCGCCACGGTCTCCCGGCGGCGGCGCCCGGAGAGCTTGCGGAACGCGCCGGGGGAGGGCGCCGGAGCGCCGCCGGAGGTGGCGGCGGGAGTGGCCGGGGCGGCGGTGGGAGCGGGGCCGACGGCGCCCGGAGACGGTGCGGCAGCACCGGTGGCCGCGGTGGGCGGACCCGGATGGGGCGCGCCGGCGGCTCTCGGGTCACCACCCGGGGGGCGGGACGGGGCGCCGGCACCGTCCTGCACTGCGCCGCTCCTGCTCACCCTGCTCAAGGCGCTCAAGCCCCCCTAGGTCGTGTGGCTCGCGGACGCCGGTGGCCACGGCCCCGGGGCATGCCTGGGAGGCGCTCGGCGGCGCCTCGCCCTGCTGCCTGGGTCCGCGGTGTCATGACTGCCCGTCCCTGTACTGCTCCAACACTGCTCGCTCCCCCGAGGCTAGCCAAGATCGAATCTACTGGGTTCGGCTCGGCCGTTGTGACAAATTCCGCATCCGACGCTATGTCGACATGGCAATTTGGCGTGATGCATTCGATCACGAAGCGTGGCACCCGTCGACCCCGCTGGGAAGGGGGCATGAGGGCGGGTGGCTGGTTGTCACACGGCGCACGGGGCGCTAAGGGGGGCGCAATCCCGGGGCGCTCGGGTGTGGACAGCGTATATGCCCAATGCCCTTGCCAGGTGGTGAAGTTGACTGAAAACCAGCGTTGCGGGACGCCGCCGACGGTAGTTCGATTGCGCGCCCGCGCGGGCGCGCTCCCTCCGACGGGCCACAGCGAACCTGAGCAGCGCCGACAGGCGGCGGCTGCGAGCCCGCGCGGCGCGGCTGCGGCGCCCGGCGCTCCGGCGCGACGGGGAGCGCGCCCGCTGCCGGCGTACTCCGGCCATTGACCGGATACCCGTCGGCTTCGCCGGCGGCACCCGGCTAGGGTCTGCGGAATGGAGCAGCGCGGCGACGCCGAGACCGCCCACGACAACGCGGCCGCCCACTGGGCGGCCCAGGCGGGGGCGCTGGGTTGGCAGGTCCGCCGGACGGCCGGGTGGACGGCGGTGCGCGGCGCGGACGACCACCGGGTGGTGGTCACCCGGCCGTATGCGGACCCGGCGGCGCTGGAGGAGGAGCTGGCGGGGCTGTTCCGGGAGTGGGACACCCGTCAACTGTGCCTCGAAGACCCCTACTGCGGGCTGGATTTGACCCGATTCGGCGGTGAAGCCTCCCTGCCGCAGGCGGTGATGGTACGGGAGGCCGGTCCGGTGGCGGAGCGGGAGCGGCGGGAGGGCTCGCCGGGGGAGCCTCGGGCGGCGGGGGCGGGGCTCGTGGTGGTGTCCGAGGCGCTGGACGGCGACGGGCTGGCGGTGGTCGAGCGGGCCGTGGTGGAGGGCTTCCCGCTGGCTGCCCGGCTGCCCTGGCGGCGCGGTTCGCTGCTGCCCCCGGTGCTGCTCGGGGTGGACGGCTGGCGGGCCTGGGCGGCCTGGCGGGACGGGGCGCCGGCCGGGGGGTGCGTCAGCTACGACGACGGCTCGGCGGTCGGCCTGTACTGGGTGGCGACGCTCCCCGAACACCGCTCGCGGGGGGTGGCCCGGACGTTGGTCTCGGCGGTGCTGACGGCGCATCCGGACAGCAGGGCGACGCTCACCGCCACCCTGTTCGGGGAACCGCTCTACCGGCGGCTGGGCTTCGCCGAGCAGGCGCTCTCCCGCTGGTGGCGTGTCAGCCGGTGACGCCTGCGGCCGCCGCCCGGTGGGCGGCCGATGTGCTGTGCACGGCTGCTGCCCCGCTGCGGCCCGGTCGCACCGCCGGAGCGACGAAGCGGGTGCGGGCCGGTGCGCCCGAGGGGAGCGGGGCGCTTGAGCGGACCGGCGGGTGCGGGGAGAGCGTGCCCTGCGCGGGGGCGGTCGCGGCGGCGGGCACGGGGGTGGTCCTGGTCCGCAGGATCAGGCTGATGGCCTCGGGGAGGCCGCGTACGGCGAGGGTCGGGCGGTAGCCCGGTTCGGGCCAGGGTCGGCCGTGGTGCAGCCAGACGCTGTGCAGGCCGCTGAGCCGGGCGCCGGCGATGTCGGCGGGTGCGTGGTCGCCGACCATCCAGGTACGGGCGGTCCAGGAGCCGGTGGTGGGTACGCCGCAGCGGTGGGCGGCGATCCGGAAGATCTCCGGGTCGGGCTTCGCGCAGCGGGCCTCCTCGGAGATCACCCAGCCGTCGACCAGGGCGGCGAGACCGGTACGGCGGATCTTGTCCAGTTGGGGGAGGGTGCCGCCGTTGCTGACGATGCCCAGCGTCCAGCCGGCCGCGCGGGCGGCCCGCAGGGCGGCGACATGGGACGCGGGGCACCGGATGTGGGCGCTGATGCCCCGGCGGTAGTGGGTGAGCAGGGCGTCCAGGCCGGCGTTGAGGCCGTACCGCCGGCGCACGGCGCCGAGGACGGTGGAGCGGGGGACGAAGCCGCTGCCGTCCAGGGTGCTGAGCCAGTCGAGGTCCTGCGGCGGCAGGCGGTGCTCGGCCAGGAAGTCCCGTGCCCAGCCGCGGAACGCGGCATCCCGAGGGAGGAGCGTGTTGTCGAGGTCCATCAGCAGCAGCGGCATGCGCTGCATGCTGCCAGCGCTGGGGCCCATGCATCTGGCAATTGCCACAGGTCGTCCGAAGCCCGTGTCGCATGGCCGGAATCCGGTCCGGGGGCCGGGTCCCGCGTCTGCCGCGACGGCGCGCGGGGCGGCGCGGGGCGGTCTGGTGGGCCCACCGGCCCCGCCCGGCGGCTCCGCTGGGCGGAGCCGTCCGCAATCACGGCGTCACCCTGTGCTCGCGCCCTGTTGCGCTTCCGGCCAGGCTCCGGCATCCTCCAGGGAACCTCCGGGAGCGGGGCGTGCGCCCGCCCGCAGTGGGAGCGCGCGCATGGGGTCGTGCGCGTCGCTCTTACGTGGGTATCTGCGGCGTCCCTGCGCTCCGCACCTGGGCGGGAACGCCCTGTCGCCGTACCCTGGAAGGAAGAGGCCACCCAGGCTGCTCCCCGGTCCTCCGCACCGGCCGGTAGGCCCCATGTGATGCCCCGAAACCCACCCGCTGACGTCCTCCTTCCGCCGTATCCCCTCTCGCCGAGAATCCAGAGCCATGGCCGGTTACGAGCCCACTGAGCCCGCCGACGGCGCCCCCGCCGCTCGGCCGACCGGGCCTTCCGCTTCCGCCGGAGAGTCCTCCTCCGCAGAGCCGCGCAGACACCGGGCGAAGCCCAAGCCGAAGTCCGCGCTCCAGCCGCGTCTGCCCGCGCCGCAGGGCGAGCCGCAGCTGGTGCGGGCGTGCGATCCCGTCTTCCAGCACGGGGTGGTGGTCGGCTTCGACGGTTCGCTCTCCAGCGAGCGCGCGCTCGCGTACGCCGTCGGCATGGCCCGCCGCTCCAGCTGCGGGCTGGTGATCGTGCATGTCGCCAACCGGCTGCCGACCACCGTGTGGGCCGGCTGCGAGCCGCCGGTCTTCGTCGACGTGCCCGACCACCGGACCGAGGTGCTCGGCCTGGAGCTGGCCTGCGCCGACTACCTGGCCGATGTGCCGTGGATCCTGGTGGAGCGCGGCGGCGACATCTGCCACGAGCTGGAGGAGGTCGGCCGGGAGTACGCCGCCGACGCCATCGTCGTGGGCAGTACGCACGGCCTGATCGGCAAGCTCTTCGGCTCGGTGTCCGGACGGCTGGCCCGTCGGGCCAACCGCCCGGTCGTCGTCATCCCCTGACCGTGGGGCCGGTCCGTCAGGAGACCATGCCCAGCTCCCTGGCGATCAGCATGCGCTGGACCTCGGAGGTGCCCTCCCCGATCTCCAGGATCTTGCAGTCCCGCCAGAAGCGCGCCACCGGGAACTCGTTCATGAAGCCGTAGCCACCGTGCACCTGGGTGGCCTCCCGGGCGTTGACCACCGCGGCGTCCGAGGAGTGCAGCTTGGCGATGGCCGCCTCCTTCTTGAACGGCTCGCCGTGCAGCAGGCGTGACGCGGCGTCACGCCAGGCCAGCCGGGAGGTGTGCGCGCGCATCTCCATGTCCGCGATCTTGAACTGGATGGCCTGGTTGGCGCCGATGGCACGGCCGAAGGCATGCCGCTGCGCGGCGTACAGCAGGGACTGGTCGACACAGCCCTGAGCCAGGCCGGTGGCCAGGGCGGCGATGGCGATCCGCCCCTCGTCGAGGATGCGGAGGAACTGGGCATAACCGCGGCCGGGCTCGCCGAGCAGGTTGGCGGCCGGGACACGGCAGTCGGTGAAGGAAAGCTCCCGGGTGTCCGAGGCGTTCCAGCCGACCTTGGAGTACTTCTTCGACACGGTGAAGCCGGGGGTGCCGGCAGGCACGATGATGGAGGAGATCACCGGCCGCGTCGAGGGTTTCCCGGCCGCATCACTCGAACGAGTGGTCGGTTCGGTGAGGGCGGTGACGGTGACCAGACCGGTGATCTCCGTCCCGGAGTTGGTGATGAAGCACTTGGTGCCGTTGATCACCCATTCCCCGGTCTCCTCGTCCAGCCGGGCCGTGGTCCTGGTCGCACCGGCGTCCGAACCGCCCTCCGGCTCGGTCAGACCGAAGGCGCCCAGCAGCTCGCCCGCACACAGCCTGGGCAGCCACTCCCGCTTCTGCTCCTCGGTGCCGAACCGGTAGATCGGCATCGCCCCCAGCGACACCCCGGCCTCCAGCGTGATGGCCACCGAGGAGTCCACCCGGGCGAGCTCCTCCAGGGCCAGGCAGAGCGCGAAGTAGTCGCCGCCCATGCCGCCGTACTCCTCCGGGAACGGCAGCCCGAACAGGCCCATCCGCCCCATCTCCCGGACGATCTCGTACGGGAACTCGTCGTGCTCGTAGTAGTCGCCGATCTTGGGAGCGACGACGTCGTTGGCGAACTCCGCGACGGTGCGCCGCAGGTCCTCGTACTCGGCGTCGAGCCGGTGGTCGAGCATGGTGTGCTCCTGGGCCTCTGGAGGGTGGTGAGGGACGAGAGGACGGCCGGGGCGGGGTCGCCGCCCGGCGGGCCGGTTCCGGGTCAGCCGCCGGTCAGCGCGCGCACCGTCCGGGACGGGCTGGGGCGGCCGAGGTGTCCGGCCAGCCAGCCGCTGGTGGCGGCCAGGGCCGCGAGGTCGACGCCGGTCTCTATGCCGAGCCCGTGCAGCATCCACACCAGGTCCTCGGTGGCGAGGTTCCCGGTGGCGCTCTTCGCGTACGGGCAGCCGCCCAGGCCGCCCGCCGAGGCGTCCACGGTCGCCACGCCGTGCCGCAACGCGGCCAGCGTGTTGGCCAGCGCCTGGCCGTAGGTGTCGTGGAAGTGCACGGCCAGCCGCTGCGGCCCCACGCCGGCCTGGTCCAGCGCTGCCAGCACGGCCGTGACCTGGCCCGGAGTGGCCACCCCGATGGTGTCGCCGAGGCTCAATTCGTCGCAGCCCAGCTCCAGCAGCCGCCGGCCGACCTCCACCACCTGGGCCGGAGGGACCGGGCCCTCCCAGGGGTCACCGAAGCACATCGACAGATAGCCGCGCACCCGTACGCCCCCCGCCGTCGCGCGCGCCACCACCGGCGCGAACATCTCCAGCGACTCCGCGAGCGAGCGGTTGAGGTTGCGGCGGGCGAAGGTCTCGGTGGCGCTGGCGAAGACCGCGATGTCGGTGACGCCGTGGTCCAGCGCCCGGTCCAGACCGCGCTCATTGGGTACCAGCACCGGCAGCCGCAGGCCCGGGTACCGACCCGGCAGGTCCGCCAGCAGCGGCATCAGCTGCTCGGCGTCGGCCAGCTGCGGCACCCACTCGGGGCGTACGAAGCTGGTCGCCTCCACGGTCCGCAGCCCGGCCGCCGCCAGCCGGGCGACGAACTCCGCCTTCACCTCGACCGGCAGCGGCCGGGACTCGTTCTGCAACCCGTCGCGGGCCCCCACCTCGTGAATGCGCACCCGCTGCGGCAGCCCCGGCAGCGGCACGGGCGCGGGCAGCCCGAGCGAGAGGACGGAGCCGGTCATCGGGCCACCTCCGCCGCGTCGACCCCGGCGCCGGCCGCCTCGCCGCCGTCACCCGCGCTGACCACGGCCAGCACCTCGTCCATGGCGACCCCGGCGCCCGATACCGCGCGCAGCTGCTCCACCGTGCCGTCGTGCGGCGCGGCGATCACGTGCTCCATCTTCATCGCCTCCAGGACCAGCAGCGGCTGTCCCTTGCGGACCCGCTCGCCGACGGCTGTCTTCACCACCGTGACCGTCCCCGGCATGGGGGCGGTGAGGGTGCCGTGGTGGGCGCCGGGGCCGCCGCCTTCGGCGCGCTCCGCGACCGGGTCGTACGGCAGCAGCGCCCAGGTGTCGCCGTCCAGGCCGAGCCAGGTCACCGGGCCTGCGGCGGCGCCGTGCGGGGCGTTGTCGGTGGCGTGTGTGAAGCTGTGCCGGACGCCGTCGAGAGTGAGGTCCAGGCGGTCGGCGTGCCGGGTGACCCGTGCGGTGCGCACCGGCCCGGCACCGCAGCGGACCTCCAGCCGGGCGGCGTCGCGGGGGCCGTTGTCAGTGGTCGCCGCTACGTTGATTGTGGAGGCGAGGTCGTCTGCGGAGGCAGGCCGCACCCGTACCTCCACCGGTGCGCCACCCGGGGTGCGCAACCGGTGGACGGTCCAGGCGGGTTCGCCGCCCAGCCGCCAGCCGGAGGGGAGGGAGAAGGGATCGGTCCAGCCGCCGGGGGCGGGGGCCGGGGTCAGGTCCAAGTGCCGGGCGAGAGCTGCGGCACAGAGCACGGCGTGGGGGAGCGGGGCTGCGGGAGAGCCCTCAGGGGATGGGTCGTCGGCGGGTGCGTCGGCGGCGGCGAGCGGGGATGCCAGGAGTTCGGGGGTCTGCTGGACGGTGCGCTCGACCAGGCCGGTGTCGAGTTCGCCTGCAACCACGTCGGGATGCGTGAGGAGCCGGCGCAGGAAGCCGGTATTGGTGGTCACGCCGAGGATTCGGGTCTCCGCGAGGGCGGCGCGCAGCCTTCGCAGAGCCGTCGACCGGTCGGGGCCATAGGCGATGATCTTGGCGAGCATGGGGTCATAGGTGCTGCCGACGAGGGTGTCCGGGGTGAGTCCGGAATCAACCCGGACGCCCTCTCCGGTCGGCTCGTGCAGCAGCAGGACGCGGCCGCCGGTCGGCAGGAAGCCGCGAGCGGGGTCCTCGGCGCAGATCCGCGCCTCGATCGCATGACCGTGGAAGGAGATGTCGGACTGGGTGACGGGGAGGGGTTCACCGGCGGCGATGCGCAACTGCCACTCGACCAGGTCCGGTCGCCCGGGGCCGGCCGGGCTGTCCAGACCGCGTACGGTGGCGGCCAGCTCGGTGACCGGGTGCTCCACCTGGAGACGGGTGTTCATCTCCATGAAGTAGTAGGCGGCCGGGTCGCCGCCGGGCACGATGAACTCCACTGTGCCCGCCCCGGTGTAGCCGCACGCCTCGGCCGCGCGGACGGCGGCGGCGCCCATCGCGGCACGGGTGTCCGCGTCGAGGAGGACGGAGGGGGCCTCCTCGATCAGCTTCTGGTGGCGCCGCTGGAGGCTGCACTCGCGCTCGCCCAGGTGCACGGTGGTGCCGTGGGCGTCGGCGAGCACCTGCACCTCGATGTGGCGCGGGCGGTCGACCCAGCGCTCCACCAGGAGTGTGTCGTCACCGAAGGCGGTCCTGGCCTCGCGTCGGGCGGCGGCGATCTCCTCTGGCAGCGCGGCCGGGTCGCGTACCAGCCGCATGCCCTTGCCGCCGCCGCCCGCCGAGGGCTTGAGCAGCACCGGGAAGCCGATCTCGGTGGCTGCGGCGGCGAGGTCGGCGTCGCTGCGGGCAGCCGCACGGCTGCCGGGGACGACGGGCACGCCCGCCGCCCGTACCGCCTCCTTGGCGTTGACCTTGTCACCCATCAGCTCGATCGCGGAGGGAGGAGGACCGATGAAGGACAGGCCGGCGTCGGCGCAGGCACCGGCGAAGGCGGCGTTCTCAGCCAGGAAGCCGTAGCCCGGGTGGACGGCCTGCGCCCCGGTGCGCCGGGCCGCCTCCAGCAGCCGCTCGATGTGCAGATAGGTCTCGGCCGCCGAGCTGTCGGTCCGGTCCGGCGGCCCGAGCCGCACGGCGGTGTCGGCCTCGCGCACATGCAGCGCGTCGGCGTCGGCGTCGCTGTACACGGCGACCGAGCGGACGCCGAGCCGCCGCAGGGTGCGGATCACCCGGACGGCGATCTCGCCGCGGTTGGCGACCAGGACGGTGTCGAACATGGGAGGTGCTCCTCCGGTCACGGGAAAGGCAGGCTGACGGTCCGTCATATCCGTGGTCACATCCGGAAGACGCCGTAGGGGCGCGGCTCGGCGAGCGGCGCGTTGGCGCAGGCGGTGAGGGCGAGGCCGACCACCGTGCGGGTGTCCATCGGGTCGATGACGCCGTCGTCCCAGAGCCGGGCGGTGGCGTAGTAGGCGTTGCCCTGCTGCTCGTACTGCTCGCGGACCGGCCGCTTGAACTCCTCCTCCGCCTCGGCGGACCAGTCGGTGCCCTGGGCCTCCAACTGGTCGCGGCGGACGGTGGCGAGCACGGAGGCGGCCTGTTCGCCGCCCATGACCGAGATCTTGGCTCCCGGCCACATCCACAGGAAGCGGGGTGAGTAGGCCCGACCGCACATGGAGTAGTTCCCGGCGCCGTACGAGCCGCCGACCACCACGGTCAGCTTGGGGACCCGGGTGCAGGCCACCGCGGTCACCATCTTGGCGCCGTGCTTGGCGATGCCGCCGGCCTCGTACTGCCGCCCGACCATGAAGCCGGAGATGTTCTGCAGGAAGAGGAGGGGGATGCCGCGCTGGTCGCACAGTTCGATGAAGTGGGCGCCCTTCATCGCGGACTCGGAGAAGAGGATGCCGTTGTTGGCGATGATCCCGACGGGGTGGCCGTGCACTCGGGCGAAGCCGGTGACCAGGGTCGGGCCGTAGTCCGGCTTGAACTCGGCGAACCGGCTGCCGTCCACCACCCGGGCGATCACCTCGCGCACGTCATAGGGGGTGCGCGGGTCGACCGGGACGGCCCCGTACAGCCCCGCCGGGTCCACCGCCGGGCGCTCCACCGGGGCGACCTCCCACGGCCGTGGCGGTCGCGGGCCCAGCCCGCCCACGATGGAGCGGACGATGGCCAGCGCATGCGCGTCGTCCTCGGCCAGGTGGTCGGTGACGCCGGAGGTACGGGAGTGCAGTTCGCCGCCGCCCAGTTCCTCGGCGGTGACCACCTCACCGGTGGCGGCCTTCACCAGTGGCGGGCCGCCCAGGAAGATGGTCCCCTGGTTGCGCACGATCACGGCCTGATCGCTCATCGCCGGGACATACGCCCCGCCCGCCGTGCAGGACCCCAGGACGGCGGCGATCTGCGGGATCCCCGCGGCGGACAGCCGCGCCTGGTTGTAGAAGATCCGCCCGAAGTGGTCGCGGTCGGGGAAGACCTCGTCCTGCATGGGCAGGAACGCCCCGCCGGAGTCCACCAGGTAGAGGCAGGGCAGCCGGTTGTCGAGGGCCACCTCCTGTGCCCGGAGGTGCTTCTTGACGGTCATCGGGTAGTAGGTGCCGCCCTTGACGGTGGCGTCGTTGGCGACCACCACCACCTCGCGCCCGGCCACCCGACCGACCCCGGCGACCACTCCGGCCGCCGGTGCGGCGCCGTCGTACATCCCGTCGGCGGCCAGCGGGCTCAGCTCCAGGAAGGGCGAGCCCGGGTCGAGGAGGGTGTCCACCCGGTCGCGCGGCAGCAGCTTGCCGCGTGCGGTGTGGCGCTGCCGGGCGCGCTCGCCGCCGCCGAGCGCGGCGGCGGCCAGCTTGCGCCGCAGCTCACCGACCAGCGCGGTGTGCGCCTCGGTGTTGGCCAGGAAGGTGGCGGAGCCGGGATCGGCTGCGGTGCCCAGCCGGGGGGCCGGGGCCTCGGCGGCCCAGGTCGGCGGTGCGGCGGCGTACGAGGGGATGGCCATGCCCAAGAGCTCCTTTGCCCCTGAACCGGGCGGCGCGGAAGGCAATCCGGCCCACCGCTCCAGCGATGTTAGTCAGCGTTAACTTCAGGTGCCCAGGTTAACCATCGATAACCGGACTGTCTAGGATCGGTGGCATGTCTAACGCCGATGCCCCCGCCGCGACGCCGCGCCGCGACCAGATCCGCCGCGAGGCCGCCCGGCTGTTCGCCGCTCGTGGCTTCCTCGGCGTGGGCGTGGACGAGATCGGCCGGGCCGTCGGCATCAGCGGCCCCGGCCTCTACCGGCACTTCGCCGGCAAGGACGCCATGCTGGCCGACCTGCTGGTGGGCATCAGCGAGCGCCTGCTCGGTGAGGGCCGGCGGCGGGTCCAGGAGACGGCCGCCGCCGGCGAGGCGCTGGACGCCCTGATCCTCGGCCACATCGACTTCGCGCTGGACGACCAGGACCTGATCACCCTGCACGACCGGGAGTTGCTGCACCTCAGGGACGAGGACCGCCACCGCGTCCGCCGCCTCCAGCGCGGCTATGTCGAACTCTGGGTGGACGTCGTCCGCCGTGCCTTCCCCGCGCCCTCGGCCCTCGCCGCCGAGCCCGGCGCCCGCGCCGCCGTGCACGCCGTCTTCGGACTGCTCAACTCCACCCCGCACAGCGCGGGCCAGCGCGGCGTCCAGCCGTCCCTCGACCGCCCCGCCATGGCGGCACTGCTGCACCGCCTCGCCCTGGGCGCCTTCCAAGCCGCCGCCGCCCCGGACAACTACCCCGAAGACAGCCACCCCGGAGACAGCCACACCAGAACGGGCGGCCCGGCCGCAGCGGATGCCCGGCCCGACGGGCACCCCGCCGAAGCGCCCGCCGCCGACGCCCGGTAGCGGGCGCCGCTCAGCGGGCCGGGCCACGACCACCGGCCGCCGCCATGCACTGCTGATTGCCCTGCGGTCCGGGGAGCACCTGCGCCCACCGCCCGGCTTCGAGGCACGGCTCACGCACCACCCGGGCGCCCAGCCTCACCAGGTGCAACGCCGGCACTCGCTGAAGCAGCGGCTCCGGCCACCGCTCCGAAGGGTCCGGCAGGCTCGGACCCGGCGGCTCCGGCGCACCCGCCGCACAGCCGAGCGCCGCCGACCAAAGGCGGCTCGGCCGCTCGGGGTCGACGCGGTCCAGCACCGGTACCAGTCGCATTCAAGCGCTGTACCACGCACGCCCGACAAGAATGCCGACGCCGCGCCACCGCGCCGCCCAGGCCACTCGGATGGATGACTTCCGAACCAGGGCCCAACCGTGACGCCCATGGCTCCGAATGCAGGCCATGACCGCGATCCGTGAGCACCAGGCACCGCCCAGCAGCCGCCCGGCGATCCGGCGCCGCGCTGCCCGTGCGGGCTCCGGCGCTCTCGTCGGCCTGCTGTCGGCCGCCGCCGCCCTCGGCGCGGGCGAGGCCGTCGCCGCCTTCACCGGCCCCCGGTCCTCGCCGGTGATCGCGGTCGGCTCCCAGGCCATCGACCTCACCCCGACCCCGCTCAAGGAGTACGCGGTCCGGACGTTCGGCACCCACGACAAGCTGGTGCTGCTCGGCGGCATCTACTCGGTCCTCACCCTGATCGCCCTTGCGGCCGGGTTCGCCGCGCTGCGCCACCCGAGGACCGGTCCGCTGCTGTTCGCCGGGTTCGGCGCGGTGGGCGCCTGGGCGGCGGCCGCCCGCCCGACGGCGGTCGCGGCCGACACCGTCCCCTCCCTGGCCGCCGCCCTCGTCGGCGCCGCCGCCTTGCTGCTGCTGGTCCGTACCCTGCGCGTCCCCCACCCCACCGCAGCCGACCCGCACATCCCTGACCCGCACACCCCGCACCCGCACACCCCGCACCAGCACACCCCCGGTCGGCGCAGCTTCGTCCGCACCGCCGGCGGCACCGCGCTGCTGGCCGCCGGTACCGGCCTCGGCGGCCGCGCCCTCAGCGCCCGCCGCTACGACACCGGCGCGGCGCGGGCCGCCGTCCGCATCCCCGCCCCCGCCCGGCGCGCCCCCGCCGTACCCCTCGCCGCCCGCCCCCGGGTGCCCGGCCTGTCCCCGTTCCTCACCCCCGCCGCCGACTTCTACCGGGTCGACACCGCCCTGGTGCTCCCGCAGGTCGACCCGCGCGACTGGACGCTGCGCATCCACGGCATGGTCGACCACCCGGTCGAGCTGACCTTCGACGATCTGCTGGGCCGGACCCTGGAGGAGCACGACCAGACGCTCTCCTGCGTCTCCAACGAGGTCGGCGGCCCCTATGCCGGCACCGCCCGCTGGATCGGCGCCCCGCTGGCCGGGCTGCTGCGCGAGGCCGGTGTACGGCGCGGCGCCGACCAGTTGGTCAGCCGCTCCGTGGACGGCATGAGCATCGGCACCCCGGTGGACGCGGTGCTGGACGGCCGCGCCGCCCTGCTCGCCGTGGCCATGGGCGGCGAGGCGCTGCCGGTCGCCCATGGCTTCCCCTGCCGGATGCTGGTCCCCGGTCTGTTCGGCTACGTCTCGGCCACCAAGTGGCTGGTCGACCTGGAGCTGACCACCTTCGACGCCTACGACCCGTACTGGGTGCGGCGCCGGTGGGCGGCCCGAGCCCCGGTGAAGACCGCCTCCCGGATCGAGGTCCCCAAGCCCTTCGCCCGGATCGCGGCCGGGCCGGTGACCGTCGCGGGCACCGCCTGGGCGACCCACCGGGGCATCGACGCGGTCGAGGTCAGGGTGGACGGCGGCGCCTGGGCCGAGGCGCGCTTGGCCGCCCGGGTCAGCGAGGACGTGTGGCGCCAGTGGACGTACGACTGGCAGGCCCCGCCCGGTACGCACCGCATCGAGGTGCGGGCCACCGACGGCACCGGTGCCCTCCAGCCCGCCGCCCGCGCCGCGCCCTTCCCGGACGGTGCGACCGGCTGGCACAGCACGGTGGTCACCGTGTCCTAGCCCGCGCCCTGCCCACCCCGCACTCCGGGGCACCCGATGGCCGACGTACCCACGCCGCCACCCGGTGCCGCAGTCCCGTCGTGCCCAGAAGCCCTCTGACACCACCGACCACACCATCACACATCATCCGCAACCAAGCACATCGGAGCCCACCACCGTGATCGCCAACCGCACCGCCGCCGCCCTGCTCGCCGCCGGTGCCCTCGCCCTCTCGCTCAGCGCCTGCACCAGCGACGACGGCGGCAGCAGCGCCAAGTCCGTCGACCCCGCCCCGGCCGCCTCCGCCGCCCCCGCCGACCCGATGCCCGCCTCGGCCTCCCCGGCGGCGATGGCGTCCCGGCCGTTCGGCACGGCCTGCTCGGCGGTGCCCGCCAGCGGCTCCGGCAGCTTCTCCGGCATGGCGCAGGACCCCGTCGCCACCGCCGCGTCCCACAACCCGGTGCTCTCCACCCTGGTCGCCGCCGTCACCAGGGCGGGCCTGGCCGACACCCTGAACTCGGCCAAGGACATCACCGTCTTCGCGCCCACCAACGCCGCCTTCGCCAAGCTGCCCGCGGCCACCCTGAAGGCGGTGCTGGCCGACAAGGCCAAGCTGACGAAGATCCTCACCTACCACGTGGCACCCGGCCGGCTCGCCCCCGCCGAGCTGGCCGGCGCACACCCGACCTTGGAGGGCGGCAGCCTCAAGGTCGCCGGCGCCGGTGCCGCCTTCACCGTCAACGGCGGCTCCAAGGTGGTCTGCGGCAATGTGCAGACCGCCAACGCGACCGTCTACCTGGTCGACACCGTGCTGATGCCGGCCTCCTGACGCCCGCCCGAGCGGGGCCGGGCGGCCCGCCTCAGCCGTCCAGCCCCGCCGCGCTCAGCAGGTACGCGGTCAGCGGCTCGTACAGCTGCGGGGAGACGTTGTCGTCCAGCGGCACGGTGACCAGCAGCGTCCCCTCCGCCTCGGCCAGGAACAGCGCCGGGTCGTTGCAGTCCGCGAAGCCGACCGTCGGGATGCCGCGCAGCCCCGCGTGCCCGGCCCAGCCGTGGTCGGCGACGACCAGGTCGGGCAGCCCGCCGTCCCGGTCGCGCAGCCGGTCCAGCAGCACCCGCATCGGCTCCGGCTCATGGGTGTGCAGCAGATGGCCGCCCAGGTGCAGCATCGCCACCCGGTCCACCATCCGGACCTCCTGCCGGCCGTCCGGCAGCCGTATGTCGCCGCTGAGCAGCACCGTGCAGCCCGCCGCCGCCATCGCCTGCGCCAGCGCCCGGTGCACGGTGAACATCCCCGCCGGGTGCCCGGTGGCGAACAGCACCCGGGCCCGCTGCCGCGCCGCCTCCCGCAGCCGCGCCGCCATCCGGTCCAGGGCGGCCACGCACAGCTCGGGGTCGATGGTGTCCGGTCCGGCGGTGTACGCGGGGTCGGGGACCACGCCGCAGCGCTCCGCCATCACGGCCAGCACCGCGCTCTCCTCGGTCCAGCGGTCGCCCAGTTCCAGGCCCAGCCAGTAGTGGCGGTCGCCCTCGGCCAGTGACCGGTAGTGGCTCCGGTTGTTCTCCCGGGGGGTCGCGACGTCACCCGCGATCCGGGCCGTCCTGAGGTGTGCGGTCAGCTCGGAGCGGGTGGGGGAGGCGGCGGCGGTCACGGCTGCGGTACCGGGGTCCTGAGGCATACGGCCATTCTCCCGGCGCGTACCAGCCGCCGAGCGCCCCTCTGCCGTACGCGCGCCTCCCATCGCTCCCGGCCCGCCCGGCGCATCGGCCGCCCGGCCCGCCCCGCCGCGCCGCCCGGCGCACTCCGACCCGGGTCGTAGGACCCGCGCCGCACCCGTCGCCCGGCCACGGGCGGGTGCGCCCGGCCCGTTCGGCGGGAGATCCTGTAATCGGACCGCAGCCATGACCCCCGGAGGTGCCGAAGATGGCCGAGCATGTGCCCCCCGCCCTGGCCGCCCTGCTGGGCGCCGCCCGGCTGGCCGCCCTGGTGACCCTGAAGCGGGACGGCCGCCCGCAGCTGTCCAACGTCAGCTGCGTGTACGACCCCGCGACCCGCACCGCCCGGATCTCCACCGTGGAAGGCCGGGCCAAGACCGCCAACCTGCGCCGCGACCCCCGGGCCGGGCTGTACGTCACCACGCCCGACTTCGGCGGTTACGCCGTCGCCGAGGGCACCGCCGAGCTGACCCCGGTCGCCGCCGACCCGCATGACGCCGTGGCGGACGAGCTGGTCGAGGTGTACCGGCTGATCGCGGGGGAGCACCCGGACTGGGAGGAGTACCGTGCCGCCATGGTGGCCGACCGGCGGCTGGTGGTGCGGCTGCACGTGGACCGGGTCTACGGCTACACCGCGGAGCGGGCATGACGGCGCCGGGAGCCGGGCCGGGGAAAGCCGGTGGACGCGAACGCATACAGATGATTAGTATCTCTAAATATGTCTGAGGTACATGACTCTGTTGGAGAACCATCCACCCGGGACGCCGACCGGGCGAGCCGCCAAGCGGGCTGGCTCCGCCGCCTGATCGGCTACTGCCGCCCCTACCGGCGCAACGTCCTGCTCTCCTTCGGCGCCTCACTCGCCGGCATGGCCGTCACCGCCGTCGTCCCGCTGATCACCCGGCTGATCATCGACGACGTGGTCAGCGACCACACCCGGTCCCTCGCCCCCTGGGCGGTGCTCCTCATCCTGGCCGCCGCAGCCGTCTTCGGCCTCACCTACGTCCGCCGCTACTACGGCGGACAGCTGGCGCTGGACGTCCAGCACGACCTGCGCGCCGACCTCTTCCGCTCACTCACCCGGCTCGACGGCGCCCGGCAGGACCGCCTCGACACCGGCCAGGTCGTCGGCCGCGCCACCTCGGACCTCCAGCTGATCAACGGGCTGCTGTCGATGCTGCCCATGATGACGGGCAACTTCCTGCTCTTCGGCATGTCCGTCGCCGTGATGCTCTGGCTCTCCCCGCTGCTCACCGTGGTCGCCCTGGTGATGGGCCCCGCCCTCGGCTGGTTCGCCCAGCTCAGCCGCAGACGGCTCTTCCCCGCCACCTGGGCCGCCCAGCAGCAGGCCGCCGCCGTCGCCGGCGTGGTGGACGGCGCCGTCACCGGCGTCCGCGTGGTCAAGGGCTTCGGCCAGGAGGAGCAGGAGCTCGACCGGCTGGAGCGCGTCTCCCGGCGGCTGTTCGCCACCCGGCTGCGGGCCGTCCGCCTCAACAGCCACTACACCCCCGCCATGCAGGCCATCCCCGCCCTCGGCCAGGTGGCGGTCCTCGCCCTCGGCGGCTGGCTGGCGGTCCGCGGGCAGGTCACCCTCGGCACCTTCGTCGCCTTCTCCACCTACATCGCCCAGATGACCGGCCCGGTGCGGATGCTCACCATGATCCTCACCGTCGGGCAGCAGGCCAGGGCCGGAGTGGAGCGCGTCCTCCAGCTGATCGACGAGCGCCCGGTGATCAGCGAGCGCCCGGACGCCGCCCCGCTCGACCCCGCCGAGCAGCCCGCCCCCGGCACCCCCGCCCTCGCCTTCGACCACGTCACCTTCGGCTACGCGGACGCCCACGCCGACCCGGCCGACCCGGACCGCCCCGCCGCCGAACCCGTACTGCGCGACTTCACCCTCCACCTCGCCCCCGGCGAGACCGTCGCCCTGGTCGGCGCCTCCGGCTCCGGCAAGTCCACCGTCGGCCTGCTGGTGCCCCGCTTCTACGACGCCACCGCCGGCACCGTACGGGTGCACGGCCACGACGTCCGCGACCTCACCCTGGACTCGCTGCGTGCCGCGATCGGCATCGTCCCCGAGGACAGCTTCCTGTTCTCCGACTCCGTCCGCACCAACATCGGGTACGGCAACCCCGACGCCACCGACGCCGAGATAGCGGCGGCGGCCCGCGCCGCCCAGGCCGACGGCTTCATCGCCGCACTCCCCGACGGCTACGACACCGTCGTCGGCGAGCAGGGCCTCACCCTCTCCGGCGGCCAGCGCCAGCGCATCGCACTGGCCCGCGCCATCCTCGCCAACCCGCGCATCCTGCTGCTGGACGACGCCACCTCCGCCGTCGACGCCCAGGTCGAGGCCGAGATCCACCACGCACTGCGCAGCGTGACGCACGGCCGCACCACGCTGCTGATCGCACACCGCCGCTCCACCCTCCAACTCGCCGACCGCATAGCCGTACTGGACCGCGGCCGCCTGGTCGACCTGGGCACCCACGAGGAACTCGACGCCCGATGTCCGCTCTACCGGACACTGCTGACCGAACCGGAGCCCGAATCCGAGCCCGCCCGCGACGCCGAGCCCGCCTCGGACCCTGCTGCCACCGACCACGCCGTCACCCCCGAGCTGTGGGACCGCGACCGCCACCCCGACACCGGCGACGCCCCCGACAGCAACGTCCTGACGACCGCCGCCACCACCGCCACCGGCTCCGGGTCCGTCTCCCGCAGCCTCGGCGGTATGCCCGCCACGCCCGACCTGCTGGCCAAGGTCGCCGCCCTGCCGCCCGCGCTGGACACCCCGGACGTCCCCTCGGACCGGGCCCGCGCCGCCGACCCCGATTTCAGCCTGCGGCGGCTGCTGGCCCCCTTCCGCCGCCCGCTCGGCCTGGCCCTGCTGCTGGTCGCCCTCGACGCCGCCGCCGGCCTGGCGCTGCCCGTACTGATCCGGCACGGCATCGACGACGGCGTCAGCAAGGCCGCCTTCGGCGCCGTCGCCGCCGCCTCGCTCACCGCGCTCGCCGTGGTGCTGCTCGACTGGCTCGTCCAGACCGCCGAGACCCGGCTCAGCGGCCGCACCGGCGAACGCGTCCTCTACGCGCTGCGGGTCAAGATCTTCGCCCATCTCCAGCGGCTCGGCCTGGACTACTACGAGCGCGAACTCAGCGGCCGGATCATGACCCGGATGACGACCGACGTCGACGCGCTCTCCACCTTCCTACAGACCGGCGTGGTCACCGCCGTGGTCAGCCTGCTGACCTTCGCCGGGATCTTCGTCGCGCTGCTGGTCATCGACGCCGGACTCGCCGTCGCGGTCTTCGCCGTGCTGCCGGTGCTGGTCGTCTCCACCCTGGTCTTCCGCCGGAAGTCCGCCGCCCAGTACACCCTGGCCCGGGAGAAGGTCAGCACCGTCAACGCCGACCTCCAGGAGAACGTCGCCGGGATGCGGATCGTCCAGGCGTTCCGCCGCGAGCAGGTCAACACCGCGCTCTTCCTGGCCCGCAGCGACGAGTACCGCGTCGCCCGCATCCGCGCCCAGCGCTACATCGCGCTCTACTTCCCCTTCGTGCAGTTCCTCTCCAGCGTCGCCGCCGCCCTGGTGCTGATCGAGGGCGCCCAGCGGGTCGGCTCCGGCTCCCTCACCACCGGCGCCCTGGTCGCCTACCTGCTCTACATCGACCTGTTCTTCTCCCCGGTGCAGCAGCTCTCCCAGATCTTCGACGGCTACCAGCAGGCGGCCGTCGGCCTCGCCCGGGTCCGCGACCTGCTGCGCACCCCCACCAGCACCCCGGCTGCCGCCGCGCCGCGCCCGGTCGCCGCACTGCGCGGGGACGTCCACTTCGACGACGTCCACTTCGGCTACAGCGGCGACGCGGAGCGCAAGGCCGAGGCGCTCACCGGCATCTCGCTGCACATCCCGGCCGGGCAGACCGTGGCCCTGGTCGGTGAGACCGGCGCGGGCAAGTCCACCCTGGTCAAGCTGGCGGCCCGGTTCTACGACGTGACCGGCGGCGCCGTCCGGGTGGACGGCACCGACCTGCGCGAGTACGACCTCGCCGGGTACCGGCAGCGGCTGGGCGTCGTCCCGCAGGAGGCCCACCTGTTCGTCGGTACGGTGCGCGACGCCATCGCGTACGGGCGCCCCGACGCCTCCGACGCCGAGGTGGAGGCGGCCGCCCGCGCCGTCGGCGCCCATGAGATGGTCGCCCGGCTGCCCGGCGGCTATCTGCACCGGGTCGCCGAGCGCGGCCGCAATCTCTCGGCCGGTCAGCGGCAGCTGCTCGCGCTGGCCCGCGCGGAGCTGGTCGACCCGGATCTGCTGCTGCTGGACGAGGCCACCGCCGCCCTCGACCTCGCCACCGAGGCAGCGGTCAACCGGGCCGCCGACCGGCTGGCCGGGCGTCGGACCACGCTCGTCATCGCGCACCGCCTCACCACCGCCGCCCGTGCCGACCGGGTGGTGGTGCTGGACCACGGCCGGGTGGTGGAGGACGGCACCCATGCCGAACTGCTGGCGGCGGACGGCGCCTACGCCCGGCTGTGGCGGGCGTTCACCGGCGAGGCGGACGAGGCCGCCGACCGGTGGGAGACGGCGCCGGTGCGCTGACGGCTGGAGCGGGGTCGGGGTCGGGGCCGGTCGGGGTCGGGGCCGGTCAGGGGGCGATCAGGGCGGCCAGCAGCGGCGCCGGGTCCGCGCCGCGCGGCAGGTCGCTCACCTGCCCGTCCCCGACCTCCACCACCCGCCAGCTCCCGTCGTCCGTCCGCCGTGCCAGGTCGGTGGTGATGAACCTGCACCCCAGCGCATGCACCAGCGGGCGCACCACGGCCAGGTCCGGATCGGCCCGCAGCGGATTGCCCGGCAGCACCGGCGCGTCCGGGTGCGCGGTGACCAGCACCGCCTCGCCGTCCACCCACCAGACCCGCGACTCCTCCGCCCGGTCGTCGCCGTCGCCGGTCTCGTACGGCTCGTACGCGCGGAGCACCACACCGCCGGTGAGCGAGTCGCCCTGCAACTCCACGAAGCGGGAGACGACCCGGTGCAGGGCGGCGGTGTCCGCCAGCTCCGGCACGAAGCACGCCTCGTCCCACTCGTGCTTGCGGGACTTGACGTAGTCCTTGACGATCGCCGGTCCGCTGCCGCCGATCCGCCGCGCGGCGGCGGCCAGCGCGGCGGGGGCGGGGGTGGTGCGGCCCGGCAGCCAGCTGCTGGCCGGGGTGGCGCCCTCGAACACCTCGTACCAGCCGGGGAGTTCATGCGCGGCGGCGTACCCGGCGGGCGTGCTGAGCAGGGTGCAGCCCCGGGCGGCGAGCGCACCGGCCAGGGCGGCGTACCCGGCCGAAGGGACCATCCACCCCCGGTACCAGGCCGTGCCCAACCCCTGCGGGACCCGCCGCACCGCCCCGGCGGCATCCCCGGCGAGCAGCGCGTCATGGTCCAGCAGCGCCGTGGTGCCGCCCAGGTCGGCGGTCACCTCGGCCTCCTCGGCGAAGTGCCCCTCGGTGCGGCGCGGGGCGAGCGGATCGCAGGGCAGCAGGATCACGGGAGTGGCCACCCGGTCAGGGTAGGGCCGCCCGGTCCCGGCCGTCAGCGGCCGGGCCGCTCGGCGGGCCAGTCGGTACGGCGCAGCACCGGCCCCGCCGCGCAGAGCAGCACCCCGGAGGCCAGCGCCCCGGCCAGGGCGAGCAGCGCGCCGACGCCGCCCAGCCACGCCAGCAGCAGACCGGTGACGGCCATGCCGGCCGGGATGCCGAGTCCCAGCACGGTCATCACCGCGCTGATGGTGCGGCCGCGCTTGTGGTCGGGCACCTGACGGAAGATCAGTACGTCCACCAGCACGCTCAGCGACGGGATGCCGAGCATCGCGCACAGCAGCACCGCCGCCACCCAGCACGGCCCCAGCGGCAGGCCGAGCGCGGCGACCAGCGGCACCTCGACGGCGGTGACGCCCAGCAGCAGCACGCCCGGCCGGAACCGCCGGTGCAGCGGCCCGACCAGGGCGGCCCCGGCCAGCCCGCCGATGGCGCCGCCGGAGAGCGCCAGCCCGGTGGACCAGGCGGCGGTGCCCTGCTCCCGCAGCACGTACACGGCGGCCAGGCTGAGCGGGGCGCCGACGGCGTTGAGCGAGGCCAGCAGGGTGACGGCGCCGCGCAGCACCGGGTCGCGCCAGAGCAGCCGAATGCCGGCGAGCATCCGGGCGGGGCCGCGCTCCCGGTCGTCCGCCGTGCCGTCCGCTGCCGTGCCGTCCGCCGCCGTGCCGTCCGCCGCCGTGCTGTTCGGGGCCGGGCGCGGGGCGGGCCGGGCGCCGCCGACGGGCCGTACGACCAGGGCGCAGAGCAGCGACACCGCGAACGCGACCGACGTGAAGCAGAACGGCAGCGCCCGGCCCAGCCCGTACAGCCCACCGCCGAGCGGCGGCCCGGCCAACTGAGCGACGCCCGCGCGCACCTCGTCCTGGGTGAGCGCGGCGGTCAGCTGCTCCGGCGGCACGACGGCCCGGACCAGCAGCATCCGGGCCGTACCGCCGAACGGCTGGGCCGCGCCGAGTACGAAGGCGACCAGCAGCAGGTGGGGGAGGGTCAGCCGGCCGAGCAGCAGGGCGACGGCGACGCCGGCCGAGGCGAGCGCGCGGAGCGACTCGGCGGCGATCAGGATCCGCCGCCGGTCGAACCGGTCCGCGACATCCCCGGCGGGCAGTCCGGCGAGCAGCATGGCCGCCCCCTGCACCAGGCCGAAGAGGCCGGCCTGCGCGGGGGAACCGGTGAGCGCCAGCACGGTGAGCGGGTATGCCACATCGGCGGCCTCAAGGCCCAGCAGCGCGCTGGCGGAGCCGGCCCAGAGCAGTTGGAAGCGCCAGTTGCGGCGCAGGGGTGTGGGCGCGGTGGTGAGTGCGGCAGTGGTGAGTGCGGCGGTGGTGGGTGCAGTGGTGGTGGGTGCGGCGGTGGCGGTGGTCGGTGGCATGCGGCTCCCCCGTTCACGGCAATGCTCACGCAGGAGTGGGCATTTGCGAATGCGTGAACGATGGCACAGGGGTGAGCACTTGGGCAAGGTGCCCGCCGTGCCTGATCCGTACTGCCGGGCGGTCGGCGCTATGAGCCGGGGTGCGGTGGCCGCGCCGGCTGCCAGTCCTCGGCCGCCAGGTCGTGGTCGTGCAGCGCGCCCGGGTAGGCCAGCACCGTTAACCGAGTACCGAGCAGCCGCCACCGGTCCAACCCGGTCACGGCCGCCAGCACCCGGGTCGGCACCGGCACCGCGATGGCCGGCCGCCACTCGTCGATGACGGCAAAGCAGGTGTCCGTACCGACCCGGACGACCCGGGCCGCCATCCGTCGCCGCTCCGCCGTGGGCGGCTGGGCCGGCGCCTGGGCCGGCTGCTGCGGGGTGGACGGTTCCGGGCGGGCCCCGGCCGGGGGCGGCTGCGGCGTACCGAGCACCACCCCGCGCAGCGGACCGGGCCCGCCCCAGGGCGACCCGGTCTCGGCCGGGCGGCGGTGCCGGGTGGCGGGCACCGTGGCGGGGATGAGGGCCCGGGTCGGCCGCCGCGCCCCGCCGCCGAGCACCGCGCCCGCCTCCCGCAGCAGCTTGCGCACCTCGCTCTGCGCCCGGTGCGACACCACGGCCAGGTCCTTGACCCGTGCCCCGTTCTCATAGGCCGATCTGAGCTCGGTCGCCAGGCGGTTCCGGGCGGCGTCGGCCGCCGACTGCGCGGCAGGGGGTTCGGCGGCGGTGGTCATGGCGGCTGGGTTCCTCCGGTCGGCTGTTCGGAAGATCTTCGCCTACCGCAGGCATCGGGTACCAGGCCCAGCGGCCTTATCCGGGCACCGAATTGAATTATCGTCAGCTTGATACGACCGGTCGCCGCCTCCCGGCCGGGCGTGCTGCCTCAGTACTGGTGGGGTGGCTGGCCGCCCTGGGCGTAGGGGTTGTCGGGGTACGGCTGGGGCTGGTGGGGCTGGTGGGGCTGGTGGGGCTGGTGGGGCTGGTGGGGCGGCGGGTAGGCGCCGGGTGGGGGCTGGTTGGGCCAGGGCTGCGGCTGGGGGTAGCCGGTGCCCCCGCCGGGTCCCTGCGGGCCGCCGGGGGGCCGGCGGCGGTTGCGTCGGGCGGCGGCGACCACGACGACGATCACCACGATCAGCACGACGACTCCGGCGGCGATGCCGACGAGGGCCCCGGTGGACGGGCCGTCCTCCCCGACCGCGCCGCCGGGCGGCGTCGCCCCGGCGACGGGCGCGGCCGACCCCGGGTTGGCTTCGCCGGTGCTGCCGGTGCTGCCGGTGCTGCCGGTGCTGCCGGTTGCGGCCTTGCCGGTCGCTGCGGTGGCGGGGGGTGCGGCCTGGGCGAGCGGTCCGCTCTCGGGCCCGGCCGGGATGTCCTCGGTCAGGGCGCGGTAGGGCCGGATGATGCCGTAGCCGTAGTGCGCATCGGGCAGCTTCTGCCCCTGGAGCCCTTCGGGGACGTACGCCGTCTTGACCAGCCGGTTGACGACCTGGCCGGCGGTCAGGTCCGGGTACTTGGCGCGGATCAGCGCCGCTGCGGCCGAGACGAAGGCCGTGGAGTTGGAAGTGCCGTCCGAAAGGCCGTACTCCAGAGGAGTCGTGGTGCCCGTGGAGAGGATTCCCGACCCCGGTGCCGTAAGTACCAGGTGGGGCCCGTAGTTCGATCTGGGCCAGATCTTCAGGTCTTGGCCCACGCTTCCGACGGCAACCACACCCGGTACGGCCGCAGGGTACATGGGTGTGCCGGTTCCATCGTTTCCCGATCCGGCGACAAGGAGAACATCGTGCTGCTGGGCGTATGCGACCGCAGCAGATTCGTCCCCGGGTTCACTTGCCCCGGCGATGGACAGGTTGATGACGGTTGCGCCATGGTCAACCGCATAGCGAATGGCTTCCGCTGTGCCGTTGGTGCCATCGGCACCGTACTTGGCCACGGGGAGAATCTTGACGCCCGGGGCCAGGCCGATCACGCCGGAAGCGCCATTGGCACCGTGTCCGTGCCCGGCGATCAAGGCAGCGATGGATGTCCCATGCATTTCCTGGGTGTCATAGTCCTTTCGCCCGTCACCGCCGTGGGCGAAATCCTTTCCCGGGAGTACCTGGCCGGTCAGGTCGGGATGTGATGCGTCGACGCCGGAATCGATGACCGCGACGACGACACCACTGCCAGTGCTGACCTGCCACAGCTCGTTGACGTTGAAGTCCTTGAGGGGCCATTCCAACTGCCGATCGCGGATCTGGTCGGCATGGGCTGCCGGCGCGCCGGTGAGTACGACGGCGCCGGTGAGCAGTGCCCCGGTCAGTGCCCGCAGTGCTCGCGTGGGCTTCATTGCGTGCTCCATCTCCTGACTACAGGCCAGTGGCCCCGCGCCGTGCGCGCGGGGCCACTGCCGAGGTGCTACTTCAGCTCGCGGCGATCCCCGGTCATTCGACCACGGGCGGATTCACCGGGCCGGTGCCGTTGGTCCAGGTGTCCTCGTCCTCGACCAGGTAGTCCGGACGGCTCCCCTTCTTGTCCTTCTTGCGCTGGCCTCCCGTACCGGCTCCGTGCGGTGCGCCACCGCCACGGGCGGAGCCGGAGCCGGCCCCGGTGCCGCGGTTGCGTCCGAGCCCGGAGCCGCCTTCGGTGAAAGCGCCACCGGTCTTGCCGCTGCTGCCGCCGATCGCGCCGCCGGTCCGCCGGGCCAGGCTGCTGCCCCGGGCGCCGCCACCGGCCCGTGCGCCGCCCGCTCCGCCCATGCCCCCCATACCGCCGCCGGCGCGGCCCTGGCCGGCGGCGGACTCACCGGCAACCGCCCGGCCTCCGGCGCTGCCGCCGCCCTCGTACGAGCCTCCGGCCCGGCCGCCGATGGACGACGTACCGCTGCTCCCCCTGCCCCCGCCGGTTGTGCCACCACCGACGGTGCCACCGGTGAATCCGCCGCCCCCGGCGAATCCTCCACCGGTACCACCAGAGCCGAAGCCGCCGCCCGGAACGTCGCCGCCGGCGAATCCACCGCCGCCGCCCCCGCCACCCGACCCGGGGTTGAGGCCACTGGGCACCGGGCCGGTCGGGCTGACCACACCGCCGCCGGTGCCGTCGATGCCGGTCCTGGCCGGCGGCTGGCTGCTGATCGGGTCGAAGGTGATCGGGGTGACCGTACGGCCGGGGATCGGGCCGGTGCTGTGGGTGGGCTGGGTGCTGATGCCGTCGTGGGCAGTCGGGAGCCCGTTGCCGATCGGGTTCGGGGAGCGGTACGTGGGCTGCGTACCGACCTGCTGCCTGTCGGTGCCGCCGCCACCGCTGATCTGGCGAGGACTCTTGGGCGCGGGGCCGACATCGCCGGGTGACCGGATCGGGGTGGGCGGAGCAGGTGGGTACGGGACCCGGGGGTCATGAATGCCATCGTCGGGCGGCGGCTGCATCGCCTGCGAAGCGCTCTTGTACTGCGGAGCCAGCCGCTCCATCACCGCGATCGCCTGCTGATGCCGCTCCTCCAACAGCGACAGGCTGCCCGCGTTCCGCTGGACGGCGGTGTCGCGGTCCATTCCGGCGGCGATGTCGGCGCGGAACCGGGTGTCGTCGCGCTTGCCGTCGAGGAGTTTGTCCTTGCCCTTCTCCCAGGTGCTGGGCAGGTGGATCGAGGCCATGTCGGTCTTGGCGACCTGGAGCGACTGGCTGGCGTAGGTGAGGGCGTGCGAGGTGTTCTGGGCGTGCAGGCCGGTGTTGGTGATGCTCTCCTGGAGGACGGCGGACCGCTGTGCGAAGCCGTCGGCCGCGCTGCCCTCCCAGTGCGCGGTGATGTGGTCGGTGGCGGCCTTGAGGTCTCGGGAGGCGGCGTCGAGTTCCGCCTTGACGCTCATCCAGTGGCCGGCGACCTCTTCCAGCCGCTCGGGGCGGCTGTTCTCGACCATCTGCTTGATGGGGATGAGATCCCAGTGCTCGAAGTTGGTGATGCCCTTGGAGGTCGTGCCCGTCGGCACACTGACCTTGTCGCTCATCTCAGCTCAGCCTCGCCCCGGAGTCGGTGCCGCCGCTCATGCCGGTCTGGACCTGGTATTCGCTCTCCTTGTAGGAGTCGTTCACGGCCTTGGTCTTGCTGCCGAACTCGTCGATCATCGATTCGAGATTGGTGATCAGTTCTTCGAGCTTGGCCTTCATGTTCGTGTGCGCCGTGTGGAGTTCATGCGCTTCGGGGAACTCCCAGCCGACGTCGGAAGGTTGGATCACGGTGTTGTAGGTGGCTTTGCCCGCCGTTTCGCCGAGGCTCTTCTGAAGAGTCCTCAGTCTGGTGACGACCGCCTCTAGTTCGTCCGTGTTGACCCGGTAGCCGTCGGCCACTTGGCGTCCCCCCGCTATCGCTGGTTCCCCGTCAACGTCAGCGCCCCTCTGGACAGGGGCCCATCGATCCTATCCCTTGCCCTTCGGCCGGGAACACGGATCGAAGGGCCGTGACGGTTCCCGAAAGGGTGGAACCGGGCGGCGCCCCGGGGCGGCTTCAGGCGAAAGGAGTACCCTGCGCCGCCGCCCCGGGGCGGGCGGGTCAGCTGTCCGGCAGCAGGTAGACCCGGTCGAAGTGCTGGGCGATCAGGTGGCCCTTGCCGTCGGAGGAGAGCTGCCAGGGGTCGATGCTCGCCTTGTCCTTGCCGTCGGTGAAGTCCCAGCGCCGCTTGCCGGTCTCCGCGTCGAGGGCGTGCAGGCCGTTCTTGGCGATGAAGTCGGCCACGAACACGGTCTTGCCGCTCACCGCGGCGGGGGTGTTGCCGTCCAGCGCGCCGGTCTCGCTGTACCAGAGCCGTGAGCCGTCGGCGGCCTGGTACGCGTAGACGCCGGCCACGTCGGGGCTCATGGCGGTGCAGTAGACCGTGCCGCCGACGGCGGTGGTGGAGGAGTAGCCCCGCACGCCCTTGTCCTGGACCCGCCAGCGCACCTTGCCGGTGGCGATGTCCAGGGCGGTGACATGGTCGCCGCCGACGAAGACGGTGTCGCCCTGCACCGAGGGCAGCCACTGAATGCCGTCGCCGGACTTGCGGGTCCACAGCTGGTCGCCGGTGGCCGTGTCCCGCACGGTGACGTTGTGCCGGTCGTCGGTGTAGACCAGGTACTTGCCGGCGAGCACCGACTGCAGCTGCTGGTCGGTGCCGACATCCCGGGTGATCTTCCAGCGGAACTTCTGCGTCTTGAGGTCCACGCAGAAGACGGTGTTGGTGTGGCTGCCGATGTCGAGCTGGCCGTTCTTGGTCGCGTACGTCTGGCCCGTGATGTAGACCGCCGTGTCGTCCGCACCGAGCACGAAGTTGAAGGAGTGCTGGATGTCGGCCTTGAGCTGCCACACCCGGGTGCCCTTGACCGGGTCGATGCCCACGATGGTGTCGCTGCCGAGCAGGGTGACCACCGCGCCGTTGCAGACCACCGGGGAGGTCAGGTAGTTGGCGACGCCCTCGTAGGTCCACTTGGGGGTGGTGCCGTTGGCGGCGTCCAGGCAGACGATGCCGGACTCGCTGTTCACCAGGATGGTGCCGTCGTGGAAGGTCGGCCGGGTGTGGGTGAGGCTGGTGCCGCTGTACGTCCACACCGGGCTCGGCGCCACGCCGTCGGGGCGGTCGGCCTGCGCGGGGAGGGCGGAGTCGGCGCCGGGGGTCGCCGCGCCCGCCGGGCCGGTGGAGGCGGCGGGGCTGCCGGTGCTGCTGCCGTCGGCCGTGGTGGCGCCGCCCTTGTCGCCCTTGTCCCGGCTGACGAGCAGCGCGGTACCGCCGCCGACCACCGCGACCGCGCCGACCGACACGGCGGCGGCCAGGAACCGCCGTCGGGACGGGGAGGCGGCGCCGGCCGCCGGGGCAGCGGGTCCGCCCGCGTACGGGGGCGGCGGCGGGGGCACACCCGGGCCCTGGGCGTACGGCGGCGGATAGCCGTAGCCGGGCGGCGGCGCCTGGCCCGCTGCCTGCGGCGGTACGGCGCCGATCCGGCCGAGCTGCATGGTGGCGGGGGAGTCCGGGGCGGCCGTGTGCTGGGTGGGCGCGTGGCCGAGCAGTGCCCGGGGGTCGGCGGCCGGGGCGTGCCCGCCCGCCGGGGTATCCAGGTCCATCACGGCGGCGGCGTGCCGGGCGATGGCGGAGGCGACCGGCACCGGCAGCCAGCCGGCCCGCAGCAGCCGGGCGGCGCCGCCGGGGGCCAGCGCGGCCGACAGCTGCGCGGGGGTGGGCCGGGCGGCGGGGTCCTTGGCCAGGCAGGGGGCGATCAGCGAGCGCAGCGACTCCGGAAGCTGTGTCAGGTCCGGCTGCCCGTGAACCACCTGGTACAGCAGCGCGGCGGCCGAGGAGTCACCGAACGGGCCGACGCCGGTCGCCGCGAAGGCCAGCACCGAGCCGAGCGAGAAGACATCGCCCGCCGGGCCCATGGGCTGCCCGACGGCCTGCTCGGGGCACATGTAGCCGGGGGAGCCGACCACGATGCCGGTCTGCGTCAGCCGGTTGCCGTCCACCGCCCGCGCGATGCCGAAGTCGATCACCCGGGGCCCGTCGGCGGCGAGCAGCACATTGGACGGCTTGAGGTCGCGGTGGACCAGCCCGGCCGCGTGCACGGCGGCGAGCGCCTCCGCCAGGCCGGCGCCGAGCGCCCGTACGGTCTCCTCCGGCAGCGGGCCGAACTCCTCGACCGCGTCGGCCAGCGAGGGGCCCAGCACATACGCGGTGGCGAGCCACGGGGTGGCGGCGTCCGGGTCGGCGTCGACCACCGGGGCGGTGTACGCGCCGTCGACCGAGCGGGCCGCCTCGACCTCGCGCCGGAAGCGGGTGCGGAAGTCGTCGTCCTCGGCCAGCTCGGGCCGGACGGCCTTGACGGCCACCGTGCGGCCACCGGCGTTGCGGGCCAGGTAGACCCGGCCCATTCCGCCGGCGCCGAGTCTGGCCACCAGCCGGTACGGGCCGAAGCCCTCCGGGTCTGCCGCTTCGAGTGGCTTCATGCCGCGCCGCCTGCCTTCCGGGTGCGCAGGAGGGTCCTGCTGAACGGAGTTGGGGTGTCCTTCGAGCCTAGGGGGTTGCCGTACGGGCCGTCACTCGGGTGGCAGTCCGTACACGCGGTCGCCGTGCACCGCGTACAGCCGCTCGCCGTCGGTGCTCAACTGCCAGTCGCGGCCCAGGTCCTGGCCGTCGCGGAAGTTCCACCGCACCTCGCCGGTGCGGGCGTCCAGGGCGTAGACACCCTTGGCGTCGCTGAACGCGGGCACGAACAGCACGTCCCCGATCAGCACATTGGCGAGCAGGTCGCCCGGGTACTCCACCTTGTCGGTGCTCCACCGGACGCTGCGGTCGGCGGCGGACAGCGCGTTGACCCGGTAGGTCGCGTCGCAGGCGTAGACGGTGCCCCCGGCGACGAGCGGCGGGCCCCAGGCGTTGCGCCGCTTGCTGCCGGCCGGCAGCGACCAGCGCACCGCGCCGGTCCGCAGGTCGAGGGCCTGGAGTTCCGCGCCGCCGAGGTAGACGGTGCCGTCCTGGACGGTCGGCGGGATCTGCACCTCGGCGGCGTCGCCGCTCCACAGCTGCTCGCCGGTGCGGGTGCTGCGGGCCACGACGTTGTGCGAGGAGTCGGTGTAGACCAGGTGGTCGCCGGAGAGCACCGGCAGCACCCAGTCGTCGGCGGTGGCCTTGCGGCGCTGCATCCACAGCTGCCTGGGGTTCTGCCCGCCGATGGCGTAGGCGAAGATCGCGCGGTTGTCCAGGTCGTCGATGTCGAAGACCGGCTGTCCCTCGGCGTCCAGCGGGTACTGGTTGCCGGTGAGGTAGACGGCCCGGTCGTCGGCGCACAGCACGGTGGTCAGCCCGATCCGGGCCGGCTCGCGGTACGTCCAGCGGTGGCTGCCGGTGGCCGCGTCCAGTGCGACCAACTGCCCGTCGCCGCCCGTCAGGTAGACCACCAGGCCCGCGCCGACCGCGATCGGCACCGGGAGGTTGGGGCCGGGCCCCGGCTCGTCCCACTTCTTACGGCCGGTGGCGCCGTCCAGGGTGGTGACCTGCTCCCCGGCGATGTGGACGGCACCCCGGTACGGGGTCACCGCGACCTGGGCGAGGCTGCCGCCCTGGAACGTCCACAGCGGCTGCGGCGGCACCCCGGCCGCCCGGCTGGGCCGGGCCGTGGGGCTGAGGCTGGGCCGGGCGGGCGAAGCGCTGGGGGAGCCGGTCGGCCCGGGGACGGGCGTGGCCCCGCCGCCGCCCCGGGTGAACGCCCAGGCCGCCGTACCGCCGACCGCCACCCCGCCGCCGACGAGCGCGGCCAGCAGGAAGCGGCGGCGCGAGGCCGGGATCGGCTCGGCGGGCTCGGCGGGCTCGGCGGCGCGCAGCCGTACGGTGCCGTCGCTCCCGCCGCCGTCCGGGTCACCGCCCGGCGCCGCAGGCTGGCCGTGCGCGGGCGTCTCCATCGCCATCACCTCGGCCGCGTGCGAGGCGATCGACGAGGACACCGCCGCAGGCAGCCAGCCGCCGGCCAGCGCCGCGTCGACGCCCTGCGGGGCGAGCACCGCCGCGAGCTGCTGCGGCGTCGGCCGCTCGGCGGGCTCCTTGGCCAGGCACCCGGCCAGCACCGGCCGCAGCTCCTCCGGCACCCGGGCCAGGTCCGGCCGGTCGTGCACCACCCGGTAGAGCAGCGCGGCCGGGGTGCTCTCTCCGAACGGCCCCTCCCCGGTGGCGGCGTACGCCAGCACCGAGCCCAGCGAGAACACATCGGCGGCCGGCCCGACCTCCTGGCCCGCCGCCTGCTCCGGGGACATGAAGCCGGGCGACCCGACGACGATCCCGGTCCCGGTCATCCGGGCACCGTCGACCGCCCGCGCGATGCCGAAGTCGATGACCCGGGGGCCCTCCGCCGACAGCAGTACGTTCGACGGCTTGAGGTCGCGGTGGACCAGCCCGGCCGCGTGCACCGACACCAGCGCCTCGGCCAGCCCGGCGCCCAGCGCCCGTACGGCGGAGGCGGGCAGCGGGCCGAAGCGGGCCACCGCCTCCGCGAGCGAGGGCCCCAGCACATACGCGGTGGCCAGCCAGGGCACGGCCGAGTCGCGGTCGGCGTCGACCACCGGCGCGGTACGGACGCCCTGCACGGCCCGAGCCGCGGCGACCTCGCGCCGGAACCGGCGGCGGAAGTCCTCGTCCCCGGCCAGCTCCGGGCGGACCACCTTCACCGCCACCGTGCGCCCGCCCGCCGAGCGCGCCAGGTAGACCCGGCCCATGCCGCCCGCGCCCAGCCGGGCGAGCAGCCGGTACGGGCCGATCGCCGCCGGATCGTCGGCTTCCAAAGGATTCATCGGCCCTGCTCCCCCGTGGTGCTGCCCGGTCCCGTGTCCTCGGTGCGCCCTGCGGACGCCGAAGGCAGCCTAGGCCCGGGAGGCGGAGGGCCGACCGCTGTGGACGACTGGGCGCAGAACCGTTACGGCGGTGTGATCGGCACCGTTCCGGTTCGCGGGCCGCGCACCGGCGGCCGGTCAGTCCGCGATGTCCCGCAGGGCCAGCACCTTGTCGATCCGCACCCGCACCAGCAGCTCACCGGCCACGCCGTTGCGCGCCCCGAACTCCGCGCCCCGCTCCTCGCCCATGTACCGGGCACCGAGCCGGGTCGCCCAGTGGCGCAGCTGCGTCAGGTCCTCGCTGAGCTCGGCCCGGCCCTCCAGCAGGACGAACGAGTACGGCGGCCGGTCGTCGTCCACGCACATCGCCACCCGCCCGTCCCGGAGCAGGGTGCGGCCCTTGACCGTCTCCCGGCCGGTGTTGAGGACCAGGTCGTCGCCGTCCAGCAGGAACCAGATCGGCGCCACATGCGGCCGCCCGTCCGCCCGTACCGTCGCCAGCTTGCCGGTGCGGGTGCCTTCGCTGACGAAGGCCCGCCACTCGGTGTCCGTCATAGGAGTCGCCATGTCCCCATGGTGCGGGCACCGCGCCGCCGCCGCACCCGCCGCCGGCGGCGCAATCCGGTGGCCCACCGCACGGCGGGCGTCCTAGCCTGGCGGACATGGACGAGCAGCAGGCCGCCCCGCCGCTGGTGGCGGTCCTCACCGGCGCGGGCATCTCCACCGACTCCGGCATCCCCGACTACCGGGGGCCGAACGGGGTGTGGCGGCGCGACCCGGAGGCCGAGAAGCTTGTCACCTATTCCTCTTACATGGCGGACCCCGAGATCCGCCGCCGGGCCTGGCAGCTGCGCCGCGACTCGCCCGCGCTGCACGCCGAGCCCAACGCCGGGCACCGCGCCCTCGCGGACCTGGCACGCGCCGGGGTGCCGCTGCGCGTCCTCACCCAGAACGTCGACGGCCTGCACCAGCGCTCGGGCCTGCCCGACCGCAAGGTGATCGAACTCCACGGCACCGCACGGGCGGTGCAGTGCACCCGCTGCCGGGCCCGCTCCACGATGGACGAGGCACTGGGGCGGGTCGCCGCCGGAGAGGCCGACCCGGCCTGCCTGACCTGCGGAGGCATCCTCAAGTCCGCCACCGTGATGTTCGGCGAGGCGCTGGACCCGGCGGTGCTGGCCAAGGCCCGCGCCCTCACCCAGGCGTGCGAACTCTTCCTCGCGGTCGGCACCACGCTCCAGGTCCACCCCGCCGCCGGGCTGGTCGATCTGGCCGTCTCCTGCGGCGCGCGGCTGGTCATCGTCAACGCCGAGCCCACTCCGTACGACTCACGGGCGGCGGAGATCGTCCGGGAGCCCATCGGCACCGCGCTGCCCCGGCTGGTCCGCCGCATCGCGCAGCAGGCCGGAGTGCCATTGCCGACCGGGAGTTGAGGCCGGCCGACCCGCCGAACGGCGTCGGCGCGGTGGACGACGAAGGCGCACCACAATGTCGGGGTGCGTGCAAGCCCTCGTACGCCACCCGTATTGTGGGCGTCCATCGCGGCCTCCCGGAGCACCATGCGCCCCACCGCGCCGGAACGCCGCAGCAGCCACGTCCTCACCACCTCGTTGGCCCAGCCCAGTCGATCTCTCTGCCTCGAACCGGACTCCACATGCCTGCGCCACACAGCACCGAAGAAGCCCCCACGACCGCCACCCTCCCCGAGCCCCGCACCCATGCGGCCGACCCGGTCACCCCGGCAGCGGCGGACGGTGAGACCCGCCCCGGTCCCCGTGAGGAGCTGCACAGCTACGCGACCCTCGGCGGCTTCACGCTCGCCGCCGGTACCAACGCCTGGCACGCCGCGGCCGCCGCCGTCACCACTCCGGAGGAGGCCCGCGCCGCGTCCACCGCGCTCGCCGAACTGCGCGGCCGGGACCTGCCCGCGCTGCGCGCCGTCGCACCGCGCCTGGCCGCCGCCACCCCGCTGGGCGAACCGGCCACCGCCGCCGAGCTGAGCAGCACCGCCGCCCTGCTGGTCCGGGTCGCGGCCACCCTGGAGACGCTGCGCCCGGGGGCGTACGCGGCCGACCTGGACGCACTGGTCGGCGCCACCGCGGTCGGCGGCGTGGCCCTCGGCCCGCGCCGCGCCCTGGTCCGGCAGGCCAAGCGGCTCGCGGTGTCCCGCTGGACCCGCCGGACCACCCTGCACACCGCCCTGACCGAGGCCGCCGCCACCCGCACCGAATGGCGGGAGGCGGCTGCGGAGGACTCCGACCCGGCGCTGCCGACCGACGGCGGGGTGCTGGACGAACTGGTCCAGCACGTCCAGGGCATGGAGACCAGCCTGCGCGAGCTGGGCCGACTGCTGCCCGGCCGCGAGCTGGACACGCTGCCCCTCGCCGAGCTGGCCGAACTCCTCGACACGCTGGCCGCCGACGAGGGCACCCTCCACCGGCTGGCCACCCTGCACCAGCTGCGGACCGGCCTGGAGGCGGCCGACCTGGGGCCGCTGCTGGCCGAGCTGACCGAGCGTCAGGCGGACGCGGACGAGGCGGTGGCCGCGTACGACGCGCTGGACAGCGCCGCCGTCGCCCAGGCCGCCGACACCGACGCCGACACCGACGTCGACACCGATGTCGACACCGACGTGGACGCGGGGTCGGCCGAAGCCGAAGCCGAAGCCGAAGCCGAAGCTGTCGCGGAGCCCGCCGCCGCGCCCGAGCCCGAGCCCATCGCCGCCAAGGCCGTCGAGGCCGAGCCGGAGCCCGAGCCCGCCGCCGTAGCCGAGCCCGAGCCCGTAGCCCCCAAGGCAACCGAGCCCGCGCCCGAGCCCACCCCCGCCGCCGCAGCCCCGCGCCGGGCCGCGAAGCCGCGCCGCCCCCGCAAGCCGTCGCTGACCCCCGGCCGCCCGATCGCGGCCTACACCGCCGCCGAACTCGCCGCCCTGGTCCGCTGGATCGACAGCGACGGCGTGGAGCGCACCGACGACGAGCTGCTCCGCGCCACCATGAAGGAGCTGGGCTTCGGCCGCCTGGGCCCCAGGATCAAGGACGCTATCGGCGCGGCCATCGCCACCGCCCGCCCCGCCGCCGAGTAACCCTCACCGGCTCCGGCACCGCCAGTCGACAGGCCGCACCGCTCCACCGAGCGGTGCGGCCTCGTCCGCACCCGGCCCGCTCAGCGCACGATGCCCGCCGCCCGCGCCGCGACCAGCCACTCCGGGAACTCGGCCAGCAGCCGGTCGTACAGCACCGAGTCCGGCACCGCCCGGGGATCGGCGCCCGCCGCCGTGAACCCCGCGTTGTCCACCACCCGTTTCGCGGGCACCGGCAGCTCGTCCAGCCGGCGCAGGAAGGCGAACTCCTTCGCCCCCGGGTCGCCGAACCCCACGAACTGCCAGAACACCGGCAGCCGCGCCGACTCGCACAGCAGCCGCTCGGCGGCGGCCCGGGAGGTCGGCCCGCCGTCGGTCTGGAAGATCACGAACGCCGGGTCGGTCGCCCCGGACGCCGCGTAGTGGTCCAGCACGGCCTGCATCGCGATGTGGTAGTTGGTGCGGCCCATGTGCCCGTACGAGTCGTGCAGCCGGCCGACCCGATCGGTGTGGTCACCCAGGGTGAGTTCCGCGACGCCGTCGACGCCGGTGGAGAAGAAGACCACCGGTACGGTGCCGTCGTCGTCCAGGTTGGCGGAGAGGCCGAGCACCTGCTCGGCGAGGTGCTGCACGGTGCCGTCCCGGTAGAAGGGACGCATCGAGCCGGACCGGTCCAGCACCAGGTAGACGGCGGCCCGCAGCCCGGCCAGGCCGCTCTTGTGCAGGCTGATCCGGGCCTTCTTGTACAGGTCGACCAGCCCGGGGGCGGTGGCCCGCAGCCGTTCCGGGCTCACCGCCGGGGTGCCGCCGCCCCCGCCGCTGCCGCCGGGACGCTTGACGTAATCGATGGCCATGCCGCTCCTCCGCCTGGGTGTGGGCGGCAAGCTATCGCCCCCGGGCGGTACGGGGCACCCCGTCGGGCCGGTCACGTCACCCGGCGCACCGCCACCATCGCCGCGTCGTCCGCGAGCCGCCCGCCGGTGTGGTGCAGCAGGTCGTCGCGGAGTGCGTGCAGCAGCTCGTCCGGCTCCTCCCCGACCCAGTTCGGCAGCCGCTCGGTCAGCGGGTAGAAGGTGCCCTGCGCATCGCGCGCCTCGATGACGCCGTCGGTGTACAGCAGCAGGGTGTCACCGGCCAGGAAGGTCACCCCGTCGACCAGTTCGGGGCTGTCGTCCAGGTCGCCCAGGCCCAGCGGCAGGGCGGGGACCGCCGGTTCCACCCGTACGACCTGCGAGCCGCGCAGGATCAGCGGCGGGGGGTGGCCCCGGTTGAGGACGCTGATCCGGTCGCCCTGGTCGGGCAGCTCGACCACGGCGGCGGTGACGAACCCCTCGCGGGTCGAACCCTCGGTGCGCGGCTGTGTGGAGCC
Organism: Streptomyces sp. NPDC092296; assembly: GCF_044755465.1. Taxonomy (NCBI): domain Bacteria; kingdom Bacillati; phylum Actinomycetota; class Actinomycetes; order Kitasatosporales; family Streptomycetaceae; genus Streptomyces; species Streptomyces sp. NPDC092296. The sequence continues at coordinate 167,907 of NZ_JBIVRB010000007.1, read as the reverse complement.
CGGCCGCGGGGTGCCGGCGAGTTCGTCCAGTTCCTCGGAGAGGCTGGTCTCCAGGTAGTCGGCCAGGTCGGGGAGCGAGGTGCCGTGCCAGGTCGACCGGCGGAAGGCGCCCAGTACGCAGCTCACCGCGTCGATCGCGGCCAGTCCCTTGCCCTGCGCGTCACCGATCAGCACCCGGGTGCCGCCGTCGACGCCCGCCGCCGCGAAGAGGTCGCCGCCGATCGCGGATTCGTCGTCGGCGGCCACATACAGTGAGGAGAAGGCGAGTCGGCCCATCCGCCGGGGCAGCGGCCGCAGCAGCGTCCGCTGGGTCACCTCGGTCACCCAGCGGGCCTGGGCCAGCTGCCGCTCCCGCCGGGCCCGTACGGCGGCGGCCCCGACCGCGCCGGTACTGATCAGGATCATCGCGAGCAACTGCACGGCGAAGTTGGTGGTGCCCAGCTGGTCGTTGCGCCAACCGGCCGCGGTGACGCAGATCAGCGTCACCGCGAACAGCAGCAGCGTGCCCAGCGGCCCGCAGAACACCGCGGCGAAGACGGGCGCGGCCACCATCAGCGGGCCCAGCATGACCGTCGGCGGTATCAGCTCCTCGAACAGCAGCAGCGTGGTCGGCAGTGCCAGCAGCCAGGCCATGACAGCACGCGGTCTGCGCCACAGCCCCGTAGGGTGCGGGTGCTCGCTGCCGCCACCAGGTCCCATATCAGCCAAGCTACCGCCGCAGCCGAAGCTTCTCCTGCCGACGGGCGCCCGACCCGCGATCGGGCGCCGCCCCGGCGTCGAGCAGGTGTGAGCGCAGTCAACATCGCGCTACCGACATCTGGGCGTGCTGTCGGTATATTCACGCCAGACCCCCAGCGAACCGGAGATACCGTGCCCCAGAGAGTCACCGTGACCGCCGCCGAGGTCGCCCGGCTCGCCGGGGTGGGGCGCGCCGCCGTCAGCAACTGGCGGCGGCGGCACGAGGACTTCCCGGCCCCGGCCGGGGGCACCGACGCCAGCCCGCTGTTCGATCTGGCCCAGGTGGAGGACTGGCTGCGGAGCCAGGGCAAGCTCACCACCGCCCACCAGCGCGAATGGCTCTGGCCGCACTTCGACGCGCTCGGTGACCGCGACCGGATGGGCCGGGCCGTCGCCGCCGTCGGCGCCCGGTGCCTCAGCGCCGACAGCGCCGCCGGCACCACCGCCGGCACCGTGCTGCCCGGCCTCCCGGCGAGCGAGGACGCCGAACTGGTGGCCAGGGCGGTCGAGGTGGCCCGCGCCGAGGGTGCGTACGAGACCTTCGAGTACCTGCGCGGCCGCTGGCTGGACACCCACATCCGGCAGATCAGCGCCACCCCCGCCGAACTCGCCGACCTGATGACCGCCCTCGCGCTCCCCCCGACCGCCCCCGGACCGGCCCCCGCCGTCCTCGACCCCGCCTGCGGCACCGGCACGCTGCTCTCCGCCGCCCTGCGCCGCACCGCCGCCGGGCAGCGCCCCGCCGCCCTGCTCGGCCAGGAGACCGACGCCACCGCGGCCGCCCTGGCCGCCGTACGCCTCGCCTTCGAACAGCGGGCGCTGACCGACCCCGGGCCGGCAGCGCAGATCCGGGTCGGTGACACCCTGCGCGCCGACGCCTTCCCTGCCGCCCGCGTCGACGCCGTCGTCTGCAACCCGCCCTTCAACGAGCGCGACTGGGGCCACGACACACTCGGCTGGGACGACCGCTGGGCCTACGGCCTGCCGCCGCGCAACGAGTCGGAGCTGGCCTGGGTCCAGCACGCGCTGGCCCGGCTGCGCCCCGGCGGCACCGCCGTCCTGCTGATGCCGCCCGCCGCCGCCGCCCGCCGGGCCGGCCGCCGCATCCGCAGCGCCCTGCTCCAACGCGGCGCGCTGCGGGCCGTGGTCGCGCTGCCGCCGGGCGCCGCCCCGCCGCACGGCGTGGCGCTCCACCTGTGGGTGCTGCGCAACCCCGGCGAAGCCCCGGCCCCCGACTCACTGCTGCTGGTCGACGCCGCCGCGCGGGCCCAGCCCCAGCCGCCCGCCGACGGCCGCGCCGCGCTGGACTGGCCCGCCGTGCACCACGCGGTGCTGGACGCCTGGCACGCCTTCGAGCGGCTCGGCGGCGAGCTCGACGACGCACCCGGCGAGCACCGCGCCGTACGGATCATCGACCTGCTGGACGACGAGGTCGACCTCACCCCCGCCCGCCACCTCCCGCAGGGCATCGCCGCAGGCCAGGCCCCCGACCTCGGCGGCCGGATCGACGACCTGGGCGAGGCGCTGCGGGAGGCCGCCGCCCTCGCCACCGGCCTGCGCCGACTCGGCACGCCGCCGCCCGCCGCTGCCGCCCAGCACCGGCAGCAGGTCACCGTGGGCGACCTGCTGCGCAGCGGGCACCTGGCGCTGCACCCGGGGTCCGGCGCCCATCAGCCGCTGGTCCGCGACGGTGAGGCACCGCCGGACGCGGTACGGGTGCTGTCCGCCGCCGACCTGCTGGCGGGCGACACCCCGGCCTCCGCCGGCTGGCTCCCGGCGGCCGAGCTGGACCCCGGCTGGACGGTCACCCGGCCCGGTGATGTGATCGTCGCCGTCGCCCCCAACCGCACCGCCACCCGCATCGCCGGTGACACCCCCCTGCTGCTGGGCCCGCAGCTGAACGCCCTGCGGCCCGACCCCGGCGCCCTCGACCCCTGGTTCCTGGCCGGCAGCCTGCGCAGCCGGGCCAATGTCCGGCAGGCGGGTACCCACGCCTCCACCACCTCCCGGGTGGATCTGCGCCGGATGCAGCTGCTGCGGCTGCCGCTCAGCGAGCAGCGCCGCTACGGCAGGGCCTTCCGCCGCCTCGACGCCCTGGAGCGCACCCTCGCCCGAGCCGCCGCCACCGGCGACGAGCTGCTCCGCTCGCTCACCGACGCCCTCGCGGCGGGTCTCGTCCCGCCCGACCCCGCCGACGGCTAGCCGGCGCGACCTGCCACGCCGGACCCGCCACGCCGGATCTGCCACGCCGGACCGGGCGCAACGGCCCGCGCTCGTACGGCACCGATGCGCTCCGGCAGTCCGCCACCGGCCACCGCCGGACCCGGGCAAGCCGACCCGGCGCCGGCCGCCCGGCCCGGCTCGGCCGATGCGCCCGGCTGCCCTGGCCGGACTGCCGGGCGCCGGACTGCCGGGCGCCGGAGGTGACTACGGCTTGACGCCGACCCCGGCCCAGACCGGGATCTGCTCCGACCCGGCGGGCAGCTCGCCGTCCGGCCGCCACCACGGCTGCTGCACGATGCCCGGCTCCACCAGCTCCAAGCCCGCGAAGAGCGCGGCCAGCTCCTCGCGGCTGCGCGACACGCCCGGCGCGGTCGACTTGCGGTACGCCTCGTTCACGCCCGCCAGCTGCTCGGGCGTCGCGAAGTCGGAGGTCCCATGGCTGAGCAGCAGCATGCTCCCGGCGGGGAGTTCGGCCAGCAGCGAGCGGACGATGCCCAGCGGGTCGTCGTCGTCCGGGACGAAGTGCAGGATCGCCACCAGCATCAGCGCGATCGGCCGGTCGAAGTCGAGGATGGCGCGGGCCTCCGCGAGGATGCGCTCCGGCTCCCGGAGGTCCGCCTGGAGGACCGAGATCCGGCGCGCGCCGTCCGCGTGGGCCAGCAGCGCCCGGGTGTGGGTGAGCACGATCGGGTCGTTGTCGACATAGACGATCCGGGCGTCGGGGGCCACCTCATGGGCGACCTCACTGGTGCTGCCCATGGTGGGGATGCCGGTGCCGATGTCCAGGAACTGCCGTATCCCGGTGCTCGCCGCGTACCGCACCGCCCGGCCGAGCCAGGCCCGGTTCGCCCGCGCGGCTTCCCGTACCACCGGGTGCGCGGCGAGCGCGCGCTCCGCCGCCTCCCGGTCCGCCGGGAAGTGGTCCTTGCCGCCCAGGAAGTAGTCGTACATCCGAGCGGGATGCGCGATCCCGGTACGCAGATCAACCGGCGGTTCGTCGTTCGACGCCGCCTTCAGGTTCGGTCCGGCGTACTCCCGTGGCACCATGCCCACCCCGACTCTCCATGTTGCGTCCGACGTGCGGAATCCTATCGACCGGACGTCCGCCACCGCGCCACATCATGCCTCCGACTGCCCTGTGGCGCAGCGGAGTTGCCGATCTTCGGCCCGCCGCCCCCGGTGCCCTGCGGGCCGCACCCCGGACGGCGGGTGACCCAGGGCGGGCTGGGCAGGCATCCCCCGTGAAGCTGCGCGTCCTCGACTCGCTCCAGGAGCTCACCGCCTTGGTGCAGCGCCGGGACCGGCTGTTCATCCGTTGGTCGCGCGGCCCCGGGATCGACCTCGGCGCGACGGCGTACAGCTGCGACGACCTGACCGGCGTACCGCTGCCCGGCCTCTCCGCCAGCCCGCTGCACGTCGAACCCTGGTGGGACGGCCGCCCGGTGCGGCTCTGGGTGGCGAGGCGGCTGTACGACTACTCGCACCTGCGCTGGGAGAAGGGCCCGGGGGTGCACCCCTGGCTGCTGGAGGGGCGGGAGATCGGCCGGGGGCCGGACAACGAGCCGCTGGTCGACCGGGTACGGCCCGTCGCCCGGGTCAGCGAACGGGTGATCGACGAGGCCGAGCGTGAGATCCGCAGCCAGCCGCACGCCTGGGGGCCGCTGCGCCGCCCCCTGGCCTGGCGGCCCCCGCTCCCGCGCCGGTGAAGCCTGCCGGTCCGCAGCGTGCCGGTCCGCAGCTTGCCGGTCCGAACCTTGCCGGTCAGGGCTTGAAGAGCACCTTGACCGCCCCGTCCTGCTTCTTCTGGAACATCTCGTACGCCGCCGGCGCCTCGCTGAGCGGCACATGGTGGGTGGCGAAGCCGTCGACGCCCAGCGGGTCGTCCTCGGTGAGCAGCGGAAGGATGTCGTTCACCCAGCGCCAGACGTTGGCCTGGCCCATCCGCAGCTGGATCTGCTTGTCGAACATCGTCAGCATCGGCATCGGGTCGGTCATCCCGCCGTAGACCCCGGACAGCGAGATGGTGCCGCCGCGCCGCACGATGTCGATCGCCAGGTCGAGGGCGTGCATCCGGTCCACGCCGACCCGTTCCATCATCCGGGCGGCGAGCGGGCTGGGGAGCAGCGAGGTCATCTGGTGGGCGAGCCGCCCGGCCGGGGAGCCGTGCGCCTCCATGCCGACGGCGTCGATCACCGCGTCCGGGCCGCGCCCTTCGGTGAGGTCCCGGATGACGGCGGGGAGGTCCTTGCCGTGCTTGTCCAGGTCCAGCACGTGCACCCCGTGCGCCTGGGCCCGGGTCAGCCGCTCCGGCACCAGGTCCACCCCGATGACCTGCGCGGCGTCGCGGTGCGCCGCGATCCGGGTGCACATGTCCCCGATCGGTCCGAGGCCCAGCACCACCAGGCTGCCGCCCTTGGGGACGTCCGCGTACTCGACCGCCTGCCAGGCGGTGGGCAGTACGTCGGAGAGGAAGACGAACCGGTCGTCGGGCGGCCCCGGCGGCACCGGGATGGGCAGCGTGTTGCCGAACGGCACCCGCAGCAGCTCCGCCTGGCCGCCGGGCACCTGGCCGTACAGCTTGGTGTAGCCGAACAGCGCGGCACCGCTGCCGTACTCGTGCACCTGGGTGGTCTCGCACTGCGACTGGAGACCCTGGGCGCACATGAAGCACGTCCCGCAGGAGATGTTGAACGGGATCACCACCCGTTCGCCCGGCCGGACGGCCGTCACCTCCGGGCCGACCTCGCGGACGACACCCATCGGTTCGTGCCCGAGGATGTCCCCCTCACCGAGGAAGGGCCCCAGCACCTCGTACAGGTGGAGGTCGGAGCCGCACAGGCCGGTCGTGGTCACCTCGACGATCACATCGGTCGGTTCCCGGATCACCGGGTCGGGGACGGTGTCGACACGGACGTCCCGCTTGCCGTGCCAGGTCAGCGCCTTCATCGCTCCTCCGCAGGGTCGTCGGACGCGTCCCCCCTCGCAGGGCGCCTGTCCGTACCCGGCCCGCCGAAACCGCTCGCCCACCGGACCGGCGGTGTGGACCGCCCGGCGCCGGGTAGAGCTGACCTTCTTCGACCGAACCGACCGTGCGCGAGCGGCGTACGGCAACCAGCAGGAGCCCGCGATGACCCAGCCCCAGCCCCAGCGGAACCCGGAACCCCAGCCGAACCCCAGGCCCCGGCACACCGACCAGGACGACGACACCCCGCAGCCGGAGCCGACCTTCGGCCGGGAACTGGGCGAAGCCCTGGACCGGGCCGGCCTGCACCCGGAGGACTTCGAGGAGCGGTAGCCCCGCCCGGCCCCGCTCAGAGCCCGGCGGCCCGGCGGACCGCCCGCACCACCGCGTCCACGTCCGCAGCCCGCACCGACACGGCCAGCCGCGCGAACGGCGACGGCGGGTGCAGCTCCACCCGCACCACCGGCCCCCGGGCCCGTACGGCCACGAAGTCGCACCCGGTCGGATGGCCGCGCACGCCCACCATCACCACCCCGGGCACACTGCCGCCCCGGCCACTCACCCCGCGCAGCGCCCGCCACCAGTCGCGCTCCGCCGCCACCCCGCGCACCGCCGCCACCGGCACCCGCACCGACCCCTGCCGCGCCAGCACCCGCTCCCACCACGCCAGCCGCACCACCAACTCCGCCCGCTCCACCACCAACCGCGCCATCCCCACCACCTCCCACACCCCCCACCCCCGACGCTACGCCCCACCCACCCCACCCACCCCAGGCCTCAATCCCTGCCTTCACCTGATTGCCGTGACTACGCTGCGGCCGGAATCACCGTCGCCGGCTTCGCCGGAGGCCGGCTACCAGCCGGGGGCGCTCGTACCGTTGCCGCTGCGGAGTCAACTTGAGATGCGCTCGTGCGGGTACGCCCGGACGGGTATGTGGACCGGGTGAGTAGGGTGGCCGGGCCGCTCAGCGACGGGCTGGCGGATCTTTTCCGGCCGTTGCCCACGGAAGCAACGAAACCGAGAATTGGGGGGAGTCATGAGCGTCATCCCGGACAGTCACCAGGATCTGCTCCAGAGACCGCTGTTCGCGCATCTGGCCACGATCCGGCCGAACGGTACGCCGCAGGTCAACCCAATGTGGTTCTCCTGGGACGGGGAGTATCTGTACTTCACCAACACCAGGACCCGCTACAAGTATCGCAACGTCACGGCCAATCCCGAGGTCGCCTGCTCGGTCAACGATCCGGAGCAGCCCTATCGCTACCTGGAGATCCGCGGCGTGGTGGAGCGGATCGACGGCGACCCGTCCGGTGCGTTCTTCCTGACCCTGGCCGACCGCTACGGCATGCACCTCGACGGTCCGCCGCACGATGCCGAACATCGTGTGGTCTATGTGGTGAAGCCTGTCACGACCAGCTGCCAGTGAGAAGTGCGGCCAGGGAACGGTGTGCCCGACCGCCTCGATCGGCACGCCGAGCGCGGCGCAGCACGGCTGGGCAGTACATCGCGCGATAGGCGGTGTGCGGCTGGTCGAGGTCGCTGGCATGGGACTCCGCGCGGTCGGTGTGGACAGCCCCGATGCTGTGGTCTACGGCGGAGCGCCGCACCCGTCGGTGATGGCGGTGCGGTGCTCGGGGAACAGGCAGTACACGGTGGTGGGCGGGGGCGGCGGTGGGGCCGGCGGGGAGAATGGGGGGATGCGTATACGGGTCGGGTGTGCTGGGGAGCTTGGCGGGCTGCGGGAGATCGAGCGGGCGGCCGGGCGGTGGTTCGGTGAGATCGGTATGTCGGAGATCGCTGACGACGAGCCGCCGTCGCTGGACGAGCTCGCCCGGTACCAGCGGGCCGGGATGCTCTGGGTGGCGGTGGACGGCGCGGATCGGCCGGTGGCCTATCTGCTGGCCGAACCCGTCGACGGCAACCTGCACGTCGAGCAGGTCTCGGTGCACCCGGACAGCGCGCGCCGGGGCGTGGGGCGGGCGCTGCTGGACCACCTCGCGGCCTGGGGTGCGGCCGAGGGCGTCCCCGCGCTGACCCTGACGACCTTTGCCGAGGTGCCGTGGAACGCGCCCTACTACGAGCGGTGCGGCTTCCAGCGGCTGGCGGAGGACGCCCTCACCCCCGGGCTGCGGGAGATCCGCCGCCAGGAGGCCGCGCACGGCCTGGACCGGTGGCCCAGGGTCTGCATGCGCCGCGCGCTGTGACAGCCGGCCGTGGCCTGGTCGGCTAGAACCCGGTGGCGCCGTCGATCCGCTCGCGCAGCAGGTCGGCATGGCCGTTGTGCCGGGCGTACTCGGCGATCATGCCGACCAGGATGCGGCGCAGCGAGACCGGTTCGCCGCTCGCACGCTGGATGCCGGTCACCTCAAGGGACGGCGCCGCGGCGACGACGGCCCGGGAGCGGGCGCACTCGTCCCGCCAGACGGCGAACGCCTCCGCGACATCGCCGTCCAGCGAGTCGAAGTCCTGGTCGGGGTCGTCGTCCGTGTAGTAGAGGAGCGGCACGTCCTCGCCCGCGAACTGCTGCCGGAACCACCACCGTTCGGCCCCGGCCAGGTGGCGGAGCAGGCCGTGCAGGCTCAGCCCGGAGGGTGCGATGCTCCGCTCGGACAGCCGCTCCGGTGGGATGCCGGAGCACTTCAGCTCGAAGGTGTGGCGGTGCCAGTCGAGAAAGGCGGTCAGGATCTCGCGCTCGCTGCCGACCAGGGGGATGGGGGCCCGGGAGCCGTCGGACCAGGACTGTGCGTAGTTCTCCGCTGGGATGTCGCTCATGGGGGGAGTATGGCCGGGCCCACTGACATGTCGGGTTCGCCGACCGGCCGGGGTCCACTGCCACTCGGGCCCATCGGCTGCCGGCCCGGCCGCGACCGGCAGGCGGACGGGTCCGTACCGACCACCGGCCCGCGCTGCCGCCCGCAGGCCGACCGTATGCTGATCGGCCGCGGCCACCGGGCCGCCGCCAGCACCGGTCGAGCACGCATGAGCACCAGGACGGAGCACCTGTTCCATGGACACCCAAGACGCCCAGGACGACCCGGACGCCACCGAGCAGCCGCAGCCACCGGTCACCAGGTGCTACCGGCACCCGGAACGGGAGTGCTACGTCCGCTGCACCCGCTGCGACCGCTACATATGCCCGGACTGCATGCGTGAGGCTCCGGTCGGCCACCAGTGCGTGGAGTGCGTGCGCGAGGGCAGTGGCACCGTCCGCGAGCCCCGTACGGCCTTCGGCGGCCGGATCGGCGGCGCGCCCGTGGCCACCTGGGTGCTCATCGGCGTCAATGTGCTCGCCTATCTGCTGGAGCTGGCCAGCCCCGGCGTCCTCGACCGGCTGGAGAACCTCGGTACCGGGCTGCGCGGCCCGGACGGCGGCACCTACCTGGCCGTCGGCGGCCCCTACCCGGGCTTCCAGGCGGTGGGCGTGGCCCACGGCGAGTGGTACCGGCTGATCACCTCGACCTTCCTGCATCTGCTGCCCACCCAGGGCATCCTGGGGATCACCCACATCCTGTTCAACATGTACTGGCTGTGGCTCCTCGGCCGGATCATGGAGCAGCAGTTGGGCAGGGCGCGGTTCGTCGCCCTCTACCTGCTCTCCGCCCTCGGCGGCTCCGTCCTGGTCTATCTGCTCGCGCCGACCGAGAGCACGGTAGGCGCCTCGGGAGCGATCTTCGGCCTGGCGGCCGGTTACTACGTCACCGCCCGGCGGCTGCGCCACGATCCCGCCGCCGCCAACCGGCTCATCATCACCTTTCTCATCTGGATGGTCATCTCGGCGGGCATGGCGTCCTGGCAGGGCCACCTGGGCGGGCTGCTCACCGGCGGCGCGGTGACCCTCGCCTTCGCCTTCGCCCCGAGGAACCGGCGGACGCCGGTGCAGGCGGCCTCCGCCGTGCTGGTCCTCGCGGTGCTGGTGGCCCTGGTGCTGCTGAAGACCCGACAGCTCACCGGGGCTGCCTAGCGGCGGCCGGAGCCCCGGCCGCACCCTGCGGCCGCCCGTTGCTACTTGCGGCCCGGGGTCCACTTGAAGCCCAGGCGGTAGGCCCGCGACACGGTCTCCTGGATGCCCTGCCCGGACTTCGGAGTGAACCAGCGCACCTCCCGCTGGACGACCAACTCGTCCCGGGAGCGCTTCAGCAGCGCGATGGCGCAGGCCCGCGCCCCGGGTGGCGAGTCGTCCAGGTGGACCTGGAAGCGGTCGCCGTGCTGGGTCCGGAGGGTGGCCACCGCGTTCAGCCCTCGGAAGTCGCCGGCGCCCTCGTAGATGTAGACGAAGATCAGCAGCTTGGCGAACTCGGCCTGGTGCTCCAGATTGATGCGCAGCGTCTCGCCGTCCGAGGAGGCACCGGTGCGGTCGTCCTGGTCCAGGGCGATGTACGGAAAGGCGTCGAGCGCGCCGAAGGAGTTGCCCAGCGCCTGCACCACCTTCTTGCGGCCGTCGGCGTAGACCGCCATGCAGCCCAGGTCGAGGTCGATGCCCGGGGCGGTGGCGGCGCGGAAGGCATCCCGGAGCCGCCGCAGGAAGCCGCCGCCCGCAGCCGGGGTCTGCCCAGGCCCGGAAGTGGTGCCTGCGGGGGACCAGTTGAGGTTCACCACGGCGGTGCCGGAGTCCGCGCTCTGCTTGGTCAGCGAGACGGACGGCAGTGCCTTCGTGAGGGTCACGGTGCGGGGGCCGGCCGCAGGGCTGCCAGTCGGCTGCGAGGTGGTCGGCTGCGGGGTTGTCAGCCGTGGGGTGGTCGGTTTGGCGGCGGTGGGCTCGGGGTTGGGCGGCGTGGCTTCGGCGGGGTCGGGTCGGCTCACTCTGCGAACCCCCTGCGGGTCTGAGCGGGTGGGGCGGGCGCGGCGGATCGTGCACGTCCTGCGAACGTAGCGGAAGCCGCCCGACTACGCGACGGCCCACCGCCACAAGCCGGCGCAGCAGCGCCGCGACACCGCCGCGCACGGCGGCCGCCACCCTTGGGCGCACGCGCCCGGCAGCACCCGGGACCGGTGGCACCCGCAGCAGCGGGGGCAGCCGCCTCACCGCTCGGCCAGCTGGCGGCGGCACTCCGCCGCCAGCTCCGGGTAGGCGCGGGCGATGGCGTCGTACATGCGCTCCCGCAGCAGTTGGGCGGCCTCGGTGCGGCCCGCACCGCCGTAGAGGCCGTCCAGCAGGGCGTCATAAGCGGTCAGCCGGTGCCGCAGGTAGTTGACCTGCCAACGGGCCAGCTCGGCGGGGTCGGTGGTGGCGACCACCGCAGGCCGGGGGACATGGTCCGGCTGGTCCCAGGCGCGCTCGCGGTCCCGGCGGTTGCGGTGCCGTACGGCCTGGTCGGCGAGGTCGTCGCGGGTCAGCGTCGGCACTTCGACCGGCTCGGCGGCGATGCGGTCCAGCACCTCCTGCCGCCGCCGGGCCGCCGCCTGGCGGGCGACGGCCGAGCGGCGGGCCGCAGCGGCCAGGGCGCGGGCGAACTCCTCGGTGCCCTCGGCCGCCTCGACCCGGCCGATCGAGTACATCCGGGTCGGTGCGGCCGCGCCGTAGAACGGGCTGCGGCCCTGGGCGTCGGGACCGCCCAGCAGGTCGCGGACCATGGACGGCGTCCAGCCACGGGCCCGCAGGGCGGCCAGGGTGTAGTAGGCGCGGTGCCGTTCGCCCCGCTCCCGGTCAGCGCTGGTCAGGGATTCCGCCATCGTCGTGTTCCCCCCGTCGTCCGGCGAAGTCGGAACACCAGGTATAGCCGACACCACTGACAGTCACCCCAGGAGCGGATCACCGGGGGTCGGTGACCTGTCCGAGGAAGAGCGCCTGACCGGTGGTCACCTCCCTGATCAGGAAGAGGAACGGGCGGTCGACGCGCATCTCGGCGACCGTGCCCGGTGGCCGCGCGGCCGAGGCCACCCGCACGCTGACTCCGCTCGCCGCAGCGGCCGTCGTACCCTGCTCGTCCACGGCCAGGTGCACCTTCTGCACCACCGACTGCACGGACAGCGGCGGCTCCTTCGGGTCCGCCGGAATCCCGGTGAAGTCGGCCGCCGGGCCGAACGCCGAGCGCACGCCGAGCGTGCGCAGCGTCTCCACCAGGGGCTGCCCCCAGTCGAAGGCGAACCGGGGGAGCGCCAGGTCCACCGCCTGGGCGCGCAGCCCACCGAGGATGCCGTCCAGCAGCGGCCCGTCCAGACCGGCGCGGAAGTCCGCGAAGGTGCCCGCCGCCGGGAGGAGCACGTCCAGGGCCAGCCGACCGCCCTGGTAGGGGAGTTCCACGGCCTGCCAGCCGCTGCCCGCGCCGTAACGCAGCGAGTCGCTGCGCGACATCGTGGCGACCTTCGGCGCCGACCCGTCGAGCAGGTGGAACGGCAGCTGCCGTGTCGCGTCCTTCCGGAACGGGCTCGCCCAGTCGGCCTTGAGGTAGAGCGTGTCGGTCAGTGCCAGCCGGGTCCGGGAGTCGATGGCGCGGGGCGGGAACAGCTCCTTGACGTATCCCTCGGTCTGCCGCTCGACCAGCGCGTTGACCGCCCGCCGCGCGCCCTCCGGGTCGGTCTTGAAGTCGGCGGTCCGCACCCCCGTGTCGAAGGCGGACGCGAGCAGGTCCAGATAGGCCTCGCGGACCGCGTAGTCGCGCTGGAGCCAGACTGTGGCGGACTCCCGGAGGGTGAGTCCGTCGGCCGCCGCCCGGCTCTGTGCGGCGCGGGCCAGCGCGCCCGTCGCGGTCGCGAACCGGTCGGCGGGCAGCCGCGTGTGCAGCACGGCCGCCAGTTCGGTCGCGGTGGCACCCCGGGCGCCCGGCGCCAGCATCGCCAGGGCCGTCGCCAGGCTGGACGGCGAGACCGCGAGGTCGTCCGCGGCGCCCGTACCGGAGGCCGTCAGCGTATGGAGCAGATCGAGCCCCAGTGCGTTGGAGCTGCCGGCCGCCGCCGTCAGATCGGCCGCCGGAGGGGCCGGCCGCTCGCCGGGGGCGGCCACCCGCACCAGCGCGGGTTCGGTGCTGACCGCCCCCGACCCGCAACCCGCAACCGCGAGGGCGAGCAGTGCCGCCACCCCGGCCCGCCGCCTCCGCCCACCGATCCCGGTCATCCCGGTCATCCGGACCTCCGCCGTCGGTCGATCGCCGCTCTGCTGTGTGCGGTGCGGCGATGGGACGTCCCGGGCGTGGCGCCGGTTCCCGGACAGCCGGGCGGCCGTCAGAGGCGCCGGTACATGATGTGCAGGCCGACATAGCCCTTCTCGGGGTGGCGGAAGCCCTCCGGCAGCGTGGCCAGCACCTCGAAGCCCAGCGAGCGCCACAGCGCCACCGCCCGGGTGTTGGTCTCCACCACGGCGTTGAACTGCATCGCCCGGTACCCCTCGGCCCGCGCCCACTCCACCGCGAACTCGCCCAGTGCCCGCCCGACGCCCCGACCGGCGTGCTCCGGGTCCACCATGAAGCTGGCACCGGCGATGTGCGAGGCCGGTCCCATGTGGTTGGGGTTGACCTTGGCGGAGCCGAGGACGGTCCCGTCCGGGTCCACGGCGACGAACGTACGGCTCGGCGGCTGCGGTATCCACAGCGCGCGGGCCTGCTCCTCGCTCACGTCGCGCGGCCAGGTGTAGGTGTCGCCCGCAGCGACGATACGGTGCAGGAACGGCCAGATCGCCGGCCAGTCCCCCGGGGTCGCTTCCCTGATCAGCATGGGCCCAGCATCGCCCCGCACCCGGCCGGGACGCGAGCGGTTTCCCGGCCGCCGCACCTGCCGGACCGACGGCCGGCGCCCTGCCGTACGCGGTCGGGCATAGGCTTGACCGGTCCCCGCCCCCGACCGAGAGCAGCGCCCACCGTGCCGGACCAGCACCGCTACCTCACCGTCAAGCGGCCCGGCCGGCATGAGATCGAGATCAAGAAGTCCCGGTTCATCTGCTCGCTGGCCAGGGTCGCTGACGAGGAGGAGGCGCAGGCGTTCATCGCCGCCGTCCGCAAGGAGCGCTGGGACGCCCGGCACAACTGCACCGCCTTCGTGGTCGGAGAGGAGCAGCGGCGCGAGCGCTCCAGCGACGACGGCGAACCGGCCGGCACCGCCGGGGTGCCGATGCTGGAGGTGCTGCGCCGCCGGGGGGTCACCGACACGGTGGCCGTGGTCACCCGCTACTTCGGCGGGGTGCTGCTGGGGGCCGGCGGCCTGGTCCGGGCGTACGGTGCGGCGGTCTCCGGGGCGCTGGACGAGGTGGGCACGGTGGAGCGCCGCCCGGTGGCGCTGCTCGCGGTCACCGTCGACCACGCCCGCGCGGGACGGCTGGAGAACGACCTGCGCGCCGCCGGCCACGCCGTCCGCGAGGTCGCCTACGGCGCCACCGGGGTACGGGTGGAGGTCGGGGTGCCGGAGCCGGACACCGCCGCCTTCCACGCCTGGCTGGCCGAGGCCACCGGCGGCACCGCCGTCGCGGAGGCGGCGGGCCGTACTCATATCGAGGTTGACGCGGGTTGACGCCTGGTCCGCGCCGCCGGCGGGTAGCCGAGGTGGTGATCGGCGCAAGCCGTCGGACGCCTTGGGCGGGGGCGGGTTAACCTGCTGCGACCGGCCGGTCACACCGGCCGTGGTGCCACTGGGGGCGCCCGCTACAGCGTCGTACCGGGAGGTTCGCTCCGTTTCGGGCAGCAGACGACGCGGCAAGGGGAGCGTGCGTGGAGCGCAGCACACCGTTACAGGACACGGGCGACGGGACGGAGAACGTCACGCTCGCCCACGGGACCTCCGCCGGGGGGCTGACGCTCAGAACCGGCGGCCGGACCGATGTGGTCGCCCGGCGGGTCACCATCGAGCCGGGCGGCACCACCGGCTGGCACTACCACCCGGGGCAGGCGCTGGTGATCGTCCGGGCGGGCACGCTCACCCGCGTCCTGCACGACGGCAGCGTGGAGACCAACCCGGCGGGCCAGGCGTTCGTGGAGGAGGGCGGCCCGGCGCATGTGCACATCGGCCACAACCTGGGCGGCGAGCCGGTGGTGCTCCATGTGACCTATCTCGTCCCGGCGGGCGGCCCGCTGTCGGTCGCCGCGGTGGCCCCGGCGCTCCGCCGCTGATCACTCGAACGAATGACCATCGCCCGGCGCAGGAACTCCTGCGCCGGGCGATGACGTTCTCCCACCAACCGGTACGGACGGGACACCCCGCCGCGTACCAGCACCCGACGCCCATGGAGGACAGCCGGACCCCACCGCCGTACCACGGGAGGAGCCAGCGCATGACCCAGCACATCCCCGCCGACCGGACCGATCCCGCCGCCACGCGCTATCGCATGGTGGTCGCCAGCGGTCACGGCCACGCCGACACCGTCGCACTCGCCGACCAGCGGTTGCGCGGCTGGCTCAAGCGGGAGGGATACGACGAGCCGCCGTCGGACCATTCAGGACTGCCGGAGGGTGCCCGTTACCGGATAGGCGACCGGACCACCCTCGACGTCGATGCGGGGGCGCTGCGGGGCGCCGCCGGGCAGTACAGCCGCCGCCGCGTCCGCGAGCCGGTCCCGCACGGCACTCGGCAGACCACCCTGACCGTCGCCACCCCGGTCGGCGGCCCCAGCTGGATCCAGCTGGACGCGGAGCATCTGCCGAGCAGCCCCGGTGTCCGGACCTCCGGGCGGGTCCCGGTCCCCGACCTGGCACGCGGCCTCCTCCCGCTGCTGGACGCCGCCGACGGCCCGGCCGCCGTCCGCGACCGTCCGGTGCCGGTCGGCGCCGCCGAGGTGGACCGGGTGATCGACGAGCTGTGCGACCCCGACCGGCGGCTGCCGATCGTGATCGCCAGCGTCCCGGCCAACCTCGACAGCTCCGAGTGGCAGGCCGAGGCGATCGACCCGGTACTGGGGAACCTCACCGGCCTGGCCGTCCTCTATGTCCTCGACCACTCCGCACGCCCCGTCTTCAACCAGGCCCTGGAATACCACCCCGTCTACGGCGGGGCCGTCCGCACCTATCTGCCCGCCCTGGACCCCGCCGCGCGCGGCGACGGGGCGCACCACCCGGTGATGTCCCGCCAACTGATCGAGGACGACCCGCGCCGGGCCGCCGCCATCCTGGCTCGGGAGCCCCGGCGGCTCGCCGCTGTCACCCCGCTGCCGGACGCCCTCGCCGACGTCCCGGTGCTGCGGGTGCGCGCCCTGCCGCAGCCGACCGCCTCCGGCCAGGCGGCCCCGGATGCCGCCGACTCCGCCGCCGCCGACTCCGCTGCCGAGGAGGCCACCCGGGAGCGGCAGATCGGCGCCGACGAGTTGCAGCGCATCCGCCGCGAGCTGCAGCACGCCGAGCGGCTGGAGCGCGCCCTGCTCACCGAGGCGGACGAGCAGTACGACGCACTGCGGCAGGCCCGTGCCCAGGTCAGGGTGCTGACCCGCAGACTGGTCGCCGCCGTCGGCCCCGCCGCTGCGGACCCGGCCGCCGTCGCCCTCGACGCCCGGGAGGACGAGGACGGCATCCCGGCGACCTTCGCCGGTCTGGTCTCACGGCTGGACGAGTTCCCCACGCTGCTGTTCACCGGGGAGACCAAGGAGGCCCTGGCGCTGGACGAGCAGAACGCCGGTCCCGGCTGGGCCCGCCTCGCCTGGGACGGCCTGCTCGCCCTCCAGGAGTACGCCGACGCGGCCGTCCACGGCCGGGCGCACGGCGACTTCAAGCAGTGGTGCGAGCACACCCCCGTGGGCTGCCACCCCTTCCCACCGCGCAAGGCGGTACGCGGCGAGTCCCAGACCGTGACCAGCAACGCCAAGTGGAAGAAGGAGCGGATGCTGCCGGTGCCGCAGACGGTCGACCCCTCCGGCCGTGCCTTCATGGGCGCCCATCTGCGGATCGGCGGCGGAGGCACCGCCCCCCGGCTGCACTATCTGGACGACTGCTCCGGCACCGGCCGGATCTACATCGGCTACATCGGCCTGCACCTGACCAACACCCGGACCAACTGACCACCCCCGACCAGCTGACCACCCGAACCACCCGAACCACCCGACCACCCGGACCCACCCCCGGCCGCCCCGACACCGTGCCGGGAGCCGGTGGCCGCCCCGCTCCCCCGGGGCGGCCACCAGCTCCCGGGGCGGGGCCCCGCGCCCCGGCGCGACCACATCCGCCGGAAAGGTCATCGGTGATGCCCACAAAACCCCTTCCGAACGGGAGAATGCGTAAGGGGGCGACGACGCACGGGTACCACCGGCATCGGCGCCCGACCACCGACCACCGACCACACAGCACGCGGCCGGGCCACAGCGCGTCACCGGACGGCGACGCGCGACCGGACGACGACCACGGGGGAGCGACCGCCGATGCAGTATCCGCAGAGCCGCAGCACCGGGCGCTTCCTGCGCGGTCCGCGCCGCGACGACCCGGACGCCGCCACGGACACCCCGGCGTCGGCCCCGGCGGGCCAGGTTCCGACGGCCCAGCTCCCCACGGCCCAGCTCCCCACGGCCCAGCTCCCCACGGCCCAGCTCCCCACGGCCCAGGTCCCCGAGCAGTCCCCGGCCCCGGCGGAGGCGCCCGACCGGCGGCCCGCAGCGGGCGACGCGCGGATCGCCCGGGAGCGCACCGCTGTGGCCGCCGCCGAGCTGGACCGCTTCCTCGACCTGCTGCGCCGCGCCGCCCGCCCCGCCCCCGCCGTGGACTTCGACGCACAGCGGCGGGTCTACGAGCCCCGCCCCTATGAAGGGCCCGACCCCGCCGGGCCGCCCCGCTGGGAGGACTTCGCGCCGCCGGAGCCGCCCCAGTCGGCCGAGGGCACCGCCGACGGCGCAGAGGCCGGCGCCGGGCGCCGCCTGCTGGACCCGGCCTACCAGCGGGAGCGCGCCCAGGCCCGGCTGCGCCACCAGCGGGCGCTGCGCGAATGGCGCGAGCAGCAGGAGCAGCAGGACCAGGCCGACGGCGGACCGGGCGGCCCCGAGCAGCAGCGGGCCGAGCACGAGCGCGCCGAGCTGGCCCGCGCCCACGCCGTGCGCGAGTACAACGCCACCCTCGACGAGTGCCGCCGCGCCTACCAGGATGCCGAGCCGGCCGCCGTGGAGTCGCTGCTGGAGCGGGCACTCGCCGCCGCCGGGCAGGCCACCCCCGACCTGCCCGCCCCCTGCCGGGCGTCGTTCCGCCCGCTCACCCGGGTCGCGGTGCTCGACCTCGAACTGCCCTCGCCGCAGATCGTCCCGTCCGTCGCCGGCTACCGCGCCGCCCCCGAGGGCGGGCTGGACCCGGTGCCCCGCCCCGACAGCGAGCGCGCCACCCACTACCTCCAGCTCGCCGCCCGCCTCGCGCTGCGCGCCCTGCACGCCGTGGCCGCAGCCGACAGCGACGCCGTGCTCACCGGCGTGGTCCTCAACGGCCGGGTGCGCGGCCCCGGCATCCCGCCGGGAGGAGCCTGCCTGCTCAGCGTGGACGCCGACCGCGACGACCTGGCCCGCACCCGGCTGCTGCCCCCGGGGCACCAGTCGGCCGCCCCCGACCAGGAGGACGCACTCGCCCTGCTCCGCGCCCTGACCGCCGCCGTCACCCCGGACCCATACGCACCGGTCGCCGTCCGGCCGTACGGCACCGCCACCGCGACCGTGCCCACCGCCGAGGACCTCTCACCGGGTGAGTTCGGCCGCCTGGTGCGGCAGTTGCTCACCCGGATGGGGCTGGACGACTGGACCCCCCGGCTCCAGGGGCGCGACGGCCTGGTCGCGGTCGCCCAGGGCGCCGAGGGCACCACCCTGCCGGGCCGCTGGGTGGTGTGGGCGGCCCGCCGCCCCGGCGGCGTCGACGCCGACGCGATCCGCATCCTGCGGGAGGCCGTCACGGAGGAGTCGGCGGACGGCGGCCTCTGGCTGACCACCGCTCACTTCACCCCGGAGGCCGCCGCGCTGGTCACCGCCGACGACGGCCCGCTGCTCATCGACGGGGAGCGCCTGCGCCTGCTGCTCCGCACCCACCTGGACGGCGAGCTGGCCGAGCACGCGGGCTGAGGGCCGATTCACGCACGGCGGGCGGCCCGGCGGCGGGTCGCGCGGCGTCGCGTCCTGTCCCCGGCGGCTCCGGGGTGTCAGGCTGGGGCCATGGGAATCGTCTTCATGGACCGGTGGCGGGCGCGACGCGAGGGGATCGCCGGCGCGCAGCCGGACGACGCCGGCACGGGGGAGGGGATCGGTGAGCTGCTCGCCGAGTGCGAACTGCTGCGCGGCCAGGCCGACGAGGCCGGTGTGGCGCTGGACGACACCCCCGCCTCGCTGGCCGCGCTCGACCAGCTGCTGCCGCGCTGGCGGGACGACCCGGACGCCTCCGAGTGGCTGGGCAACGACGCGGGCCTCTACCTGGGCACCGTGATCGTCCGCACTGTGCCCGGCGCCGCCTGGCGGGTCTGGCCGGGCGGACGGCCGACGCTGCTGCTGCCCGGCGGCCGGGAGCTGGACGTGGTCGGGCTGGGGCACAGCTGGGCCACCGACGGCACCCCGGAGCTGGCGGTCGCCTACGCCGAGGCCGAAGAGGACTGAGCAGCGGACCGGGCAGCCCCGCCGGACCGGGGAGGGCCCCGCGGTCATCTCAGGGCCCAGCCGGGCCCGGCGGCCGGCCGTCCACCGTGGGATGCGGGGGCAGCTCCGCCACCGGCACCCGGAAGACGGCCACCGCGGTGAACGGCGCGAGGCACTCGCGCGGCACGGTCCCGGTGTCCGTCCAGCGCACCGCCAGGTCGCCGCCGCCGGCCCACAGCTCCGCACCCCGGGGCTGCCCGCAGCCGACCACCGCCGTCACCGCGACCAGCGCCTGCCCCGGCGGCGGATAGCCGGCCCCCGGGCGGTCCAGGCGGTCGCGCAGCCGGCCCGCGAGCTGATGGTCGCCGCTGGCGTCGAACCAGGCCGGGTAGCGCCGGGCCTGCTCGGGTGAGGTGAGCACCGCGTTCGCCCGGCCATGGACACCGGTGCCCACCTGGAGGAAGTCCAGCCGGATGTCCACCCGGTGCCGCCCGGTCGGCGGTGCCCCCGGTGCCCCCGGCCGACTGCCGAGCGGCATCCCCGACAACCCCGCCCCGGCGCCGTCCGAAGCCGCCGCCCCGCCCGAAGCGGAGCCGCAGGCCGTCAGCACCGCCGCCCCCAGCAGAACTCCCAGCAGAACTCCCAGCAGAGCCCGCAGCGGGACCGCCGGCAGCCCGGCCGCAGCCGCGCGGCGGCCGGGCCGGATGCCCCCGCCGCCGTCCGGCGGCCCGTACCCGTGTCGACCGTGTCGACGCATCGCAGTCACACCCTTCGGACGGGCCGGCGACGCGACCGGTTCCCGCCCCGGGCGCGCCGGGACCGCCCGTACGGAGCAGCAACGCGGGCGGCGGCGGTGGCGCCGTACCCACGATGGGCGGACGGGGGGCGGTCCCGGCGCGCGTCCCGGCGGCCGCACCCGTGGGAGGAGTGTGGTGCGCATGACGGCGGTCCTGGTCTCCGCCGCCGCGTTCCTGACCACCCTGCTCGGCGGCTGGGTGGCCCAGCACATCGGTGACCGCCGGCACCTGGTGCTGGGCCTGGCCGCCGGGCTGATGCTCGGCGTCGTCGCCTTCGACCTGCTGCCGGAGGCGCTGCGGGCCGAGCGGAAGGTGCTCTTCGGCGTCCCGGCGGCGCTGCTGATGTTCGTCCTCGGCTTCCTGGTGCTGCACATCGTGGAGCGCTCGGTGGCCATCCACCGCGCCCACGAGGGGGAGTACGCCGCCCACACCCACCCGTTGGCGTCCCCGCACCCCCACGGCCACCATCACCACCCCGGCCGGGCCCAGGGCGTCGGCCTCACCGCCGGATCGGCGCTGGTCGGCCACAGCCTGATGGACGGCTTCGCCATCGGCGCCGCCTTCCAGGCGGGCAGCACCGTCGGCGCGGTGGTGGCCATCGCGGTGGTCGCGCACGACTTCGCGGACGGCTTCAACACGTACACCGTCACCCGGCTGTACGGGAACGACCGCCGCCGCGCCCTGTCGCTGCTGGCCGCCGACGCCCTCGCCCCGGTCACCGGCGCGGCGGTGACGCTGGCCTTCACCATCCCGGAGCGGCTGCTCGGCCTGTACCTCGGCTTCTTCGCGGGATTCCTGCTCTACCTGGCGACCTCGGACATCCTGCCCGAGGCCCACAGCCCGCACCCGTCCCGCACCACGCTGCTCTGCACCGTCTCCGGGGTGGTCTTCATGTGGCTGGTCATCGGTCTGGCCGCCCGCTGACCGCCGCGCCCGCAGCCACCCGCCCGGCGCCGCGCCCCGCAGCGGCCAGCGCGCCCGCCTCACCGCCAACGCTGCGGTACTGCTGGGCGAACGCCCAGGGCAGGATGCGGACGGCCGGCCTGGCGGTGGCCGTGGCCGGCCTCGCGCCGGCCGCGCTGGACCAGGGGCTGGACGGCACGGCCGGGGCCTGCGCCCTGGTCGCGGCTGTGGCCTGGGGCCTGTCCAATGTGCTCACCCGCAAGGCGTCGCCGCCCGGCATGCTCCGCTGGATGGTCCGGGTCAGCGTGGTGCCGCCGCTCCCGCTGCCCGCCCTGTCGCTGCTCTTCGAGGGCCCGGCGGCCGACCTGGCGGCGCTGCGCACCGTCACCCCGGCCGGGCTCGGCGCCATCGCCCATGTGGCCTGGGCCGCCACCCTGTTCGGCTTCGGTGCCTGGGGTTACCTGCTGCGGACGTACGACGGCACGGCGGTCGCGCCGTACTCGCTGCTGGTCCCGGTCTTCGGCTTGTCCTCGGCCTGGCTGCTGCTCGGTGAGCGGATCAGCCCGCCGGCCGGCCGCGCGGCGCTGCTGATCGCGGGGGTGGGTCGGACGGCGGTCAGACCCTGCCGCCCGGTGGGCGCCGACGGCGGTCCGAGTGGCCGTACCGGATCGCGTGCGCGCTCTCCGCGTCCCGGAGCACCCGCAGCAGCACCTCCCGGTCCGCCGCGCTGACGCCGCCGAAGTACTCCTCCGCGACCTCCTGCCGGACCTGCCCCATCCGCTGCACGGCCTGCCGCCCCGGCCCGGTCAGCTCCAGGCCCACCGCGCGCCGGTCGGCCGGGTCGGGCACCCGCAGCACCAGCCCGGACGCCTCCAGCGCGTCCACCACCGTGGTCGCCGAGCGGGGGGCGATGTGCAGCCGGTCGGCCAGCTCGCTCAGCCGCATCGCCCGGCCGGGCGTCTCGCAGTCCGCCGCGTGCGCCAGGACCCGCAGCGCCCGGCCCTGGCCGGGGGTGATCCCGTACGGCTCCAGC
This sequence comes from Streptomyces sp. NPDC092296, assembly GCF_044755465.1. Classification (NCBI taxonomy): domain Bacteria; kingdom Bacillati; phylum Actinomycetota; class Actinomycetes; order Kitasatosporales; family Streptomycetaceae; genus Streptomyces; species Streptomyces sp. NPDC092296. Next base: position 145,818 of record NZ_JBIVRB010000007.1, on the reverse strand, counting down.
CGCAGCGCCGTCTGCCGCCGGATGCGCTTGACGGCGCGCACCAGCGCGTCGGACAGCTCGGCGGTGTCACCCGGGTCACCCGGGTCACCCGGGCTGTCGGGGGCATCCGGCCCGGTCGGGGCGGTGGGATCAGTGGGGGCCATGGTGGCGCGGGCTCCTCGGGACGGGTGGTCGCCCAGCGTAGCGGCAGCGTCTGACCGGGGGACCGGCGCCGGTGAGCCGGCCTTCGGCAGCGGCATCCTCAGCACCGAGCCCGGTCACCGACGCCGCCCGGGTTCAGAGCTCCCGCTTGAAGCCCAGGTGGGAGTCGGTGAAGCCCAGCCGCCGGTAGAAGCGGTGCGCATCGGTCCGGCTGGCATCCGAGGTGAGCTGGACCAGGCTCGCGCCCAGCCGGGCGGACTCCGCCACCGCCCACTCGATCAGCAGGGTGCCCAGCCCGCCGCCGCGCTCCGTCGCGTCCACCCGCACGGCCTCGACGATGGTGCGCACCGCACCCCGCCGGGAGAGCCCGGGGATCACGCTGAGCTGGAGCGTGCCCACCGGGCGCCCGTCGCGGACCGCCACCACCAGGTGCTGGTTCGGGTCCGCCGCCATCCGTTCGAACGCGGCCCGGTAGACCTCCGGCTCGTCGGGGGACTCCCGCCGCGCGCCCAGCGGGTCGTCGGCCAGCATGGCCACGATGGCGGGCAGGTCCGCAGCGGTGGCGGGGCGTATGTCGACATCAGTCATGATCGCCACAGTAACCGCCGCCCGGGAGCGCCGGGCGGCGCGGGACCGCCCGGCGCCGGGGTCAGCGCGGCAGCTGAGCCTCGATCGCGGCGACCACCTCGGCGGACTCCGGCTCGGTGCGCGGCCGGACCCGGGTCACCACCGCGCCGTCCGGGGAGATGATCCACTTCTCGAAGTTCCACTGGACGTCGCCGGCCGCACCGGAGTCGTCCGGGACCGCCGTCAGCTCGGTGAACAGCGGGTGCCGCTCCGCGCCGTTGACCTCGATCTTCTCGAACAGCGGGAAGGACACCCCGTAGCTGGTCGAGCAGAAGGTCCGGATCTCCTCGGCGGTGCCCGGCTCCTGCCCGCCGAACTGGTTGCACGGGAAGCCGAGCACGCTGAAGCCGCGCTCCGCGTAGCGCTGCTGAAGCCGCTCCAAGCCCTCGTACTGCGGCGTCAGCCCGCACTTGGAGGCCACGTTCACCAGCAGCAGCGCCTTCCCCTTGTACTCGGCCAGCGAGGTCGGCTCGCCGGACAGGGTGCGCAGCGGGATGTCGTACAGGCTCACGGGGAGGTTCCCTTCGAGGGTTCGGGATACGGGTCCTGCGTCTGCGCACAACGGTCCGGCCGCCGGGGCTGTTCCCGGCGTGACCCCGGTGGCCCAGCGCTTCCGCCGGGGAGCGCGCCCCGGACTGTCCGAGCGGGGCGGTACGGTTCGTGCCACGACGTACCGCGGATCGCAGGGGGTGCTCATGGGCGGACGCGCGGCCGCCGGGCAGTCCGAGCCGCGGCAGCTCGCCGTGGTCGAGGGCGTGCTGGAGCGCATCACCTACGCCAACGAGGAGACCGGCTACACCGTCGCCCGGGTCGACACCGGCCGGGGCGCCAACGACCTGCTGACCGTGGTCGGCGCGCTGCTCGGCGCCCAGCCCGGCGAGTCGCTGCGGCTGCACGGCCGCTGGGGCTCGCACCCCCAGTACGGGCGGCAGTTCACCGTGGAGAACTACACCACCGTGCTGCCCGCCACCATCCAGGGCATCCGCCGCTACCTGGGCTCCGGCCTGATCAAGGGCATCGGGCCCCGGCTCGCGGAGCGGATCGTGGACCACTTCGGCACCGACACGCTGGAGGTGATCGAGCAGCAGCCCGCCCGGCTGATCGAGGTGCCCAAGCTCGGCCCCAAGCGCACCAAGCTGATCGCCGCCGCCTGGGAGGAGCAGAAGGCGATCAAGGAGGTCATGGTCTTCCTCCAGGGCGTGGGCGTCTCCACCTCGCTCGCGGTGCGCATCTACAAGCAGTACGACGACGCCGCCATCGGCGTGGTCAAGAACCAGCCGTACCGGCTGGCCTCCGACGTCTGGGGCATCGGCTTCCTCACCGCCGACCGGATCGCCCAGGCGGTCGGCATCCCGCACGACAGCCCCGAGCGGGTGAAGGCGGGGCTGCAGTACGCGCTCTCGCAGAGCAGCGACCAGGGGCACTGCTACCTCCCCGAGGAGCGGCTGATCGCGGACGGCGTGAAGCTGCTCCAGGTGGACGTCGGGCTGGTGATCGAATGCCTGGCGGAGCTGGTCGCGGAGGAGGGCGTGGTCCGCGAGCGGCTGCCGTCGCCCGACCCCGACGGCGAGCCGGTGAAGGCCGTCTACCTGGTGCCCTTCCACCGGGCCGAGATCTCGCTGGCCAACCAGCTGCTGCGGCTGCTGCGCGCCGGCACCGACCGGATGCCCGGCTTCGCCGACGTCGACTGGGAGCGGGCGCTCGGCTGGCTGCGCGGCCGGACGGGCGCCGACCTGGCACCCGAGCAGGAGCAGGCCGTCCGGCTGGCGCTCACCGAGAAGGTCGCGGTGCTCACCGGCGGCCCCGGCTGCGGCAAGTCCTTCACCGTGAAGTCCATCGTCACCCTGGCACTGGCCAAGAAGGCCAAGGTGCTGCTGGCCGCCCCCACCGGCCGGGCCGCCAAGCGGCTGGCCGAGCTCACCGGTGCCGAGGCGTCCACCGTCCACCGGCTGCTGGAGCTCAAGCCGGGCGGCGACGCCGCCTACGACCGGGACAACCCGCTGGACGCCGACCTGGTCGTGGTGGACGAGGCGTCCATGCTGGACCTCATCCTGGCCAACAAGCTGGTCAAGGCGGTCGCGCCCGGCGCCCATCTGCTGCTGGTCGGGGATGTCGACCAGCTGCCGTCCGTCGGCGCCGGGGAGGTGCTGCGCGATGTGCTGGCCGAGCAAGGCCCGGTGCCCGCCGTCCGGCTGACCAGGATCTTCCGGCAGGCCCAGCAGTCCGGCGTGGTGGTCAACGCGCACCGGATCAACGAGGGCCTGCCGCCGATCACCGAGGGCCTGCCGGACTTCTTCCTCTTCGTCGAGGACGACGCCGAGCGCGCCGCAGGGCTGACGGTGGAGGTGGTGGCCCGCCGCATCCCGGCCCGCTTCGGCCTGGACCCGCGCCGCGACGTCCAGGTGCTGGCCCCGATGCACCGCGGCCCGGCCGGCGCGGGCAACCTCAATGTGCTGCTCCAGGCCGCCGTCACCCCGGCCCGCGCCGACACCCCGGAGCGGCGCATCGGCGGCCGTACCTTCCGCGTCGGCGACAAGGTCACCCAGATCCGCAACAACTACGACAAGGGCCGCAACGGTGTCTTCAACGGCACCGTCGGCGTGGTCACCGGCCTCGACCCGGAGGAGCAGCGGCTGACCGTGCTCACCGACGAGGACGAGGAGGTGGTGTACGCCTTCGACGAGCTGGACGAGCTGGCCCATGCCTACGCGGTCACCATCCACCGCTCGCAGGGCAGCGAGTACCCGGCGGTGGTGATCCCGGTCACCACCTCGGCCTGGACCATGCTCCAGCGCAACCTGCTGTACACCGCCGTCACCCGGGCCAAGCGGATGGTGGTACTGGTGGGTTCGCGCAAGGCGATCGGCCAGGCAGTGCGCACCGTCAGCGCCGGCCGGCGGCACTCGGCGCTGGACCACCGGCTGGCCGCCGGCTAGCGCCGCGTTCACAGGTCGAAGGCGGAAGGCCGCCACTTTTGGTCCACCCCGGGTGCGCGACTGTCCCCCGGATGGGGGAAGGTAGACCTAGTCAGGGCACCTTGGAAGAGGTTTCATTCGTCGGTGAGGAAGACGTGAGCGACAACTCGGTAGTACTGCGGTACCAGGACGGCGAGTACGAGTACCCCGTCGTCGAGAGCTCTGTGGGCAACGCCGGCTTCGACATCTCGAAGCTGCGTGCGCAGACCGGCCTGGTCACGCTGGACAACGGCTTCGGCAACACCGCCGCATACAAGTCCGCGATCACTTTCGTGGACGGTGAGAACGGCATCCTGCGCTACCGCGGCTACCCGATCGAGCAGCTGGCCGAGCGGGGCAGCTTCATCGAGACCGCGTACCTCCTGATCAACGGCGAGCTGCCGACGGCCGACCAGCTGTCGCAGTTCCGCCAGGAGATCACGCAGCACACCCTGCTGCATGAGGACGTCAAACGGTTCTACCAGGGCTTCCCGCGCGATGCGCACCCGATGGCGATGCTGTCCTCCGTGGTCAGCGCGCTGTCGACGTTCTACCAGGACAGCCACAACCCGTTCGACCCCGAGCAGCGGCACCTGTCGACGGTGCGCCTGCTCGCCAAGCTTCCGACGATCGCGGCCTACGCCTACAAGAAGTCGGTGGGCCAGCCGTTCGTCTACCCGCGCAACGACCTCGGCTATGTCGAGAACTTCCTGCGGATGACCTTCGCCGTGCCGGCCGAGGAGTACGAGCTCAACCCGGTCGTGGTCAACGCGCTGGACAAGCTGCTGATCCTGCACGCCGACCACGAGCAGAACTGCTCCACCTCCACGGTGCGGCTGGTCGGCTCCAGCCAGGCCAACCAGTTCGCCTCCATCTCGGCCGGCATCTCCGCCCTCTGGGGCCCGCTGCACGGCGGCGCCAACCAGGCGGTGCTGGAGATGCTGGAGCGGATCAAGAGCGACGGCGGCGATGTCGACGCCTTCATCCGCAAGGTGAAGAACCGCGAGGACGGCGTGAAGCTCATGGGCTTCGGTCACCGCGTCTACAAGAGCTTCGACCCGCGCGCCCAGATCATCAAGGGCGCCGCCCATGACGTCCTCTCCCAGCTCGGCAAGTCCGACGAGCTGCTGGACATCGCGCTGAAGCTTGAGGAGCACGCGCTCTCCGACGACTTCTTCGTCTCGCGCAAGCTCTACCCGAACGTCGACTTCTACACCGGCCTGATCTACCGGGCCATGGGCTTCCCGACCAGCATGTTCACCGTGCTGTTCGCGCTGGGCCGGCTGCCGGGCTGGATCGCCCACTGGCACGAGATGATCAAGGACCCGGGCAGCCGCATCGGCCGTCCGCGCCAGATCTACACCGGCACCGAGATCCGCGACTACGTCGCCCTCGGCGACCGCTGACCCGGTCGGGGGCCCGGCCCCCGACCCGTCCGGCACCCGACCCGTCCGGCACCGGGCCCGGCCGCACTGCGGCCGGGCCTGCGGCCGTACCACCGCCGGCCGTGTTCCCCGCGGGGAGCGGCCGGGACGAGAGAGGCGCACGACGCCGGACGCGGCTGCGGGACGGCCGCTCAAAGCGTCCCCTGCCGCATCGCGGCGCCGTGCGCTTGAGGACCGCCCAGCGAAGGCGGTCCGGTCCGGGGTCCGCCGGAACCCCGTAGGCGGCATGGTCGGGCGTACCCGCTCGGCCGCCGCACTCTAAAGGTATGACGCCGCAGCCCCCTCGATGTCGCCGGACCGCCGTGTGAGATAGCTCTCCTGCCGCGCCCGGTTCGGCCCGGACGACCGCCCCCGCCGTCAGCACTGCTCACCCTCCGTGATAGTAATCAGCCGATTCCGCCACCACGGCCCCGGCGGGCTGTGGACCGGCCCAGGGGGACCAGCAGTACAGGGAGGGACGCATGGCCAGGAACGTCGTCGTCACCGGTGGCGGCACGGGCATCGGCCGCGCGGTGGCCCGCCGCTTCGCCGACGCGGGCGAGCGGGTCGTCATCGTCGGCCGCCGCCGCGAGGTGCTGCTGCGCACGGCGGCGGAACTCGGGCCCGACGTCACCCCGCTGGTCTGCGACCTGGCCGACCCCGACGCCGTACTGGCCGCCCTCGGCGCGCTGCCCGCCCGGATCGACGTCCTGGTGAACAACGCCGGCAGCCGGGAGACCGCCCCCGGCGCCGGGCCGCACGCCCTGCTCGCCCGCTGGCGCGGCGACTTCGAGCGCAATGTGATGACCGCCGTGCTGCTCACCGAGTCCGTCCGGGACCGGCTCACCCCCTGCGAGGGCCGGGTGGTCACGGTCAGCTCCATCGCGGCGCTGCGGGGCGCCGGCTCGTACGGCGCGGCCAAGGCGGCCCTGCACGCCTGGAACCACTTCCTGGCCGCCCAGCTCGGGCCCTCCGGGATCACCGCCAACATCGTCGCGCCGGGGACGGTCGCCGGTACGGAGTTCTTCGGCCCCCGGCTGGACGAGGCGGAGGTGTCCCGGCGGGCCGGCCGCACCCTGCTGGGCCGGATCGGCGCCCCCGGTGACGTCGCCGCGGCGGTGTACTTCCTCGCCTCGCCGGAGGCCGGCTACATCACCGGGGAGATCCTCAACTGCAACGGCGGGGAGCTGCTGGGCCGCTGAACCGCTCCCGCCGGTCGGCCCGGGTCAGTCGGCCTGGGCGTGGAAGCGGCGCAGCCGCAGGCTGTTGCTGACCACGAAGACCGAGGAGAAGGCCATCGCCGCTCCGGCGATCACCGGGTTGAGCAGCCCGGCGGCGGCCACCGGGACGGCGGCCACGTTGTAGGCGAAGGCCCAGAAGAGGTTCCCCCGGATGACGGCCAGGGTGCGGCGGGCCAGCCGGATGGCGTCCGCAGCGGTCCGCAGGTCGCCCCGGACCAGGGTGAGGTCGCCGGCCTCGATGGCGGCGTCGGTGCCGGTGCCCATGGCCAGCCCCAGATCGGCCTGGGCGAGCGCGGCGGCGTCATTGACGCCGTCACCGACCATGGCCACCGAGCGGCCCTGCTCCTGGAGGCGGCGTACGGTGGCGACCTTGTCCTCCGGCAGCACCTCGGCGATCACCTCGTCGATGCCGACCTCGGCGGCGACGCTCTGCGCGACGGCCCGGTTGTCGCCGGTCAGCAGCACCGGGGTCAGCCCGAGGGCGCGCAGCTCGCGGACGGCGGCGGCGCTGCCGGGCTTGACGGTGTCGGCCACCTCCAGCAGGGCGCGGACCTGGCCGTCCCAGCCGACGGTGATCGCGGTGCGCCCGGCCTGCTCGGCCCGCTGCCCGGCGCGGGCCAGCGACTCCGGCAGCGGCCGGCCCGGGTAGGCGTCCAGCAGCAGCCGGGTGCGGCCGGCGAGGACGGCGTGGCCGTCCACCGTGCCCCGTACGCCCCGGCCGGGGAGGTTCTCGAAGCCCTCGACGGCCGCGAGGTCACCGGTGCGCTCGGCGGCGGCGGAGGCGACGGCGCGGGCGATGGGGTGCTCGGAGGCGTGCTCCAGGGCACCGGCCAGCCGCAGCGCCTGCTGCTCGGTGGTGCCGTCGGCGGTGTGCACGGCGACCAGGGCCATCCGGCCGGTGGTGACGGTCCCGGTCTTGTCCAGGACGACGGTGTCCACCGTACGGGTGGTCTCCAGCACCTCCGGGCCCTTGATCAGGATGCCCAGCTGGGCGCCGCGTCCGGTGCCCACCATCAGCGCGGTGGGGGTGGCCAGGCCCAGGGCGCAGGGGCAGGCGATGATCAGTACGGCGACGGCGGCGGTGAACGCCTCCGCCGGGTTGCCGGTGGCCAGCAGCCAGCCGGCCAGGGTGCCCAGCGCGATCAGGATGACCACGGGGACGAAGACGGCGGAGATCCGGTCAGCCAGCCGCTGGGCGGCGGCCTTGCCGTTCTGCGCGTCCTCCACCAGCCGGGCCATCCGAGCCAGCTGGGTGTCGGCGCCGACCCGGGTGGCCTCGACCACCAGGCGGCCGCCCGCGTTGAGGGTCGCCCCGGTCACCGGCGTGCCGGGACCGACCTCGACGGGTACGGACTCGCCAGTGAGCATCGAGGCGTCGACCGCCGAGGTGCCCTCCAGCACGGTGCCATCGGTGGCGATCTTCTCCCCGGGGCGGACCACGAAATGGTCGCCCACGGCCAGCGCGGCGACCGGGACGCGTACCTCGCGCCCGTCGCGCAGTACGGCGACCTCCTTGGCGCCCAGCTCCATCAGTGCCCGCAGGGCGGCCCCGGCGCGGCGCTTGGAGCGGGTCTCGATGAAGCGGCCGAGCAGGATCAGGGTGGTGACCGCCGCTGCGGTCTCCAGATAGAGGGTGGAGGAGGCATCCGGTGCGCCGACCGAGAGGCTGAAGCGGTGCCGCATCCCGGGCATGCCCGCGTCGCCGAGGAAGAGTGCCCAGACGGACCAGCCGAACGCGGCGAGGGTGCCGACGGATATCAGGGTGTCCATGGTGGCGGCGCGGTGCCGCAGATTGACGGCGGCGGCCCGGTGGAACGGCCAGCCGCCGTAGGCGACGACCGGGCCGGTCAGCGCGAAGGCCAGCCACTGCCAGTTGTCGAACTGGAATGCGGGGACCATCGACAGCAGCACCACCGGCACCGTCAGCACCAGGCTCACCAGCAGCCGCTGCCGCAGCGGATCGGCGGGCTCCCCGATCCCGGTCTGCCCGCCCCCGGTCTGCCCGCCCCCGGTCTGCCCGCCCCCGGTCTGCTCGGAGCCGAGCTGGGTGGGGGTGGGCTGGGCGGGCGCGGGCAGTTCGGCGGTGTAGCCGGTCCGCTCCACGGTGGCTATCAGATCGGCCACCTGCACCCCGGGAGCGAAGTCCACCCGGGCCCGCTCGGTGGCGAAGTTGACGGTGGCCCGTACGCCGTCCAGCCGGTTGAGCTTCTTCTCTATGCGGGCCGCACAGGAGGCGCAGGTCATGCCGCCGATGGCCAGCTCCACCCGGTCCTGCTGCTGCTCGGCGGATGCGGTGATCGTCATGGTCCTCTCCCTGGGGGGTCGGTTCCGAGGGGGCGCGGGGATGGGTCTCCGCGCCCCCTCGGCGGGCGGTGCGGTCAGGCCCGGCCGACCAGCTCGTAGCCGGCCTCGTCCACGGCGGCGCGCAGCGCGCTCTCGTCCAGCGGCTGCTCGGACGAGACGGTGACCGTGCCGGCCTTGGCGTCAGCGGCCACATCGGTGACGCCGGGGAGGGCCGACACCTCTTCGCTGATCGACTTCTCGCAGTGGCCGCAGCTCATGCCGGTGACGGTGAAGACGGCGGTGGTGGACATCTCGCGGACCTCCTGGGGTTGGCGTTCTCCGGTGGTAGCACCATACCCCCCTGGGGTATTCCTCAGGGAGGTGCCCCGGTAGGGATCGAGTGGTGCCGACGAGGCCGAGAGTAGTGAGATCGAACGGGTTTGCCCGGTTTGACGGTAACCGGCGGGTCGGCGCGCAGCAGGTCCGGGGACGGCGAAGCGGCCTGCGGAGCGGAGATCGGTCTCCGGCCCGTAGGCCGCTTCGGGGCCTGCTCGGTATCTGGTGCTGCCTGCTGTCCGGTGCTGCCCGCTGCCGGGTCCTGCCCACTGTCGGCTCGGCCGGGCGGGCCTCAGAGCGGCAGCAGGTCCGGCCGCTTGGGCTCGACGTTGTCCCCCGAGGACTCCCCGCGCAGCCGCCGGCCGACCCAGGGCACCAGGTGCTCCCGCGCCCACTGGATGTTCTCCCGCCGCAGCTCCGCCGGGCTGTGCCACGCGGCCGGCGGCCAGGCCGCCTCCGGGTCCTGCTCCACCGGCAGCCCCAGCACCTGCGCGGCGCGCAGCGCCACTCGCTGATGACCCTCCGGCGACAGGTGCAGCCGGTCCTCGCTCCAGGCCCGGCGGTCCTGCACGGACCGCAGCGACCACAGGTCGAGCACCGCGCAGCCGTTGCGGTCGGCGATGGCCCGCAGATGGGCGTTGTACGTCGCGATCTTGCCGCGCAGCCGCCGCAGCACCGGCATGTCCCGGGTGTCGAAGCCGGTGCAGATCAGCACCGTGCGCGCGGCGGTGCGCAGCTGCCGCACCGCCGCCTCGAAGGTCTCGGCGGTGACGTCCGGGTCGCTGCCGGGCCGCAGTACGTCATTGCCCCCGGCACAGAAGCTGACCAGGTCGGGCCGCAGCTCCAGCACCCGGGGCACCTGCTCCTCGACGATCTGGTCGATCAGCCTGCCGCGCACCGCCAGATTGGCGTAGCGGAAGTCGCCCGGGGCGGCGGAACCGGCGGCCAGCAGCCCGGCCAGCCGGTCGGCCCAGCCGTAGAAGCCCTCGCCGCCGGGCAGCGGGTCGTTCAGGCCCTCCGTGAAGCTGTCCCCGATGGCCGCGTATGACGCGATGGTGAAGTTCTCCGAATGATCAGGCACGGCCACCCATCCTGAACCCGGTGACGTGACCTACGCCACCGTAGGGAGGGGTTGACGGGCCGTGACATCCACCACTATGCAAACCGGGAATAAGCCGCCTGCCCGCCCCGGAGTGCCACCGCCCGGCAAACCGGTTGCCCCGCTCCCCGGCCCGGACCGCAGAATGTCCCGGTGGACATCGCACCCGCCGGGGAAGACCTGCACCGGACCGTCACCGTGACACCCGTCAACGGCCCGGTGGCGGCCGACCTGCTGCGCCGGTACTACACCGAGATCGTCGGCCGCTACCACGGCCGGACGGTGAGCGCGCGGGAGGTCGACGCCGTGCTCGCGGAGGAGACCAGCGACGACCTCGCCCCGCCGACCGGTGCCTTCCTGGTGGCCCGGCACGGCGGCGAGCCGGTCGGCTGCGTCGGCGTACGGTTGCTGACGGCGCGGATCGCGGAGCTGACTCGGCTGTACGTCGACCCGGCGGCACGGGGCACCGGCACCGCCGGTCGGCTGCTCGCGGCGGCCGAGCGGACCGCACGCGACCTGGGGCGGGACACCATGCGGCTGGACACCCGGCGCGACCTGGTGGAGGCCCGCGCCCTGTACGCCCGGCACGGCTACGCCGAGATCCCGCCGTACAACGACTCCCCGTATGCCGACCACTGGTTCCAGAAGGCACTGGGCTGACCGCCCGCCCGCTGCCCCGGGCGGCGGCCTACTTGGCGTCGGCATAGCACTCCACCACATGCGCCTCCAGCGGCATCCGGACCGGGGTGGCACCGAAGACCAGGTGACGGGCCTCCTCCCCGGCCTCGGCCACCGCCGCCGCCGCCGCGTCGGCGTACTGGGTGGGCACATGCACCACCACCTCGTCGTGCTGGAAGAACACCAGGTGCGGCCGCCCGCCGGTGGCGTCCGGGCCGATCTCGGCGAGCCGCCGCCGCAGCGCGGCCAGCAGTGCCAGCGCCCAGTCGGCGGCGCTGGCCTGGATGACGAAGTTGCGGGTGAAGCGGCCCCGGGCGCGGGCCGCCCGCACCGCCCGGTCGCCGTCCGAGCCGCCGTCGTCCTCGGCGCCCGCGCCCGCTGCCCCTGCTCCCGCGAGATCCTGCCAGCCGGCGGACGGCGGTGGGCAGGTGCGGCCCAGATGGGAGCGGACCACCCCGCCCTCCTCACCGGTGCGGGCGGCCGCCTCCACATACGCCATGGCGGTGGGGAAGCGCCGCCGCAGCACGGCCAGCAGCGGCCCGACCTCGCCGCTGGTCTGCCCGTACATGGCGCCCAGCATCCCCAGCTTGGCCCGCGCCCGGTCACCGCCGAAGGCCAGCGCGGCCAGCGCCTCGTACAGATCGCCCTGCGCGGCGGCCCGCGCCAGCCCCGCGTCGCCCGACAGCGCGGCGAGGACCCGGGGCTCCAGCTGGGCCGCGTCCGCCACCACCAGCGACCAGCCGGGGTCCGCGACCACGGCGCCGCGCAGCATCCGGGGGATCTGCAGCGCGCCGCCGCCCCGGCTCGCCCAGCGGCCGGAGACCACCCCGCCGACCACGTACTCCGGCCGGAACCGCCCGCCGCGCGCCCAGCTCTCCTGCCATGCCCAGCCGTGGGCGGTGTGGATGCGGGACAGCTCCTTGTAACGGAGCATCAGCGCGGCCGCCGGATGGTCGACCTGCTGGAGCACCCAGGAGCGGGTGGACGGCAGGCTGAAGCCCTGCTCGGCGAAGGCCCGGAGCACCTGCACATGCGAGTCGGGATTGAACGGGCGGCCGCCGAACGCCTGCTGCAACTCGGCCGCCACCTCGGCCAGCAGCTGTGGCTGGACGCCCGCCGGGGGCCGGGGGCCGAGCAGCCCGGTGAGCAGCTCGTCGTGGACGTCCGCGCGCCAGGGCAGCCCCTCGTACGCCATCTCGGCGGCGGCCAGTGCCCCGGCCGACTCGGCGGCGGCCAGCAGCCGCATCCGGTCCGGATGCTCGGCGGCGGCGATCCTGCGCTGCTGGTCCGCGTGCACCTCGACCACGGCCCGCAGCGGATCGGTGCCGGCCGGCAGCTGGAGCCGGTCGGGCTGGAACAGTGTCGGCTGGTCGTCCGGCAGGGCGCTCTCGCGGCGGTCCTCGGGGACGGCGAGGCCGTGCAGCCGCGCCCAGGCGGCGCCCAGCGAGCGCGGGTGCCCGTAGTGGCCCTCGTGGGCGAGGAGCAGCGGCTCGACCAGCGCCAGGTCATGGCAGCGGGCGGCGCGCAGCGGCAGCAGCCGGGGGTAGAGGGCATCCGTCGACGCCCAGACCCAGCGCGGCCGCTCCCGCGCCTCGGCGGCGGCGACCGACGCGGCGAGGTCGGCCGTGCGCTCCGGCGGCCCGGCGGGCGAGCCGTCGTCGGCCAGCCGCTGGAACCGCCCGCCGGGGCCGTCCGGGTCGGCCACCAGCGCGATTCGGGTTGCCATCCGGTCCTCACCTCCGTCCATGGCCGTGCCTGCCACGGTCCGATTCCCGACAGTAGCCGCAAGGTCCGACAGAGCAGCAAGGTCCGACAGAGCAGCAAGGTCCGACGGAGCCGCAAGGTCCGACAGCGGGCCGCCGCAGGCCGGGTGCACAATCGACGCATGAGCGACGGTGGCGATGCGGCGTGCTGGCTCGACCAGGTGTGCGACGACTGCGGGCGGCTCCGGGAGGACCGCCACGCGGCCGTCTGCGAGCACTGCGGCGCCACCGTCCAGGGTCCTGAACCGGCCGGGCCGCCGCGTGCCGAGCGGGGGCGCGACCGGGACGCGCAGGGACGGGCGCGCAACGCCCGGCCCCGGGACGGCCTGGGGCGCCCGCTGCCGTACGGCGCGGACGGTGTCCAGCGGCAGCCGGAAGGGGTGCCGAGGACGCCGCAGCAGACCCTGGCGGAGGCCCAGCGGCTGCTGGACGCCGGGATGCCGTTCCACGCCCACGAGGTGTTCGAGGACGCCTGGAAGGCAGCGGCCGAACCCGAACGTGGCCTGTGGCGCGGCCTCGCCCAGCTGGCCGTGGGCCTGACCCACGCCGCGCGCGGCAACCCCACGGGCGCGGTGGCGCTGCTCGGCCGGGCAGCGGCAGCCATCGCCCCGTACGCCACCGACCCGCAGACCACCGACCCGCAGTCGGCTGACCCGCACGCCACCGACCCGCAGACCACCGACCCGCAGTCGGCTGACCCGCACGCCACCGACTCGCAGTCGGCTGACCCGTACGCCACCGACCCGCAGTCGGCTGACCCGCACGCCACCGACCCGCACGCCGACTCCGCCCCGTACGGCATCGCCACGGCGGCGCTGGCCGACTGGGCACGGCAGACATCGGCCACCCTGGCAGCGGGCACCGACCCCGGGACGGCCCTGGTGCCGCCCCGGCTACTGGGATAGCGCAAGGGCCGGCCGGTGGCGGCCCCGGCAATCGCGTCGGGGCCGCCCGACCCCTGCCACCGTCAAGAGGACGGCCCAGCCGTAAAGGTTCCAAAGCCGAAGCGGAAACCATCGGCCTGGCGGTACGTCACCTGCGGTACGACGACGCCGGGGACTCCCGAAGCCGGTCGAGCTGCCGAGAGATCCCCGTGCCCCGCCTCCCGTACCCCGGCGTAGGGTCGACTCGGTGACGCACAATCCCTTCTTCAGCCCCAGCACCCTGCCGTACGAACTGCCGCCGTTCGCCGACATCCGCGACGAGCACTACCAGCCGGCGTTCGAGCGCGGCATGGCCGAGCAACTGGCCGAGATCGAGGCCATCGCGGCCGCCACCGAACCCCCGACCTTCGAGAACACCGTGGTGGCGCTGGAACGCTCCGGCACCCTGCTGCGCCGGGTGGAGTCCGCCTTCTTCAACCAGGTGGCCGCCGACACCCGCCCGGTCCTCCAGGCCGTCGAGGCGGAGATCAGCCCCCGGCTCGCCGCCCACGACGACGCGATCCACCTCGACCGCGCGCTGTTCGACCGCATCGAGACGCTGTACCGGGCCCGCGCCGACCTCGGGCTGGACGCCGAGTCCCTGCGGCTGCTGGAGCGCTACCACAGCCGCTTCGTACGGGCGGGGGCCCAGCTGCCGGCCGCCGACCAGCAGCGGCTGCGTACCCTCAACGAGCAGCTGGCGGCCGCCGAGTCCGCCTTCGAGCAGAACCTCTTCGCCGACACCCGGGCCGCCGCCCTGGTCCTCGACAGCCCCGAGGAGCTGGCCGGGCTGTCGGCGGATGCGATCGCGTCCGCCGCCGAGAACGGCAGGGCACTGGGCCACGACGGCTCCTATGTGATCAGCCTGAAGAACTTCTCCAACCAGACCGAACTGGCCGCCCTGGACGACCGCGAGGTCCGGCGCCGGCTGCTGGAGGCATCGCTCGGCCGCGGCCTGCGCAGCAACCGCGAACCGGTGGTGCGGATGGCCCGACTGCGGGCCGAGCGGGCCGCACTGCTCGGCTTCGCCAGCCACGCGGCGTACGAGGTCGCGGACCAGACGGCCGGTGACACCGCCGCCGTCGCCCGGCTGCTGGAACGGCTGGTGCCGCCCGCCGTCGCCAACGCCGCCCGGGAGGCGGAGTCACTGGCCGCCGAGGCCGGGCGCAGCGGCGGCGACGAGCAGGTGCGGGCCTGGGACTGGGCGTACTGGTCGGAGAAGGTGCGCAAGGCCGAGTACGACGTCGACGCGGCGTCGATGCGCCCGTACTTCGTCCTCGACCGGGTGCTGCGCGACGGCGCCTTCTTCGCCGCCGGGCAGCTCTACGGCCTGACCTTCACCGAGCGGCCCGACCTGGTCGGCTACCACCCCGATGTGCGGGTCTTCGAGGTGTTCGAGGAGGACGGCACCCCGCTGGGCCTCTTCCTCGGTGACTACCACGCCCGGGAGTCCAAGCGCGGCGGCGCCTGGATGAACGAGCTGGTGTCGCAGTCCGGGTTGGTGGGGCGGCGCCCGGTGGTGGTGAACAACCTCAACATCGCCAAGCCGGCGCCGGGCGAGCCCGCGCTGCTGACCTTCGACGAGGTGACGACCCTCTTCCACGAGTTCGGCCACGCCCTGCACGGCCTGCTCTCCTCGGTGCGCTACCCCTTCTTCTCCGGCACCCGGGTGCCGCGCGACTTCGTGGAGTACCCCTCGCAGGTCAACGAGATGTGGGCGGTCTGGCCCGAGGTGCTGGCCAACTACGCCCGGCACCACCTCACCGGCGAGCCGATGCCCGCCCGGCTGGTGGAGCGGATGGCGGCGGCGGAGCGGTTCGGCGAGGGCTTCCGGATGGTGGAGGTGCTGGCCGCCGCCCTGCTGGACTGGGCCTGGCACACCCTGCCGGCCGGGGCCGAGCCCGGTGACGTGGAGGAGTTCGAGGCGGCGGCGCTGGCGGCGGCCGGAGTCGCGGTGCCGGCCATCCCGCCCCGCTACCGCTCCACCTACTTCGCGCACATCTTCACCGGGCAGTACGCCGCCGGGTACTACTCCTACCTCTGGAGCGAGGTGCTGGACGCCGACACCGTCGAGTGGTTCAAGGAGAACGGCGGGATGCGGCGCGAGAACGGCGACGCCTTCCGCCGCGCGCTGCTCTCCCGGGGCGGCAGCGTCGACTCGCTCGCGGCCTTCCGCGCCTTCCGGGGCCGCGACCCGGAGATCCAGCCGCTGCTGACCCGGCGCGGTCTGACCGGCTGACGCCGTCCGACCCCGTCCCATCTCCGTCCGATCTCCGTTCGTGCCGGGGCGCGCCCGCCGGTGCCCCGGCACGGACGCCGCCGCTCGGCGTTGCCACTGGCATGCCCCGATCCCTAGGATCAGTGACCGTCACCGCCCTTGCGGCCCGTGCCCGGAATCCGGCGCGGGGACACCGCGGCTCGTCCCTCTCTGGTACGCCAGGCCCATGCCGGCGTCCGTCCGGCAGCCCCGGTGCCCACAGCCGCCGGTGGTCTGCGTGCGTTCACAGACAAGGATCTGACGCATGCCCGTGCAACGTCCCAGAGCCGCCCTGCTCGCGGTCCTCTGCCTCAGCCTGGTCGCGGCGCTCTGCCTGGCGCTCTCGGCCACGGCCCCTCCGGCCCGCGCCGCCGGTACCCCGGTGGTCGACCTCACCGGCGACTTCGAGTCCGGGATCGGCCAGTGGGCCCCCCGAGGGTCCGAGACCGTGACCGACTCCACCGCCGTCGCCCACCAGGGCACCCACAGCCTCGCGGTGACCGACCGCACCGACAGCTGGCAGGGCCCGTCGCTGAGCCTGCTCGGCACCATGCGGCAGGGCACCGCCTACACCCTCGCGGTCTGGGTGCGGCTCGCCGCCGACTCGCCCGACACACCGGTGCGGCTCTCCGTCGAGCGGCAGTGGCAGGGCACCGCCAACTACGAAACCGTGGCCTCCGGCACCACCGCCACCAGCAACGGCTGGGTGCAGCTCAGCGGCAGCTACACGCTGGCTGCGGACGCGGACGTGCTCAAGGTGTACGTGGAGTCGGTGAGCGGCACCCCGTCGTTCTACATCGACGACTTCAGCATGACCCACCTGCCCGCCGTACCCGTCCAGCAGGACATTCCGGCGCTCAAGGACGCGCTGGCCGCCGACTTCACGGTCGGCGCCGCGGTCACCCGCGCGGAGATCGTCGGTGACCACGCCGACCTGCTCAAGAAGCACTTCGGCTCCATCACCCCGGGCAACGCCATGAAGTGGGACGCCACCGAGCCGACCGAGGGCGCCTTCAACTTCACCGACTCGGACGCCATCGTCGACTTCGCCACCGCCAACGGCATCAAGGTCCGCGGCCACACGCTCGCCTGGTACAACCAGACGCCGGACTGGGTGTTCAAGGACGCCGACGGCAACACCATGACCGCCACCCCGGCGAACAAGGCGCTGCTGCTGTCCCGGCTGGAGAACCACATCACCGCCGTGGTCGGCAGGTACAAGGGCAAGATCTACGCCTGGGACGTGGCCAACGAGGTCATCGACGAGAGCCAGTCCGACGGCCTGCGGCGCAGCCTGTGGTACCAGATCACCGGGACCGACTTCATCGCGGACGCCTTCCGTACCGCGCACGCCGTCGACCCGAGCGCCGAACTGTGCATCAACGACTACAACACCACCGTGCCCGCCCGGCGTGACGCGCTGTACAACCTGGTGAGCACCCTGAAGGCGCAGGGCGTGCCGATCGACTGCATCGGACACCAGATGCACAGCAACATCCAGTGGCCGTCCGCCTCGGACACCAAGGCGGCCATCGAGAAGTTCGCCCAGCTCGGCGTGGACCAGCAGATCACCGAGATGGACGTCAGCATCTACACCGACGACACCTCCAGCTACGCCAGTGTGCCGGCCGCCGCGCTGACCCAGCAGGCCACCGAGTACCAGACGCTGTTCGACGTGTACCGCAGCCACAGCGCCGACATCAGCTCGGTCACCCTCTGGGGCCTGGCCGACGACAACACCTGGCTGGACTCCTTCCCGATCAACCGGCTGGACGCGCCGCTGCTCTTCGACCGGGAGCTGCAGGCCAAGGCGGCGTACTGGTCGATCGTCGGGCAGCCGACCACCCCGCCGACCACCACCCCGCCGACGACCGTTCCGCCGACCACCCTGCCGCCCATCGACCCGCCGGAACCCGCGGCGCCGACCGGACTGACGGTGACCGGGACGACCGCCGACAGCGTCTCGCTGAGCTGGACCGCACCCATGGTCGGCGCCCCCGTGACCGGCTACGACATCTACCGGGGCAGCACCAGGGTGGGGGGTACGACCACCACCTCGTACATCGACACCGGCCTCACCGCCGGCACCACGTACAGCTACACCGTGCGGTCCCATGACGCGGCGGGCAACCCGTCCCTGCCGTCCGCCGCCGTCACCGCCACCACCAAGAGCGGCAGCAGCACCGGCGGCTGCACCGCGTCCTACCACGTCGACAGTGACTGGGGTGCGGGCTTCACCGCCACCGTGACGGTCGGCAACACCGGCAGCGCCGCCATCACCTCCTGGAAGGTCGGCTGGAGCTGGGCCGGCAACCAGAAGATCACCAACGCCTGGAACGCCAACGCCACCCAGACCGGCACCTCGGTCACCGCCACGTCCATGAGCTACAACGGAGTCGTGGCACCCGGCGCCAACACCACCTTCGGCTTCCAGGGCACCAACACCGGCGCCAACACCGCCCCCACCCTGACCTGCACCGCAGGCTGACCCGTACCCTCACCCGCCCCTGCCGGGCCGACCCGGTTGTCCTATGATCACCGCATCGGCCCGGCAGGAGGCGTCATGGATCTACCCGTCAGAGCGCTTCTGATCCTGACCCGCAACCAGCTCATCCCGCTGGCCTACCGCCTGCGCGCCGACCGCCGGGCCCGCGTGTACGCCGCCGATCGCCCGGTCGCCATCCCCTGCCGCCTGGACGCCGAATCCCGGGCCGGACTGCTCGCCGACCACAAGGACGGCCGCCTCACCCTCAGCCGCCCCGGCGCACCCCTGCTGTTCACCCCCGAGGGCGGCGCTCCCGCGACCGAGATCCCGTCCGGCGGCACGATCGTCCTGGTCACGGGCTGCCAACCGACCAGACTCGCCTCCCACGTCGACCGCGTGGTCACCCGCTACGAGGCCCGGCGCCGCCACGAGTTCTGGATCGAAACCACCGCCTTCGACGCCCCCCTCCTCCACCGCGCCCTCACCCCGGCCCCCTGACCCACCGCACCCGCGAGCCCGCCGCTCAGGCGTACGGAACCGGAGCTTCAGCACACCCGCTATCCGGCGCGTATTCCCGGGCACGGCACCTGTCCCTCGGCGGCCCGTCTCCTGCTCCCGCTCAGCTACCTGGCAATTGTGACGGGACTGATGGCGCCGACATCCCCCAGCTGCGGCACGGGGCGCAGGACGTATCCGGGTGCGGTGCCGTCGGTGAAGACGGGAAAGAACAGCCACGACGGGCCCATGGGACAGCCCGCTTTGGCGAGGCACTTGCTGTGCGAATCGGCCATCGCGCGGGCTGTGCAGCGATTTAGCAGGTCAGACGCTGTTTGCGCCCCCGGCAGGACTCGAACCTGCGACCAAGTGCTTAGAAGGCACCTGCTCTATCCGCTGAGCTACGGGGGCCTGACAGGCCCGGACGGGGCTGCCGTGGACGACGCGGTTGCGGCGTGTGGAAGCGGCGGCCGGCCCCGGGTGCGGTGTGGGGTGCGTGGGGCAAGCCGTTGTCCTGTCTGGGACAGGATAAGGGTGTCCGGGTTTTCTCCCATGTGTTCCACCGGTGCGCCGTCGCGGTCGGTGCTGGTGAAGCGGTCCGATAATCGCAGGTGGGGCCCGTGGGCGCACCGGTATTGCCGGGCGTCGGGCTGGACGTTGTGCACTCGTTACGGCGCTGTCGCCTCACCCGTTATGGATCCGGTGGGTATCGGGAGGAGGTGTCCCTTTTCGTCCGACCGGGGGATCGGGGCGGGTCGGAGGGCGGCACTCGTTCGGGGTGAGGGGCGGAGATTACGCCCGAATAATTGTCATGAACGCAGCTGAAGTGTCAACTCGGTGATTTGAATCGTCTTCCCCGGAGTGAATGCCGTTTTCCACAGGCGGGGGTTATCCACAGGTTCGGGGGGACGGCTGGCGGGGTCGATCGAGGTCGGGGCAGTCTCACGGCAACGCAACCAACGACGGGGGAGTGCTCGTGAACGAGACCCTGGTGACGATCGTCGGCAACGCCGCGACCGATGTCCGTTACTCGACCACGGCGGCGGGAGTGCCGCTCGCCAGCTTCCGGCTGGCCTCCACCGAGCGGCGCTTCGACCGGCAGCGGGGGGCCTGGGTGGACGGTGAAACCAGTTTTGTGACGGTATGGGCCTGGCGCTGGATGGCCGAAAACGTCGTCAGTTCGGTGGGCAAGGGCGACCCGCTGGTGGTGACGGGCAAGTTGCGGGTGCGCGACCGGGAGCAGGACGGGAAGCGCGTCGTCACGGTCGACATCGACGCCTGGGCGCTGGGGCACGATCTGGCGCGCGGCACTTCGGCCTTCCGCCGGGCGGTGCGGGCCAGGCCGGAGCTGGTGGAGCAGCAGCCCTCGTGGGAGCGTACGGCGGTCGGTGGCGAGGCGATGCCGACGGAGCGGGTGCCCGCTCCCGTGTAGAGCTCATGTGCTGTTGCGCGGCGTAAATCGCGGGCAGGGCGTGAAGATGAAGGGCGTTCTGACGTGCGACTTTGCTGACTTGTCGACAGTTCGTCCGCATCTTGGTCCATTTGATAACGATGTGGAAACGAGTCTGTCCTGGTTTGGTACAGAGGTTTGGTGGGGCCTGGCGGTCAATAGGATGCCTCAGGTCAGGGAGGCGCCGCGTTGTTCGGGGGCGTGGCAATTACAGCGGCGCGTCATCGTGTGCGGCCGCTCGGAGGAGTCACCTATGTTCCGTGTTCGCGGGCGGGTAATACCCCGCATGTCTGCTGTCATGCTCGCGTCGGGCATGATGGTGGGCGGAAGCTTCGCCGCCGCCGGGTCTGCGATGGCCGACCCTGGTCAGGGCGGTGACGGTGCGACGGCAACGCTGCAGTCGGGCGTCTTCGGCGGGTCGATCCAGATCGATCACGGGGATGTCGTCACCGGCGGCCTCTTCACGCTGAAGACCAATCAGGGTGAGATCAAGACCTACTGCATCGACTTCGGCCACAAGACCAAGGCAAAGGCGCAGTACCAGGAGACCGGCTGGGATTCCACCTCGCTGGCCACCAATCCCGACGCCGGCAAGATCAAGTGGATTCTCGAGAACTCGTACCCGACGCAGAGCGACCTGACCAAGCTCGCCACGGCCGCGGGCATCTCGGGCGGCAAGTTCACCGAGCAGGACGCCGCAGCGGGCACCCAGGCCGCCATCTGGCACTTCTCGGACCGTAAGAACGCCAAGCCGGTCGACAACGAGGCGCTCCAACTCAGCAAGTACCTGGTCAAGAACGCGGTCGACGCCGCGGAGCCCCAGCCGTCGCTGTCGCTGTCGCCGTCCGCCGTCTCCGGCAAGAGCGGCGACCGGCTCGGCCCGGTCACCGTCAGCAGCACCACCACCGCCCAGCTCCAGCTCGACGGCGACTCCGCCCAGGCTGGCGTCACGCTGGTCGACAAGGACGGCAACAGCCTGAGCGAGGCGTCCAACGGCAGCGACATCTACTTCCAGGTGCCGAAGGGTCTGGCCCCCGGTACCGCGACGGTGACTGCGGACGCCGTCACCGAGGTGCCGATCGGCCGTGCCTTCACCAGCCTCGGCTACACCCCCGAGGACCACAGCCAGACCATGATCCTGGCCGGCTCCGGCAAGATCGAGGTCAAGTCCACCGCGACCGCCAACTGGGCCAAGAAGGGCCCCATCGCGGCTGCCAGTGCCGAGGTCGACTGCGTCCACGGCCAGGTCGTCGTGACCATCACCAACAGCGGTGACGACGACTTCGTCGGCACCGTGGGCGACCAGAGCGTCACCGTGAAGCCGGGCGAGTCGCAGGACGTCGCGGTGCAGGTCGCCGAGGACGCGGCGTACTCGATTGAGGTCAAGGGGAGCAACGACTTCTCGGAGACCTTCGCGGGTGTGCTCGACTGCCAGGTGGAGAGCACCGTCGGCGGTTCCACCGGCGGCGACACCACGGGCGGTGACACCGGCACCACCGGTGGCGACAGCACGGGTGGCGACACCACCACCGGCGGCGACACCACGACCGGTGGGGACACCGCCACCGGCGGCGACACCACCGGTGGGGACACCACGGGCGGTGACACCACCGGCGGTACCCCGAGCGCCTCGCCCAGCGACACCGTCAGCGGCGGCTCCACCGGTGGCGACACCGGCACCGCCGGTACCAGTGGGGACAGCACCACCGGCGCCACGACCGGCGGCGGCCTGGCCGACACCGGCAGCAGCAGCGCCACCCCGGTGATCGCGGGTGCCGCCGTGGCGCTCGTGGTGATCGGCGGCGGGGTTGTCTTTTTCCTCCGCAAGCGCCGCTCGACCCCGTCCGCCTGATCCAGGCGCCGTAGTCGAAGCAGCAGCACACCGGACCCGGTCCCCGTTCACGGGGGCCGGGTCCCGGCGTGTGGGGCGCCCCTCCCCGGTGCGGCACAATGGAGGGTCGTAAGCCCGTAAGCCATTCCCGACGACGCCGGAGCGATTTCCTTGGCAGAGTTCATCTACACCATGCGCAAGGTGCGGAAGGCGCACGGCGACAAGGTCCTCCTTGACGACGTGACCCTCAGCTTCCTGCCTGGAGCGAAGATCGGAGTCGTGGGTCCCAACGGCGCCGGCAAGTCCACGGTGCTGAAGATGATGGCGGGTCTGGAGCACCCCTCCAACGGAGACGCCTTCCTCTCGCCCGGCTACACCGTCGGCATGCTCCTCCAGGAGCCCCCGCTCGACGAGTCCAAGACCGTGCTGGAGAACGTCCAGGACGGGGTGAAGGACGTCAAGGCCAAGCTCGACCGGTTCAACGAGATCGCCGAGCTGATGGCCACCGACTACTCCGACGAGCTGCTCAACGAGATGGGCGTGCTCCAGGAGCAGCTGGACCACGCCAACGCCTGGGACCTCGACGCCCAGCTCGAACAGGCCATGGACGCCCTGGGCTGCCCCCCCGGCGACTGGCCGGTCACCACCCTCTCCGGTGGTGAGCGCCGCCGGGTGGCGCTGTGCAAGCTGCTGCTGGAGGCCCCCGACCTGCTGCTGCTGGACGAGCCCACCAACCACCTGGACGCCGAGTCCGTACTGTGGCTGGAGCAGCACCTGGCCAAGTACGCCGGTACCGTCGTCGCCGTCACCCACGACCGGTACTTCCTGGACAATGTCGCGGAGTGGATTCTCGAGCTCGACCGCGGTCGTGCCATCGGCTACGAGGGCAACTACTCCACCTACCTGGAGTCCAAGGCGGCCCGGCTGAAGGTCGAGGGTCAGAAGGACGCCAAGCGCGCCAAGCGGCTCAAGGAAGAGCTGGAGTGGGTCCGCTCCAACGCCAAGGGCCGCCAGGCCAAGTCCAAGGCCCGCCTCGCCCGCTACGAGGAGATGGCGGCCGAGGCCGACAAGATGCGGAAGCTGGACTTCGAGGAGATCCAGATCCCGCCGGGCCCGCGCCTGGGCGGCATCGTGGTCGAGGTCAACCACCTCTCCAAGGCGTTCGGCGACAAGGTGCTCATCGACGACCTGTCGTTCACCCTGCCGCGCAACGGCATCGTCGGCGTGATCGGCCCCAACGGCGCCGGCAAGACCACGCTGTTCAAGATGATCACCGGCGAGGAGACCCCGGACTCCGGCGAGATCAAGGTCGGCGAGACCGTCCAGATCTCGTACGTCGACCAGAACCGCGGCGGCATCGACCCCAAGAAGACCCTCTGGGCCGTGGTCTCCGACGAGCTCGACTACATCAACGTCGGCCAGGTCGAGATGCCCTCGCGCGCCTATGTGTCCGCGTTCGGCTTCAAGGGGCCGGACCAGCAGAAGCCGGCCGGGGTGCTCTCCGGCGGCGAGCGCAACCGCCTCAACCTGGCGCTCACCCTCAAGCAGGGCGGCAACCTGCTGCTCCTCGACGAGCCGACCAACGACCTCGACGTGGAGACCCTCTCCTCGCTGGAGAACGCGCTGCTGGAGTTCCCCGGCTGCGCCGTGGTGGTCTCCCACGACCGCTGGTTCCTGGACCGGGTCGCCACCCACATCCTCGCCTACGAGGGCGAGAGCAAGTGGTTCTGGTTCGAGGGCAACTTCGAGTCCTACGAGAAGAACAAGGTCGACCGGCTCGGCGCCGAGGCCGCCCGGCCGCACCGCGCCACCTACAAGAAGCTCACCCGCGGCTGATCCCGCAGGCGAGCAGACGGACGCCGGCCGGTGGCCCCGCCCCTCGGGGCGGGGTGCCGCGCCGGCGCCGGTGGGTCGGCACCGGCCGCCGGAACCGGGTACGCCCGAGAGCAAGAACGAGGAGAGCACCCCCGTGGCACGCCACATCTACTCCTGCCCGCTGCGCTGGTCCGACATGGACGCCTTCGGCCATGTGAACAACGTGGTCTTCCTGCGCTATCTGGAGGAGGCCCGGGTGGACTTCATGTTCACCCAGGCTGCCGAGGCCGGTGCCGGGGAGTTCGCGGGCGGCTCGGTGGTGGCCCGCCACGAGATCGACTACCTCAAGCCGCTGGTCCACCGGCCCACACCGGTCACCATCGAGACCTGGGTCACCCGGCTCGGCGCCGCCTCGCTCACGGTCAGCTACCTGGTCAAGGACCGTGGCGAGGACGGCCGCGAGACCGTGTACGCGCGCGCCTCCACCGTGATCGTCCCCTATGACCTGGCGGCCGGCCGCCCCCGCCGGATCACTCCGGTGGAGCGGGCGTTCCTCAGCCGCTTCATGGACCAGCCCGACGACATGGACCAGCCCGACGACGCCGACCAGGTGCTCGGTGCGGTCGGTGCGGCCCGCAACGAAGAGGCCGAACGGATCGAAGGGGCAGTGGTCTGAACACCGCGCCCGCCATGACCACGCTCCAGCTCGCGGACCAGGGCGAGGCCGCCGACCTGGCGGCCTTCCTCGCCCGGCTGCTCCGCTACGACCGGGCCGCCGCCGTCCGGCTCCAGGCTGCCCCGGCTCCGGGTGCCCCCGCCGCTGCCGCTGAGCCCGCCGCCGCCGAGTCCATGGCCGCCGAGTCCACGGCCGCTGAGCCCGTCGGGTCTGCCGAGCCCGCAGCGGGGGTGCTGGCGGTCTTCGGCCGACTGCCGCTGGGCAGTGCCGGGGCGGTCGTCGTACGCACCGCCCGGCTCGCCGGCCTGGGAGAGCGGCTGGACGCGACCGTCTCGGCCGGGCAGCTGCTGGAAGCCCTGGACGAGCCGGCGGCCGCGCTGCGCGTCCCGCCCACCGTCACCGGCCCCGCCTGGGCCGGGCTGCTGCCGCCCCGTACCGGCTGGCGGCGCCTCGCCTCGCCCGCCGCCGCCCCGGTGGCCGCCGCCGTGGCCCAGGCGGTCGCCGAGTTCCGTGCCCGCAGCGAGGCGCTGAAGTCGGGCAGCCGTACCCGCGCCGCGCTGGACGCGCTGGCCGACGAGATCTGGTCCCGACCGCTGGAGGCGGCCCCGGCCGTCCCGCTGCGGGCCGCACACGCCGCCCAGGTGCTCGGCTTCATCCGTCCGGGCACCGGGCTCGCGGTCTTCGCGGCGGGCGGCTGGCTGCGGCTCAGCGCACCGCACGGGTCGGTCGCCCTGCGCAGCTCGGCCGCTCCCGGGAGCGGCCTCGGGCTGACGCCGATCGGCTGAGCGGCCGGGAGGACGGCTGGGGCGGACGGCTGGGGCTGGTGGCGCAGGCTGGCGGCGGGGGCCGCTCAGGCCGGGTCGTCCAAGGTGTTGATCATGGAGGCGGCGGCGTAGGTGAGGTAGTCCCACAGCTGGCGCTCCAGGTCGGGGCGGAGCTCTGCCTCGTCCAGGGCGGTACGCATATGGCGCAGCCACGCGTCATGGGCGGCCCGGTCCACCCGGAACGGCACATGCCGCATCCGCAGCCGGGGGTGGCCGCGCCGGTCGCTGTAGGTGCGGGGGCCGCCCCAGTACTGCATCAGGAAGAGAGCGAAGCGCTCCTCGGCCGGGCCGAGGTCCTCCTCCGGGTACATGGGCCGGAGCAGCGGGTCCTCCGCCACCCCCTGGTAGAAGCGGTGCACCAGGCGGCGGAAGGTCTCCTCGCCGCCGACGGCGTCGAAGAACGTCTCCTCTTCGGCGGGTCCTCGTCCGATCTCTGTCACCCCACCATGGTCGCAGAAGCCACGGGCGGGCCGGGAGGGGACTCCTCCCCTGCCGGCCCGCCCGGTCGGTGCGCGGCTCCCGCCGGGCCATCCGTGGCCGGTGGCTACGCCTCGTCCCAGCTGAAGAAGCGCCAGGCGATGGCGGTCACCACGGCCGCGAACAGCAGCAGGCCGCCCATGGTGGGCAGCGCGTCGCCCAGGCCGCCGCCCCGGGTGAGCACGCTCTGCACGGAGCTCACCAGGTAGCGCAGCGGCATCACGTCGGAGATGGTGCGCAGCCACTTCGGGGCGTCGTCCAGCGAGAAGAACGACCCGGAGAGGAACGACATCGGCAGCACGATGATCTGCGCCATGCCGTTCGCCGCCTCCTCGGTCTTGGCCACCGCGCCGACCAGCAGGCCGATCGACATGAAGGCGATGGTTCCGCAGATCACCAGCGGGATCACCAGCCACCAGTTGCCGGTCAGCTTCAGCCCGAAGTAGGGCAGGGTGGCCACCACCACGAAGATCGTGGTCTGGAGGAGGGAGGTCAGCATGCTGACCCCCACCCGGGAGGCGACGATGGCGCCCGCGCTCACCGGGGCGAGCCGGAGTCGGCGCAGGATGCGCTTCCTGCGCCAGGAGACCAGGGTCAGTGCGGCGCTGAAGACGGCACCGGTGGCGAGGGCCCAGCCGAGCAGTCCCGGGGTGAAGAACTGGATCGGCTTGATCGACTCGTCCTCGACCTGGACCGCCTTCAGGGTGTACGCCGGGGGCTTGCCGGTGGCCTCCTGGTTGGCCTGCTGGACGAGCGAGTTGACGATGCCCTGTACGGTCCCGGAGCGCACCTGGTCGGCGGCGCTGAAGTGCAGCACCACGGTGCCGTCGGCGCCCTGCTCGATCAGCGCGTCCAGGTCGCCCTTGCGGACCTTGCCGAGCGCGTCGGCCTCGTCGGGCTCCCGGGAGACGGTGAGGACCTGTGCCAGGTCCTCTCTGGCCTTGCCCTGTACGGAGTCCAGCACCTTCACGGCGCCGACCTGGCCGACCTTGGCGTGGGGGGTGCTGACGCTCTTGAAGAGCGCGCCGAAGATCAGCAGGAACATCAGCGGGAAGATGATCACGAAGAAGAGCGCCGCGCGGTCCCGCAGGAAGGTGACGATCATGACCCGGGACAGGCTGCGGAAGGCTTGTACGCCGCCTCCGGTCACTCGGGTCGGAGTGGGTGGGGCCGGGGCCGGGGCCGGGGTGGTGGTTGGGGTGGTTGGGGTGGGGGTGGTGGGCTCGAGGTTGGTCACGCCCGGTACTCCCGTCCGGTCAGGTGGAGGAAGACGTCCTCCAGCGTGGCGCCGCGCACCTCCAGGCCGCGCAGTGCGCCCTGCTCGGCGAGTACGGACAGGACGGGGGCGGGCTGGTGGGTCGCCACGGAGAGCGACACGCCGTCGTCCTCGACCGAGGCGACCTCGGCTCCGGCGGTGGCCAGCAGGTCCCGTACGACGGATGCCTCGACCACGCCGGACTCGACGGTGATCCGGGTCGTCTGGTCCAGTTCGCGGACCAGGGCGGCCGGGGTGCCCGTCTTCAGGACCTTGCCGTGGTCCATGACGGAGACGCGATCGCAGAGGATTTCGGCCTCGTCCAGGTAGTGGGTGGTGAGGATGACGGTGCGGCCCTCGGCGTTGATGTCGCGCAGCAGGTCCCAGAGGTTGCGGCGCGCCTGGGGGTCGAGACCGGTGGTGGGCTCGTCCAGGAACACCAGCTCCGGGTTGTGGACCAGGGCACAGGCGATGGAGAGGCGCTGGGCCTGGCCGCCGGAGAGCTTCTCGGCCCGTACGCCGCCGAGGTCGGACAGGCCGACCCGGTCCAGCATGGCGTCGGCCGGCTTGGTACCGACGCCGTAGAGGGAGGCGAAGGTGTGGATGGTCTCGCGGGCTGTCAGGCGGTCGAAAAACGCGGATGCCTGGAACTGGACGCCGATGCGGGGCAGCAGGTGCGCGTTGCGCGGCCAGGGGTTCATGCCCAGCAGTTCGACGTGGCCCTCGTCGGCCTCGCGGATGCCCTCCAGGATCTCCAGGGTGGTCGTCTTGCCGGCCCCGTTCGGCCCCAGGATGCCGTAGAACTCGCCCGTCTCGACGGTCAGGGTGACGCCGTCGACCGCTTGGATGTCCCCGTACCGCTTTCGGATTCCGTCGGCGGTTATCGCAGCTTTCATGTAGCAACACCCTAGGGACGGGAGGGCTCTGGGGGGAGCTCGTTTTTGCAACGGGCCCGGGGTTCTGCGGGGGCGTGGTGGGGGTGGGTGGGGGTGTGTGGGTGTCGGCCGGTCCGGGGTGGGGGTCCCGGGCGTCCGGTCTTGTCGGCCCGCCGACCGCGAGGAACGAGTGGTCGGCGCTCCGACGTCGATCCATGGGCCCCTCCTCGCCGAAGGCGGGCAAGGAGGGAGGGTGCCCGGGACCCCCACCCCTCCCCGTCCGCCACCCTTCCGCCCGGAGGGGGGGAGGGAGGTCCGTGCGTGGTGGCTGTTGGTGGGCTGGGGCGGGTTGGTGGGGGGAGGAGGAAGGTTTGAGTGGGGTTGGGGTGGGTCGGTTGGTGCGGGTTGGTGGGGGTCAGGAGCAGTGGATGGTGATGGTGGTCCAGGCGCCGACGTGGATGCGGTCGCCGTCCTTGAGGGGGATGGCGGTGTGCGGGGCGATGGTGTCGGGGGCGCCGTTGACGGTGGTGCCGTTAGTGGAGTCCTGGTCGACCACGATCCAGTTGCCGTCCGGCTGCTCCTGGAGCAGGGCGTGCTGGTGCGAGGCGCCCGGGTCCTCCGGGGGGACGGAGAGGTCGATCTCGGGGACGGTGCCGCGGTGGTGGCTGCGGCGGCCGATCCGGAGCTGGCCGCGCCCGGTCATGGGGATGCGGCGCTCGGGGCAGTACGGCGGGAAGTACAGCCCCTGGGCCTCGGGGCCGCTGCGGGACATCATCTGCGTGAAGTACTCCCGGTCGGCGCTGACGACCGCCACCCAGGTGGCCCGGCTGGGCGGAGGCTCCGGGCTCTGCGGGGGCTGCGGCACGGGCGGGGTGAGCCGGAAGTCGGTGTCATAGCCGCCGTAGGAGGGAGCGGGCTGCGGCGATGATTGGTGTGGTACGTCCTGGTTCGGGGGGTAGTTGCCGAACAGGTCGGGGCTGGGCTGCGGCGGGTAGTTGTAGCTCTGCTGCTGAGGCGGCTGGGGCGGGTAGCCGTAGCCCTGCTGCTGCCGGGGGGCCTCGGCCGGGGGGCGGTGGGCGCCGGGGAGGTCGTAATCGTAGCCGCACTCCTCGCAGTATCTGCCGGTCTGCGGGGTGCGGCAGATCGGGCAGTTGGCCAGGCCGCCGGTGGCCTCGGGGTCGGCGAACGGCGGAGGAGCCATGCCCTGGGCGGGCCGGGCGCCGTACGTCCCGGGGGCGCCCGATGGCGGTGCCATCGGGAAGCCGCAGACGTCGCACCAGTCCTCCGCCTGCGAGTCGTGACCTCTCGGGCAGATCGGCATCAGAGCCCCCCAACTACTTCTTCACGCGTACGGTCTTCGTGGAGCGGGTTTCGAGGGTCATCTCGTCGGCCTCGCTCACATGCTTGCGGAACCGAACGGTACCTTCCTTCGCGTCGACCACGTCCACCACCTTCTGCAGCAGTTTGAAGGTGCCCTCGTTGCCGGACGCCTGGGCGAGCCGAACTGCCTTGCCCAGCTGGGCGGTGGCGAGATCGAGGTCGCCGTCGCGGTGGGCCGCCAGGCCCTGCTGGATGGACTCGGTCAGCTCGGCCTGGCCGGTGTAGTGGGCGACCTGGGGGCTCATTCGGGTGGAGGAGGCCAGGTCGTCGGTCCAGACGGCCTTGGCCAGGCCCTGGGCGAGCACCTCGGTGGAACCGTCGGGCTGGGGGAGCACCAGGCTGATCCGGGCGGCGAGCATCTCGTTGCCGACCGCCGCGGCGGGGACCCGTACGCAGAGGTGGAAGTCGCGGCTCTCGTCGCCCCAGGAGCCGGTGGGGTAGTCGCCGGCCCGGGGCCCGGCCTCGGTGCGGCGGTCGGTGAGGTCGATGACGGTGGGCGCGACCTGCTTGACGAAGACGACGGTGGCGTTCTGCGGCGTCCAGACGCGCAGGCCGACGTCGGCCACCCCCTTGCCCATGGCCGTCTCCATCATGGCGCGGAAGTCGTCGGCCAGGCCGGCGGGGTCGGCGACGATGTCCACGCTGCCGAGGAGGGCGGTGGAGATCCGGCGCAGCTCGGCCACCGTCCAGTCGGTGCCGACGCCTCGGCAGTCGCAGGTGAAGTGCCCGCTGACGGCGTCGAGGGTTTGACCGAGCACCTCCGGCTTCTCGTGCTCGTTGCGGCCGTCGGTGAGCAGGATGCCGTGCCGGATGGAGATGTCGCGGCGGCTGAGGAAGAGGCTGTCGGCCTTGCGCAGCCAGGTGCCGATGGCCGTGCCGCCGCCGGTGGTGAGGCGGCGGAGCGCCTGCTTGGCCGTGGCGCGGGTGCTGTCGTCGGCGACCGCGAGCCGGCCGTCGCCGGGGTAGACCTCGCGGGCCTCGTGGCTGCCGGCGACGACGGCGAAGGCGACGCCGTCGCGCAGGGTGTCGATGGCGGCGGCGGTGGCCTCGCGGGCGGCCCGCATCTTGGTGGGCGGGTAGTCCATGGAGCCCGAACAGTCCACCATGATCACCACGGCGGCGTCCGGTCCGTCGGCCAGCGGGCGGCCGCCGGAGGTGCCGCCGCCGGTGGCGGTCACGGTGGCGATGGCGTTGACTTCGACGGCGCCCTCGGGGAGGTACTCGTTCTGGAAGACCTCCACGGCGAAACTCGGAAGATTGGACTTGGACAGCTTGGCCATCGCCGATGCTCCTGTCGCGGGAATGTCAGGTGGTGGGAGGCACCACGGGCAGGTCGACCACGGTGGGGGTCCGCTCGACGCTCTCGGGGCGCCGGACGGGGGCGGGCGGGAAGGGCAGCACGGCGACGGTGATGTTGTCGTGGCCGCCGCCGGCCAGCGCGAACTTCACCAGCTCCTGGGCGGCGCGCAGCGGTTCGGTGCGGGCGTCGGCCGGGACGGCGTCGGCGAGGGCGGTGGCCGCCTCGGCGTAGTTCCACAGGCCGTCGGTGCAGACCAGCACCACGCCGGGGACGTGCGGGGTGAAGCTGAGGGTGTGCGGGTCCAGCTCCCCGGCGTCGGCGCCCAGCCAGCCGGTGATGGCATGGGCCCGGGGGTCGGCGTACGCCTCGGCCTCGGCCATCAGGCCGGCCGACACCATCCGGGCC
Organism: Streptomyces sp. NPDC092296; assembly: GCF_044755465.1. Lineage (NCBI taxonomy): Bacteria > Bacillati > Actinomycetota > Actinomycetes > Kitasatosporales > Streptomycetaceae > Streptomyces > Streptomyces sp. NPDC092296. The sequence goes on along the minus strand of NZ_JBIVRB010000007.1, from coordinate 114,824 downwards.
GCCCAGGAGTCGTCCTCGGTCAGCCGGTACGGTTCGGCGGTCTCCCGGTCGTCCGGGACCCAGTACGCCCGGCTGTCCCCGATCCAGCCGATGGTGACCGTGCCGCCGGTCGCCACGGCGGCGACGCAGGTGCAGGCGGGGGAGTTGTGGTGGCCGTCGCCGGGGGCCGGGCCGGTGCCGTCGTACGCCAGGGCGTCCACCGCGCGGGCGGCGTCCAGCAACGCGTCGTGCATCGCGCGGAGCGGCTCGGTGCCGGACTCCAGCGCGGTGAGCAGCGACTCGGAGGCGGTGTCCGAGCCGGACTGGGACGCCTCGTCCGGCCGGGTGGCGGAGGAGACACCGTCGCAGACCACGGCGACCACGGCGGAGGCGCCGTCGGGCAGTGAGGTGGCGGCGACGGTGAAGCAGTCTTCGTTGCGGTGGTGCCGGACGCCCCGGTCGCTCACCCCCGCCACGCCGTCCAGGGCCCGCTCCATGTGGTCGCGGGGGCGGGGCTGGGCGGCGCCGCAGCTGTCGCAGTAGCCGTCGTCGGCGATGTGGCCGCCGTCGCAGCGGGTGCAGGGCGGGCCGGCGGCGGCTGACTCGTCCTCGTCGTCGAGCAGGAGGTGGGCGGGGGCGGCGAGGACGAAGTCCCCAGTGGTGGAGGCGGAGTCCCCAGTGGTGGAGGCGGAGTCCCCGGTACCGGAGTCGCCGGTGTCGGGGGTGGGGGCTGGCGGTGGGTCTGCCAGGTTGGTTCCGCACGCGCCGCAGAACACGTCTTCGGGTTCCAGCGGCTCCGCGCAGGACGGGCACACGGTCATCTGCGGCATCCTTGTCACACCCATGTCCTGGGCCGGGTACGGTTCGCCTGCTCCACGAGGGCGAACCGGGTCTCCTGCCGGTCCGCCAACCGGGCCAGCACCCGGTAGGAGTCCTCCAGGGCCCCGCGCAGTTCCCGCTCGGTCGCGGGATGCCCCAGCAGAGTGATCCGCCGGGCCGGGTCCTGCTGGTCCGGGCCGCCTCCGGCGAGCACCCAGCCGAGCGCGGTGCCCAGCACCTCGACGGACAGCTCCGCGCGCCGGCGGGTGTCCAGCAGCAGGCCGGACAGCGCGGTGGAGCAGGCGTCGAGGTCGGCGTGGAGCGGCTCGGCGGCGGAGCGGCCGCGAATCCGGGCCCGTACGGCGGCGACCCGGGCCGCGACATGGTGGCTGGAGGTCTCCGGCACCGACTCCAGGACGTGGACGGCCGCGTCCCGGTCGCCCGCCGCCAGCCGCACCCGGGCCAGGCCGAAGGCGGCGCTGACATAGCCCCGGTCGGTGGTCCAGACCCGGCGGTAGAAGTCGGACGCCGCCTGCGGCAGGCCGCGCAGCTCGGCGCAGAGGCCCAGCGCCAGCTTGGGCGCGGCCTCGCCCGGGAAGGCGGCGTACACGGCGTGGAACGCCTCGGCGGCGGCCGCGAGCGAGGCGTCGTCGGGGGCGTCGGCGGCGAGTGCGGCCAGGCCCCGGTACCAGATGGCCCGCCAGTCCGCCGAGCGGTCGTCGTCCAGTTCGGCCAGGGTGCTCCGGACGGCGGCCGGGTCGCCCTGCTCGATGTGGGCCCGCAGCTCGCGCAGCCGCAGCTCCGGCGAGGCGACGGCGGCGCTGCGCAGTGCGGTGATCACCTCGCCCGGGGAGGTCGCGACCAGGGCGGCCAGGAAGCCCGCGTTGGGGTCGGCCGGGTCGATCCCGGGCACCGGCAGCGACAGCGCGGCTGCCCGCGCGGCCGGCTCGACCACGCGCGGCGGGCCGCTGGGGGCGGCCGGGAGCGCGGCCGGGCGGCCACGGCGGCCACGGGCCGCCGCCGGGGGCTCGGGCGCGGCGTCCGGCGGTACCAGGTCGGTGTCCACGACGCGCAGTTCCGGCCCGAAGAGCAGGGACGGGGCGGGGCGGGGGCGGCCGTCGTGGAGGCTGAGCACTTCGCGCAGCACGCCGGTCAGCTGGTCGGCCATCTCCTCGGCGAAGGAGAACCGCTGGTCGGGGTCGGGGTCGGTGGCGCGGGCCAGCAGCCGGTAGAAGGAGTCGTAGCGGGCGAAGACCTCGACCTGCTCGGGGCCGGGCAGGCTGTGGCGGTGGGTGGTGGTGTAGCCCTGGAAGTCGAAGGTGAGGACGGCCAGGGTGCGGCCCACCGTGTAGAGGTCGGAGGCGGGCGAGGGGCCCTCGGTGGCGATCTCGGGCGCCTGGTAGCCGACCGTGCCGTAGATCGGCCCGTCGTCGTCCAGGCGGCGGACCGCACCCATGTCGATGATCTTGAGCGTGTCCTCGCTCTGGATCACGTTGTCGATCTTGAAGTCGCAGTAGACCAGGCCCAGGCTGTGCAGATGGCCGAGCGCCGGCAGCGCCTCCAGGGCGAAGGCGATGGCCTGCTCGACCGGGAGCGGTTCACGGCGGCCGTCGGGCCCCCGGCGGGCGTCGGCGATCTCCTTGAGCGACTTGCCGCCGACGTACTCCATCACGATGTAGCCGTCGGTGGACCCGGTGCGGCTGTCCGGGTGCTCCACGAAGTTGATGATGCGGACGATGTTGGGGTGGTCCACCTCGGCGAGGAAGCGGCGCTCGGCGATGGCCACCGCGAGGGCGTCCTCGTCGCCGGTGTCCAGCAGGCCCTTGAGCACCACCCAGCGGTCGTTCACCCGGCGGTCGATGGCCAGGTAGATCCAGCCGAGGCCGCCGTGCGCCAGGCAGCCCACCACCTCGTACTGGCCGCCCACCAGATCGCCGCGCAGCAGCTTGGGGGAGAAGGAGTAGGTGGTGCCGCACTGGGTGCAGAAGCCCTCGCTGCGGCCCGGCTGGTCGCCCCGGCCCCGGCCGACCGGGGTCTCGCACTTGCTGCAGAACCGCTTCCGCTCGGGGACCTCGGGGTTGTCCAGCACCGCCGCGCGCGGGTCCGGGCGCGGTATCGGCGGCACTGCCACCAGCCCGGCGCCCAGTCGGCCCCGGGTGCGGGTGCCGCCGGTGCTGCGGCTGCCGCGCACCGAGAAGGAGCGGCGGGAGCCGCCGGCGGTCGGGCCGGTGGTGGCCGGGCCGGTGGTGGTGGTCGGGCCGGTGGAGCCGGCGGACGGTTGGGCGGTGCCGGCCGGTGCGGGGGCGGGGGATGCCGGGGCCAGGCCGCATTCGGTGCAGTAGCCGTCGGCGTCGATCTCGCCGGTGCAGCCGGGGCGGGCGCAGCCGGTACCGGGCGCGGTGGCACCGGCGGAGCCGGTGGTGGCGGCGGACGGTTGGGCGGTGCCGGTCGGTGCGGAAGACGGCTGGGCGGTGCCGGTCGGTGCCGGGGCCAGGCCGCATTCGGTGCAGTACCCGTCCGCGTCGATCTCGCCGCCGTCGCACCCCGGCCGCGTGCACGGAACGCTCATGAGCTCCATCCCCCTCGCCCGCTAGTCCGCAGGCCGTCCGTCGGACGGCTGCCCGTCCGCACTCCCGGCCGCCGAGCCGGCGGCCGGTTCCGACACCGGGCGCAGCGCCTGCTGGTAGCGCCCCACCGCCGACTCCGCGGCCCGCAGGTCGCACGGCGCGCTCCACAGCAGCCGGCGCGCCTTCTCGTACCGCTCGGTGATCTCCGGGTCCTCGGCCAGCCCCAGCCGGGCGCCCATCGCCCGGTAGGCGTCCAGCCGGCCGCGCAGCTCCGCCCGGACGGCGAGCGGCCGGGTCACCGAGGTCAGCGAGTGCCGCGCCCGCAGCAGCTCCTTGTCCGCCGCGTCCTCCAGCGAGTCCAGCAGCGGCGCCAGCCGGTGCCACTGGCCGTGGTGCCGCAGCTCGGCCGCCGCCGCGATCCGCTCCCGCAGCGCCGACGCCGGGCCGGGCACCGCCGGCACCTCGGTCGCGGCTATCTTGGCCAGCACCTCGCCGCGCGCCCGGCGCGCCTCGGCCAGTGTGGCGTCGGCTCGGGCCAGCACCTCGCCGACCTGCTGCAACCGCTCCTCCGCCTCGTCGCGCAGCCGCAGCAGCGCCTCCAGCTCCACCCGGATGCCGTCCAACTCCCGGGCCGCCCGGTCGAACCGGCCGGTGTCCACCGTCCCGGCGGCCGCGCCGCGCGGCTCCTCGGGGCGGTCCCCGGCGGGCTCCCAGAGCGACAGCGGATCGGAGAGCACCTCGCCGCGCAGCGCGAGCAGTTCCCCGCCCAGCTGCTCCAGCGCGTCCCCCGCCGGGTGCACCCCGGGGCCCACTCCCACCGAGCGGGCCAGCGCCCGCACCCGTTGCAGCTCGGCCACGAGCAGGTCTATCCGGGCGGGCAGCGCGGACCAGACCGCGTCCGCCGCCGCCACCACGTCGATCACCGCCGCGTACCAGGCGTTCATCCGCTCGACCAGCTGGGCGAGGCTCAGTTGCTCGCTCAGCCGCGCCGGGCCGGCCAGCCCCCTGGTGGCGTCCGGCAGTTGGCCGCCGGAGACGGTGACCCCGGCGCCCTGGAGCAGTTCGGTGAGCTCCACCAGCTCGGCCTGGCCGGGCCGGGTGCGGCGCGAGCGCACCGCGCGGGCGGCGGCCAGTGCCTCGGCGTACCGGTCGAAGAGCGACCAGAGCAGCGCGCCGCCCTGCTCGACGACGGTCCAGCGCTCGGCGGTGCGCCCGGTCAGCTCGGCGCCGTCCAGCAGCCGTCGGCCGGGGTGGTCCTGCAACGCGAGCAGCGCCGCCTCGATCGCGTCGCGCTCCGCGCCCAGCCGTACCAGAGCGCGGTCCACCTCCTCCCGGTTCATCACCGGGCCCGCAGGTCCCGTCAGCGCCATGCCCCGCCTTCCTCGACTCCCCGTGTGCTCGTACGTCCTACGGAAGTTACCGCGCCTTCGGCGGTCCGGCCGACGGCCCCAGGTACGGCTCCAGCCAGTGGTGGTAGCTCCGCTGCCAGCCGCCGTGCCGGTAGTCCTCCAGCACCTGGTTGACCCGGGCCACCAGATCGGTGTCGCTCTTCTTCATGGCCACACCGTACGGCTCGTCGGTGAGCGGTTCGCCGATCAGGTGCACGGTGGGGTCCTGGGCGACCTGCCCGGCGCCGAGCGCGTTGTCGGTCATGGTGGCGTCGACCTTGCCCAGTTGCATCAGCACCAGGCAGTCCAGCTGGTTGTCCACCAGGCGGACGGTGGCGCCGTGCGCGTCCCGCTTGAGCTCGTCCTGCGCCGTCGAGCCGTCGGCGGCGCAGACCGTCTTGCCGTGGAGCGCCTGGTCGACCGTCCGCGCCCCGGAGGACCGGGGGACGATGATCTGCTGCCCCGCCTCGAAGTAGGGGGTGGAGAAGGCGACATCGCCCAGCCGGTCGCAGGCGATCGACACGGTACGGACGATCAGGTCGACGTCGCCGGACTTGATCGCGTCCCACCGTTTGGCCGTGGGCACGGTCTTGAACTGCACCTCGGCCCCCGGTTCGCCCAGGATCGCGTCGGCGATGGCGTGCACCAGGTCGATGTCGAAGCCCTCGAAGTTGCCGCTGGCGGGATTGCGGTAGCCCCAGCCGAAGCTGTTCTGGTCGACCCCGGCGATCAGATGGCGGCGCCTTTTGATCTCCTGGACCTTGGGCCCGCTGTCGTCGGTACTGGGGGGCACGCTCCGGGGCATGTTCCCCGTGGTGCAGCCGTCGGCGGCGGCCTGTACTGCGGCGGCGGGTGCGCTGCGCGTCACCGGCGCCGCCGCGGGCCGCGCCGGTGACGCGCAGCCGGCCAGCGCCAGCGCCATCGCGAGCGCCGCCGCCGAGCGCCGTGCCCGGCGCGGCAGTCTCATCTGTGCCATCCCGATCCCCCTCACCGGTACTCGGCCAGTCGGCGGCCGATGCCCAGCAGTGCCCCGGCGGCGGCGAGCACCGCGAGCACACTCGCGCCCACTGCCAGCCCGGTGACCGCGTCGCGGCCGTTGTCGGCCGCCGCCAGGAAGTCCTGCTGCTCGTGCTCGACCGCCGCCGCCAGGCTGTGGTCCATCCGCTCGAAGGCGGCTTCGGTGGTCGGCGCCTTGCCCTGCCCCACCGTGTCGTTCACCGCCGTCGTGTACTCGCCCTTGTCGTTGGCGGCGGCTGCGGTGTCGTGCAACCCGTCCCAGCTGCGGAAGTCGGCCACGGCGGCCTGCACCTGGGACCTGCTCGCCGGGTCACCGGACGTCAGCGACAGCGCCTGGCTCAGAGTGCCGCCGGAACCGTCGCCCCGACTGCCCGCCAGCTGGGTGCTGACCGCCTGCCAGCGCTCGGCGTAGGCGGTGGTGGAGCCGCGCGCCACCAGGTTGAGGTTCTCCGCCCCCCGGCACTGCAGCGCCTGGATGCGGGCCTGGTCCAGCGCCCGCAGCGGCGCCGCGCCGCCCCGGTCGCTGGCCGCGAGGTCCGATCGGGCCACCCCGTGGCCGACCAGCACCCAGAGCAGCGCCGCCGCGACCGCCGCCGAGGCGCCCAGCAGGCCGGGGTTGAACACCCGGTTGGTCCGCCGGAAGAGCAGCCACTGGAACCGGACCAGCGCCGCCAGCGCCAGCACCCCGAGCAGGATCGAGGCGTACGGCACAGCCCGCGCGTCGGCGTAGTCCTGCCGCACCTGCCGGTTCTGCGCCTCGTACAGCTGCTGCGCGGCCGCCAGCATGCCGTGCGCCTTGTAGCGGTCGTCGGGGGCCAACTGGTCGCGCTGCTGCATCAGGGCCGAGGCGAAGCGCAGATAGGCGCCGCCGAGCGGCAGCCCCGAGCGGTTGTAGGACCGGGCGGTCTCCACCAGGCCCGCGTAGACCGGGAGCTGCTCATTGAGCGCGGTCAGCCACTGCTGGCTCCCGGACGACGCCGTGGTGCGGGCGGCCGCCTGTGTCAGCAGGCGCGAGGCGCGGTCCAGATCCTGTTCATAGCGCTCCCGAACGGCCTTGGGCTCGCTCCCGGCCAGCAGGAACCCGGTCGCGGCGGTGGTGTCCGCGTCGGCCAGCGAGCGGTAGATCTCCGCCGCGTCCTGGCTCAGCGGCTGGCTGACCTCCACCAGATGGTCGGCCGCCCGTGCCCGCCGGTCGACCTGCCACCCCGTCACCGCGCCGAACGCCAGCACCAGCACGGTCAGCACCAGCCCCGCGACGCGCAGCCGCCCCGGCGCGGTGCGCGCCACCTGCGGCAGCCGGCGCCACGCCTCGGCGAACGCCGTCGGCCGGCGGACCGGTGCTCCCCGGCCGCCGGGCCCACTCGGCGCGCCGACCGGGGAACCGGCCTGCGTCTGTGTGCTCGTCACACACCCCACCCCTCCCCTGCGGACCGCCAGGCAGGAGGGGTTTCGGCCCCTCCGCCAGCAGTATGGCCACCAGGTACGACAGCGACACCGGAATTGCGCTGGACTTGAGCTTCGACCAAGCGGGCAACCCCGGATGTTCCGTGATCAGACGACGCCCCGGGCCCCGGCGGTGGTTCCCGGCGGACGGCGGGAGGCGGGGCGGCCCGCTCACGGTCCGGGGAGCAGCCACCACAGGGGCGCGTGGTGCGACTCGACCGCCGGGGCACGTGCGCCGGAGCGCCCCGCCGCCGGCCCGCGCCGGGGGGCGGGCAGTGGGGCGGGCAGTGGGGCGGGGCGCTCCGTTCGGCCGTGGCGGGCGAGGTCAGGCGGCGGGCCGCCGCCCGGCGTACGAGGCGCGCAGCCGCTGCTGCGCGGCCGGGCCGCCGCCCAGCCCCTCGACGGCCAGGTGGTCCAGGCCCAGCAGGGCGGCGCCGACCACCGGCGGCGTGGTGACCACGCGCGGTACGGCCAGCGGCGCCCCGGCGGCCAGTCGCGCCCGGACGGCGTCCAGCAGCAGCGGCTGCCGGGAGGCCAGCACCCCGCCGCCCAGCACCACATCGGCGGGGGCGTCCAGGAGCTCCAGGCGGCGCAGGGCGACCAACGCGAGCCGGGCGACCTCCTCGGCCTGCCGCTCCACCAGATCGAGGGCCACCCGGTCGCCGCCCTCCGCCGCCGCGAACAGCAGCGGCACCAGCTCGTGCAGCCGCACCTCCGCAAGCCGGCCCAGGTGCACCGCCTCCGCCACGGCGGTCGCCGACGGCAGCCCGAAGTATCCGGCGGTCGCGGCGGCCAGCGCGGTGGCCGGACCCCGCCCGTCCTCGGCCCGTACCGACCACCACATCACTTCGAGCGCCAGCCCGCTGCCGCCGCCCCAGTCCCCGGTGATGGTGCCCAGCGCCGGGAAGCGCGCGGTGCGGCCGTCCGGCAGCAGCCCGGCGCAGTTGATGCCCGCGCCGCAGACCACCGCGACCCCGCGCGGCGCGTCCGTACCGGCCCTGAGCAGCGCGAAGGTGTCATTGGCCACCACCGCCGTGCGGCTCCAGCCCCGCGCGGCGAGTGCCTGCTGCAACCGCTGCTCCTCCACCGGCAGGTCGGCGTTGGCCAGGCAGGCGGAGAGGTGGGTGACCAGTGGTCCGATCCCGGCGGCGGTGTCGAGCCCCGCCTGGGCGGCGGCTGCGGCGACCAGCGGGGCCAGCCCGGCGACGGCCGCCTCGGCGCCGACCAGATGGGGGGTGAAGCCGCCGCCGCGTGCGGTGCCCAGTACGGTGCCGTCCGCCGTCACCAGCGCCACGTCGGTCTTGCTGTTCCCGGCGTCCACCGCCAGGACGCCGGAGACCAGCTCCGGCTCCGTGGTGCCGACCGTCCCCGCGCCGATCGGATTGCCCACGGTGTCTTCCCTCGCCGGGCCGTCGGCCCTGCGGTCGTTCTCCATGCTCTGCTCCACACCGCCCCCGTCCTGCTCCGCCGCGATCTGCCGGGTACCGCCGCCGAGGCTCATGCCCAGGCCAGATGGGCTCGGTTGTGGGCGAGCAGCCGGTCCGTCAGCTGGTCGGCCAGCTCCAGCTGGCCGACCAGCGGATGGGCGAGCAGCGCGTCGAACACCCGGTCGCGGCCGCCGTGCAGCGCGGCCTGGAGCGCCAGTTGCTCGTACGCGGTGACATGGGCGATCAGGCCCGCGTACAGCGGGTCCACCGGGCGCTGCGGCAGCGGCCGGACGCCGGTGGCGTCCACCAGGGCGGGGACCTCCACCACCGCGTCGGCGGGCAGGAAGGGCAGCGTGCCGTCGTTGCGGACGTTGACGACCTGCACCGACCCGCTGTCACTGCCGAGCAGCGCCGCCACCAGGGCCACCGCCGCCTCGGAGTAGTAGGCGCCGCCGCGCTTGGCGAGCAGCTGCGGCTTCTCGTCCAGCGCCGGGTCGGCGTACATCTCCAGCAGCTGCCGCTCGATGGCGGCGACCTCGGCCGCCCGGGAGCCCTTGGCCAGCAGCTCCTGGACCACGGTGTCGTGCTGGTAGAAGTAGCGCAGGTAGTACGAGGGCACGACGCCGAGCCGGCGGACCAGGTCGAGCGGCAGGTCGATGTCCGCCGCGACGGCCGCGCCGTGCGCCGCCAGCAGCTCGGGCAGCACCTCGCGGCCGCTCTCGCCGCCGGGGGCGTCCAGCAGGGTGACGCCGCGCTCCCAGGTGAGGTGGTTGAGGCCGACGTGGTCCAGCCGGACGCGCTCCGGCGCCACGCCCAGCAGGGCGGCGAACCTGCGCTGGAAGCCGATGGCGACGTTGCAGAGCCCGACCGCCCGGTGCCCGGCGGTCTGCAGGGCGCGGGTGACGATGCCGACCGGGTTGGTGAAGTCGACGATCCAGGCGTCCGGGTTGGCCCGGCGGACCCGCTCCGCGATGTCCAGCACCACCGGTACGGTGCGCAGCGCCTTGGCCAGCCCGCCGGCGCCGGTGGTCTCCTGGCCGACGCAGCCGCACTCCAGCGGCCAGGTCTCGTCGCGGCCCCGGGCGGCCTGGCCGCCGACGCGCAGCTGGAGCAGCACGGCGTGCGCGCCGTCCACGGCGGCGTCGATGTCGGAGGTGGTGGTTATGGTCGCGGTGTGGCCCTGCTTGGCGAAGATCCGCCGGGCGAGGCCGCCCACGAGTTCCAGCCGGTCGGCAGCCGGGTCGACCAGCACGAGTTCGCCCAGGGGGAGGGTGTCGCGCAGCCGGGCGAAGCCGTCGATGAGTTCCGGGGTGTACGTGGAGCCGCCGCCGACGACGGCGAGCTTCAGCGAACCGGGGGAGGTGGTGGACATGTCAGCCCTTGACCCCTGTCAGTGTCACGCCTTCGATGAAGGCCTTCTGTGCGAAGAAGAAGAGGACGATGACGGGCGCCATGACCAGCAGGGTCGCGGCCATCGTCAGATTCCAGTTGGTGTGGTGGGCGGCCTTGAAGGACTCCAGGCCGTAGGAGAGGGTCCAGGCCTTCTCGTTCTCGCCCGCGTAGATCTGCGGGCCGAAGTAGTCGTTCCAGCAGAAGAAGAACTGGAAGAGGGCGACGGCGGCGATGGCCGGCCTGGCCATCGGCACGACCACCCTGAGCAGGGTGCGCAGCTCGCCGCACCCGTCGATCCGGGCCGCCTCCAGGTACTCCCGGGGGATGGTCAGCAGGAACTGCCGCAGCAGGAAGATGGAGAAGGCGTCACCGAAGGCCATCGGGATGATCAGCGGCCACAGGGAGCCGGACAGATGCAGCTGCTTGGCCCAGAAGAGGTACATCGGGATCACGACGACCTGCGGCGGGAGCATCATCATCGAGATCACGGCCATCAGCGCGATCCGCCGCCCCCGGAAGCGGAACTTGGCGAGCGCGTAGGCGACCGGGAGGCTGGAGAGGATGGTCAGCACCGTGCCGAGGCCCGCGTACAGCAGGGTGTTGCGCCACCAGGTGAGGAAGCCCGGGGTGTGCCACACCTTGGTGTAGTTGCCCCACATCCAGTGGTGCGGCCACAGGTCGGCGGTGAGCGCCTGCTGGTCGGTCATCAGCGAGGTGAGGAGGAGGAAGACGAACGGCAGCAGGAAGAACAGCGCGGCGGCGATGCCCAGGGCGTGCACGGCGATCCAGTGCAGCACCGTGCGGCGGCGGGCCGCGCGGGCGGCCGGGGTGGGCTGGGCGCGGAGCGCCGGGGCGGGGAGTACGTCGGTCATCTGATCGCGGCCCTTCTCAGTCCTCGGGGCCGATGAGGCCGGAGCGGCGGCGCAGCAGCAGCGCGGTGAAGGCCATGGCGACGGCGAACAGCAGCAGCGCCACCACGCTCGCTGAGCCGTAGTCGAAGCGCTGGAAGCCGAGGTTGTAGACCATCTGCGGCAGGGTCCAGGTGGAGCCCGCCGGGTAGCCGGGTTCGAACTGCTGCCCGGAGTTGCCGACGATGCCGCTGGCGACCTTCCCGGCGACGATGGCCTGCGTGTAGTACTGGAGCGTCTGGATGACCCCGGTGACCACGGCGAACATCACGATGGGGGAGATGTTCGGGTAGGTGACGAACCGGAAGCGCTGCCAGGGCCCGGCGCCGTCCAGCTCGGCCGCCTCGTACTGCTCCTTGGGGACGTCCAGCAGAGCGGCCATGAAGATGACCATCAGATCGCCGATGCCCCACATGGCGAGCAGGGTCAGGGTGGGCTTGGACCAGGTCGGGTCGGTGAACCAGCCCGGCTGCGGCAGCCCGAGACTGCCCAGCAGATGGTTGACCGGCCCGGTGCCGGGGTTGAACAGGAAGGCGAAGCCGATGGTTGCGGCCACCGGCGGTGCCAGGTACGGCAGGTAGAACGCGGTGCGGAAGAAGCCCGCGCCGGTCTTGATCTTCGTGATCAGCAGCCCGATGCCCAGCCCGAACAGCACCCGCAGCGTCACCATGACCACGACCAGCCAGAGGGTGTTGCGGACGCCCTGCCAGAAGTACGGGTAGTCCTGGAGCACATACCGCCAGTTCTTCAGCCCGCTGAAGGTCGGCGCGGCGAAGCCGTCATAGTGCATGAAGGAGAAGTAGGCGGTGGAGATCAGCGGATAGGCGAAGAAGACGCCGAAGCCGATCAGCCATGGCGAGAGGAAGGCCAGGGTGCGGGCCGCCTCCCGGCGGCGCTTGCTGCGCAGCGCCGCCGGGACGGGGAGCGGGGTCGCCATCGCGGTCACTTGGCCTGGTCGATGGCGGCGTCGATCTCCTTGTCGACGCCGGCCAGGCCCGCCTTCAGGTCGGAGACCTTGCCGGCTTCGTAGGCGTAGCCGAAGTTCTGCAGGCTCACCTGGTAGGCGCCGCCGTTGATGCTCGCCGGGGTGGTGCTGGAGTCGGCGTTGCCGGCGATGTCCAGGAAGGTCCTGAAGTTCGGGTCGGAGTCGACCTTGGGCGACCGCAGCGCCGCGAAGGTGCTGGGCACGTTGTGGATGGCGTTGGCGAAGCCCACCACCGCGTCGGTGTCGGTGGTCAGGTACTTCACCAGCTCCCAGGCGGCGTTCTGCTTGGTGCTGGTGTGGGCGATGCCGATGATGGTGCCGGTCTGGTAGCCGCGGCCGTAGCTGCTCGCCAGGTCGTCCGGCACCGGGAAGGGCGCGGTGCCCCAGTCGAACTTCACACCGTCGGCCTGGAGGTTGGCGATCCGCCACTCGCCGTCGATCGCCATCGCGACCTGGCCGGTCTCGAACGGGTTCTTCTCCGAGAACTCCTCACCGAAGCCGCTCCGGTACTTCTCCAGCTTCTTGAAGCCGCCGAGGTCGGACACCAGCTTCTGCTGCCACTGGAACATGGCGGTGACCTTGGGGTCGTTCGCCAGGTTGGACTTGCCGGCGGAGTCGAAGTAGGTGGCGCCCCACTGGCCCAGGAAGTGGGTCGGGGTGGACTCGTAGCCGTGGAAGTCCGGCATGAAGCCCAGTCGGCTGTAGCCGTCGCCGGAGGTCTTGGTCAGCTTCTTGGCGTCCTCGGCGAACTCGGAGAGCGTCTTCGGCGGGGCGGTGATGCCGGCCGCCTTGAAGGCGTCCTTGTTGTAGTACAGCCCGTAGGCGTCGGCCAGCAGCGGCAGTGCGCAGCGGGTGCCGTTGAACTGGGTGTACTGGGCCATCGCGGCCGGGAAGGTCTTGGCGACGTCGATCCCGGACTTGGCGAGGAACGGCCCCAGGTCCGACCAGACGCCGGAGGAGCAGAACTTGCCGACGTTGTCGGTGGTGAAGGAGGACACCACGTCGGGGGCGTCGGAGCCGCCGGCCCGCAGCGCCTGGTTGATCTTGTCGTCGGTGACGTTCTTGACCACATTGACGTGGATGTTGGGGTGGGCCTTCTCGAAGGCGGCGATGTTGTCGTTGATCGCCTTCACCTCGTTCGCCTGGCTCCAGCCGTGCCAGAAGGTGAGGGTGACGTCCTTGGAGGCGTCGTCGTTCGCGCTGCCCTCGCTGCTCCCGGTGCACGCCCCGGCGAGCAGGGCCAGCGAGGCGGTGCAGGCGAGGGCGGCGGCGGTTCTGCGCGCTCGGCGCGTGGTCGTGGTCACGGGGGTGTCCTCCTGGAGGGCGTGGCGGGCGACGGTGCCCGGCCGCGTGAGGGAAGGGGAAGAAGAACCGTGGACTGCTGAGCTGCTGAGCTGCTGGATCGCTGGGCTGCCGGGTCGGCGGGGTTGCCGGGTCGGCGGGGTTGCCGGGTCAGTGGGTGGTGAAGGCCGCCTCGCGGGCGGTGGCCAGCGCGCTCTGCAGCGCGCCATGGACGACCGGTGATCCTTCGAGGGCGCTCACCCGCAGCCGTGGCCGGGGTACGGCCAGCCCGGTCAGCTCCTCCTGTACGAGGGCGCGCAGCCGTTCGCCGCCGGCCCGGGGCACATCGCCGGAGAGCACCACCAGCTCCGGGTCGATCACCGCGACGATCGCGGCCAGCCCGGTGGCGAGCCGGTGCGCCAGCTCGGTGAGGACGGCGTCGCCCGTCGGCGCGGTCAGCGCCCGGGTGACGGCCTCCTCGGCGCTGCGGGCACTGATCCCGTGCTCCCGGGCCAGCGCCACCACGGCCGGTGCCCCGGCCAGTTCCTGGAAGCCGCCGGAGTTCTCCCGGCGGACGTTGCGGATCAGCGGTGCGCCGGGCAGCGGCATGTAGCCGACCTCCCCCGCCCCGCCGGTGAAGCCCCGGTGCAGCCGGCCGGCGATCACGATCGCGGCTCCGATGCCCTCGGCCGCCCACAGCAGCACGAAGTCCTCGCAGCCCCGGGCCTCGCCCAGCGCCTGCTCCGCGACGGCGGCCAGATTGACGTCGTTCTCGAAGGCCACCGGGCAGCCGAGCTCCGCCGCCAGGTCGGCCAGCAGCCGGGGGGAGTGCCACCCGGTCAGGTGCGGCGCGTACCGCAGCCGGCCGGTGAGTGGGTCGATGGCCCCCGGCGCGCCGATCACGGTCTGCGCCAGCTGCCCGCGCTCCAGCCCGGCCTTGCGGACCGCCTCGTCCACTGCGGCGGTCACCCGGGCGACGGTGCCCGCCGCGGCCTGGCGCCCCGGGGTGGGCAGCCGGTGCTCCCCGACCACCCGGCCGGTGATGTCCGCCACGGCGACCCTGATCCGGGCCGGGGTGACGTCCAGCCCGGCGACATGGGCGGCGGTCCGGTTCAGCTCGTACAGCTGGGCGTTGGGGCCCGGACCGCCGGCGGTGGTACCGACCGGCACCACCAGCCCGGCGGCCTCCAACCGGGCCAGCAACTGGGAGGCGGTGGGCTTGGACAGACCGGTGAGGGTGCCGATCTGCGTCCGGGAGAGGGGGCCGCGCTCCAGCAGCAGGTGCAGTGCGGCGCGGTCGTTGATGGCGCGCAGCAGGCTGGGGGTGCCGGCGATCGGGGTGGCCGATGCGGGGTTGCCGCCGGTGCCGGTCACTCGCCACCTCCTGGGCTGGACGCTGAACTGTTAGGAAACTTTCCTATCGGTGGCAGGAAGGTAGGACCGCCCCGTCGGCGGTGTCAATGGCCGTCGGCGGGGTGGATGCCGAAGCGTTACCGGGTGGACGAGTGACCGGATGGCAACGCTCGGTAAAAGTGTGCTGCGAGTCACACGCACTGACACTCCGTCACGGTGTACGCGCGACGGGCGGCGAAAATAGCGGGGAGCGGCCATTTGCGAACGCATTCGCCACTACCCAACGTCATGGATTCTTCAGGATTGAACATATGGACCGGAAGGCCGGTTTGACGGGCGATGGCCATCAGTGAAGGATCTCAGTCGTGCCGCACACGGAGCAGTCCGCAGCGGTGCGAGGGGTGCGGACGGTCGTACGGGAATGCCCTTGGAGGCGCCCGATTGCGTGTATCACCGGGCAGTTTCCGGCCTGCCCGGCGATGGCGTGAAATAACGGCAGACCGTATATCCGGGAACCGGCGCGGCGGAACCCGGGAAAGGGGTGGATACGGCTGTCGCCGCCCGCCCGCACTCCGGCCGGTCGCGGCGGGGCCTGCTCCAGGCCCGCCGGCGACCGGCGCGGTGCCGGCCGGGGGGCCGGCCGGCACCGCAGCCTCTCCGCCCGGGTGGGGTGGACAGCAGACGGCCCCGGCACCCTCACGGGCGCCGGGGCCGTCCCACGTCCCGGGGCGGTCAGCCCTTGCCGAGGTCGCGGCCCGCGCCCGACCCCGAGCCGCTGCGCGGCTGCGGCGCCACCGGCGCGGCGGTGTCCAGCGGCCGCGCCGCCAGCGACTGCGGGGAGTCCGGGTCGGCCAGCGCCGACGGCGGCGCCGCCTCGGCCCCCGGCGCCGCAGCGGGCGCCGCAGGACCGTCGGACGCCGGCCCGGACTGGTGCTGGAGCGTGATCCCGGCCTCGTCGAAGGCCGTCTTCAGCCGGGCCCGCAGCGTCCGGGTGTAGCTCCCCGCCTTCCCCGGCATGGTGCGGGCCGCCACCCGCAGCACCACCGAGTCGGCCGCCACCGACTCCACGCCGAGCACCTGGGCCGGCTCCCAGAGCAGCTCGTCCCAGGGCGCGGACTTGGCCAGGTCCTCCGCCGTCGCCAGGATGACCGTCTGCACCCGGTCCAGGTCCTCCCGGTAGCCGACCTGCACATCCAGCGTGGCGGTGGACCAGCCCTGGCTCATGTTGGCGATCCGCTTGACCTCGCCGTTGCGGACGTACCAGATCTCGCCGTCCGCGCCGCGCAGCTTGGTCACCCGCAGCCCCACCTCCAGCACCGTGCCGCTGGCCACCCCCGCGTCGATCTCGTCGCCGACGCCGTACTGGTCCTCCAGGATCATGAAGACGCCGGAGAGGAAGTCGGTGACCAGGTTGCGGGCGCCGAAGCCGATCGCCACCCCGGCCACCCCGGCGCTGGCCAGCAGCGGCGCCAGATTGACCCCCAGCGCGGAGAGCACCATCAGCGCGGCGGTGCCCAGGATCACAAACGACGACACGCTGCGCAGCACCGACCCGATGGCCTCCGAGCGCTGCCGCCGCCGCTCGGCGTTGACCAGCAGCCCGCCCAGCCGCCCGGTGATCGCGGCGGACTCCTCGGTGGACCGGGTCATCCGGCTGATCAGCTGGGTGATCAGCTTGCGCAGCACCGCCCGCAGCACCAGGGCCAGCAGCACCACGAAGACGATCCGGACCCCGCCCGCGACCCAGTCCTGCCAGTTCTGGTCCACCCAGCTGGCCGCCTGGTTGGCGCTCTGCTGGACCTCGGTGAGGCTGGTCGGGGTGTTGCCGAGCAGGCCGCCGCCGGGGGTGGCGCCGGGGGAGGGGGACGGCGACGGGCCGGCGCCCGCAGCGAGGAGGCCGGTGGTACCGGACCAGGTCACGGCGAGAACCCTTCGGTTCGGGGGTGGTACAACGCATCACCCTACCGGCGTACCGATTCCGCTCCCCGTCCCCCCACCGGGGCGCTCGGCCGCCGCCCGTACGCCGGGCCGGTACCCCGCGCGCCCCCGGTGGCGGGGACAGTGCGCCACCGGCCGGTGGCACTGGGCGACCGGGTGAAGTGAATCAAGGCGCCGCGCTGGGCATATCCGTTGTGGGAGAACACACACCCGGTCCGTTACACGGGATTGGTGGCGCCGTGTGGAGGCATACGGCGACACTGAGGGGAGATCGCGTAGCGATACGCGACCACCCGCTCGTCCCGGCGCGAGCCACGCGCCGTAGGCGTACAAGGAGGCATCCGTGCCGCATGTCCTCGTCCTCAACGCGTCGTACGAGCCACTCGGCGTCGTATCGATGCGCCGCGCACTCATCCTGGTCCTCAACAACAAGGCGGTCAGCCTGGAGGACTCCGGGATCACCATGCACAGCGCCACCAGCGTCGTCACGGCGCCGTCAGTCGTCCGTCTGACCCGCTTCGTGCGAGTCCCCTTTCGCGGCCCCGTGCCGCTCACCCGGCGGGCGCTGTTCGCCCGCGACAACGGCCGCTGCGTCTACTGCGGCGCCGCGGCCACCAGCGTCGACCACGTCGTGCCGCGCAGCCGCGGCGGCCAGCACCGCTGGGACAACGTGGTCGCCGCCTGCCGCCACTGCAACCACGTCAAAAGCGACCGCCACCTCTCCGAACTCGGCTGGCGGATGAAGCGACCACCCGCGCCACCCACGGGGCTCGCCTGGCGCATCATCGGCACCGGGCACCGGGACCCGAGGTGGCGTCCCTATCTGGAACCGTACGGCGGCCGGGAGCAGCTCGGAGAGTCGGACCACACCGACCACATCGGGCACCACGGCCAGCCGCCCGTCCCCCTCGACCGCTCCCCCCAGGGGCGGACCCTCCACGACCGCCGCGGACAGCCCGCACAGCAGCTCTCCGCCTGACCCCGCTGCCGGGTCGCTCGGCCGGTACGAGCACCGGCACGGCATGCCTCATGGGCCGGCGGCGCCTCCGCGAAGGACGCGCCGCCGGCCCGCCGCATGTCCGGCGCCGCTACGGCAGCGGGCCGTCCTCCACCGGCGGCTCGGAGCCCTCCGGCGCGGGGGGCGCCGCGGGAGGGGAGGCGAACGGCGAGTCGGTGGGGTCGGCCGGCGGGACGACCGGCGGGTCCGCCGGGCCGACGGGGTCGACCGGGGGCGTGGCCACCGGCGGGGTGGTCACCGGGACGGGCGGCGTGGTCGGGGTCTGGGACCCGGTGACCGCGTACGCCTCGATCCGGGAGAGCGAGTAGCCGAACCGGTTGGCCGCCAGCACCCCCTGGACGCGCAGATAGCGGGCCCCGGGGGCGTCGAAGCGGACCGTCTCGGTGCCGCCGTGCCCGTCCGCCACCGCCGCCGCCGTGGTCCAGATGACACCGTCGGCCGAGGTCTCGATCCGGTAGGCGACCGCATAGGCGTTCTGCCAGCTCAGCACGGCGTCGCTCTGCCAGTGCAGCACCACCTGGCCCAGCCGGGCCGGCTGCGGCAGCTCCAGCTGCACCCAGGAGTCGTCGCCGCCCGAGGAGGACCAGCGGGTGTCCGGGTCACCGTCGGTGACCGCGCTCGCCGGGTGGCTGCTGCCGCTGTCACCCGAGGAGCCGGCGACGGCGCCGAGCGCCAGGTCGGGGCCGGAGGTCGGCGGGACCACCCGGACGTCCAGCTCCTGCTGCACCGTACGGCCGCCGGAGGTGAAGGAGACCGGCACCCGATACTCCCCGGTCGGGGTGTCGGCGGCGGCCGAGACCCGCAGCGGCGCGGCGAGCCGGCCGCCCCGGGGCACCGTCAGGTCGCCGGGCGCGGAGACCCTCAGCCCCTTGGCCTCCTTGGGCACGTGCACGGCCAGCCGGCCGGCCGCCGCCCCCGCCCGGGTCGCCTCCAGGACGGCGTCGACCGTGGCCGGCCGGTCCTCGCCCGCGACCACGTCCAGCGTCGCGGGGGAGACCTCCAGCCGGGCGACCGGGGTGTCCGCGTACCAGGGGACGATCTCGTTGACGACCGGCGCCGTGGCGCCGCCCGCCCAGGTCAGCCGGATCGCGTCCGCGTCCCGGCCGCCGGCGGGCAGCTCGGTGTAGCCCGGCCGCAGCTCGCCCAGCCGGACCCAGTCACCGTCGGCCCGCCGCACCTGCACCACCGCGCGGGCCGGCACGGACGGGTCGGTGAGCACCGACACCCGGTCCAGCGGCCGCAGCGCCCCCAGGTCCACGGTGAGCTGCTGGTCGGTGCCGTCGGCCGGGGCCGGAGCGGCGCGGAAGGCGGTGTCCGGGTCGCCGTCCACCGCCGCCTCGGCGGAGGAGCCGGCGGCGGCGGGCGGACCGGCGCTGACCGTCGGCCGCTCCGTCCCCGGGGCGGTCACGGTGAACTCCCGGACCGAGACCGTCGTCTCCTGCGTCTCGGTGGCGCGCAGCCGCACATAGCGGGCGACCGTGCCGGCCGGCAGCGCGGCGGAGACCGTCCGCTGGTCACCGACCTCGGTGACCCGGTGCCAGCCGCCGGAGCCGGTGGAGTACTCCAGCACGGCGTGGCGCAGATAGCCGTCGTCCACCGCCTCGGCGGTGTCCGCGCCGACCGGCGCCGCGTCCCGGGCGCCCATCCGCACCTCGATCCGGCCGATCGGCTGGTCGGAGCCCAGGTCGACGCCGACCGAGTCGTCCCGCTGCGGCGGGGCGTCGCTCCAGAAGAAGGTGCCCGGGTCGCCGTCCGTCATCAGCGCCGCGCCATGGCCGGGCTCCGGGCCCATGGTGGTGGTCGCCCGCGCGCCGCTGCCGCTGACCCCGGACCAGCTGTCCGCCGTCTTCAGCACCCGCTTCAGGAACGGGTCGAGCACGCCGTCACCGATCGTGGCCGAGCCGTGCCCGATCTCCGCCATCACGCCGCGCAGCGTCAACCGCGCCTGCCAGGCGCCCGCGCCGTCCCCGGCGCGCTGCGCCAGCAGCATCGCCACGGCCGAGCGCCCTGCCCTGCCGTACCGGGCGAGCTGGTCCAGCCACGGCCCGGCCTCGGCGGCCAGCGCGCCGTCCGCCACCGACCGCAGCGCCTGCGGCGCCTGCTCCATCGCGCCGAAGGCCGAACTCAGCGCGGCGGCCGCCTGCTTCAGCCGCTGCTCGTCGGCGGCCGCGCCGCCGCTCGGCGCGACGGTCGGCTCCAGCGCCGCCCAGAAGCGGTGCAGCAGCGGCTGGAGGTAGCCGGACTCCTCCTCGGACAGCGGGGAGGAGGAGCTGTTTCCGGCCAGCGTCTGCAGTGCGCCGCCCGCCGCCGTGTCCGTGTCGCCGGCCAGCGCCCGCAGTGCGCCGCGCCAGGAGTCCTGCGGCTGGTAGCCGGCGGGGTTCCAGGCGTAGTCGGCGGCGGTGAACAGGGCGATCCGGGAGGCGACCGGCTGCTCCATCGCGTTGACCAGCAGGGCGGCCGAGCCGGTGGCCACCCCAGCCTCGCGCCCGGTGTACGGGCCCAGGTAGAGCCGGTCCTCGGACCAGTCGTTGACCGGGTAGTTGTCCATGGTGACCAGCCGGTGGGCGAGCACCGCCTCGGTGTCCCGCAGCTGGTCGGCGCTGATCTTCGCCGGCACCACCCCGACGCCCGTCCACACCACCTGCACCGCCCCGGGCAGCGCCTTGGCCAGCGCCTCCCGGTACGGCGTGGCGCCGTCCTGGTGGTACTCGGTCGGCAGCACCGAGAGCGGCGCCAGGCCCTGCCCGGCGTGCCGGGCCGCGAAGCGGTCCAGCACCTTGCCGACCAGCTCGCCCTGCGCTCGGGCCGCCGCCTGCGGCCCGGTGCCGTAGGTGCTGCGGTCGCCGTCGCAGTGCCACTCGTCGTACGACACGTCCTGGAACTGCAGCTGGAAGGAGCGGAAGCCCAGCTTCCACAGCGACTCCAGCTTGGCGACCAGCGCCGCCGCGTCCTGCTCCGAGCTGTAGCAGAGCGACTGGCCCGGGGCCAGCGCATAGCCGAGCACCACGTGGTTGCGGGCGGCGCGGTCGGCCAGCGCCCGCAGCTGGGCCTGCTGGCCCTCCGGGTACGGCTCGCGCCACTGGGACTGCCGGTACGGGTCGTCACCGGGCGCGTAGAGGTAGCTGTTCTGCTTGGTACGGCCCAGGAAGTCCAGCTCGGAGAGCCGCTGCTCCGCCGTCCAGGGCTGGCCGTAGAAGCCCTCGACCGTGCCGCGTACGGCGGTCGACGGCCAGTCGCGCACCGACACGCCCGGCAGCCCGCGCCCGGCGGCGGCCGACTGGCCCTGCCCGGCCGGCACCGCCGTGACCAGCTGGCGCAGCGTCTGGGCCGCGTCGAAGGTGCCCTCGGCGTCCACCCCGGCCAGCACCACGGCGCCATAGCTGCCGCCGCCCGGCGCGGGCAGCTGACCGGCTGACAGCACATAGCCGCCGGCCGGCAGCCCGGCCGGGGACGGCGCCTCGGTGTCCGGACGGCCCGCCGCCACCGCCAACTGCCGCAGCAGCCGGTCGGTCTGCCCGTCGGCGCCCTCGGCGAGGCCGCCGACCAGCACGGTGAGGCTCCCGGCGGTCGGCACCGGCGGCTGCCGGACCACGGACACCTCGGTGGCCCCGGCGCCGCGCAGCACCTCGGCCACCGCGTCCAGCGCGCTCCGGTCGGCCGCCGGGGTGGCGACCACGGCCGCCCGGCGCGGCACGGTGACGGCGCGCCCGGCGGCCCGCTGGTCCTGCGGGCGGGGGAAGACGGCGGGGACGGCGACCGTGCTGCGGGTGCCGCTGTGCTCGTCCGCCGTGACGGCGGTCCCGGCGCCGGTGGCGCCACCCGGATTCGCGGCGGCGGGCTGCGCCCCGACGACCAGGCCGCCGACCACGGCGGCGGCGGACAGCGCGGCGGTGGCCCGCAGCGCGGCGCGGCGGCCGCTCTGGCGCTGCGGCGGCCGGGCGGCGCCCTCGGCCCGCTCCCGGCGGACCCGCTCCAGCAGCGGTTCGGTGCCCTTGAAGTCGGCGATCAGCCGGTCGGCGGCCAGCGGGGCGACCCGGCGGGCCGTCCTGGCGGTGGTGCGGCGGGCGGCGAGCGCCGCCGGGTGCTGGAGCGCCTCGCGCAGGGCGGCGCTGCGCTCCATCCGACGGCGGAGCTCGGCCCCTGCCACGGCGGGGACCGAGAGGCGGCTCTGCACGGGTCCTCCTCGCAGCGGGTCGTCCAGGGGGCGCACCGGTCACGGCGGGCCGGGCGGCCCCCGGGGACCACCTGTGCACCGTGCGCGGATTCGGCAAGAGCCCACCACCCGGACGGGCCGAGTGTCAACGCCTCCGACGCCTATGCCCGGTTTGTCGGTCAGGTATCACGCTGATGGGTCCCGGACGACGTGCGACAACGCGTATGACGTACCGTCAGACGGCCTTTTGCCGCAGGTACGCGACCACCGACCGGCCCGCCCGGGTTCACCCGCAGCGGGGAACCCGGGCGGCGGCGGGGCGCGGCGGAGTGCCGGGCGGCGGCGGCCGGGGTAGGGGTCTAACCGTCATCTTTTCCGTACGGCGTCGCCGACCCCGAGGAGCCCGACGTTGGCCGCATCCCTCGACAGTCCCCCCGCGTCCGACGACGGCGCCGCCGACCCCGGCCCGCCACCGCTCCCCGAGGACCTCGCCGAGCTGGCCCGCGTCCACCGGGTGGACACCACCCGCGACACGAGCGGCGGCGCCGTCCCCGTCCCGGGGGAGACCCTGGTGGCGGTGCTCGCCGCCCTCGGCGTGGACGCCGCCACCCCGCGGGCCGTCCGCGCCGCCCTGGAGCAGCACCGCCACCGCGAGGCCGCCCGGCTGCTGCCGCCCTGCGTGGTCGCCAGGACCGGCCGCCCGGTGGCGGTCGCGGTACCGGGCGGCGCCGAGCTCTGGGTCGAGCTGGAGGACGGCGGCGTACGGCAGGTCGCGGCCAGCGCCGGCACCCACGCCCGGGTGCTGCCCGACCTGCCGCTCGGCCGGCACACCCTGCACGCCCGGCTGCCCGACCGGTCCGCCACCGCCCCGCTGATCGTCGCCCCCGCGCGGCTGGCCCCGCTGCCCGGCCGCAGCTGGGGGTTCCTGGTCCAGCTGTACTCGCTGCTCTCCGAGCGCTCCTGGGGAATGGGCGACCTGGCGGACCTCGCGGACCTGGCGCAGTGGTCCGGTCATGCGCTCGGCGCCGGCTTCGCGCAGGTCAACCCGCTGCACGCGGCGCTGCCCGGCGCGCCCTCCGACCCCTCCCCCTACCGGCCGTCCTCGCGGCGCTTCCCCGACCCGGTGCACATCCGGGTGGCGGCCGTCCCCGAGTACGCCTACCTGCCGCCGGACGCCCGGCAGCGGGCCGACGCGCTGGCCGCGCGCGGCGCCGCGCTGCGCGACACCGTGCTGCTGGAGGAGGGCCTGATCGACCGGGACGCGGTCTGGGAGCTCAAACGCCAGGGCCTGCACCTGGTCCACCAGGTCCGCCGCAGCACCGGCCGGGAGGCCGCCTACCGGGCGTTCCTGGCCCGGGAGGGCGCCCGGCTGGAGGACTACGCCACCTGGTGCGCCCTGGCCGAGCAGCACGGCGCCAACTGGCGGGACTGGCCGGCCGAGCTGCGCGACCCCGCCGCCCCGGCGGTCGCCCGCGCCCGCGAACGCCACGCCGACGCCGTGGAGTTCCACCGCTGGCTGTGCTGGGTGGCCGACGACCAGCTGGCCGCCGCCCAGCGTGCCGCCACCGACGCGGGCATGGCGGTCGGCCTGATCCACGACCTGGCCGTCGGCGCCCACCCCGACGGCGCCGACGCCTGGGCCCTCCAGCGCTACCTGGCCGACGGCATCTCGGTCGGCGCCCCGCCGGACGCCTTCAACGCCCACGGCCAGGACTGGGGCCTGCCGCCCTGGCGCCCCGACACCCTCGCGGAGACCGGCTACGCCGCCTTCGCGGACCTGCTGCGCGGCACCCTGCGGCACGCCGGAGCGCTGCGCATCGACCATGTGATGGGCCTCTTCCGGCTCTGGTGGGTCCCCGAGGGCCTGCCGCCCACCCAGGGCACCTACGTCCGCTACGACCACGAGGCGATGCTCGGCGTCCTCGCCCTGGAGGCGCACCGGGCCGGCGCCGCCGTCATCGGGGAGGACCTGGGCACGGTCGAGCCGGGGGTGCGCGAGGAACTGGCCGAGCGCGGCATCCTGGGCACCTCGGTGCTCTGGTTCGAGCGGGACTACGGCCCGGACGGCACCGGCGGCCCGCTGCCCCCCGAGCGGTGGCGCGAGCAGTGCCTGGCCACCCTCACCACCCACGACCTGCCGAGCACCGCCGCCCGGCTCTCCGGCGAACACGTCGAGCTGCGCCACCGGCTCGGACTGCTGGCCCGGCCGCTGGAGGAGGAGCAGGCCGAGGACGAGGCCGAGCGCGAGGAGTGGCTCGGTGAACTCGCCCGGCAGGGGCTGCTGACCGTCCCGCCGTACGGGGAGGGGCCGGCCGCCGACGGCGACCGGCCCGACCCGGGGCCGCACCTGCCGGAGCCGGTCGCCGCCCTGCACCGCTGTCTGCTGCGCACCCCGGCCCGGCTGGTCGGCGTCTGGCTGCCGGACACCCTCGGCGACCCCCGGCCGCAGAACCTCCCCGGCACCTGGGACCAGTACCCCAACTGGCGGCTGCCGGTCGCGGACGCCACCGGGCGGCCCGTCACCCTGGAGGAGCTGGCCGCCGCCCCCCGCACCGCCGAACTGGCCGCGCTGTTCGGCGGACCGGGCGGCCTGCGGGACTGAGCGGCGCGGGGCCGCCGGGGGGCCATCGGGGGGCCATCGGGGTGGCCGGGGACGGTTGGGGCGACCCCGGCGCGCGGAGCCGCCACGGGGGTCGCTACCTTAGGAAACGTGGACAAGAGGAATGCCCTGCGTGCCGGAGCGGTCTCGGCCGTCGCCACGCTGATGCTGCTGATGACGTCGCCCGCCTTCGCCAACATCCGGGACGACGGCGACGACCCGGGCAAGGGGCTGAGCGTCGGGGAGACCGTCGGCCTGTACGTGGTCATCCCGATCGTGGCGTTCCTGGTGATCGCCGGCCTGGTCGCGCTGCCGTCGATCACCGGCAGGAAGAAGAAGTCCTGACCCCGTTGCGGTAGGACCCCCGCAGCCGTACCCCGGAGCACCGCCGGCCCGCCCGGCGGTGCTCCGGCATGCCCGGCCGCTCCCGGATGCCCGGCCGCTCCCGGATGCCCGTGACACCGTCCAGGATGGGAACCGACATCCGGCGAGCCGTCCTTGGCAGAGCGGCGCGGTGCGGGGGCTGGCGCCCGTGGGCCTCGGCGGCGGACCGCCCGGCCACCCCGATGCTCCCGGAAGGCCACCGGCCGGCGCGGGCAGCGCCGGCGTAATGGGTGGCGGCTCAGCCGTCGTGCCCCGGGGGCGGGGTGTCCGCCGGGCCGACGATGTCGCGCAGCAGGGCCGTCCGCTCCTCGGCGCCCTCGGCCGAGAGCAGTGCGGCGAGCACCGCGATCCGGGCCTGGGCGGCCCGCAGCCTGCCGGTGAGGACGCCGCCGGCCGCCGCCAGGTCGACCGCCCCGCCGCCGGTGTACAGCGGCGTGACCGCTCCGGCGGGCACCCGGGTGGTGACGGCCACCAGCACCCCGGCCCGTACCGCCCGAGCCACCGCCTCGGTGAACTCCGGCGTCGCGTTCCCCGCACCCGTACCGACCAGCACCACGCCCTGCGCGCCCGCCGCCACCGCCGCGTCGAAGAGCAGCGGGTCGGCGTCGCAGTGGTGCGCCACGATGTCCACCCGGGGCGCGGCGGCGTCGGCGGCGGGCAGCGGCAGCGGCGCCCGCCGGGGCAGCCGGGGCAGCGGGCCGACCGCGCCGAAGCCGACCTTGCCCAGCGGCGGCCGGCACGGGTCGGCGAAGGCGTCCGGTGCCACGGTGTGCATCTTCACCGTGCCGCGTGCCGCGTGCACCAGCCCGTCGAAGACCACCAGCACCCCGGCGTCCCGCACCCGGGAGGCGGTCAGCAGCGCGTCGTGCAGATTGGCCGCCGCGTCGCTGTCCGGGTCGTCCAGCGGCCGCTGCGCCCCGGTGAGCACCACCGGGCGCGGGTCGCGGTGGTAGAGGTCCAGCAGGAAGGCCGTCTCCTCCAGGGTGTCGGTGCCATGGGTGACCACCACCCCGTCGACCTGCGGGTCGGCCAGCGCCTCGCGTACGGCGTGCACCACCGCCAACTGGTGCCGGGTGGTCAGCCGGGAGCTGTTGACGGTGAACAGGTCCACCACCCGGACGTCGACGCCCTCGGGGAGCGCGGCGGCGGCGAGCACGTCCCGGCCGTGCGCCTCGGCGGCGTAGCCGGTGCCCTGCCACCGGCTGGCGATGGTGCCGCCGGTGCTCACCACGACGACCCTGCGCTGCTCGGTCTTCTCCATATGGGAAGAATATCCGAATTGTTCTGGCATATGGTTGCCAAGACAACCCGTCCGGAGGCCATTCGGTGGCAGGAGGATGCGCGGTGGACGCGATCGACAGAAGAATCCTGCGCGAGCTCCAGGCGGACGGCAGGCTGACCAACCAGGAGCTCGCCCAGCGGGTGGGCCTCTCCCCGTCGCCCTGTCTGCGGCGGGTCCGGCGGCTGGAGGAGGACGGGGTGATCCGCGGCTACCGGGCGGCGGTGGACCCCGCCTCGGTGGGGCGCGGCTTCGAGGTCTTCGTCACCGTGGAGGTGCGGCGCGACCGGCGGGCGGTGGAGGCGTTCGAAGCCGAGCTGGCGGGCATCCCGGAGGTGATCGAGGCGTACCGGCTCTACGGCGCGCCCGGCTGCCTGCTGCGGATCGCGGTCGCCGACAGCGAGGAGTTCGAGCGGTTCTGGATCGAGCGGCTGACCGCCCTGCCGGGGGTCAACGAGGTCAACTCCCAGTTGATCATGAAGCGCATCAAGGACCCGGCCGGCCTCCCGGTCGACTGAGGCCCCCAGCCCAGCCCAGCAAGCCCAGCCCAGCACAAGGCAGCGCGGGCGGGGCCGCCCTCCGGCCCCGCCCGCGCTGCGCACCCCTCCCGGGGGCTACTCCACCGAGGTGTCGCAGACCAGCCGGCGGCGGTGGTCCACAGTCCGCTCCGGCCCGGTCAGCCGCAGCCGCACGGTGTGCCGCAGATCGGCGCTGGAGGCGCCGAACCGCAGTTCCAGGTCGCCGGGCTCCACGATCCGGCGGCCGGCCAGACCGGTGAAGGACGACAGGTCCGCGTGGAAGCGGAACCGCACCCGGCGCTCCTGCCCGGCGGCCAGCGGCACCCGGGTGTAGCCGATCAGCCGGACATCGGGCCGGGTGGTCTGGGCGACCGGGTCGTGCAGGTAGAGCTGCACCACCTCGGTGCCGTCCCGGTCACCGGTGTTGCGCACGATCAGCTCGATGTCGGCCGAGCCGTCGGTGGGGATCTCGGCCGGCACCTCCGTGTCGGCGAGCTCCCAGGCGAACGAGGTGTACGACAGCCCGTGCCCGAACGGGTAGAGCGGTGTCGGGTCCAGGTTGCTCACCCCGCCGGCCAGCCCGAGCGGCGGCTGGAGGTACGTCCACGGCTGGCCGCCCGTCCCCTGCGGCACGCCGACCGGCAGCCGCCCGGACGGGTTGATCCGGCCGGAGAGCACTCCGGCCAGCGCCGGGCCGCCCTCCTCGCCGGGGAAGAACGCCTGCACCGTCGCCGCCAGCCGGTCCGCCCAGCGGCCCAGCGCGTACGGACGGCCCGTCACCAGCACCAGCACCACCGGCTTGCCGGTCGCCAGCAGCGCGTCCAGCAGCTCGCCCTGCTTGCCGGGCAGCGTCAGGTCGGCCGCGTCGCAGCCCTCACCCGAGGTGCCGCGCCCGAACAGCCCCGCCCGGTCACCGAGCACCGCCACGCAGACGTCGGCCGCCTGGGCCAGCTCGACCGCGGCCGCGATGCCGGAGGTGTCCGGGCCGTCCACGTCGCAGCCCTGCGCGTACTCCACCGTCGCGTCGGGGAACTCCGCGCCCACCGCGGCCAGCACCGTGGGGATGTCCACGCCCAGCGGCACCTCGGGGTGCGAGACGCCGACATGGCTGGGGAAGGAGTAGCAGCCGAGCATCGCCAGCGCGTCGTCGGCGCGCGGCCCGACGACCGCGATCCGGGCGTCGGCGGCCAGCGGCAGCGTGCCGCCGGGGTTGGCGAGCAGGACGCAGGACTGCTCGGCCAGCAGCCGGGCCAGCGCCCGGTTCTCCGGCGGGTCCAGGTCCACCGTGCCGCGTGCCTGCTCGGGGTCGACCCCGACCAGCCCGGCCGGCAGCGGCGACCAGTCCGGGTCCAGCAGGCCCAGCTCGCACTTCTGCAACAGCACCCGGTGCAGCGCCCGGTCGACCAGCTCCTCCGGCACGCTTCCGTCCCGTACGGCGCCGACCAGCGCGTCACCGTACGCCCGCACGGTGGGCAGCTCCACGTCGACGCCGGCGGTGAGCGCCAGCCGGGCCGAGTCGGGGCGGTCGGCGGCGACCCGGTGCAGGATCTCCAGGAAGCCGATGCCGAAGTAGTCCGCGACCACGGTGCCGGTGAAGCCCCAGGTGTCACGGAGCAGCCCGGTGAGCAGCGAGACGTCGGCGGCGGCGGGCACCCCGTCGATCTCGGCGTAGGAGTGCATCACCGAGCGGGGGCGGCCCTCCTGCACGGCCATCTCGAACGGCGGCAGGATGACGTCGGCCAGCTCGCGGGCGCCGGCCCGCACCGGGGAGAGGTTGCGGGCGCCGGCCGAGGCCGAGTAGCCCGCGAAGTGCTTCAGGGTGGCGACGATCCCGGCGGACTCCAGCCCGCGCACATAGGCGGTGGCGACGGTGGCGACCAGGTACGGGTCCTCGCCGATGGTCTCCTCGACCCGGCCCCAGCGCAGGTCGCGCACCACGTCGAGCACCGGGGCCAGGCCCTGGTGCACGCCGACCGACCGCATGTCGCGGCCGATCCGGTGGGCCATCTCCGCGACCAGTGCCGGGTCCCAGGAGGCGCCCCAGGCCAGCGGCACCGGGTAGGCGGTGGCCCCCCAGGCGGTGAAGCCGGCCAGGCACTCCTCATGGGCGAGCGCGGGGATGCCGAAGCGGCCGGCCGCGATGATGGCCTGCTGGGCGCGGGCCAGCGACACCGAGCCGACGCCGGGGTCGACCGGCGCGGTGCCGAACGGCCGGGTGAGCTGGCCCAGCCCCCGGGGGATCAGGGTGTCCCAGTCGACGTCGTCGACCATGTCGTTCTGGTGCGGTGCGACCCCGTCGCCGTCGGCGTCGGCGCCCACCCAGATACCGTAGAGCTGGGCGGACTTCTCCTCCAGGGTCATCCGGCCGATCAGGTCGGCCACCCGCGCCTCGGGGGCGAGCGAGGGGTCGCGCCAAGGGCCCTCTGCGGGCGGACCCGCGGCGGCCTCAGGGGCTTCCGGGGTGGGGTGGATTGCCATCGGACAGGGGTTCCTCTCGGTAGTGGCAGGTCTGCGGCGGCGGGGCGGGCTACTTGCCGCCAACCCCCATCAAGCCGTTGATCAGGGCGCGCCGGGCGACGAGGTAGACCGCGAAGATGGGGATCGCGGAGAGCACCACGGCGGCCAGCAGGCCGGGTACGTCGAGGCCGTACTGCCCCATGAAGTTGAAGAGTCCGAGGGTCAGCACATGCTTCTCGTCCGACTGGGTGAAAATCAGCGGGAATAGGAAGCCGTTCCAGGCCTGGATCGCGGAGTAGATGCCCACCGTGCTGATGCCGCTCTTGGAGAGCGGCACCGCCAGCTGGAGCAGCATCCGCAACGGCGACGCACCGTCCAGCGCCATCGCCTCGTACAGCTCCTCCGAGATGTCGCGCAGCGTGCCGGTGAGCACCAGCACGGACACCGGCATCGCGAAGGCGGCGGTGGGCAGGATGATCGCGGGGAGCGTGTCGTACAGGCCCATCTTGCTGATGAGCAGGTAGAGCGGCACCACCACGGCCTGGGCGGGGATCGCCACGCCCAGCAGGAAGATCCGGAAGGCCAGGTTGGACCACCGGTTGCGGTTGCGCACCGCCACGTAGGCGACGGGCACCGAGAGCACCAGGACGATGGCGACCGTCGCCACCGCCACGATGACGGTGTTGAACAGCCACGAGAAGTAGCCGGTGTCCACCGCGGTGCCGTAGTTGGCCAGCGTGGGGTGGGTGGGGAAGGCCAGCGGGTTGCCGGTGAGGGCGTCCTCGCGGTGCATCAGCGAGGCCGAGATCATGGTGTAGACCGGGACGAGCACGATGACCAGCCAGACCAGCGAGCCGAGGCCGGCCAGCGGGTTGGCCTTGAGGCGCCACCGGCGGCGCGGGGCGGCGGCCGGAGCCGGGGCGGGAGGCGTCACGGGCGGAGCCGCGGGGCGGGTGTCGGTGGACATCTCGTCACATCCCTTCCCGGGTGGACCGCATCGAACCGAAGCCGCTGAAGCGGACCAGCACCAGCGACAGACCGGTGGCCAGGATGACCAGGGCGGTGGCGATGGCACTGGCATAGCCGAGGTCGTAGGTCTGGAAGCCGGTCCGGTACATCAGGTAGGGCAGCACCGTGGTGTCGGTGCCCGGACCGCCCCTGGTCATGATCAGCACGGTCTCGAAGTAGGTCAGCGAGCCGACGATCATCAGCACCGAGGAGGTGGTGATGGTGTTGCGCAGCTGCGGCAGGGTGATGTGGAAGAACTGCCGGTACCGGCCGGCGCCGTCGATCGAGGCGGCCTGGTAGAGCACCTCCGGGATCTGCCGGGCGCCGCCCTGGTAGAGCAGGGTGTGGAACGGCATGAACTGCCAGCCACCGACGAAGATCACGGTGAGCAGGGCGCCCCGGGAGGAGCCGAGGACGTTGGGGGAGATGCCCAGCCAGGGGCCGATCTCCTTGATCACGCCGAAGTTGGGGTCCAGCAGGGCGTGGAAGAGCAGTGCGACGGCGGTGCTGGAGAGCAGCAGCGGGATGAAGAAGACCGCCGACAGCACGGCCCGGTTGCGCTGCCGCCCAGCCGCCCAGACGCCCAGCAGCAGCGAGATGGGCGTCTGGAACACCCAGCTGATGGTGGTCAGCAGGAAGCTGAGCCAGGCGGCCTGGCGGACGTCCGGGTCCTTGAACAGCTTGGTCCAGTTGTCCACCCCGATGACCGTCGGCGAATTCAGGCCGTCCCAGTGGCAGAAGGACAGGTACACGGCCAGGCCCAGCGGGACCACCGCGAACATGGCGAAGAACAGCACGCCCGGCAGGGCCCAGGCCGCGTGTGGGCGGCCGGCACTGTCACCGGCCGCCACACGGCCCCGCTGCTTCTGGAGCGGAGTTGCGATCGTCATCGTTACTTGAGGGCCTTCAGCGCAGCCACGAACTGCTCAGGGCTGGACTTGCCCGCGAACAGCTTGTTGATCTCGGTCAGCATCGGGGTGGCGATGTTGGCCTCAAGGGCCTGGTCCCAGGAGAGGGTGAAGCTGGGGGCCTTCTGCACCATCTGGTACTGGAAGGTGGCGAACTCGGGGTTGGGGGCGGAGCCCAGCTCGGACTCGGCGGAGGTGGTGGTGGGGATGTCACCGTTCTCCAGCAGCGCCTTGGAGTAGGACTGGGCGGCCATCGTCTTGACGAACGCGATGGCGGCGTCCTGGTGCTTGGTCTTGGCGTTGATCGACCAGTAGTTGTTCGGGTTGCCCACCACGTCGTTGACGTCACCGACGCCGCCGGTCACGCTCGGGAAGGTGGTCCAGCCCAGGTCCTTCTTGGCGAAGTCCGGGAACTTGCCGAGCTGGGTGGAGTACTCCCACGAGCCCATCAGGTGCATCGCGGCCTTGCCCTGCGCGAACAGCGCGGGCGCGCCGCCGCTGCCGTAGCCGACCGAGGTGAAGTTGGAGCCGAAGGCGCCCTCGTCCACCAGCTGCTTGACGGTCTGCGCCGCCTTGAGCACCGCCGGGTCGCCCCAGCCGGAGGAGTCGCCGTCCTGGATCTTCTTGAAGACCTCCGGACCGCCGATCCGGTCCACCAGGTACTCCAGCCACATCAGCTCGGGCCAGGTGTCGGAGCCACCGAGCGCGAACGGCGTGATCTTCTTGGCCTTCAGGGTGGTGATGTCCGCCTGGAGCTCTTCCCAGGTCTTCGGCGGCTGAAGGTTGTTCTGGGCGAACACGGCCTTGTTGTAGAAGAGGATGACCGGCTGCATACCGCGCATCGGGATGCCGTACATCTTGCCGCCCAGGCTGCCCGCGGCCATGACGGAGGGCAGGAAGCCGCTCTTGAGCGTCTCGTCGCTCTCGATGGTCGAGGTGAGGTCGACCAGCTGACCGGCGTCGGCGTACGGCTTGATGGAGCCGCCGCCCCAGTTGAAGAAGATGTCCGGGGCGTTGGGGGAGCCCATCGCGGTGCGGAGCTTGTTGACGTAGTCGGTGCCGGGGATCGAGACCAGCTTCACCTTGACCTTGGAGGTCTTGTTGAACTCGTCGACCGCAGTCTTCTGGATCTTGACCGAATCGTCACCGTAGACATAGGCAGTGATGGTGCCGCCGCCACCACCGCTGCCGACGCTGCCACTGGAGCTTCCGCACCCGGCGAGAACGGCCGTCAGTGCCGTCGCAGCGGCAACCGCGGTCAATCTCTTCGTACACGTACCGTTGCTGGAAAAGCCCGACCGCATGGTGGCGCACCTCTGTCGAATGTTTCGGCGGATATTGCGAATGTTGCCGGAACCGTACGGGGGTGTTTCCGAGCCGTCAAGGGGGTAGGCCACACTGGATGCGGGCGGTGGAGGGGGGCTTGAGCTGTGCCGACAGGCCGCTACCATCCCTCCATGAGTACCGCAGAGGTCCAGCCTCGCAAGGAAGAGCCGCCGTCCGCCGGATCCTCCGCAGGGGGTGCGACACTGGCTGAGATCGCCAGGGCTGCCGGGGTTTCGGCTCCGACAGTTTCGAAAGTGCTCAACGGCCGCGCCGATGTGGCGCCCGCCACGCGCAGCCGGGTCGAGGAGCTGCTGCGCCGGCACGGCTACCGGCGGCGGCGCAGCGGCAGTCAGCAGCTCCAACTGCTGGACCTGGTCTTCCACGAGCTGGAGAGCTCCTGGGCGATGGAGGTCATCCGGGGCGTGGAGAACGTCGCCCGCGAGGAGGGCTTCAGCCTGGTGCTCTCCGAGAGCGCCGGTCGGCTGATGCCCGGTCAGACCTGGGTGGACGGCGTGCTGGCCCGTCGGCCGGTCGGGGTGATCCTGGTGCTGTCCGACCTGGACGCGGACCAGCGCACCCAGCTGATCAGCCGTGACATACCGTTCGTGGTGGTCGATCCGGCGGGCGACCCCGGTGATGACGTGCCCTCCATCGGCGCCACCAACTGGCACGGCGGCCTGGCCGCCACCCGCCACCTGGTGGAGCTGGGCCACCGCCGGATCGCGGTGATCGGCGGCCCCTCCTCGATGATGTGCAGCCGGGCCCGGATCGACGGCTACCGCGCCGCCCTGGAGACGGCGGGCATCGCGGTCGACCCGGAGCTGGTCCGGGAGGGCGACTTCCACCATGAGTCCGGCTACGCGGTCGGGCTGGAGCTGCTGCGGCTGCCGGAGCCGCCGACCGCCGTCTTCACCGGCAACGACCTCCAGGCGCTGGGCCTGTACGAGGCCGCCCGCGAACTGGGCCTGCGCATCCCCGAGGACCTTTCGGTGGTCGGTTTCGACGATCTGCCGATCGCCCGCTGGGTGGGGCCGCCGCTGACCACCGTCCGCCAGCCGCTGACCGAGATGGCCGAGGCCGCCGCCCGGCTGGTGCTGGACCTGGGCCGGGCCGGCCCCACCGCCGCCACCCGGGTCGACCTGGCCACCACCCTGGTGGCGCGGAGCAGCACCGCCCCGCCGCGACGCTGAGCGGGGCCGCCGCCCGGCCGGTGCCGCCATCGGCCCGCGCAGATGTATTGACGGTCGCGGAAGCAGAGCCGTAACGTCTCCGAAGCAGATCGGACGGGAGATCGAAAGTTTCGGTCCCTCAATCTGCTTCTTCTGCCCCGGTATCCGGGTAGGAGCGGCCCGGCCCCCGCACTCGCCCGATGCGCGAAGGGAGGCGTGCGGCCCCGCAACTCGCGACCCGTCACCGCTCTGGGTCGCCCGATCGGGTCCGCACCCGCCATATGTCCCGACCCCAGTCACCCCAGCAGTCTGCCAGTGCCCGCAATCCCGTGCTGCCGGGCTTCTACCCCGATCCGTCCGTCTGCCGGGTCGGCGACGACTACTACCTCGTCAACTCCTCCTTCGAGTACTTCCCCGGGTTGCCCCTGCACCACAGTCGCGACCTGGTCCACTGGCGGCCGATCGGCCATGCCATGGACCGCCCCGAGCAGCTGCCGTTGGACGGCGTGCGCCCCTCGGGCGGCCTGTACGCCCCGGCGCTCACCCACCACGACGGGCGCTTCCACCTGGTCTGCACGCTGGTCGACGGCACCCGGGAGTCGGGCACCTTCCTGCTCACCGCCGACGACCCGGCCGGCCCCTGGTCGGACCCGCTGTGGCTGCCCGAGGCCCCCGGCTTCGACCCCTCCCTCTTCTTCGACGACGACGGCTCCGCCCACCTGCTGGGCACCCGCCAGATCGACCAGGCCGGGCACACCGAGATCTGGATGCGCGCCCTCGACCCGGCGGCCGGCCGGCTCACCGGCCCCGAACACATCCTCTTCCGGGGCGCCCTGGTCGACGCCGTCTGGGCCGAGGGCCCGCACCTGATCCGGCATGACGGCTACTACTACCTGCTGCTCGCCGAGGGCGGCACCTTCCACGAGCACGCCGTCACCGTCGCCCGCAGCCACACCCTCACCGGCCCGTACGAGAACAACCCGCGCAACCCGGTACTCACCCACCGCCACCTGGGCCGCGCCTTCCCGGTGACCGGCACCGGCCACGCCGACCTGGTCCGCACCCAGCACGGCGACTGGTACGCCCTGCTGCTGGCCTCCCGTCCCAGCGGCGGGGACTTCGTCAACCTGGGCCGGGAGACCTTCCTCGCCCGGGTGGTCTGGGAGGACGGCTGGCCAGTGGTCAACCCCGGCGTCGGACGGCTGGAGGAGACCGCCCGGACGGCCCTGGAACCGCACCCCTGGCCCGCGCCCGACCCGGTCGACCACTTCGACGCACCCGAGCTCGGCCCGCAGTGGAACCTGCTGCGCACCCCGCGCACCGAGCTGTACAGCCTCACCGAGCGCCCCGGACACCTGCGGCTGCGGCTGCTCCCGGAGACCCTGGACCGGCAGGTCACCCCGGCCTTCGTCGGCCGCCGCCAGCAGCATCTCGACTTCACCGCCGAGACCGAGCTGGACTTCGAGCCCGGCGCCGACGAGCAGGCCGGGCTGGTGCTGCTCCAGAACCACGACTTCCACATCCGGCTCACCGTCACCCGGACCGCCGACGGCGCCAAGGCCGCCTGGCTCACCGTCCGCAGCGCGGGCGCGGACATCCAGCGGGCCGAACTGCCGCTGGCCGCCGGTCCGGTCCGGCTGGCCGTCCGGGCGCACGGCCAGGACTACACCCTGCTCTGCTCCCAGCGGCCCGACCACTGGGAGACGCTCGCCACCGTCGACGGACGCGTGCTCAGCAGCAGTGTGGCCGACAGCTTCACCGGCGCCTATGTCGGCCTGTACGGCACCGGACCGGCCGGCGGCGGCTCACCCGGCGCCGACTTCGACTGGTTCCGCTACGCCGGGGCCGACCGCCCATGGGCGGCCGAGCACGAGTCGGCCCCCTGAGCCGCCAGGCCGGCTGACCCGGCCCCTCCCCAGACCACCGGCGGTGCGGGACCCGACCCCGCTTCTGTGCCGCACCGCCGGTTTCACCCGAACCAACTGTCATGACCCTGCCCAGCGCATCCCCAGCCCCCGCCGGCCCCGGCCGGCGGACGCACCACCGTTCGTGTTTCGCCACCCCGGAACCAGGGCCCGCTCCCAGCGCGCCCACAACGGAAGGGACATACCCCACCATGCGCCACCCGCTCACCCCCAGGACCGCGAGATGGCCCAAGGCCGCCGTCGCGATCGCGGCCTGCGCCGCCACCGCCATCGGCGTGGCCGTGCTCCCGTCGAACGCCCAGGCCGCAGGTAGCTCGCTGGGCAGCCTCGCCGCCGCCAAGGGCATCTACTTCGGCGTGGCGGTCGCCAACGGGACGCTCAACAGCAACACCACCTACAAGAACCTCGCCGGGACGCAGTTCAACTCTGTCACCCCGGAGAACGAGATGAAGTGGGACACGATCGAGTCCTCCAAGGGCTCGTTCAACTACTCGGGGGCGGACTCCATCGTCTCCTTCGCCCAGGGGAACAGCCAGAAGATCCGTGGCCACAACCTGGTCTGGCACTCCCAGCTGCCCGGTTGGGTGAGCAGCCTGCCCACCAACCAGGTGCAGGCCGCGATGGAGAACCACATCACCAACGAGGTCACCCACTACAAGGGCAAGATCTACGCCTGGGACGTCGTCAACGAGCCGTTCGACGACAACGCCAACCTGCGCACCGACGCGTTCTACAACGCGATGGGCAGCGGCTACATCGCCGACGCGCTCAAGACCGCGCACGCTGCCGACCCCAGCGCCAAGCTCTACCTCAATGACTACAACATCGAGGACCTGGGCGCGAAGAGCAACGCCATGTTCAACCTGATCAGCTCGCTCAAGCAGCAGGGCGTGCCGATCGACGGCGTCGGTCTGGAGAGCCACTTCATCGTCGGCCAGGTGCCGTCCACGCTGAAGGCCAACATGCAGCGCTACGCCGACCTCGGCGTGGACGTGGCCATCACCGAGCTGGACGTCCGGATGCCCACCCCGGCCTCCGCCGCCAACCTCAACCAGCAGGCCACCGACTACGCCAACGTGGTCAACGCCTGCCTCCAGGTGTCCCGCTGCGTGGGCGTCACCGCCTGGGACCTCGACGACGGCCACTCCTGGGTGCCGGACACCTTCTCCGGCCAGGGTGCCGCCACCCTGTACGACGCGAACTACAACCCCAAGGCCGCCTACACCGCGGTTCAGAACGCCCTCGGCGGCGGCACCACTCCGCCCACCAACCCGCCGACCACGCCGCCCACCACGCCCCCGACCACGCCGCCCACCACGCCTCCCACCACTCCCCCGGGTGGCGGCGGCAACGGCTGCACCGCGACCTACACCGTTGCCAGCCAGTGGGACATCGGCTTCACCGGCAACGTCGACATCAAGTGCGCC
Organism: Streptomyces sp. NPDC092296; assembly: GCF_044755465.1. Taxonomy (NCBI): domain Bacteria; kingdom Bacillati; phylum Actinomycetota; class Actinomycetes; order Kitasatosporales; family Streptomycetaceae; genus Streptomyces; species Streptomyces sp. NPDC092296. The sequence goes on along the minus strand of NZ_JBIVRB010000007.1, from coordinate 78,156 downwards.
CCCGGCTCGTCGCTGAGCAAGTGGACGGCCAGCTGGACCTTCGGCTCGGCGAACCAGAAGGTCACCCAGGCCTGGAACGCCGACTGCACCCAGAGCGGCACCAAGGTCACCTGCAAGAACCTGTCCTACAACGGCACCGTGCCCTCGGGCGGTACCACCTCCTTCGGCTTCAACGGCAACTGGAGCGGCAGCAACCCGATCCCGACCGTGACCGTCAGCTGACCGGCTGACCCGGACGGACCGGGGGGAGGGGAGGCGCGGACCGCGCCTCCCCTCCCCCCTCGTGTGTCGCTGTGCCGCTGTGCCGCCGTCCGGCGTCAGCGCCCGCCGGCCGCCCGGTCGGCGGCCTGCGCCCGCAGCGCCCGCTCCACCCCGGCCCGGGACTCCACCACCATCCGGCGCAGCGCCGGGGACGGCTCGGCCGCGGCCAGCCAGGCGTCGGTGGCGTCCAGCGTCGCCTGCTCCACCTGCGTCGCCGGGTACAGCCCGACGATGATCTGCTGGGCGATCTCATGCGTCCGCGACTCGAAGACGTCCTTGATCGCGGCGAAGTACTTCGCGGTGTACGGCGCCAGCAGCTCCCGCTGCTCCACCTGTACGAAGCCGCCGATCACGGCCTCCTGCACCGCGTTGGGCAGGGTGGCCGCCTCCACGACGCTGGCCCAGGCCTCCGCCTTGGCCGCGGCGGTCGGGCGGGCGGCCCGGCAGGTCGCGGCATAGCGCTCGCCGGCCGCCGTCCGGTCGCGCTCCAGCTCCGCGTCCACCGCCTTGTCGTCGGCCACCCCGGTCGCCACCAGCCGCAGCAGCAGCGCCCAGCGCAGCTCGGTGTCGACGGCCAGGCCGGCCACCGACCGCGAACCGTCGAGCAGGCCCGACAGCAGCGCCAGGTGCTCCGGCGAACGCGCCACCCCGGCCAGCGCCCGCGCCCAGGCCAGCTGGTGGTCGCCGCCGGGCGCGGCGGCGTGCAGCTGCTCCGCGCAGGCGTCGGCCCAGCGGGTCAGGCCCTCCTCGCGCCACTCCGGGGCCGCGTACAGGCCCAGCGCCAGCTGGACCTGGCGCTGCACCGTCTGCACCACGCCGATGTCGGACTCCCGGCCGAGGCCGGAGAGCACCAGCGACAGGTAGTCGCGGGTCGCCATCTCGCCGTCGCGGGTCATGTCCCAGGCCGAGGCCCAGCACAGGGCGCGCGGCAGCGAGTCGACGAAGCCGCCCAGGTGCTCGGTGACCACGGCCAGCGACTCCGCGTCCAGCCGAACCTTGGCGTACGACAGGTCGTCATCGTTGAGCAGGAACACCGCCGGGCGGGCCCGGCCGGCCAGCTGCGGCACCTCGGTGCGCTCGCCGTCCACGTCCAGCTCGATCCGGTCGGTGCGGACCAGCGAACCGTCCCGCAGCTCGTAGACGCCGACCGCGATCCGGTGCGGCCGCAGCACGGCCGCGCCCTTGGCGCCCTGCGGCAGCGCCGGGGCCTCCTGGAGCACGGTGAAGGAGGCGACGGTGCCGTCCGCGGCCAGCTCGATCTCCGGGCGCAGGATGTTGATGCCCGCAGTCTCCAGCCATGCCTTGGACCATGCCTTGAGGTCGCGGCCGGAGGTCTCCTCCAGCGCCCCCAGCAGGTCCACCAGCCGGGTGTTGCCCCAGGCGTGGCTCTTGAAGTACGCCTGTACGCCGCTGAAGAACTCGTCCTGGCCGACGTACGCCACCAACTGCTTGAGCACCGAGGCGCCCTTGGCGTAGGTGATGCCGTCAAAGTTGACCTGGACGTCCTCCAGGTCGTTGATCTCCGCCATGATCGGGTGGGTGGACGGCAGCTGGTCCTGCCGGTATGCCCAGGTCTTCATGGAGTTGGCGAAGGTCGTCCAGGCGTGCGGCCAGCGGCTGCCCGGCGCCTCCGCCTGGCAGATGATGGAGGTGTAGGTGGCGAACGACTCGTTCAGCCAGAGGTCGTTCCACCACTCCATGGTGACCAGGTCGCCGAACCACATGTGGGCCAGCTCGTGCAGGATCGTCTCGGCCCGCGCCTCGTACGCCGCGTCGGTCACCTTGGACCGGAAGACGTACTGGTCGCGGATGGTGACGGCGCCCGCGTTCTCCATCGCGCCGGCGTTGAACTCCGGCACGAAGAGCTGGTCGTACTTGGCGAACGGGTAGACCTGGTCGAACCGCTCCTGGAAGTAGGCGAAGCCCTGCTTCGTCACCTCGAAGATCTGCTCGGCGTCCAGGAACTCCCGCAGCGACGGGCGGCAGTAGACGCCCAGCGGCACCGTCTGGTCGCCGTCCCGGTAGGCGTCGAAGACGCCGACGTACGGACCGGTGATCAGCGCGGTGATGTAGGAGGAGATCCGGGGGGTCGGCGCGAACGCCCACCGCTGGGTGCCCTCGGCCTCGCCCGCCACCGGCTCCGGCGTCGGGGAGTTGGAGACCACCGTCCAGCCGGCCGGCGCGGTCACCGTGAAGCGGAACTCCGCCTTGAGGTCCGGCTGTTCGAAGGACGCGAACACCCGCCGCGCGTCCGGCACCTCGAACTGGGTGTAGAGGTACGTCTCCCCGTCCACCGGGTCCACGAAGCGGTGCAGGCCCTCACCGGTGTTGGTGTACGCGCAGTCCGCGACCACCCGCAGTTCGTTCTCGGCGGCCAGCGAGGGCAGCGCGATCCTGCTCTCCGCGAACACCTCGGCGGGGTCGAGGGCGGTGCCGTTGAGCACCACCTCGTGCACCGCCGGTGCGACCAGGTCGATGAAGCTCGCCGCCCCGGGCTCGCGGGCGGTGAACCGGACCACGGTGGTGGAGCGGTAGGTTCCGCCGTCCCGGGCGCCGCCCAGGTCGAGCTCGATGTCGTAGGCGTCCACGTGGAGGAGCTGGGCCCGGGTGCGGGCCTCCTCACGGGTCAGGTTGGTGCCAGGCACGTCGCGTGACTCCTTCGTCGTCGTTCCGGGGCATCCTCCCACGCCCCCACCCGAGCCGCCCGGCCATCTCCGCCCCGGTCGGTGCGCTTGCCGCGAACGCGGCGGGGCCGGGCGCGCGGGGCCGGATCAGCCCCCGTCGGCCGCGTACCCGGACAGCGGGGAGCCGACCGTGGTCTGCGGCGCGACCACCACCTGGGCCGGGCCCAGCCACACCCTGCTGTAACGGAGCGTGAAGGAGACGGCGTCCTTGGGGAGCGTGGCCAGCGGGGTGGCGGCCCCGGTCGCCGGGTCCAGCGTCACCAGCCGTGACGGCTCGTCGTAGGTGCCGTACGACACCGCCTGCACCCGGCCGTCCGCCGTGAGCCCGACCGCTCCGGCGCCGTCCTTGCCGCTGCCCGACCAGTGCCACAGCTCGCGGCCGGAGGCCAGGTCGTAGGCGATGACGGCCGGCCGCTCGCGTTGCTCCTCGGAGCGGGCGAACAGCGTGCCGCCCCGGACGAAGGACTCGGGCACCGGGTCGCCCAGCTCGGTGAAGCGCAACTTGCCGTAGGCGCCGTCCGGCAGCGGGATCTTCGCCTGCGGTCGGCCGCCGGAGTCGAAGCTCAGCAGGTACTCGTTGTCCGGCTCCTGGACCAGGTCCACCACCACCGGCTCGGCGGACAGCAGCCGGGACACATTGGGATACCGCCCCGGGAGCGTCCACTTCCAGCGGGTGCGGCCGGTGCCCGCGTCCAGCGCGCGCAGCTGCGAGCGCTCGGCCTTGCCGCCGCAGAAGTCGTCCACCACCACGGTGTCGCCCCCGCCGCGCAACTGCGACAGGCAGATGTCGTCGCGGTCGTGGAACGTCCAGGCGGTCGAGCCGTCGGTGATCCGCAGGCCGCCGGAGGCATTGGGGTTGCCGATCACCACGGTGCTGTCGGAGACGAACACGTCGGTGCTGCCCACCTGGTCGCCGTGGAGCGGCTTGACGGTGTGCGTCCACCGGATGCGGCCGGTCGCCGCGTCCAGCGCGGAGACCAGGGCGCAGTTGTGCTTGCCCCGGTCGAAGGCGACCGCCGCGACGCCGTCCTTGTTCGGGGCGGGCGCCATCGCGCAGACGTCGGTGGCGCCGGCCGGTGGCGTGAGCGTCCACAGCGGGCGGCCGGTGGACAGGTCGTACGCCCGGACGCCGGTGGCCGAGCCCCGGACGATCGCGCCGGGCAGCAGCCAACTGCCCATCAGCCGGTCGTCGATGTCCACCTTGGCCGGGGCGGGCAGCTGCCAGGCGGCCGCGAGGGTGCCGCCGAGCGCCGGCCGCTCCGTCCCCGGGGCGGTCGGGCCGGAGCCGCCGCCGGGCGTCGCGGTGCCCGTGGCGACCACCCCGGGGGCGGTGGCCTGCCGGCCCTGATCCTTGCCGTCAGCCAGCAGCACCACCCCCAGGCCGATCAGCGCGAGCACCACCACCCCGGCGACGATGCCCCCGATCAGCCCGGCCCTGCTGCGGCCCGGCACGGGCGCGGGCCCGGGGAACGGGGCATAGCCGGGCGGGCCGCCCGGGTGGCCCGGGGGCTGCTGCCCGTACGCCGGGGGCTGCTGCCCATACGCCGGGGGCGGCGCCGGATAGCCGTACTGGTGCGGGTGGCCGTACTGGTGGGCGTGGCCGGGCTGCTGCTGCGCCGGATAGCCGTACCCCGGGGGCGCCGGGTAGCCGTACCCGGGCGGCGCGGCCTGCGGCGGGGCGTACGGCTGGTCGAGCTGCGGCTGCGCCGACTGCTGGGCCGGTGGCGCCCAGGGGGCCTGCGGCTGCTGCGGGGGACCGGCCGTCAGCGGGCGTGCCCCGGCGGCGGCGGGCACCGGCGGCGCGGCGGCCGGCCGGGTGGGCTGGTCGGCCACCGCCGCCTGCGGCGACGGTGCGGGCGGCGGCGCGGCCGCTGCGGGCGCGCTCGGCGGTTGCAGCGCGAAGTCCTCCTCCGCCCCGCCGCCCCGCTTGCCCAGGGTCACCCCGCGATGGGGGCGGGGTGGCCGGGCCTGGGCGGCGCCGCCGCCCTGAGTGGGTGAATCCCCCGTCATGCCTGGTTGCGCTTCCGTTCGGTGTCGCTGACCCCGCCGCGCCTGCCGGCCGCGAAAGGTGAGGACATCGTAGAGGCGCCCACTGACAGCCCGGTCACCGGGCGCGACCGGCCCCCGCACACCCGGTGACCGCCCGTCAGCCGTGCGGCTGGCCCGGCGGGCTGCCGACCCCTGTCTTGCATGAGCAGTGCTCGACGCCGTCCCCGCGACCACGGCCGCGGCCCCCCGGCCGCACTTGACTTCAACCGCCCTTGAAGTTGCAGCCTCAGGGGCGGAACCGACGATCGACCGGAGGCGGACAGGATGCGCGCGGTGTGGATGAGGGAGTTCGGCGGGCCGGAGGTCCTGGTCGCGGGGGAGGCGCCGGACCCGGTGGCCGGGCCGGGGCAGGTCGTGGTGGAGGTGGAGTTCGCCAACATCACCTTTGTGGAGACCCAGTACCGGGCGACCGGCGCCGGTCCGTTCCCCGCCCGGCCGCCGCTGGTCCCCGGCAACGGCGTCGGCGGCGCGGTCGCCGCCGTGGGCCCCGGGGTCGACCCGGCGCTGATCGGCAGGCGGGTGGTCAGCGGCACCGGCGGTTCGGGCGGCTACGCCGAGCGGGTCGCGGTCGCGGCGGACGGGCTGGTCGCGGTGCCCGCCGGCTTGGCCATGGACACTGCGGTGGCGCTGCTGGCCGACGGCCGTACGGCGCTGTCGCTGGTCCGGGCGGCGGCGCCGCGCCCGGGGGACCGGGTGCTGGTGGAGGCGGCAGCGGGCGGCGTGGGCACCCTGCTGGTCCAGCTCGCCGGGGCGGCCGGTGCCACCGTGGTCGCGGCGGTGGGCGGCCCGCGCAAGGCCGATGTCGCCCGTGGGCTGGGCGCCGCCGTGGTCGTCGACTACCGGCAGCCGGACTGGTCGGAGCGGGTGCGGGAGGCCGTCGGCGGTCTGGACGTGGTCTTCGACGGCGTGGGCGGTGCCATCGGCCGCTCGGCGTTCGAGCTGGTCGAGCGCGGTGGGCGGATGTACAGCTACGGGCTGGCCGGGGGCAGTTGGGCGGACGTCCCCGACGAGGCCGCCGCCGCCCGCGAGGTGACCATCCGCCGTGGCCCGCCGGGCAACCCGGCCCGACTGCTCGCCCTCACCGCCGACGCGCTGGCCGAGGCGGAGGCGGGCCGGCTGCGCCCGCTGATCGGCCAGCGCTTCCCGCTGGAGCGCGCCGCCGACGCGCATCGCGCCATCGAGACCCGCGCCACGGTGGGCAAGACCCTGCTGACCGTCCACCATCCCTGATGGATGGTCAGCCGCTCTCGGCGTCGATCCAGGCCAGGTATGCGGCGCTGCCCCGCTGGATGTCCACCGCGATGATCTCCGGGGTGTCGTAGGTGTGGTGCTCCTTGACCACCTGCTCCAGCGCGGCGTAGCGGGCGGCGGTCGTCTTGTAGAGCACCCGCCACTCCTCGTCCAGCCGGACGGCGCCGTCCCACCGGTAGACGGAGCGGATCGGCCCGTCGATCTGCGCGCAGGCGGCGACCCGGGCCTCGACGGCGGCGCGGGCCAGCAACTCGGCCCGCTCGGCGCTGTCGGTGGTGGTCAGTACGGTGAGGTGGTCGGTCATCGTGCCCCTCTCGGGTGCGCGGCGGCCGCGTCGCACGCCTGGGCGCGCAGCGCTCGGGCGAGGTCGTCGCGGCACTCCAGGACCAGGCGGCGCAGGGCGGGGGCCGCGCCGGGGTGGGCGGTCAGCCAGTCGTCGGTGGCGGCGAGCGTCCGCTCGGTGGTCTGGAGGCGGGGGAAGAGGCCGCTGACGATCCGCATGGCGATCTCGATGGAGCGGTTCTCCCAGACGTCCTCCAGCACCGCGAAGTACCGGGGTGCGTACGGCGCCGTCAGCTCCCGCTGCGCGGACCGCTGGAAGCCGCCGATCCGGGCGTCGACCAGCGCATTGGGCAGCTCGTCGGACTCCACGACCGCGCGCCAGGTCTCGGCCTTGGCCTCGGCGGTGGGCAGCGACGCCAGGGCGAGGGTCTGTAGGCGGCGACCGCTGGCGGTGTCGTCCCGCTCCAGCTCGGCGGCCAGGTCGGCCTCGGTGGCCGGCCCCGCGCCGGCCAGCGCCTGCCACAGCGTCCAGCGCAGCTCCTGGTCGACGTCCAGGCCGTCGATCCGGGCGCTGCCCGCCAGCAGGCCGCTCACCAGTTGCAGATGCTCGGGCGAGGACGCGGCCTGGGCGAACGCCCGGGTCCAGGCGAGCTGGTGGTCGCTGCCGGGGGCGGCGGCGCGCAGTTCGCGCAGCGCGCCGTCCGCGAGCAGCCGGCCGGCCTCCGCGCGGTGGTCGGCGGCGGTGAAGAGTTCCACCGCCGTCCACGCCTGCTGGTGCAGCGACTGGAGGACGCCGATGTCGGACTCCTGCCCGGCGAAGCGCAGCACCAGGTCCAGGTAGTCGCGGGCGGGCAGCAGGCCGTCCCGGGTGGAGTTCCACAGCGCGGACCAGGCCAGGGCGCGGGCCAGCGGCTCGGTGATGTCACCGAGCGCGTGGCGCAGCGTGCCGAGCGAGGTCTCGTCGAAGCGGATCTTGCAGTACGTCAGGTCGTCGTCGTTGAGCAGCACCAGTTCCGGCCGGGGCCGGCCGGCCAGCTCGGTGACGGCGGTGCGGGCGCCGGCCACGTCGAGTTCGGCGCGGGCGGTGCGGACCAGGGCGCCGTCCGGGTCGCGGTTGTAGAGGCCGACGGCGATCCGGTGCGGGCGCAGCTCGGGGTGGTCGTCGGCGGCTTCCTGGAGGACGGCGAGCTCGGTGATCCGGCCCTCGGCGTCCACGGTCAGCTGCGGGGTGAGCGTGTTGACCCCGGCCGTCTGCAGCCAGGCGCGCGACCACTCGGCCATCGCCTCGCTGCCGCGCCCGGAGGTGTCGGCGAGCACGGCCAGCAGGTCGTCGAGCACGGTGTTGCCGTACGCGTGCCGCTTGAAGTAGCGCCGCGCGCCCTCGAAGAAGGCGTCCCGGCCGACGTAGGCGACCAGCTGCTTGAGCACCGCGGCGCCCTTGGCGTAGGTGATGCCGTCGAAGTTGAGCTTGGCGTCCTCCAGGTCGCGGATGTCCGCGGTGACCGGGTGGGTGGTGGGCAGCTGGTCCTGCCGGTACGCCCAGGCCTTGCGGCGGTTGGCGAACGAGATCCAGCCGCTGTGGTACCTGGTCGCCTCGACCAGCGAGAAGGTGCCCATGAAGTCGGCGAAGGACTCCTTGAGCCACAGGTCGTCCCACCACTGCATGGTGACCAGGTCACCGAACCACATGTGCGCCATCTCGTGCAGGATGACGGTGGCGCGGCCCTCGTACGCGGCGTCGGTCACCCGCGACCGGAAGACGTACTCCTCGCGGAAGGTGACGCAGCCCGGGTTCTCCATGGCGCCGATGTTGTACTCGGGCACGAACGCCTGGTCGTACTTGCCGAACGGGTACGGGTAGTCGAACTCCTGGTGGAAGAAGTCCAGCCCCTGCTTGGTGACGGTGAAGATCTCGTCGGCGTCGAAGTGCTTGGCCAGCGACCGGCGGCAGAGCGCGCCCAGCGGGATCTCCAGGGTGCTGCCGTCGGCCAGCTCGCGGCGGTAGCGGTCGCGCTCCACGTGGTACGGACCGGCGACGACGGCGGTGATGTAGGTGGAGATCGGCTGGGTGGGTGCGAACCGCCAGCGGCGCAGCCCCTCGCCGTCCGCGACCGGCTCGGCGGCCGGGGCGGAGTTGGAGAACACCTCCCAGTGGGCGGGCGCGGTGACGGAGAAGGCGAACGGCGCCTTGAGGTCGGGCTGCTCGAAGTCGGCGAACACCCGGCGGGCGTCGGCCGGCTCGTACTGGGTGTACAGATAGGTTTCGCCGTCCACCGGGTCGGTGAAGCGGTGCAGGCCCTCGCCGGTGCGGCTGTACGCGCACTCCGCGTCCACCACCAGCTCGTTGACCGCCGCCAGGCCGTCGACCGCCACCCGGGCGCCGTCGAAGACCTCGGCCGGGTCCAGCGCGCGCCCGTTGAGGACGACGGAGTGGACGGCGGGGGCCAGCAGGTCCAGGAAGGTGGCCGCGCCGGGCTCCGAGCAGCGGAAGCGGACCGTGGTCCGCGAGCGGAACGTCCCTGCCGTGCCGTCGGTGACCGGCACCACGGCGGAGCGCAGGTCGAGGTGGACGTCATAGCCGTCCACGGTCAGGATGCGGGCCCGCTCCCGGGCCTCGTCACGGGTCAGGTTTCGTCCCGGCACTGCGGTACTCCTTTGTCCGGCTTGTGGCGGTATGCGATTGAGGGGCGGGTACGCCGTCCGCATCCTTTCACGCCATCCGCGCCCAGGGCCGCCCCAGGGGAATGGGCCGCCGCCGGGCCGCGTTGCAGCACTGCGCTACCACTGTGAGTCCCGTTGCGGCGAGACCCCGTTCAGAAGGATTGCGACCTTGAGCGTCGAAGAGACCAAGACAGCCGACTTCTGGTTCGACCCGCTGTGCCCCTGGGCGTGGATGACCTCCCGCTGGATGCTGGAGGTGGAGCAGATCCGCCCGGTGCGGACCCGCTGGCACGTCATGAGCCTCGCCGTCCTCAACGAGGGCCGCGAGGACCTGCCCGAGCAGTACCGCGACTTCCTGAAGACCGCCTTCGGCCCGGTGCGGGTCTGCATAGCCGCCGCCCAGCAGCACGGCGACGACGTGCTCGGCCCGCTCTACACCGCGCTCGGCACCCGCTTCCACAACCAGGAGCAGCCGCGCGACCGCGCCACCATCGAAGCCGCGCTGGAGGAGGTCGGCCTGCCCCGCGAGCTGGCCGACGCCGCCGACACCGACGCGTACGACGACGCGCTGCGCGCCTCGCACAAGGAGGGCATCACCCTGGTCGGCGAGGACGTCGGCACCCCGGTGATCGCCGTGCCCGGCCCGGACGACGAGCGGATCGCCTTCTTCGGCCCGGTGGTCACCCCCATTCCGCGCGGCGAGGCGGCCGGCCGGCTCTGGGACGGCACGCTGCTGGTGGCCGGCACCCCCGGCTTCTACGAGATCAAGCGCACCCGCACCGCGAGCCCCTCCTTCGACTGACGGACCGGCCCACCGGTACGGACCGGCCCCGGCGGAGGATGCCTCCGCCGGGGCCGCCCTGCCCGCCCGGAACGGCGCGGGTGGAGGACCGGGGCCGATCCGGACTGGTCTCCACCGGAAGGACGCGGCCGGACCCGCAATGGTTCCCGTACGTGACCCCGAGGGCGCGCAGCGTGACGCGAGCGCCCTCGCCGGGCGCCGCAGCGCCCGCCGTTGCCGGAACTCCACAACGCCCCGCGCTGCGGCTTTGTCAGCACCGGCCGGGGTGCCGGACCGGGGCCGACCAGTAGGTTCACAAGGGTTAACCCACCGCCTGCCCCCCACCTCCAGCGGAGACCACCAGCATGAGCACCGCCACCGCCTCGATCCGCCCCGGCGCCGTCCTCGCCGACCTGCTGCCGGCCGCCGCCGGGGCCCGCGCCCTGGCCCGCGACACCGCCCTGGTCGTCGGGGGCGCCGCGCTCACCGGCCTCGCCGCGCAGTTCAGCCTCCCGGTGCACGGCTCGCCGGTGCCGGTGACCGGCCAGACCTTCGCCGCGCTGCTGGTCGGCACCGCCCTGGGCGCCCGGCGCGGCACCGCCTCGCTCGGCCTCTACCTGCTCGCCGGTATGGCCGGGCTGCCCTGGTTCTCCGAGGGCGCCTCCGGAGCCGGCCTCGCCACCCTGGGCTATGTCATCGGCATGGTGCTCGCCGCCGGACTGGTCGGTGCGCTCGCCCGGCGCGGCGCGGACCGGGGACCGCTGCGCACCGCCGGCGCGATGCTGCTGGGCAACCTCGCCATCTACGCCGTGGGCGTGCCCTACCTGGCCGCCTCGATCCACGTCCCGCTCAGCCGCGCCGCCGACCTCGGCCTCTACCCGTACCTGCTGGGCGACGGCCTGAAGATCGCCGTCGCGATGGGCGCCCTGCCGCTCGCCTGGCGCCTGGTCGGCCGCCGGGGCTGACCCGCCCGGACCGGCGGCGGCCGGGCCCCGGCCCCCGGGCCCGACCGCCCCGCTCGGCCGACCCTGGGCACTCCCCGGGGCGCCCGCCGTGCAACACTCCTGGGTATGCGCGTGTACCTGGGATCCGACCACGCCGGATACGACCTGAAGCAGCACCTCGTCCAGTGGCTGAAGGACGCCGGCCACGAGCCGGTCGACTGCGGGCCGCACCTCTACGACGCCGAGGACGACTACCCGCCGTTCTGCCTGCGCGCCGCCGAGCGCACCGCCGCCGACCCGGAGGCGCTGGGCATCGTCATCGGCGGCTCGGGCAACGGCGAGGCCATCGCCGCCAACAAGGTCAAGGGCGTACGGGCGGCCCTCGCCTGGAGCGAGGAGACCGCCACCCTCGGCCGCGAGCACAACAACGCCAATGTGCTCAGCATCGGCGCCCGGATGCACACCGAGGAGCAGGCAACCCGTTTCGTCGAGGTCTTCCTGGCCACGCCGTTCTCCCCGGCCGAGCGCCACAGCCGCCGCATCGCGATGCTGACCGAGTACGAGACCACCGGCGCGCTGCCGCCCATCCCGGCCCACCACCCGCAGGAGTCCTGACCGCCCCGTGCCCGAGGGACACACCATCCACCGGCTGGCCATCGAACACCTCCGGGCGTTCGGTGGCCGGCCCGTTCGCGCCACCAGCCCGCAGGGGCGCTTCGCCGCGAGCGCCGCGCTGCTCGACGGCCGGGTGCTGGACGGCGTCGAGGCGCACGGCAAGCACCTCTTCCTGGGCTTCGGCGGGACCGGCTGGGTCCACGTGCACCTGGGCCTGTACGGCACCGTCACCTTCGGCGCCGCGCCCGCGCCGCCGCCGGTCGGCCAGGTGCGGCTGCGGCTGGCCGGCGCGGACGGCTACGCGGACCTGCGCGGGCCCGCCGCCTGCGAGCTGATCACCGCCGCCGAGAAGGACGCCCTGCACTCCCGGCTCGGCCCCGACCCGCTGCGGCCGGCGGACGACCCGGAGCGGGCCTGGCAGCGGATCTCCCGCAGCCGCAGCCCGGTGGCCGCGCTGCTGATGGACCAGAAGGTGCTGGCCGGGGTCGGCAACGTCTACCGGGCCGAGGTGCTCTTCCGGCTCGGCATCAGCCCGCACCGGGCCGGCCGCGACCTCACCCGCACCGAGTGGGACGCCCTCTGGGCCGACCTGGTCGAGCTGATGCGCGCCGGTGTCGCGGCGGGCCGCATCGACACCGTACGGGCCGAGCACACCCCGGAGGCGATGGGCCGGCCACCCCGGGTGGACGACCACGGCGGCGAGGTCTACGTCTACCGCCGCACCACCATGCCCTGCCTGATATGCACCACCCCGGTCCGCACCGAACCCCTCGCCGCCCGCAACCTCTTCTGGTGCCCCACCTGCCAGCAGCGCTGACCGCGGAATCCGCCCCCAGCCAGGCACCCGCCCTGCCGCCGTGGTCCCCCGGCGCCCCCGGGCGGCCCGCACGCCGGACGGCGGCGCGCGGTGGCCCCGGGGCGCCCCCTCGCGCACCCCGCGCCGACCCGCAGGCCGCCCGGCGCACGGCCGACGGATACTCCCTGGCGTGCGCCGTTGCGCCGCCTCCGCCGCCCAGACCCCCACTCGGTGCGAAACGGCCGAAGTCCGGCCCTCCGCCGGTACCGGCCGTCGACGGCCAGCAGGAGTGCTGGATAAGGTCAAGGCCCATGGCAGGCAGCACGCCGGGCACCACCCCCCGGTCAACCGCGACGGCCCGGGTGCGCAAGGCGCTCCGCCGGGCCTATCGCAGGCTGCGCAGAACCGGCGTCGACTACTTCCGCGGCGATGCCTCCGACTGGCTGGCCTTCGGCGTGCTGCTGGTGCTCTGCCCGATCCTGGTGGTGCTCAACATCGGGGTGCCGGTCTGGTGCCCGCCCACCGCCCTGGTGCTGCCGATCCTGGCCGGCGCCTTCCTGCTGCGGCCCAGCAGTCTGGTGCTGCTGTACGCCACCGCCGCCGCCGGGCTGTCCGTGGAGTCGGTGGTGCACGCCACCGCGCGCAGCATCAGCCACCACGCCGGCTCCTACCCCGAGGGCGTCACCCCGGGCGCCGCGCTGGTCGTCGGCGCGGTGGGCGTGGCCGGGCTGCTGCTCGCCCAGTTCCGCAACCGGGTCGGCGTGCCATGGCGCGGCGGCGGCTCGATGCTCTTCGACCTGCGCGAACGGCTGCGGGTGCAGAGCCAGATCCCGCTGCTGCCGGACGGCTGGCACGCCGAGATGGCGCTGCGCCCGGCCGGCGGCCAGTCCTTCTCCGGCGACTTCGTGGTGGCCGCCCGTACCGGGTCCGGCAGCAGCGTGCTGGAGGCGGTGGTCGCGGACGTGTCCGGCAAGGGCATGGACGCGGGCTCGCGGGCGCTGCTGCTCTCCGGCGCGTTCGGCGGTCTGCTGGGCTCGCTGCCGCCGCACGACTTCCTGCCCGCCGCCAACGGCTATCTGCTGCGCCAGGAGTGGGAGGAGGGGTTCGCCACCGCCGTCCACCTCGCCCTGGACCTGGACACCGGCGAGTACGAGCTGCTGTCCGCCGGCCATCTGCCGGGGATGCAGATGTGCGCCGGAGCGGGGCAGTGGAAGCTCAAGGAGGCCGCCGAAGGGCCGCTGCTCGGCATATACGACGGCGCCAAGTTCGAGGGCGTACGGGGCAGACTGGACCACGGTGACCTGCTGCTGCTCTGCACCGACGGCATGGTGGAGGCGCCGGGCCGCGATCTGGCCGAGGGCATGGACCGGCTGATGGGCGAGGCCGACCGGCTGGTGGCCGGCGGCTTCGAGGGCGGTGCCTGGCGGCTGATAGAGACGGTGGCCAAGGACATCAACGACGACCGCGCGCTCCTGCTGATCTGGCGCGACTAGCCGCCGCAGGGCGGGGTGGCGCCCTGTCAAACCGCCGAGTCGATCTTCGGACAATTCGCTGCGGGTCGCCGCGCCCTCGCGACCGCCCGCTCGGCTCCGGGGTCGTCCGTGCACCGCGTACTGCGGGCGCCGGAACGGCGGGCGGCCGTGCCGGGGCCGAATACCTGCGCCACGCACCGTGTTCGGCGCATTTTCGCTGTGACGGACGTGTCGCGATGTGACGCGTGCGACGAGTCCTTTACGGAGTGCGTACGGCAGACCAGACTGGGGTCGGGCGGGACCGGGCGGGTGCTCGGGGGGAAGTCGTCGGACGGCACACACGGCGGCGGAACCACGAGGGCTTCACCGGTCGTCCCTGCCCCGGGGCCGTCAGCACCGGTCCCTGAGCAGTCGCGACCGAGGAAGTGAATCCGGGTGGTCTTCTCCGTCTCCGCGTTGGTCCTGTTCGCCATCATCCTGATCATCCTGATCAGAAACAAGACGATGAAGCTGGCGCACGCGATACTCGGTGCGCTCTTCGGCTTCTTCCTCGCGCAGTCCTCGGCGGCGTCGCCGCTCCAGGATTTCTTCAGTCAGATCGCCAAGACCCTCAACGATCTGGCGAGCTGACCGGCTGACGACCCGTCGACCTCACCGGCTGCCCCTTCACCGGTCGGCCCTTCACCGGTCGGCCCGCCAGGCGCCCCACCAGCGGCGCAGCAGCCCCCCGCCCCGGGGCGCCGGCGGCCGTGGACCGGCGGGTGCCCGGCCGGGCGGCGCGGGGTCGGTGAGCGGGCTCAGCTCCGCCGTCCGCAGCGCCGCCGCATCGGTGCCGTCCGCCAGCAGCAGGACGTAGATCCTGGCCCAGCACAGGCGCTCACCGCGCGGCCAGTCCAGGGTGCGCAGCGCGGCGGAGGCGGCTTCCGACACCTCGCCGCCCACCCGCACCTCCGCGACGTCGTCCCCGGCCCGGCCGCCCAGGAACAGCTTGACGCCGTTGAGCAGCGGATGGTCGAGCGCCGGGAGCAGCTGTTCGGCCAGCGCGGGCAGTATCTGGTTGTCGCGCAGCCACTCCGCCAGCGCATCGCTGCCGAAGCCGAAGACGCACGCCGGGCCCTGCACCGCGTGCCAGCCCGGCACCCCGCCCGGCCGGTCCGGCCCGTAGTGGTCGCCGTGCTCGCCGCGCCGGTCCAGCAGCTCGACCACGGTGGCGGCGGTGGTGGTTCCCCACATCCGTACGGCGTTGTCGAGCTTCTCCTCCTCGGTCTTGCCGAGGCCGGCCGCGCAGTCCCAGAGCACCGGTGTGTCGGAGCGCCCGAGGTGCAGCACAAAGCCCAGGTCGACATGGCCGCCGGTGGCGTCGGGGTGCTCCCGGACCGCCACCGCCGTGGTCCCCGGGCCGCGCACCACGGCGCCGTCCGCCCGGAACTCCCGGCCGTAGCGGGCCATCTCGCGGACCACGCTGCGCTGTATGACGTCCAGTCGCTCCTGGGGACCCAAGGCGCACTCCTCTGGTCTCGAAGGGACGGTCGACCGGTCGAACACCTGTGAGGCTAGCGGCGCCGCCGCCCATCGGCGAAACTTTCGCCGGTCGGCCGCGCCCGGCCGACCGCCGCCGACGCTCGATCAGATCCCCGCCGGACCACGCGGATGGGCCGCCCGGCCCGCCGTCGTACGCACCGGGCACCGGGCACCCTATGCCGGTGCCCGTACCAAGCAGTCAGGCCCCGGGCCAGCGATCGACTCGCTGGCCCGGGGCCTGACAGGGTGGAGCGGGCGACGGGAATCGAACCCGCGTAGCCAGTTTGGAAGACTGGGGCTCTACCATTGAGCTACGCCCGCGTGTGCGTACGCCGGAGACGTACCGCCCCGGGATCGCGGCCGACCCCGAGGACGCGCTCAGCCTACCCGGTCGGCCTGCCCCGATGCACACCGCTCGCCGATCCCGGCGGAGGTGGCCCCGCGTAATTCGGGGGGACCTCCCAGGTGAGCATGTACGCTACCTGTCGTTGCAACGGGGTGTGGCGCAGGTTGGTAGCGCGTCCGCTTTGGGAGCGGAAGGTCGTCGGTTCAAATCCGGTCACCCCGACAGCACGGGAAGTCCCCCGCCCGCCCGGGTGGGGGACTTCCGCCGTACCGGGCCGGTCTCCGGGGCTCAGCTGCCCGTCGGCCGTCCGTCCGGGTTTGTGGTACCGGTAGGATGGATCGCTGGCGACCGCTCGTGTGGCATGCTCACCGTTCGGCCGTCCGAGGGCGAGGAGCACGCTCACCGTCCGTACGGGAGATGCCGCTCCATGTGGCCCATCGCCCGTCTCGCCGGCCGCCCAAGCCCTCACGGGCCCCCGCCCGGCGGACAACCCGACCGCAAAGCCCCAAGGAGACCCAACCGTGAAGAGCGCCGTGGAGACTCTGAACCCGACCCGGGTTCGACTCACCGTCGAGGTGCCCTTCGAGGAGCTCAAGCCCAGCCTCGACGCGGCGTACAAGAAGATCAACCAGCAGGTCACGGTTCCGGGCTTCCGCAAGGGCAAGATCCCGGCTCGCGTCATCGACCAGCGCTTCGGCCGTGCGGCGGTGCTGGAGGAGGCCGTCAACGACGCCCTTCCGCGCTTCTACACGCAGGCCGTCGACGCGGGCAAGATCGAGGTCCTCGGCCAGCCCGACATCACCGACATCGCCGGCGTGGAGCACCTCGCCGACGGCGGCGACCTGAAGTTCACCGCCGAGGTGGACATCCGGCCGGAGATCACCCTGCCCGAGTTCGCCGGCATCGAGGTGACCGTCGACGCGGTCGAGGTCACCGACGAGGACATCGACGCCTCCCTGGAGCAGCTGCGCGAGCGCTTCTCCTCGGTCAAGGCCGTCGAGCGCGCCGCCGCCGACGGCGACGTGGTGGTCGTCGACCTGGAGGCCAAGGTCGACGGTGAGGTGCCGGAGGACGGCACCGCCACCGCCGTGTCGTACGAGATCGGCTCCGGCCGCTTGCTCGACGGCATCGACGAGGCCGTCATCGGCGTGGAGGCCGGCGGCACCGCTACCTTCACCACCGAGCTCAAGGGCGGCACCCAGGCCGGCCAGGAGGCCGAGGTGACGGTCACCGTCACCGCCGTCCAGGAGAAGGAGCTCCCCGAGCTGGACGACGAGTTCGCCCAGCTGGCGAGCGAGTTCGACACCCTGGAGGAGCTGCGCGAGGACTCGCGCAAGCGGCTGGCCCGGATGAAGGAGTTCGACCAGGCCACCCAGGCCCAGGAGCGCGTGCTCGAGGCGCTGCTGGAGCAGGTCGAGATGCCCTTCCCGGAGAAGCTGCTCGCGGACGAGATCGAGACCCGCAAGCACAACCTGGAGCACCACCAGCTCGCCCAGATGGGCCTGGACCTCGAGACCTGGCTGAAGACCCAGGACAAGACGGTCGAGGAGTTCGAGCAGGAGACCGAGGACCAGGCGAAGAAGGGCATCAAGACCCAGTTCGTGCTGGACCAGATCGCCGCCGACGAGGAGCTCTCCGTCAGCCAGGAGGAGCTCACCGAGCACCTCATCCGCCGCGCCGCCGGCTCGGGCCTCAGCCCCGACCAGTTCGCGCAGCAGATCGTCCAGGGCGGCCAGGTGCCGCTGCTGGTCGGCGAGGTCGTCCGGGGCAAGGCGCTGGCGCTGGTCGTCGAGGCCGCCAAGGTCGTCGACACCGAGGGCAACGCCGTCGACTTCGAGGACGACGAGGACGCGGACGCGGAGACCGTCGAGGCCACCGCCGAGGCCACCGAGTCGGCCGAGGGCGACACCGAGGCCTGATCCTCCCCGGTCGCCGCGCGCGATCCCGAGTACCACCCGGCGGGCCCGGGTGCGGCCGAGTGCCGCACCCGGGCCCGCCGTGCCGTCGGCGCCCTGGTCACGGGCTGTGCAGCCTGCGCTCACAGCGAACAGTTCTGTGTGGG
Organism: Streptomyces sp. NPDC092296; assembly: GCF_044755465.1. NCBI lineage: Bacteria > Bacillati > Actinomycetota > Actinomycetes > Kitasatosporales > Streptomycetaceae > Streptomyces > Streptomyces sp. NPDC092296. The sequence continues at coordinate 60,431 of NZ_JBIVRB010000007.1, read as the reverse complement.
GGATGGCCCGGCCCAACCCGCGCGTTAGGGTCCATGAGAAGGAACAATCAGCACAGCAGACGCCGTGGCGGCCGGGGGCCGGCCGCCCGATTCAACTGAGCAGGTGGCTACGTGACGACTCCCCAGATCGCGACCCCGGGCCTCATGGCGCCCCGCGCCGCCGGTGACATCCCCGGCGTCGGCCTCGGCGACCAGGTGTACAACCGTCTGCTCGGCGAGCGCATCATCTTCCTGGGCCAGGCGGTCGACGACGACATCGCCAACAAGATCACCGCCCAGCTGCTGCTCCTCGCGGCAGACCCTGAGAAGGACATCTACCTCTACATCAACAGCCCCGGCGGCTCGGTCACCGCCGGCATGGCGATCTACGACACCATGCAGTACATCAAGAACGACGTGGTGACCATCGCCATGGGCCTGGCGGCCTCCATGGGCCAGTTCCTGCTCACGGCCGGTGCCAAGGGCAAGCGCTTCGCCCTGCCGAACGCCGAGATCCTGATGCACCAGCCCTCGGCCGGCCTGGGCGGTTCCGCGACCGACATCCGCATCCAGGCCGAGCAGCTGCTGCGCACCAAGCACCGGATGGCCGAGCTGATCGCCTTCCACAGCGGCCAGTCGCTGGAGCAGATCACCAAGGACTCCGACCGCGACCGCTGGTTCTCCGCCGACGCGGCGAAGGACTACGGCCTCATCGACGAGGTCATGCACCACGCCGCGGACGTCCCCGGCGGCGGTGGCACGGGCGCCTGAGCCCCCGGCAGCCCATCAGCAGCACGACACCGCCCCACGACAGTCCGTACGCAACGGAGGCCAGAACCCATGAACATTCCCAGCCTGATGGGCGAGGCCCACGAGCGCCTGCGCGCCGAGGGCCGCTACATCGTCCCCCGCTTCGTCGAGCGCACCTCGCAGGGCATCCGGGAGTACGACCCGTACGCGAAGCTCTTCGAGGAGCGGGTCATCTTCCTGGGCTCGCAGATCGACGACGTCTCGGCCAACGACATCATGGCCCAGCTGCTCTGCCTGGAGTCGATGGACCCGGACCGGGACATCAACCTCTACATCAACTCCCCGGGCGGCTCCTTCACCGCGCTGACCGCGATCTACGACACCATGCAGTTCGTGAAGCCGGACATCTCCACCGTCTGCATGGGCCAGGCGGCCTCGGCGGCGGCGGTGCTGCTGGCCGCCGGTACGCCCGGCAAGCGGATGGCGCTGCCCAACGCCCGGGTGCTGATCCACCAGCCGTACACCGAGACCGGCCGCGGCCAGGTCTCCGACCTGGAGATCCAGGCCAGGGAGATCCTCCGGATGCGTGAGCAGCTGGAGACCCTGCTGGCCAAGCACTCCAAGAAGGAGATCGAGGAGATCCGCGAGGACATCGAGCGGGACAAGATCCTCACCTCCGAGGAGACTCTGGAGTACGGCCTGATCGACCAGATCGTCTCGACCCGGAAGAGCTCGCTCATCGGCTGAGCGGGACGATGCGTCGGCCGCGACCCACCCCCGTCTACCGGGGCGGGTCGCGGCCTGGCACCATCGGACACCAAGGCGGTGCACTGCGCACGCGCCCGGTGGCACCCGCCGTCCCCCTCGGTCCCTCGATCACGGATTCGCCCAGGGCGTACGGCCAAGCCGCTGAAGACGGCCGATCGGCGGGCCCGACGGAGTACCGTCGGATACCAAGCACCAGGCTCCGACCCCCACGGGGCCTTTGGCGAAGGGGAAGCACCTCGTGGCACGCATCGGAGACGGTGGCGACCTGCTCAAGTGCTCGTTCTGTGGCAAGTCCCAGAAGCAGGTGAAGAAGCTCATCGCCGGCCCCGGCGTATACATCTGCGACGAGTGCATCGACCTCTGCAATGAGATCATCGAGGAGGAGCTCGCCGAGACCTCCGAGGTGCGGTTCGAGGAACTGCCGAAGCCGCGCGAGATCTACGAGTTCCTCGACCAGTACGTGGTCGGCCAGGACACCGCCAAGAAGTCGCTCTCGGTCGCCGTCTACAACCACTACAAGCGAGTGCAGGCCGGCGAGAGCGGGCGGCACGGCGGCCGCGACGACGGCATCGAGCTGGCCAAGTCCAACATCCTGCTGCTGGGCCCCACCGGCTCCGGCAAGACGCTGCTGGCCCAGACCCTGGCCCGGATGCTCAATGTGCCGTTCGCCATCGCGGACGCCACCGCGCTGACCGAGGCCGGATACGTCGGCGAGGACGTCGAGAACATCCTGCTGAAGCTGATCCAGGCGGCCGACTACGACGTCAAGAAGGCCGAGACCGGGATCATCTACATCGACGAGATCGACAAGGTGGCCCGCAAGAGCGAGAACCCGTCGATCACCCGCGACGTCTCCGGCGAGGGCGTGCAGCAGGCCCTGCTGAAGATCCTGGAGGGCACCACCGCCTCGGTGCCGCCGCAGGGCGGCCGCAAGCACCCGCACCAGGAGTTCATCCAGATCGACACGACGAACGTGCTGTTCATCGTGGGCGGTGCCTTCGCCGGTCTGGAGCGGATCATCGAGGGCCGGGCCGGCAAGAAGGGCATCGGCTTCGGCGCCACCATCCGCTCCAAGCACGAGATCGACGCCGGCGACATGTTCCGCGCGGTCATGCCGGAGGACCTGGTGAAGTTCGGGATGATCCCGGAGTTCATCGGCCGCCTCCCGGTGATCACCTCGGTGCACAACCTGGACCGCGAGGCGCTGCTCCAGATCCTCACCGAGCCGAAGAACGCGCTGGTCAAGCAGTACCGGCGGCTCTTCGAGCTGGACGGCGTGGAGCTGGAGTTCTCCCGGGACGCCCTGGAGGCCATCGCGGACCAGGCCATCATGCGGGGCACCGGCGCCCGCGGCCTGCGCGCGATCATGGAGGAGGTGCTGATGTCGGTGATGTACGAGGTGCCCTCCCGCAAGGACGTGGCCCGCGTCGTGGTCACCGGCGACGTCGTCTCCAAGCACGCCATCCCCACCCTGGTCCCGCGCGACATGATCAAGCGGGAGCGGCGCGAGAAGAGCGCCTGACCCCGGCCGACACGCAGTGGGCCCCGCACCGGTTCGGTGCGGGGCCCACTGCGTCGGTCGGGCGTTCCTGCGGCTACTTGGGGACCTCGGTGAGCTCACGGAAGGCACGCACCTGGGCGGCGGCCGCGTCCAGGTTGCGCCGTACGGCTGGGGCGCCGCGTACGGCGGTGGGGCGGCGCCGTACGGCGGGGAAGGGGTGCCGTACGGCTGCGGGGCGGGGGCTGCGGTGCGGCGCCGGGCGCCGCCCATATCCCGGGGTCGCCCGGCTGCTGGTCCGGCAAGGTCCGTCCGGTGCCGGTGCTGTCAACCGGCCGCCGGACGGGCTACCGGTGCTGCACCACGCCGTCGCGGATGGTCCGGGTCTGGTCCGCCGCCTTCGCCAGGTCGAGCGGCTGCGCGGTGCCGCCGTCACTGGTCGGCTGGAGGGTGAAGATCACCAGCGACATGGTCGCGTGGTTCGCCCAGAAGCAGACCGGCATGTCGCCCTTGGAGGTCTGGAGCTGGCCGCAGCGCAGCAGCCCGCCGCTGTCCCTGGGGTCCTTGGCGGGGAAGTTCCGCAGCGGCTCGCTGAACCTGGTCTTCTTCTCGGCCAGCGTGGCGTTCAGCTTGGTGGTGATCGCCTGCTCCGGATCGGCGATCTTCCCGTAGGCACCGGCCAGGGTCAGCAGCGCCCGGGGCGAGCCGCCGACGTACTCGGCGCCCACCGTGGTCATCTCGGTGCCGAAGCCGGCGGTCTGGCTGTCGCTGGCCGGTGCCTCCTTGTGGCTGGCGACCGCGTAGCCGCCGGGCAGCGTCGCCGGAGTGGCGATCTTGTACTTGCCGCTGATGTCCTCGTCGCCGCCGCCGGACAGCATCGCGGCGGCCACACCGCCGACGCCGAGCACCACCACGGCCGCGACGATCCCGATCACCAGGCCCTTGCGGCTCCTGGGCTGCGCCACCGGCGGTCGGCCGCCGCTGGGCGGGCCGTAGGGCGGCTGCTGCTGCGGGTAGCCCTGCGGCGGCCGGCCGTAGGGCGCCTGGCCGTAGGGAGGTTGACCGTAGGGCTGGCCCCCGTAGGGCGGCTGGCCCCCGCCGTAGGGCTGACCGCCGTACGGCGGCTGCTGCGGCTGGCCGTACGGACCGCCGCCCCCGTAGCCCGGGGCGCCCTGCGGCGGCGCGGCCGGTGCACCGTACGGCTGCTGCTGCTGCTGGGGCTGCTGGGGCTGCTGGGGCGGCGGCGGATAGCCGCCACCGGGCGGCGGGCCGTAGGGGTTCGGCTGCGGCTGCTGTCCCGGGGTCTGCGGATACTGCGGTCCCTGCCCGTACATGCGGTGTCTCCCCCGGCCGCCCCGGGGCGGCGCGTCGTGGTCCTCGTACGCCCCGCCGGCGGTCCGTCAGATGCCGGGCCGGCAGGCGCACCCCCGTCGTGGTCGAATATCCGGCACGCTATCCCACCGCACCCCCCAGCGTCGCCAGGACCAGCGGTGCGGCACCGCCCCCACACTTCCGTAAACTGTGTGTCGTGACCGACATGACGAACCAGCGCCCCGAGGCCGACCAGGCCGCGGACCACAGTGCCGCCGCCACCCTGCCGACCCAGTACGCACCGGCCGAGGTAGAGGGGAAGCTGTACGAGCGCTGGGTAGCCGCTGGTTACTTCCGGGCCGACGAGAAGAGCGAGAAGCCGCCCTACACCATCGTCATCCCGCCGCCGAACGTCACCGGCAGCCTCCACCTGGGCCACGCCTTCCAGCACACCCTGATGGACGCCCTCACCCGCCGCAAGCGGATGCAGGGCTACGAGGCGCTGTGGCTGCCCGGCATGGACCACGCCGGCATCGCCACCCAGAACAAGGTCGAGCAGCAGCTCGCCGAGGAGGGCCTCTCCCGGCACGACGTGGGCCGCGAGGCGTTCGTGGACCGCGTCTGGCAGTGGAAGGAGGAGTACGGCGGCCGGATTCTCGGCCAGATGCGCCGGCTGGGTGACGGCGTCGACTGGTCCCGCGAGCGCTTCACCATGGACGAGGGCCTGTCCAAGGCCGTCCAGACCATCTTCAAGAAGCTCTTCGACGACGGCCTGATCTACCGCGCCGAGCGCATCATCAACTGGTGCCCGCGCTGCCACACCGCCATCTCCGACATCGAGGTGGAGCACGAGGAGAGCGCCGGCGAGCTGGTCTCGATCCGCTACGGCGACGGCGACGATTCCATCGTGGTGGCCACCACCCGGGCCGAGACGATGCTCGGCGACACCGCCGTCGCCGTCCACCCCGACGACGAGCGCTACGCCCATCTGGTGGGCAGGACCATCCCGCTGCCGCTGACGAACCGTCGCATCCCGGTGGTGGCCGACCAGCACGTCGACCCGGAGTTCGGCACCGGCGCGGTCAAGGTCACCCCGGCCCACGACCCCAATGACTTCGAGATCGGCCAGCGCCACGACCTGCCGTCCCTCACCGTGATGGACGAGGACGCCCGGATCACCGTGCACGGCCCCTTCCTGGGCCTGGACCGCCACGAGGCCCGCGAGGCCGTGGTGGGCGCGCTGCGCGAGCAGGGCCGCATCGTCGCGGAGAAGCGTCCGTACATGCACGCGGTCGGCCACTGCTCCCGCTGCAAGACCACCGTCGAGCCCCGGCTCTCCATGCAGTGGTGGGTCAAGGTCGGCCCGCTGGCGCAGGCGGCCGGCGACGCGGTGCGCGACGAGCGGGTGCGCATCCACCCCAAGGAGATGGCGGGCCGCTACTTCGCCTGGGTGGACAACATGCACGACTGGTGCATCTCGCGCCAGCTGTGGTGGGGCCACCGCATCCCGGTCTGGTACGGCCCGGACGGCGAGGTCGTCTGCGTCGGACCGGACGAGCAGCCGCCGAGCGGCGCGGGCTGGACGCAGGACCCCGACGTGCTGGACACCTGGTTCTCCTCGGCGCTGTGGCCGTTCTCCACCCTGGGCTGGCCGGAGCGCACCGCCGACCTGGAGAAGTTCTATCCGACCGATGTCCTGCTGACCGGCCACGACATCATCTTCTTCTGGGTCGCCCGGATGATGATGTTCGGCCTGTACGCGATGGACGGCGTGGCGCCGTTCCACACCATCGCGCTCACCGGCCTGGTCCGCGACGAGCACGGCAAGAAGATGTCCAAGTCCAACCCCAACTCGGTGGACCCGCTGGACTGGATGGACGCCTACGGCTCCGACGCGGTGCGCTTCACCCTGGCCCGGGGCGCCAACCCCGGCGCCGATGTGCCGATCGGTGAGGACTGGGTCCAGGCGTCCCGCAACTTCGCCAACAAGGTCTGGAACGCCACCCGGTTCGCCCTGATGAACGGCGCCACCGTCACCGGCCCGCTGCCGGAGCTGGAGGACCTCTCGGCCGCCGACCGCTGGATCCTCTCCCGGCTGAACGCCACCGTCGCCGAGGTGGACGCGCTCTACGACGACTACCAGTTCGCCAAGCTCTCCGACGCGCTGTACCACTTCGCCTGGGACGAGGTCTTCGACTGGTACGTGGAGCTGTCCAAGACCACCCTGGCCAAGGGCGGCGCCCCGGCCGACGCCTCGCGCCGGGTGCTGGGCGAGGTGCTGGACGTCACGCTGCGGCTGCTGCACCCGGTGGTGCCGTTCGTCACCGACACCCTGTGGACCACCCTCACCGGCCGCGAGTCGGTGGTCACCGCCGAGTGGCCGACCGACCGGGGCTTCCGCGACCCGTCGGCCGAGGCGGAGATCGCCACCCTCCAGCAGGTGGTCACCGAGGTCCGCCGGTTCCGCGCCGACCAGGGCCTCAAGCCGGGGCAGAAGGTGCCCGCCCGGCTGGAACTGGCGGGCACCCCGCTGGTCGCCCACGAGGACGCCATCCGCTCGCTGCTGCGCCTCCAGCCGGCCGGTGACGGCTTCACCGCCACCGCTTCGCTGCCGGTGGCCGGCGCCACCGTCTCGCTGGACCTCTCCGGCGCCATCGACGTGGCCGCCGAGCGCAAGCGGCTGCTGAAGGACCTGGCCACCGCCGAGAAGGAGCTGGCCCAGACCACCGCCAAGCTCGGCAACGACGGCTTCATGGCCAAGGCCCCCGAGCAGGTCGTGGTGAAGATCCGCACCCGCCAGGCCACCGCCGAGGCCGACATCGCCCGGATCACCGCCCAGCTGGCGGCGCTGCCCCAGGCGTGACCCGCAGCCCGACGCGGCGCCGGGCGCGGCGCCGGACTCCCCACCGGGAGCCCGGCGCCGCGCCCGCCCCGGTCCGCCCCGGCGGGGCGGCCACCTGTGTCGGGGAGCGCCACCGCACTCCGTAGACTTGCGCTGTGAGCGACAAATCCCGCAAGACCCCCGACCACCCCGCCGAAGAGCTCCAAGCCGGACTGCGGGAGGTGGAGGCGGAGCTTGCACGTCGCTGGCCGGAGAGCAGGATCGAGCCCTCGCTGGACCGGATCGCCGCCCTGATGGACATCCTGGGCCAGCCGCAGCGCTCGTACCCGGCGATCCACATCACCGGCACCAACGGCAAGACCTCCACCGCCCGGATGATCGAGCAGTTGCTGCTCGCCTTCGAGCTGCGCACCGGCCGCTACACCAGCCCGCACGTGGAGTCGGTCACCGAGCGGATCAGCCTGGACGGCCTGCCGATCACGGTCGAGGGGTTCGTGGAGACCTACCGCGACATCGCCCCCTACATCGGCATGGTCGACCAGTCCCAGCCGGTCCCGATGTCCTTCTTCGAGGTGCTCACCGCCATGGCGTACGCGGCCTTCGCCGACGCGCCGGTGGACGTGGCCGTGGTCGAGGTCGGCATGGGTGGCAGCTGGGACGCCACCAATGTGATCGACGCCGCCGTCTCGGTGATCACCCCCATCGCGCTGGACCACACCGACAAGCTGGGCCGCACGCCCGGCGCCATCGCGGTGGAGAAGTCCGGGATCGTCAAGAAGGGCGCCCTCGCCGTGGTCGCCCAGCAGCCGCTGGACGCCGCCGAGACCATCCTGCGCCGCGCGGTCGAGGTGGACGCCACCGTGGCCCGGGAGGGCATGGAGTTCGGCCTGCTGCACCGCAGCCTCGCGGTGGGCGGGCAGCTGATCACCCTGCGCGGTATCGGCGGCGAGTCGTACGAGGACATCTTCCTGCCGCTGCACGGCGCCCACCAGGCGCACAACGCGGCGCTGGCGCTGGCGGCGGTGGAGGCGTTCTTCGGCGTCGGCGGCGCGCACAACGGGCAGTTGGACGCGGACAAGGTCCGGCAGGCGTTCGCCGCCGTCACCTCCCCGGGGCGGCTGGAGGTGGTCCGCCGCAGCCCCACCGTGCTGCTGGACGCCGCCCACAACCCGGCCGGGGCGCAGGCCACCGCCGAGGCGATCAGCGACTCCTTCGGCTTCACCCGGCTGGTCGGCGTGGTCGCCACCAGCAGCGACAAGGACATCCGAGGGTTGCTGGAGCAGTTCGAGCCGATCTTCGCCGAGATCGTGGTCACCCAGAACTCCACCCATCGCGCCACGCCCGCCGACCAGTTGGCCGAGCTGGCCGTCGAGGTGTTCGGCAGCGACCGGGTGCAGGTGGAGCCGCGCCTGGACGACGCCATCGACGCCGCCGTCGCCCTCGCGGAGGAGGGCGGCGACCTGGGCGGCGCCGGCGTGCTGGTGACCGGCTCGGTCTACACCGTGGGCGAGGCCCGCATCCTGCTCGGTCGGAACTAGGGAGACCGCCACCATGCGCACGCTGTGTTCCGCCACCCTGATCGGTGAGGCCCTGGTGGTGCTGTTCGCCGCCCTGGTCGCCATGCAGCTCTCCGACGTCCCGCACGGCACGCTCTGGGCGGTGAGCGGGGCCGCCATGGTCCTCTGCGTACTGCTGTGCGGCGCGCTCGGCCGCCGGGGCGGGGTCGAACTGGGCTGGGCGTTGCAGATCGGACTGATCGCCAGCGGCGTGGTGGTGCCCACCATGTACGGGCTGGGCGCGGTCTTCGCCGGCCTGTGGTGGTGCTCGGTGCACTACGGCCGCCGGATCGACGTCATCAAGGCGGCCCGCGCCGTGGCGGCGGACGAGGCCGAGGCCGCGGCCCCGGCGTCCTGACCAGCGGCGGGGGCCGGTCCGGGTGCCGGCCCCGCGAGGACGGCGGGTAACCTCCTGCTAAAGCCCGAATCACCCCTGGAGTCGCCCCGTGTCGCAGCGCACCCTCGTCCTCCTCAAGCCGGACTGCGTCCGCCGTGGTCTGATCGGCGAGGTCACCAGTCGGATCGAGCGCAAGGCGGACTGGGTCATCAGGGCGCTGGAGCTGCGCACCTTCGACCGCGCCACCCTGGAGCAGCACTACGCCGAGCACATCGGCCGGCCGTTCTACGAGCCGCTGTTGGAGTTCATGACCTCCGGCCCGTCGGTGGCGATGATCGTCGAGGGGGAGCGGGTCATCGAGGGCATCCGCGCGCTGGCCGGTCCCACCGACCCGATCGTGGCCGCGGCCGGCACCATCCGGGGCGACTTCGCGACCATCACCCGGGAGAACCTGATCCACGCCTCCGACTCCGAGGCGTCGGCCGAGCGCGAGATCAAGATCTTCTTCCCGACGTACGCCTGACCCCTGCCGACCCCGGGGCGCCCCGGCCCGCCGCCCCGTTCGGCGGCGGGCCGGACCGGTGATTGCCGAAATCGTCCGACCGGTGGAACCCCGGGCACCGACACGTGCGTCCCAATACCAGGAGAACAGTCCCCCCGCACCGACAATGGGCGAACGGTGTGCGTAGGCGTCCCCGAAGCGGGCGTGGCTACGATGGGGGACGGCTCACGGGCTGCCCGCCCGGTGCGGCGATGCCAAAGGCGCAGCACGTCGGCACGGCTGTCCGGCCGCCTGCCACCCCCACCCTCTTCGAGTTCGGGAAGGCCCTCTGATCCCATGGCGAACAACATGTCGTTCATCGGCCGTGACATGGCTGTCGACCTCGGCACCGCCAACACGCTGGTGTACGTCAGGGGTCGGGGCATCGTCCTCAACGAGCCGTCGGTCGTGGCGGTGAACACCAACACCGGCGGCATCCTCGCGGTGGGTGCCGAGGCCAAGAAGATGATCGGCCGCACCCCCGGCAACATCGTGGCCATCCGGCCGCTGAAGGACGGGGTGATCGCGGACTTCGAGATCACCGAGCGGATGCTCCGCTACTTCATCCTGAAGATCCACCGCCGCCGCTACCTGGCCCGCCCCCGGGTCGTGGTCTGCGTGCCCAGCGGCATCACCGGAGTCGAGCGCCGCGCCGTGATCGAGGCGTCCTCGCAGGCCGGCGCCCGCCAGGTGCACATCATCGAGGAGCCGATGGCCGCCGCGATCGGCGCCGGGCTGCCGGTCCACGAGGCCACCGGCAACATGGTGGTGGACATCGGCGGCGGCACCACCGAGGTCGCGGTGATCTCGCTCGGCGGCATCGTCACCGCGCAGTCCATCCGGGTGGCCGGTGACGAGCTGGACAACGCGATCGTCCAGCACATCAAGAAGGAGTACTCGCTGCTGCTGGGCGAGCGCAGCGCCGAGCAGATCAAGATGTCCATCGGCTCCGCCTACGGCATGGACGGGGAGAAGGACGAGCACGCCGAGATCCGAGGCCGCGACCTGGTCAGCGGGTTGCCCAAGACCGTGGTCATCTCCGCCGCCGAGGTCCGCACGGCCATCGACGAGCCGGTGAACTCGATCATCGACGCGGTGAAGACCACCCTGGACCAGTGCCCGCCCGAGCTGGCCGGCGACATCATGGACCGCGGCATCGTGCTCACCGGCGGTGGCGCCCTGCTGCGCGGTCTGGACGAGCGGCTGCGCCGGGAGACCGGCATGCCCATCCACATCGCGGAGAACCCGCTGGACTCGGTCGCGCTCGGCTCCGGCAAGTGCGTCGAGGAGTTCGAGGCGCTCCAGCAGGTCCTGGACTCGCAGCCGCGTCGTTAGCCCATTCCGGGGACCGCCGCAGCCGGGCCCGAGGCCCGGTGGGCGGCCCCTGGTCAGACCCCAGAGACGAAGGGCTCGTCCGAGCACGTGAGGGACACACGAGAGAGCCGGCTGCTGCTCATCCTGCTGGTGGCCATCGCCTTCGCCCTGATCACCGTCGACATCCGGGGCGGCGACGACTCGCCGCTGAACGGCGCCCGGGACACCGCCTCGACCGTGCTCGGCCCGGTCGAGCGGGGTGTCGCCTCCGCCGTCGACCCGGTGGCCGACGGGGTCAGGTCGATCCGCGACGCGGGCTCCCACCAGAACCGGCTGCGCCGGCTGGAGCGTCAGAACGCCGCGCTCAAGCAGCGGCTGGCCTCCTCCGACATGGCCTCCAGCCGTACCAAGCAGCTGGACAGCCTGCTGAAGACCGCCGGCTCCGGCCAGTACGCCATCAAGGCGGCGCAGGTGATCGCCATAGGAGCGGCCCAGGGCTTCTCCTGGACCGTCACCATCGACGCGGGCAGCGACGACGGCATCACCCGTGACATGACGGTCATCAACGGCTCCGGCCTGGTCGGCCGGGTCACCACGGTCGGCCACACCACCGCGACCGTCCTGCTGGCCTGCGACCCCGACTTCACCGCCGGCGCCCGGATGGAGGGCAGCGAGGAGATCGGCTTCGCCAGCGGCCAGGGCACCCGCCCGATGAAGGTGCAGCTGCTCAACGGCCGGGCCCAGGTCAAGCGGGGCGACCGGCTGGTGACCTTCGGCTCGGAGAAGGGCCGCCCCTTCGTCCCCGGCGTACCGGTCGGCACCGTCACCTCGGTGGAGCCCACCCCCGGCGAGCTGACCAAGACCGTCATGGTCGAGCCCTTCGTCTCCTTCACCAAGCTGGACCTGGTGGGCGTGGTGGTCGAGGAGCCGCGTACCGACCCCCGGGACACCGTGCTGCCGCCCAAGCCCCGGCCCGCGGCCACCACCACCCCCCCGGCCAAGGCCGTGACCACCGCGAACAAGAAGGGCTGACGATGCGCCTGAACCGCGTGCTGCTCTCCGCCGTACTCATCGTGGTGGCCCTGGTCGTGCAGGTCAGCGTGCTGGCCCGGCTCCAACTGCCCGGCGCCGTCCCGGACCTGCTGCTGCTGGTGGTGCTCGCCCTGGGCCTGGTGTACGGGCCGACCGGCGGTTGCATCGTCGGCTTCTGCGCCGGTCTGCTGGCCGACATCGCGCCGCCGTCCGACCACGCCATCGGCCGCTATGCGCTGGTGCTCTGCATCCTCGGGTACGCGGCCGGGCTGGCCCGCCCGGAGAGCGGCCGGCTGCGGTCGGTCACCGGGCCGCTGCTGGTGGTCGCGGTCGGCGCGGTCGCCTCCACGCTGCTCTACGCGGCGGTGGGCGCCCTGGTCGGCGACACCGCCGCCCGGCACGTCGGCCTGGTCGGACTGATCGTCACCGCCCTGGTGTACGACGTGCTGCTGGCCCCCTTCGTGGTGCCCGGCGTGATGGCCCTCGCCCGCCGGGGCGAGCCCGACCCGGTGGTCTCGGTCGGCGGCATCGGCAGCGGCGGCGGCAGCGCCGGGGGCACGCTCGGCACCCTGTCCAAGTACGCGCGCGGCACCTCCTACGGCGGCCGGAAGAAGAGCCGGGTCTCGGGCCTGGTCAAGCGCCCATGACCCCCGCCCCGGCCGCCGCAGCACCCGTGTGGTCGCGAACTGCCCCTCAGGAGCGCCCGTGAGCAACATCCCGGAGACCGGCCGCACCCGGCGGGTGACGATCCGTCTGGTGGTCCTCCAGGTCCTCGTCCTGTCCCTGCTGGCCACCCTCGGCGGCCGGCTCTGGTACCTCCAGATCCGCAACGGCCAGGAGTACACCGCCGCCGCCTCGCAGAACCACATCCGCGAGGTCGTGGAGCCCGCCGTGCGCGGTGAGATCCTGGACGCCTCCGGCCGGGTGCTGGCGGGCAACACCACCAAGCTGGTGGTCTCGGTCAGCCGTACCTCGCTGCTCCAGCAGAAGGACGGCGGCAGCGCCGTGCTGGACCGGCTGGCCGCAGTGCTGGGGATGCCCGAGAAGGACGTCCACGACAAGGTCCGGCTCTGCAACGCCACCACCCCGCAGCCCTGCTGGAACGGTTCCCCCTACCAGCCGATCCCGGTCACCACCGAGGCCACCACGCAGCAGGCCATGCAGATAATGGAACGCCGCGAGGACTTCCCCGGAGTCACCGCCCAGCCCACCGCGCTCCGCCAGTACCCCGCCCCGTCGGGCGCCAACGCCGCCCAGATGCTCGGCTACCTCTCGCCGGTCACCGACGAGGAGGTCAAGAAGACCGCGGACAAGGTCGGCCGGGAGAAGTACCAGCCCGCCGACCAGATCGGCCGCGCCGGTCTGGAGTCCGTCTACGACGACGACCTGCGCGGCACCAGCGGCGTCAACCGGCTGGAGGTCGACAACCTCGGCCGGGTGATCGGCAGCGCCGGGATCACCCCGCCGGTCTCCGGCAACAACGTGGTCACCAGCATCGACGCCCGGGTGCAGAGCCTGGTGGAGAAGGAGCTGCTGGAGGCCATGAAGGCGGCCCGCCAGGTGTACGACAGCAGGACCAGGGCCATGTTCAAGGCCGACTCCGGCGCCGCCGTGGTCATGGACGTGCACACCGGTCGGATCATCGCCATGGCCAGCGCACCCAGCTACGACCCCAACCTCTGGGTCGGCGGCATCTCCGCGAAGGACTACAAGAGCCTCACCGACCGGAAGTCCAACTACCCGCTGCTCAACCGGGCCACCCAGGGCCTGTCGGCCCCCGGCTCCACCTTCAAGGTGATCTCCACCTCGGCCGCCGTGCAGGCCGGCTACCCGCTGGACGGCAAGTACCTCTGCTCGCCCAGCGTGACCATCGGCGACCACGTCTTCAACAACGACGAGGGCGAGAGCTACGGCATGATCAGCCTGGAGCGGGCGCTGGAGGTCTCCTGCGACACCGTCTTCTACGGCCTGTCGTACGACCAGTGGAAGAAGGACGGCGGCACCAGCCCCAAGAAGCCCAAGGACTGGTTCTACAAGACCGCCCACCAGTTCGGTCTCGGCGCCACCACCGGCATCGACCTGCCCAGCGAGGTGGCCGGCCGCGTTCCGGACCGCAAGTGGAAGCAGGACTACTGGGACGCCAACCACGACGAGTGGTGCAAGCTGAAGAACAGCCCCAAGACCGATGAGGCCACCCTGATCGCCAAGGAGAACTGCGTCGACGGCTATGTGCTGCGCGCCGGTGACTCGGTCAACTACGCGATCGGCCAGGGTGACACCCTGGTGACCCCGATCCAGATGGCCCGGATCTACTCCGCGCTCGCCAACGGCGGCACCCTCTACCAGCCCGCCGTCGCCAAGGCCATCGTCGGCCCGGACGGCAAGCTGGTGCGCGAGATCAAGCCGAAGGCCGTCGGCAAGCTCCCGGACGACAAGAAGACTCTCCAGTACATCGACCAGGCCACCGCGGGCGTGATCACCGAGGGCACCGCCGCCTGGAAGTTCGCGGGCGCCGGCTGGCCGCAGGACAAGATCACCCTGCACGCCAAGACCGGTACCGCCGAGGTCTCCGGCAAGCAGTCGACCTCCTGGCTGGACACCTACAGCGACGACTACGCGGTGATCATGACCATCTCCCAGGGCGGTACCGGCTCCGGCGGTTCCGGTGACGCGGTCCGCAAGATCTACGAGGGCCTGTACGGCGTCAAGGACGGCAAGGTCGACCCCAAGAAGGGCCTGCTGCCCAAGCCGCAGTCCGCCCTGCCGAAGTTCAACGCCGACGGCAGCGCGGTCGTCAAGACCGCCTACGTCCCCGCCGACACCATGCTGATCCCGGCCGACGGGCCCACCGCCCCCGGGCCGAGCGCCCTGCCGCCCTACCGCCGCGAGCTGTGGGCCGACCCCCGGCGCCCGCTGCACCCGGCGCCCGCCACCGGCACCCGGCTGAGCGGGGGACTGGCATGACCGGCCTGACGTCCTCGTACCGCGCCGTCCGGCTGGCGCCCCGCCGCAACGCCCTGCAACGGCTGCTGAACCGCGACTCGCCGGTGCGCCGGATGGACTGGCTGCTGCTGCTCTGCGCGCTGGCGCTCTCGCTGGGCAGCTCACTGCTGGTCTGGTCGGCCACCCGCAACCGCACCGACCTCAACCACGGCGACCCGCAGTACTTCCTGCTGCGGCACCTGCTGAACACCGTCATCGGGCTCGGCCTCTTCGCGGTGGTGATCGCCATAGGGCACCGCCGGCTGCGTACCGCCGTGCCGTTCCTCTATGTGCTCTCGCTGCTGGTACTGCTCTCGGTGCTGACCCCGCTCGGGGCCACCATCAACGGCAACCGCAACTGGATCGTGCTGGGCGGCGGCTTCTCCATCCAGCCGTCGGAGTTCGCCAAGGTCACCATCATCCTGGGCATGGCGGTGCTGCTCTCCGCCCGGGTCGACGCGGGGGAGCGGGAGAGCCCGGACCACCGCACCGTGCTCCAGTCGCTGATCCTGCCCGCCGTCCCGATGGGCATCATCATGATGATGCCCGACCTGGGCTCGGTGATGGTGATGGTGGTCATCGTGCTGGGCGTGCTGCTCGCCTCCGGTGCGCCCAACCGCTGGGTGCTCGGCCTGATCTCGGCGGGTGTGGTCGGCGCGCTGGCGATCTGGAAGCTCAAGCTGCTCAGCCAGTACCAGATCGACCGGTTCGCCGCCTTCGCCAACCCGGCGCTGGACCCGGCGGGCGTCGGCTACAACACCAACCAGGCCAGGATCGCCATCGGCTCCGGCGGGCTGATGGGCAAGGGCCTCTTCCACGGCACCCAGACCACCGGCCAGTTCGTGCCCGAGCAGCAGACCGACTTCGTCTTCACCGTGGCGGGGGAGGAGCTGGGCTTCATCGGCGCCGGGCTGATCCTGGTGCTGCTGGGCGTCATCATGTGGCGGGCCTGCCGGATCGCCCGTCAGGCCGGCGACCTGTACGGCACGGTGGTGGCGGCCGGGGTCGTCGCCTGGTTCGCCTTCCAGGCGTTCGAGAACATCGGCATGACGCTCGGCATCATGCCGGTCGCCGGCCTGCCGCTGCCCTTCGTCAGCTACGGCGGCTCGTCGATGTTCGCGGTCTGGATCGGCATCGGGCTGCTCCAGTCGGTCCGGATGCAGCGCCCGATCTCCGCCTAGCCGTCCCTCCCCCCGGGGGCGGCGGGCGGAGTCCCCGCGCCGCGTTACCCTTGGGGGTCACCCTGCTCACGTCACGAAAGACGACCTGTCTGATGCCTGTCGAGTCGGTCTTCCCGCGCCTGGAGGCCCTCCTCCCGCACGTCCAGAAGCCGATCCAGTACGTCGGTGGCGAACTCAACTCGACCGTCAAGGACTGGGACTCCTGTGACGTTCGCTGGGCCCTGATGTACCCGGACGCCTATGAGGTCGGGCTGCCCAACCAGGGCGTCATGATCCTCTACGAGGTCCTCAACGAGCGCGAGGGCGTGCTCGCGGAGCGCACCTACAGCGTCTGGCCGGACCTGGAAGCGCTGATGCGCGAGCACGGTGTGCCGCAGTTCACGGTGGACGGGCACCGGCCGGTCAAGGCGTTCGACGTCTTCGGGCTGAGCTTCTCCACCGAGCTGGGCTACACCAACATGCTCGCCGCGCTCGACCTGGCGGGCATCCCGCTGGAGGCCCGGGACCGCACGGTCGACGACCCGATCGTGGTGGCGGGCGGCCATGCCGCCTTCAACCCGGAGCCGATCGCGGACTTCGTGGACTGCGCGGTGGTCGGCGACGGCGAGCAGGCGGTGCTGGACATCACCGGCCTGGTCCGCGGCTGGAAGGCCGAGGGCCGCCCCGGCGGCCGCGACGAGCTGCTGCTGCGGCTCGCCCGGACCGGCAATGTGTACGTCCCGAAGTTCTACGACGTGGAGTACCTGCCGGACGGCCGGATCGCCCGGGTGGTGCCCAACACCCCCGGCGTGCCGTGGCGGGTCTCCAAGCACACCGTGATGGACCTGGACGAGTGGCCGTACCCCAAGCAGCCGCTGGTCCCGCTCGCGGAGACCGTGCATGAGCGGATGTCGGTGGAGATCTTCCGGGGCTGCACCCGGGGCTGCCGCTTCTGCCAGGCCGGCATGATCACGCGCCCCGTGCGGGAGCGAAGCATCACCGGCATCGGCGAGATGGTGGAGCGGGGCCTGAAGGCGACCGGCTTCGAGGAGGTCGGCCTGCTGTCGCTCTCCTCCGCCGACCACACCGAGATCGGTGACATCGCCAAGGGCCTCGCCGACCGCTACACCGACGACAAGATCGGCCTGTCGCTGCCGTCCACCCGGGTGGACGCCTTCAACATCGACCTGGCCAACGAGCTCACCCGCAACGGCCGCCGCTCCGGCCTCACCTTCGCCCCCGAGGGCGGCAGCGAGCGCATCCGCAAGGTGATCAACAAGATGGTGTCGGAGGAGGATCTGATCCGCACCGTCGCCACCGCCTACGGCAACGGCTGGCGCCAGGTGAAGCTGTACTTCATGTGCGGCCTGCCCACCGAGACCGACGAGGACGTGCTCCAGATCGCCACCATGGCGGCGAACGTCATCGCCAAGGGCCGCGCGGTCACCGGGCAGAACGACATCCGCTGCACCGTCTCCATCGGCGGCTTCGTGCCCAAGCCGCACACCCCCTTCCAGTGGGCGCCGCAGCTGGGCGTGGCGGAGACCGACGCCCGGCTGGCCAAGCTGCGCGACGCCATCCGCGCCGACCGCAAGTACGGCAAGAACATCGGCTTCCGCTACCACGACGGCAAGCCCGGCATCGTGGAGGGCCTGCTCTCACGCGGCGACCGCCGGATCGGCAAGGTCATCCGGGCCGTCTACGACGACGGCGGTCGCTTCGACGGCTGGCGCGAGCACTTCTCGTACGACCGCTGGATGGACTGCGCCGACAAGGCCCTCGCCCCGTTCGGCGTGGACGTCGACTGGTACACCACCCGCGAGCGCGGCTATGAGGAGGTCCTGCCCTGGGACCACCTGGACTCCGGTCTGGACAAGGACTGGCTCTGGGAGGACTGGCAGGACGCCCTGGAGGAGGTCGAGGTCGACGACTGCCGCTGGACGCCGTGCTTCGACTGCGGCGTCTGCCCCCAGATGGACACCTCCATCCAGATCGGCCCCACCGGCAAGAAGCTGCTCCCCCTCACCGTGCTCAAGTAGCCCCGCGCGGCCCCGCACCGGCCCGTCTCCGGCCCCCCGGAGGCGGGCCGGTCCCGTGCGACCGGGCGGGGTCGGACGCCGGGCTGAAGCGCCCGGGTGGGGGGTGGGGCCGGGGCCGCGTACGCTTGGGGTGTAAGGGTTCGGCCCGGGAGGGCCGGGCATTGGCCACTCATGAGGGACTGAGCGACACTGGCACGCCGTATGCCCGAAGGTCCGCCGCCCGCTCCGGCGGTGCAGCGCATCAGGCTGCGCTACACCAAGCGCGGCCGACTCCGGTTCACCAGCCACCGTGACTTCCAGCGGGCCTTCGAACGGGCACTGCGGCGGTCGTCGGTCCCGATGGCCTACTCCGCGGGGTTCACCCCGCACCCCAAGGTCTCGTACGCCAACGCCGCCCCCACCGGCGTGGCCAGCGAGGCCGAGTACCTGGAGATCGCGCTCACCGAGGCCAGGGACCCGGAGCAGTTGCGGGCCCAGCTGGACGAGTCGCTGCCGACCGGGCTGGATGTGATCGACGCGGTCGAGGTGCACACCTCGAACTTCGCCGACCAGCTCCAGGCGTCGGTCTGGGAGATCCGGCTCGACGGCGTGGCCGTCGAGGAGGCGGCCAAGGCGGCGGAGGTCTTCCTCGCCGCCGAGCGGGTCGAGGTGGAGCGGCTCACCAAGAACGGCGTGCGCAGCTTCGACGCGCGCGGTGCGGTCGCCGCTCTGGCGGTGTCCGAACCGCAGGCGGCGGTACAGCCAGACGGCGGTACCGATATCCGGTCGGGTCGGGCCTGTGCGATACTGCGCCTGGTAGTGCGGCACGCCACACCCGCCGTACGACCTGACGACGTCCTGTCCGGTCTTCGTGCGACGGCCGACCTCGCGCCGCCGGTCCCCGCAGCGGTGACCAGGCTGGCGCAGGGGCCGCTCGACGGGGAGTCCGGCACGGTGACCGACCCGCTGGCGCCCGACCGCGCCGCAGCCACGGCCGTCCCAACCGCGACCGCCGGGCCGCGCGCCGCCGCGACGGCCTAGCGCCGGTCCTGCCGCTCAGCCGAGTGCGCGAGCGTCGTCACAACAACGAGGGACCTGCCCTCCTTGCCCCGCCACCGGGGTAGGAGGCCCCTCCGTACCCGCGGATCGGGTGCGGAGAACCCTCCTCCCGCCGCGGCCGAGGCCGAAGGGACGCGAGGAGAGGTCCTGGCCCCAGGGAGCCACCCGGGGTTGGGGACCGTGCACTTTGAGAAGACTGGTCAGACCAGAAGACTTTCGGAATCCCCTGGTGGGACGCCGAGTGAGACAACGAGCCCCCGTGCGGCCTCGCGCCCGCATGGCGGCACCGTGAGCCGGCTTTCGCTGCCGGCACCGGTGCCATGCCGTGCCCGGTCGCGGAGCCCGGGGGCCTGACGGGAGATACGCCCGCATGCTCGAAATCAACGAGCCGCAGGATTCGGCGTCGGACGGCACTGCCGCCGGCGCACCCAACAACGAGACCGGTGCCGGGGAGAGCGCGTCCGCCGCGCCGCCGCGCCGCCGCAGGCGCGCCGTGTCGCGCCCGGCGGGGCCGCCGCAGGGCGCGGAGCCCGAGGCGCCTGCCGCGCCCGAGCCGGTCGAGTCCGCGCCCGCTGAGTCGGTGGCTGCTGAGGCGGCGCCGGTCGAGGAGGCCGTGGCGGAGAAGCCGAAGCGGGTGCGGCGTACCCGTAAGAAGGCCGAGCCGGCCCCGGAGCCGGTGGCCGAGACGCCTGCCGCGCCCGAGCCGGTCGAGTCCGCGCCCGCTGAGTCGGTGGCTGCTGAGGCGGCGCCGGTCGAGGAGGCCGTGGCGGAGAAGCCGAAGCGGGTGCGGCGTACCCGTAAGAAGGCCGAGCCGGCCCCGGAGCCGGTGGCCGAGACGCCCGCCGCGCCCGAGCCGGCCGAGCCGGTGGCCGCTGAGGCGGCGCCCATCGAGGAGCCCGCAGCCGAGGAGCCCGCAGCCGAGGAGCCGGTCGAGGCCGCCGTCCCCGAGCCGCAGCCCGAGCTCGACCCGGAGCCCGCCCCCCGGCCCCGCCGCCGCGCGGTGCGCCCGCCGACCGCGATCTTCCAGCCGCCGGTCTTCCAGGAGCCCGTCGTCATCACCGCGCCCGCCGCGCCGTCGCACCGCGACGACGAGGAGGAGGCCGAGGACGTCGAGCAGGGTGGTCGTCGCCGGCGCCGCCGCCGGGCGGCC
Organism: Streptomyces sp. NPDC092296; assembly: GCF_044755465.1. NCBI lineage: Bacteria > Bacillati > Actinomycetota > Actinomycetes > Kitasatosporales > Streptomycetaceae > Streptomyces > Streptomyces sp. NPDC092296. The sequence continues at coordinate 40,134 of NZ_JBIVRB010000007.1, read as the reverse complement.
ACCCCGGCCGGTCCCGCCGCCGTGGTGGAGGCGGCCCCGGCCGCGCCCGCCCCCGCCGCAGTCGAGGACGAGGCCGAGCCGGAGCACGAGGAGGAGCCGGAGGGCCGCGAGGCCGAGCACGGCGAGGACGACGGCCGCCCCTCGCGCCGCCGCCGCCGTGGTGGCCGCCGCCGTCGTCGCGGCGACGCCGAGGACCGGGGTGAGGCCGAGGACCGGGGCGACGAGGACCACGACGAGCAGGAGGACGAGTCCGCCGAGGGCGCCGCCCAGGAGCCCGACGAGGACGACGAGGAGGACGACCTGGCCGCCGGGCTGGCCTCCTCGCGCCGCCGTCGCCGTCGCCGCCGTCGCAGCGGTGACACCGGCCCCGAGCTGGACGCCGCGGGCACCGACGACCCCGAGCGCACCGTGGTCAAGGTCCGCGAGCCGCGCAAGAAGGCGTCCCATGAGCCCGCCTTCGACCCGGACGAGGTGCAGTCCATCAAGGGCTCCACCCGGCTGGAGGCCAAGAAGCAGCGCCGCCGCGAGGGCCGTGAGCTGGGCCGCCGCCGGGTGCCGATCATCACCGAGGCCGAGTTCCTGGCCCGCCGCGAGTCGGTGGAGCGCGTGATGGTGGTCCGGCAGAGCGGCGAGCGCACCCAGATCGGCGTGCTTGAGGACGGCGTGCTGGTCGAGCACTACGTCAACAAGGAGCAGGCCACCTCGTACGTCGGCAATGTCTACCTGGGCAAGGTCCAGAACGTGCTGCCGTCGATGGAGGCCGCCTTCGTCGACATCGGCAAGGGCCGCAACGCCGTGCTGTACGCGGGCGAGGTCAACTTCGGCAGCCTGGGCGGCCATGGCGGCCCGCGCCGGATCGAGTCGGTGCTCAAGTCCGGCCAGTCGGTGCTGACCCAGGTCACCAAGGACCCGATCGGCCATAAGGGCGCTCGCCTGACCAGCCAGGTCTCGCTGCCCGGCCGCTACCTGGTGTACGTCCCCGAGGGCTCGATGACCGGGATCAGCCGCAAGCTGCCCGACACCGAGCGCACCCGGCTGAAGCAGATCCTCAAGAAGATCGTCCCGGATGACGCGGGCGTCATCGTGCGCACCGCCGCCGAGGGCGCCAGCGAGGAGGAGCTGACCCGGGACGTGCAGCGGCTCCAGTCGCAGTGGGAGGACATCCAGAAGCGGGTGTCCGGCGGCAATGCGCCAACCCTGCTGTACGGCGAGCCGGACATGACCGTCCGGGTGGTCCGCGACATCTTCAACGAGGACTTCAAGAAGGTCATCGTCCAGGGCGACGAGGCGTGGGGCACCATCCACGAGTACGTCAGCCACGTGGCCCCGGACCTCGCCGACCGGCTCCAGCGGTGGACCTCGGACGTGGACGTCTTCGCCACGTACCGGATCGACGAGCAGCTGATGAAGGCGCTGGACCGCAAGGTGTGGCTGCCCAGCGGCGGTTCGCTGGTGATCGACCGCACCGAGGCGATGGTCGTGGTCGACGTCAACACCGGGAAGTTCACCGGCCAGGGCGGCAACCTGGAGGAGACGGTCACCAGGAACAACCTGGAGGCGGCCGAGGAGATCGTCCGGCAGCTGCGGCTGCGCGACCTCGGCGGCATCATCGTCATCGACTTCATCGACATGGTGCTGGAGTCCAACCGCGACCTGGTGCTGCGGCGGCTGCTGGAGTGCCTGGGCCGGGACCGTACCAAGCACCAGGTGGCCGAGGTCACCTCGCTGGGCCTGGTGCAGATGACCCGCAAGCGGGTGGGCCAGGGCCTGCTGGAGTCCTTCTCCGAGCCGTGCGTGCACTGCAACGGGCGCGGCGTCATCGTCCACATGGACCAGCCGACCGCCCCCGGTGGTGGCGGCGGCACCTCGGGCAGCGCGAGCAAGCGCCGCCGCCGGGGCAAGGGCGGCGCGGGCGCGGGCGAGCAGCACCTCCACGAGCACGAGCTGGACCACGACGGGCACGAGGAGCCCGAGGAGGAGCCCGAGCACCTCGCGGCCGAGCAGCCGGCGGCGGAGGCCGTCGAGGCGGCGGTCGTGGCGGAGGTCGAGGCCCCCGAGCCGGTCGAGGCCGTCATCGTGCCCGAGCCGGTCCCGGCCGCGACCCCCGCCGAGGCCCCGGTGGCAGCGGCGCCCGAGGCGGCGCAGCCGGTGGAGGCGCCCGCCGCCCCGGCCGGCCGTCCCCGCCGCCGCGCGGTGCGCAAGGCCACCGCTCCGGCCGGTCCGCCGGCCGAGGCGCAGGCCGGTGTGCTGGTCCTGCCGTCCCGTACGGCGGACACCGGGGCAGCGGAGACCGGGGCAGCGGACACCGGGGCGGCGCAGCCCGCAGCGGCGGCCGAGCCGGTCGCGCCCCAGGCCGAAGCCGAGCCCGCCGCCCCGGCGGAGATCCCGGCCGAGATCCCGGCCGAGCCGGTCGCGCCCGAGGCGGAGGCCGAGCCCGCGCCCCGCAAGCGCGCCCCCCGCAAGGCGGCCGCGAAGAAGACGACCACGGCGGCCAAGAAGACCACCGCGGCGAAGAAGACCACCGCCCGCAAGACCGCCACCAAGCGGTCCACGGCGGCGAAGAAGACGGCCGCGAAGCCGGAGGGCGAGCCCTCCGCCCCGGCGGCCGAGTAGTCGGTACCGGGCCCGCCCGCCCCGCCCGTCCGCCCCTTCGGGGGTGCGGCGGGCCCGGGGCGGGCGGGTCCGGTTTGCTCCCCGACCAGCGGGTCCGTATTCTTGGCCCTCGGCGTGTCTGCGCCATGCTCCCGAGCAGTGACCTCCCGGGCAACCGGGGGAGGCCTCCTGTGTACTCGCCAGGAAGGCTGGCATCGGGGGTTCCGACCGAGTAGAGAAAGCAGGTACCGCGTGTACGCGATCGTTCGCGCCGGCGGCCGCCAGCACAAGGTCGCCGTCGGCGACGTGCTGGAGATCGACCGTGTTGATGTCAAGCCCGGTGACTCGGTCGAGCTCTCGACCATCCTGGTCGTGGACGGCGAGGCCGTCACCAGCGACCCGTGGGTCCTGGCCGGCATCAAGGTCCGCGCCGAGGTTGTCGACCACACCAAGGGCGACAAGATCACCATCCTGAAGTACAAGAACAAGACCGGTTACCGCAAGCGGATGGGTCACCGCCAGAAGCACACCGCGGTCCGTATCACCGGCATCGACTCCGCGAAGTAAGGGGCAGGGAGACATGGCACACAAGAAGGGCGCTAGCTCTACCCGCAACGGCCGCGACTCGAACGCCCAGCGCCTCGGCGTGAAGCGCTTCGGCGGCCAGGTCGTCAACGCCGGCGAGATCATCGTCCGCCAGCGCGGCACCCACTTCCACCCGGGCGCCAACGTGGGCCGCGGCGGCGACGACACGCTGTTCGCGCTGTCCGCCGGTGCCGTCGAGTTCGGCACCCGTCGCGGGCGCCGCGTGGTCAACATCGTCGTCGGCGAGTGACCACGACCTGACGCAGCATCAGGAAGGGTGGACCGGAATGCCCGGTCCACCCTTCCCGTTTAACCACCGGGCCCTTCCGCCCCGGTTTGCACGCATTCCCCTTCCTGGAGGCACTTCCCATGACCACCTTCGTGGACCGCGTCGAGCTGCACGTCGCCGCGGGTAACGGGGGCCACGGCTGCGCCTCCGTCCACCGGGAGAAGTTCAAGCCGCTGGGCGGCCCCGACGGCGGCAACGGCGGCCGGGGCGGTGATGTGACGCTGGTGGTGGACGCCAACGTCACCACCCTGCTCGACTACCACCACTCCCCGCACCGCAAGGCCACCAACGGCAAGCCCGGCGCCGGCGGCAACCGCTTCGGCGCCGACGGCCAGGACCTGGTCCTGCCGGTCCCCGACGGCACCGTGGTGCTCGGCGCCGACGGCGAGGTGCTGGCCGACCTGGTCGGCCACGGCACCGCCTTCGTGGTCGCCGCCGGCGGCCGGGGCGGCCTCGGCAACGCCGCCCTCGCCTCCGCCCGCCGCAAGGCCCCCGGCTTCGCGCTGCTGGGCGAGCCCGGCGACGTCCGCGACATCGTCCTGGAGCTGAAGACCGTCGCCGACGTGGCGCTGGTCGGCTACCCCAGCGCCGGCAAGTCGTCGCTGATCTCGGTGCTCTCCGCCGCCAAGCCGAAGATCGCGGACTACCCCTTCACCACCCTGGTCCCCAACCTCGGCGTGGTCACCGCCGGCGAGGTCGTCTACACCGTCGCGGACGTCCCCGGGCTGATCCCCGGCGCCAGCGAGGGGCGCGGCCTGGGCCTGGAGTTCCTGCGGCACGTCGAGCGCTGCGCCGCCCTGGTGCATGTGCTGGACTGCGCCACCCTGGAGCCCGGCCGCGACCCGCTGAGCGACCTGGAGACCATCGAGGCCGAGTTGGCGGCGTACGGCGGCCTGGAGGACCGGCCCCGGCTGGTCGCCCTCAACAAGACCGACGTGCCCGACGGCCAGGACCTGGCCGACATCGTCCGCGCCGACCTGGAGTCGCGCGGCCACCGCGTCTTCGAGGTGTCCGCCGCGTCCCGCAAGGGCCTGCGCGAGCTGAGCTTCGCCATGGCCGGTGTCGTCGCGGCGGCCCGCGCCGCCGCCCCGGTCCAGGAGGCGACCCGGGTGGTGCTGCGGCCCACCGCCGTGGACGACACCGGCTTCACCGTCACCGTCGAGGACGGCTTCTACCGGGTGCGCGGCGTCAAGCCGGAGCGCTGGGTGCGGCAGACCGACTTCGCCAACGACGAGGCGGTCGGCTACCTCGCGGACCGGCTGGCCCGGCTCGGCGTCGAGGCCGAACTGTGGAAGGCCGGGGCCAAGGAGGGCGCCGAGGTCGTCATCGGTCCGGACGAGAACGCCGTGGTCTTCGACTGGGAGCCCACCATGGCCACCGGCGCCGAGATGCTCGGCCGCCGGGGCGAGGACCACCGCTTCCAGGGCCAGCGGCCCGCCGTGGACCGCCGTCGCGAGCGGCAGCTGGGCCGCGACGACGCCGACGCCGAGTACGCCGCCTTCGACCCGCTGTCCTCCGGCCGGGCCGCCGACGAGGACGCCTGACGACGCTCGCTCCCGTCCGGGTGAAGCGTCCGGGGGGTGACATGGGCGGCCGGACCGGTCGGCCCATCGCGTAGATTGCGGTATGGCGGGCGGACGCGCGAGCGGACCGCCCGCCGGACCAGCGGATCTGGGTGGGAGCGAGGGCGTGGCGGTGGCCGCAGCGGAAGCCGGGGACGGACACGGCGGGGAGCAGCTGCGGGACGACGTCCTGCGGGCCCGGCGGATCGTGGTGAAGGTCGGCTCGTCCTCACTCACCACCGCCGCGGGCGGGTTGGACGCCGACCGGGTGGACGCCCTGGTCGACGTGCTGGCCAAGGCCCGTACGCCGCGTGGCGCCGACGCGCAGCCGACCGAGGTGGTGCTGGTCTCCTCCGGCGCCATCGCCGCCGGGCTGGCCCCGCTGGGCCTCGCCAGCAGGCCGCGCGACCTGGCCCGGCAGCAGGCCGCCGCCAGCGTGGGCCAGGGCCTGCTGGTGGCCCGCTACACCGCCTCCTTCGCCCGGTACGGCCTGCGGGTCGGGCAGGTGCTGCTGACGGCGGAGGACGCCAGCCGCCGGGTGCACTACCGCAACGCCTACCGCACCCTGGACCAGCTGCTGGCGATGGGCGCGGTGCCGATCGTCAACGAGAACGACACCGTGGCCACCGCCGAGATCAGGTTCGGTGACAACGACCGGCTGGCCGCCCTGGTGGCCCACCTGGTCCGCGCCGACCTGCTGGTGCTGCTCTCCGACGTGGACGGCCTGTACGACGGCGACCCCAGCCGCCCCGGCACCAGCAGGATCGACCAGGTACGCGGCCCGCAGGACCTGGCGGGCGTCGAGATCGGCAGTAGCGGCAAGGCCGGTGTGGGCACCGGCGGCATGGTCACCAAGGTCGAGGCCGCCCGGATCGCCACCGGCGCGGGCATCCCGGTGGTGCTCACCGCCGCCAGCCAGGCCGCCGACGCGCTGGCCGGACGGTCGACCGGCACCCTCTTCCACCGCACCGGCGAGCGGGCCGCCGACCGGCTGCTCTGGCTGGCGCACGCCAGCAACCCGCGCGGGGCGCTCACCCTGGACCCGGGGGCGGTCAAAGCCGTGGTGGAGCGGCGCAAATCCCTGCTCCCGGCGGGGCTGACGCGCGTCGACGGCGATTTCGCCGCCGGCGATCCGGTGGACCTTCTTGACGAAAACGGCCACATCGTCGCGCGCGGACTGGTCAACTTTGATGCGAGGGAGTTGCCCCGCCTGCTGGGCCGGTCCACCCATGACCTGGCGCGGGAGCTGGGTCCCGCCTATGAGCGCGAGGTCGTCCACCGCGACGACCTGGTGGTGCTGCGCGACTGAGGCGCGGCGCGAGCAGGTGAGCAGCGGGCCCGGGGGCGATCGGGACCGGAGACGACATCGCCGGACAGGAGGTCCCCGGTGGGACGCAGGCGCCAGGACACACTGCCGGGAGCACCGTCGGCCGGAGCACCGCTGGGGCGGGCGCTGACCAGCATCGAGGGTGGTCTGGGCAGCGCGTCGGCGGAGTGCCGGCGGCAGGGCGACCCGGCGGCGGTCCCCGACCCGGACCGGCTCTGGCACGTGGTGCTCAGCGTGGCCGGGCGCAGCGTCCCGCTCGGTGAGCTGCGCAGCGGCCTGGAGCAGCTGGCCCAGGACCACCCCTTCCTGCTCACCGCCCGGTACGCCGCCGACCACGCCGAGGTCCGCTACTGGGAGCAGGCCCGCGATCTGCATGACGCCGCCGCGATGGCGCTGCGGCTGTGGGGGGAGCACCGGGCCAGCGCCGGGCTGCCCGCCTGGGAGATCGTCGGTCTGGAGGTGGTGGACCGGGCGACCTACCACAAGCGGGTGGCGGAGGGGTACGGCGAGCCGCCGGCCTTCCGGGGCGGCGTGCATCCGTATTGAAGGCCGTCGACTGAAGGCCGTCGAACGTCCGCGCCGGTGTCTCATTCACTGATAAGCCGGCCGCAACGGCCCGTCGGCTCAGTACGCTTCCGTCATGAGCAGCGCTGACTCCTTCGCCACCGACTCGCCCGTACTCGCCGCCGCGCGCCGCGCCCGGGAGGCGGCCGCCGCACTCGCCCCACTGCCGCGCGCGGCCAAGGACGCGGCGCTGCTGGCCGTGGCGGACGCGCTGGTGGCCCGGTCCGGGGAGATCACCGCCGCCAACGCCGAGGACGTGGGCCGGGCCCGTGAGGCGGGCACCGCCGAGTCGGTGGTGGACCGGCTGACGCTGACCGACGAGCGGGTCGCCGCCATCGCCGCCGACGTCCGGGACGTGGTGGGCCTGCCCGACCCGGTGGGCGAGGTGGTGCGCGGCTACACCCTGCCCAACGGGCTGGACGTCCGCCAGGTGCGGGTGCCGCTCGGCGTGGTCGGCATCATCTACGAGGCCCGGCCCAATGTGACGGTGGACGCCGCCGCGCTCTGCCTGAAGTCCGGCAACGCGGTGCTGCTGCGCGGCTCGGCCTCCGCCTACCGCTCCAACACCAAGCTGGTCGAGGTGGTGCGGGACGCGGTGGCCGCCGCCGGGCTGCCCGCCGACAGCGTGCAGCTGGTGCCGGGCGAGAGCCGGGACTCGGTCAAGGAGCTGATGCGCGCCCGGGGCCTGGTCGACGTGCTGATCCCGCGCGGCGGCGCCTCGCTGATCCGTACGGTGGTGGAGGAGTCCACCGTGCCGGTGATCGAGACCGGCACCGGCAACTGCCATGTCTATGTGGACGGCCAGGCCGACCTGGGCACCGCCGTCGACATCCTGATCAACTCCAAGGCGCAGCGGGTGAGCGTCTGCAACAGCGCCGAGACGCTGCTGGTGCACCGGGACAGCGCCGACGCCTTCCTGCCGCTGGCGCTGGACGCGCTGGCCGAGGCGGGAGTGACGGTGCACGGCGACGAGGCGGTGCTCGCCGCCGCCCGGCGGCACGGCGGTGCGGCCACCGTGGTCCCGGCCACCGAGGCGGACTGGGAGACCGAGTACCTGTCGTATGACATCGCCGCCGCCGTGGTGGACTCGCTGGAGGACGCGGTGGCGCACATCCGGCGCTGGTCCTCCGGGCACACCGAGGCGATCGTCACCACCTCGCAGGCCGCCGCGCGCCGGTTCACCCAGTTGGTGGATGCCACCACGGTCGCGGTGAACGCCTCCACCCGCTTCACCGACGGCGGCCAGTTCGGCTTCGGCGCCGAGATCGGCATCTCCACCCAGAAGCTGCACGCCCGGGGCCCGATGGGGCTGCCGGAGCTGACGTCCACCAAGTACATCCTCACGGGGGACGGACATGTGCGCGGCTGAGCCGGGCCGGGTGGCGTGATCCGGACTGCTCCGGGTGGGGCATTCCCGGGACCCACAGACAAACGGGCCGCGCGGTAATACGCTGAGTCCGTGCCCGACGATGTGGGGGGTTCGCCGTACCCGGACGGCGCCGACCACGGTGGTGCGGACGATGCGTTCGCAGCCGTGGTCTTCGACGAGTCGTTCATCCGCGCCGCCACCGTCCACGAGCCGTCCGCCCATGAGCGGATGCTCGCCGCCGTCGAGGCCCGGCTGGAGTTGGAGGCCACCGGCGGTGGCCGGGTCTACGGCGGGGCGGACGACGGCGCGGAGCCGGTCGACGACGGCCTGCCGGAGGAGTTGCGCCCGTACCGGGGCGACGCGGCCGGTGTCCACTGGGGCGGCTCGGCGTACCCCGTGCGCAGCAGCCGGTTCGGCCGACCTGGGCGCCGGGGCGGTCGGCACGCGCCGGCGCACATCCGCTGGCATCGGCCGGTGGCGTGGTTCCTGGCGGTGATCATGGGAGTGAGCGTGATCGCGGTCGCCGTGGCGGCGGTCTACCGGGGGACCGGTGGCGGTGCCTCCTCGCCGCCCCGCCCGAACACCGGGAACATCGGCACTCCGGCGGTCGACCAGCCCCAGCAGCCGCAGCTGACCGGGCTCTCCGGCGGCGTCGGCGGCTGACCGGCCGGGCGGCGAAGCCGCTCGAACCGCTGCGGACTGCGGCAATCGGTCCAATCCGGTCGCTTCTCCATGAAGTCCTGTCAGAACTCAACCCCTCCCGGCCTCGTTCACCATCGCCCGGGAGACTTACCCTTGACCTCATGGGTGACCGGGAGGAGCCTCCGGAGGGCGTGCCCGAGGGCGTTCCCGGCGGCGACGATGAGTTCCGTTCCGTGGTGTTCGACGAGTCGTTCGTCCGGGCTGCGCGCATCCAGGAGCCCGCGGCCAGTGAGCGTGTCGGCTCCGCCGGCCACGGGGTGCGCCGCCGCGTCGGCCGCCCGTTCGTCACACTGCCCCGCCAGGCGTTCGCGCTGATGCTGCTGATAGCCATGGCCTTCGCCGCCGCCGTCTACCTGGGCATCCGCCACCCCTACCGGGAGCCGGAGGCGGACGGCAGCCGGCTGACCGCGAACATCGTGCCGCTGGCCCCGGCGAGCGGCACCGCCGCGCCCGCACCGGACTCCGGAGACCCCTTCGCCCAGCTGGAGCGGGTGCCCGGCGCCGCCTTCTACGACGGCAGCGTGGGCCTGACGCCGCCGGTCGCCACCGCCACCAGGCACTTCTCCGACGATCAGGTGAGCCGGGCGCTGGCCGCCGTCCAGCAGTACCTGGTCGCCTCCTCGCTGGACTCCAAGGTCCTGGTGGAGGGGAGCACCGGCGCCGTACGGGACCTGCTGTCACCCGGGCAGCAGGCCCAGTTCGACGCCGCCGTCAGCGACCCCAGGGACGATCAGCACCATGAGGCGACCGGCTGGCTGGTGCGGTTCGACCCGGCGCAGGTCACCCTGGCGGTCTCCCGGGTCAAGGTGGCGGGCGGGATGACCTTCGGTGAGTCCGACGACCGGACGCTTGAGGTGCTCACCGACCACACCTTCGTCTACGCGTTGCAGGCCGCGCCGCACGACGGCCGGACGTCCGCCGACACCGTCACCGGCACCCCCACGGCCGGACCGGAGCCGACCTGGTCGGCCACGGCGAGCCCGACCCCGGCGATCCCGGCCGGAGCGCCCGGCCCGACGGTGCCCGCCGGACCGCTCGGGCCGGGGTCGGTCTCACCGGGGGCCTCACCGGGGTCGGCCTCGCCGGACCCCGAGGAGGCGCTGCCGGACCAGCGGTCGGTGCCCGGTGAGCCGGTGACCCTGTTCACTGTCCGCCGCGAGCTGCGCTTCCGCTTCGACCGCGCCGACATCAGCGACGCGCGGGTGGAACTGGTCGACTCGGTGCTCCAGGCCGGCCCGATGGCCTGCGACGCGCACGCCGAGCAGTATCTGCGCCCGGTGCTGGCCGACCGTCCCGCCCCCGGCGCCACCCGGTCACCGCACGCCCGGGGCAGCGCCACCGCGCCCCCGCCGCTGGGCAGCACCCAGGCCGGGATAGACCCGCTGGACCGGCTGCACCGCCCCGCCTGGCAGGTGTGCGGGGTGCTCAGCGGGCCGATGGCGAACCTGCCGACCGGCTCGACCGGCTGAGCACCCCGGGCACCGCACCCGGCGCCGGAGTCAGCTCTCGGCGCCCTGCGGCTCGCCGCCGGCCGCGTCCCCGCCGCTGCGCGAGCCGGTGAAGACGTCGCGGAGCTTGCTGCCGACCTCCCCGGCGCCGCCGGTGATGTCCCGGATCAGGCCCATCAGCGGGTCCTTGCTCTCCTTGACCGACTTGGCGTACGACTCCGCCGTGGCCTTCCACTGGTCGGTCACCGAGGCGTCGGCGTCGTCGGTGCGGCGCGGGTAGGCCCCGGCCAGCACCGAGCGGTACTCCTCACTGGCCGCCCACTTCTTCAGCTGCGCCACCCGCACCGCCGCGAACGGGTGGGTCTGCGGCAGCACCTGGAGCAGCTTGATCACGCCGTCCCGCAGGTCACCGGCGCGCTCGTACTCCTCGGCCTGCTCGATGAAGGCGTCCACGTTCATCTCGGCCAGGTGGTGGCCGCCCGCCAGCTTCATCAGCCCGCGCATGGAGGCGTTGAGGTCCTGCCCGGCCAGCAGCCCCGCCCGGTCGCAGGAGAGCTCCGACTTGCGGAACCACTCCTTGAGTGCGGTGATGATGGCCATGATCGCTATGTTGCCCAGCGGCAGCCAGGCGATCCGGGTGGCGATGTTGCTGAGGATCAGCAGCATCGTCCGGTAGACCGCGTGGCCGGACATGGCGTGCCCGACCTCGTGGCCGACCACGGCCCGCATCTCCTCCTCGTCCAGCATCTCCACCAGCCCGGTGGTCACCACGATGATCGGGGTGTCCATGCCGATGCACATGGCGTTGGGCTGCGGGTCCTGGGTCACATACAGCTCCGGGACCTTCTCCAGGTCCAGGATGTACGCCGCGTCGCGCACCATGTCGTACAGGTGCGGGAACTGCCGCTCGGAGGTCCGCACCGCCGTGGCCAGGAACATCAGCCGGACGCTGCGCTCCGACACCAGGCCGGCCAGCTTCTTGAGCACCTCGTCGAACCCGGTGAGCTTGCGCAGCGCGACCAGCGCGGAGCGGTCGGCCGGGTGCTCCCAGGCCCGGGTGGAGATGCCGGGGAACCGCTTGCGGTTGCGACTCGGCACACTGCTGTTGTCCGTGGGGTCCGTCATCTTCTGAGTACCTCCTGGTCGACGCCGGTCCCGTGCTCCCGGGCCCCCGCCGTCCGCTTCGTCCGTCGCCTTCTCGTACTCGTCCCCGCCGTCACACTACGGTGCGGGGTCCCGCCGCGTCCCCCCTCCGGGGGGTGGGGCGCCCTCGGCTGTCCGGTACGCCCCGGTCTACGCTGGAGGCGCACTGCCGACCGAGGAGCCTGACGATGCCGCCCGAGACCCTGATGATGCTGGCCCACCCCATCTCGCAGGAGAACGGCCCCGGCCTGTTCCTGCGCGCCGTGCTGCTGGTCGCCGTGGTGGGCGTGGTCCTGCTGGCCTGGGCCATCGCCCGCGCCGGGCGCAACAACCGCTGAGCCGGGCGAGGCCCACCCCACGCCGGATCAGACGCGTGGAGCCGCCGCGCGGTTGCGTTCGGCGCACCCGTACCATGAGCACGCGGGCCCACCGGCGCCCCTGCGACGCCGGCCGCCGCCGGTTCGGCCGGAGCCGGAGACCCGCGCCCGCCCGCCCCGAGCCGAGAAGGTCCTGCCGACGATGACCACTGCCGCAGCCCCCGCCCTGAGCCTGCTCGCCGAAGGCGGCACCCACGACAGCCTGAACCCCATCCTCACCGGTGGCGGGGCCCTCTTCGCCCTGGTGCTGCTGCTCTTCATCGCCACCCGCTTCAACCGCGACCGCTGAGCCGCGGCCCCGCGCCGCGACCGTCCGGCCGAACCGTCCGGCACCACCCTCGTACGGCGCCGTGGGAACCGGCCCTCCGCCCGCACGGGTGGAGGGCCGGTTCCGTACGTGCACGCATCCCGTAAGGTGAGTCGGCATGGAACAGCAGGTCGACGGCGGCGGTGCGCCGGTGAAGAAGCGCCTCGGGGTGATGGGCGGCACCTTCGACCCGATCCACCACGGGCACCTGGTGGCCGCCAGCGAGGTGGTCAGCCTGTTCGCGCTGGACGAGGTGGTCTTCGTCCCCACCGGGCAGCCGTGGCAGAAGAGCGAGCAGCGGGTCTCCCCGGCTGAGGACCGCTATCTGATGACGGTCATCGCCACCGCGTCCAACCCCCAGTTCTCGGTCAGCCGGATCGACATCGACCGCGAGGGCCCGACGTACACGGTGGACACCCTGCGCGACCTGCGGGCCGAGCATCCCGACGCCGACCTCTTCTTCATCACCGGCGCGGACGCGCTGGAGCAGATCCTGTCCTGGCGGAACGCCGAGGAGATGTTCGGGCTCGCACATTTCATCGGAGTGACCCGTCCGGGGCACACTTTGACGAACCCTGGACTGCCCGAGGGCGGGGTGTCCCTGGTCGAGGTGCCGGCGCTGGCCATCTCGTCCTCGGACTGCCGCTCCCGGGTCGCCCGAGGGGAGCCGGTCTGGTACCTGGTCCCCGACGGGGTGGTGCGCTACATCGACAAGCGCGCGCTCTACCAGCGCAGGGGCGGCCAGGCCGCCGCCGGCGGCTGACGCGCCGCGCCAACGCAATCGGAAGACCTTGAGGGGCGGCGTGACCGGAACGGCAGACCGCAGGGGACCGGGGGGCGACGACTGGTCCACGGGGCACTATCCGCCCCCGGACCAGTATGACCAGTATGAGCAGGACGCCCGGGATGACCGGTCGGGCGCCTGGTCACCCGGTGCCCAGGGCGGTTCCGTGCCGCCCCAGGGCGGCTACACCGACCCGTACGCGCCGGACCCGTATGCGACCGGGCAGTATCCGGCGGCCGATCCGTACGGCGGCTACGGCGGCCAGGGGCAGCAGCAGTACGACGCCCAGGGCTTCCCGGTCGGGCAGTACCAGCCGCAGCCGCCGCCGCAGGGCGGCTACGCGGACCCGTACGCGCCGGACCCGTATGCGGCGACGACCGGGCAGTATCCGGCGGCCGATCCGTACGGCGGCGGCTACGGCGTGCCGGAGCAGCGGCAGTACGACACCGGCGGCTTCCCGGTCGGCCAGTACGCGCAGCCGCAGCAGCCGACCGGGTACGCCGACCCGTACGGGACCGGCCAGCAGCCGCCCGTCGAACAGCCGCCTGCTGAGCAGCCGCCTGTCGAGCAGACGACCGGTCAGCAGTCGACCGGTCAGCGGTCGGCTCCCGCAGCGGGTCGGCCGCAGTCGGCCGCACCCCGGGGCGGGCAGCGTGCCACCGTGCCCCGGCAGGGTGGGGGCGGCGCTGCCGGGGAGGCCGACTCGGAGTTCACCTTCGTCGACGACGCGGAGGAGTCCGAGGACGTCATCGACTGGCTGAAGTTCGCCGAGACCCGCAGCGAGCGCCGCGACGAGCGCAGGCGGCGGGTCCGCAACCGGGTGATCGCCCTGGTGGTGGTCCTGGTGCTGGCCGTCGCCGGCGGCGCCGGATACCTCTGGAAGACCGGGGCGTTCGGCGGTGCGGACGACGTCGCCGTCCCCGGCGGCAAGCGCGAGGTGATCGTCGTCCATCTGCACGACCTGAAGGGCACCACCACCACCGCGCTGCTGGTCGACGACGCGGCCGGCGGCAAGGGCTCCGCCCTGCTGGTGCCCGGCACCCTGCTGCTGCCCAGCGACGGCGGGGACTCCGGCAGCACCACGCTCGGCCACTCCCTGGACGACCAGGGCGCGGGCGGCACCCGGGACTCGCTGACCACCGTGCTCGGCGCGCCCATCTCCGGCACCTGGCGGCTGGACACCCCGTACCTCCAGATCCTGGTGGACCAGCTCGGCGGGATCACCCTGGACAGCGACGCCAGGATCACCCAGGGCGGCAAGACCCTGGTGGCGGCCGGCAAGTCGCAGGACCTCAACGGCCAGGCCGCCGTGGCGTACGCCACCTACCTCGGCGCGGGCGAGCAGCCCGCCGCCCAGCTGGCCCGCTTCGGGCAGGTGCTGGACGCGGTGCTCAAGGTGATGCCGACGGACGCCGTGTCCGCCACCGGCACCGTCAAACGGATGAACGCCGTGATGGACCCCTCGCTCTCCGAGCAGCAGCTCGGCGCCACGCTGGCGGCGCTCGCCAAGGACAGCGGCGCGGGCCACTTCGCCGTGCGCACCCTGCCGGTCAAGGCCGACGGCACGGTGGACGAGAACGGCGCGGGCGCGCTGGTCAAGGAGGTGCTGGGCGGCACCGTGCACAACGCGGACGTCGGCAGCGGCCCGGCCAGGGTCGCCGTGCAGGACGGCACCGGCGCCAAGGGCCGGGCGGACGACGCCCAGGTGCAGGTGGTCAACAGCGGCTACACCTTCGTACCGCCGATCGGGAAGGCCGCCGCCCCCGTCGACCGGACCGAGATCCGCTACACCGACGACGCGCGGGCCCAGGCCGCCAAGCAGCTCGCCCTCACCCTGGGCCTGCCGAAGAGCGCGGTGAAGAAGGTCACCAGCGCCCAGACGGCCGACATCGTGGTGGTGCTCGGCAAGGACTACCAGGGCAGGCCCAAGACCGACCAGTGAGCGGCCCGCCCCGCCGTCCGGCCGCCGCACCCCGCCCGGGGGTGCGGCGGCCGTGCCGTCCGGGCGGCCGATCGGCGTTCCCGGCGGCTCCCGGCGGCGTGAGATCCTGGGACCCGAACCCGTTTCCTACCGAAAGCCGATCGTGACCGCTACCGACCGTGCCGTAGAGCTCATCAACACCGCCGCCCAGGCGGCCGCCGACAAGCTCGCCCATGACGTCATCGCCTACGACGTCAGCGAGGTGCTCGCCATCACCGACGCCTTCCTGCTGGCCTCCGCGCCCAACGACCGCCAGGTCAAGGCGATCTCGGACGAGATCGAGGAGAAGCTGCTCAAGGAGCTCGGCGCCAAGCCCGTCCGCCGCGAGGGCGAGCGCGAGGGCCGCTGGATCCTGCTGGACTACATCGACATCGTCGTCCATGTGCAGCACTCCGAGGAGCGCTCCTTCTACGCCCTGGAGCGGCTCTGGAAGGACTGCCCGGAGCTGGCGCTGCCCGCCGACGCCGTCGCCACCCGCAACCGCCCCGACGCGCACACCGACGCCAGGGGCAACGCGCTGGAGGCCGCAGACCGGAGCCTCAGCTGAACGGCACACGGCGCGGACCGCGCGTCGTCTTCTGGCGGCACGGTCAGACGTCGTGGAACCTGGAGGGCCGCTTCCAGGGCAGCACCGACATCCCGCTCACCGGGACCGGTGTCGCCCAGGCGCGGCGGGCCGCCCGGCTGCTCGCCGCGCTGGGGCCGGACGCGATCATCGCCTCCGACCTGCGGCGGGCCGCCGACACGGCGGCCGAGCTGGCCGCCGTCACCGGACTGCCGGTCAGCCACCACGAGGGCCTGCGGGAGACCTACGCGGGGGTCTGGCAGGGGTTGACCAACGACGAGATCCAGCGGAAGTACGGCGAGGACTACGCGGCCTGGCGGCGCGGCGAGCCGGTGCGGCGCGGCGGCGGCGAGTTGGAGACCGAGGTCGCGGACCGGGCCGTCCCGGTGATCCAGGCGGCGGTGGCGGAGCTGCCGACCGACGGCACGCTGGTGGTGGTCAGCCACGGCGGTGCGATCCGCACCAGCCTGGGCCGGCTGCTGGGTCTGGAGCCGTTCCACTGGGAGTCGCTCGGCGGCCTGTCCAACTGCTGCTGGTCGGTGCTGGGCCGGGGCGGGCGCGGCTGGCGGCTGCTGGAGCACAACGCCGGCACGCTGCCGCAGACGGTCATCGGTGACGACACCTGACGGCGCCCGTCCGGTGGGTCCAGGCGGGCCGGGGCTGCGAGAGATCGTCGGATTTCGCAGTTCCGTGCCCCAGCCGCTAAAGTCTTCCTCGTTCGCAGCCGACTGGTTCGGCGGCGGGGCCTTAGCTCAGTTGGTAGAGCGCTTGCATGGCATGCAAGAGGTCAGGGGTTCGAATCCCCTAGGCTCCACGGGGCTTTAGCTCAGTTGGTAGAGCGCTTGCATGGCATGCAAGAGGTCAGGGGTTCGAATCCCCTAAGCTCCACAACGGTCATCGGGCCGCCTCCCTCAGGGGAGGCGGCCCGTCGGCGTTCCTCAGCCTCAGTGGGTGTGAGCCTCAGTGGTTGTGGTCGGTCAGTGGGTCCGGTCGGTCAGTGGGTGTGGTCGGCCGCCGGGGCGTCCGGGTGCGCCAGCAGCCAGCGAATCCGCTCCGCGCTCTCCTCGTCCAGCGGCGTGTAGACCAGCACCCGGGTCTCTGGCGCCCGGTTCACCGCCGACAGGCTGATGCTGGACATCCGTACCTCGCCGCCCGAGAAGTGCCGGAAGACCTTCGTCCGGCTCCCCGGGTCGGCCACCTCGTGCCGCTGCCACATCGCCGCGAACTCCGGGCTGGCCGCGCTCAGCTCCCGGATGAACCGCTCCCACACCGGCTCCCCGACATGCCGCCCGTAGCCGCCCCGCAGCACCGCCACCATCCTGGGCAGCTCCGCCTGCCGGTTGAGGAACGGATTGCAGCAGTCGGGCACCGTGAAACAGGACCACAGCGCGTTGCGCCGAGCGCCGCGCTTCAGCACCGGGAACAACGCGTCGTACGCGGCGTTCTGTAGCAGCACGTCCCAGCGGGCGTTGTAGACCACGGCGGGCAGCGGGCAGAGCGCGTCCAGGATCACCTGGAACTCGGGGTCTAGCTGGTCGCAGCCCGGGGTGGGGAGCGGCGGGCCCGCGTCCGCCAACTGGAAGAGGTGGTCGCGCTCGGCGCGGTCGCCCGTGCGCTGGGCCGGGTGGCGCCCGCCGACGCGGCGGATGCCAGCGGAGTGCTGGTGACCGTCGTCCAGTTGGGCCAGGTGGTGGGGGTGGCGCTGCCCGGCACCCTCTTCCTCAGCCGGGTCGTCTACCCGGCCACGGCGGCCCGCTCCGGGCACGCGCTGGCCGACACCCTGTTCGTCACCGCGCTCGCCCTGCTCGCCGCGGTGGCCTTCGCCGCCCGCACCGGCCGCGCACCGGTCCCGCCGGCCCGCTGACTCCGGCCGCCGCCCACCGCTTTCGGCCCACTGCCGGGGGCGGTGGGCGCGCCGGGAACGGATTCGTGGACCGCTCGTCCGACCGTGTAGAGTAAGCGATGTCGCCAGGGGGCAATCACTGCTGGTGACAGTGCGGGTCGAGGGGCTTTAGCTCAGTTGGTAGAGCGCTTGCATGGCATGCAAGAGGTCAGGGGTTCGAATCCCCTAAGCTCCACAGTATCGATGAACGGCATCCTCCGCAGAGGGTGCCGTTTCGGCATTCCCGGCCCCTTTCTCGGACCCGGCCGCACCAGTGTCGCGCTCCCCGCCCGCCACCCGTCCGGCCCAGGGCCCGGGGCGCCGATCCGGCCCGCAGGCCGGCGCGAGGATGCGATCACCGCCGGCCGGCGCTCCAATGGGGCACGGACGGGATTGTGCGGACCACGGCCCCGTCCGGACGGCCGCCCACCCCCCACCAGGCCCACGCTGCGACATCCCCGCACCCCGGGCGGCCCGACGACCCCTCCACCCCCAGATCCTGCCGCGCGGTGCGAAGAAGGAGACCGGAATGGAGAAGCGTGCTCCGATCGGAACACTGCTGGCAGGAGCCGTCGGCCGGCTGCATCTCATCTTCGAGTCCGCCTGCGACCGCACGCCGTCGGCCATCGCGCTCGAATGCGGGCGCCAGGAACTGACCTACGCCGAGCTGGACGCGCGTGCCAACCGGCTCGCCCACCATCTCCGCGGCCTCGGCATCGGCCCGGAGTCGCGGGTCGCGATCCTGCTGCCCCGGTCGGTGGACACCTATGTCTCGCTGCTCGGCGTGGGCAAGGCCGGTGCGGCCTTCGTGCCGATCGACCCGGCGTCGCCGGCGGACCGGGTCGCCTACATCGCGGCGGACGCCGGGGCGGACCTGGTGGTCACCACCTCCGACCTCGCAGCGGCCACCGCAGGGGTCTCCTGCCGGGTGGTCGCCCTCGACGCGTGCGCACCCGAACTCGCCGCCGCGCCCGCCACCCGCCCCGAGCCGCCCGGGTCCGCCGACGGCGACCCGCTCGCGTACATCATGTACACCTCCGGCTCCAGCGGTCGGCCCAAGGGTGTGGAGATCGCCCAGTCGAGCATCTGCAACTTCCTCGACATCGTCCCCGGGACGTACGACATCCAGCCGCACGACCGGGTGTACCAGGGCATGACCATCTCCTTCGACTTCTCGGTGGAGGAGATCTGGCCCACCTGGTCGGTCGGCGCCACGCTCGTCGCGGGCTCGGGCGACTCCGGGCGGCTCGGCGCCGAACTCGCCGACTTCCTGGCGGAGCGCGAGATCACGGTGCTGTACTGCGTGCCGACCCTGCTGGCCACCATCCCGAGGGAGCTGCCGCGCGTACGGACCATCGTGGTGGGCGGTGAGGCCTGCCCCGGCCGCCTCGTCGAACGCTGGAGCAGGCCCGGACGCCGGATACTCAACACCTACGGCCCGACCGAGGCCACCGTCACCGCGACCTGGGCGGAGCTGCTGCCGGGCCGGCCCGTGACCATCGGCAGACCGCTGCCGACCTACGCGGTGCTGCTGCTGGACGAGCAGCGCCGCGTCGTGCCCGACGGCGCGGCCGGTGAGATCTGCATCGGCGGACCCGGCGTCGCCCGAGGCTACGTCGGCCGTCCGGAACTGACCGCCGACCGGTTCATCGACCACCCGCTGGCCCCGCAGGGCAGCAGGCTCTACCGCACCGGCGACCTCGGCCGGATGACCCCGGACGGCGAGATCGAGTACCTGGGCCGGGCCGACGCCGAGGTGAAGATCCGGGGCTACCGGGTCGCCCTCGGCGAGATCGACAACGTCCTGCTGGAGGACCCCGGCGTGGCCGAGGCCGTCACCACGCTGGTGGCCGGACCGGCCGCCGACGGGGACGGCGGGGCGCTCTCCGCCTACGTGGTGCCGGTGCCCGGCGGCACGGACGGCGAAGAGGCCCTGATCACCCGGCTGCACGAGCGCCTGCGGCGCACACTGCCCGCTTATATGGTGCCGTCCTTCCTGGACGTCCTCACCGAGCTGCCGGCCATGCCGAGCGGCAAGGTGGACCGCAAGCGGCTGCCCGCGCCGACCGGCCGCCGCCTGATGGGCGGCGGCCCGGTGGTCGCCGTCCGGGACGAGCTGGAGCAGCGGGTACGGGACGCCTGGGCGGAGGTGCTCGGCGTCGAGCCCGAATCGCTGTCCGCCGAGGCGGACTTCTTCACCGACCTCGGCGGCCACTCCCTGCTCGCGGCTCGGGCGGTGTCACTGCTGCGCAGCCGGGACGCCGCCACCGGCCCCACGATGCGCGACCTCTACGCGCATCCGACCGTACGCGGCCTCGCCGCCCGGCTGCGCGACTCGGCGGGCACCGCGCGACCGGCCGCACCACCCCACCCGGAGCCGATCCGGCACGGCGGCGCCCGGATCGTGGCGGCCGGGACCGCGCAGGCCGGGGCGATCTACCTGCTGCTGCTCCTGATCACGCTGCCGGTGAGCTGTGCGTACAGCTGGCACCGGGGCAACCTCTCCAGCCGGGAGGCGGTGCAGGTGACGACCGCCGCCCTGATCGGCTACCTCGGCGTGCGCTGGATCGCACCCGTGGTGCTGGTCCGCCCGCTGACGGCCGGTATCCGACCGGGGCACTACCGGCTGTGGGGCCGGACCTATCTGCGGCTCTGGGCGTCGGGCCTGCTGCTGGCCGTCAGCCCGGTGCAGGTGCTCAGCGGCTCCCCGCTGATGGCCGGCTACCTGCGGCTGCTCGGCGCGCGCATCGGGTCGCGCACCACGATCGCCACCGGCCTGGTCGCCCTGCCCGCCATGCTCCGGATCGGCGGTGGCGCCTCGGTCGGCTACGGTGCGTCACTGCGCCCCTGGCAGGTGGCCGGCGGCTGGGTGACGGTCGCCCCGGTCGAGATCGGCCCGCACGCGTACGTCGGAGCCAACGCCGTCCTGGAACCCGGCGCCCGACTGGGGGCACGGTCCGGGCTCGGTGCGCAGTCCGCCCTCGGCCAGGGCGAGGCGGTGCCCGCCGGGGCGCGCTGGGCTGGATCACCGCCGGGCCCGGTCGACGCGCTGGCGCCCGGCGTGGAGCGGATGCTGCGTACTCGCGGCGGTACGGACCGGCGGCGGCCGGGCCCGCTCGCCGGTGCGCTGCTCGGCCTGGTGCTGCTGGAGCTGGCCGCGCTCGCCACGATCCTGCCGGGCATCGCGCTGTTCTGGTGGGCGTGGCTGCGCTGGGGCGTGGCGGCGGGCCTCGTCGCCACCGTGCTGTCCGGGCCGGTGTCCGTGGTCACCGTCTGCTGTGTGGTCGCCGTCGGCAAGCGCCTGGTCCTGCCCAGGGCGCCGATCGGCGTCCATCCGCTGCGCTCGTCGCTCGGGGTGCGCAAGTGGGTGTCGGACAAGCTGCTGGAGATGAGCCTCACCTTCACCAACACGCTGTACGCCACCCTCTACACGGTGCCGTGGCTGCGGCTGCTCGGTGCCCGGGTCGGCCGGGGCTCCGAGGTCTCCACCGCCGCGCATCTGGACCCGGACCTGCTCACCCTCGGTGAGGGCAGCTTCGTCGCGGACATGGCCAGCATCGGCGCCGCCACCTTCGCGGCCGACCAGGTCTCCTTCGAACGCACCGAGGTGGGCCGGCGGGCCTTCGTCGGCAACGCCGCCTTCATCCCGGCCGGGACGCGGCTGGGGTCCGGGTCGCTGGTCGGGGTGGGCACCGTACCGCCGCCGGACGGGGTGCCCGAGGACACCACCTGGCTCGGCTCGCCCGCGATCCACCTGCCGGTACGCCAGAGCAGCGGCTCGTTCCCCGAGGAGCTGACGTTCCGGCCGACCCGCAGGGCGGTGCTCGGCCGCCTGGCCGTCGAGTACTTCCGCGTCACGCTGCCCGCCTCGCTGCTGGCCATGAGCGTCTACCTCTACCTGGTGGCGCTCTCCGACGTGGCCCGCTCGCCGGGCCTCGCACTGCCGGTGGCCGTGTCGCCGGTCCTGGCGATGGCCTCGGGGCTGGCGGTGATCGCGTGCTGCGCGGTGGTCAAGTGGCTGCTCGTCGGTGCCTACCGGCCACGGGTCGAACCGCTGTGGAGCCTCTTCGTGCGGCGTACCGAGCTGGTCACCGGCCTGTACGAGGCGGCGGTCGTACCGGCCGGGGCGGGCATCCTGACCGGAACCCCGTTCCTGGCGCCGGTGCTGCGCTGCTTCGGCGCCCGCATCGGCAGGCGCACCTGGATCGGCACCACCTTCCTCACCGAATTCGACCTGGTGGAGATCGGCGACGACGCGGCGGTGGGGGTCGGCGTATCCTTGCAGACCCACCTGTTCGAGGACCGCGTCATGAAGATGTCGCGGGTCACCGTCCAGGCGGGCAGCAGCATCGGCACCCGGGCGATCGTGCTCTACGACGCGGTGGTCGGCAGCGGAGTGCGGCTCGGTGCGCTGTCGCTGCTCATGAAGGGCGAGCGCCTCACCCCGGGCACCAGTTGGCGCGGTATCCCCGCCCAGAGCCTCGCCGACCCGGAACCGCCGCCGGCGCCCCCTCCCCAGTAGATCCGCGCCGGCGTGGATCTGCTCCGGCGTAGATCCGCTCCGGCCTCCGCCCACGCTCCGGATGACGTTGTGAGGCACCCGTGACACCCCTCCTCGACTCCCTCCGCCGGGCGTTCGGCACCCGCAGTGCCCCCGCCCCGATCACCGAGGGCCGTCCGCTGGCACTCGTCTACCGGGGCCCGGCGTCGCTGCCGGGCTGCCCGGAGGCGGTGGCCGCGCTGCTGGCCGCCGGCCGCTGGGACCTGGACGTCCGCTACACCGGCCCCAGGGAGGCGCTGCCGCTCTCGGCCGAGTCGCTGGCCCACGCCTCGGTGTACGCGCAGCCCGGCGGCGGCGAGCTGTCCGACGCCTACCGGCACCTCAGACGGCAGCGGGACGTCATCCGGGACTACGTCCAGGGCGGCGGGCGCTACCTGGGCTTCTGCCTCGGCGGCTACCTCGCCGGGGCCACCCCGGGGTTCGGCCTGCTGCCCGGCGACACCGACCAGTACATCGCGTCACCGGGCGCCACGGTCGACCACGAGAACGACACGCTCGTCGAGGTGGAGTGGCGCGGTCGGCCACGCACCCTGTTCTTCCAGGACGGGCCGTACTTCGTGCTGGACGAGGCCGCCGACGTGAAGATCCTGGCCAGCTATCCGAACGGCTCGCCCGCCGCGCTGGTCACCCGGTTCGGCGCGGGCCTGGTCGGCGTCGTCGGGCCGCACCCGGAGGCCACCGACGACTGGTACACCGACACCGGCCTGCCGGTCCAGCACACCCGCGACCTCGGCCTCGACCTCGCGGGCGCGGTGCTGACGGACTGAACGCGGGCCACCGCCGGGTTCCGGACAGCGCTCGTGCGGCTCACGGCAGCCGGCCGAAGAGACAGTGCCGAAGAGACAGTACGGCGCCCTGGCGGGGCGGCCCCGATGCCTGCCGCTTCGCCGGGGCCCTGTCGGTCACGTCCGTCTTCGGGCGGTATTCGTGCTGCCGCAGACAGCCGCATCATGCGGACATGCGGGACGTTTCCCGGCGCTGAGGATGGCTGATTCCCAGGGTTGCCGAAGATAAGTATGTACTCATACGGTCGGAGTGCCAATACGTCACTCGCGCCTTGGGGGAGAAAAGAAGGAAGGAAAGGGTGAAAAGGGCATCGGCACCCTTGCGGCCATGTCGGCAGCGGCCGCGGGGGAACCGGTGGTGCCCCCGGCCGTGAGTGCGAGTGCGTCCACCTGGGTCTGCGGCTCCCTCGCCGACTCGTACCGCGCTCGGACCCGCACCTCCACTCGTCGATCCATTGGAGTTGACATGCGAAAGAACCGGTTACTGGCTGCGGTCGGAATCAGCGCGCTGTTCGTGGCGGGGGGCGCGGCAACGGCACAGACGGCGTCCGCCGCGTCCCTCTCGGCTCCCGGATGTACCGGCTCCGCACTGTGCGAGTGGTACAACTCGAACTACGGCGGAGGGGCGATCAGCTTCTTCGACCCGGGCAGCAACGGTGGCAAATACTGCATACCGTCGTACTCCGGGTACAGCTTCAGCGACGGGAACCCCGTCGCGAACAACCAGGCGTCGGTGCAGAACCACAGTTCGCACTACACGGCCTTCCTCTTCATCAACCACCTGCCCACCTCGTGCGACCCCACGGACGTGTACCAGCCGCACGCCCCGCTGGAGGTGGACCCGGGTGTGAAGATCACCCAGCTGGACCCGATCTACTACAAGAACAACCTCATGGCCAACACCTGGTACTAGGCATCGCATGCGCATCCGTATCAGGTCTGCCGCTTCCCTCCTCCCGGCCGCGCTGGCGTTGGCCACGGCCGTCTCGTGCGGCTCCGGGGGCGGCCCGGCGCGGCCGTCGGAGTACGCCGCATCAGTGCCGGTCCCCACGATGGCGCCGAGCGTTCGGGTGGCGGACCCGAGGACGGGGGTGGTCGGGGACGTCAGACTGCCGCTGGACGCCTACACCCCGACCCCCGACCAGAAGCTCGTGCTCGACAATGCGCGCATCGCACTCGAGAACTCCTGCATCCACAGGTTCGGTTTCTCCGAGACCATTCCGCCGAAGAAATCACCGCCGAGTTTTCTCGCCCATATAAATGCAGGGCTCTTCGGTCCGACGGACGTTGCTGTCGTCAAGGTCCACGGATACCGGGTGCCGGACCCGGGCGGCGGTGCCGGAACGTCGGCGCAGAACCCACCGCAACTGTCCGACGCCGTGGTGGGGCTGCTGACCGGTACGGGCCCCGGTCGAGTCCACGGCATGAGGGTTCCGGCCGGCGGCTGCGTGGGGGAGGCGCTGCGCGCGCTGTCCAAGGGCGGCCCGGCGGCGCCGAACGACACGAGTTACGCCAACAACCTGGCGGCGAGCCTCGGTGATTCCGTGGACAAGGACCCGCGAGTCCTGGAGGTTCAGCGCCGGTGGAGTTCGTGTATGAAGTCCCAGGGCTACTCCTATGAATCGTCGATCCAGGCGATGGGGGATTCGCGGTGGCAGGGGCGGGTTCCGTCGCGCATCGAGATCGACACAGCGCTCGCCGATGTCGAGTGCAAGCGGAGAGTCGATCTGGAGGACATCGGGATCGCCGCCTGGGTGGCCTATGAGAACGAGCAGATCAAGGCCCACTCGGCTCAGCTGGACACCTATCTGAGCTGGCTCCGCAACGCGCTCGGCAACGCCCGGTCGCTGGCGAACGGAACGGCCTGACCGCCCGGGGGCGTCCGAAGACAGTCCGCGTCTTCGGACGCCCCCGCTTCGGGGTGCCCTGCGCCTCGGACGCGGGAGCCGTCAGCCCTTGCCCTGGAGCGCAGACGGCTGCCTGCCCGAGCTCTTCGGCAGGTCCTGGATCAGCTTCCCCCACACGACCAACCGGTATGTCGAGTGGAAATCCGGTGTGCAGGTGGTCAGCGTGATGTAGCGGCCGGGCCGGGTGAACCCGGACTGCGGCGGGATCGGCTCGATCACCGAGACATTGGTCGGCGGGGTCTGCTCCAGCTTCTTCGTGACCTCGTACGTGTAGTAGTCGTAGGCGGTGGCCACCACGACCTTGTCGCCGGGTTCCAGCGTGTTGATGTAGCGGAACGGCTCACCGTGGGTGTTGCGGTGCGCGGCCAGGGCGAAGTTGCCGGGGGATGTCCACGGGAACGCCGTCTCCTGCTGCCCGGTGTAGTGGCCGACCAGGCCGTTGTTGAGGATGCTGTCCCGGTCCGTGCCCTCGGCGATCGGTGTCTTCACGTCCAGCTTCGGGATGTAGATGATCGCGAACCTGGTGCCGAACGGGACGGACTTCGGGTAAGGAGGGTGCTTCTTGCCCTTGCCGCCGGTGCCGGCCCACTGCTGCTCCAGCTTCGACCGGGTCTTGTCCGCGTAGTCGTCGGCCCGGACGTTGGTCCACCACAGCTGGTAGGCCACGAAGAGGCTCAGCACCAGGCCCAGCGTGATCAGGCACTCGCCGAACAGCCTGACGGCGATCAGCCCCGGCCCGTCGCGGCGGCGCCTGGCCTCCCGGCGCCGGGCCGCCCGCCCGCCGGCCGTCGGCCCGGGGGCCGCGCGCGGCATCAGCGTGCCGTCGCCGTCCCGCAGCGGGGTGTCGGCCCGGCCCGCGGCGCTGTGCTCCTCGTCCTGCCCGGACCTGTCGTACTCATCATGAGCGCCGCGCTCCGACCGCAGCTCGGTCACGCGACGACCGCCCTGCCGATCAGCGGCGCCGGTCCGTAGGAACGTCTGGCCGCCCCGGACCCGGCGCCGGGCCGGTGCGGGTACGGGAGCACGCGGGGGACGAGGCCGTCGAAGGTGTCGTCGCAGGTGTCGAGGACAGGGATTCGGGCGGTCATCAGGCAATGACTCCGGTCCGGGCGAGGGTGGGACGGTGGGAGCGGTGCCGTCGGGCGGGCTGCCCACGACGCGCCGCCCGGCCGGACGCGGCGGTGGGGCTGCTGCCCGGTGTGCCGGGCGACCGACTGCTGTCCGAGACGGCCGTCCGCCGCGATCTCGCTCCCGGGCGGCGCGATCGGCTCCGCTTCCGGGGCGGCCCGCTGGAACAGCGCCGGGACCACGGCCGGAAGCAGCTCCCGGCAGGTCAGCGCCCGTACCAGGGACTTCCCCGGGCAACCTGTGCCAGAGCCGGCCGTACTTCGCCCTCCCACCGCCGACCTGTCAGGTGCCGGATCAGTGTATCGAGCGGCAGGCCGGCGCACCGGTGCAACGCCGAGTCCCGGTGCGCACCGCGACCGCCCGGACCCGGGCCTACCTGCGCGGTGCCCTGCGGGTTACCGTGCGAGGCATGGCCGACTTGTCACCCCGGCAGAACCACGAGCTGATGCGCCTGCTGACCCACCTCGGATGGGGACCGGAGCGGCTGGCGGCCGAGGTCAACGCCGCCGTCGGCGGCGGCCACGCCGCGATCAACAAGACGACCCCGTACCACTGGCGCGACCGGGGCCGGGTGCCGAGGCCGCCGTACGACCAGGTGGTGTGCGAGGTGCTCAGCCGGGCGCTGGGCATAGCCGTCACGTACCAGCAGCTGTGGTCCGCGATGGGCCCGGCGCGCGGCGCCCGGACGATCTCCGCGCGGCTGCTGACCGACGCCTGGACGCCCGAGTTCGCCCGCGCCGCCCTGGTCGAGGCGGCCGCCGCCGGGGCGCCGGTGCGGCTCCAGCGCCCGGCCGACCTCTTCCGCCCGGAGGACCTGCACCTGGTCGCGCGGCAGTGGGCGGACAGCGAGTGCCCGCCGCCGGTCGGCCACGGGCCGCTGCCGGTCGGGCCGGCGCACGTGGCCGAGCTGCGCGGCTCGGCCGACGGCAAGGACCGGCTGGAGATGGCGTTCGGCGGCGGCCTGGTGCTGGAGACGGCCCGCCGGGAGGTCGGCGTCCTGGTGCAGCTGCTGGAGCTGGGCGCGTACGACGAGCGGACCGGCCGCGAGCTGTACGCGGTGGCGGCCCGGCTGGCCCGGCTGGCGGGCTGGGCCGCCTCGGACGGCTGCGACGAGGTGACCGCGCAGCGCTGCTTCGTCGCCGCGCTGCGGGCCGCGCA
The DNA here is from genome assembly GCF_044755465.1 of Streptomyces sp. NPDC092296. NCBI lineage: Bacteria > Bacillati > Actinomycetota > Actinomycetes > Kitasatosporales > Streptomycetaceae > Streptomyces > Streptomyces sp. NPDC092296. The sequence continues at coordinate 13,118 of NZ_JBIVRB010000007.1, read as the reverse complement.
CGTCTCCGGGGACGTCCGGACGGGCGCGTCGGTGATGGGCTGCCTGGCCGCGCAGGCGACGTTCCTGCCGGGCCGGGAGCGGGAGGCGGTCACCCTGCTGACCATGGCGCTGGCGGCGGCCGACGGGGTGGACGGCGCGGCGGAGCGGGCGTTGCAGTACGGCAGGATGGCGCGGGCGCTGGGCCGGCTGGGGGAGCGGCCCGGGGCGGAGGAGGCGGCCGAGCGGGCGTTCACCGAGGCGGCGGCGGGTGACGCCGATCCGCAGGACCTGGCCGACCTGCACAAGCTGGTGGGGGAGAGCCTGCTGTTCCTCGGCCGCCCGAAGCCCGCCCGGCACCACCTGGAGCTGGCGGCGGCCGGGATCGCGCCGGAGCGGGCGCGCACCCGGGCGCTGGCGCTGGTGCGGCTGGCCGAGTGCCTGCTGCTGGGCGGTCGGCGGGCGGCGGCCGTCGAGGCGGCGGACCGGGCGCGGGAGCTGGCGGCCGGCATGCTGTCGGTACGGGTGGCCAAGGTGCTCAAGGAGTTCGACCGGGCCTGCCGGCCGTAGCCGCCGGGGCAGGGCAAGGGGCGCGCGGGCGCCGTGGGCGCTGCGGTACCCTGAGCCCATGCGAACCGTGCGCCTGCTCCTTAGCCGGCCGCGCTGACCAGCACCGGCCGACGCCTGGCGCAAGGGCCGGAGTCGGCGCGGCGACCCCTCATGTGAGGGGTTTTTTCATTTCCGGCCGCCGATTCGCTATCTGACACCGATGGAGTCCTGAAGACGATGAGCGAGACGACCCCTGCTCCGGGCGCGGCCGAGGCCGCCGGCGAGCCCTTCCGGTACACAGCCACCCTGGCGGCCGACATCGAGGCGCGCTGGCAGGACCTGTGGGAGAAGGAGGGGACGTTCAACGCCCCCAATCCGACCGGCCCGCTGGCCGACCCGGCCGCCGGGGACGTCTCCGGCAAGCCGCACGCCTTCATCATGGACATGTTCCCGTACCCGTCCGGTGCGGGCCTGCACGTGGGCCACCCGCTGGGCTACATCGCCACCGATGTGTACGCCCGCTACAAGCGGATGACCGGCCACAATGTGCTGCACACCCTGGGCTACGACGCCTTCGGCCTGCCCGCCGAGCAGTACGCGGTGCAGACCGGCACCCACCCCCGGGTCTCCACCGAGGGCAACATCGAGGTCTTCCGCGCCCAGCTGCGCCGCCTGGGCCTGGGCCACGACGCCCGCCGGTCGATCTCCACCATCGACCCGGACTACTACCGCTGGACGCAGTGGATCTTCCTGCGGATCTTCAACTCCTGGTACGACGAGCAGGCCGGCCGCGCCCGCCCGATCGCGGAGCTGGTCGAGCAGTTCGCCACCGGCGGCCGCGCCACCCCGGACGGCCGCCCCTGGGCCGCGCTGTCCCCGGTCGAGCGCGACGAGCTGCTGGGCGAGTACCGGCTGGCGTACGCCAAGGAGGTGCCGGTCAACTGGTGTCCCGGCCTGGGCACCGTGCTGGCCAATGAGGAGGTCACCGCCGACGGCCGCTCCGAGCGCGGCAACTTCCCGGTCTTCAAGTCCAAGCTGCGCCAGTGGATGATGCGGATCACCGCCTACGCGGACCGGCTGATCTCCGACCTGGACCTGCTGGACTGGCCGGACGCCATCAAGCTCCAGCAGCGCAACTGGATCGGCCGCTCCGAGGGCGCCCGGGTGGACTTCGCGGTGGACGCCGACGGCGGCGCCGCCATCACCGTCTTCACCACCCGCCCCGACACCCTGTTCGGCGCCACCTACATGGTGCTGGCCCCCGAACACGAGCTGGTCGACCGGATCGCCCCCGCCGCCTGGCCCGACGGCGTACGCCCGGACTGGACCGGCGGCGCCGCCACCCCCGCCGAGGCCATCGCCGCCTACCGCGCCGAGGCCGCCGCCAAGTCGGACGTCGAGCGGCAGGCCGACGCCAAGGTCAAGACCGGCGTCTTCACCGGCGCCCACGCGGTCAACCCGGTGAGCGGCGAGCGCGTCCCCGTCTTCATCGCGGACTACGTGCTGATGGGCTACGGCACCGGCGCCATCATGGCGGTGCCCGCCCACGACTCCCGCGACTTCGCCTTCGCGCGGGCCTTCGGCCTGCCGATGCGCTGCGTGGTGCAGCCGAGCGACGACCGGGGCACCGACCCGGCCGACTGGGACGACGCCTTCTCCTCGTACGACGCGGCGATCACCGCCTCCGCCAACGACTCGGTCTCGCTGGACGGCCTGGGCGTGGCCGAGGCCAAGAAGCGGATCACCGACTGGCTGGCCGAGCGCGGCCTGGGCGAGGGCACCGTCAACTACCGGCTGCGCGACTGGCTGTTCAGCCGGCAGCGCTACTGGGGCGAGCCGTTCCCGATCGTCTACGACGAGGACGGCGTGGCCCACCCGCTGCCCGAGTCGATGCTGCCGGTCGAGCTGCCCGAGATCGACGACTACTCGCCGCGCACCTTCGCCGCCGACGACGCCGCCACCTCCCCGGAGACCCCGCTCTCCCGGGCCGAGGAGTGGGTCCACGTCGAGCTGGACTTGGGCGACGGGCCCAAGCGCTACCGCCGCGAGACCAACACCATGCCCAACTGGGCCGGTTCCTGCTGGTACGAGCTGCGCTACGTCGACCCGGTCTCCAGCGACCGGGTGGTCGACCCGGCCGCCGAGCAGTACTGGATGGGTCCGCGGGCCGGCAAGCCGGCCGGTGGCGCCGACCTGTACGTCGGCGGCGCCGAGCACGCCGTGCTGCACCTGCTGTACGCGCGCTTCTGGCACAAGGTGCTGTTCGACCTGGGGTACGTCTCCTCCTTCGAGCCGTTCCACAAGCTGTACAACCAGGGCATGATCACCGCCTATGTCTACCGCGACGACCGGGGCTTCCCGGTCCCGGCGGCCGAGGTGGAGGAGCGGGCCGACGGGTACTACTGGCAGGGGCAGCCCGTCCGCCGCGAGGCGGGCAAGATGGGCAAGTCGCTGAAGAACACCGTCGCCCCCGACCAGATCGCCGAGCAGTACGGCGCCGACACGCTGCGGCTGTACGAGATGGCGATGGGCCCGCTGGACGTCTCCCGGCCCTGGGAGGACCGCGCGGTCGTCGGCTCGTACCGCTTCCTCCAGCGGCTGTGGCGCAACATCGTGGACGAGGAGACCGGCGAGCTGGTCGTCATCGACGAGCAGCCGGACGACGCCACCCTGCGGGCGCTGCACCGGGCGATCGAGGGCATCAGCGCCGACATGGCGGGGCTGCGCTTCAACACGGCGGTCGCCAAGGCCACCGAGCTCAACAACCACCTGGTCAAGCGGGGCAGCACCCCGCGCACGGTGGCCGAGCAGCTGGTGCTGCTGGTCGCCCCGCTGGCCCCGCACATCGCGGAGGAGCTCTGGCGGCGGCTCGGCCACCCCGAGTCGCTTGCCTTCGCCGACTACCCGGTGGCGGACCCGGCGTACCTGGTGGACGAGACGGTGACCTGCGTGGTGCAGATCAAGGGCAAGGTCAAGGCCCGGCTGGAGGTGCCGCCGGGCATCGGTGAGGCCGAGCTGGAGGCGGTGGCGCTGGCCGACGAGGCGGTGGTCAAGGCGATCGGCGGCGCGGCGGTGCGCAAGGTGGTCGTACGGGCGCCCAAGCTGGTCAACATCGTCACCGGCTGACCGGTCCTGCTGGGGCCGGGCGGGGGTGCGACCCTCCGCCCGGCCCCTCGGTATGTCGGGGGAAACCCGGAACTGTCCCTGAACTCCCCGACCGTGTCCGGATTGTCCGCCCATTCGGCGGACAGACGCGGCTACGGTGGAACGCACCGGTACATCAGCACCGGATCGAAGCGGGCCCGCCCGGCGGTCCCGTCCCTCAGCGCGGAGGTGGCATCCCATGGAGGCGATCGGCATCCTGGTCGGCGTCGTGGCGCTGTTCGTCCTCGTGATGACCGCCCTGCTGGTGGTGGCCGCCGTCAGGGGCGGGCGCGCGGTCGGCCGCAAGGTCGAGCAGCACGGCGCCCAGGCCCGCCGCGCCGTGGAGGACGCCACCCTCAAGGCCCGCAAGTACACCCAGGCGGGCCCGCAGGGCCGGATCGCCGCCCTCAGGCTGGAGGTGCGCGAGTCGCTCGCCGGGACGCGGCGGGTGCTGGAGGCCGGTGTCCAGGGCGACTCGCAGCTCGCGGACGCGCTGCAACTGCTCCGGCAGCTGGAGGAGCACGCCGGGCAGGTCGACGGCGAGCTGCGGATGCTGGAGCGCGAGCCGGGCACGGCGCGGCTGGACGCCAAGCTGCCCGAGCTGCGGGAGCGGGCCGAGCGGATCACCCACGCGGCGGAGTCGCTGCGCTGGGCGGCGCAGGACCGGGCGCAGCGGTTCTCCGAGGACGAGCTGACCCGGCTGAGCCGGGAGTGCGAGACCGAGGCGGGGGCGCTGCGGCACTGGGCGCCGGCCGCGCCGCCTGCTGGGTCTGGCGGGTCTGGTGAGTCTGCTGGGTCTGGCGGGCCTGCGTCGGCCTCGCGATCGGAGGGGTCGGTGGGTACGTCGGACGGCTCGGCTCCGGCCGGGCGGGAGCGGCGGGCCGGGCTCGGCAGCGGGCGGGGTGTCGGCGCCGCCGAGGCGCTGGGGCTGGGCGACCCCCGGGTGCGGTTCGCGGAGCGGCTGCGCAAGCCCCGTACGGGGCCGGGGAGCCCCGCTGCCTGATCGGTGGCCCTCACCGGTTGTCCTGACCGGTTGTCCTGACCGGTGCCCTGTCGGCTCTGTCGGGCGGGTCACGGCTGCGGGAGGTCACCCGCCGCTGTCCCCGGCCGCCACCGGCGGGTAACCTCCCGCACATGTCCGCCCACGTTGCGCTTGTCACCGATTCCACGGCCTATCTGCCGCAGGACGCAGTGGACCGCCACCGGATCGGCGTGGTGGCGCTCAGCGTGGTGATGGGTGACGAAGTGCTGGCCGAAGGCATCGAGGTCTCGCCCAAGGACGTCGCGCACGCCCTGCGCGCCCGCCGGGCGGTGACCACCTCCCGGCCCAGCCCGGAGTCCTTCTCCGCCGCCTACCGGGCCGCCGCCGAGGCCGGCGCGGACGCCGTGGTCTCGCTGCACCTCTCGGCCGAACTGTCCGGCACGTACGAGGCGGCGCTGCTCGCGGCCGAGTCGGCCGAGCTGCCGGTACGGGTGGTGGACACCCGCATGGTCGGGATGGCCCTGGGGTACTGCGTGCTGGCCGCCGCCACGGCGGCCGAGGCGGGCGGCGATCTCGGGGAGGTCGCGGCGGCGGCCGAGGCGCGGGCTGCCGCCACCACGGGCTTCTTCTACGTCGACACCCTGGAGTATCTGCGGCGCGGCGGCCGGATCGGTGCGGCTCGGGCGCTGCTCGGCTCCGCGCTGGCCGTCAAGCCGCTGCTGCACCTGTCGAGCGGGCGGATCGAACCGCTGGAGAAGGTCCGTACGGCGTCCCGGGCCATCGCCCGGCTGGAGGAGATCGCCGTGGACCAGACCGGTACGGCCGAGGTCGACATCGCCGTGCACCACCTCGCCGCCGAAGACCGGGCCGAACCCCTGGCCGAGCGCCTGCGCAGCCGCATCCCCGGCCTGCGTGACCTGTACGTGGGCGAGGTCGGCGCCGTCATCGGCGCCCACGTCGGGCCGGGCCTGCTGGCGGTGGTGGTCTCGCCGCGCTGACCGTTTTCCACCCGAGTGGGTGAACGGAGTTATCCACACCCCCGGGTTGTCCACAGGCGGCGGACGACTTTTCCCGGGGCCGGCCGGACACGCCTAGCGTCCCCTGCCATGCGCACCATCACCCTGCCCGGCGCGGCCCGCCGTCGGCAGACCACCACAGCCCTCCGCCACCGCCTGGCCACCGTCCTGCCCCCACCCCCTGCCGCCGCCGAGACCCCCGCCGCCTGCCGCCCTGCCCCCATCCCCGGCTCGCGGCCGGCCAGCTATCGGGTGGGCTCGTCTTCTGTCCCTGGCCCGTTGCCTGCCTCTGGCGCCGCCGAGGCATCTGCTGCCTGCCGGCCTGCCCGTATTCCGGGTTTGCGGCCGGCCAGCTATCGGGTGGGCTCGTCTTCTGTCCCTGGCCCGTTGCCTGCCTCTGGCGCCGCCGAGGCATCTGCTGCCTGCCGGCCTGCCCGTA
>NZ_JBIVRB010000007.1:0-6916 GCF_044755465.1 Streptomyces sp. NPDC092296 | reverse complement strand
CGTATTCCGGGTTTGCGGCCGGCCAGCCACCGAGCGGTCCCTAGCTTGCTGTCCGCTGCTACGGCAGCCGGGCCCCTGGCATTGCCCACCCATGCCCCGGCCCCCGCCAAGACCGGCCTCCGCCCTGCCGCCGAAGCCGCCCCGCCGCTGCCCGCTCACGGTCTTGGCGCCGGTGGCGTTTCGGACGGCCATCGCGTCAGCCTGGCATCGCCGGGTGCCGCAGTGGCGGTGCCGCCGCTGGCCACTGCCGTGGCTGGTGGCGGGGGTCCTGCTGGTCTCGTCCCGGCGCTCATCCCGGGCCACCTTGTGCCTCTTGCCGAAGTTGCGCCGTCGTCCGCCGGGGCGCGGCTTCGGCCGCCGCTTGCGCTCGGGTCTGGCACCGGTGGCGTCTTGGACGGTCGTCGGGTCAGCTCTGCTTCGCCGGGTGCCACAGCGGCGGCAGATGTCGCGCCGCTGCCGGTCCCTGCCGTGGCTGGTGGCCGGGGCCCTGCTGGTCTCGTTCTGGCGCTTATCGCGGGCCATGCTGTGCCCCTCTGCGAGGCTCTGCCGCTGTCCGTCGCCGCCCCGGGGCCGGAGGCTTTCGCCGCAGGCCACCTTGTGCCTCTTGCCGAAGTTGCGCCGCCGTCCGCCGGGGCGCGGCTTCGGCCGCCGCTTGCGCTCGGGTCTGGCACCGGTGGCGTTTCGGACGGTCGTCGCGTCAACGACTCTGCTTCGCCCGGTGCCACAGCAACGGCAGAGGTCCCGCCGCCGGTCACCGCTGGTCTTGCCCCGGCCCGCGCTGTGCCGCCGTCCGCCTCCGCTGCCGTAACCGCCCTCCGGGGCCCTGATGTTCCCCTTCCCGAATCCGCGCCGCAGTCCCCCGAAGCGGGGCCGCTACTCGCCGCCGGCCGTGACGATGACTCCGACCGGGGAGCGGTGACCGGGACCGATCCTTCGCTCGGTCACAGCTCCGCCGCTGCCGTGGGTGCCGCTCCACGCAGCGTGCTGCGGTGGCTTCCGTCCGGGGTGCGGGACGCCCTGGATGTCGACCGCAGGGCCGCCGTCGGGTTGCTGGTGCTGCTCCTGCTGGCTGTCGGGTACGGCGTCCAGCACTTCTGGCTCGGCCGTCCGCAGCAGGTCTCCGTGCCCGTGTCCACCGCTCCGGCCGCTGTGCCGGGGCCCGGCCCCGGTACCGACTCTGGCCCCGGGACGCCGAAGCCGTCGTCCGGGCCGGTGGCGGAGGTGGTGGTGGACGTGTCCGGGAAGGTCCGCCACCCCGGGCTGCGGACCCTGCCGCGCGGCTCCCGGGTGGCCGACGCTCTCCGCGCGGCGGGCGGCCCGGCGCACGGCGCGGACACCACCGGGCTCAACCTCGCCCGGGTCGTCGCAGACGGTGAGCAGATCCTTGTCGGCGCACCGAGTACCCAGTCGGCAGCGGTCACGGTCACCGGCGGGTCAGCCGGCGGACCGGTCAGCCTCAACGCCGCCACGGCCGAACAGCTCGACGCCCTGCCCGGAGTGGGGCCCGTCCTGGCCCAGCACATCATCGAGTTCCGCGACAGCCATGGCGGCTTCACCGCCGTCGACCAACTGCGGCAGGTCGCCGGTATCGGCCGGCGGAAGTACGCCGACCTCGCCCCGCTGGTGACGCCCTGACAGCCATGAGCCCTCGATCCCCCCTCCCCGGTATCGCCCCCGCACCCCGACCGCGTCCTGCACCCCGACCGCGTCCCGGCCCCCTCCCGAAGCCGGCCCACCACCCACCGCCGCGCCTCCTCCTCCCCGCCGCCACCGCCTGGGCGACCACAGCAGCCCTCCTCACCACAACGCCGCGCCACACCCCGGCCGTCCTCACCGCCGCAGCCCTCGCCGTACTCGCCGCCCTGACCCTGCTCGCCCGCACCCACCGCGACCGAGACCCGAACCAGCACCAGCACCAGAACCAGCACCAGCACGGCCGTCACCGCACCGGAACCGCTGTACTGCTGCTCACCGCCGCAGCCGCCGCGACCACCACCACCCTGCACACCGCAGACCTCCACCGAGGCCCACTGCCCGCCCTCGCCCAGGCCGGCCCCCGCGCCGGTGTCACCGTCGAACTCACCCTCACCAGCGACCCCGTCGAGCGCGGCCCCAAGGTCCGTGGCTCCGGGCGCGGCCAGGGCGTGGTCATCGTCCACGCCCGCGCCGACCGCGTCACCGTCGACCGCGTCACCACCGCCGTCCGCACCCCCGTCACCGTCATCGCCCAGGGCAGCACCGCCGCACGCTGGCTCCCGCTGCTCCCGTCCACCCGTGTCACCGCCGACGTCCAGGTCCTGCCACCCGACGACCCCGCAGAACCGACCGCCGCCGTCCTGTTCACCCGGGCCCCACCCAGCCCGCTCGCACCGCCCAGCACCGTCCAGCGCATCGCGGGCAGCCTCCGCGAGGGCCTGCGCCGCGCCTCGGAGCAACTGGCCCCGGACGCCCGCGCACTGCTCCCCGGGCTGGTCGTCGGTGACACCTCCCGCATCCCCGACGACCTCCGCGACGCCTTCCGCGCCACCGACCTCGCCCATCTGACCGCAGTAAGTGGAGCCAACCTCTCGCTTGTCCTCGCCGTCCTGCTCGGCGCCCCCACCCGCGCCGCCACCCCCGAACGCGGTGGCCTCGCCGCCCGCCTCGGCCTGCCGCTGCGCACCACCGCAGCTCTGGGCACCGCCCTCACCGCCGCCTTCGTGGTGCTGTGCCGCCCCGAAGCCAGCGTGCTGCGCGCCGCCGCCACCGGGCTGATCGGCCTGCTGGCCCTGGCCGCCGGGCGCCGCAGCCACGCCCTGACGGCACTGAGCGCCGCCGCGCTGCTGCTCCTGCTCGCCGACCCCTGGCTGGCCCGTGACTACGGCTTCATACTCTCGGTGCTGGCCACCGCCGGACTGCTCACCCTCGGTCCGCGCTGGTCCGCCGCCCTGATCCGCCGGGGCTGGCCGGTACGCCTGGCCGAGGCCACCGGTGCGGCCGGCGCCGCACAGGCGTTCTGCGGACCGGTGATCGTGCTGCTCACCGCCCGGGTGAGCCTCGTCGCCGTACCGTGCAACCTGCTCGCCGAACTGGCCGTCGCCCCCGCCACCCTGCTCGGCTTCGCCGCACTCACCGTCGCCCCGGCCTCCAGCGGCGCGGCTGCGCTCCTCGCCCGGCTGGCCGGTGTACCCACCGGCTGGCTCGCCGCCGTGGCCCGCCACGGCGCCGCACTGCCCGGAGCGGTGATCGGCTGGCCCACCGGCAGGATCGGCGCGCTGACCCTGGCCGTGGCCACCGCCGCCGCCTGCTGCGCGGCCCCCGCGCTGCTGCCCCGGCTGCGCCGCCACCCCGTGCCGGCAGTGCTGCTGGGCCTCGCCCTGCTCGCCGCGCTGCTCCGCCCACCGCTGCTCACCCGGATCGCCACCGGCTGGCCGCCGCCGGGCTGGCGGCTCGTCATGTGCGATGTCGGCCAAGGGGACATGATCGTGCTGCCCGCCGGTACCGGAGCCGCACCCGACACCGCCGTGGTCGTCGACACCGGACCGGACCCGCGTGCCGCCGACGGCTGCCTGCGCTCACTCGGCATCACCCGGATCGCGCTGGTGATCCTCACCCACTTCCACGCCGACCACGTCGAAGGACTGCCCGGTGTGCTGCGCGGCCGCACCGTCGCCGCCGTGCAGACCACCACCCTGGACGACCCACCGGGGGAGGAGGCCCGGGTGCTGCGCTGGACGGCCCGCGCGGGCATACCCGTGCTGCGTGCCGCCCCCGCCGAACGCCGCGCGGTCGCCCCCGACCTGAGCTGGGACGTCCTGTGGCCGGACGGACCGCCCGGCCCGGAGGCACCCGGACCCAACAACGCCAGCATCGCCGCCGTCGCCACCGTCCACGGCCTGCGCTTCGCCCTCCTCGGGGACCTCGAACCGCCCGCGCAGGCCGAACTGCTCGCCCACGACCGGGCCGCCCTCGGCCGGGTCGACGTCCTCAAGGTCGCCCACCACGGCTCGGCCCACCAGGACTGGTCACTGGCCGCCGCCCTGCACCCCCGCCTCGCCCTGGTCTCCTGCGGCGCCGGAAACCCCTACGGCCACCCGGCCCCCGGCACCGTCGCCCGGCTGCGCGCCCTGGGCGCCACCGTGCTGCGTACCGACATCGACGGCGACATCGCGGTGCTGGGGGACGACCCCGCCACGCTGCGCGCCGCCGTCCACCGCCACCGGGGCCCAGGCCCATGACGGCGGTGGACGCCGGGCACCCGAAGCCGGCGCTGCCGCCGCCGGCAGCGCATGGCAGAGGGGGCGCGGCCGGTCGGCCGCGCCCCCTCTGGGTCGCCTGGCTGGTGCGATCAGACCCGTTCGCGCAGGTCGGCCGCCTGGAGCCGCTGCCCGCGCCGCCGGCGGTACCAGAGCGTCAACGGGGCGGCACCGGTGAGTCCGACCAGCCCGGGGGCGGCCGCCGCTGCGACGGTGGAGGTGCGGCCGTCGGCCAGCTGCTGCTGGTGGAAGGTGGCGGGCACCGGCAGCGTGGCCCAGTGGCTGACCGGCCAGGCGACCACAAAGGCCCGGCCGACCACATTGCCCACCGGGACGAAGCCGTCGCCGGGGTTGTCGTTCTGGTGGAAGCGGGAGTCCTCGGAGTTGTTCCGGTGGTCGCCCATCACCCAGATCTTCCCCTTGGGCACGGTGACACTGCCGACCGGGTCGTTGTCGCACGGCGTGGCACCGGGGTAGAGGTAGGGCTCGTCCAGCGGTACGCCGTTGACCGCGACCGGGGAGCCGACCCGACAGGTCACGGTGTCCCCGCCGACCGCGATGACCCGCTTGATCAGGTCCTTCTCATCGGCCGAGGGCATCAGGCCGACGGTGCTCAGCACCTTCTGGATCGCGTTGGTGTGCGGCGTCGCCTCGCCCTGCAGCCAGTCGCCCGGGTCGTGGAAGACGACGACCTCGCCGCGCTCGGGCTTGGCACCGAACCAGGGGGTGAGCTTGTCGACCAGCACCCGGTCGTTGACCTGGAGGGTGTTCTCCATGGAGCCGGACGGGATCGAGAACGCCTGGACGAAGAAGGTCTTGATGCCCAGGGCCAGGATGATCGCCAGCGCGATCAGCAGCGGCAGCTCCTTCCAGAGCGGTCGCTGGCGGCGCTTCGGCTCGGCCTGCACTGCTGCGGTGCCGCCCTCTTCCTCCGGTGCTGCACTGCGCAGTTGCTCTGCCACGGCCCGTCCCCTCTGGAGTGTCCGGTACGCGCGCGGGGGCGCACGTTGCTTGCTGGTCCACATGTCCAACGCGCGGGGGTTCCCGGGGTGCGGCGAACGCGGGCTTCATCGACGATACGGGACCGGAGCCGGGAGTCGGCCGCGTGGTCCACCCGAATGGATCAACCGGCGGCACCGAACCACCCGGCCATATCGCGGCGGAAGCCGTGCAACGGCGCCATGGCGCGCAGCGAGTCCTCCGGGCCACGCAGCCGCTGCGGGGTCGGCCGGACCACCTCGCGGCCGGCGTCCGCCGAGTCCGCGACCCGCCGGCGCGCCACCCCTGGGACGGGCAGCCTGCGGCCTGACGGCAGGCCGCAGGGCCCCGGCGCGACCGCGCCGGGGCCCTGCGGGTGTGCGTGCCTACTGGTAGACGCGCACGTAGTCGACCAGCATCTTCTGCGGGAAGACGGTGCTGGCGTCCGGGTAGCCGGGCCAGTCGCCGCCCACCGCGTTGTTGAGGATGATGTAGAACGGGTGGTCGTAGACCCAGGGCCCCTTGGTCTTCTCCAGGGCCGTCCGGTCCACGGTGAAGAAGGCGTTGCCGTCCACCGAGAACGTCATGTGGCTGGAGTCCCAGTCCACCGCGTAGGTGTGGAACGCCGCCGAGAAGTCCTGGCCGGGCAGCGTGTACGGCGAGCCGTAGCCGTTGCCGCCGTTGTAGGCCGGGGCGTGCAGCGTGGAGTACACGGTGTCCGGCACCTTGCCGACGTGCTCCATGATGTCGATCTCACCGCTGTAGGGCCACGGCGTACCGGTCTTGAAGTTGGAGCCCAGCATCCAGAAGGCCGGCCAGAAGCCCTGCGTGCCGGTCACCTTGATCCGCGCCTCGACGTGCCCGTAGGTGAAGTTGAGATGGTCGGAGGTGTTGATCCGGCCCGAGGTGTACTGGCAGGTGGTGCTGCCGGTCAGCGAGTCCGGCGGGCACGCCGAGCCGGGGGTCACCTCCTTGCGGGCCTCCAGGACGAGGTTGCCGTTGCCGTCCTGGTAGGTGTTCTTGTTGCCGGTGGTGTAGTACTCCAGCTCGCCGTTGACGCCCGGCCCCGGGTCGGCGGTCCACTTGCTGTTGTCGGGGGCGGTGCCGGACGGGCCGTTGAACTCGTCGCTCCAGACCAGCTTCAGCGGGTTGCCCGGGTTCGGCGGCAGGGCCGGCGGCGGGGTGGGGTTGCCACCGGTGCCGTAGACGTCGAAGCCCCACAGCGAGTAGCCGTACCCGTTGGAGCGGGCGGTGCCGTACATCCGCACATAGCGGCCGGTGCCGTTGACGTTCAGGGTCTCCTTGAAGCCGGCGCCCTGGGTGGTGGAGTAGATGCTGTTCCAGTTGTTGCCGTCGGCCGAGACCTGGATCTGGTACGCCGTGGCGTAGGCCGGGTCCCACTGGAGGACGACCTTGTTGATGGTCGCCGTGGCACCGAGGTCGACCGAGATCCAGCCCGGGTCGACCCAGCCGGTGACGTCGCTGGTCGCCCAGCGGGTGGCCGGGTCGGCGTCGAACGCCTTGGCGGGCGTGCAGCCGCCACAGTTGGCGTCGTCCTGGTAGGAGCTGGCCGTGGCCGGCTTCTTGTACGACAGCAGCTGCGAGGTGCCGCCGCCGTTGTCGCCGCCGGTGGTGCCGCCGGTTCCGCCGGTGCCGCCTCCGGTGCTGGTGCCGGTGCCGGTGCGGACGGTGATCTCCCAGAG
>NZ_JBIVRB010000006.1:90215-287111 GCF_044755465.1 Streptomyces sp. NPDC092296 | reverse complement strand
CATCAAAACGGACCGCACCAACGCAAACGCCACCACCATGACCAGCCCCCCACCGACCGCGACAACCAGCCCCCGAAACCCACCCCACCCCACCCTCACCACACAGCCACCCCAGCGCCCAACCAGCAGGACAGCAAGCTCCGGATAGGGTTCCCCTTCGCACGGCGGGTGCTCCTATCGAGGTGGAACGCGATGAAGTTTGACGATGAGGCAGGACTCGACAACTCCCAGGTGGAGGACCGGCGCGGGATGTCCGGCGGCAAGGTCGCGGTCGGCGGCGGGGTCCTGGGGGTCATAGGGCTGCTGGTCGCGCTGGCGCTGGGCGTCGACGCAGACGATCTGGGGCTGTCCGGCGACTCGACCACCGCTGCGGCGCCGGCCAAGGCCGTCGAGAAGTCCGACTGCCGCACCGGGGCGGACGCCAACACCAAGGACGACTGCCGCATCACCGCGGTGGTCAACAGCCTCCAGAACTTCTGGGACAGCGAACTCGACGGCTACACCCCGGCGAAGACCGTCTACTTCACCGGCACAGTGCCGACGGCGTGCGGCAAGGGGTCGTCCGACGACGGGCCCTTCTACTGCCCCGGGGACAACAAGGTGTACCTGGATCTCACCTTCTTCAAGGAGCTGCGCACCGAGTACGGGGCCAGCGGTGGACCGTTCGCACAGGCCTACGTGGTGGCCCACGAGTACGGGCACCACGTCCAGAACCTGCTGGGCACCATGGACGACCTCGACGACGACAAGGGCGCGCACAGCGACTCGGTGAAACTGGAACTGCAGGCCGACTGCTACGCGGGGGTCTGGGCCAAGCACGCGACCACCACCCCGCAGAAGTCCACCGGCCGCCCGCTGATCAGCAAGCTGTCGCGCGCCGACATCAACGAGGCCCTGGACGCGGCCGCGGCGATCGGCGACGACCGCCTCCAGAAGCAGTACGAGGGCAAGGTGACCCCGGAAACCTGGACGCACGGCTCCTCCGCGCAGCGGCAGAAGTGGTTCACCACCGGCTACACGACCGGCGACATCGACGCGTGCGACACCTTCCGCACCCGCTGACGGACCGGCCGGCGCGTCCACCCACCCGACCACCCGAACCCCCGGGGTGAGGCCGGCCACACCGCCGCACGGGCACCGCCGAGGGAACGGATGCTGCGCGCCCGCCGCCGGGGGATCGCCGGTCTCCTCCGCGCCGACGCCCCCGAGGGGACGGTCCCGTGGCCGCGCAGACCGACTTCCTCGGCGAGCGCCGGGGCCGCCAGGCGCCGGAGGAGCCACTGCGGCGCGCGGAGGGGACCGGGCAGCGCCCCCAGCGTGCTCGCCCCGGCCCGGTGGTCCTCCATGGGCGGCACCCCCTTCCGCCGGCACCGCCCCGGCATCACACGCGAGAGGGGCCGGGCCCGCTCCGTACGGCAGACGCGTGGCGCGCATCCCCCGCCTCAAGTGCGTCAGCAGCGGACAGCAGGCCCGACTGCGTGCGGTTGCCGCAGAGGTCCGGCGCCTCGCTCTGCTCAACGCCGCGCTGCCGGAGGGTCTCGAAGAGGCCCGCAGCGTCACACCCGTCCACCCCCCGGGCCGTCGCGCGAGCACCCCGCCACCCGTTCGGGCGGCCTCCTTCAGGGCCCCGGGTCCAGGCCCACGCCCTCCCGCGCCCACCGTCCCACGGTGCGGCGGTGCGGCGGTGCAGGGCCCCCGGCGGCGAGAGGCGCCCAGTCAGTCCTCGGCGAACCTGAGGTACGGAGCGACACTGCGCAGCTTCTCGCAGGTCTCCTCGATCTCCCGCTCGGGGCTGGACTGAGCGGTGACGCCCGCGCCGGCCCGCAGCCACGCCTCGCTTCCCGTGCCGATCAGGGTGCGCAGGACGAGGGCGGCGTCCAGAGCGCCGTCGGTGCTCCCCCGGAACACCGCGCCGCCGTACAGGCCCCGCGGCCCTTCCTCATGGCGGGCCAGAGCCTGGAGGGCGGCCCGTTTGGAGACACCGGTGGCGGTGATCGCCGGGAAGAGGGAGGCGAAGGCGTCCCACGGTCCGGTGTCCGGCCGCAGCCGGCCCGTCACCCGCGAGGCCAGGTGCTGCACCGACCCCCGCGGGCGGACCGCCATGAACTCCTCGACCACGACGGAGCCGGGCCGGCACACGGCCGCCATCTCGTCGCAGGCCAGGCGTACGGACACGGCGTGTTCGTGTACCTCCTTGGGGTCGCTGAGCAGTTCTGCGCGGCGGCGCTCGTTCTCCGCCGGGTCGGGTCCCAGTGCGCGGGTGCCCGCGAGCGGCTGGGTGCTGACGCGTCCGTCCTCCCCGACCTCCAGGACGGTCTCGGGGCTGAACCCGGCGGCGCGGTACCCGCCGAGGTCCAGCAGGTAGGAACGTGCCGGTGTGTTGGCCCGGCGGCCGGCGAGATAGGTCGCGGGGAAGTCCGGGCGGGGCGCGGCGGGCAGCGGGACCTTCCGGGAGAGCACGGCCTTCTCCAGGAGCCCCGCGCGGATGTCCCCGACGGTGCGGGAGACCGCCCGGCCGTAGGCGGCGGTGCCGGCGGCGATGACCCCCTCGGTCTTCTCCGGCGTCGGCTCGCCGGGGGCGGTCCGCCGCGCCGGCGGCTCCGCGAGCAGGTCGGCGACCTTGCGTGCCCATGCCTCGTCCACCGCGCGGACCACGGTGCGGTCGCGGGTGAGGGTCACCTCGACGTCGGGGATCAGCGCGTGCAGCAGGGGCCGGTCACCGGCCCTCGCGGGGTCCGCGTGCAGGAGGTGGGCGAGGTCGAAGGCCGCCCAGCCGTAGAAGTGGCGCGCCTCGCCGCCCGCGCCGCCCGCGTCCCGCAGCGCCGACCGGGCGGACAGGGCGGGCCGGGCGGGCCGGGCGGACAGGGCGGACAGGGCGGTGGCGAACGCCGTCAGCGGCTTCCGGTCGGTGCGCGAGTCCCAGGTCCGCCCGGCGGCCCGCGCGGTGATGCCGGCGGCGCCGGCGGTGACGCTCACGGAGCCCGCCGCGAAGTGCCAGACGCTGCCTTCCGCCTCGTACACCACGTACTGGTCGGCGAGTCCCGCCCGCGCGAGGCGGGTGGCGGTGGCCGCCGGGTCCCGGCAGGGCTCCCGGACGCTCGCGCAGGCGAGCGGGGGGACGGAGCGCGCCCATGCCTCCCAGGTGCTCCTGGATGCGGTGCTCATCGGTGTCGTGCCTTCTCTCTGCCGCTGGGGCCGGTCGATCGCGGGTGCCGGGTGCGCGGTCACGAAGGCGCCGCCTCCAGCCGCCAGCCGTGCGCCCGGGTCCGCCGCTCCCAGAAAGAGGCGTACGTGCCGCCCGCCGCGACCAGGTCGTCGTGCGTGCCCCGTTCGGTGATCTCGCCGTCCTCCAGGACGAGGATCTGGTCCGCGCTCACGACGGTGCTCAGCCGGTGCGCGATGACCAGCAGGGTCTTCCGGCCCGCCAGGGTGCGCACGGCCTCGGCGAACAGCGCCTCGTTCTCCTGGTCGAGGGCGGCGGTGGCCTCGTCGAGGACGAGGATCGGGGCGTCCTTGAGCAGGGCGCGGGCGATGGACACGCGCTGGCGCTGCCCGCCGGAGAGCCGTGCGCCGCCCTCCCCCACCCTGGCGGCCCATCCGCCGGGCAGCTCCTCGACCACGCGGTCGAGTCCGGACAGGGCCGCGGCCGCGGCCAGTTCGCCGGGGCTCGCGCCGGGGGCGGCGATGCGGACGTTCTCCTCGATGGTGCCGTCGAAGAGGTAGACGTCCTGGAACACCAGGGCGACGTGGGCTGCCAGGTCGTCGGGGGCGATCTCGCGGACGTCGACGCCGCCGATGCTGACGGTGCCCTCGGTGGCGTCCCGGAAGCGGGCGAGCAGGCCGGCGATCGTGGTCTTGCCCGCGCCGGAGGGCCCGACCAGGGCCGTCATGCTGCGCTCGGGCAGCCGGAAGGTCACGTCGTTCAGGACCGGCCGTGGGGCTGCCCCGTCCGCCGGCCCGCTGCCGTAGCGGAAGCCGACCCGGGTGAACTCCACGCTCGTGCCGCGGGGCGCCTTCGGCTCGGCGGGCTGGGGGAACGGCGGTTCGTCCAGGACCGCGCCGAGGCGTTCGAGGGTGTTGCGGGCGATGCGCATGCCCGCGCCGGCCTCGGCGGCGGACGACAGGCTGTCGATCAGGCGGACCAGCAGCACCAGGAGGGCCAGCAGGGTGGGCACGGTGAGCGACCCGTCGAGCTGCCACGACACGCCCAGCGCGAGCAGCAGGGCGAACACGAGCCGGGTGGCGAACGAGAAGGAGACGAACCCGGGCAGGCCCCGCGCGATGAGCCGCCGGTCCGCGCGCGCCTCGGCCGCCAGGGCGTCCTCCAGCGCCTCGTAGCCCTCCGCGGTCCGGCCGAACGCCCGGAGGACCGGCTGGTTGCGCGCGTACTCCAGGACCCGGTCGGCGGCCTCGCCCGCCGCGGCGTCGCGGCCGAGGTCGAGGCGGCGCATCACCGCCGTGCTCGCCGCCTGGACGGCGAACAGCACGGGCGCGCAGACCAGCAGCACCAGGGCGGTGCGGACGTCGAAGAGGAAGGTGGCGGCCACCAGCGTCGCCGGGGTGAGGAGCGAGCTGACGAACGGGCGCAGCAGGTGGGCCGGTGTGCTCATCACCTGGATGACGTTCTGTCCGGCGAGCCGGCTGAACTCGGCCGTGCGGCTGGCGGTGAACCAGCCGAGGGGCAGGCGCAGGGCCTGGTCCGCCATACGGCGGTGGAGCACCCGGGAGAGCTGGGAGCCGACCGTGAACCCGCCGCCGATGGCGGCTCCCTGGAGCACGGCGTGGGCGAGCGCGCAGCCGGCGAACGCCGCCAGCCAGGGCCACACGTCGTCGGGGTGCGGGCCGAGCAGGGCCCGCAGGACGGGCACCAGCAGGGCGAAGGCCGCGCCCTGCAGGACGGCCGCGCCGCACTGGAGGGCGAGCAGCCGGTTCAGCGGGCGGGAGCCCTCCGGCCCCAGGACCCGGTAGAGCTGACGGATCATCGTGCGCTTCCCTCTCGGATGGCGTCCGCCGCCCGGTCGGCGGCCGTGGGGGCGGGCAGGCGGCGGGGGGCGCCGTCGGTCCGGTCCGGCTGCGCGGCCCGCTGGGCCCGCCACAGCGTGGCGTAGCGGCCCTGGGCGGCCAGCAGGTCGTCGTGACGGCCCTGTTCGGTGACGCGTCCGTCCTCCAGCACCACGATCCGGTCGGCGGAGCGGACGGTCGACAGCCGGTGGGCGATGACGAGGAGGGTGCGGCCGGCCGCGAGCGCGGACAGGGCGTCCTGGATCAGTGCCTCGGAGTGCGGGTCGGCGTAGGCGGTCGCCTCGTCGAGTACGAGGACGGGCGCGTCGGCGAGCAGCGCCCGTGCGATGGAGAGGCGTTGTGCCTCTCCGCCGGACAGGGTGACGGCCATGCCGAGTTCGGTCGCGTAGCCGTCGGGCAGGGCCGTGACGCGGTCGTGGATGCGGGCGGCGCGGGCACACCGCTCGACGTCCTCGTCGGTGGCGTCGGGGCGGCCCAGGCGGATGTTGTCGGCGACGCTCGCCCGCAGCAGCCGTACGTCCTGGAGGACGAAGCCGACTCGGCGGTACAGCTCGGCGGCGGGGATGTCGCGGAGGTCGGCGCCGCCGAGGGTCACCGTGCCGGCCGTGACGTCGTGGAAGCGGGTCAGCAGGGACGCCAGGGTGGACTTGCCCGAGCCGGAGGGGCCGACCAGCGCGGTGACCGTGCCGGGCGCGAGGTCGAGGTCGATGCCGCTGAGGACGTCGCTCTGCCCGTCGTAGGAGAAGGACACCCCGCGCATGGACACGTGGTGGCCGTCGGGCAGGGCGGGGGTCGCGGGCTCGGGGAGCGTGGGGGTGCGCAGCAGTTCCGTGATGCGTACGGCGGCGGCCTGGCCGGCCCGGATCTGCTGGATGCGGGGGCCGACGACGCCCATGGGGGCGGCGACGGCGGGGCCGAGCAGCAGGAAGGGGACGAGTTCCGCGCCGGTCATCCGGTCCTGGGTGACGAGCGCGGCGCCCACCGCGGACAGGAGCAGCAGGACGACGGCCGGGGCGACCACGAGCACGGCGGCGGTGGAGCTGGCCAGGGTGGTCCGGACCCAGCGGGTGAAGAAGTCGGCGAAGCCCTCGGTAGCGTCGACGAAACGCTCGTGTGCCTTGCGTCCGCGTCCGAAGCTCTTGAACACGGCGATGCCGGTGGCGAACTCCACGGCGGCGGCGGAGATGCGCCCCAGCGCGGCGCCGAACTCGGCCATCTGCGCGGCCGCGCCGGTCATGGCGCGGCTGAACAGGAGCACGCCGAGGAGCAGGGGCACCAGGCTGACCAGGGCGAGGCGCCAGTCGGCCGTGAACAGGTAGGCCAGTGCCAGGACCGGGGCGGTGAGGACGGCGACGACGTCGAGCAGGGTGTGTGCGAACAGCGTGTGCAGTGCCCTCACGTCGTCCTGCACGGCCTGCTTGACGGCGCCGGTGCCCTGGTCGGTGAGCCGGCCGAGCGGGAGCCGCCCGACGTGCCGCGCGAGGCGGCGGCGCAGGGAGAGCTGGAGGTCGTTGTCGGCGAGGTGGGCGAGGGCGCCGGCCGCCGTGCCGCACGCCAGGGCGAGCAGGCCGGCCGCGCAGGCCAGGGTGACCAGCGGCCACAGGGCGTCACCGTCGGCGGGTGGTCCGCCGGTGAGGCGGCCGGCGATCCGGGAGACGGCGATGAACGGCACCACTGCGGCGAGGGCCGCGACGCTCTGGAGGGCGACGGCGAGGGCCAGCCGGCGCCGGACGGGTCCGGCGATCGCGCGGAGCGGGCGCGGGGGCGCGGCGGTGCCCGCGCCGGGGGCTGCCGGGTCTCGGGGCACCGCGCCCTGGCCGGGCCCGGAGGAGGGCGGCTTCACTTGAGGAGTACTCCGATCTCGGGGATGGGCCTGCCGCCGGCCTCGGTGATGCGGCGGCTGGTCATGCCGGCCTCGCGGGCCAGCCGGGCGACGTCGAAGGTGTGCCAGTCGTAGCTGTCGGTGACCTCGCGTACGACGCGTCCTCCGCGCAGGACCTTCCAGGTGGTGGTGAAGCGCATGGCGTCGCCCTCGGTGGGTTCGCCGCCGATCCACCACTCGTACGTCTGGCGTCCGATGGCCTCTCGGAGCGACATCACCGGCGGGATGCGGCGGGGTGAGGCGACCCCCATCAGTTCCACGACGATGGGCGCCCCGTCCGGCAGGCGGGCGGCGAGCCGCTTCCACAGCGCGACGCGTTCGGGGGCGGTGAGGTGGCCGGCCACGCCGAAGATGACGACGGCGGAGAGCCGCTCGGGTAGGACGAGGTCCTGGGCGGCGCCGTCGACGACCGTCACCCGGCGCCGCAGGTCCGGGTAGCGGGCGACCCGGGAGGTGAGCATGGCTCGCATGGTGGGCGACGGTTCGGCCGCGAGGATCTCCGCCTCGGGCAGCGCGGAGGCGATGACCTCGGTCACGCGTCCGGTGCCGGCGCCGATCTCGAGGACGGGGCCGTGCGAGGTGTCCAGGCCTGTGAGGACGCGGGTCAGCGGCGGACCGCTGCTGGCGGTGTGCCGGGTGGCGACCAGCTCGTAGAACTCGGCCGAGGTCGCGTAGTAGTCGATCACGACAGTCTCCGGGCGGGGGCGGGGGCGCGCATGGCGTGCGGGGTGCGGACGGCCGGTCGGTGGGGGCTCACGGGGTGCTCGGCCAGGTGCGTGCGCCGCCGGTGGCCAGGGAGGGGTCCAGCCTGCGCAGGACGGCGGCGACGACCTCGCGGCGGCGCGGGGTGAGGTAGAAGTGGTCGCCGGGGAAGGCGCGTACCTCGGTACGGGCGGTGGTGAGGTCCGCCCAGCCGCCGGCCCGGACACGGCAGCGTTCCGGACCGAGTTCCGGGTCGGCGCTGCCCGTCAGCACGTGGATCGGGCAGGACAGCGGCGGTCGGCCTTCCGGCCGGTGGGTTTCGATGATCCGGTAGTCGTGGCGCACGGCGGTGAGGATCAGGGAGCGCAGCCCGGGGTCGTCGAGGATCTCCCGGCTGGTGCCGCCGAGCCGGTCCAGTTCCGCGCACAGGACAGCGTCGTCCTGGCGGTGCAGCTGCCCGGTCACCGCGGTTGCGGGCGCGGCCCGGCCCGACGCGAAGAGCCGGCGCGGACCCGGGCCTCCACGGCGTCCCAGCTCGTGGGCCAGTTCCCAGGCCACGGCGGAGCCCATGCTGTGCCCGAACAGGGCGTACGGCCGGTCGAGCAGGGGTTGGACGGCGTCGGCGACCGCGCTCACCAGCTCGCCCATGTCGGTGCTGTCCGGATCGCCCAGGCGGTCCTCGCGGGCCGGGTACTGGATGGCGAGGAGTTCGACCTCGGGGGGCATCAGGGCCGCCCACGGCCGGTAGAAGCCCGCGCTGCCGCCCGCGTGTGGCAGGCAGACCAGCGTGAGCCGGGAGGCGGGCCCCTCGTTCCACCTCCTGGTCCAGGGGTTGTCCGCGCGCGCCGGGCGGGCCGGGGCGTTCGGCGGGAGGAGGGGGGTCACCAGGTCACCATCAGCTCTTCGAGGCCGAAGGTGGCCGAGTCGTGCTTGAACGCGACCTGGTCGCGGTCCCCCGCGAGGCGGAGCGTGGGGACGCGGCGGATGAGTGTCTCCAGGGCGACCTCCAGTTCCAGGCGCGCCAGTTGCTGCCCGATGCACTGGTGCACTCCGTAGCCGAACGCGACGTGGTGGTTGTCGGTGCGGTGGAAGTCGACGCGTTCGGGGTCGTCGAACCGCTCGGGGTCGTGGTTGGCGCCGGCGAGGAGGGCGATGACGCCGTCGCCGGCCGGCACGGTCCGGCCGGACAGCTCGATGTCCTCGGCGGCGACGCGCAGCGGTATGGAGTCGGCGACGGACAGGACGCGCAGGAGTTCGTCGACGGCGGAGGGCATCAGGGCGGTGTCGCGGCGCAGTTCCTCCATCAGCTCGGGGCGGTCCAGGAGGAGCAGGGTGCTCAGGGCGATCATGCTGGTGGTGGTCTCCCGGCCGGCGTTGATCGTGATGCCCAGGGTGGACAGCAGCTGGTCCGTCGTCACGTTGCCGGTGGCCAGGTGGTCGGTGACGAGCTTGGAGATCAGGTCGTCGCGGGGGTCGGCCCGCCGCTCGGCGACCAGTTCGGCGAGCAGGGCGAACAGGCCGCCGAGGGCTTCGGAGACCTGCTCGGCGGTGCTGCGGCGTGAACCGGAGACCCGGGTGACGTCCCGGAAGAACTCCAGGTTCTTCCGGGGGACGCCGAGCAGTTCGCAGATCACCGAGGTGGAGACGGCGTTGGCGTAGGCGGAGACGAAGTCCACCGGGCCGCCGGCGGCCAGCATGCCGTCCAGGATCTCGTCGACGCGTTCCTGCACGGCGGGGCGCATCGCCCGGACCCGGCGCACGGTGAACACCGGCAGGAGCATCCGCCGGTACTTGGTGTGCTCGGGGGCGTCGGTGCGGATGAAGGGCCGGAACCGTGCCCCGGCCTCCTGTTCGCCCTCGCCGAGCGCGGGGAAATTGGGGCGGCGGATGTCGGCGCTGACGCGCGGGTCGGAGAGCAGTTCGCGGACGTCGTCGTAGCGGGTCACCGCCCAGGCTTCCCGCCTGGTCGGCAGGGTGACGCGGGCGACCGGGTCGTCG
Source organism: Streptomyces sp. NPDC092296 (assembly GCF_044755465.1). NCBI lineage: Bacteria > Bacillati > Actinomycetota > Actinomycetes > Kitasatosporales > Streptomycetaceae > Streptomyces > Streptomyces sp. NPDC092296. The sequence goes on along the minus strand of NZ_JBIVRB010000006.1, from coordinate 277,507 downwards.
GCGCGCATCACGCCGTACTGCGCGGGCGCGGCGAAGGGGCAGCCGCGCCGGATCGGAAAGTCCCGGGGCGGGGCGACGGGGTCCGCAGCGGCGTCGGGCCCGGCGGGAGCGGCGGGAGCGGCGGTGGGCGGCGGGGGCACGGGGGTGGTCATGAATGGTCCTCAGCTGTCGGTGGAGGAGGGGGGAAGGGGGGTGGCGTCGCGCGGGGCGACCGGGACGACCGGGACGACCGGGACGACCGGAGAGTCCGGGAAGTCCGGGACGACCGAGGCGGTCCGCGCGTTCGGCCGGGCCGGCGGGGCCGGGGCCCGGGTGAGCACGGCCAGCGGGGGTGCTCCGGGGCGGGTGGGCAGGGTGCGTGCGGTCAGGCCGGACTCCGCCACCACGTCCTGCAGTCCGAAGGGCGCCCAGCGGTAGGAGTCGCGCACCTCGCGCTCCGCCCGTGTGGCGCCGTCCCGGTAGACGCGCCAGGTGGAGCGCAGGCGCATCACGCCGTCCTGCGTCTCGTCCGGTGCGCCGCCGAACGACCACTCGTAGCGGTGCCGTCCGGCGGTGGCCGTGGCGAGCCTGGTCTCGGGGAGGGTCAACGGCTCCTCGAACTGCATGAGTTCGACGACCACGAGCCCGCCGGGGGCCAGCCGTCGGCGCAGCTCCCGCCACAGCCGGGCTCGCTCCTCCGCGTCGAGGTGGCCCAGGACCCCGCAGAGCAGGACGACGCTGACCTGGTCGGGGAGGTCCAGGTCGGGAGCGGCGTCCGCGGTGACGGTGACCCGGGAGCGCAGATCCGGATCGCTGAAGACCCGGCTGGTCAGCACGGCGCGCATGCCGACCGCCGGTTCGCAGGCGAGGATCTCCGCGTCCGGCCTGGCTCGGGCGACGGCCTCGGTCACCAGGCCGGTGCCGGCACCGATGTCGACCACCGGCCCGGTGCTCAGGTCGGCGTCGGCGAGGAGCGCGGCGATCGCGGGCCCGCTCGCGGTCGCGGTGTGCCCGGCGGCGACGAGGTCGAAGAACTCCGCCGACGGGGTGTAGGGCGAGGGGTCCACGGGGTCCGGCGGGCCCTGGCCGGGCGCGGTGCCGGCGCGGCCGCGCGTGGCCGGCCCGGGGACGGTGGCCGGCCGGCCCCGCACCGGACCGGGGCCGCTGCCGGGGCGCGCCTGCGAACGGGGGCGGCCGTCCCCGGAAAGCGCGCCGGGCGGAGTCCGGTCGGCGCGGGGGCGGTGCGTGTCCGCGCGGGTCCGCTCCCAGTCGGGGAAGACATCGCTGACCGCCAGCGGCCGCGGGGCGGCCGGCCGGACGATCTCGGGCGGTCCGAGGCGGGCCGCGAGGTCGGTCCAGATGCGGCACACGGCCAGCTCGTACTGGCCGGAGCGCAGGGCGTCGCCGCCTTGCCCGACGGCCTCGCGGAGACCGTCGAGGGCGCTGCCGATGGCCTCCGGCCACAGGTCGGAGAAGACCGTACGGAAGGTTCCCGTGTCTCCGACCACGGCCGTGGTGCCGAGCCCCAGGCGTCCGGTGCCCGGACCGTCGAGGACGAAGCGCCGGTCGGTGTCGCGTCCGATGTGCAGACGGGGACTCCACAGGACCGGCCCGTGGGTGTCGGCGAGGGTGAGGACTCCGCCTTCCGTGCCCAGAGAGATCCGGTGCCAGTGGAGTGCGTGGTTGTCCCGGTCGGACGGGTCGAGCTGGTGGTGCACCCGTAGGGTGAGGGGCACGCCGGCGAACACACCGTGCAGGGAGCGGAACGGCTGCGGCCCGATCTCGGCGGGCAGCGGTGCCGGGTCCGCGAATCGCCAGGGCCGCAGGGTGCCCATGGCCCGGCCGAGGATGTCCACCAGGGGGTGCATCAGGTGGACCGGGGTGGCGGCGTCCACGAAGAGCGGTCGCTGCTGTGCGACCAGTCGGCGGGCCGCGTCGATGAAGGCGCGGACCGGAGCGACGTGCGGGTAGTGGGTGTTGAGGCGGTACCGCACGCCCCGGCGGCGGGCGTGCCGGAGGTTGTCCGTCAACTCGGCGAGGTGGACGGGGTGTTCCTGGAGTACGTGGATGCCCCGGTCCATGAGCGCCTTGGCCAGCTCCGTCCCCCGGCCGCCCGATATGGAGGAGCTCACCGCCACACACGCGGCGTCGATGTCGGCCGGGAGGTCGTCGACGTCCGTGAAGAAGGGGACGCCCAGACTCCGCGCGTACGCCCGGGAGGCGGCCGATCCCCGGCTCAGGACGCCGGCCAGGGCGTATCCGGGGCGTCGGGCCGCCGCCTCGGCGTAGAAGCGGCCGAAGTTGGTGCCGCAGACCAGCACGCGCAAAGGTGTCGAAGCGCTCACAGCGTGCCCTCCTCCATCCGCTCGGCCCGCTCGGCCCCGGCCGCCGCTCCGGTGAGCCGCAGGTCAGCGACGCCCTGGGACCGCAGGTGCCGCAGCACGGTGCCGGGGTCCAGGACGTCGCGGGCGAAGTGCACGCCCGCCGGGACCGCGCCCCGCAGCACCGCGTCCACCGACAGCGCGCCCACCGCCGCGGTGAGCCGGTAGCTGCTGGCCGCGCGCAGCGTCAGCCCCGCCGTCGCCGGCCGTGCCGATGCCGTGCCCGACAGCGTGAAGTCCATGACGTAGTAGGGCCTGCGTCCGGCCAGGTCGAGGTCGGCGGCGCGGACCAGCCGGTCCGCGAGCTCCTCCGGGTCCTCCCCGGCGGCCAGGCGGCCCGGCAGGAGACCGAGCAGCGCGCGTACCGCGGGCCCGGGGTGGACGTTGTACCAGTCGAGCCGCTCCAGGCCCAGGGCGGCGGCGAGGCGTTCGCTCTCCCCGCTGAGGTAGGGCTGCAGGGCCACCCGGCCCGCAAAGGCCGCGTGTTCGGCGTCCTCGGCGGTGCGCAGGGCGCGCGGGACGCGGCGGCCGCCGCGGACGGCCGCCAGTGCTTCGCCGTAGGCCGCGCCGTCCGCGCCTCCGGAGGTGAGGGAGAGCATGAGGTCGCGCGCCACCGTCGGCGAGCAGGTCTCCAGGCCGCCGCAGTAGGCGGTCAGCGCGGAGGCGCTGTCCAGGCCCTGCCCGGCAAGCCAGCGGGGCAGCAGGCTCGACAGTCCGGGCAGGGCTCCCGCCGACAGGACGACCGTGCGGCCGTCGCGGGCCGGACCGCCGTCCTTGAGGAGGTCCTCGGCAGCCGGGTCGTCCCCTGCCACGTCGACGCAGTGCGCTCCGGCGGCGAGGGCCGCCGAGGCCACCGTGGCGCGGAGCCGGTAGGTGGGGCCGGCGCAGTTGAGGACGATGGCGCAGCCTTCGGTGAAGGCGTCCAGGCCGTCCGGGGCGGTGGCGTCCGCCCACACGGTCTCGTCTTGGCCGGCGGGGTCCTCGCGGGCGACCGCGCGCAGGGCCGACGCGGTCCGGCCGCCGAGGCGCAGCCCGGTGCGGCCGAGGGCGCGCAATTCGCGTACGGCGGCGCGGCCGACCGCCCCGGAGGCGCCCAGGACGGCGATGAGGGGCTGCTCCCCCGCCGTCGTGTCCGCCCCCGCCGTCGTGTCCGCCCCTGCCGTGTTCGGGGGCATCGGGTGGCCGGTCATCGGGTGATCGCCCCCTGGGTCAGCTCACCGAGTGTCTTGAGGATGCCGGGCGCGTGCTCGACGGACAGGCAGCTGTAGTGGTCGCCGCCGATGTCGACGATGTCCAGGTCGCCCAGGGTGAGTTCCTCCCAGTAGGTGGTGACGGCGTCCTTGCTTCCGGGGAAGGGGTAGGCGCCGTCGTGCCGCAGGAAGGTGATGTCGCCCGCGTAGGGTTCCGCGTCGTACCGGGTGATGGCGAACACGCTCTGGCGGAAGGCGAGGAAGAGCCGCGTCATGTGGTCGGGCGCGTAGGTGCCGGCCGACGCGGGCACCGCCTCGCACATCCGCGCGATACGGGTGGCGCGGGGGACGCGGGCCAGCGCCTGGAAGCGGCTCGCGACATCACCGAACTCCTCGGGCAGCGCGGCGAGCCCGCCGTCCGGCAGGACGCCGGGGCTGGCGGCCAGGACGGCGTCGGCCGCCGCGGCCACCCGGTACTGGTCGTCCGGGAAGCCGAGGGACGCCGGGTCGATGCCCATCATGACGGCGAAGGAGTACTCGGCGAGCAGTTCGTCGTCCAGCCGGAAGCGGGGGCTGTGGCTGCTGATGACGGTGAGGCTCTCCACCTCGGCCCCGGACTCGGCGAGGTTGCGGGCGACCTCGGTGGCGATCAGGCCGCCCAGGCAGTAGCCCACGACGTGGAAGCGGCTCCTCCCGTCCGCCGTCAGGGCTCGGGCGTAGTCGGCCGCCATCTGCTCGATGAGTCCTTCCGCAGGGGCGGCGAGGAATCCGTCCAGGTCCGCAACCTCCACGCCGACGACCTCGGCGCGGCCCGGCGAGCGGCGCCTGATCTCGGTGACCAGGGCCCGGTAGGGCATGATCGTCGCGGTGCCGGCGTGGACCAGTACGGTCGTCGGCTCCCGGTCGGTACGGGTGCCGTGCAGGTGGACCACCGCCTCCGTGCGCACGGCGCCGGAGGCGGCCGCGTCCCGCGGGCCGGACAGGCCGCGCAGGAACCCGGCGAGACCGGCGACCGTCGGGCGGCGCAGCATGTGGCGCAGCACCACCTCCCACTCCAGGTCGGCGGCCCGCGGTACGCGTTCACGCAGCCGGCCGACCATCCGGGCCACCAGGAGCGAGTCCCCACCGAGGTCGAAGAAGTCGTCGTTGCGGGTGACGCGTTCGACCGCGAGGAGTTCCGCCCACAGGTCGGCCAGGCTGTTCTCCAGCTCGTCCTTCGGCCGCTCGTCCACGACGGGCGGTGTGCTCTCCCGGGGCAGCCAGGACCGCAGGCGCGCGCGGTCGGTCTTGCCGTTGGCCGTGCGGGGCAGGGTGTCGACGACCTGCCAGAGCGAGGGGAGCATGTACTCCGGGAGCCGGGTGGCCGCCGTACGGGCCAGCTCCCCGACCGGGACATGGTGCCGGTCGTCCTTCATGGTGGCGATGAACACCTCCTGGCCGGTGAGCGCCAGGGGGTCCTGGGCGTCGGGCAGCGAGGTGACCTCGGTGGCGGCATGCCCGTCGAGGAGGTCGCGCCACTGCGCGTGGGTGAGGAAGGACTGGCCGGTGTGCTCGCGCACGTCGGTCCACGCCCGGCCGGCGACCTCCAGGAACTCCATGGAGACCAGCAGCGGGAGGTTCTCGTCGCGGGTGTTCTCCACGAACACGAGCTGTCCGCCCGGTACGAGCAGTTCCCGCAGCCGCCCCACCGCCGCGTCGGCGTCGGCGGCGGCGTGCAGGGTGTTGGCGCAGACCACGACGTCGAAGGTGTTGGGCGGCAGCTGCTGGGAGCGGGGCTCCTCGTCGACGTCGAAGCGCTGGTAGCGGACCCAGGCGTGGTCGGCGAAGCGTTCGCGGGCCTCGTTGAGGAAGAACGCCGAGGCGTCGGTGAACAGGTAGTCGACCCCGTACTCGGCGAGGACGGGCACCAGTTCGGCGGTGGTGCCGCCGACGCCGCCGCCGACCTCCAGCACGCGCAGCCGCTCCTCGCCGGTGTGGCTCGCGGCGATCTCGCGCACCGCGGCGACCACGGCGCGGTTGAGGTGCCGGATGGCGAGGTTGTCGCGGTAGGCGGCGTCCGCGGCGTCCGTCGCGGCGCCGGGGAACAGCAGCTCCCGGATGCCCACCTCCCCGGAGAGCAGTTCGGGCAGCCGCTCCGCGCAGGTGCGCATGACGGTGAGCAGTTCGGTACTCCAGCCGATCTCGTGCTCCAGCTCAGCGGCCCTGCGCCAGCCGCCTTCCACCTCAGGCCCAGGAACGGGGACGAGCCCGGTGTAGGTGTCGTCCGCGTCCTGGTGGGTGAGCCGGTGCCGCGCGGCCAGCGCGCGCAGCCAGCGCCGCACGATGTGCCGGTGGCGGGGGGTGGCGCGCAGGGCCGTGCCCACCTCCTGCGCCGTGCGTGCCGCGTTCTGGGCGAACACCCCGCAGGCCGCGAGGACGCGGGTCATCTCGGCGAGCGCCACCTCGTCGAGGGCGGCCAGGAAGTCCTTGAGCCGTGCGGCGTCGACGGCCGCGGCGGCTTCGCGTACGGCGTCGGCGGCCGCGGCGCGCGCCCGTTGCCTGGTCGCCGCAGCGGGCTCGCCGTCCTTGCGCGCCGTTCCTGCGTCCGGGCGCGCGGCCTCGCGGTCCTTGTGTGCCGTCTCCACGAACGCGGCCAGGCGCCGTCCGCCCGCCGCCGAGTCGTCGACGACGACGGCGCCCGCCGCCACCGCCGGGTGGGCCTGTACGGCGGCCTCCACCTCGGCGAGTTCGACGCGGTAGCCGCGGATCTTGATCTGGGCGTCCTCCCGGCCCAGGAACTCGATGGTCCCGTCGGGGAGGTAGCGCCCGAGGTCGCCCGTGCGGTAGAGCCGCCGGCCGGTGGCGGGGTCGGTGAGGAACCGCTGGGCCGTGCGGTCCTCGTCGCCGAAGTAGCCCAGGGCGACGCCCGCGCCGCCGATGTACAGCTCGCCGGGAACCCAGTCGGGCCGTGGCCGCAGCTGCCGGTCGAGCACGGCGAACGTCTGGTTGGTCAGGGGCTTGCCGTACGGGATGCTCGGGCGAGCGGTGTCCACCTGGCCGACCGGGTGGGCGATGGACCAGATGGCGCCTTCGGTGGCTCCGCCGAGCGAGATGACCTCCAGCCCCGGCAGGAGTGCGCGGGCCTGGTCGGGCAGGGCGACCGGTATCCAGTCGCCGGAGATCAGCGCGAGCCGCAGCGAGCCGTCCTCGGTGGGCTCGGAGCGGAGCCAGTCGCAGAGCATGTGGAGCTGGCCGGGCACGGAGTTCCACACCGTGACGCCGAAGTCGCGGACGAGTTCGGCCCAGTGGGAGGGGTCTCCGCGCCGGTCGGCCTGGGGCAGGACCAGGGTGGCGCCCACGGCGAGCGGCCCGAACAGGTCGTAGACGGACAGGTCGAAGCCGAGTCCCGCGATGCCGAGGACGCGGTCGCGCTCGGTGACGGCGAAGCGGCGGTTGACGTCCTCGACGGTGTTGAGGGCGGCACGGTGGCTGATCATCACGCCCTTGGGCGTGCCGGTGGAGCCCGAGGTGTAGATGATGTAGGCGAGGTCGTCCGGGTTCCGGCGGGCCGTGGCACCCGTACCGTCCGCGGTGGTCTCCTCGACGAGGTCCACGGCGACAAGGTCCACGGCGACGAGGTCCACGGCGAAGAGGTCCACGGCGACGGCGGACACCCTCGCCGGGAGGTCTTCGAGTTCGGCGAGCCAGGACTGGGTGAGGACCGTGCGGACGCCCGCGTCCGCGATGATCGCGTCCCGGCGGGCCGGCGGCTGGGCCGTGTCGACGGGCAGGTACGCGCCGCCCGCCATGAGGGTGCCGAGGACGGCGACGACCTGCTCCCAGCCCTTGTCCATCCAGATGGCCACCGGCTCGCCGGGGCGCAGTCCGGACGCCGTGAGCGTCTCGGCCAGTGCGCCGGCGCGGGCGAGGAGCTGCCGGTAGGAGAGGGCCAGTTCGGGTGTGCGGACCGCGATCGCGTCCGGGGTGGCCTGTGCCTGGGCCAGTACGGGTTCGTGGAGCAGGGCGTCCGGCAGGGGTCCCCCGGTCGCGTTGACCCTGCTCCGGCGCGCTGCCTGCGCTTCGGGCAGGGGGATGCCGGCCGGTGCGTCCCAGGCGGCCTCGCCGGCCTCGCCCTCGGCCGACAGCGACCGCACGAGTGCCGTGTAGGCCTCGAACATGGCGTCGGCGGCGCCGGCGCTGAGCGCGCCCTCGCGGATGTCCCAGGACAGGCTCAGTGTGTCGCCGCGGTGCATGACCTGGCAGTCGAGCCACACCTGCGGCGTCCGGGTCACGGCGTACGTCACCTCGGGGGGCACGCCCGCGGAGGTGGCACCGTTGCCGAGGGCGCTGGTGAAGACGACCGGCATCAGCACCGGGGCGCCGGCCCGGCGGGAGAGCTCGGCGAGCACCTGCGAGCCGGTGAACAGCGGGTGTGCCAGGTCTTCGAGGAGCTGCTGCCCCAGCGCCCTGGTCCGCTCGGCGAAGGCGGCCGGGGCGTCCAGGTCGACGGCGAGCAGTTCGAGCGAGGTGAAGTCACCGATGAGGCGGCCGATGTCCTCGTGGAGGTCGGGCCGGTCGACCGTGGGCACGTTGAGTGTGAACCGGCTGGTCCGCGACCAGGCGCCCACCGTCTCGGCGTACGCGGCGAGCAGGGCCGTCGAGACGGTCAGCCCGCGCCGCGCGGCCCGCTCGACGAGGCGGTCCCGGTCGGCCGCGGGCAGCAGGACCTCCCGTCGCCGGAACGCCACCGCACCGCCGGGAACCGGAGGGCCGCCCACCTCCCCCGGGTTGCTCACGGCGGCCTCCCAGGCTTCGGCGAGAGGCAGTTCGGGGGCGGGTGGCAGGGCGTCGAGCCGTTCGGTCCAGTAGGCGCGGTCGCGGGCGTGGCCGTCGGTGTCGGCATCGGCGCGGCGGGCCAGCACATAGTCGCGGAAGGTGAGCCGCGGCGCCTGGGAGAGGGCGGCACCGCCGTAGCGCTGCTGGAACTCGGCGAGCAGGATGCGCAGGCTGGCGTGGTCGACGACGAGCATGTCGAAAGCGAGGTGGAGCACGGCCCGCTCGGCGGTCCGGGTCACGTGCACGTCGAAGAGCGGCCACTGGTCGGTGGGCGCCTCGCGTGCGGACAGCCGCGCTCGGGTGCGCTCGACCTCCGCCTCGGCGGTGCTGGCCGGCAGCGCGGTCAGGTCGTCGGCCCCGACGCGGAGGGCGGGCACGTCGGGCAGGACCTGCTGATAGCCGTCGTGCTGGATGACGGCGCGGAGCATGTCGTGCCGCTGGACCAGCTCCCGCCACACGGCGGTGACGCGGTCCACGTCCAGGTCGGGGTATTCCAGTTCGACGTAGGCGTGGCAGCCGACGCCCCCGTAGGCGTAGGCGTCGGTGCGGCCGATGAGGTAGGCGGCCTGGATGTCGGTCAGCGGGAAGGGTTCGTGGCGGTTGTCCGGGTCACCGTGCAGCGTCCGCTCGCCGGCCGCCAGATGGCGGAGGATGGCTTCCTTGTGGGTGCGCAGTTCGGCTCGGTGGGTGTCGGTGAGGCGGCCCTGGGGCGCCCGGAAACGCAGGTGTCCGTCCTGGGCCCACAGCACCACGCCCTCGTCGGCGTAGCGGGCCAGCAGTTCAGCGATGTTCACAGCTCTCCGGTCTCGTAGGCGGTCTCGTGGGCCGCGAGCGTTCGGGTGACGTCCGCGGCAAGCGCGGCGATGGTCGGTGCGGCGAAGAAGCGGCGGGCGGGCACGGTGGCCCCCAGGCGGCGCTCGACCGCGGTGAGCAGGCGCAGCGCGGTGAGGCTGTCGCCACCGACGGTGAAGAAGTTGGCGTTGCGGTCCGGCAGCCAGCGCGGCAGGTACTCGTGCCAGAGCGCGGCGAGGGCCGTCTCGGTCCCGTCCCGTGGCGGTTCGGCACCCTGGGGCGCCGTCTCCGGCCCCGCCAGGCCGGCCAGGGCTCCCCGGTCGACCTTGCCGTTCGCGGTGAGGGGCAGGGCGGGCAGGAGCAGGATGCGGGAGGGGACGGCGTGGAGCGGCACCCGCTCCGCGAGCAGGCCGAAGAGGTCCTCGGTGAGTGCGGGGTGCCCGCCCGGGGTGGGGTCCTGCGGTACGGCGAAGGCGGCCAGGCGCTTGGCGGTGCGCTCCCCCACGGCGACGACGGCGGCCCGCGCGATGGCCGGGTGTGCCTCCAGCGCGGCCTCGATCTCGCCCGCCTCGATACGGTGGCCGGCGATCTTCAGCTGGCTGTCGAGCCGGCCGAGGAACTCCAGCAGTCCGTCGCCCCGGAACCGGCCCAGGTCTCCCGTTCGGTACCAGCGCCGCCCGCCGTGTTCGACGAACTTCTCGGCGGTGCGGACCGGGTCGGCCAGGTAGCCGAGGGCCAGTCCCTCGCCGCCGATCCACAGTTCTCCGGGCACCCAGTCGGGACAGTCCCGCCCGTCGCGGTCGACCACGCGGTAGTGCTGGCCGGTCAGGGGGCGTCCGTAGGGTATGGACACCCACCGTGGATCCGGCTCGGTGACGGTGAGGGTGTTGGACCAGATGGCGGCTTCCGTGGCTCCGCCCATGGCGACGAAGGCGCAGCGCCGCGCGGTCCGGGCCCGCAGCCGGGCGGGCAGGTCGAGGCCGATCCAGTCGCCCGAGACCAGTGCGGTCCGCAGCTTCCCCAGCCGGCCGGCTTCCCGTCCCCCCTGTTCATCGGCGTCGAGCAGCAGGTCGAGCAGGGCGGGGACGGTGTTCCAGACGGTCACGTCGTACTGCGCCAGCAGACTCGGCCAGCGGGCCGGTTCGCGGCGCTGGTCCTCGGTGGGCAGCAGGAGGGAGCCACCGACGGCGAGCAGGCCGAAGACGTCGTACACGGACAGGTCGAAGTCCAGTGCCGACAGGGCGAAGACGCGGTCGTCACCTGTGATGCCGTGCCGGGCGTTGATGTCCGCGACCGTGTTCCAGGCGGCGGCGTGGGTGATCTCGACTCCCTTGGGCTCACCCGTGGAACCCGATGTGAAGATCACGTACGCGAGCGTCCGGGGGGACGTGCCGCGGAGCGCGGGCAGCGGCTCGCGGCCCTGCGTGTCCGTGAAGGACAGGGGGCGGGGTCCGGTGCCTTCCGGGGCGGGCCAACTCCCCAGGACCGCCTTGAATCCGGCGGTCGCGTGCACCCGCTCCAGCCTCGCCGCGGGCTGTTCGAGGCTCAGGGGAACATAGGCGGCGCCGGCCGCGAGGACGCCGAGGACCGCCGCGATCTGCTCCGGGCCCTTGGGCAGGGTGACCGCGACCAGCTCACCGGGGCGCACGCCCGCGTCGCCGAGCGCGGCGGCGACGCGCAGCGCCTGGCCGGCGAGGGTTGCGTACGTCACCTCCTGCCCTGCCGTCGTGACGAGGGCGGCTCGGTCGGGGGTGGCCGTCGCGTGGGTGAAGAACGCCTCGTGCAGCGGGCGCGGCGTCACCGGTTCCAGGGCGGCCTCCCGTGCGGCGGCGGCCCGCCTCTCGTCCTGGTCGGCGGGCAGCAGCTCGGGGAGCGGTGCTTCCCAGTCGCGGGCGACGACGTGTCGCAGCAGCCGTTCGTAGGCGGCGAACATCGCGTCGAGGACACCTGCGGCGAACAGCTCCTCGACGGCGTCCCAGGTGACGACCAGGTTGCCGGACTCCTCGGTGACCTGGTTGTCCAGGCAGACCTGCGGGGACTGGGAGATGCCCCAGACCTTCGCGGGGAAGCCGGTGCCCGGGGCCGCCAGCGTCGCGTCACCGACGCCGATGGCGCTGGTGAACACCACGGGTGCGGCGGCGTCCACCGTGCCCGTGCGACGGCCGAACTCCCGCAGCAGCCAGTCGATCGGCACATCGGCCTGGTCGAGGTCCTCCGCCTGACGGCGTTGCAGCGCGAGGGCTGCCGCCAGCCAGGACGCCCCTTCGCGCCGGTGCCCCGCGAGGGACAGCGAGGTGAAGTCACCCAGTACACGGTGGATGTGGGGGTGGGCGTCCCGCCGGTTGAAGAGGGTGAGCGTGACGGTCACGGCGTCGGTTCCGCTCCAGGCCGCCAGTACCTCCGCGTACAGGGCCAGCAGCACGGTGGAGGGTGTCAGGCCGTGCCGGGCCGCGGCCCGCTTGACGGCTAGCCAGTCCTGCGTGGGCAGGCACAGCCGCCGCCGTGTGAAGGCGGGCGCGTCGAGCGTCGCCGGGTCCCGGTCGAAGGGCAGGGCGGGAGGAGGCGGCAGTTCGGACAGCCGGGCCTGCCAGTGGGCGCGGGCCCGCTCGGCGGACTCCGGGTCCGCCGGGAGCTGGGTCAGGTAGTCGCGGAACGACACCTCCAGGGGCGGCAGTTGGTGGTCCGGGTCGGCGTAGAGCGTGGTGAGTTCGGCGTAGAGCGTGGTGATGGAGAGCGCGTCGAGCACGAGGTAGTCCAGACCGACGCCGATGCGGGTCCGTACCTCATCGTCCGTCGCGCGGGTGCCCGCGTCCTCGCGGTAGCGCACCGCCTCGATGGCGAAGAGCGGCCACCGGGCGGGGTCGCGGACCTGGTGGGACAGGCGGGCGCGCAGGTCGGCCAGGGCCTCGGAGGCGCCACCGGCGGGGGCGTCGTGCACCGGTAGGCGCAACGGCGGTACGTCGGGCAGGACGCGCTGGCGTCCGTCCTCGACGACGGAGCGGAGCATGCCGTGCCGCCCGACGAGCGTGTTCCAGGCGCGCTCCAGCCGGTCCAGGTCGACGTCCGCGCCGTCGAACTCCGTGTAGTGCCAGGTACCGACGCCGCCGAGGGTGAAACGGGGGTCGCGGCCGGTGTGGTAGGCGGCCTGGACGTCCGTCAGCGGGAAGGGCTGGTGGGCGTGGTCCGGGTCTGGCACGAGGACGGGAGCGGTGGGCGGTGCCGGCTCGTCGCCGGCGGTCGTCGCGGGGTGCAGGGTCCGGCAGAAGTGCCGGAGCACGGGGTGGGCGAAGAGGTCGGCCACGCGGGCGCCGGGGAATCCGGCGGCGCGCAGCCAGCTGATCATGCGCGTCGCGACGAGCGAGTCGCCGCCCAGCAGGAAGAAGCTGCTCTCGCGCCCCACGGGGGCGGCGTCGAGCAGTTCGGCCCACGCGGCCGCCACGGCGGTCTCCACCGGTCCGACGGGTGGAGACGTGCGAGGTCCGTCCTGGCCGGCGGCTTCGGTCAGGGCCTGGCGGACGGCCGCCCGGTCCAGTTTGCCGTTGGCGGTCAGCGGAAGGTCGCGCAGGACGAGGACGCGCTCGGGGACCATGTAGGCGGGGAGTCGTTCCGCCGCCCGGAGGCGGACCCCGTCCGGGTCGGTCGCCCCGCTGCGGTCGGACACGGCCGCGGCGAGGTGGCGCGCCGGTGTGTCGAGGACGGTGGCGACCGCGTGCAGGACGCCGGGGTCGTCCTCCAGCGCGGCCTCCACCTCGCCCAGTTCGATGCGGTGGCCGCCGATCTTCACCTGGTGGTCGGCGCGGCCGAGGAACTCCAGCACACCGTCGGGCCGGTAGCGGGCCAGGTCACCGCTGCGGTACCAGCGTTCGCCGTCGTACTGGACGAAGCGCTCCGCCGTGCGCTCGGCGTCCGCACGGTAGCCGTTCGCCACCCCGGGGCCGCCGATCCACAGCTCGCCGGGGACGAGATCGGGGCAGTCGCGTCCCCGTCCGTCCACGACACGGGCCCGCATGTTGCGCAGGGGAACGCCGTAGGGGACGGACTTCCAGGCCGGGTCGGTCTCCGCCACCTCGAACACCGTGGAGTGGACGGCGGCCTCCGTCATGCCGCCGAGTGCCACAAAACGGCAGCCGGGCACGAGGGAGCGCAGCCTGCGGGGCTGGTCGAGCCCGACCCAGTCCCCGCCCAGCAGCACCATGCGCAGGGAGTCCCCCAGCCCCTCGTCCGCTCCGGCGGCCGTCAGCAGGTCCAGCAGGGCGGGCACGCACTGCACCAGCGTCACCCCGTGCGTACGCACCAGCCGCGCCCAGTGATGGGCGTCCCGGCGGTGCTCCTGCCCTACGGCGACCACCTGTCCGCCGAGGGACAGCGGGGTGAAGATGTCCCAGGTGGCGAGGTCGAAGTCCAGCGCGGAGATCGCGAGGGTACGGTCCGAGGGGCCGAGGCCGAACTGCTCCGCCATCGCCTCGATGGTGTTGACGACCGCCCGGTGCGACACCTCGACGCCCTTGGGCAGCCCCGTCGAGCCGGAGGTGAACAGCACATAGGCTGGCCGGCCGGGGTCCGGCTGGACGACCGGTGCGGGCTGGGCCTGCGACGCGTCCTCCAGGAGCAGTACCGGGGCCGGGGAGACGTTCGCGCAGAGAGGGGCGTGGTCCCGGTCGGTGAGCACGGCGCAGGCGCCGGCCACGGAGTGGATGCGTTCCCGGCGTACGGCGGGCTGTTCCACTCCGACGGGGGCGTAGGCCGCGCCCGCGGCCAGGACGCCGAGGACCGCGGTGATCTGGTCGGCGCCCTTGGGCAGGGTCACCGCGACGGTGTCGCCCTCCCGTATGCCGTGGTCGCGCAGCATCGTGGCGATCCGGCGTGCCGCGTGGGCGAGTTCGCCGTAGCTGAGCGTGTCGCCGGTGGTGCGGACGACCGCGGTGCGGCCCGGCTCGGTCTCGGCGAGTCGGAAGAAGCGGGTGTGCAGGGCACGGTCCGGGACGGGGGCGGGAGGCAGGGCCGCCACCGCACGCCGGGGCAGGACGTCGGGTGCGAGCAGGCCGTCCACCGGCCGGGCCCAGGCGTCGGGGTCCGTCAGGAGGCGGGTGATGAGGCCGCGGTAGGCGTCGAACGCGGCGTCGGGCACACCGGCCTCGAACACGCCGTCCCGTACGTCCCAGTTGAGGAGGAGGCCGCCGTCGAGCTCGGTGACCTGGGCGTCCAGGGAGACCTGCGGGCCCTGGGAGATGATCCAGGAGGGGCGGCCGAAGGACTTCTGGACGTCCTGCTCGAAGATCTCGCCCAGTCCGATGGCGCTGGTGTAGACGACCGGGGCCAGCACCGGGGAGCCCTCGGCGCGGGCGAGGTCGCGCAGCACCTCGACGCCGCCGTACGCGCCGTGGGAGATGCCTTCCTGCAGGCGCTCCTGGAGGCCGCGGGCCTGACGGGAGAACGGCAGGGACGCGCTCAGGTCCGCGTCGAGCAGGACCGAGCTGCTGAAGTCCCCCACCAGGTGGGCGACGTCCGGGGTGAACATCTCCCGGTCGAACAGCGGCAGGTTGAGGAGGAAGCGCCGGCTGTCGCTCCAGGCGGCGATGACCTCGGCGAAGGCGGTGGCGAGGGCGGCGGCGGGGGTGACGCCATGCCGCCGGGCGGCGCTGATCAGTGCCGCCTTGTCGGCGGGGCCGAGCCAGTGGTGCAGGCGTCGGGAGCGGGTCAGCGCGCTGTCGTCCGCGCGGACCGGGGTGAGCGGGTCGACGGTCGTCGGCAGCCGTGGGCCGCGGGGGAGATCCGGCAGGCGCTCCCGCCACCAGACGGCGTGCTGCTCGCGTTCGGTCCTCCGCCGGATGTCGTGCTCCGCGAGGTACCGGCGGTAGTCCAGGTCGAGTTCGCGCGGCGGGTCGTCGGGACAGTCGTAGAAGCGGCGCAGGTCGGACAGGAGGACCCGCAGGCTCAGCGCGTCGCCGGCCATCATGTCCAGGTCGATCTGCAGGCGGGTCCTGCCATCGGGGAGCAGGCACAGGGCCGCGCGGAAGACGTCGCCGGCGGCGATGTCCCAACGGGCGTGGGTGTTGCGCTCGCGCAGCAGCTCCAACTCGGACTCGGCCTCGCCCCGGGTGCGTTCCCGCAGATCGTGCACGGTGAGCGGGGTGCGCGGAGCGCCGAAGTGCTGGCGGCCCTCCTCGTCGAAGACGGCCCGCAGCATGCCGTGCCGCCGCACGAGAGCCCGCAGGGCGGTGTCGAGCCGGACCGGATCGACCTGGTGGCCGTCGAGTTCGACGTAGAAGTGCGCGGCGACGCCGCCGAGGGGCTGCCCGTCCTGGCGTCCGATCCAGTAGGCGTGCTGCATCGTGGCCAGCGGGAACGTGTCCGTCCGCGCCTCGGCCGCCGCCGCGTCGACCGCCACGGCCGGGGCAGGCGGGGCAGGCGGAGCAGGCGGGGCGGGCGGGGCGGCCGGGGCGGGCCACACGGCGGCGGGTGCGCCACCGTGGCGCTCCTGCCCGAGCAGTGCCGTCCACGCCCCCAGGGTCGGGTTGCGCGTGAGGTCCTGGAAGGTGACCGTGCTGCCCTGGCGCCGCCAGGCGCCGACCAGGGACATCAACATCAGGGAGTCGAGGCCGAGTTCGAAGAGGTCCCGGTCGTCGTCCACCTCTTGGGGCGCAACCTCCAGCGCACGTGCGACCGCTTCACGCACCACCGCCGCCGTGTGAAGGTCACGGCTGCCGGTGTCACCTTCCGCTGTCCGTGCCTGGACGACTGCTTCGTCGCTCACTGATGGGGCCTTCCGGTCGGACGGGGTGGGGGTCGGGCCGAGGAGCGCCGCTGGGGTCGCATCTCTCTCGCGCAGACCGAACCTACACTAGATTGAAATGATTATCATTTCTATAGTTCACATCGTCACACCACGGGACCCGGTGCCAGAGCCCGATGCCCGCGCTATGAGAGGCAGAGCCCCATGACCGACACTCAACAGACCTGGTCCGCGGCGGAATCGGCGCGTTACCGGGCCGCCGGGCACTGGCAGGGAGTGACCTTCGGCACCCGCCTGCGCCAGGGAGCGTCCCGCCATGGAGGGCGTGTCGCGCTGGTCGACGGGGACCGGCGGTGGACCTATGCGGATCTGGACGCCGAGGCCGACCGCGTGGCCCGCGGACTGCGCGGGCTGGGGATCGGGCGAGGCGATCGCGTCGTGGTCCAACTGGCCAACTGCGCAGAGTTCATGCTCGTCTGGTTCGGGTTGCAGCGGCTCGGGGCGGTTCCGGTGCACGCCATGCCCGGCCACCGGCGCCGGGAGATCGGCCATCTGGTGCGCGTGGCGGAGGCCGTGGCCTGCGTGGTGCCGGACCGGCACGCCCGGTTCGACCACCGGGAGCTGATGCGCGAGGTGCGGGCGGAGCAGGGGCCCGGCGGCTCGCTGCGGCACGTCGTCGTGGTCGGGGACCCCGGCCCGGACGACGGCTTCGTCCCGTTCGAGTCACTGCGGGTGAACCCGCCCTCCGCGTCCGGCCGCACCGCGACGGACGTCCCGTCCGCGCCCGGCGCCGACGACGGCGGAGCGGACCCGGCGGACATCGCCCTCCTGCTGCTGTCCGGCGGCACCACCGGGCTCCCCAAGCTCATCCCGAGGACGCACGACGACTACGCCTACAACGCGCGCGCCTGCGCCGAGGTCTGCGCGCTCGACACGGGGACCGTCTACCTGGCGGTGCTGCCGATCGGGTTCAACTTCACCTTCGCCTGCCCCGGCGTGCTGGGCACCCTCATGGTCGGAGGGACCGTCGTGGTGGCACCGGACCCCAGCCCGCAGACGGCGTTCGCCCTTGTCGAACGGGAGGGTGTGACCCTGACCTCCCTGACTCCGCCGCTCGTCACCCACTGGACGGACGAGGCCGCCTCCGGTGGGTGGGACCTGGGCAGCCTCGCGGTGGTGCAGGTCGGCGGGGCGCGGCTGCCGGAGGAGCACGCGCGGAGGCTCGGACCGGCGCTCGGGGTGACCGTGCAGCAGGTCTTCGGCATGGCGGAGGGACTGGTCAACCTCACGCGCCTCAACGACCCCGCAGACCTGGTCCGCACCACGCAGGGCAGGCCCGTCTCGCCGGACGACGAGGTCCGCGTGGTGGACACCGACGGCAGGCCCGTGCCGGACGGCACGCCGGGTGAGCTGCTCACTCGGGGCCCGTACACGCTGCGGGGCTACTACCGCGCCGAGGAGTACAACCGCACGGCGTTCACTCCGGACGGCTACTACCGGACCGGTGACGTGGTGCGGCGGCTGCCGACCGGGCACCTCGTGGTGGTGGGGCGGATCAAGGACCAGATCAACCGCGGCGGCGAGAAGATCGCCGCCGTCGAGGTGGAGGAGCAGTTGCTGACGCATCCGGCGATCACGGCGGCGGCGCTGGTCGGTGTGCCGGACGAGCGGCGCGGTGAGCGGACCGTCGCCTTCGTCGTCTGCGCGGGGGCGGCCCCCGGCGTACGGGAGGTCGCCGCCCATCTGAAGGGGCGCGGACTGGCCGGATACAAGGCGCCGGACGAGATCGTCCAGGTTCCCGGCCTTCCGCTCACCGCCGTCGGGAAGGTCGACAAGACGGCGCTGGCCCAAGAGCTGCTCCGGCCGTGAGACATGGCGTGGAGGAGCGCCCCGTGGGCGGGGCGCTCCTCCAGCCGGCCACCAGCCCCGCACCCGCCGCTTACTGCGGCCCGGCGAGGGCGGGACCGCCCTCGTGGGCAAGCAGTTCCCGGGTGACGGGGTGCTCCGGGCGCACCAGCACGCGGTCGGCACGGCCGGCTTCGACCACCCGTCCCGCGTCCAGGACGACGACCTGCTCCGCGCGGCGGGCGGCGGCCGCCAGATCGTGCGTCACCATCACGACCGCCAGGCCCGTCGCCCGTCGCAGCGAGTCCAGCAGGTCCAGCACCCCGCTCGCCGTCTCCGGGTCCAGCGCCGAGGTGATCTCGTCGCAGACCAGGACGCGCGGCTCGGCGGCCAGCGTCCGCGCCAGTGCGACGCGTTGACGCTGGCCGCCCGACAACTCCCCCGGCCGGCGGGTCAGCACCTCCGCACCCAGCCCGACCAGCCCGACCAGCCGCGCGGTCTCGCGGGACACCTCCTGGGCCGACCGGCCGCGCACCCCCCGGAGGGGGCGCCTGAGCGCGTCGCCCACAGACTCCCGTGGGTTGAGAGCGCCGCGGGCGTCCTGCGCGACGAGTTGTACGGGAGCCCCGCGTGCCCGCCGCGCACCCTCGTCCCGCCACTCGACACTGCCCCGTACGGGCGGGTGAAGCCCCGCGAGGCATCGGGCCAGGGTGGTCTTCCCCGACCCCGACGGACCCACGACGGCGGTGCAGGAGCCCGCCGGAACGGTGAGGGAGACATCGTGCAACGCGGAATCCCGCCCATGGGCGGCGTACAGGCTCCGCACGAGCAGCCGGCCGGCGACGGCGGGGTCAGCGGCAGTGGCGCGTGGGGCCTTGGAGCGGGGGCCACCGGTCGGGGGACTCCCGGACGGCAGGGCGGGCGGCCACGCCCCCGGCACCCCGCCCGCGACGATCCGGCCCCCGTCCAGGCGAATCACGTCGTCCGCCACCGACGCGATCCACGCCGGGGCGTGGCTGACCAGCACCGCGGCACGGTCCCCCTCGGACAGGACCTCGGCCAGCAGAGCACGCATCCCGTCCGCCAGGACCGGGTCCAGGCCGCTGGTGGGCTCGTCGAGGACCAGCAAGCCGGGTCGGCCCGCCAACGCGAGGGCGAGGGCCACGCGTTGGGCCTGCCCTCCCGACAACTGCCGGGGCAGCCGGCTGCGGAACGCCCGGTCGTCCGGCAGCCGCACGGACACCAGGAGTTCCCCGACCCGAGCACGGACGTCGTCTCCGCCCTTCACGGACGAGCGCAGGCGCACCGCCTCCGCGATCTGCGTGCCGATCCGCAGCGCGGGGTTGAGCGACGAGGCGGGGTCCTGCCCCAGGAAGGACACCACCCGGCCACGCAGGCGACGGGCGTCCGCGCCGTCGAACGGATCGAGGCCGGCCACCCGGACGGTGCCGCCACGGACCTCCAGACCAGGGCGGACATGCCCGAGGAGGCTGTATGCCAGGCTGCTCTTACCCGATCCCGACCTGCCCACCACCCCCAGCACCCGCCCGCGCGGCACCGAGAGGCAGGCGTCGTGCAGGACGGGCGGCCCTCCGGCCGCCGGGCCGAGCGTCAGCCCGCTGATCTCGGCAAGCGGACCGGCGCCCGGCAGGCGGGCGGTCACCCGGCCGGTCATGCGGCCGGTCATGCGGCACCCCGCCCCACCGCGTCCGCCAGCCGTCCGGCCAGCAGGCCCACACCGACGGACAGCAGCACCAGCAGCAGCGCCGGAGTGAGGAACGGCGCGGCGGCCAGTGTCGCCCCGGGAACGTTCTCGCTCACCATACGGCCCCAGTCCGGCGCCGCCCCTCCCTGACCGAGACCGAGGAAGCCCGCGGTCGCGGTGAGGTGCAGGGAGGCGACCAGCCGCAGCGCGGTGTCCATCAGGGCCGGCCCGGCGATGTTGGGCAGCACGTCGTGGCGCAGTACGGCCCGCCGGGTGTCGCCCCGGGCCAGGGCGGCCTCGACGTATCCGCTGCGCAGGACCGTGTCCGCCGCGGCACGCAGCACCCGGGTCGAAAAGGGCGCGGTGGCCAGGGCGACGGCTGCCAGGAGGGCCACGCCACTGCCGGGGAATCCGGCGGCCAGGACGAGGACGACCAGGAGGGCGGGGAGGACGGCAAGGGCGTCCACGCAGCGGACCAGCAGGTCGCCGAGCTTGCGGGACACCATGGCCGCCAGGACACCGGCGGCCATCCCTACGGCTCCGGCCGCCGCCGTCCCCGCCAGCGCGGTGAGCACGATGGTGCGGCCGCCGCTGAGCACCCGGCTCACCACGTCCCGGCCCAGGACGTCGGTGCCGAGGAGGAAGTGGCCGTCCGGCTGCTGGAAGGGCGCCGCGAGTTGCGCGGTGGGGCTGTGCGGCGCGGCCAGCGGTCCCAGCAGGGCGAGCAGGAGGACGAGCAGGGTGCCCGCACCGGTGAGGAGCGGCGGCCGGCGGCGACCGGCCGGGCCGGGACGGGCCGGGCGCGTCCGCCTTGGCGGTGGGGTCAGGGCCGTCGCCATCGGCCGTCCTCCTCCCGTGCACCCAGCAGGCGGGCGCAGAGGTCACCCAGCAGCAGCACCGCGAGCATCACCGCGACGAGAGCGGTGGCGATGCCCTGCACCATCGGTACGTCCCGTGCCGCGACGGCCAGTTGCAGCTCCCGGCCGATGCCCGGGTAGTCGAAGACGTTCTCCACCACGACCGCCGAGCCGACCAGCGCTCCGGTGGTGAGGGTGAGCGCCTGAACGGCGGGTCCGGCGGCGTTGGGCAGGATGTGACGGACCGCGAGCCGCACGCCGCGTACACCGTTGAGCCGTGCGGCCTCGCAGTAGGGGGTGGCCGCCGTGTCCGCGACGGAGACCCGCAGCAGCCTGGTGGCCACCGCGAGACCGACCGTGCTGAGCGTCAGCACGGGCAGGATCAGCGCGCGCGGGGCGTCCAGCGGCGTACCTCCCAGGGGGATGACGCAGACGCGTGGAAGGACCTCCAGCCACACCGCCAGTACGGCGACGAGCAGCGCGGCGGTGACGAACTCGGGTACGGCGGCGAGGATCTGGGCCGCAGTCGAGACCAGGCGGTCGGCACCGCCCCCGCGCAGCCCGGTCCACAGACCGAGCAGCGCGGCGAGCGGCGCGGTGACCGCGAGGGTCAGTCCGGCAAGCAGCAGGCTGTTGGGCAGGCGGGTGGCGAGGACCTCGGTGACCGGCCGCTCCCCCACGAAGCCGTGGCCCAGGTCCCCCCGGACCGCCCGGACCGCCCAGTCCGCGTACCTCTCGGCGGCCGGGCGGTCCAGCCCGAGTCCGGCTCGGACCTCGGCGCGCTGCGCCTCGGACGCGTCCACCCCGGCGACCGCGCTGACGGCGTCTCCCGGGAGGACCGCCGTGGCCGCGAAGATCGCGGCCGACAGCAGCACCAGCAGGACGGCCGCCGCCGCGAGGCGACGGCCGACGAACACGACCAGGCTCACGCCAGCGACGCCTGGGAGAAGCCGGGGAACTGCTCGAAGAGGTCGTCGGGTATCCCGCTGACCCCCTTGGCCTGGGCGTTCAGGTTCGGCTTGAAGACCGGCAGCACCTGGTTGCCGTCCTCCCAGCGCGTGCGCTGCGCCTGCGTGCCCAGCTTCTTGGCCTCGGCCTTGTCCCTCTCGGCGCGGGCCTTGGCGACAAGGGCGTCGGTCCCGGCCTCCTTCCAGCCGAACGCCGACGGCGATCCGCCCGCCGTGCTCATCTGGTAGGTCGACAGCGCCGGAATGGGCATCTGGTACGAACCGGCCAGCGGCAGCGCCGCGTACGCGGGGAAGTCGGCGTACAGCTGTCCTGCGGGCAGTTCGCGGACCGAAGCCCGGACGCCGACCTTCTTGAGGTCCTCGACGAAGAGGGCGGCCATCTCCACCATGCCCGGCGTCTCGGGGCCGGTCGTCAGCGTCACCTTCATCCCGTCGGCCCCGGCCGCCTTGAGGAGCGCACGGGCCCGCTCCGGGTCGTGGGCGCGCTGGGGCAGGCTCTCCGCGTAGTCGGGAAAGCCAAGGGAGGGCAGGTCGTTGCCGACATCGGCATTGCCGTAGAACACCGTCTTCACCATGGCCTCCCGGTCGACCGCGACCTTGAACGCCTCCCTCACCCGCGGGTCGTCGAAGGGCTTGGCGCTCATGTTCATCTGGAAGGAGAGGCCGACGAGGTAGGGGCTCTTCGTGGGGACGAGTTCGACCTTCCCGTTGCGGTCCAGCGTGCGCGCGGTCACGGGTGAGAGGTCATGGGCAAAGTCGATCTCACCGCTGGTGAGCGCGCCCGCCCTGGCGGTCGAGTCCGCGATCGACCGCAGCTCCAGGCCGTCCAGCCGGGGCACGTGGCCGTAGTGGTCGTCGTAGCGCTCGAACGCCGATCCCTGGCCGGCCGTGAACTCGGTCAGCCGGAAGGGGCCACAACTGGGCATGCCCTTCCGGAAGTTCCTGGTTCCGTCCTTGACGACGAGGAAGTTGCCCTGGCAGAGGATCATCCGGCCGTCGGCGATGGGCCGCAGGGTGGGCAGTACGACCCTCAGGTCACCGTCGGCCTTGGCGTGCGCGAGGTCGAAGTTGGCGGCGGCGAGACGGTACACGGGCAGTGTGCTCTGCGCCGCGAGGACGCTGAGCGAGTGCAGGACGTCGGCGGAGGTCAGTTCGGAACCGTCGGTGAAGCGGACGCCGGGTCGCAGGTGCAGCGTGTAGGTCGACAGGTCGTCGGAGATGCCGATGTCCTTGAGCACGCCGTAGCGCACCCCGTCGGGCCCGCTGGGGTCCAGGTTGCCCAGGGTGCCGTGCCAGGCCCGAGCGCGCACGAGATCCAGTGCCGAAGGGCCGTTGAAGAAGTCGAGCGTCTCGGAGGCGCCGCCGCCGACGAAGGCTGCCCGCAGCACGCCGCCCGAGCGGGGCGAGGAGCCCGCTCCCGACTTCCGGTCGGCGCCGGGCTCGTCGGTGGAGCATGCCGCCAGCAGGCCGGGGCCCACCGCCAGAGCCGCTGCTCCCGCCGCGCCGCGGCGGAGGAAGGCACGGCGATCGAACTGTCTGGACATACTTCTCCTTGACGTTGTGCTGAGCTGAGCTGAGCTGAACGAGTGCCGGGAGAGATCCGCGGCACGTGGAGTGCGGCCGAACCACGGCAGGTGGCCGGCGGCGACGGGCGCGGGTACGGACGGGTGTACCGGCCCCGACGCAACTGGCCGGCCACCGGCCCGCCGCAGGGTCAGAGCGCCGGACGGGCAGGCCCACACGGCGTCATGTGCGGCATCCGACCGGGACGCCGGCGGCCTCTCGTCGACGGGCACGAGCCCGTCCTCTTCGTCCTGGTCGAAGACGGTCGGCGGGCCGAACACACACGGTCCCGCCCCCGCGCACCATCCCGCCGCGCGCCGATCTTCCCGACACGGACGCCCGGCCTGCCCAGTTCACGAGGCTCCTCCTCCGGCGCCGCACACACAGCCGCCCGTGCGGCAGTCCGACACTATCGATAATGACTTCCATATTCAATAATCTGCGCCATCCGCTCCCCGGATGCCTGCTCGGCAACCGGACAGGAGGAGGCCGCCCAGCCACACCCCCACGGAGCGGACCAGGAGTGAGTGACACTGGCGAGTGGGCACGCTGCGAACCCTCCCCGGCCGCCGCGGTGCTGGGAACGTGCGGCCTGCCCACCTCCACGAACCGGGCCCGGCACACGGGCCCCGGTGAGCCCCGCAACGTCGCGCCGGCGCGGACGCGCCGCGACTCCTTGCCGATCGCGTGCGGTTGCGGCTGGGCGCCGGACGGTGCATCGCGTACGGGTGGGGTGCTCCGCGTCGTACGCGGCGAAGAGGCCTGGAACCACCGGTCGATCTCCTCCAACTGCGCCACCACGCGGCCCAGGAGCAGGTCCGGGCGATCGGAGAGGCCGGCGTCGGCCGCCGGGCGGCGCATGCGGCGTGTGCGCAGCCGGGCGGTGCGCAGGAGGAAGGAACTGCGCTCCGCGTCCAGCTCCCGGCCGGCGGCGAAGCGGTCCCGCAGGTTGACGGCGACGCAGCCGCCCTCCTCGGATACGCGATACAGGTCCATCGGGAGGATGCCTGCCAGCCCTTCGGCGTGCCGGCAGACGTCCCCCAGCACCTGGGAGCGCGTCTGCCGGGCGCGCGCCGGGTCGGCTCCTCACGCCCCTCGCTGGGTCAGACCGCCCCGCTCACCAACGTCGACCTCGGCCCACGCTGTGCACTGCGGCCCCGGTCAGGTCGAAGTCTCTGGCGACCTGACCGACCGAGCGGCCACCGCGTCGGCGCGGCTCAACGGTCTCGCCCTCGAACTCAGGCGTTGAACGAGCGGCGAGGACGCGGCTTTCTCTTCCCCATGCGCTCCATGACAGACATCTTCCTTCCGGGACCGAGGCCCCTGACCTCAGGTGTCCGTCAAAAGTGCCGATCATCCCGTCCAGGGGGTCATGAAGCGCTCATGAGGGCCGAACGCGAGCCGTCGTACGGTGGAGCGCAGCCCGTCCGCGCCGACGACCCGGGCGAAGGACTCGTGGCAGCGCGTGCCGCAGAAGGCATTCTCCGGCGGCGCCACCACCGCGCTGTCGCCTTCGACGATCTCCAGGGGCGCGGTGGCCAAGCGCACCTCCATGCCGTCCTCGCCGTGGCGTCGACCGGCCGTCCTGTTCCAGGGCGCGGCTTCCATGTCGTCGCGGACCATCGCCGTCGGCCGGCCGGGCTGACCGAGCCGGCGGTGGCCCCGACGGTTCAGCGCCCACGTGGTTCCCCGCTCGCGGTTGCGGGTGTGCAGGTCATCGAGGCCCAAGCCGGCAGCCGCGCTCCTGCCCTCGGGCATCAGGTCGATGAAGCAGCCACCGGTGCGGCGACGGGGTGCCCGCTCGGTGATCACGGGGGCCATCCGGCTTCGCGCAGTCCGATGGCCGTCGGACCTGCCCGCGATGCCGAGGCCCGCGACCAACGCACGCTCCCGCATGGTCACTCCTGGGCTCCGGCCGGCCGCCTGCCGCACGGCTCTCAGGCGGCAGGCGGCCATTTCCGGGGCGGGGACCTCCGGCGCCCGCACCGGAGGCGGAGCGGGCGCCGGGGGGCAGCGGTGCTACGGGACGAAGACGAGGCGCTCGCTGGTCCGCTCGGTCCACGCCTGCGCGATCTCGGCCAGCGGTACCGCGCGGGCGTGGACGTCGAGGGCGCCCTCGGTGACCGCCTCGGCCAGCTCCGGCAGCTCCGCGATGAAGTCGCGAGGCGAGACCGAGCCGATGCCGCTGCCCAGGATCTGCAGTTGCGCCGCCCGCAGCGCCGCGGAGGGGACAGGAGCGGTCGCACCGGCGAGGGACCCGATCTGGATCCAGGTCAGCGGGGCGGAGCGGTCAGCGCGGGCGGTGAGCATCGGGAGCATGGCACCGGCGGCAGGCTCGCCCCACACGAAGTCGAGGACGACGTCGACGTCGGCCGCGACCCCGACCTCGTCGAAGGTGATCGTCCGGTCCGCGCCGAGGGCCTCCAGCGCCTTGAAACGGGTGGTGTCACGGCCCACGGCGATGACCTGCGCGGCGCCGAACCGCTTGGCGATCTGGATCGCCATGCCTCCGGCGCTGCCGGTGGCACCGAGGATGAGCACGCGCTGGCCTTCGCGGAAGGCGATGCGCCGGCGCAGCGCCACCCAGGAGGACATGCCCGGATTCATCGCGGCGGCGATGCGGACCGGGTCGATGCCGTCCGGCAGGAGCACGCTGCGGCGGACGTCGATCACGGTCCGCTCCGCGAACGTGCCGAGATTCGTGTCGTCCAGGGCCGCGTAGCGAAGGCGTCCCGAGCCATCGCGCACGACACCGTCGACGCCGGGCACGAGCGGGAAGCCGCCGGTGCTGGAGTAGTGCGTACCGTTCGCCTTCGCCCGGGTCAGGTGGTGCAGGCCCGCCGCGAGGACCTCCACGACCATGTCGTGCTCGCCGGTGGCGACCGGATCGGGGTGCTCGCCGTAGGCCGGCGGAGCGTCGAACGAGGTGATGACCGCAGCATGCATGAGGGACTCCCACTCGGGTTCGTTTGTATTGCCAAGCGAATCCAGAGTCATTGGTAAAGCAAACAATGTCAAGTAGAGTGGTGCGCATGACCACCGACGACTCCACGGACGCCCTGATCGACGGACTCGTCCGCAGCGCGTTCCAGATCATGGGCGTACTCACCCGCATCGGCGCCGAGCACGACCTGTCCCTCACCCAGCTACGGGTCCTCGGCATCCTCCGGGACCGGCGCCCCCGCATGAGTGACCTGGCGGCCTTCCTCGGCCTGGACAAGTCGACCCTCTCCGGCCTCATCGACCGCGCCGAACGACGAGGGCTCCTGGCGCGCGCCGCCAACCCGGACGACAAGCGGGTCGTCGACGTCCTCATCACCGACGCGGGCCGCGCACTCACCGAACAGCTCTACCAGCAGTCCCGGGACGCCCTGGCTCCAGCAACAGGCCGACTCGACGCGGCACAGCGCCGACAGCTCACCCAGCTACTCGAACCCGTCCTGACCCCGCCCCTGCCGTTCACACCACGCCCCACCAGCCGACGCTGAGCGCCCTTCACGGCGCCCGCAGGAGTCACCCTCCCGCCCGAACGTGATACCGCTGGCTACGGTTCCCGCCGCCGCCCCTCGAACCACAGCACCATGCACCCAACAGCCCCGTCCGGCGCAGCTCCCGGGCAACTCTTCAGCGCTGCCGGTGTTCTGCACATCGGACGTCGGCAACCCACCGCAGCGGCTCGGGTGTGCCCGGGTCATCACCGACGAGGGTGCCCAGTTCGCGCAACAGCATCGACTTGCCGCTGTTGTCGGGTCCGATGAACACCGTCATCCCGTCCGACGGCGCCTGGACCACCGTCCCCTCGATGAGCCGTATCTCACCGACACCGAAGGAAGCGCCCACGACCCACCCCCACGGTCGGCCCGGCGCCGTTGCCGGGGTGGGCGACACCGCCACCCAAGGGGAGGGCCGACCCGGCAGTGCGGGGGATCTGCGATCGAGCTTCCGCCGGACGCCCAGAAGCGGACCGCACTGACCCGGCGTCACTGCGCAGCATCAGCTGGAGGCGCCGGCCTGCCGCTGCGCGGTGGTGTCAGGGTGATCAGCTCCTGGGGGCGGTCAGCCGTGGGGAGCAGGACGGGCGCGGGGCCGACGGCGTCGGCGGGGGCGCCGGGGGTGCGGGGGCCGGTCAGGCGCAGCACGCGGGCGGCGAGGACGGTGCTGCGGGCGGCGGCCGGGGCGTCACTCCGCCCCGGCCGCCTTGCGCAGCAGTACGGACCGCTCACGGGCGTTGCGGCACAGCCGGGCGGCGAGCTCCCACTCGGCCCGAGCCTCGGTGGTCCGGCCGAGCCGGGCCAGCAGCTCGCCGCGCACGCTCGGGAGCAGGTACGACCCCGACAGGCGGCCGGAGGCGGCCAAGTCGTCGACCATGGACAGCGCCCGCTGCGGACCGCTCGCCATGGCGACGGCCACGGCCCGGTTGAGCTCGACGACGGGCGAGGGAGCCACCCGGCCGAGCGCCTCGTAGAGGAGGACGACACGCTCCCAGTCGGTCTCCCGTACCGAGGGCGCCGCCGCGTGGCAGGCCGCGATCGCCGCTTGCAGGCCGTACGGTCCCAGGCCGCGCCCGACGGCCGCGGCCCGGCCCAGCGCGGCCAGGCCCCGGCGGATCGCCGACCGGTCCCACAGGCGCCGGTCCTGGTCCTCCAGGAGCACCGCCTCCCCGTCGGGACCGGTACGGGCCGCAAATCGCGCGGCGGTGAGCTCGCACAGCGCGAGCAGCCCGTACACCTCCGGCTCACCGGGCAGCAGGGCGGCCAGCATCCGTACCAGCCGGAGAGCCTCGTGGGCGAGATCGGGGCGCAGCAGGCGGTCGCCGCTCGTCGCCGTCGAACCCTCCGTGAAGATCACGTACAGCACGCTCAGGACAGCGGCGAGCCGCTCGCGCCGCTCTTCGGAGGGCGGCAGCTCGAACGGGACGCGCGCCGCGGCGAGCGTCTTCTTCGCCCGGGTGATCCGGGCCTGCACGGTCGGCGTGGGGATCAGGAACGCCCGCGCGACCTCCTCGCTGGACAGGCCGCCCACCACACGCAGGGTGAGTGCCACCCTGGCCTCGGGCGAGAGCACCGGATGGCAGGCCGTGAACATCAGGGCGAGGATGTCGTCGTCGACCCGGTCGGGGTCCCACGGCAGGTCGTCCGCCCGCCCGGACGCGGCCCCCGCGCCTGGGCTGAACTCGCCCTCCGCCAGCCCGCCCGCGAGTACGGCGTACCGCTCGCCCAGCGCCGACCTGCGGCGGAAACCGTCGATGGCCCGCCGCCGCGCGGCCGTCAGCAGCCAGCCCACCGGACTGGCCGGCGCACCGTCGCGCGACCAGGTGACCAGTGCCTCCGCCAGCGCCTCCTGCGCGACGTCCTCGGCGAGGGCGAAGTCCCCGGTGTAGCGGGCCAGCGCACCGACGATCCGCGCCGACTCGATCCGCCAGACCGCCTCGACGGCCCGCCGCGCCGACTCGGCGACCGGCGGGCCGTCAGCGGCCCCCGGCGTCAGAGCTGGCCGGTCTGCTCGCGCCACGCCCGCTCCTTGATGATCCACTCGTTGTCCTGGGGGAACTCCTCGATACCCGGCACCCGGCGGACCTCGCACTTCGAACCGGCGACTGCCGGGAGACGCCTGGCCCACTCGACCGCCTCCTCCCTCGAAGCCACGTCGATCACGTAGAAACCACCGAACAGTTCCTTCGTCTCACCGTAAGGGCCGTCGGTGACCACCGGCGTCTCACCACTGAAATCGACCACCACGCCCTGCGACGGGTCGTCCAGGCCCTCGGCGGCGACCAGCACGCCCGCCCGGATCAGCTCCTCGTTGAACCGGCCCACCGTCTCGAGCATCTCCTCGAACGGCGTCTCCATCATCTTCGCGACGGACTCGTCCGTGCCTCGCATGATCAACATGTACTTCGCCATCATCGCTCTCCTTCACAACAGGCCGCTTCCCGACCCGCTCCACCCTAGGTCGAACAGCACGCCCGCAGATCGACACAACAGTCGGACACAGGCCACCCCTCCCCGCCGGCGCCCCGCACCCACGCAGCCCCACACCACCATCCGAACCGATGAGTGTGAACCGCAGCACGCCGGCCCGGAGTCCCACAGGGGGTCGGCCGTCCCCTCAGTTCGCGGTAGGGGCGAGCAAGGCGGCGGCGGTGTCGGCGCAACCCCAGCAGAGGGTCACTCCGGCGCCACCGTGACCGTAATTGTGGACGAGCCGGGTACCGGGCAGGGTGCGGGTGTCGGCTTCGAGACGGATGCCGCCCCGGCGTGCCGGGCGCAGGCCGACGGGGTGGCCGAGGATCTCAGCGTCGCGTAATTCGGGTGCGAGTGCCGTACAGCGGGCGAGGATGGCGCGGGCGGTCGCGGGGTCGGCGGCGGTGTCCCAGCTGCCCTCGTCGAAGGTACCGCCCAGGACGACATCGGTGCTGCGGGGGTGGATGTAGGTGTATCCGGCGGGGTCGTCCTGGACGCGCAGGGAGGTGTGCAGGCCCGGGTTGCGTACCAGGAGGAGCTGTCCGCGCACCGGCTGGAGCGCCCCGTCGCCGCAGAGCTGCCGGGCGCCGAGCCCGCTGGCGTTGACGACGGCGGGTGCCCAGGCGCGGGCTTCGCGGAGGGAGTTGATCCGCTGCTGGACGAGTTCGCCTCCGGCGTCCAGGAACCGGCCGACCAGCCAGGGCAGGTACACCGGCATCTCCACCGTCGGGACGGTGAACTCCCAGCCGCTCGCGTAGGCGGGTGCCGGCTCGGCCGGCTCCAGCCGGCGCATGTCCGGGACTGCGGCTCCCCACCAGGGCGCGGGCCCCGCCTCCTGCCGGTGCGACAGCATGCGGGTGAGGCGCATCGACACGCCGGGAACCTCGTCGGCCGCCTGGCGGGCGAGTTCGGCGAAGGTGCGCGCGGACCACGCCGCCACCCGGTCGCCCCCGTCGAATCCGGCCGGGTACCACACGGCCGCGGCCACGGCGGAGGTGGTCGACAGGGGCTCGTCGGCGGTCACCACGATGACCCGAAGTCCTTCTTCCTGAAGGCGCAGAGCAGAGGTGAGTCCGATGACCCCGGCTCCGATCACCACGACATCCAGCATGAACTCCTCCTTCTCCCACGCCACGTGCGGGCGTCGAAATGGCTGTCTCCAGGGAAGCCGGTCGGGCCAGGAGGCGTCTAAGACCTGTTGTTCCGTCAGCGATAAGCGCGACTTATCATCGCCGGATGGACCTTCGTCGGATGCGCTACTTCGCCATGCTCGCCGAAGAGTTGAACTTCACCCGGGCCGCCGAACGACTGCGCATCGCACAGCCCGCGCTCAGCCAGCAGATCAAGGCCCTGGAACGGCAGCTCGGCACCCGGCTGATCGAACGCGACAGCAAGGGCTGCGCGCTCACCCCGACCGGGACCGTGGTGGCCGAGGAGGCCAAGCAGGTACTGGAGCAGGTGGCGGCGGCCGACGAGCGGATCGCGGCCGTGATCCAGGGGCGGCAGGGGCGCCTCAGGCTGGCCTACACCCGCTCCGCCCGCGGCGGCGCCGCCGACGCCCTGGTCACCGCCTTCCGTGACCGCTACCCCGAGGTGGCCCTCAGCCTGCAGACCGGCTGGACGACCCACAACGTCACCGAGCTCCTCGCGGGGCGGCTGGACGCGGCCTTCGTCCGGCCGCCGCTCGACGTTCCGGGACTGGCCTGCCGCATCCTGGCCGAGGAGGAACTCCTGCTGGCCGTCCCGGCCGACCACCCACTCGCCCGCGACCGCGCCCGGGTCAGCCGACGCCGCATCAGCGAGGAGCCGGTCGTGCTGTGGCCGCGCGAGAACGGCCCCGGCATGTACGACTTGATCACCGGTCAGCTCTGGCCCGACCACCCGCCCCGCATCGTGCGCCAGGAACCCGACGACGAGCAACTGCTGCTCGCCGTCGCGGCCGGCTACGGCATCGCCCCGATCCCCGAGGGCCGAGCCCGCGCCTTCCGCACACCCGGCATCCGCTTACGCAGGCTCTCGGCCCCCACCCCCACCGTCACCCTGGGCCTGGCCCACCACCCCCGGACCGCGTCAGCGGTCGTGCGGCTCCTCCTCGCCATGACCGCTCCGGAGAGCCCGTCGTGACCCGGTACGGCTCCCGCCAGGTCGGCTGCGGCAGCGCAGGCGGCTTCACCGCGGTGGAGCGCTGGAACCCCCAGGGGCAGGTGCCCCGGATGCCGGCCCTTGGGTCGGCTGCGGCTTGTCCACACAGGTTCACCGGCTCGGTTGGCACGTCTAGCGTGCTCCCATGAACGCTCACAGTGTTGCTCACGGTTTCACGTCGGTGGACACGCAGCCCCGGCCCGCTGAGTGGGTTCAGGTCCTGGACCGGCTGAGTGCGGAGCCGTTCTACGCCGCTTACAAGCAGCGGTTGCAAGAGCTCCTGCGTGCCGAGCCCGGCGAGCTGTTCCTTGAGGTCGGAGCGGGTACCGGGGACGCTGCCATGGCCCTGCGCTCGCGCAGTGGGGCCGAGGTCGTCGCGGTCGACAGCTCACTGACGATGATCGCGCAGGCACGGGACCGAGGACTGCCACGCGTTGCCGTCGCCGACGGGCACCGGCTGCCGTTCGCGGCGGGTCAGTTCGACGGCGCCTGGGCCGACCGGGTCCTGCAGCACGTCGTCGAACCGACCCGGGCGCTGGACGAGCTGCTGCGGGTGGTCCGCCCCGGCGGCCGGGTCGCCTTGGCAGACCCGGACTACGACACCCAGGTACTCGACATCGACGACCAGGGGCTCGCCCGCCGGGTGCTGCGCTTCAGGGCCGACGTGGGCCTGCGTAACGGCTCGCTGGCCCACCGGCACGCCGGACTACTCGCGGCCCGCGGCATCCACGACATCGTGGTGGAAGCCCGAACCCTGGTCGTGCGCGACCCGTCGGCGGCCGACAATGTCATGGGCCTGCGCACCTGGGCGCACACAGCCGCAGCCCGGGGCTGCCTCGACCCCGTGGACGCGGACCGCTTCGTGGCCCAATTCGACGACGCCGTACGCGCAGGTCGCTTCAGCTACGCCGTCACGTTCTTCCTCACGGCGGGCACGCTGCCCTTGTCGGACCGATAGCCAGCGGGTGAGGGCGGCATGCCGCGCTTCAGGCCACGGTGGGCGGCCGGTGAGCATGCGGCGGCCGATGAGCGTGGCGGCCGGTGAGGTACGCGGCACGGGCGGCCTGGGCATACAGCAACCCCCGGTGGTCCTCTCCCGGCTCCCGGGGTCTCAGTCGCCGCTTGAGGCTCCCCGGTCTCGGGATACCCCACTGGGGGCCTGGCCAGAGCCAAGGTTCGGGTCACGCGGTCCGGCGAACGTCTTGGCCGAAAAGGTGCGGCTCGCTCCGGTTGTCTGGTGTGTCTCCCAGCCTGCTCCCGGTGTGCTGTGAGTCAAGGACAGCCCGGAAACCGCCGGCGGCCGGCGGCCGACTGTGGAGGCAGCCCCGCCGATAGAGCGCTCTCAGCAGCTTGCGCGCCACCACTTGACGGGATCATGGCGATCCCTTTACCGTCCGTTGAAGAGAGCGCTCTCAGCCTGTGGTACCAAGCCCTTCCCCCACCCGAAGGAGAGCTGTGATCACCCCATTCCGCGCACGCCACCGCGGCTCAGCACGGCGGTGGCGCAACCGGCTGGCCGGCCTCGCCGTGGCCGGTCTCACCGCATCTATGCTGTACGGCACCTCGGCACCGGCGCAGGCTGTCCCCAGCCTGGTCTCGCAGGGCCGCAGCGTCTCGGTCTCCTCGACGGAGCAGGCGGGCACACCCGCTGCCGCCGCCGTCGACGGAAACCTGGGCACCCGCTGGTCCAGCGCCCCCGGCGACGGCCAGTGGATACAGGTCGACCTCGGCACCAGCACCACCCTCAGCAAGGTGGTGCTGAACTGGGAGACCGCCTACGCCAAGGGCTTCCAGCTCCAGACCTCCGACAACGGCAGCTCCTGGACGACCATCCGGACTGTCACCGACGGCACCGGCGGCAACCAGACCGTGGACATCTCCGGCAGCGGGCGCTACCTGCGGCTGCTGGCCACCCAGCGGGCCACCCAGTGGGGCATCTCGCTCTGGGAGTTCCAGGTCTTCGGTGAGCGGACCGGAGCACCCCCGGTGGTGGTGCCGCCGGGTGCCGTACGGGTGGCGGAGTTCCTCGCCGAGTGTCCCTTCACCCACCGGCTGCCGGACGACCCGATCATCTTCCCGAGCCTGCCCGGCGCCTCGCATATGCACAGCTTCTTCGGCAACACCTCGACCAATGCGATGACCAACCTGGGCGACCTGGAGAAGGGCTCCAGCACCTGCGACCCGGTGATCGACCTGTCGTCGTACTGGGTGCCGACGCTCTATGTCGACGACCAGCCCGTCGAGCCGACCGGCACCACCTTCTACTACCTGGGCGAGGGCGTCCGCGACGATGTGATCGCCCAGATCCAGCCCTTCCCCAAGGGACTGCGGGTGGTCGCCGGCAACGCCAAGGCGACCGGGCCGGACGACCGGACCATCTCCCGCTGGTCCTGCCTGCACGCCAACGAGGCGGGGGCGTCCCATGACTTCGTCCGCTGCCCGGCGGGCACCATGCTGGAGTCGTACCTGGACTTCCCGCAGTGCTGGAACGGCCGTGACCTGGACTCGCCAGACCACCAGAGCCACATGGCCTACCCGGTGAACGGCGCCTGCCCGGCCACCCACCCGGTCCCGGTGCCCAAGCTGCGCCAGGTGCTGCGGTACCCGGTCAACGGCGACCCGTCGCGGTTCCGCCTGGCCTCCGGTCCCGGCTACACCATGCACGGCGACTTCTTCAACGCGTGGCCGACCGACGAACTGGAGCGGCGGGTGCGCAACTGCATCAACCCGATCATCAAGTGCGGGGCCAACGGCAACCCGTGACCCCGGCGGCGCCCAGCGCCCCGGCGGGGCGGGAACCGGCACCCCGGTCCCGCCCCGCCTCCGGATGCACACCCGCAGGCACACCGACCCGTGAGGGGATCGACATGAAGGCCGTCGCCGCAGCCGTCCTGCTGCTCGCCGTCGCCACCGCGGGCTGCTCGGCCGCAGCCGGCAGCGGCGCTCCGGGGACCCCGGGAGCCTCACCGACCGGAACCGCCCGGACCGCCCCGGCTGCCCCGGCTGCCCCGGCTGCCCCGGCCGACTCCGCCGGGTCCGCGTCGGCCGGGCTCAGCCCCACCGACCTCGCCTGGGTCCAGCTGATGATGCCGATGGACGACCAGATCGGCGGGATGCTGGCCCAGGCCCCCGAGCGGGCCACCGACCCCGGCGTCCGCACGCTGGCCGCCCGGCTCGCCCCCGACTGCGCCGCCGAACTGGCCCGGCTGCGCAGCGTGTTCCGGCGCACCGGGCTGCCGGAGACCCATGTGCACGAGGGCCATGACATGCCCGGCATGCTCAGCCCGGCGGAGCGGGACGCCCTCCAGGCGGCGACCGGCCCGGAGTTCGACCGGCTGCTGCTGCGCCATCTGCGGGAGTACCTGGAGCAGTCCGCCCGGCTGGCCGGCTCCGAGCGGCAGGCCGGCGGCGATGCGGCGGCCCGCAAGCTGGCCGCGTCGATCGAGCAGGCCCGCCCCGCGCAGCTGGCTGCGCTGGAGCGGGCCGGGGGCTGACCCGCCGGATCGGGACGGAACCGGGGCAGGGCTTCAGCCGGGGCCGGCGCAGCCGGCGCGGTGGGGAGGTCTGCGCGGTCGGCGGCGGCGCACGGGCGGATGGTCCCGGTGTCCATACCGGGCGCGAGCCGGCTCAGCCGGGCGTCGGGGACGAGCGCGGGGGCGATCCGGGAGCGGGTGCACCCGGCGAGCATCCGCTTCTCCAGCCGGTCCACGCGCGCGACTGCGGTGGACCGGGTGGTGGCCAGGTCCCTGATCCGAACGGGCTCGGCCTTCTCGACCACCACGGCCGGCAGCAGGACGGGACGGCTGAAGACGAGGCGGGTCCGTCCGGCCCGGCGCAGCAGGCTCGCCAGGTCAGCGCGCGTGAGTCGGCTGGCCGCGCGGGACCCCGGTGCGGCGTGGCGAACAGCGAGGGCCTGCGGGCCGCTCAGTCCCCCGCGGGTGGCCGGCCAGGCGGTGGTGGCGGCTGGCCACGCCCGCGCGAGTACGGCGCGCAGGGCGTGGGCGTGTGTGATCACGCGAAGTGCCTGCGCCTCGGGGCTGCTCTCGACGACGGGCCGGCAGACCCCTCGGCGGACCAGGCCGGCGATCATCCGCGCATCGGCGCGGTCGTTCCTGGGGATGCCCATCGCGCTGCGGTGCCGGGCGGTGCCGGGCGGGTCGACGGGGACGACCGGCATCCCGGCTGCGGCAAGGGCCCGCGCGAACGGGCTGCCGGTCTCCTCGATCCCGGTGACGGTGGCCCTCCAACGGCGGGCCAGGGGCTGGAGCAGTGCCAGGTAGGCGGCGACGGGACCGGAGGGGTCGGCGTAGACGATGCGGCGCTCGGGCAGCAGGCGGCCGGCCTTGCCGAGCACTGCGACGTCGAGCCACTTGTCCGACCACTCGCAGCCCAGAAGCTCATCGAGAGCCACCCGGGCAGACGCCGAACCATCGCTGCCGGCTCCCCGAGGCATCCCGCATCCGCACCGGCTCCTCCGCCCTGATCTGGTCCCGCCCCACCGGCAGCGGGTGGCGTGCGGCGCCCGACCCGCAACCCTTGCCACCGCAAGGAGTCGCCGTGATCGACGCGGCGGTCATCTCCTCACTCCGGCACCGACGTCCGGACCACCCCTGCCACGCACACCTCCACGACCTCCTGCCGGACTACGCCAGCGCAATCCTCGGAGGGGACGATCACCAATGACCAGTCGCGTCGGCGGCGAGCGCTCGGGCTCCAACTGGAGGTGACGGCTGCCAGTACCCCGTGGTGGGGGCCGATATGCGGCGGTTCACTCGTCCGGGGAAACAGGCGTGTGGAGCGCCCTCTCATCTGATCTTCGCAGTGAGGATGGGGCATGTGGCGAGTGGGTCTCGCTCGCCTGTCATGCCATCAGGCGGGCGCACCTGCGGGCCGATGGGGCCCAGGTGTGCCGTCGTACCCGGCGGGTACTCGATCCGAGAGCGAGGCGGCGTTGTCCTCCGACATGTCCCGTACCAAGGTCTACAGCGACCGCAGGTATCTGCACTCCACGCTGGTGCGCCACGCCGGTACCACGGTGGCGCTGGCGCTGGCGGCCGACCGCCGGATCCACTACAGCGTGCTGGACCTGGACAGCACGCCCGCCGAAGCCGCGAAGGACGTGCAGGACCCGAAGGCGGAGCCGCGTCAGCTCGATGTGCTGAGCTGGGCGGACGACCCGAGCGAGCTGCGTTTCCCGAACGAGATCGCCAAGGTCGGCTTCGCCCTGCTGGGCGCC
Organism: Streptomyces sp. NPDC092296; assembly: GCF_044755465.1. NCBI lineage: Bacteria > Bacillati > Actinomycetota > Actinomycetes > Kitasatosporales > Streptomycetaceae > Streptomyces > Streptomyces sp. NPDC092296. The sequence goes on along the minus strand of NZ_JBIVRB010000006.1, from coordinate 241,338 downwards.
GCCCGTCTGCCCGCCGTGCGCCGCGGTACCCGGACGGAAGCACCGGCGGACGAGCTGCTGAGCCCGGCGGAGACGGACCCCTTCCTCTCCAGCACCGCCCGTCTCACCGCCGAGGCGCCCTTCCAGGCGCTCTCGGACGGCAAGTACCTCTACGTCTTCCGCCAGTCGGTGGCGGCCGACCACGAGGACGCACTGGCGCGCACCCGCGAGGGTACCTACACCGGGGACGCGGACAGCCCCGGGCTCCGGCTCGTGGACGGGCAGAAGGTCGGCCTGGCGGTCCACGCGGTCCTGTGCGACCGGTTCATCGTGGCGGGCCCCAAGCTGCTTCCGGTACCCGAGGTGCGTTACCGGCGCAGCCGGCACCGGACCATGCCGGACTCGGCCAAGGACAGCCTGGGCACCAGCGACATGGACGGACGGGACTTCCACGAGCCCACATTGGAGCTCGGCTTCCTGGGCAAGGTGACCGGCGGCCGCTTCGCGGTGGTACTGCTGCCGACCGAGGTCGGCGACCTGCGCCGCTGGCAGTTCTTCGTCGACAAGCCCGAGGCCGGGGTGATCGACGCGGTCAACGTCGAGCAGGGCAAGGACGGGCTGTTCCACACTCAGGGTTCGCGACTGTACACCAGCCCCGACGCCCGGTACCGCGACGCCGTGCTGGAGCGCTCGCCGGGCAGGTGTCCGTTCACGGGCAAGGACCTGGTGCCGGCCGAGAGCGGGGAGGGCTTCGCCGAGACCGCGCTCTCCTTCGACGGCAAGACCGGCCTGATCACGGTGGACGCCAAGGAGCCGCTGCCGCTCGGCGCCGGCCCCTACACCATGGAGCTCTGGCTGAGCCCCCAGGCATGGGGCAGCACGCTGCTGTCCGCCGCCGGCCAGGCAGGCACCACGTCCGGGCGCTGGCAACTGGAGCTGACGGCTGACGGCAAGCTGGCCGTGCAGCACGATGCGGACGGCGCGAAGACCGCGGTGACTTCCACGGTGGAGGTGCCGACGGGCGAGGGGGTCTACACCCATGTGGCCGTGGCGTACGACGGCACCAGCGCCACTCTCTATGTGAACGGAGTCCCGGGCGAGGCGGGCGCGCTCCCCCTCGGCGGGGGCGAGCGGACGCACCTGACGGTCGGCGCCCAGGAGGCCGGCGGCAAGGCCGCGGACTGCTATCGCGGGGTGATCGATGAGATCCGGATCTGGGACCGGGCCCGTACGGCGGCGGAGCTGGCCGAGGACCGCTCGTACCGGCTGATCGGTGACGAGCCGGGCCTGACCGGCTACTACCGCTTCGACGCGGGCTCGGGCAGTCGGGTGCTCGATGCCACCGCCCGAGCGGCGCACGGTGCGATGAGGGCAGGGGTGAGCTGGGTGACCTCCCAGGCGCCGATCGGTGACCACCCGGGGATGCGGCGGGAGAGTTTCACCGTCTCCGGCCGCACCGTCGCCTCCGGACTGTCCGCTCTGCTCTACCACCAGCAGGAGGACGTACCCGCCGGACACACCCAGCAGCCCGCCCCGGCGAAGAAGCAGGCCCGGGTGCTGGTGGCGTGGGCGTCAGCGAAGGAGGGCGAGCCGGCGCCCAAGGTCGCCACTCTGGATCTCGCCGTGGCCCGGGACGGCCGGCTCGCGCAGCTCCCGGACGTCCTCACCCTGGACGAACTGGGAACTACCGCGAAGGCGGTGGACGCGCAGCAGGTCAACGCCCTGACGGCCGAAGTCGCCGCGCTGAGGAAGAAGGCGGGGCAGGCCAGGGCCAGAGTGAACCAGGTCAAGAAAGACGTGGAGGGCTATGACGAACTGCTGCAAAAGGCCAGGAGAGTCCACAAGGCCCACACCGCAGAGGTGATGGAGGAGGCACGGGCGAAGAAGGTCGACCCTGTCGTCGACGGCGCTCGTATCCTGATCCGTTTCTCCTCCGCGGGGGACGAGGACGGCACCAAGCGGGGCAACTTGGCGCCAGCGCTGCCGGCTCCCGAGGGCAGGCGGTTGCTGACCTTCGTCTCCGGAGTGACCGACGAGACGGCCCAGTGGCAGTTCGTGCCGTCTGGCAACACGGCGGACGGCCCCATCACCGGCAAGCTGAAGCATGTGGGCAGCCAGCAATGGCTCAGGGTGTACCGCTGGTACGAGGACGTGCCGCCCATGGAACTGGGCCAGGAGTGTGATGACGCCCCCATCACCCTTGAGAAGAACGGGACCAGTTATGCGCTGTTCTGGCGCGGCTCCAAGGTCTGCGCCAGGCCGGAGAAGAAGGAGGGCGAATCGGTCTTGGTGACGTCCTGTCCCAGCGCAGGGCTGCTCACCGTCATCAAGGCGGTACCTGCTGTCGACCTCGCCGCGAAGGCGAAGAAGACCCTCAGCGAGCTGAACGCACTGAACGAGCGCCTGCTTGCCGCCCAGGCGGTGAAGGAGCGCAGGGGCACCACCTGGACCGGCTACGTCAAAGCCCAGCGCAGGCTGCAGGCCAAGGAGGCCGAACTCGGGGAAGCCACCGGCGGCACTCTGGGCCGCAGCACGCTCAGCCTGACGATGCCGCACCTGGGCCGCGACAGGTCCGGTCTGGGCCGGGCGGGCTGCCTGCTCGGCTTCGCCACCACCCGGGACACGCCGTGTCTGCTGGACAGCGGCTCGGGCCAGGTAGGGCTCTACTTCCGGGACATGGGCGGCAGGTTCACCGCCGCTTACTACGACACCTCGGTGGGCCGCGCGGTCAAGCAGTTGGCGGCGGGCGACAACGTCAAGCTGCTGCTGACAGCCGGTGACCCGGGCACCGACCTGGCCCGGGTGACGGCCACGGTCGAGGCCACCGGCAGCCCCCGAAGGTGCAAGCTCACCCTGACCGAGACCGCCGCCGACGGCACTGTGACCGACCAGGAGGTCTGGGACCTGCTGCCGCGTGACGTGGGCCGGGCCGCCGACGCACTCAACGGCGTACGGGAGACGCCGCAGGTCGTCGGCGAGGTCAAGTCTCTGGAGGGCGGCACGCTGACGCTGCACGCCGGGGCCGTACGGGCGCTGGCGGCAGGTGCGCTGCTGCTGGTCGGCGAGCAGCCGTACCTGGTGACCAAGGCCGTGAAGGCCGGGGCCACCGAGATCACCGTCGGGTCCGGTCCCAAGGACGCTCCGGAGGCAGTCGGCCGTGAAGTCGCGACGGTGCACCACTCGCCCCGGTTGGTGACGGTCAGCCGGGCAGGGGCGACCAGGGCCTTCGGCTCCCGACTGGTCGAGGCCGAGCCCACCGGCCGTACCGGCACCCTTGCGGACGGCACCGCGACCGACCTGGCGGACGTCAAGCCCAACCACTGGTGGGGTGACACCCCGGGCCGGGCCTGGGAGTTCGAGGACGGAGCCGAGCCGCTGGATCTCCCGTACAGTCGGTTGGCGGGGGCCGCCGCAGCGGACGACCTGACCATGGAGGCGTGGGTCAAGCCGGCCGCGACCACCGACCTGGCCCGGATCATTGATTTCTTCTCGGAGAAGGACAGCAGGTACGCGCTGGCGCTCGGGAAGAGCACCGACGGTCGGCGGCCGGTGCTGGCCTTGGTGGGCAACCAGTCGGTGACCACCGAGGAGACGGTGCCGGACGGTGTCTGGACGCATCTCGCCGCCTGCTTCGAGCAGTCCTGGGCACTGCGCTTGGCCGGGCGTTCCTCAGCGGTGGCCGAGCACAGTGACGCGCTCAACCTCACGGGGGACTGCACCGTCGAGATGCACGTCCAGGTCGACAGCCTCACGGGCTACCAGGGGCTGATCTCCAAGGGCCGGCTGAAGGGCGGCCGGGAGCACGGCGTGCCCTTCCAGCTCGGGGTGGACGAGAGCGGCCACCTGGTGCATTCCGTCGAGCTCGCCGACGGCACGGTGCGCACCCACGTCTCCACCGGCACCCTCACCGCGGGCGAGGCGCACCGCATCGCGGTGATCCGCAAGGCGGGCCAGCAACTCGTGGAGAGCAAGGGCAAGAAAACCATCACGTACACCGAGGACGGCAAACCGGTCAGCCGCGAGGTGGACGTGATCGACTCGATGCTGCTGGACAAGTGGTACGACATCGCGTTCTCCATCGACGGCAAGGCGGCCGGCGAGCTGCGCGACCACGACCTGGTGCCGGCCAAGTCCAGCGGCCCGCTGGAGCTGGGCTGCGGCTGGTCTGGGGCCGACCCGCAGCACCTGACCGGCACGGTGAGCGAAGTGCGGTTGTGGAACCTGGCCCTCGACAAGGCCCGTCTCGGCAGCGGTGCGCGCGGTGACGAGGGCCTGGTCGCGCACTGGCGGTTCGAGGAGAACGGCGGTAACACCGCGGCCGACGAGACGGGCTCGCACACTCTGCGCCTGCACGGCGCGACCTGGACCAAGAACCCCGACCCGCTCGGCTCCACCTTCCGCGTCTACCTCAACGGCCGCCCGGTCGTGGTGAAGCCGAGTACAGACCCATCGGGTCTGCTCCGGCGGGGCGGCGCCTGGCTGCTCTGCCTGGGCGGCCGGTTCGGGTGGCGCGACGCAGCCAGGCAGGCCCCTTACCAGATGTACCGGGGCGAGCTGGAGGAGGTGCGCATCTGGCGTACCGTCCGGACGGAGGAGAACATCCTGGACAACCTCTTCGGACGCCTGCGCGGCGAACGGGAGGACCTGATCGCCGCGTACTCCTTCGACGACGCCTCCACTGAGGCCGACTCCAGGCAGATCACCGACAGCGGCCCTCGCGGCCTGCACCTGAAACTCCCCAAGGACGCCGCCAAGCGCCCCACCCCCGTGCTGTCCACCGCGCCCGTCTCCGGAGACGCGGCCGAGGTGCAGCCGGTCTTCGTCAAGACCCCCAGCCCGTACCTGGCCACCATCCAGGGCGCTCCCGCCGTGGCCGAGTACGCCGACCTGCAGCGCGACCACTACGGGCGCAGCAGCGGCGCGCTGAAGCGGGTGTACGGCTACGTGAGGGACGGTGCCTGGCATCTGGTCACCGGGTACAAGGTGGGTGACCTGGTCTCGGAGTGGGTCGCGCAGGTGCAGTTCGACCCGCAGATCACCGGCTACATCGAGGGTGCGCCGCCGGTGCCCTCGGAGAACCTGATCGCCACCAAGAGCCCCAAGCTGTTCAGCTACATCGACGCCACCAAGGTGGAGTTCGAGCGGGCCGACAGCGTGGTCAACACGCTCTCCTCCAGCCGCGAGCGCAGCGTCACGGCCGCGCTGGAGCTGGCGGTGGGCAACGAAGCCTCCGCCGACTCGCTGCTGATCAGCGCACCCCTCGGCTTCGGCATCGCCAAGCCGATCGTGGAGGGCGGCTTCGACTGGGGCGTGCGGGCAACGACGGAGTTCGCCAACGCCTGGGGCAATGAGACCGAGGTGTCCCAGGGCCGGCAGACCGGCCGGCTGACGGCCGTCGGCCTGTCCGGCGGCTGGGAAACACCGGACGCGGACAAGCAGCTCAATGCGGACAACGGGCGCCGCTTCGTGCCCTCCAACACCGGCTACGCCCTGGTGCAGTCCGAGACGGCCGATGTCTTCGCGCTGCGGCTCGCGCACAACCGGGCGCTGGTCTGCTACCGGATGCTGCCCAACCCCGACATCCCCCGCGACTGGAACCTCATCCCCTTCCCGATCAACCCCCGCTACACCAAGCAGGGCAGCCTCGACGGCTCGGTCGGCCAGGACGAACACGGCAACCGCGTGATGGAGGAGGAATACCAGGGCCTGACCACGGGCGGGGAGCTGAGCTACTTCAAACCCCGCGAAGCCTATGCGCTCAAGCGGCGCATCATCGAGGACCAGCAGCGCCTGCAGACCTTCTATGACGCCGTCTCCACCGAAACCCACCAGGCCGACCCCACCACCGAGCGGGCCCGGCAGATCCTCTCCGGCGTCATCGGTCCGATCAGGGACCCGGCCCAGCTGGACGGAAAGACGAAGCCGGCCGACGCACAGGCCAAACGCAGCCTGGTCAACACCTACGTCTGGTCAGCCGACGGCGGCTTCTTCGCCGAGACCACCGAGACCATGGACTCCGTCACCGAAGTCACCACCGGCAGCTACCAGCTCTCCGGCTCACTCTCCGGCTCGGTGGGCAGCGGAGTGAAGATCTTCGGCGTCGGCGCCAACGTCCAGTTCGACGCCTCCGTCGGCGGCGGCATCGCGGTGACCCGCACCCGCGGCAAGGAATCGACCCGCTCCTTCAGCCTCAACATCACCTGCGACGTACCCGGCGACCTGCAGAAGTACGACGCCAACGGGGACCCGGTCTACGACAAGGAAGGCGCGGCGGTCGAGGTCCCGGGCCGCGTCGACGCCTACCGGTTCATGACCTTCTACCTCGACGCCGACACCCAGAACTTCGAAGACTTCTACGGCAAAGTCGTCGACCCCCTCTGGCTCGGCGGCGACAGCGCCCACGCCGCCGCACTGCGCCAAGCCCAGCAGTCCGACAGACGGCCACCGTGCTGGCGGGTACTGCACCGCGTCACCTACATCAGCCGCACACTCGCTGACAACCCCGGTCAAGGAGCCTCGGCCCTGGACAAATCGATGGCCAAGGAGGACATCTCCAGCAACTACGAACTCATCCGCCGGATCGACCCCTACGTCCGCGACCACACCGCCGACCGCGGTGACCTGGCCACCTCCGTCAAGGAAGCACTCGCCACCCAGCTCCCCGGCCTCCTGCCGCACACCGAGCAGGTCACGGACTACCTCGCCCTGTATTACGGGCTCGACCAGTGACCGCCCTTGTCACCTGAGGCCACCGAGGCCGTAGGCGGCGCCGCCCGGAGGCTCCGGGCGGCGCCGTCATCATCCTCACCTGAGCCGTCACCGGTGCGGCGAGCCGATGACATTCGGTGACCACGGATTGCCAACCAACCAGCTGTACGTTTGACAACTACGCAGCACCACGTCCGTCGGACCAGCAACAACCCGCGTCGCTGTCTGCCGACAAGGCTGCGTGGTCACACCGGCCGGAAACGGCCCGGCCGGCACCTCCTCCACCGTCGGATCGGCGGCGGTCGCCGCGCCGCGTCCAGGGGAGCCGCAGCGCGCCGGGCACGCCGGTGGCTTCCCACTCGCCGGTGGCGGGGTCGCGTTCGAACTCCCGCCCCAGGCGGGTGTGCTGGCGGGTGTGCAGGCGGCCGATGTGGCGGTAGAGGTCCTGTCCGCCGCTGTCGAAAGCCCTCCAGCTGCCGTCTGGGCAGGGCAGCAGGTGGCGAGGGTGATGTGGGGTGTGCAGGTGGGGGATCGCCGGGCCGCCCCCGGGTGGGGCGGGCCTGGCCGTGCGGCAGGACCACCGCCAGCAGCCCCAGCCCATCCACGCGGTCCGCAGGGTGTCCACCGCCCTGGTGGCCGACCAGCCCGTGACCCGCCGGCGCCTCCGCTGCCACCACGTCCCGGGCGGCCGCGGCGACCACGTCCGCGATCCGGGGCGGCGCCAGCGCCGCCAACGCGGAAAGCGACTCGCACGACGTCGTGGGAGCTGTGTCGTCCCGTGGTACCCGTCCCCGGTGTACTACAGCCTGTCCTCCGACCCGACGTTGGCCGGCCACGTGGCACGGGCCCAGGCGTCCGGTCTGCCGGGTCGCACGTTCGAGGCCCCGCTGACACGGACGACGAACCAGAGCATCATCGACTCGAACCGGGGTCAAGCGTGCGGGGACGCACCGAGCATCGATGGGCCCAGCTGTGAGGAGTACCCGCTCGCTTCCCACCTACCAGGGGCTGCGCGCCGGCGGCACTTCGAAGCGACCAGTCCGACGAAGGAGAGCCCGCGATGGCGAGCGAATGGATTCGTGGCCGTGTAGTCGATCACTCCTTCGGTGTCCTGGACGCAGGGATCATGCCGGCTGGAGCGGCCGACTACTCGACCGGCCTGGTTCTGGACATGGCTGTCGGCGCGCGGATCTATAAGGGGATCGACACCGGGCCGGTCAGGGTGAGAGCGGTGGCTGCCGCCAGTCGCCCAGCAGAAGGTCACGACGAAGCCGGCAACTGGCCGGAGGTCGCGGAGGCAAGCGCGCAGGCTCCCCAGGGACTGCGCGCCGAGCACCACGCGCCCCTCTCATCGGCAGGAGAAGCCTGGTGAGCGCCGACACACCACCCGCCGCCACGGCCGAACCGCAGGACACCGCCGGGCGACCGCCGGTCCACGCGGCAACGCCCACCGACTCCGAGGGCATCATCCGGATGCGCTCCGAGCACGTCCTCTCCACGCCCTTGAGCGAGGAGTGGACCCGGCGGTGCACGGACGAGCTGATGCCCCGGCTGACGCCGGCGGGAGACGCGCGGGCCTCCGTCATCGACGCCCCGGACGGCATGATGGCCGCCTGCGCCCTCGGCCTGACCCGTCCCGTGCTCCCGGCACCGGCCTATCCCCGGGGCCTGGCGGCCCGCGTGCACGTGGGCGGCGCCCTGTCCCAGCGGTACGTGCGCACCGAACTCGGAGTGGAAGGCCCTGATGCCGCCCCGCGACTTCGCGCACCTGAGCGCGGTGGCAGAGGCCCGCCGCACCGGCGAGGCCGCGTACTTCGGCACCTGTTCGCTCCCTGCTGCCGCCGATCCCGACACCCCGTTCGGAGACCTCCGATGAGCCTGGGTGCCAATGCTGCCGAACAACAAGAGGACAACGGCGTGTTGCCGAGCCTTCTCGCCATCGTCGCGCACCCGGACGACGAAGCGCTCGTGTGCGGGGGCGTCCTCGCCCAGCACGCCGAATCGGGCGCCCGAACCGCTGTCGTCACCGCCACCTGGGCGTCGGACAGCGCACGCGCCGGTGAGCTCGCGGCATCGGGCCGTGCGCGCGCCTCCGTCTGACGGCCCCCGTCACAGAGATCGGGCCGGCCGGGGTGGATCCGGCCACCGGCCGCACTTTCGCCCGACTGCTCGCCACCCCCGACCAAGCGGCCGCGCTCCTGGGCTGGGGCGAGAGCGGTTATCAGCAGGCCGACCTCGCCGCGCGCTGGGCGCACGAACGATGGGGCATCCCCTACGCGGCGCCTGTCCCGATCAGCGAACTCCGCGCGGCCGGCTCGTGAGCGCGTTGTCCCCCCGAGCCGAGGACCGCCCCGCTCGTCGCAGCGATCGAGCATCGCGCGCGGGTTCAGCGGCACCCGCGCCCGCCAGAACCGCTACCGACAGGAGGGGAACTGTGTATTCCACCCGTGCCATCGCTCACCCATAGCCGTCCGCCGTCTGAGCGGGATCCGGCTCGTCGCGTCCCGACCCTGCTCGGTCGCCGCGTCGGGAGCGGGAGCGGGAGGGCAGCATGACGCTGCTGCGGATCACCTCCTACACCACGCTCTTCGGCGGCTGGGAAGAAGACGGTCTCGGTAGCGAGGCCCACTGGACGGCGGCTGCGCGGTTCCTCATGTCCCTCGCCGATGACCTGTACGCGCTCCGGGAATGCAACTTCTGGCAGCTGCTCGGCCAACGGCGACTGCACCAGGCCCGCAGCCAACTCGGCATGATGTCGGGGTACTTGGCCAGGGCGAACACCACCACTGCCGACCACCAGTTCCACACCGCCCTGCTGGCCAATCCCCGCTGGGGTAGGGAGGACGCTGTCGTGATTGGCCTCGCGGGACTTGCTCGAAGCCATGGGCGCTGCAGATCTTCTCGCGTTCTGTGCGGGTCACCGCACCGCGACCGAGGACCAGGCGCTGGGCGGCCAGTCACTTCCCGGCATCCTCGTAGGTGCGGGCAGCCAGGCAAGTTCGACCGCGTCGTAGTAGCCGTCGACGGCGCCGTGCATCTCCGCAGTGGTGGCCGGAAGCGGGCGCGGCGGGGCGCGCGCACCGTCAGCAGCGCCAACCCCCCGGGTCGTGAGCCCCTCATCATTCTCCCGCCCCTGCTGTCGCCGTGGTCCCCATCGCATCGGAGTGGACGATCGTGCCCGGCCACTCCGGTGCGACGAATCCGCAGGGCCTGGCAGGCGCCGCACCGGCCGCTTCCCCGGGCGACGACGGACCGGATGGCGGTGACGCCGAGGCCGAGGGGAAGCTCTGAGGCACGGCCGCCGGGCTCGCTGTCACAAGGCTTGGGAACGTCGCCTCAGGTGTCTGCGGCAGGCCGAGAGTGTCGGCCTGCCGCAGGCACCGAGGGGTGGGGTCAGCTCACGGGATGGAGGTAGAAGGCCTCGTTGTCGGCCGGGAAGGGCAGCGGTCCGTACTGCTGTGCGTACTGGATGACGGGGGTGCCGTCGGCGGTGCCGTTGCCTGCGACATTCAGCAGGTAGGAGGTCGCCTCGTCAGTGATGGTCGTGAGGTTCGGGAAGAGCGGGAGGGGGTGTTCCAGGATGAAGTTCTGGGTGTCGGTGGTGTTGCCGTTCCGGTGGCAGGCCCAGATGTTCATCCGGGAGCCTTCCTTGCTGGCGGTGCCGTTGTCGACGTCCAGGCACTTGCCGCTGTTCACGCTGACGATGCGGTCGGACCTGTTGCGGTAGCCGTCGGGGCGCAGCGTCCACAGCTGGTTGGTGCCGCCGTCGGGGTGGTAGAGGATGATGTGCGTTCCGTTGGCCTTCCGTGCCTGGTAGACGTCCAGGACGCTGCCGTTGCCTCCGTTGTCCCCGAGGGTGAACCGGGCCGGGCCGGCTCCGGCGCGCAGCGAGGAGAAGGTGATGGGCCAGTGGTCGCTGCCCCGGGGGTTGCCCCTGGCGGCCTGCCAGTTCTGGGTCAGTACGTTGGAGACGGCGTAGTCGAGGCGGCCGCCGCTGAGCTGGGTGGGTCCGCCGCTCTCGTAGATGTGCGAGTTCGCCGGGATGCCGGTGCTGCCGCCGACGGGCAGGGAGCGGGGGGCGCGGTTGAAGTCGCCCAGCACCACCCAGTTGGCCAGGCCCAGCGCCCTGGTCCTGCTGCTGACCCGGCGCACGAGGGAGGCGGCGTCCGTGCCGCCCTGGGCGCTGGCGTGGATGGAGGCGAACAGGGTGTTGTCCGCACTGCGGACGACGCCGAGGGCGGACCGGTGGACGCCGGGGATCTCCTCGACCCGGTCCGGCCGGAAGGAGGTGATCATGGCCGGGTTCACGCCCCGGGCCGGATGGGCGCCCTGGTGGAGGATGTACAGGTACCGCTCGCCCCGGGTGCGGGTGGCGGGAATCCGGTAGGCGCGGATGTTGCGCCCGATGCGGCCGAGCGATACGGCCCCGGCGGGCGGTGTGACGGACGCCTCTTGCAGGGCCACGACGCTTGCGCGGTCGGACAGGTCCAGCGCGTACGTCCACCGGCCGGCCAGCCGCTGCATGTTCCAGGTCGCCATGCGGTTCGTGTCCGGCGGCGCAGCGGACGCGCTTCCGCCGGACGCCAGCAGGAAGGTGGCGCACAGGGCGCCCACCACCAGTGCGATCAGCCCCCGCCGGCCACCGACGCGCCGTACGGCTCGTTCTGTGCTCTCATCTGGATGCTGCATACCCGCCAATGTCCTGCTCCTCGGCCGCAACAGCAGCGGTATGCACCGCAGTTGACCCGGACGAGTGCACGGCCCCCGTTCAAACAGCTCGATCGGGGGACGACGGACACCTTGCACACCGCAACGGCCTGACCCCGTCACCAGGAGGCGGTGAGGGTGGCGGCGCCGATGAGGGGGGCTCGGGGGCCGAGGGTCGGGGGGTGGATGGGCGGGGGGTTGGGGCGGCTGCGGGTGGTGTGGGTGTAGGCGGTGTGCAGGGCGGTGTGGAGTGGTCCGGAGGTGGTGCCGAGGCCGCCGCCGAGGACGATCGCGGTGGGGTCGAGGAGCCGGACCAGGTGGGCGAGGACGGTGCCGAGGGCCTGGCCGGCGGTGGTCAGGATGTGTGCGGCGGTGTGGTCTCCGCTGTGGGCGAGGTGGCTGACCTCGCGTGCGCCGGGGGTGGGGGTGCCGGTGGCGGTGGTGTGCCGCTGGGCGATGCCGCGGCCGGAGCAGTACTGCTCAAGGGTGCCGTGCCAGTGGGGGTCGACGGAGGCGGGCACTTCGAGTTCGCCGAGTGCTATCGCTTCGCCGCGCCGTCCGGTGAGGGGCCGGCCGTTGATGACGAGGGTGGAGGACAGTCCGGTGCCGAGGGAGATGTAGAGGAAGTCGGGCAGGTGCCGGCCGGCGCCGTGCCGTGCTTCGCCGAGGGCGCCGCAGCGGACGTCGGAGTCGACGGCGACCGGTAGGCCGGGCGGGGTGTGGGCGGTGAGCAGGGCGGCGGGCTGGGTGTCCCAGTCGAGGACTTCCCGGCTGGTGAGACGGCCGTCGGCGTCGACGTACTCGGGGAAGCCGGCGCCGAGGCCGGTGACGGTCAGGCCGAGTCGGGCGGCGTCGGCGAGGATGGTCCGGGCGGCTTCGGCGGTGCCGGCCAGGCCGGGGTCGCGCAGGTCGCCGGTCGTGCGGGGGGTGGGCAGTTCGCGGTGGTGCAGCAGGGTGCCGTCCGGGGCGACGAGGCCGGCGGCGATCTTGGTGCCGCCGATGTCCAGGGCGGCGACGGCCCGGTCGGCGGGGGGCCGGGGGCGCGCGGGGGGTTGGCTGGTGTTCACGGGGCGCGTGTTCTCCGGAGGTGCGGGGCGGGTGCGGGTGCGGGCGGGGGGTCAGTCGGAGTTGCGGTGCAGGGTCGCCTCAAGGCGGTAGGCGTCACCGCGGTAGACGGCCCGGCCGAGGAGTACCGGGGTGTCGTTCTGGTCGTAGGTGACCTCTTCGCCGACCAGTACCGGTGTGCCCAGCGGTACGCGCAGCAGTTCCGCCTCCTCCTGCTGGGCGCCGTCGGCCCGCACCGTGTACGTGCTGTGCATGACGCGCACTCCGGCCCGCTGCTCCAGCTCCGCGAAGAGTGAGCGGTCCGTCAGGTCGACGTCCTCCAGGGCCCGGGTGCGTGACCGCACCAGCACGGTGGTGTCCACGCACACCGGTACGTCGTCCAGACCGCGCACCCGGACGATCTCCAGGACTTCGGTGGCGGGTGCGATCCGCAGCCGGGCCGACTCCTCGTAGCCGGCCGGGCGGACGTGGCGGCGCAGGAGGCGGGCGGTGGCGGTCAGGCCCCGCTCGCGGGCGATGTCGGTGAAGCTCCTCAGCACACTGGGCGGTTCGCTGACCATGTCGGTGGCGACGAACCAGCCGCGCTGCGGGGAGGAGTGCACCCGTCCCTCGGCCTCCAGGAGGGCGAGGGCCTGGCGCAGGCTGCTGCGGCTCACCCCGACCCGCTCGGCAAGGGCGCGTTCGCCGGGCAACTGGCTGCCGGGGGCCCACGCCCGGCGGTCCAGGAGCTGCCCGAGCGCACGGCAGGCGATCTGGACGGCGGGCCCGGCCGTCGCGGTGGGGGCGGGGAGGGCCGGCGAGGCCGGTGCGTCATGCGTGGTCACGGCTCAGGACCGTACCAGAGCAACCAGTTTCCGGACCAGATAAAAATCTGGTCTAACCACTGGACTGACTGGCCTGACGTAGGACATGATCCCGGCATACCCAAAGCGGAAGGCAATCTTCCGTCTGAGGTGTGCGCCCGCCTTCCGGCAGCCACCCACCCCTGAACCACCCACCCCTGAGCCACCCACTCCCGTGCCACCCCACATCCGGGACTGCGACCGCGCCGACGCCGCGCGCCGCACCCGAGCCGAGGAGCCTCGATGCCGCCACGTCCACCGGTCCGTCTCGCCGTCATCGGCGCCGGGACGATCTCCCAGTCGGTCCACCTGCCTGCCGTCCAGCGCCTCCACACGCTGTTCGAACCAGCCGTCGTGTGCGACCTGTCGCCCTCCCGCGCGGCGCAGGTCGCCGCCCGCGCCGGCGTGGGCGTACGGGCCACGCACCGCTACGAGGACGTGCTGGCCGACGACTCGGTCGACGCGGTGCTGCTGGCCACCCCCGGCACCCACGCCCAGGCCGCCCGCGCCGCACTGGAGGCGGGCAAGCACGTCCTGGCCGAGAAGCCGCTCTGCCTGACCGTGGCCGAGGCCGCGGAGCTCGGCGCGCTCGCCGAGGCCGAGGGTCTGGTCCTCCAGGTCGGCTACATGAAGATGTACGACCCGCTGACCGAGGTGGCCGCCGCCGAGCTCGCCGCGCTGGACACCCCCCGCACGGTACGGGTCACCGTGCTGCACCCCGCGGACGAGCCGCAGGTGGAGCATCTGCGGATGGCCCCGCCGGCCGATGACGCGGACACCTCCGTGATCGCCGAGGCGATCTCCTACGAGGCCGCGCGGACCGTGGACGCCCTCGGCGACGTCCCGGCCGAACTCGGCCGCTACTACCGGGACGTGCTCAACGGCTCGGTGATCCACGAGCTGTCCGTACTGCGTGCGCTCGGCTTCACGCTGCCCACCGCCTTCGACACCGCCCAGCTGTGGCCGTGGCCGGTCCAGGGAGAGCCGCCGTGCCTGCTGGCCACCGCGCCGCTGGGCGACGGCGCCCGGCTGGTCCTGAACTGGAACTGGCTGCCGGACCACCCCGAGTACGGCGAGGAGATCGCCGTACTCGCCCGCGACGGCCGGCTCCGGCTGGACCTGGCCGCCCCCTACCTGGCGGACGCCCGCTCCACCCTGCGCGTGGAGCGCGCCGAGGGCGCGCTGCGCCGGGACACCACCGCGCGGCACGGCTATGACACCGGGTTCGTCCGCCAGTTGGAGGAGTTCGCCAAGGCGGTGCACGGCCAGGCCCCGGTCCGCTCCGGCGCCGCAGGTGCCGCCGAGGACGTGCGCTGCCTCCAGGCGCTGGTCGCCGCGCTCGCCGCACAGGCGGGCATCGCGGTCGGCGGCGAGGCCGCGAAGGAGGCCACCGCATGACCGGCCCCGCCGCGCCCCCCGCCGCCGGCCTGCCCGACGGCATCCTGATCGGCAACGCACCGGTGAGCTACGGCGTGTACGGCGACGCCGCCGGCGGCCCCGGGGCCGCCCCGGGCGCCCTGCTGGCGTCCATGGCCGAGGCCGGCTACCAGGGCAGCGAACTCGGCCCGCCCGGCTTCTTCGGTACCCCCGAGCAGACCGCCGCGCTCTTCACCGAGCACCGGCTGGCCGCGGTGGGCGCCTACATCCCCGTGCACTACGCCCTCGGCGACGACGTCGTGGAGCACGATCTGGCCCGCATGGAGCTGACCTGCCGTGAACTGGCGGCCTGCGCCGAGGCCGCAGGGGTCGGCGCCGACCAGGCACCGCTGGCCATCCTGGCCGACGAGGGCAGCGAGACGCTGCTGCACCACCCCGCCAGGCCCTGGGACGACCGCTCCCTCGCCCTGGACGAGGCCGGCTGGGAGCGCCTGGCCCGGCTGTCCGAGCGCGCCGTCGCGATGGCCCGCTCATACGGGCTGCGCCCCTCCTTCCACCCGCACATCAGCACCTTCATCGAGTCGCCGTGGGAGGTCGAGCGGCTGCTCGCCCTCACCGAGGTCGGCCTCACCCTCGACATCGCGCACATCCAGCTGGCCGGCGGCGACCCCGTGCAGTGCCTGCGGGCCTGGCGCGAACGGATCAACCACGTGCACGTCAAGGACGTACGCACCGCCGTGCTCGCCGACGCCAAGGCGACCGGACGCACGGACTTCGACGAATGGTGGGCGCAGGTGTGCGTGCCGTTCGGCGACGGCGATGTCGACATCGACGCCTTCCTGGCCGACCTGCTGCGCGGCGGCTACCGGGGCTGGCTGCTGGTCGAGCAGGACCGGGCGCCCACCCCCGCCGCCGATTACCCGCAGGTCGCCGCCGAGCAGGCGGCCAACCGGGCCTGGCTCGCCGCCAAGGTGGCCGCCCACTCCTGAATCACCCCCGGTGGCCCGGGGCACCCGCCCGCCGCGCGGCGACGCCGGCGGCCGGCCGCACGCCCCGGGGCACCTTCCCGGTCCGCCCATGCGGACCCGAAGTGGAGCAAGGATGAAGAATCTGCGTTGGGCCGGGGCCGCGGGGGTGGCCCTGGCCGGACTGCTGGCCTCCGGCTGCGGAGTCCCCGGCGGCGGCGGAGCCGCCGTCTCCGCCGGGATCACCGGCCCCAGGATCACCCGGCCCGTGACCGTCCAGGACGTCGCCGCGCTCGGTCCCACCACCCTGCGGGTGCTCGCCGACTCCGGAGAGGACGCCACCCTCAAGGCGCTCGTGCCGATGTACGAGAAGAAGTACCCCAACGTCAAGGTCGACGTGGTCACCAAGGGCTTCGACGACCTGATGAAGACCGTCGTCAACTCGATGTCCGGCAGCGACGCGCCCGACCTGGTGCAGGGCAACCAGGGCTACGGGACCGACGGCCCGCTGGTCAAGGCGGGCCTGATCCGCCCGCTGGACGACGTGATGCGCGCCTACGGCTGGGAGAACACGTTCACCGACGGGGCCCTCAAGCAGTACCGCTGGACCCCCGACGGCGCGATCTTCGGCTCCGGCAGCCTGTACGGCATCTCGCCCGCCACCGAGTACGTCGGGGTGTTCTACAACACCGACAAGCTCGCCGCGCTGGGTCTCAAGCCGCCGACCGGCTACGCCGAGTTCACCGCCGACCTGGCCCGCGCCAAGGCCGCCGGCCAGCAGCCGATCATGATGGGCAACGCCGAGAAGTACCCGGCCAGCCAGATCATCGGCCTGGTCCAGGCCCAGAACGTGCCCAGCCGCGACGTACGCTCCTGGATCAGCGGCGTGCCCGGCGCCACCATCTCCGACGACGGCACCAAGGCCGCCGCCCGCACCGTGCAGGACTGGGCGAAGCAGGGCTGGTTCGGCAAGGGCTACGACGGCATCAGCTCCGACGACGCGGTCGCCAAGTTCAGCCACGGCCAGGGCGTCTTCCTGGTCGCCGGGTCATGGAACGCCCCGGCGCTCCAGCAGAGCATGAACGGCCGGGTCGGCTTCACCCTGCCCACCCGGCCCGACGGCACCCGCGCCACGGTCGGCTCGCTCGGCCTGGGCTGGCACATCAACTCCAGGACCAAGGAACTGCCCGCGGCGACCGCCTTCCTCGGCATGCTGATGAGCGACGGCTTCGCCCAGACCATCGCGGACGTCGGCCGCACCCCGGTCACCGGCCAGGGCGGCGTCAAGGCCGCCAGCCCGGTCGTCGACCAGGTCAACCGGATCGGCCTCAGACTGCTCGCCGACGACGGCCAGAACTTCTACCTCGACTGGGCGTCCACCACGATGCTCGACACCGTCGGCGCCAAGACCCAGGACCTGCTCGCCGGCCGCCTCTCCCCCGGCGGGTTCACCGACGGCCTGCAGAGCGACTGGCAGGCGTTCCAGAACCAGCAGCGCGAGGACGCGGCGGCCGCCGGAGGCACCCCGTGACCGCGCCCTCGGCCCCCGAGCGGGCCGCCACCAGACCCCAGGCCCCCGACCGGGCCCCCGCCACCGGCACGCCGCCGCGCCAGAACCGGCGCTCCATCCGGAGCTGGGCCGCCCGCCAGTACTGGCCCGCCTTCTGGTACCTGCTGCCCGCCGCCGTGTTCTATGTGCTGTTCGTCCTGCGGCCGCTGGGCCAGACCGCCTGGATCTCGCTGTTCCGCTGGGACGGCATCACCGAGGGCCGCTGGGTGGGCCTGGGCAACTACCGCGCGCTGCTGTCCGACACCCGCATCCCCGCGGCGATCGGCCACTCGCTGGAGTTCGTGGTCTTCTACGCGCTGCTGCCGGTCGCGCTCGGACTGCTCCTTGCCGCCCTGATGTCCCGCATCCGGGTCCACGGCCTGAGCTTCTTCCGCGCGGTGCTCTTCCTGCCGCAGATCCTGGCCACCGTCGTGGTCGCCGTCTCCTGGCGGTGGATCTACGACATCGAAGGCCCGCTCAACGCCGTGCTGCGCGCCGTCGGCCTCGGCTCGCTGGCCCGCGCCTGGCTCGGTGACTACCACACCGCCCTGCCGTCGGTCGGCCTGGTCGGCACCTGGGTGATGTACGGGCTGTGCATGGTGCTCTTCCTGGCCGGCACCCAGAAGATCCCCACCGAGCGCTACGAGTCCGCCCGGATCGACGGCTGCGGCCCGATCCGGGAGTTCTTCGCCGTCACCCTGCCCGCGCTGCGCGGCGAGATCTCCATCGCCCTGGTCCTGACCATCACCTACGCCCTGCGCAACTTCGACCTGGTGTGGAACACGACCACCGGCGGCCCCGGCACCTCCACCACGGTGCCCAGCGTCTTCGTCTACCAGGGCGCGTTCCTCACCCACGAGGTGGGCGGCGCCGCCGCGATCAGCGTCTGCCTGACCGCCGTCGTGCTCGTGGTGACCGCAGTGGTCATGCGCCTGGTCCGTGGAAAGGAGGGCTGACGGATGCTCGCCAGCCGCCGCCAGACCGTCATCGGACACGCCATCCTGGCCGTCGCCGCCGTCGTCGCCCTGTACCCCTTCCTCTCCGTGGTGCTGCTGGCCCTCAGCAAGCCAGGCACCCGGCAGAGCGGCCTGACCCTCCCCACCTCGATCAGCTTCGACAACTTCTCCCAGGCATGGACCCGGGGGCTGTTCTCCCAGGCCCTGCTCTCCAGCCTGATCGTGGCCGCCGCCGTGGTGGTCGGCACCATCGTGCTGGCCGTCCTCGCCGGCTACGCCTTCGCGGCCCTCCCCTTCCCGCTGAAGGGCCTGCTGCTCGGCCTGCTGCTGCTCGGCCTGGTCATGCCCTACGAGGCGACCGTGATCCCGCTCTACTACCAGCTGCGGGCCTGGCACCTGACCAACACCTACGGCGCGCTGATCCTGCCGCAGATCGGCCTCTCCCTCCCCTTCGCCATCTTCTGGATGCGCACCTTCTTCGTCTCCACACCCCCCGCGCTGCGCGAGGCCGCCGCCGTGGACGGAGCCTCCAAGCTGCGCACCCTGCGCTCGGTCCTGCTGCCCATGGCCATGCCGGCCATCGGCACCCTCGCCACCCTGCTCTTCCTCTTCGCCTGGAACGAGTTCCTGCTCGCCCTGGTCCTGGTCCCCGACGACCGCAGCGTGCAGACCGCACCGCTGGCCCTGTCGTTCTTCGCCGGCGACCGGCGCAACAGCAACCCGGGCGTCACCGCGGCCGCCGCCGTCCTCGTCGCCCTGCCCGTACTCATCAGCTACATCGCCCTCCAGCGCCGCATGATCAGCGGCATGCTGGCCGGCGCCGTAAAGGAGTGACCCCCATGTCGGCCCCCCTTCCCCCGCGCGTCTTCGACAGCCCCGCCCACCTGGGCGCCGAGCTGGCCGGTGAGATCGCGGACGGGATCGCCGAGGCGGCAGCCGCCGGCCGGAGCTACGTCCTGGGCTGCCCAGGCGGCCGCAGCCCCAAGCCCGTCTACGACGCGCTCGCCGCGCTGACCGCCGAGCGGCGGCTGGACCTGCGGCACGTCGTGATCGCCATGATGGACGAGTACGTGCTGCCCGCACCCGGCGGCGGCTTCCAGGACATCGACCACGGCGCGCACAACAGCTGCCACCGCTTCGCCGCCGAGGAGATCGTCGCCCCCCTCAACGCCGCCGCCGGCCCCTCGCGGGGCATCCCCGCCGACGCGGTGTGGTTCCCCGACCCCGCCGACCCGCCGGCCTACGAGCAGCGCCTGGCCGACTCCGGCGGCGTCGACCTGTTCATCCTGGCCTGCGGCGCCTCCGACGGGCACATCGCCTTCAACCCGCCCGGCACCGCCCCCGACAGCACCAGCCGCATCGTCGAACTCGCGGAGAGCACCCGCGTCGACAACATGGGCACCTTCCCCGGCTTCGCCTCGCTGGAGGAGGTGCCACGGCACGGCGTCACCGTCGGCGTGCACACCATCGTGGCCCGCTCCCGGCGCGCGGTGATGGTCGTCCACGGCGCCCACAAGCGCGAGGCGGTCCGCCGCCTGACCGCCGCCCACGGCTACGACCCCGCCTGGCCGGCCACCCTGGTCACCCGGTGCGCCGACGCCGGCCTGTACGTCGACCGGGCCGCAGCGGCCGGCGAGGCCGCCGCATGAGGTACGACCTGATCACCCTCGGACGGGTCGGGGTCGACCTGTACCCGCAGCAGAGCGGCGTCGGCCTGGCCGAGGTCCGCACCTTCGCCAAGTACCTCGGCGGCAGCGCCACCAATGTGGCCGTCGCCGCCGCCCGCCACGGCCTGCGCAGCGCGGTGGTCACCGGCGTCGGCGACGACCCGCTGGGCGGCTTCGTCCGCGACGCGCTGCGCGGCTTCGGCGTGGACGACCGGCACGTGGTCACCATCCCCGGCACGCAGACCCCCGTCGTGCTGTGCGAACTCTTCCCACCGGACGACTTCCCGCTCTACTTCTACCGGCCCGACGCCCCCGACCTGCGGCTGCTGCCCGAGCACCTGGACCTGCCGGCCCTGCGCACCGCACGCGTCGTCTGGGCCACCGGCAGCGGCCTGTGCACCGAGCCCTCGCGCGGCACCACGCTGCGCGCCCTGGCCGAACGCGACCCGGGCACCGACACCGTGCTCGACCTGGACTGGCGGCCGATGTTCTGGGAGCGGCCCGGCGACGCGCCGGAGCAGTACGCGCGGGCACTGGAGCACGCCACCGTCGCGGTGGGCAACCGGGACGAGGTCGAGGTCGCGGTGGGCACCCGCGACCCGGACCGGGCAGCGGACCTGCTGCTCGCCCGGGGCGTGCGGCTGGCCGTCGTCAAGCAGGGGCCGCACGGGGTCCTCGCCCGCACCGCGACCGAGGAGGTACGGCTGCCGCCCAACCCCGTCGAGGTGGTCAACGGGCTCGGCGCGGGCGACGCGTTCGGCGGCGCCCTGGTCGCCGGGCTGCTGGCCGGGCTGCCGCTCACCGACACCCTGGCCGCGGCCAACGCCGCCGGCGCGATCGTCGCCGCCCGCCACGCCTGCGCCGACGCGATGCCCACCCCCCAAGAGATCGCCGAGCTGACCGGCCGCCCGTCCGTGGGCGCCGCCGGCGGCACCATGACCGGAGGACGCAGTTGAACACCCCCGCCACCCCCGCCGCCCCTGCCTGCCGCGACCTCGGCGCCGTCACCCGCACCCGCCTGACCGACCCCGACGCCATCCGCCGCGCCGCCCAGGACCGGCCAAGGTTCGACAAGGCGGGCCTGGCCCGGCCGCTGTTCATCCTCGCCGCCGACCACCCCGCCCGGGGCGCGGTCGCCGCCGGCGGCAACCCCACCGCGATGGGCGACCGCCACGACCTGCTCGCCCGCTGCGTCGAAGCGCTCTCCCGGCCCGGCGTCGACGGCTTCCTCGGCACCCCCGACCTGGTCGAGGATCTGACGCTGCTCGGCGCGTTGGACGGCAAACTGGTCCTGGGCTCGATGAACCGGGGCGGCTTCCCCGGTGCCACCTTCGAACTCGACGACCGCTTCACCGGCTACGACGCCCGAGGCATCGCCGAAGCGGGACTGGACGGCGGCAAGATGCTGCTGCGCGTCGACCCCGCCGACCCGGGGACCGCCGACACCCTCACCGCCACCACCCGCGCCGTCAACGAACTGGCCGAACGCCGGCTGCTCGCCCTGATCGAGCCCTTCAAGTCGGTGCGCGCCGACGGCCGGGTCCGCAACATCCTCGAACCCGACGCCCAGATCTGGGTCAACAACATCGCCGCCGCGCTCGGCCGCACCTCCGCCTACACCTGGCTGAAGGTCCCCGTCGTCCCCGAGATGGAGCGCATGATGGCCTCCACCACCATGCCCACCCTGCTGCTGGGCGGCGAGGGCGGCGGCGACACCGACGCGATGTACGCCTCCTGGGAGCGGGCGCTGCGCATCGAGCACGTCCGCGGTCTGATCATCGGCCGCACCATGCTCTTCCCGTCCGACGGCGACGTGGCCGGCGCCGTGGACACCGCCGTCTCCCTGCTCGGCCGGGGGGCCTGATGGCGCGCCGCCTGCACCTGCCCGACGGCACCGCCGCCGCCGACGGCTTCCGGCTGCGGATCACCCCCGAGGACGCGGGCTGGACCTACAGCCAACTGCGCGTCCTCGACCTCGCCCCGGGCGCCTCGCGGACCCTGGACACCGGCGACTTCGAGACCATCGTGCTGCCGCTGTCCGGCGGCTGCCGCGTCGAGGTCGACGGCACCGCCTTCGACCTCCGGGGCCGCCCGGACGTCTTCAGCCGCGTCACCGACTTCGCCTACGCCCCGCGCGGCGCACGCCTCACCGTCACCTCAGCGGGCGGCGGGCGGTTCGCGCTGCCCGCCGCCCGCTGCGAACGCCGCCTGGCGCCCGCCTACGGGCCCGCCGAGTCCGTACCGGTCGAGATCCGGGGCGCCGGACCCGCCACCCGGCAGGTCAACAACTTCGCCTCACCCGAGGGCTTCCCCTGCGACCGCCTGGTGGCCGTCGAGGTGCTCACCCCCGGCGGCAACTGGTCCTCCTACCCGCCGCACAAGCACGACGAGCAGCGCACCGGAGAAGCCGTCCTGGAGGAGGTCTACTACTTCGAGATCGGCGGCCCCGGCCCGCACGGCTTCGGCTACCAGCGGGTGTACGAGCACGGCGCGGCCCCGGTCGACGCCCCGGTCGGCGCCCCGGTCGACGTACTGGCCGAGGTCCGGCAGGGCGACGCGGTGCTGGTCCCGCGCGGCTACCACGGCCCCTCGATGGCCGCCCCCGGACACCCCATGTACTACCTCAACGTCCTGGCCGGGCCGGACCCGCAGCGCACCATGGCGTGCTGCGACGACCCGGACCACCACTGGGTGCGCGCCTCCTGGGACGGCCGGGCCCCCGACCCGCGACTGCCGATGTGCGACGCAGGAGGCCCACGATGACCGCGACCCCGGCGCCCCGGCCGACGCGCCGCCTGACCACCGCCCAGGCGCTGGTGGCCTTCCTCGCCCAGCAGCACACCGAACGGGACGGCACCGAGCAGCGCCTGATCGAGGGCTGCTTCGGCATCTTCGGCCACGGCAACATCGCCGGCCTCGGACAGGCGCTGCTGGAGCGCCCGGACGACCTGACCTACTACCAGGCCCGCAACGAGCAGGCCATGGTGCACGCGGCCGTGGGCTACGCCCGCACCCGGCGCAGGCTCTCCACCCTCGCCTGCACCGCCTCGGTGGGGCCCGGTGCCACCAACATGGTCACCGGCGCCGCCCTGGCCACCGTCAACCGGCTGCCGGTACTGCTGCTGCCCGGCGACACCTTCGCCTCCCGCGCGGCCTCCCCGCTGCTCCAGGAGCTCGAACAGCCGTACGCGGCCGACATCACCGTCAACGACGCCTTCCGGCCCGTCTCCCGCTACTTCGACCGGATCTGGCGGCCCGAACAGCTGCTCTCCTCCGCCGTGCGGGCCATGCGGGTCCTCACCGACCCCGCCGAGACCGGGGCCGTCACCCTGTGCCTGCCGCAGGACGTGCAGGCGGAGGCCTGGGACTTCCCCGAGGAGTTCTTCGCCCGCCGGGTCTGGCACATCCGCCGCCCCGTACCGGACGAGGCGTCCCTGACCGCCGCCGTCCGGCTGCTGCGCGGCGCACGGCGTCCGCTGATCGTGGCCGGCGGCGGCGTGATCCACTCCGACGCCACCGACGCGCTCGCGGACTTCGCCCGCACCACCGGCATCCCCGTGGCGGTCACCCAGGCCGGCAAGGCCGCGCTGCCGCACGGCCACCCCGCCGCCGTCGGCGCGATCGGCCACACCGGCAGCACCGCGGCCAACGCCCTCGCCCGCCAGGCCGATGTCGTCATCGGCATCGGCACCCGCTGGCAGGACTTCACCACCGCCTCACGCACCCTGTTCACCGACCCCGACGTGGCATTCGTCAACCTCAACATCGCCGCGTTCGACGCCGCCAAGCACGCCGGGTCGGCCCTGGTCGCGGACGCCCGAGCGGGTATCCAGGCGCTCGCCGCCCAGCTGCCCGGCTGGTCGGCGGAGCCCGCCTGGCGCGAGCGGGCCGAGACCCTGGTACGCCGCTGGGACGCCGCCGCCGACGCCGCCTTCACCCGGGGCCACCAGCCGCTGCCCAGCCAGAGCGAGATCATCGGCGCGCTGCGCCAGGCCATGGGCGAACGCGACGTGGTGCTGTGCGCGGCCGGATCGATCCCCGGCGACCTGCACAAGCTGTGGCGCCCCAGCGACCCGCTGGCCTACCACGTCGAGTACGGGTTCTCCTGCATGGGCTACGAGATCGCCGGCGGACTGGGCGTGAAGATGGCCGCGCCCGACCGCCAGGTCGTGGTGCTGGTCGGTGACGGCTCGTACCTGATGATGGCCCAGGAGATCGCCACCGCCGTCGCCGAACACCTCAAGCTCGTGGTGGTGCTCGTGCAGAACCACGGCTACGCCTCGATCGGCGCCCTGTCGGAGTCGGTCGGCGCCGACCGGTTCGGCACCCAGTACCGCTACCGCGATCCGGCGTCCGGGCACCTGGACGGCGGCATGCTGCCGGTCGACCTGGCGGCCAACGCCGCCAGCCTGGGCGCGGATGTCCTCCGGGCCCGGGGCCTCGACGGGTTCCGCGACGCGATCGGCGCGGCGCTCGCCGCCGAACGCACCACCGTCGTCCATGTGGAGACCGACCCCCGGATCGGCTCGCCGGACTCGGACGCCTGGTGGGAGGTACCGGTCGCCGCGGTCTCGGCGCTGCCCACCACCACCCGGGCCCGCGCCGAGTACGAGCAGCACAAGGCCGCTCAGCGCCCTCTGCTCGCTCCGCCCCCGGCCTGACCACCGGCCTGCCCGGCCCGCCTCCTCGCGGGCCGGGCGGGCCGGCGGCCCGTGCCGCGCTTCGGCGGGCGCTCAGAACCTGCCGATGGCCACGAAGAGGGCGAGGAGCAGGAGGACCAGGTTGACGCCGAAAACCTGCTTGTACTCCCGCAGGCTCCAGTGCGCGATGGCCGCGCCGATCATGACCGCGATGAGGCCGACGGCGGCCAGCGGGGTGAGGACCGGGACTATGCCGGTCAGCCGGGGGGCGATGAGCCCGAGCGCGGCGGCGATCTCCAGTGCCGCGACCGTCCGGATCACCGGCAGGGGAAAGGGGGCGACGCCGGTCTGGCCCGACGCGATCAACTTGGCTTTCGTCTGTGTCGACTTCATGATCCCCGAGGCCAGGAAGACGGCGGCCAGCAGGCCCTGCGTGATCCACAATGCGATGTTCATCGTGCCACTCCGATTGTCTGTGTCGTGATCAGCTGTGCGGGGACCGCTCAGGAGCCGGGCCGCTGGAGGAGCCCTTCGGCGAGATCCACGAAGGCGGCCACCATGCGGTCCTCGTCGAGGCCGCTGGGATGGGTGCCGAACACGTCCCGCAGCAGCCAGAAGTGCGAGATGGCCCCCACGAGCACCACGGCGAGCGCGTCCCAGTCCCGCTCCCCGGGGCCGGCCTGCATCCGCAGCCACTGCGCCACCCCGGCGTGGATGCGGCGCATCTCGCCCTCGCGGACCTCGGCCAGCAGCGCCGGGAAGGCGGCCAGGTCGCGCACCACGATCCGGTTGAGGTCGCGCTCCCCATCCAGGCGGCGCAGTCCGGCGCGGGCCAGCGCCGCCAGCCGCTCGCGCAGGGGCAGCGCGGCTGCGGCCTGCGGGTCACCGAGGAGTGCGAGCAGTCCGGCGTTCCCGGCGACCTTTGCGCGCACGCCCTCGGCCAGCAGCTCCTCTTTCGAGCGGAAGTGCCGGTAGAGCGCTCCGGACCCCGGTGAGAGCCCGGCTGCCCGTTCGATCTCGGCGATCGTGGTCTTGGTGTAGCCCTGCTCGCCGAAGAGTCGCATGGCCTCCTCCACGACGCGGGTACGGCTGTCCATGCTCACCCCATAAGTAAGTACTTACTTATGATCATAGTGGAGACGGCCGGGCACGCAAGAGCGGGGACACGCTCAGTGGGAGGCGTCAGCCCGACGGCAACGCAGCACGCGCGTCACCAGCCGGGAGCCGGGGGGCGCCGAAGCCGTCGCGCACGGCGGGCGCGTTCAGCAGGACGACCCCGTCCGCCTGGACGACCGTCCGATAGCCCGCCGCGCGGTAGGCGGCGAGTACCCGCACCGGGCTCCCGCACAGCGGGAAGCCGTCCGAGTCGGTGCGGTCCGCGACCACCCAGTCGGGTCGCCGGTCCGGCAGCGCCACCGGCGACCAGGGCCCCGGCGGAGTGGCCCCGCAGGCTATCCCGACGACGGACCGGCCGGTGAGCTGGGCGGAGAGGCGATTGGTGGCGGCGACCCGGGCTCCGTCCGGGATGCGGCCCAGCACCGCCCGAGCGCTCCGGACATGGGCCGGGGTGCGCCAGCTCGACGGTGTCACCAGCTCATGGAGCGGGTAGAGCGCCGCGGTCACCGCCGTGAACGCGGCGCAGGCCGTCAAGGCGACCCGCGCCCGGCCGGGCGAGCAGACCCGGGGGCGGCGGCCCAGTACGTCCACCAGGCCGCCGAGGACGACCGGCATCAGCAAGGCGCTGTAGTGGTAGTGCAGGCTCCAGTGGTGCGGGTTGTCGGAGAGCAGCCGCCAGGCCAGCGTCGGCACGCACAGCAGGAGCAGGGACGAACGCAGCCCCAGCAGAGCGGTCGGCGCGGCCACCATCAGCAGCAGCAGCCACTTGGACGGCGGCCACAGCACCCGCAGCAACTGCGCCGGGCCGCCGCCTCCGCCGCCGTCCGACATCTGACGCCAGTAGTCGAAGGTGCCATGCGGATTCACCGCAGGCAGCAGTACCGCCATCTCCAGCGCGGTGCCCGCCAGCCCCGCCGCCACCAGGACCCAGCCCCACCGTCGCGGCCCCCGCCATACGATCAGGGCGCCGACCGCCGCCACGGTCAGCCCCAGGTCCTCCTTGACCAGCAGCAGCGGAAGCGTCCAGCAGGCCGCCGCCCGCCACCGGCCGTTCCCCAGCGCCTCCACGGCGAAGGCGAGCAGCGGTACGGCGAAGCACACCTCGTGGAAGTCGAACGAGACCGCCGAGACCATCCCCCAGGAGGCCCCCACTCCGCAGCCGACCACCAGCCCGGCGCCCGGCCCGACCGCCCGGTGCGCCCATCGGGTGAGCGGCAGGCAGGCGGCTGCCATCAGCGCGGCCTGCGCCACCAGCAGCGTCACCGGTGACGGAAAGGCCCGGTAGAGCGGCGCCAGCACGACGAGCACCGGATGGAAGTGGTCGCCGAGCAGATTGAAGCCCGGCCCCTTCAGCTCCACCACCGGGGCGTGGCCGTGGGCGTAGGCGCGTACCGCCTCCTCGAATATCCCGAGGTCGTAGCCGGCGGTGGCCATCCGGCGGTGCCTCAGCACCGAGACTGCGGCGTACAGGGCGAAGAAGACGGCCGTCACCACCCAGGCGGCGACCGTCGGACGGGTGCGCAGCCAACGTCGCATGGGCGCCCGCGCCCGGGTGGACGGCTGCTGCGGAAGGGCGCTGAGCCATGGGCGCTGGTCGACGCTGGAAGTCACTGGCCAAGTTGACTAGTGGACGTGCGTTCCCGTCAAACGACGCCGTCAGACCGGGGAGGGCCCGGGGCGGGCGCCGTAGCGGAGTCCGTCGACGAGCAGGGCGATCATGCGCTGGGTGTAGCCGTGGTCGTCCGGCGCGACGATGTCGCTCATGGCGCGCAGCAGGCCGCGCTGCGCCGGCGGCTGCCCGACGAGCGCTCCGCCGCCTGACCGCTCGCGGCGGCCCCCGGTGCTGCGGGGCGCGGGGCCGGAGGCGGTGCCCACGCCGGACCGGCCGGCTCCGCAGTGGTCGGCTCCCGGCGGATGGCTGATGTCGGGGGGGCCACCAGGGTTACCGGCCGCCGGGCGGCGTGACCCGCCTGCGGCCGGGCCGTTGGGCAGGTCATGAACACTCGACGCATGACCACGGTTCTCAGTGCGCTCGCTGCCTCCGCCCTGCTCTCGCTGACCGTACCGACGTCTGCCCAGGCCGCCCCGGCGGGCTCGGCGGCGATGGTCGCCCCCGCTGTCGTCGGTGCCGGGAACGCCGCCGCGACGACCGGTGCGCGTGCGCTGACGGAGAGCCGGAACCCGAAGACGGTCAAGGCCGCCGCCTACAACCAGGCGCGGAGCATCCTGGCCCACGCCGGGAGCCAGACGGCGGCCAAGTCGCACCCCGCCCATGGGAAGGGGGACGTGCCGGTCAGCCACGGGACCAGCCTGCTGGCCGAGGCGCGTGACGAGTTCCGGGCCGCCGACCGGAACCTGCCGCCGAAGGACAAGAAGTCCGACCTGTCGATCCCGCACTACAACGCCATCCACGACGCGGCGAGGGTCATGGGCATCGACCGGTGGTGACCCGGTAGGCGACGGCGGGGCGGGGGTCGCGACCAGTCGCGGCCCCCGCCCCGTTGTCGTACGCCCATCGGCGTCACCGTGGCCGCAGCGAACAGCTGTGGCGGCCGGTCAGGGGATGGAGTCGGGCCGGGTGGCGTCCAGGGCCAGCCAGACGGTGTCCGCACGCAGCGGCAGGGTGGTGAAGCGGATGCCGGTCGCGTCACGCAGGGCGTTGGCCAGGGCGGGGGCGACCGGGTTGAAGGGGGCCTCGCTCATGGGCTTGGCGCCCAGTGCGCCGCCCGGGTCATGGGTGCGGGCGAAGTGGATCTCGGTGCGGGGCAGGTCGGCGGCGCCGGGGATCGGATAGGTGCGCAGGCTGGGGGTGGTCACCCGGCCGTCCGGGTCGATGCGCAGCTCCTCCAGCAGGGTGGTGCCGATGCCCTGGGCCACGGCCCCCTCGATCTGCCCTCGGCACTGGGCCGGGTTGAGGACGGTCCCGGCGTCGGCGGCGTGCACGCTGTCCAGGATGGTGACGGCGCCGGTGGCCGGGTGCACGGCGACGCGGAACCACTGCACGGTGGACGCGACGGACCGGGCTTCGGCCTCGGCGCGGCCCTCGGCCGTCAGCGGGTGCCCCAGGGCGCGGGCGGCGCGGTGGAGGTCGGTGAGCGGCAGGCGGCGCCCGGCGCAGCGGACGGCGTCCGGCTCCAGGTGGCAGGCGGTGCGGTCCGTGCCGGTGTGGGCGGCTGCCAGGTCCAGGGCGGTGTCGCGCAGGTCCTGGCAGGCGTGGTGCACCGCGCGGGCGGCCACGGCGGTGCCGGCGGAGGCGAAGCCGCCGCTGTCGTGGGTGAGCAGGTCGGTGTCGGCCTGGTGGACGTGGATCTGTGCGGGGGTGGTGGCCAGGGTGGCGGCGGCGAGCTGCCGGTGGGCCGTGGTGCTCCCGCTGCCGAACTCGGGCGCGCCGAGCGTCAGGTCCCAGGCTCCGTCCGGGCGCAGGCTGATCCGGGCCTGGGCGAGGTGCCCGTCCGAGGGTGCGCTGGGGGTGATGCAGGCGGCCATGCCCTCGCCGGTCAGCCACTCGGGGCCGGGCGCGGGGGCGGCGGCGCGGTGCAGCCGTGCGGTGCGGATGGCGTCCAGGCACTGGGTCAGGCCGGTGTCGGCGGTCAGCTGGTGGGCGCCGTTCTCGCGGGCTCCGATGGGGTCTGCGGGGCGGAGGTAGCAGCGTGCGCGCATCTCCAGCGGGTCGAGGCCCAGGGTGCGGGCGAGTTCGTCCAGTGCGGACTCCAGCGCGAAGACGACCTGTCCCTGGCCGTAGCCGCGGAACGCGCCGGAGGGCAGGGTGTGGGTGTACACGGCGTAGGCGTGGATCTCGGTGCGGGGGCAGCGGTAGAGGGAGAGGCTGTCCAGGGAGTTGCGCAGGACGGTCGACGCGTGGTTGCCGTAGGCGCCGGTGTCGCAGAGGACCCGTAGCCGGAGGGCGGTCAGCGAGCCGTCGGAGCGTGCCCCGGCCTTGACGCGGACGCTGAAGGGGTGGCGGACGGTGGCCGCGGTGAACTGTTCGGCGCGGGTGTACTCCAGTCGGACCGGGCGGCCGGTCCGCAGCGCGGCGAGGACGGCGATGTCCTCGACCAGCATCTCCTGCTTGCCGCCGAAGGCTCCGCCGAGACGGCCGGCGGTCACCCGCACCCGGTGCGGCGGCAGTCCGAAGACGGTGCAGATGGTCCTGCGGGTCAGATGGGGGGCCTGGGTGGTGCTGTGGACCGTGAGCCGTCCGTCCTCGGCGGTCCAGGCGGTCGCGGCGTGGGTCTCCAGGGCCGTGTGCTGGGCCCGCTGGGTGCGGAAGGTCGCCTCGTAGACGGCGGCCGCGTCGCGGAAACCGGGCGCTGCGGCGCCGGTGTGGAGTTCGTCCAGGACGTTGCCGCCGGGGTGCACCCGTACCGCGTTCGGCCGCAGGGCCTGTTCGGCGTCGGTGACGGCGGGCAGCACCCGGTAGGTGACCGCGACGCGGCGGCAGCCCTCCTCGGCCGCCGCTTCGTCGGCCGCGACGACGGCGGCCACCCGCTGCCCGACGTGGCGCACCACGTCGTCCAGGACCCGGGTGTCGGCGGGTTCCTGGTCCTCGCGCTCGTGCAGGGCGGTGGAGAAGCGTACGGTCGGTGCGTCGCGGTGGGTGAGCACCAGGTGGACGCCGGGCACGGCGAGGGCGTCGTGGACCCGGATGTCCAGGACGCGGGCGTGCGCGTGCGGGGAGCGTACGAGTCTGATGTGGAGCAGCCCGGGGAGGTCGGTGTCCACGGTGTAGCGGGCGGCGCCGGTGACCACCTCGCGGGCGGCGGGCTGCGGGCAGTTGCGGCCGATCGCGTCCGCTCCGTGCGGGGTGTCCGTGGCGGCTTCCCGGTCGGGGCACCGCCCGTGCAGGGCGTCCTCGATGGCGCGGTATCCGGTGCAGCGGCAGAGGCTGCCCCGGAGTGCCTGCTGCGGGTCGGTCAGCTGCTCGGGGGTCAGCGCGGCGGCGGTCATCACGAAGCCGGGGGTGCAGAAGCCGCACTGGAATCCGTGGGCGTCCAGGAAGCGCTGCTGGACGGGGTGGAGGTGCTCGCCGTCGGCCAGTCCCTCCACGGTCGTGACGGCCCGGCCCGCCGCGCGCACCGCCGGGTACAGGCAGCTGTGGACGGGGACGCCGTCGACGTGCACGGTGCAGGCGCCGCAGTCGCCGGTGTCGCAGCCCTTCTTCACCCCGGTCCAGCCGCGCTCCCGCAGGTAGCCGCGCAGGCACTGGCCCGGGGCCGGGGGCTGGTGGGTGGGTTCGCCGTTGACGCGCGTCCGGAAGCTCACGGTCTACCGGCCGGCCGACAGCTCACTGCGGACTTCCTCGGCCAGGTGGGCGGTCAGGTGGCGGCGCCATCGCGGTGCCCCGTGGACGTCGTCCACGATCATCGCGGGTGGTACCGCCCGGTGGACGGCCCGCCTCAGGCCGTCGGCGGTGGGGAGGCGGGGGAAGGCGAGTCGTACGGGTCGCGGGGTGGCGGCGGTCACGGTGATGGCGCAGCCGCCCCGGCGCGGGTCCAGGACGCCGGTCACCAGCACGGCCGAGCGGCCGTGCGGCCGCAGGGCGGCCCGGCGGAAGGCGGTGTGCCCGTGCAGCGCGTCGGCGGGCAGCGTGACCGAGCGCAGCAGTTCGCCCGGCCGCAGGGCGGTGCGGCCGGGCCCGGTGACGAACCGGTGCACCGGCAGGCGCCGGGACCGGCCGGCCGGGCCCCGGAGCAGGCAGACGCCCCCGAGGGCGGCGGCCAGCGAGACCATGGGGGCGGCGGGCAGGGCCAGGCAGACATTGCCGCCCACCGTGGCGGTGTTCCAGACCTTGAACGAGGAGGAGAACGCCGCACAGCACTGTGCGATCAGGGCGCGTGCCCGTGGCCAGTGGCCGCCGTCGGCCGTGGCGAACGCCAGCAGTTCGCCGACGGTGCAGGTCGCGGCGATCTCCAGGCCCTGATCGGTGGCGGTGAGCGGCGGCCAGCCCATCGGGCCCAGGTCCCAGAGCCTGCGCAGCCCGGGGTCGGGTTCGGAGAACAGGTGGGTTCCTCCGGCGAGCCAGGCGTCCCCCGGCTGCCAGGCCGTACGGCGCCGGGCGTCGCACACCTCGCGTACCGTCGTCAGATCCACTCGCACCGCCTCACCCGCAGGCTGCGCCGGCTCACCGGGCGGCCGTCCGCTCGGACGGACCGTCACCCACGGTAACCCCCGTGCTGGGCCGGGCGGCGCTGCCGCCGGCGGGGAGTCACTCCTTCGGCCGTCCGCGCGCGGGCCCGAGGGGGGTGTCCCGGTCGGCTGACGCCGCATCGCACGGCCGCCGCCGGTGTTCCGTTCGAACCGTTTCCGCAGCCTCGGGAGGGGGAATGCAAATGCGGGCGAATCACGTCCAAGAGGAGAGAACCGGCAGGGGCGAGACATGGCTATCACCGACCTGCCCGAGCGGGACGTCCTGAAGGTGCCTCAGGACTTCCCGCCCGGACCGCTCTTCACCGTCCCGCCCGTCCTGGCCGAACTCCGGGACAACCGACCGCTGTGCCCGGTCGAGATGCCCAGCGGCAACCGGCTCTGGCTGGTCACGCGGTACGCGGACGTCCGATTCGTGATGCATGACCCTCGGTTCTCCCGGGACCTGGTCTTCCCCGGGGCGCCGCGGATGGCCGGGGACGACCTCACCTCGGTCGAAGGGTCGCTGTTCAACATGGAGGGGGACGACCACACCCGCCTCCGGGCCGTCCTGGGCTCCT
Organism: Streptomyces sp. NPDC092296; assembly: GCF_044755465.1. Taxonomy (NCBI): domain Bacteria; kingdom Bacillati; phylum Actinomycetota; class Actinomycetes; order Kitasatosporales; family Streptomycetaceae; genus Streptomyces; species Streptomyces sp. NPDC092296. Next base: position 209,063 of record NZ_JBIVRB010000006.1, on the reverse strand, counting down.
ACTTCACCCGCCGGTCGGTGGAGCAGTGGCGCGCCGCGGCGCGGCAGCACGCGCACGACCTGCTCGACCGGATGGAGCGTGCCGGGCGGGCGGCGGATCTGGTCAAGGACTTCAGCGAGCCGCTGGTGGCGCGGTTCGCCGGCGAGGTGATGGGCATCGACGCCGCCGAGCACCGCTGGGTGCAGGCGCGCATCCGGGAGCAGCTGGACCTGCTCGGCACCGAGGAGCAGGTCGCCTCGGCCACCGCCGCCGTCGCGGAGCTGGCCGGGCGCCTGGTGGACCGGGCCGGGGACGCGGAGGACGTCTCGCCGGGGCCGGTGGCGACGCTGGTGCGGGCCGTGCGGGACGGGGCGATCTCCCGGCAGGAGGCGGTGAGCACGGTGGGCCTGCTGCTGATGAACGTGACCGATCCGCTCGTCCCCCCGCTGACGGTGGGCGTCATGACGCTGCTGCTGCACAGCGGCCAGCTGGCGGACTGCCTGCGGGACCCGCAGCTCTGGCCGGAGGCGGTGCGCGAGGTGCTGCGCTACCACAACAACGGCATCACCAACTTCCCCCGGGTGGCGCTGGAGGACGTCGAGCGGCACGGCGTCCGCATCGCCAAGGGCGAGGGGGTCATCACCTCCGCGCTGGCCGCCGCGCACGACCCGCGTGCGTTCACCGATCCCGGGGTGTTCGACCTGCACCGGGAGGAGAAGGGGTCCGTCTTCTTCGGTGCGGGGCCGCATTTCTGCCTGGGCTCCGTGCTGGCCGTGGCGGTGCTGGCCACGGCCTACGCGACGCTCTTCGAGCGTCTCCCGGGGCTGCGGCTCTCCGTGGAGCCGCACGCGGTGGAGAAGGCGGACGGCGGCTTCTTCGCCTGCCCGGCGGCCCTCCCGGTCAGCTGGTGAGCGGCCCGCCACCGGGTACGCTCCGCGCACCGGCCCGCGCCGAGGACCCCTGGTGACGGCCGCCGCGCAGCGGACCGGTCGCGGCGCCGGGGGCATCACGCACCGCACGCTGCTGCTGATGGCCGTCGCCACCGGTCTGTCCGTGGCCGGGAACTACTTCGCGCAGCCGCTGCTGGACACCATCGCGGACCGGTTCCGGATCGGCTCCGGTACGGCGGCGCTCCTGGTGACCGCCAGTCAGGTGGCCTATGTGTGCGGGCTGCTGCTGCTGGTGCCGCTGGGCGATCTGCTGGAGCGGCGGCGGCTCACCGTGACGCTGTGCGCGGCCACCGCCGCCGGGCTGGCCTGTACGGCCGCCGCGCCGAACACCGTACTGCTCTTCGCCGGGCTGGCCCTGACCGGACTGTGCTCCGTCGGCGCCCAGGTGATGGTGCCGTTCGCCGCGACCATGGCGGCACCCGAAGTGCGCGGCCGGGCGGTGGGCACCGTCATGACGGGGCTGCTGCTGGGCATCCTGCTCGCCCGGACGGCTGCGGGCGGCCTGGCGCAGCTCGGCGGCTGGCGGACGGTCTACTGGGCGAACGCCGTGCTGATGCTGACGATGGCGCTGCTGCTGCGGCGTGCCCTGCCGCTGTTCCCCGCTGCCGACCGCACTCCCTACCTGCGCGCGCTGCGCTCGACGGCCCGGCTGTGGCGCCGGTATCCGGTGCTGCGCCGGCGGTCCCTGATCGGCGCGTCGAGCTTTGCGGCGTTCACCGTGCTGTGGGTCTCGCTGACCTTCCTGCTGTCGGCCGCGCCGTACGGCTGGTCCGTCTCGGCCATCGGGCTGCTGGGGCTGGCCGGCGCCGCCGGGGCCGGTGCGGCGTCGGCCGCCGGGCGGCTGGCCGACCGGGGACTGGCGCACACCGTGACGGGCGGCGGCGCGGTCCTCCTGCTCGCCGCCTGGGCGCTGCTCGCCGCCGGCGGGCACGGGCTCGGCTGGCTGCTCGCCGGAATCCTGCTGCTCGACCTGTCCGTGCAGGCGGTGCACATCAGCAACCAGAACGTCGTGTACGCGCTGGAACCGCAGGCGCGCAGCCGGCTCAACTCCGTCTATATGACGACGTACTTCCTCGGCGGTGTGACCGGCTCGGTGTGCACCTCCCTGGTCTGGCCGCACGCCGGGTGGCCCGGGGTCTGCGTCCTGGGCGCCGCCTTCAGTGCCGTCACCGTGCTCTGCTGCCTCGGGGAGCGGTTGGGGCGCCGGGCACATGACCGGGCGGGAGAGGCCCCCGGGGGCTGAGCGGCGGCCGCCCCGGCGGTCCGGGCCATGGGTGTCCACCGGTCAGGCGGTTGATCCGCCCGGTGTCCGGATCGGCTGCCATCCACAGCTTGGTGAATTGAATAGTTCTTCAATTGATGGCATGGTTTGTTGCGCATGTACTGGATTCGCGACGGCGCCCAGCGGGCCCCGGCGGGGCAGACGACGAGGAGCAAGGAGTTGAGGACCGTGCCGGTCCCGCTGTGCCAGGCCGAGGCCACCTGGGAGCAGACCGACTCGGGGCGGGTCGCGTGAACGCCGCGCGCATCGGCACCGGGCTGCTGGACCGCCTGCGGGCGGTGCTGCCCGACCGGTACACCCTGGGCACCATGGGCCGATCGCCGCGCAAGGACCTCCTCGCCGGGCTGACCGTCGCGATCGTCGCGCTGCCCCTGGCGCTGGGATTCGGGATCTCCTCGGGCGCCGGTGCCCAGGCCGGGCTGGTCACCGCCGTGATCGCCGGCGCCGTCGCGGCGGTCTGCGGCGGCTCGAACCTCCAGGTCACCGGCCCCACCGGGGCGATGACCGTGGTCCTGGTCCCGATCGTCCACCGCTACGGCACCAACGGGGTCATAACCGTCGGCCTGCTGGCCGGGGCGATCCTGGTCGCCCTCGCACTCGCGCGGGCCGGCCGCTGGATGGCGTACGTGCCGGTGCCGGTGGTGGAGGGCTTCACCCTGGGCATCGCCGCCGTCATCGGCCTACAGCAGATCCCCAACGCGCTGGGCGTGAAGGCCCCCGCCGGGGACAACCCCGCCGTCGTCGCCGCCAAGGCCGCCGCCGACTTCGCCACCCACCCCCACTGGGCCGCCACCGCCATCGCGGTGACCGTCGTCGCCGCCATGCTGCTGGGCGCACGCCTGCGGCCCGGGGTGCCGTTCTCGCTGGTCGCCGTGGTGGGGGCGACCGTCGTCGCCCAGGCCGCCCAGCTGCACGTGGCGACCATCGGGCACCTGCCCGCCGGAATCCCGGCCCCCTCGCTGGGCTTCTTCGAGACCGGCCACGTCCCCGCGCTGCTGCCCTCCGCGCTCGCGGTCGCGGCGCTGGCGGCCCTGGAGTCGCTGATGTCGGCCTCGGCCGCCGACGCGATGAGCGTCTCGGAGCGGCACGACTCCGACCGGGAGCTGTTCGGGCAGGGCCTGGCCAACCTGGCCGCCCCGCTGTTCGGCGGCGTCGCCGCCACCGGCGCCATCGCGCGCACCGCCGTCAATGTGCGCAGCGGTGCCGTCTCGCGGCTGTCCGCCCTGGTGCACGCGGCCGTGCTCGCGGTGATCGTGTTCGCCGCCGCCCCGCTGGTCGCGGACATCCCGCTGGCCGCGCTGGCCGGGGTGCTGATCGCCACCGCCGTCCGCATGGTCGAGGTCGGCTCGCTCCGGGCCCTGGCCCGCTCGGGGCGGGGGGAGACGCTCGTCATGGCGCTGACCGCGATCGTGACGCTGGCCTCCACCCTGGTCAACGCCGTCATCGCCGGTCTCGTCCTGGCCGGTGTGCTGGCCCTGCGCCAGGTCGCCCGCGCCGCCCGCCTGGAGCAGGTGCCGCTCCATGCCGACCTGCCGCCGGCCGATCACCACGAGGAGGAGCAGCGGCTGCTGGCCGAGCACATCGTGGCCTACCGGCTGGACGGCCCGCTGCTCTTCGCCGCCGCCCACCGCTTCCTGCTGGAACTCACCGCGGCGGCGGACGTGAGGGTGGTGATCTTGCGGATGTCGCGGGTCAGCGCGATCGACGCCTCCGGTGCGAAGGTGCTGGGCGACGCGATCACCAGGCTGACCCGCCGGGGCACCCTGGTCCTGGTCTCCGGGGTCCGCGAGGACCACCGGACCTGCCTGGACGCCCTGGGTGTCCTGGACGAACTCCACGCCACGGGCCGGACTTTCGCCACCACCCCGCAGGCCCTCGCGTTCGCCCACGCCCACCTCTACGGCACCGGCCTGATCCCCGCGCCTGCCGCCGTGCCGCCGCTGGAGCGCGGCAGCGCCGGGTATGTGGACGTCTGAATCTGACGGTCCGCCCGCCGGCCGGCCCGCGCGGCTACCATGAGGCCGTTTCCGCCAGGTGGGAGAAACGGGGCACAGTGGCAGGTCACGGCGGTACGGCATGGGACGAGTACCTGTTCAGGGGATCGGCCGGCTTCTACGAGCGCGGACGGCTCCCGTACGCGGACGCGCTGGGGGCGACCCTGCGGGACGAACTCGGCCTGGACGGCCGGGGCACGGTCGCCGACCTCGGCTGCGGGCCGGGCACCCTGGCGCGGACCCTGGCCGGGTACGTCCAGCGGGTCATCGCCGTGGACCCGGACCCGGACATGGTCGCCAACGGCCGGGCGCTGAGCGTCGCCGCCAACATCACCTGGCGCACGACCACCGCCGAGGACGCCACCTTCGCCCCCGGCGAACTGGACGCGGTGGTCCTCGCCCAGTCGTTCCACTGGATGGACCGCGAACGGGTCGCCGCACAGCTGCGCACGGCGCTGCGGCCCGGCGGGCACGTCGTCCTGGTGGCCGACGTGAAGACCCCGCCGGCCGCGCAGCCGCCGGGCACCGTCCCCGTCCCGGACGCCGCGCTGAACGCGCTGATCGCCGAGTACCTGGGCAGTCAGCGCCGCGCGGGCCGCTCGGTGCTCCCCGACGGCACGCCGAGCGGCGAGGAGGAGATCCTGGCCCGTGCGGGATTCCTCGGTCCGAAGCGGGTGGTGGTCCCCGCGACCCGCGTCCTGGTGCGGCCGGTCGACGACGTGGTGGCCGAGGTCTACTCCAAGTCGTTCTCCGCGCCCCACCTGTTCGGTGACCGGCTGAGCGACTTCGACGCCCGGCTGCGCGCCCTGCTGGCGGAGCACGCGGTGGACGGGCACTATCCGACGCTGCCGCCGGACACCGCCGTACGGATCTGGACCAACCCGCCGGCCGACGCCTGAACCGCCGGCCCCCGCCGCCGCCCGGGGTGGCTCACTCGCGGATGTCGAGCGCGGTGATCAGTCCCTCCTCGACCGTGAAGTGGCTGCGCCTCGCCCGCCGATTCACCGCCCTGGTCGGCCGGCCCCCGCTGGACTATCTGACCTGGTGGCGGATGACCACCGCCGGCACCCTGCCGCGCCTCGACGGCACACCCCTGCACACCCTCGCCCAGCGCACCGGCTACACCTCGGAGCCGGCGTTCAAGCGCGAGTACGGAACCACGCCGGGCACCTACCGCCGCCACCACCTCCCGTCCGCCCAGCGCGCGGTAGGCGGCCGTCATCGGCGGTGGCAGCGGGCAACAGACGGCGCGCACACGGTCGGCCGTCGAAAAGCGGAGGCGGCGGCCCCGGGGCCGCTGACAGGATGGCCGCGCTTCCTGACCGACCAGAAGGGACCGAGACAACCGTGAGCCGTGCCGTCACCCTGATTCGCTCCGCCTCCCTGTCCACCGCCGCCGAGTACGCCTATGCGGCCACCGCGCCCGCCGAGGCCCGGCTCGTCTTCCTCGCCGGTGCGTGTCCGCTGAACGAGGACGGCTCCACGGCGGCGATCGGGGACTACGCGGGCCAGGCGGCAAAAGCCGTCGAGAACATGCGGATCGCCCTCACCGCCGCCGGTGCGTCGCTGGAGGACGTCATCAGCACCCGGGTCCTCGTCGCGTCCAGCCGGCGGGCCGACCTGGTGACCGCCTGGAAGGTGGTCCGCGACGCCTTCGGCGACCACGATGTCCCCAGCACGCTGCTGGGGGTCACCGTGCTCGGCTACAACGACCAGCTGGTGGAGATCGAAGCCGTCGCCGCCGTCCTCGACTCGTAGCCGCTCGACCTGCGGGGCCGGGTCGCCGCCCATGCGGCGCGGCTGCCGGCCGGAGCCGGCGGTGAGCGGTGGCGCGGCGAGCTTCGGGCCGGTCCGGGGCGCTATCCGGGCCGGGTGCAGCGGATCGTGGGGGCCGAGGACCCGCTGACCGGCGAGGGCCGGGCGCTGCCGGACACGCTCGGCGTGCGGGCGAGCGTGACCGTGATCAGCGGGGCCGGCCGCCATCCGCAGCTCACGCCTGGCACGGAGGTGGCGCGGGCGATCGGGGACCAGCTGCCGGGCGCCCGCGACCGACCCCGGGTGCCCCGGGCTGGTTCAGCCGGCGGTCACCGGTGGGCGCCGGGCCGCCCATACGGTCCGTTCGGTGCGTACGACGAGATCGTCGCGGTGCAGGACGCTGTCCGGCCCGTCGCTGTCGATGAGGCGGTCGAGCACGGACAGGTCGCCGGTGCCGAGTCGGCCCTCCAACGCGGCCCGCGTGCGGCGCAGCACCGCCTGGGCGTAGCGGCCGGCGGCTTCGGGGAGCGGGGCTCGCAGTTCGAGGGTGAACGGCCGCTCGGCTTCGACGGCGAATCCGGCGCGGGACAGGCGCGGGCCCCAGTCGGCGCCCAGGTGCGGGACGGCTTCGGCGTGCCGGTGGGCCAGCGCGGTGCGGCAGCGGGCTTCCAGTCCGGGGGCTCCGAGGCCGAGGTCGTCGGGGAGGAAGCGCGGGAGGCCGTCCAGTTCGATCACGGCCAGGAGTCCGCCGGGGCGGAGCGCGGCGTACATCTCGCGCAGGGCGTGGACGGGGTCGGCCAGGTGGTGCAGGGAGGCCGATGCCCACACCAGGTCCACGGCGCCGAGGGCCGGCCACTGCGCCGCGTCGAGGTCGGCCTCGACGGTGCGCACCCGGTCCGCCAGGCCGAGTCGGTGGGCGCTGTCCCGCAGGTGGTGCAGGAGGTACGGGGAGCTGTCCACGGCGGTCACCTCGGCGTCCGGCAGGTGCCGGAGCAGGGTGAAGGTGCCGGTGCCGGTGCCGCTGCCCAGGTCGAGGGCCCGGCGTACGGGCGGCTCACCGGCCAGCTCCAGCAGCCAGGCGGTCAGCTCGGAGAGGTGGGTGTGCAGGACTTCCGCGTCGAGGTCGAGCAGTGCGGCCAGGCCCGCTTCGTCCGGTCCGGCGGTGGGTGCGTGGTGCGGGTGCGGGTGCGGGTGCGGTGGGTGTGGCATGCCCCGACCCTATGGGCGCTTTGCGCCAGTCGCATAGCATCTTGCCCATGACGCAAGATTTCGGGGAGCTCGACGGCCTGGTGCGCAAGCGGATCAGGGGGCTGCGGGCGGCCATGGGCCTGTCGCTCGACGAGCTGGCCTCCCGCTGCTATCTGAGCCCGTCCACCCTGAGCCGCATCGAGACGGGCCATCGGCGGATCAGCCTGGACCAGCTGGTCTCGATCGCCCGCGCCCTGGGCACCACCCTGGACCAGCTGGTGGAGTCCCCCGACGACGACGTGGTGATCAGACCCCGGCACGACGCGGCGCGGGGGCTCACCATCTGGACGATGAATCGCGAGTCCGGCTCCAGTGTGGCCAGGATGCGGGTCACCAGGCCGGCCCCGACCGGTAGCGCGGCGTTGAAGGCCCATCCCGGCCGGGACTGGTTGACCGTGCTGTCCGGCACCCTGGTGCTGCTGCTCGGAGACCGGCGCATCCTGCTGGAGACCGGCCAGGCGGCGGAGTTCTCCACCATGATCCCGCACGCGTTCGGGGCGCACGGCGGCCCGGCGGAGATCCTGGGCGTCTTCGACCCCGACGGGCAGCGCACCCATCTGCGCCCGGCCGACTGAGGGGCCCCGACGGCCGTCGGGGCCCCTCAGGTGCTCGGCTACCTCCCGGTGTCCGCCCAGCCCGACGCAGCCGTGGCCGATGGCGCCGTGGCCGACGCCGCCGGGTCGCGGGTGCGCAGGGCGTTGAGGCCCACCTCGTCGTCGGGGCGGGCGTCGGGCACCTCGGTGTCGAAGCGGGCGAGGGCGGGGTGGCGGCGGGCGAGCAGGACTCCGGCGGTGAGCAGCAGCGCGAACAGTACGTAGGTCAGGGCCAGGCCACGGCCCGGACCGGTGCCGACGACTGCGCCGACCGTGCCCGCCAGCGCGCCGCCGGGGCTGACCGCCGACTGGAGCAGGGCTGCGGCGCCGGGGCCCAGCAGGACGAAGCCGATCGGCATGGTGCACCAGGCGAAGACGGTGTTGACGGCGAACACCCGCCCGTGGAAGCGGGCCGGGACCTTCACCTGGATGATCGTGGCGTAGATGGTGTTCATCACGGTCAGCCCCGTCACCGTCTCCAAATAAACTGGCAGGCAGTCACCAGCCCACCCCAGGTCACGCCTCCGCTGCCACCAGAGCCCGCTTCGGCAACCACTCCGGCTTCGGCTCCCACCGCGCCCACACCCGCACCGGGTCCGACGTCTTCGGGAACAGGTACACCCCGTGTACCAGCGCCCCGAGCAGATCCTGCTTCGTCCCGACCAGAAGGGTGTCCCACATGCGCGCCAGCCCCTCGATCACATCCCGGTACGACGCCGCATCACGCCGCTCCTGGCCCACCTCGTCAAGCTGCTCCAGCTCGGCCTCGGCCTCGGCCTTCGCCGCCCGGTGCCGGTCCCGGGCCCGCTGCCACTCGTCCCGTTCCACATCGCCAAGCGTGTACATCTCCTGATTGCGGTCCAGGGCAACCGCCCGCCGTGCAATCTCCCTCACCAGTTCGGCACGCCGCCTCGAAGTATCCACTGTCGCAGGCTGCGCGGACTCGACCACGACGCCCTCAGCAACCGCGTCGATGCCGCTGGCCCAGCACTCGATGTGGCGGCGCACTCCCTGCTCCACGGTCGCGCGTTGCACCCAGGCGGGCGCCGGGCAGTCCAACAAGCCTCGCTGCCTGCGACCACAGAAGAGCGCATAGCCGCGGTGGCCGCTCCTGCCGATATGCACCGCGGCGTACCCGCAGCCGCCGCACTTGGCGACGCCGGTGAGCGGGTAGGTTGCCATGCGGGCCCGTGGTGGTGTGGTGCGGCGCTGGGCCCGGCGTGCCTGGTATGCCTCCCACAGGTCGTCGCCGATGACAGGGGTATGCGCGGCGGGGATGTGCTCGTAGTGGTCGCGCCACTTCGTGCAGTGGGCGCGGTCTGGGCAGTGGATGTCCCGCTTGTGGACGTGGAGGTACCCGGCGCCGAACCCGCCATCGAGTGTGCGCTTCAGGCCGTTCTGGGACCAGGGCCGGCCGTGGGCATTGAGGTGTCCCCCGTCGTTCAGCTTGACGGCGAGAGTAGCGAACCCGCAACCGCCGTCGGCGTAGCGTTCGAATTGCTCGGCCTGCAGTCGCTCGATCTCGGGGTTGGGGTCGTAGCCTTCGATTTGGATCTGTCCGTCGTCGGCGACGCGGGGCGTCCAGAGGTAGCCCCAGCGCTGCCCTCCGGTTGCGGGCAGACCGTGGTCCAGGCGGTACTGGTGGGTCTCCCGCCATTGCTCCGAGGCGCGGTTACTCTCGAACGCTGCCACCGCGAAAAGCATGTCCCTGGTGAACTCGCCGGTCGCTGTCGAGGCGTCAACGTCCTCGGTGGCGGAGAACAGCTGGCCGCCGGCGCGTTCGATCCGGGCGAGGTTGATGGCGACGCCATGCCTGGTGCGGCCGAATCGGGAGAACTTCCAGACCCAGATCTCCTTCGCGCCTTCGCACTCGCCGGTCTCGATGGCCTGGATCGCCCCCATGATCTTCCGGCGGAAATTTCTGCCAGTGGCATCAAGATCGGTGACCCATGAGACGACGTGGCGGCCCTTACGTCTAGTGGACTCGGCTATGGCCGCCCTCTGGAGCTCGTCGGAGATTTTCTCCTCGAACCAGCTCGATACTCGGATGTAGCCGATGACAGGGATCAACTCCGACCCCGCCACCGCAGACAGCAGCGGTACCACTGCGCCCCCTCCTCTGATGTCAGCCCGTTGTCTTCCGCTGGAGGCTAGCGGCACGCCTCCGCAGATCCACGACCGGAGCCAGCGGCACGTCCGGCGCCGAGGACCGCGCCTCGACCCATGCGGCTCGCATCCCCAGGTCTGCGTAATGCTGTCGTTCTGCCTCGCTCGCGCTCGCGGCTGCGATCACAATCTCCGTCAGCCTGGCCTCCTGCATCTGGAGGCACCCCAGAAGTACGCCGCCCACGCCCAGTACCAGGGCGGCGATGCCGGCCCGGTACGTGGCGTGGGCGTTTGCGATCAGGCCGTGCCCAACGAGTCCTATCCCGGCCAGAGCTACCGCTGTCGATGCTATCGAGACTGCGCGTGCGATCCGCATACGGTCACTCCCCTGACGCGACGGCGCCCCCGCCGCCCTTGTCGGCTCGGTTGTGCCTCCGGTGCCGACGGACCATCGCCGTGAACCAGCCTCGGTCCTCGGGGTCGACTCCAGCGACGACCGCTACCTCCTCCGGGGTAAGCGGTTGCCGTGACGGTACCGGATGTGGCTCGTTCGCACCCGCCGTTAGCGGAAGGTCGTCCTCCGCAACTTTGCCGGACTGGATGAGCATGTCTCTCAGGGTGGGAGCAACCGGGCCAATCTTCCCCTTCAGGTGCCGCGCGAGGATGGCCAGCGTCTCGGTCTTGGGGACCGATCCGGCCAGCATCCGCGAGATAGTGGCAAGGGGGATGCCGGACTCCTCGGACAGGCGGACTTTGTCGCCTCGTGGCGAGTCGATGTCGTAGCCGGCGCTGCGGATGGCGTCGCGGACCCAGTGTTCCCAGGTCGGCGGTACGTTTCCGCTGGTCGTAGGGGTGGTGTGTCTCCGCATGCGGCGAGAGTACCGCCCGCAGATGGATGCTATGTCGACAATCCACTCATGGATATTGCCTGGTCAGCTCACCTATTGAACATGCCCAGGTCAAGCGGCAATCGAACGCATGTCTAGTGCTGGATTTTCATCAAATTGAGGCATCCCCTCTAGCTTCCATCCATGGATGGTTGCTGCTAGATTCATCCATGAACGCACCCCATCCATCCATGGAAGGAGGAAAGCTCGTGGTCATCCACATCAAGCGCGACGCCTACCTGAAGCTCGCCGACGCCGCCGGACACCAGACGATCGAAGACCGGGCGCGCGCAGCAGGCATCGGCTTCGGCACCGCGTGGCGCATTTCCACCGGTGCCACCGAGTCCGTGAGTGCCAGCACCATCGCCAACCTGCTCGGCACCTACCCCGCCACGTTCTACGAACTCTTCGAGATCCAGCCCGTCGTCAGGGCGGCAGCATGACCACCCGCGACCAGGCCATCGCGAACGCCGCGCGAGCGCTCATCCGAGCCGTTACCGCGCAAGCCGCCATGGACCCCCGAACTGCCGCAGAGGGAGCCTGGTACCCGGGCCATCCTCTGACGGTAGAGGAGATCGAAGCCAGGATCACCGCTCGCCGGCAGCGCGCCGCGCGCCTGCGCACCACGTCGGCCGCCAGCCAGAAGGCGGCAGCGTGATGGAACCCGCCGCCAACGCTGTCTCATCCGCCCGCTTCCTGTACGTCATCGGCTTCGCGGACGGCGTGGTCAAGGTCGGCCAGACCCAGAACATGCCCCAGCGCTTCAGGGCGCACCAGTGCTACGGGCGGCGGAACGGCGCCACCATCGAGCGATTCGAGATCGGGCTCCGCCACGGGTCGGCCCGGCCGGACGAGAAGCGCCTGATCGCCTTCTGCGCTGAGCGCTGGCCTGTGGTGCCCGGCCACAGCGAGTTCTTCGTCGGCGCCGACTTTGACGAGGTCGCCGACTACTTCTGGGCGCTCGAATGGCGAGCCCGTGACGTCGGCTACCTCACCAGCGAGATCGAGTGCCAGGCCGCCTAGCCCTATGCGGGCAGGGCCGCCACCGGATGCGACCCCAGGTGACGGCCCTCGGCCCACCCCAACCCCAAAGATGAGAGGTGGAGACGTGTCCCCCAACAGTAATGGCAGGACCCCGGTTCCTTTGAATCCGGGCCCCGACGAGTCCCGTCGGCAGCTGGCCGCCGCGCTGGCGCTGGCCGAGTACATCGTGAGCGAGGCGCCGGTGCTGCCCGCCTCGGTGACGCTGCATCAACCGTTCGGCCTGCCGGGCGAGATCGATGTCGATGTGATGGCGGCGACTGTCGATGACGTCACGACGTTGCAGCGCTTCCTGGGCGGAGAGCTGACCGTGACTCCCCACGCGGACGGTCGCCTGTTCACGGAGGCGCGCGGGTGTGCGATGGGTGCGGCCTTCCGTGTGTGGCGCCTCGGGCCCGCGACCCCGAAGGCGGTGGCGGCGTGACGGGCCACTACAGCGGGCCGGTGTTCCGCACGGACGCGGAGTGGATGCACGTGGTCCTCAGTGACCAGCACGTCCGCGAGGAGACGCTGCGGGGTCTGGCCCGGTCGTGGGTGGAGGACCCGGCGGTGGTGGCCGAGCAGTTGGGGCTGCTGGCTGAGGCTGACGGGCACGCCGATCAGTTCAGCAGCGCGTGCCTGGATGCGGAGGTCGACCTTCAGCTCGGCGACGCCACGGTGGAACTGCGACTGTGTGACGCGGAGGCGCTGCTGCGGCAGCTGTCTGAGGCGGTGGCGCGGGTTCGTCGGGATGCGGCGCCGGTCGCGGACCTGTCGGGCCGGAGGGCGTCGTGATGGGCGCCGAGGCGTATCCGATCTCGCACGCCGGCTGCCCGGCCAAGCTGCGGGGCCGGGCGGCCGCGATGGGAGCCGAGATCACCGTCTCCGAGCAGCCGCCGATCGTCGCTGGGCCGTACACCACCGACCCGTTCGTCTGCCCGCACGGCGTGACGTACTGGGTCGAGCCGACGGGCGAGCAGATCGCCCAGTGGGTCCGGGACGGTGTCCGATGAGCGCCGATATGACTGCGGAGCAGCGGAGCGCGGAGCGGTTCGCCCGCGAGACGGCCGACCACGAGATGACGGTCCTCCACGACGACGGCCTGTACCGGCACCTGGTGTTCGCGGACCCCGACGGCGGCTTCTTCCGCTTCGACCTGATCACCTGGCCGCACAACCTGTTCATCCGTGGCGATGGCTTCAGCTTCGGCTTCTCCGTCTACCCGACTGACGACATGTTCGGCCTCTTCCGGGGGTCGAGCCATGGCGGCATCAACCCGGGCTACTGGCAGGAGAAGGTCACCGCCGGAAAGGTCTGGGACTGGTCGGAGGAGAAGTTTCGCACCTGGCTGGTGGTCGAGGTGGCTTCCGCCGAATCCCGCCACCCGGGACTCGTCGAGGCAGTTGGCGAGCAGATCCTCCACAGCGACGAGCACAGCACCGAGTACGCGGAGACCGCCCGGCACGCCGTCGCCTCGTTCAGCCACCGCGACTACCGGCTGCGCCTCCCCGACGAGTGGGAGCTGTCCTTCGACGACTACTCGTGGGAGTTCCTGTTCGCCTGCCACGCGATCGTCTGGGGCATCGCGCGGTACGACGCCCAGTGCACCGCTGGGGCGGTCGAGGTCGTGGAGTGCCGCCCGGAGGGATCGTTCTTCGAGCCCGACATGGCGGAGGACGGCCCTGACGGTGACGCGATCGTCGCGTGCACGGCGGACGACGGGCGGCCCGTCGCCGTCCGGCTCAACCCCGCCGACCGGGCCCGCCTCGGCAGCCAGTGCGCCCCGAACGGCCTCCTCGCCGCCGCGCTGATCGACGCCTCCCGGCCCTCCGGCGAGTGCGGACACCGCAACGCCGAATGGTCGTGCGTCCTCAGCCCTGGCCACGGCGGCGGGCGGCACTCCGACATCCACGGCAACTGGTGGACCGGAGGAGCCGCATGACCACCACGGCGCCCCCACTGCCCGCCACCCTGAGCGAAACCGGGAAGGCCACCAGCCCCGGCGTGTACGACGGCATGCCGGCCGAGATCTACCACGCCGACCCCGTGCCGGGCGGGTCACTGTCCTCGACCGGCGCCCGCAGGCTCCTGCCGCCGTCGTGCCCCGCGCTGCTCAAGTGGGACCTGGACCACCCGCAGGCGCCGAGAAAAGAGTTCGACCTCGGGACCGCCGCGCACCGGCTGGTCCTCGGAGACGGCCCGGAGTTGGTCCGCATCGACGCCGACGAGTGGCGGAGCAACGCCGTGAAGGCCGAGGTCGCCGCCGCCCGCGCAGCCGGTGCAGTCCCCCTGAAACCCGCCGAGTACGAGCAGGTCCACGCGATGGCCGCAGCCATCCGGCGGCACCCGCTCGCAGCAGCCCTGTTCGCCGAGGGCTCCGGCAAGCCGGAGCAGTCCCTGTTCTGGCGGGACGAGCGCACCGGGGTGAACTGCCGGGCCCGCCTGGACTGGCTCGGCGAGCCGACCGGCGGCCGGCTGATCCTGCCGGACTTCAAATCGGCCCGCAGCGCCAGCAGGAAGGCGTTCGAGCGGTCGGTCCTCGACTACCGCTACGACCAGCAGGCCGACTGGTACTCCAAGGGCGTCCGCGCCCTTGGCCTGGCCGAGGACGTCGCGTTCGTCTTCGTCGTCCAGGAGAAGACCCCGCCGTATCTGATCAACGTCATCGAACTCTCCTCCATGTGGCTGCTGATGGCCGAGGACCGCAACCGGCGCGCCTTGGAGACGTACCAGCGCTGCACCGAGACCGGCGTGTGGCCCGGCTACAGCGACGACGTGGAGATGGTCACCCCGCCGTCGTGGCTGGAGACCGAGCACGAACGGGAGTACCGGTGACCGCCCCCGCCACCCCTCAGATGAAGGACCGCACCATGACTGAACTTGCCGTACCCGAGCAGCACCTCCCGGCCACCGCGCCCGCGCCGTCGCCGTTCGCCGTGCAGTCGTCGATCGCCCAGTGGGCGAACGAGGCTGACCTCGCGTTCCAGCTCGCTAACCGCCTCGCCCCGACGTCGTTCATCCCGTCCACGATGCGCGGCAAGGTCGGCGACATCACCGCCTGCCTCCTCGCCGGCAACGAGCTCGGCCTGCCCCCCATGGCCGCCCTGAAGTCTATGGACGTCATCCACGGCACCCCTGGGCTGCGGGCGCACGCCATGCGCGGACTCGTGCAGTCGAAGGGCCACGAGGTCGAACTGGTGGAGTCGACCGACACGGTGTGCCGGATGCGCGGGCGGCGCAAGGGCGCGGAGAGCTGGCAGACCGTCGTGTGGACGATCGGGCGAGCGCAGCTGGCCGGGTTCCCGGCTAAGAACCCGAACTACAAGACGCAGCCGGCGAACATGCTGGTCGCCCGCGCCACGGGTGAGATCTGCCGTCTGATCGCGTCGGACGCACTGCACGGTGTGCCGTACACGACGGAGGAGCTGCGGGACTCGGAGTCGAGGGTGACGGCCGTTCAGGCGGGTGCGCCGGTGACGGCGGCGGAGATCCTGGGCCGGAAGGCTGCGCCTGCGCCGATGCCGCAGGACGCCCCGGCGGTTCAGGTCGCGCCGGGCGCGGAGCCGGCGGACATCTGGGATCGGCTGTCGGAGGCCCGGCGGGTTCGCGGGTGGGGTGAGGAGCAGGCCGAGGCCGAGTTCGAGGCGTGGTCGGGTGGCGACCATCTCGGTGCCGCTGAGGAGCAGCAGGTCGCCGCGTTCATCGACTACATGGTCGAGGGGGAGGCGGCGTGAGCCGGGATCGACTGCACGTCAACCACTTCGCCGAGGCCGAGCGGTGCCTGTCGCAGGCGTCGCGCCGGCGTAGCGACCTGCCGGACGCGCCCTTCGTGAACCCGGAGTCGGCGGCGGTGCTCGCCTCGATGGCGCTGGCTCACGCGGCGCTGGCGCACCTGCCGGAGCAGGCGGTCGCAGCACAGGAGCAGGTCAAGGAGCTTCGGGCCGAGCGTGACGCCCTGCACTCGGTGATCGTCGGGCATGTCTTCGAGGCTCTGACCAGTGCATCGCGTGAGACCCGCAAGTTCGCCAAGGGCATCGCCACCGAGCTGGACCGGGCCGGGGTGAACATCGACGACGCGATCTTCGACCGGAGCGAGCGGACCGGATACGGCCCGCACCACTACACGGTCGACGGCGTGCTCTACGAGCTGCGGACCTACGTGGACGACGAGGGCGCGATCTGGGAGCCGACCGGCCACTGGACGCCGAAGGACGAGCCGCTGATGGGCGTCCGCGACGGTGACCCCTGGCAGCGCCTGGTGCCGTTCACGGAGCTGGTGCGGACGCGCGGCCCGCTGAAGAAGCCGGTCGCGTACAGCGAAGAGCCGCCGTTCTGACGCGGCTGGGGGCGGCCCGCCGGAATCGGGCCGCCCCTCCCCTTCAGCACACCACACGTCCAAGGAGATGACCAACGTGCACAACGAATCCCACGCACGCCTCGCGGCCATGACGCCACGCGATCACGACCCAGAGCAGCTCGTCGACGAGGGCCTGTCGCTGGCTGATGCCTCCTTGGAGACGATGCGCCGCGTGGTCGTGGACCACATCCACACGGGTCTGCACCACCCGGATGCAGCGGTGCAGAGGCAGGCGCGGGCGTTGGCGACGGAGATGGACGCCTCCGGGCTGAACGTCGACCGGCTGGTCGACGCGATGGACGAGCCCCGGGCAACGGACGCCGACGCAGTGAAGGCTGACATCCGGGCGGAGGGCGTCCGATGACGGGCCGTCCGGGGGCCCACGAGATCGCTCTGGCGCCGCGTGAGGCGCAGGTCATCGCCCGGTACGCGAGGGGCGAGTCGCAGACCCAGGCCGCCGCCGGGATGGGCGTCTCCGTCCACACGGTGCGGGAGTACACGCGGTCCGCGTATGAGCGGCTCGGCGCCGACAGCGCGGCGCACGCCGTCGCCCTGGCGATCGGCCTGGGGCTGCTCCCGGCTGACGTCGCCACCAACCACACCATCAGTGAAGGGGATTCCCGTGTTCGGTAGCAGGAGAAAGGTCACGGCGCTGAAGTTGGCGCTCGACCGGATGCGGGAGGAGCGCGACGACGCTCTCGGGGAGCGGGACGCGGCGCTCCGGGTGTCGCGCTCGGCGGACGCCTGGTCGCAGGAGGCCGTCGCCATGGCCGAGCGTCACGCCCGCTCGCTGCGGTTCGTCGCGAAGCTCCTGGCGGAGGTCGGCCGGCTGCGGAGGCAGCAGGTGTCGCTCCAGGAGATGCAGCGGCGGGACGTGGCGCTGATCGCGGAGCTGCGCGAGGACCTGGTGGAGGCGCGGCGGCCGGTCGCGGGGGTGGTGTCGCCGGAGGTGCTGCGGCTGCGCCGGGACCTGCGGGAGTCGCGTGAGCGCGGCGTGGCGTTGCAGGACCGGCTGAGTGAGACGCAGCGGCAGAACGACCTGCTGTGCCGTGCTGCGGTGGACCGGTCGGGCATCCTCGCCCCGGCGCCGGAGGTGGCCCGGTGAGCGCAACGACGATGCTGCCTTCGGTGATGGGCGCTGACTTGCCTCGCCTGGTGCACGCCCACGGCCCCGAGCACAACCCGGTACTGACGGAGCCGCAGCACTTCCGGCCGATCACTGCCGGGCCCAGCTTCGTGAAGCCCGTCGGAGTCGGCCTGTGGACCTCGCCGGTGACAGAGAGTAGCCCCGGCGGCGAGCCGGTTCGGACCGCCTGGACGGACTGGTGTCGGGACGAGGCATGCTTCGACGCCGACACGTACGTGCGGTTCGTGGAGATCGTCCCGGCCCCGGACGCCCGAGTGCTGCGGATCGACACCCTGGCGGATCTTCGTACTGTCGTCGCGGCTTTCCCCGCCGATCCGTTCTACCCGGGTCAGCGGCAGGAGTACCCGGACTGGCATGCCATGGCCGCAGCCGGGTGGGACGCGGTGTGGCTCACCGACGACGGGCAGCGGGCTACGCCGTACGGCGAGCCGAATCTCTACGGCTGGGACTGCGAGTCGGTCCTGTGGCTGCACCCGGCGTACTCCTGCAAGGAGGTGGCCCGGTGAGTCTCATCGACATGTGGCGGGGCAGCGGGCGGCGGCGCTTCGACCAGACGGCGGCCCGCGCGGACCTCGCCCGGCGTGACGCCCGCATCGCGGACCTGGAGCACCGCCTCCGCCAGGCCGACCGGCTGCTCCAGCACGTCGGCGCCGAGAAGCAGGCGGCGCTCTACGCGAACGCCGTGCTGCGGCAGCAGCTGGAACGCGCCGAGAAGGCCGCCCGCCAGGCCGATGCGGACGGGGAGGCGACGGCAGGAGATCCCCCGCCCGCCCATCCGCCTCGTACGGCCCCTCTGGGATCGGCCCGGCCACGGCCCCGCGACCGTCCCCATGCCCACCGGGCCGTTCGGCGGTGAGGCCGCGTGACCACCGAGCACGAGCTGATGCTCCGCGAGGCATGGACGCTCATCCCCTGGGCCGCCGACCTCGCCGCAGCCGCCCAAGCCGCCGCCCTCCTCGCCGGCACGGGGGCCGTATCCCTCGCCGCCGTCGCTGTTGCCTGCCTCACCGCCCGCACCCTCCGGAGCACACGATGACCACCCTCCTCAACCCCGTCCCGGCTACGGCCGGGGCGGGCCCCACCCTCGCCGGCCCGACCGTGATCGGCATCGACACGTCGATCACCGGCACCGGCATCGCCTCCTCCGCAGGCTGGACCGAGGCCGTCGGGTACACCAGCAAGAAGAACCCGCTCACCAAGCTTCCCCATCTGCGCCGATTCGACGTCATGCGCAGCCTTCTCGGCGACATCATCCTCGCGGTCGGCCAACCTGATCTCGCCGTGGTCGAGATGCCTGCGCCCTCTCGCTCAGGTGGCGGCGCGCACGAGCGGGCATGGCTCTGGTGGGAGGTGTACCGGAACCTCGTCAACGCAGAAATCCCCGTGGGCCTCATGACGCCGAACCAGCGGATGCTGTACGCCACCGGGTACGGCCACGCCGACAAGAAGCAGGTCGTGGACGCAGTCGCGCGCCGCTGGACTTCCTGGGAGACCGGCGGGGACGACAACCGCGCGGACGCCGTGGTGCTCATGGCAGCGGGCCGTGACTGGCTGGGCTGCCCGGTCGCTGCGGTACCCAAGGCCCACCGGGTCGCAGTGGAGCGCGCAACGTGGCCCGAGGTGGTGGCCAGGTGATCACCCCCCCGAACACCCCAGTCGGCCGGGAAGTCGGCGCGCTCACCGGCAACACCCCGGACGAACTCGCCGCAGCCGCACGGTACGTCCACGGCCGCGCCACCAGCCCCGCCGACGAGCAGCAGCTCCTCGACACCCTCGGCCTCCACCCGGCGGAGGCGGCCCAGTGACCCCCGCCCAGCGAGGCGACCTCGCCGAGAAGCTCCTGCCCATCGCCGCGCACCTCGCCTGCCTCACCCACGGCAACGGCGACCAACGCGACATCCACCAGACCATCGCCCGCCTCACCCGCGACGAGCGAGACGCCCTCATCGTCATCCTCGCCGCCCTCGTAGACCCCGACCAGAGCATCGCCGACGCCCTCGGCTACGTCACCTGGGACGAGCACGGCCGGACCGCCCCCGCCATCGGCTGGCGGGGCACCCTCCGGCACCTCGCCTCCAGGCGCTGGTGGCCGACCGCTGGCGGAGTAGAGGAGATCCTCGTCGCCGAGCAGAAGCACCGCGCCCGCGTCCTGCACGAGCGCCGCGGCATGACGCTCGTCGAAACCGCCCGGCGTGTCGGAGTGAACGAACGGACCGTCCTGCGGTGGAAGCAGGCGGGCTGGGGTGAGGCCGCGTGACCCGCGCCGCCGCCGCAGCCGCCAGGGTGCTGTTGCTCGCCGCCGTCGCCGGGTGCTCGCCCGTGCCGGCCACCGCCCCGGCGATGCCGGACTGCCCCACCTACCGCGAGTCCAGCGGCGTGTACGTGATCGACGGGGAGGGCGAGCGGCCCTGCATCGTCCGGCCGTCCCGCCCGCTGCCGCCGCTCACCGCCCAGGACTACGGCGTGGCGTGGCGCCACCCGACGCACGCGATGACCCGCCACCTCCACCGCAGTCGCCCCGGGCCCCACCCCGCCGACCTCACCGGCCACTGACCCACGTGCGGGGCGGCCACCGCACAGCCGCCCCGCACCCAGTCCCATCCGCACAGCCCGCGAAAGAAGACCCCCATGGCACGTGGTCACGGCCGCATCCTCACCTCGATCTGGAGCGATGACCAGTTCACCGCTCTCGACCGAAGCCAACAGTGGCTCTACCTCCTGCTGATGTCCCAGCCGAACCTCAGCCATGGCGGACTCATGCCCATCACCACCAAGCGATGGGCTGGCAAGGCGCGCGGCGTCGACCCCGGCGACATCCACTGGACCCTCGACGCCCTGGAGCGGCACGGCTTCGTCACCCTCGACCGCGGCGAAGAAGAGCTGTACATCAACGGCTACTTCCGGCACGCCGGCATCGGCGGACAGCCCCGGGTCGTGGCCGCCGCCCACGATGCCATCACCCGCTCCGCGTCCTTCGTCCTGCGCGCGGTCGCATCCATCGAGCTCAGCGAAGCCGTCGCCAAGGCCCCCGCCCCCGCCGCTCCCCGCGGCCTGCGCGCCGCCGTCCTGCAGCGCGACGGATGGCAGTGCAAGCAGTGCGGCTGGTCCCCCGGCGACCCCGTCCCGCCCGCCCCCACCGGCCGGCCGATCTACCGCGGCCTGGAGCTCGACCACATCCACCCCAAGTCCCTCGGCGGCCCGGACACCTTCGAGAACTTCCAGGTGCTCTGCACTACCTGCAACACCCGGAAGGGAGCGCGAGTCTGATGGCCCGCATCCGCACGATCAAGCCGGAGTTCTTCACCTCGCTGACGATCGCCGACCTCACCCCCGAGCAGCGGCTGACGTTCATCGGGCTGTGGACCCACGTCGACGACGAAGGCCGGTGTATCGACGACCCGCGCCTCATCAAGGCCGCGCTCTGGCCTCTCGACGACCGCGGCGCCAGGGACGTCGAGGCGGACCTCAAGGCGCTCACTGCGTCCTCACTGATCACTCGCTACACCCTCAATCGGAAGCGGTACCTGGCCGTCACCAACTGGCACGAGCACCAGCGGATCAACAGGCCGACCCCATCGACGCTGCCTGACCCGGACGACTGCGAGATTTTGCCCCCTCCGCCCCTTTCCACCAGCAGTGATGAGGACTCCGGGAGTACTCACGCACATCTCAGTGAGCCCTCACCGCTGGAAAGGAAAGGAAAGGAACAGGGAAGGGAAGGGAAGGGAAACGAGTCGGCGAACGACGACGTCCCAGCCAACTCCCTGGAACGGCCCGCCGCCCCCGCAGCGGCACGGCCGCGCGGGACGATGCCCAACCCCGTCCGCATCGACGTCGAACAGGCATGCAACCTCCTGGCCGACCTCATCGCGGCCAACGGCAGCCGCCGCCCCAGCATCAATCAGAGGTGGCGCGACGCTGCCCGGCTGATGCTCGACAAGGACGGCATCCCCCTCGAAGACGTCCTCGGAGCCATCCGATGGAGCCAGGCCGACGAGTTCTGGCGCTCCAACGTCATGTCGATACCGAAACTCCGCGACAAGTACGACACCTTGCGCCTCCAAGCCCAACGCGGACGCGCCAACGGCCACCTCGCCGCCACCGGCACCGACGGCACCCCCATGTCCACCGCCGACCGCCGCGTCGCCGACGCCGCCGCACTCGCAGCCCGCCTCGCCGCCGAGGAGACCCCGTGAACCCCTCCGAAGCCGCCACACTCCTCGGCCACATCGCCGCATTCGACCGCCGCACCGTCGGCGAAGTCGACGCCCGCGCCTGGGCCGCCGCCCTCCACGACCTCCCCCTCGACCGGGACGCCCTCGACGCCGTCGCCAGATTCTTCGGCACCCCCCCGAAAGACCCCGGCGGCCGCCGCTGGATCGAACCCCACCACGTCCGCACCATGCGGACCGCCATACGCGCCGAACGCATCGACGCCGCCAACCTCGTCCACGAACCTCACCCCGACGAGACCACCAGCGAATTCCTCACCCGCCGCCGCGCCCAGCTCGCCGCAGCCGGCGACGGACGCATCCCGCCTCGGCCCATCCGGCACGCCCTGGAAGGCGACCCCCACCCGAGGGTGCTCAAGGCGATCGAGGGCGTCATCCGCATCGTGCCACCGCTCCCGTCCGAGCAGCCGCCGCCGTACGTGCCGGAGATGGCCAGGCGCACCCTCGCCGAGTCGGTGCCCCGCTACGCCGACCGCTACCTGCGCTGGCCGGAGCTCGCCGTGGCGTGCCCCAGGCCGGAATGCCGGGCGAAGGAGCGCAACGCCTGCCGGAGGCCGTCCGGCAAGCCGCTTCGGGAGGGCACGCATCCGGCGCGGCGTGCCGCTTGGGTCACGCAAGCGGCCGGGTGCCCTGACTGCTCTGCGGACCCCGGCCGGGACTGCGCCGCTGAACTCCTTGCGAGCGGGCGCCTGTTCCACGCTGCCCGTGAGAGCGCGGCTGTCAGCGGCATGTGACCTGCCGTCTGCGCCGAGCGGCCTTGAGCGCCGTGTTTGACACTCCACTGCCAACTGACAGTGACTGCCAAAAGACATAGAACCTGCACATTTGGCCAGAAGGGCCCGCTATGACCCCGAACAACCCCCCGCAGCCCGCCATCAGCCGTCCGGGTGATCCCCCCGAGAACCGCACGTGCCCCGAGACGGCCCAGAACGGCCCCTCTCGCGCCCCCAACGCCCTCTCAGGTCTCCCAGTCCACCCCGAGGCCACGACGGGCCTTCCTGGGGCCGATTCTGCCGCTCCGCCCCCGAGCCGCCCCTCCCCGGCCACCCGAGGGCGCCGCCAGACCCTCCAGCGGGTCGTCACCGCGTGGACCGCCCGCACCGACCCGCAGGTGACGCCCCGGCAGGTCGAAGATCTCGTGGACGCGCTCGCGGCGGTCCTTCCGGGGGTGCGGCTGCGCCAGCCGGCTGGCGGGCTGACGACCAAGCCGGGCGCTGGTGCGGCGGATGCGCGGCGGCTGGCTGCCCGCCTGGACCGGGACTGGCCGGGCGGCGAGCGGTGACGGGCGACGGCCACGCTTCGCAGACACCGTGCCCGACACCTGCGAAGTCCCGGTTCGCGACAGCCGAAGGGGCCGAGTCCTCGGCCCGCCGCCGCCGTCTGGCCGTCGGGAAGCAACTGCGGCCGTACGAGTGCGCATGCGGGTGGCACCACCTCACGAGCAAGCCCTTCAGGGCTCCGGAATCCGACGAGCCGACGCCAGGTGACATCGCGGCGCTGCATGCCATGACGGACGTGCAGTTCGCGGACTTGGTCGTCCGTGACGCGTCGCACCGGGCGCCTCGTGTGCTGGCCAGGGCGCTGCGTGACGTGTCGCTGTCGCACCGGTGGATTGCCGCGATCAAGTGGGCGCAGCGGGACTTGGAGGGGGAGCTGCGGGACTGCGCGGGGAGGCGGGATTCGGATGCCGCAGAGAGGCGGGCCCGGGTGGAGGCGCTTCGGGAGGTTCTGGCGGGCCGGCGCAGGGAGGCGGCGGCGTTGATCGCGGGGCGGGGTTCGTGTGTGCCGGTGCCTGCGGCTGGGTCGGAGAGGGAGTTGCGGCGGGCGGCCGGGGAGTTGGCGGTGGATCGGCTGATCGAGGCGCATCGGGCGGAGTTCACGGTGCTGTTGGTGGAGGAGTTCGAGCGGTTGGGGGTGGCGGTTCCGGGGCGGGTGGCGCGGCATCTGGAGCGGCACGTTGCTGAGGGGGCGGCGGCGGGCATACCGGTGCGGGTGGTCACGTGAGTGGGCGCGGGCATGGCGGAGGGCCGCGCGGCTCGGCCTGGCGGCTGTCGGGGCGGGGCGGGCTACTCGGCGGGGTGCTTCGGGGTGGCGGCGCGCTCCTTGTCGATACGGTCAGCGATCTTGCGGGCCCACTCGCGGCTGTATGGCGTGTGCTTCTCGATCGTCATGAGCGGCACGCCTGCGGATCTGGCGTCGGCAACGAGTTCGTCCAGCTCGATGCGCGTCTTGGCGTGGGCAGCGCTGGCCTTGTCGAGTTTCCGCAGCCAGGCTGCGAGTTCCTTTGCGGGTGGCTTCGGCGTCATGGGCTGCATCTTCTCACGATCAACCGCCAACTGACTAGGCGGTATCCGCATGCGCAGTCTCGCCAACTTTGTTGCGATCAAGGAGGCGCCCATGCCATAGTGAAACCGCCAACAAAGTTGCACTTGCAGGGGGACCACCATGAACGCCCGCACCCGCACCGCCCGCGCCACCATCAAGGCCCGCGCCACCCAGGCCCGCGCCGCCGCCCGCATCCAGCGCCGCGGCACCGCCTCCCTCACCACCCACGCCATCGCCGCCGGCCTCACCCCCGCCGAGGCCCGCACCGTCGCGTCCTCGCTGCGCCGCAACACCGCCAAGCTCGGCCTGACCGGCACCGCCCACCGCGTGCACGCCGGCCGCCGGATGAGGACCACCCACCGCTTCACCCCCGCGCAGGTAGCCCTCGCCGCCGCCGCGTACCGGCCGCGCAAGCCGGAGTTCAAGGCGGCCAGCGCCCGCTTGGCGCTCGCCGCGTGACCGTCCCCGCCGCCCCCCGGCGAACCCACGACCACCCAGGAGTCCCTGTGCCCACCAGCCACCAGCACGTCGTGATGTGGTCCGGCGGAATCACCAGCTGGGCCACCGCGCGTCACGTCGTCGCCGAGCACGGCCCGGATGCCACCACCCTGCTGTTCGCCGACACCAACGCCGAGGACGAAGACCTCTACACGTTCAACGAGCAGGCCGCCCGGCTGCTCGGTGTGCCGCTGACCCGCGTCGCCGACCCGCAGGAGCGCGACCCCTGGCAGGTGTTCGAAGACAAGCGCTGGCTCGGCAACACCCGCATTGCCCAGTGCTCACACGTCCTCAAGCAGGAGCCCTGCCGGGCCTGGTTGCAGGTCCACACGCACCCGGCCAGCACCACCGTGTACGTCGGCATCGACTGGACCGAGACGCACCGCCTACCCGCGATCGTGAAGGGCTGGGCGCCCTGGTCGGTGCAGGCCCCGCTCACCGAGCCGCCCTACCGCGACAAGGTTCAGCTCCTCGCCGAGGCCCGCTCTGCCGGCCTGCCGACACCCCGCCTGTACCGGCTCGGCTTCGCCCATAACAACTGCGGCGGTACCTGCGTGAAGGGCGGCATGGCGCAGTGGGTCCGTGTGCTGGAGGTCTTCCCCGAGCGGTACGCCCGCGCTGAGGCCGCCGAGGAGAAGATGCGCCAGCTGCTCGGCAAGGACGTGTCGATTCTCCGCGACCGCACTGGTGGGACCACCACGCCGCTGACGCTAGCCGCACTCCGCGAGCGCATCGCGCAGCACCCTGACCGGCTCGACCTGTTCGACGAAGGCGGCTGCGGCTGCTTCACCGACGCCGCCGCCTGACCCGCCCGGCCCCACCCACTTCCCGCTCGCGCACCATGACCCTTCCGGAGCCCGCCATGACCACGCCCGCTGCCTCCCTGAACGCCGCCGCCGACGTCCTGCACGCCGCCGTATTCGACCGTGACCCCAGCGCGCTCGCCCGGCTGATGACCACGGATGTCGCCCTCGCCCTGGTCGAGGTGCTCAACGAGCGCGCCTACCTGGCCCGGGTCGGCGACCCCGCATTCAAGCCCGAGGCCGCTACCGACTACGAGGTGGCGCGGCTGGCGACTGCCGTCCTGGCCGCCCGCTGACCCGCCCGCCGGCCGCTGCCCGTCGGCGGCCGACACCCCCGCCCCGCACCATCGAGCACAGGAGACCGACATGACCGACTTCTTCGCCCCCGGCACCACCTATCTGATCGCCGACCCGTACAAGGCCCCCGAGATCCGGCCCGAGTTCCGGTGCGTCGCCGTCGCCGTCCACCCGTCGAAGGGCGACGACCGGGCGTTCGGGTTCTACCGGCGCGGCAGCACCTCCCCGTGGCGCAGCTGCGCCCTGACCGCCGACGACTGGGCGAGCGGCTGGACCGCCCTGCCGCCGGCCGACGCGCCGGCCCTGGACTACGACGACGGCCTTGGCCCCTGCTGGCCGACCTCCGAGGAACTGCGCCTCGTCGTCCGGGCCGCCGCCCGCGCCGCGCTCACCGTCTTCGCCCGGACCGTGCCCCTCGACCCCGCTGGCCGGGGCGAGTACTTCCGGGGTCTGCACGCCGCCAGCACCGGCTTCCGCGCGGCGTACACCTCCGCGCCCTGGTGGGACAAGCGCGAGCCCGCCATCCGCCAGTGGCTGACCCAGGCCGCCGCCCCGACCAGCGAGACGGAGGAGTACCGGGAGAGCTTCGCGACCTTCACGGCACAGATCGCCCGGGTCCTCGACGGCGACCCGATGGCGATCCGCCGGGTGCTGGACGACGACTTGCCGGACATGCCGCTGGAGTCCCTGCGCTGACCCCTGCTGTTGGCCGGGCGTGCCGCGCCCGGCCCCACCCACCATCCGAGGAGAGCACCTGCCGTGGCCGACGACGACCGGACGACGATTCAGAAGCTCCGCGCGCTCATCGACCACCCGCGCACTGGCGAGGCCGAACGCGCCGTCGCCCGCCGGATGCTCGACCGGGCACGCCAGAAGACCAGCCCACCCGCTCCCCGGGTGGCCGGGGTTCCCCACCTGGACCCCCGCGACCCGTGGGCGCAGATGCACGCACTTTTCGACCATCTCACTGCCGCCGCCGAGGCCCAGCGTGTCCAGCAGGAGCGCATCCGCAAGGAGCGCCGCGCAACCCCGGAGGCCCGCCGTGTCCGCTCTGAGGCGTCCCGCAGGGGCTGGGCGGCACGCAAGGCCCGCGAGGAAGCCGAGGCGGAGGCCCGCGCCGCCGAGGACGCGCGGGAGGACGAGTACTACCGGCTCGTCGGTGGCGGCCCGTGGTGCGACGGGCTCGACGTCCATCCCGTGATGGGCGAGGTCGAGTGCCGCCGTCCGCCGCACGCCGGCGGCGACTGCGACGACATGCGCGGCCACACCTGGCCCCACTACGACGACTGACCACTCACCACCCGAGGAGCACCCCCCATGAGCACCACACCTATCGAACTCGCCTACGCGGTCGAGTACCCCCGCCCCGGGTTCCCCGGCGAGACCTGGCGCGCGTCCTACGGAACCCTCGCCGAGCCCGTGGACGACATGCCCACTCTCGCCGCCGACCTGGCCCACCGGACCCGCATCTTCCACTCCTATAGGGGCTCGCTCACGGTCTCCGTGTGGGAGGTGCGCCCGGACGAGCACTACCGGATGCCCGTGCCGGACACCGCCGACATCTTCCACTTCCCTGCCACCGCCGAGGAGTCCTGATGCCCGACGCCCATGCCGAGCGCGACACCCAGATCATCGCGTGGCTGCTCAAGAAGGCCTGCGAGTACGACCACAGGTCCGGCGGCGACTACAGGATCGCCGCCGGGGTCGCCCGTACTTTCGCGTCGAAGATCCGCCGGGGCGCGGTCCGCCCGGACAACCTGCGCACCCTGCCCGCCACGGACAACCCCGCCCCGGAGTGGCAGGACGATGCCGATGACCAGCACGCCGCCATCCGCGATGGCATCGCCAGGCACCTGTTCCTCACTTACGGACAGAGGGACCGCGACCGATCTCTCTCCATCGCGGAGAAGATGATGGCAACCCCGGAGATGGCCGAGCTGCTCACCGACTACGACCGCCTGCGGGAGCGCGTCGCCGAACTGGAGGCCGCCGCCGCCAGCGCGCGCGGGGCCCTCTCCGCACTGCGCTCCGTGGCCCGGCACGGCGACATGTCCGACACCGCCCGCCGCGAGATCACGGACCTCCTCAACGGCACCCTGGACGCCTGACCCGGTGCTTCGGCATCGTCCGCCCGCGCTGTGCGGGCGGATGGTGCCCTCGCACGGCGTCACCAGCCGCCTCCCGGCCGGGCCTCGCCACCTCTCCCCATCCCGCCTTCACCCTCGGAGGACACCGATGATCGACCTGTCCACTCTCACTCTGACCGCTGGCAGCCACGCCACCCGCGCTGACGGCCTGTGCCTGCTGGAGGCCGCCGCCTGGTGGGCCGGGGAGGACCACAGCGACCACCCGGCGTGCGTCAGCCCCGTGCTGGCCAGCTACGGGCGGCGCCTCAACGACGCGCTGCCGGGGACGGCCCGGCAGCAGCTGGTCCCGCTGGTCCCGCTGATGCCCGGGACGGCCGGGGACGGCCGGGACGTGGTCCGGGGGTACCTGGCGCTGGACTGGCTGGTGCGGACGTACACCCCGGCGTGGCTGGAGCTCGCGGGGCTCACCGAGCACGCCGCCGGACTGCGGGCTCTGGCCCCGGTCGCAGACCTGGACTCCGCCCGGACCACCGGACCGGCGGTCCGGGAGGCAAGTAGGGCGGCGTCCGCCACCTGGG
Source organism: Streptomyces sp. NPDC092296 (assembly GCF_044755465.1). Lineage (NCBI taxonomy): Bacteria > Bacillati > Actinomycetota > Actinomycetes > Kitasatosporales > Streptomycetaceae > Streptomyces > Streptomyces sp. NPDC092296. The sequence continues at coordinate 180,925 of NZ_JBIVRB010000006.1, read as the reverse complement.
CCGCTGCTCGGGCCGCCACCTGGGCCGCCACCTGGGCCGCCGCCGGGGACGCCGCCTGGGCCGCCGCCTGGGCCGCCGCCGGGGATGCTGCTCGGGAAGCCGCCCGGGATGCTGCTCGGGAAGCCGCCCGGGACGTTCTCACCCCCACCGTCTCCGCCCTCCAGACCAGCGCCGTCCGACTCCTCCACACCATGGCCACCCCGCCCGCCGCAGAATAACCCCCCCGCCAAACCCGGGGCCCGGCCGCCCACCACGGGCGGCCGGGCCCCGCACCCCCGAGGAGCCACCGTGCCCGACACCACACCCCCACCCACGCCCGCCGAGACCCTGCTCGCCGCCGCCGAGGCGCCCCCGGGCTGGCCGGAAGACTGCCTCGCCGGACAGGACATCACCGCCGGGCCGCGCACCGGCTGCCCGTCATGGACCTCATTCAAGGAGAGTGCCCAGTGAGCGCCACTCCACCGCACTTCGAAGACGACACCAACCGGATGATGAACGCCCTCGCGCACGGCGTCACCGGCAACCGCCCGGCCGCGCTCGCTGAGCTGAGGCCGATCATCGCCCGGGGCCCCGTGTCCACATACGCCATGCTCGCGGCTCTCGCGGAGACCGCCACTGGTGGCCACAAGGCCGCCCCCGGCACGTTCCTCGGACCGGCCATCGTGCAGAACGGCCGGCTCGGCAGTGTCGGCCCGCTGCCCGAGCACCTTCGTTTCGCCGCCCGGTTCCTCGCCGCCCACGCCAACGGCGACACCGGGACCCGCGATGCCCTCTACTGGGCGCTCCTGGCCGACGACACCGACCGGGGGTGCACCCGGCTGGCGGAGGCGATCGGCACGGTGTTCGACATGGCCGTCGCCACGGTGGCGCAGCGCCGCCGCAGTCCTTCTATCTGACCCGCCCGGCCGTCCACGCCCGCCGTGGACGGCCCCACCCAAGGGGAAATTTGTGACCCGTCTCTGGGAGATCGACCACCCGTACTACGCCAGCGAAGGCGACTACCAGGTCCGCGACCGGCATGCCGTCTACAGCAGCTGGCAGGACTTCACCGTCAGCATCTTCCACAGCGGCGACCCCAACCTGAACTTCCTCTACCGCTGGGACTGGGACAAGCCCGGTTACCACGGCTGGGAAGGGCCGGAGGTGCTGCGGCTGTATTTCGTCCTCCAGCGGAAGGGGATCTGCTCCTCGGTGCAGATGCCGGTTGCCGAGGCGGACGAGCCTGCCGTCAGGGCGTGGCTGGTGGAGCGTGCCCGGACGGTGGTCGACGTCTGGGCGCCGATCGCCCTGCACGGGGCCGCCGACGCCGAGAGCGGCCCGAGGTGACGGGCCTGTCGCCGTCCCGCCGTGGCGAGCACGCGCCGGCGCCCGGGGCCACCTGGGGCCGCGAACTGACCCGCGTCGAGCGGGTCGTACCCGACGACTTCGACGACATCCGGGCCAACCGGGCCGACCGCCGGGCCGCCAAGCGCGCGGCCCGCAGGAAGGGGCGCTCCCGATGACCGCTGAGCCCCCGCCGACCGAGGAGGACGACCGTGACCACTGTTGAACCCGAGCCTGTCCGGCGCAGCGACCTGCCCCCGGTCCCGCCGCCGGGGTGGGAGGTCAGCACCTGGTTTTCCGCGTCAGGAGGTGTCGGCGTCATGATCCCGGGCCAGTACGAGCGGGGTGTGCAGGTCCGCCGCCGGGTGACGTACGGCGACTGGGAGCCCGTCCGGCCCGACCACTGGGCCGACGAGCGCATCGAGACGGAGCTCCGTACCACCGACCCGCACCCCCGCCGCGGCGATGCGTTCGAGGCGTGGCTGAGGGCGCGGCGCGACGAGTACGGCGCCCCGACGGTGGAATGGCAGGCCCTGGACTACGCGCTGGACGCGTACCGGCTGCACGCCGACACTGGCACTCCGCTCGACCGGCACTGCTGCGAGGGCGGCACCCCCGACGACTGCGAGGGCTGCGCCGGGGAGAGGCAGGCGTCCGGTAGCTGACTCCCTTCTGCGCCCCGTTCGCCCGGCACTGGGCGGCGGGGCGCAGCCGTGCCCGTCAGGAAACCTCGGACTCCCGGGTCGGGGGCTCGCCAGGACTCGACCGCCGCCCAGCCGGTCTGGCATGATGCGCGCATTGCCCCTCCGAGGGGTAGCAACTACGGCCAGGCCGTATTCACCTGGTCAGCTGGTTGCCTCATCGCCCCTCCGAGGGGAACCCGCTCCCGTGCCGACGCCGGGAATCGGACGCATCCCGGAGGCAACGCCATGGACTACGGCGACCCTGACGGCCACGGCCGACACGGCATCCTGGACGACGACGGCACCAGCGTCCTGTGCCACGAGTGCGGTCGCCGGTTCGCCCGGCTGTCCGGGCCGCACCTGACCGGCCACGGCACGGACGCTGACCGGTACCGCTCCGACCATGGGCTGAGCACCACCACCCCGCTCCAGTCCGCCTGGCTGAGCGGCCGCCTCAGAGAGTCCGCCGGCGCCCAGTACGCGTCCCGGCCGGACACCCGAGCGGCCCTCGCCGGGGGACGCGCTCTGGCGCTGCGGTCCGGTGCCGGGACTCGGGTGGCCCGGGAGCGCGCGCCCGAGCGGCGCGGCCGGGCGCAGGAGCGCCGCCGGACGTCCGAGCGCATCTCCCGGGTGAACCGGGTGCGGGCGGCGGGCGAGCGGGAGCGTCAGGAGGCGGTCGCCCGGGAGGACGGGTATCCGGACCTGGCGTCCTGGCTGGAGGCCAACGCCGGCTTGACGGGCGTGCAGATCGCGAGGCGGCTGGGGGTCTCCCGCAGCCGGGCGACAGCGCTGCGGCAGGAGGCGGTGGGGCTCCGGCGGGCGGACGCGGCGGTGCGGGCGGACGCGGTCGCCCGGGTGCTGGCGGGGGAGAGGACTCCCGTGGTGGCGTCGCAGGTCGGGGTGGGCGAGGCGGCGGTGCGGGCCTGGGTCGTCGCGGACCCGGGTGTCCAGGCGGTGGCCGCTGCGGCCGGGTGGCCGTCGGTCGGGGTGTGGCTGCGGGAGCGGAGCCGGGTGCCGATGGCGCAACGCCTCAAGGCGGTGCGCGAGGTGCTGGATCGGGGGGAGTCGTACGCGGCGGTGGGCCGCCGGTACGGGGTCAGCGACGTGACAGTGGCGGGATGGGTGCGCAAGGAACGCGCTCGGCCGGCCGGTGCGGCCACGCCCCGCTCGGAGGGGTGAGCGGGGCGCGAGGGATTCCGGGGTCAGCGCAGGTCGGTGCGGTGGCCCCGACCCGGCATGGCGGATCGCGCGTCGTCAGCCGCCCGGCGGATGTAAAGCAGGGCTCCGGTGGTGATGTCCCTGCCGGTGGGCGTGACGGGGGCGAGGATGCGCCGGGCCTGCGCCGCGCCGACGCCCCAGCGGTCGGCGCACTCGCGGGCGGTGACGAAGTCGGTGGTGTTGGGCATCGCGGGTCTCCTAGGCGGCGTGGCGGGCGGTGAATTCGGACCAGGTGAGGGTCTCGATGACTCGCGTGGGGATGGCGGTGGGCTCGCCGTCGCAGCCGGTGTCGACCTGCTGGCCCTCGAAGACGACGACCGGCTCGCCGGTCAGCATGCTGGTCATGTGCCGCTCGGCGAAGTAGGCGAGCAGGTCCTCGGGGTTTTCCGTGCAGGAGTAGCCGTGGACGCAGGGCTCCCAGCCGGTGCCGTCGCAGGTGGCGCACTCGTCGATGGCGCCCTGGCCGTCGCAGTGCTCGCAGGTGGGTGTGTGGTCGGGGTCTTCGTCGCAGCGCGGGCAGGGGCGCCAGTCCTTGCCGGTGCCGTCGCAGGACAGGCACCAGGCCCCGGACCCGTCGGGGCTGCGGCGGGTGTCCCCTGCTCTCCAGGGGGCCGACCAGGCGTTGTCGGGGGTGAGCGGCGGGCAGTCGGACCAGTGGAGGCGGTAGAAGACGGCCATCGGATGGTTCCCCCTGGTGTCGGTGTTGTGCTGACACCAACAACATACGCACAGGGTGTGCGTATGTCAACGGCGCTACCCCGCCCCTCTCGCCCCTTCGAGGGGGCGGAGCACGGCCCCGCCGTAGGCGGGGCCGCTTCCATGTCGCCCGCTACCCCATGCCACCCCGGCGTCTGCCTGGCCCGCCGGTTCCGGGCCGCCACCGCACGCCCCGGAGTGCGTCTTCGACGAGTCCCGCCTGCGTGGCCAGGTCGCGCAGCCGATGCCCTTCGACGGTGTACACGCCGAGCAGCGCGTCGATGTCCCCGGCGGGCAGGGTGTCCGCGAAGTCGGGGTGGGCGGTGCGGTAGCCGGCGCGCATGGCGGCGAGTTGGCCGTCGGCTGTCTGGCGGGTGATGCGGGCGAGGAGCAGCGGCCGGTCGGTCAGGATGCGGTGCTGGCGGAGGTGGGTGGGGGTGTGGGTCCAGAGCCAGGTGGTGGCGGTCTGCTCCCAGTGTTGGGTGCCGGGTGGCTGGACGGCGTCGGGCCAGGACGGTGGGATGGCTGGCGGGATGGGTGGTTCGGTCACGCTGCCAGCGTCGCCTGGGGTGGGTTGGGGCGCATGTGGAGTCACCCCCCAGGATACTTGCAAAGTATGGGTTGAGTCGTGTAAAGTAAGTGATGTCGGAAGGGGGGAGCACCCCGACCGGCAAGCAGATTCCCAACTCAACAGAGGTAGCCGTGAACGACGGACGACTCACCCACCAGGAACGACTCGCCATCGTCTACCAGCGCCTGACCGCGCTGCCCCCGGCAACGGGCCCGGACGAAGCCCTCCGCCAGCTCGCCGACACGCTCGACAGCGTCGAAGACGAGCACAGCGGAGTCCCCCGGAACCCCAACCCCGGGCTCAAGCCCGACGGCCGGATGTACCCGCCCCGCGCGGACTTCATCCACCGCGAGGAAGACGGCACGCTGGTCGCCCTCACCCGAGGCAACACGATCTACGCGGAACCCGACGGGAGCCTGAGGATCACCGACCGGCACACCGGCGAAACGGTCTACCAGCGCCCCGGCGCCTAGACCGCAGCCCGCCCCGGCGCCCAGCCGGGGCGGGCACCCCCGTCCCCCACGGCCACCCGACAGGAGACCCATGATCCGCACCGACCTGATCGTCCTCTACACCGACCATCTCGACGCCTGCCGCGCCTTCTACACCAGCCTCGGCATGGACTTCGCCAAGGAGAGGCACGGCGCCGGGCCGGAGCACTACGCCGCCACCCTGCACAGCGGCACCGTCTTCGAGATCTACCCCGCCACAAGCCGCCGCCCCGCCACCGGCAGCCTCCGCCTCGGCTACACCACCACGCAGGACGCCACCCTGCCCCCGCTCGCCCCCGGCCGCCACATCCTCACCGACCCCGACGGCCGCACCATCGCCCTGCACGTACAGGAGACCCCCGTGACCCCCGAGCAGAACGCCCAGGAGACCATCCGCAACGTCTTCGGCGACACCCTCCAGAGCACCGACATCCGCGCGTTCGACAGCGGCGCCCTCGCGATCACCCTCGCCGCCGCCGGGCACACCGCCAGCATCGACGGCAGCGACGCGGCCGGCTGGGGCCTGACCGTCGACGGCCAGCCCCACCAGGGCTTCACCGCCCACGACCGCACCGCCGCGACCCTCCAGGAGGCCCTGGAGACTGTGCGCGCCGCGTTCGCCACCGGGCGCTGACCGCCGCACCAAGCCAGTAGCGGCCGACGGGGCGGGGCCCGAAGACCCGCCGCCCCCGGGAGGGCGGGGAGCACGCCCCGTCGGCCAGCAGATCCCCTGTGAGGAGAACCACCCCCGATGGTAGCCACCGACCCGCCGAGCGCGCCTCAGGGCCGTCCGGGAGTCACGTTCGCGGAGATCGCCGCCCACTACGGCAAGTCGTCCCGGTACGTCGCGGAGAACGCCCGCTGGGGGCGGCACCCCGACTGGCCCGCGCCGGCGGCCAAGCGGGGACGCTCCCAGGAGTTCGACCCCCGCCTGGTCGCCGAGTTCGTCGGAGCCCACCATGCGCGCGCTGCTGTGCCGCTCGACCCGGACCGGCTGTACAGCGTCCCGGAGATCGCCGCGGCGGCCGGCGTGGCCGCCGACACGGTCCACGCCGACATCAGCCGGGGCCGCTGGCCCGACCCGGACGGCGCCCGCGACGGCGTGAAGTTGTGGCTCGGCGGCACGGTCGCCCGCCACCTGGCTTCGCGCCGCAGTTACCGCCGCAGCCAGCAGGAGGAGACATGACCGCCGCCACCAAAGCCCTGATCACCTGCACCACGGCCAGTCTGGCCGCGCTCGCGGTCACCACCGCGACCTACGGCGCCCACGGCGCCACCGCGTGGCTCTGGGCCGCCTGGGCCGTCCTGGGCGTCGTCACCGCCGCCGTGGCCGTCGCTGACCGCCGCGCCTGACCCCGCGCCGGCCGCAGCCTCCACGCTGCGGCACTGGCCTTCCGGTTCTCGCTATGACACCCCCGGCATTGACTTTCATATGATGGGGGTGTCATAGTTGTTGCACCGGGGCGGAGGAACCGCCCCACCGAACGGGAGAACCGACATGCGACCCCTCACCGGCACCGACATCCTCGACTTCTACGCCACCCGCGCCGACCTCCTCGTCCTCACCGCCGACGGCGAGTACACCCACCTCGACACCGCCGACATCACCAGCAGCAGCTACGAGAGCGCCGAGCCCGTCGCGTACGACTACGCGACCACCGAGGACGGCGACGAGGTCCAGATCCTCCTTGCCCGCACCACTATCACCGACGGCGACTGGTTCCCCGACGCCCTCGACGAGGACGGCAACCTCGACTCCGACGCGGCCCAGGAGATGGCCGACATCATCACCGCCGACGGCATCCTCCCCAGCCGCGTCCTCAAGGCCCAGGACGCCACCAAGAAGTGGGAGGCCGCCGCCGCAGCCGCCAACGAACTCGCCCTGGACCGTGCGCGTGCCGTCGCCGCCGTCGCCGCCTACGCCGGCAACCAGTCGGAGGCCGGCCGCCTGCTGAACCTGGACCAGGCCGCCGTCAACAGGCTCGTCCGCAAGGTCCGGACCGCCCGCGCGAAGACTGAGGCCGCCGCCTGATGCCGCAGACCCCCGCCCCCGGCGTCCAGCCCGAGGAAGACGGCCGCCTCCAGTGCCTGGAGTGCGACGGCGACGGCTGGTACAAGCTCCTCGCCCCCCACCTGGCACGCGTCCACGGCATGACGTCCGACCAGTACCGCCAGAAGCACCGCCTGCCCCGGAGGCTCAGCCTCCGCGCCGCCCACCTCAACGACCGCGCCCGCGCCCAGGGTGTCGCCCGCTACGCCTCCCGCCCCGACATCCGCTCCCACATGGCAGCCGGACGCCAGGCCATCGACCCGGCCCGCTCCGTCGAGGGGACCAGGGAGACCGCCGAGTACGCTATGGTGCGCGAGACACACCGGCGCGGCGGCCAGGGCAGGCGGGACGCGGCCCGCCGCCGCGCAGACCAGCACGCCCAGGCCGCCGGGTTTCCCGCCATCGAGGACTACCTGCGAGCCCGCAGCGGCACACCGCTCGCCCGGATGGCCCGCGAACTGGACCTCCCCCGCAGCACGGTGAACACCTGGATCACGCGCATGGAGGAGGCGGACTTCCTCGCCCGCGTCGTGGGGCACCTGTGCGCGCTGGCGGACGGCGGCGAGGGAAGCGCCGAGGCGGCCGCCTGGCGGGCTCAGGTCCCCAAGCTGGCCCGCCTGGAGGAGCGTCTCCGCGCCCCGTTCGGCGCCGCCGACGCCGTGCTGGACCAGGTGCTGCCGTCCCGCTCGGCCCGCCAGGGCGCCTACCTCGCCGCGTTGATGACCCACGGCGGCGACCCGGAGGAAGCACTCCTCGCCGCCGACCTGACAGCGAGGGCCGTGTCGGAATGGCGCTACGTGGCTGAGGGATGGCGTGCCATCGAGGACGCCGTGCGGGACTACGCCCGCCGTACGCCCGCCGTCCCGCATGAGGTGCCCGGCGTCCCGCTGACGGACGAGGAGCGGAGCGCCTTCCTCGACGCGCTGCGCCGGGGTGTGCCGACAAGGAAGGCCGCCCGCCAGGCCGGCCGAGCCCACTTCGCGTTCCTGTCCCTGCGCCAGAGCGACCCGGAATTCCGGGAGGAGTGGGACCAGGCGCGGGTACTGCGCGGCCGCCCCCGGACGGTTCCCCTGGATGAAGGCCGGCTGGCCGAGCTCATCCGCGAGGGGTGGCCGTTCACGGAGATCGACAGGCGTCTGGGCGTCTGCACCGGCGCCTCCTACAGACGGGCCGTCGCGCTGGGACTGCACGAACCCACGCCACGCCCCCGCAAGGGCGACCGGCAGCCCGACTCCGAGTAGACGGAGCCCTGCCCGGGTTTCCGGAGCGGGGGCGTCCTGCTCTTGCGGCGGGCGGGTCACCCCCGCGAGCGCGGGGAGCATCTGGCTGCGGTTCCCGGTGGGGGCTCGGTCGCGCCTGGGATCTCGCCACCAAGCGTTGGATCATCCCCGCAGGCGTGGGGAGCACGTCAGTTGCTGGCAAAAATCGCCCAATGGATCATCCCCGCACGGGCGGGGAGCAGGTGCACCGGGATGCGATCGGGCTAGTCCACCATGGGCCACCCCCGCAGAGGCGGGGAACGGGGCTGCTGACAGCAGCAGCGGAACCACTGTAGAGGCAACCGGCGTCCAGCACCTGCCGCACATACCCCTCCAGAGTGACGGCCGAGCTGTCGCATGCGTCGCGCCAATCGAGGTAGCAGCAGGTCTCGCGCGTCTGCGCCTACCGGTGGCGGGCGGCCAGCACTGGCCATGCCGGGCGCAGTCGCTACGCTCCTCGCTCAGAACCAACCCCGCACAAGCGGGGAGACGAGAGGAGGCCTTTCGGATGCCTGTAGACGACCACGAGTGCGGCACCCCCATCGGATATCGCGCCGGCTGCCGACTGCCGCCATGCCGCGAAGCTCACCGCATCGACACCGCCAGGTACCGCACCACCCAGGCGGACAAGGTCACCACTGCCCAGCGCCGCACCCTCCTCACCACCCTCCGCAAGGGTGCCCCCGTCATGGAAGCCGCCGCCCAGTCGGGCATCACCTGGCAGCTCGCCTACCGCCTCGCCGCCACCGACGAGGCGATCCACCGGGCCGTCTACCACGTCCCGGACGACCAGCCTGTCACCCTCCCCGAGCAGCGCGCCGGCCGCCCGGCGCCGACGAATCGGCCCTTTACGGAGGCCAAGCGGCAGGCGGTGGCCGACGCGGTGCGCCGGGGGGCGACGTTCGCCGCAGCAGCAGAGGCCGCAGGGGTGCCGTACAACACGGTGAAGAGCCGACGACAGATCGACCGCGACTTCGCCCGGCGGCTGCGGGAGGCGAGGGCCGAGTACGAGCAGCGCGGCTCCTCGTGAGTGCGCCGGTGTCCCAGGCCGCCCGGGGCGGGGCGTCCTGCTGCCACGGCACCTCGCAGGCCCACGTCAGGGCGCCAGGGCGGGGACCGAGGACCACCCGTCGGGGTTCACCCTTTCGAGTGAAGAGTCGGCACGCAGCTATTAATTCGCCGCACCGTGTGGCATATTTATGGGTGTCAGGGAAAACCTCCGACACCGCCATGCCCCAGGAGACGCCGCCATGACCCAAACCCCGCTGCCCTGGGACGACGACCACCCGGAGATCGCCCTCCTCACTGCAGCCGTCGCCGCCGGCGTCCGCCCGAGCGCCATCGCGAAGGCCGTCGGCGCCCGCAGCCTCGCCTCCGGACGCCGCTTCAGCAACGGGGACACCAACCGCGTCACGATCCTGCTGGAGGACCGCCTCACCCGCAACGAGGTCCTGGACGAACTCGCCCACCTCGCAGCCTGCCTCGGGCACGACCCCGAGGCCAAGCGGGCGGCTGCCGAGCGGCTGACCGACGAGCAGATCGTCAGGATGATCCGAGACAGCCGCACCTGGGCCCGACGCCACGGCATCGACGTGCGCACCGAGGACGAGAAGAACCCCGGCCGCCGCCCCGCCACCCCCCGCCAGGTCGCCCACATCCTGCAGCTGCTGGCCCACCGTGCCCGCAACGGAGACGGGGCCGGGTTCATGACCGGCCCCACCGGCCGGGCGGGCATCGAGGCCATGACCGTAGACGAGGCGTCCACCTACATCGACTCCCTGGAGGAGAACTACTGATGGCCACCTTCGTCACCCTGCACGTCCGCCACGACGCCTACAAAACTTCACCGCGCGGCGACAGCGGAGCAATGCGCCGCGACCTGGTCCTGGCCGGCCCCGACGAGGTCGACCTGGACACCCTCACCCCCCGCGCCCGCGCGCTGGCTGAGGCCCTGGCCGACGCGCGCACCACCCCCTACCTCGCGTCCCCCATGTCGATCGTGCTGGAGTCGACCCGGACCGTCCGCGAGATCCAACCCCGCTGGGAGGCGTATTTCACCGAGGAGGAGGCATCCCAGCCCGCCCGGGAAACCCGCACCGTCAATTCCCTGTCGGCTGCGTCGGAGATCGGCGTGACCCAGTGGCTGGAGCAGGTAGCCCACGGCCTGCCGCTGGACCGGTACCCCATCAGCGCCGTCGGCGCCGGGCGGGTCCCGTCCTGGCGGGCAGGGGCAGCTGACCGGTACCTGACGCCCGAAACGGTCCTCAGGTACCTCCGAGCCCGAGGGTGCCCGGTGGACCCCACCCTGTGGGACAGACTGAGGGGCACCGGCCACTTCCCGGCCCCGGACCGGTATGTGTGCGGCCTGCCGCAGTGGCTCCCGGCGTCACTGGACGCCTACGCGACCCGGCCCAGGGACCTGTGGACGGTCAGCCGGATCGCGGAGTACCTGGGATACGGAGGGGAGCCGAAGAGCGCGGCGAGCAGCGCCCGACGGTGGATGCACCGCTGCGGCCTGATCGCGGAGGGCCGGTCCCCGGGGCGCGGCGGGGAGTCCCTGTTCCCGGCCGACCAGGTGGTGGCAGCGCACATCCACCGCCCCAAGCGCGGGCGCCCTCCGAGGGGTGGCACCGACGCCTATTAGGACTGGCGGCAGGGATGCGACGCAATGAGAACGCCGGTGCCCCCACCCGCTCAGGGTGGGGGCACCGTGGCGCCTCCGGGGGCGCAGCCACCCGAACGGCGGAGGGGACGGGCCTACTGCGGCGCTATGACCTGCCGCAGCGCGATCCGCTTGTCGTCCTCCACTATCTCCACCAGGCACACACCCCGCCCGTCGGCGAAGTCCAGCACACGCGACGACGGCCACATATCCAGCAGCACATCCAGCCGATGCGGGTCCTGCGCGGCATCCGTCAGCGCCTCCAGCAGCGAGTCCAGAGCCCACTCCTGGAGCCGCACGAGGTCATCGGCGACACCGTCGTCCGTCAGATCGATCACGTAGGGCACGCGCTCAGCCTAGGGCCGCAACGCGGGCCAGACGGCCCGGATTTCGCCATCTGTCAGAGTCCGGGGCCGCGCGGTACGACCTGCCCGCTCGTCCTCGATGCGCCGGGCGGCGGCGGTGATCCGGGGGTCGGCCAGGGCTCGGGCCCTCAGGTCCCAGGCGGCTAGGGCCCGGGGGATCTCGTGGAGGGCCGCCTGCTCGATCGCGGCCTGGAAGACGGCGCGGATGTCGGGCGGGAGTGCTGCGCGGACGGAGCGGATGGTGGGCTCCGGGCGGCGGGGGTCGGCGGGGGCCGGCTCGTGCGGCTGGGCGCTCATCGGTGTCTCCGCATCTCGCGGGTGTCGGGTAACGTCTCATGTTTCCTACACCCCACCGTAGCGGCCGAGCCCGACGTTTGGCTGAAGCACTGGGCATCTGCTAGGCGCGGGCGGCCCGGCGACGGCCTTGACGGTGGCCGGCCCGGTTGGGCTGGCTGGAGCGACGCTGACCATCAGGCGCCACCCGCACAGGTCGAGGAGTCGCTCCGCCCACGGCAGCGTCAGCACGGCTCGGCCGGTCAGCATCTGGCTCAGGTGCTTCTGGCTGAGCCCGAGCCGGCTGGCGGCCGACGCCTGGCTGATGCCGGATGCGGCGAGGGTGGCCCGGACGAGGTCGCGCAGGTCGCCCATGATGCCCTCCCCAGGGGTGGCGGTCACGGCCGAGGCTCCTCGGGAGGCGCGACCTGGGCTCGGTCTCGGCAGCGGTCGCAGGTGGCGGCCTGCCGGACCGCCCCGGCTGCCGCGTCTGCGGCGAGGCGGGCGATCTCCTCGACGGGCGCCACGCAGCGCGGCGGCGATGCGCTCCGCCAGGGCGGCGGTCTGATCAGTCACTGGTCGGCCTCCTGCCCTGAGGGCGGCGTGGGCCGTGGCGGCCCGAGCGTGAACATCCCGTCGGCTGCGAAAAGGGCTCGCATGCCGGCGGTCGACAGGTCGCTCATCGGCTGCCAGCAGCGGGCGCACGGCCCGTCTGCGGGCACCGGGTCGCCGCAGTACCGGCACGGCCCTCCCGGGCTCTCGGTGCCGTAGCTGCACGGATGGTCGGACAGGTGCCCCGGGTGGTCGTCGTACTGGCAGCGGCCTGCGCGCCCGGCCGCGCAGGCGCGGCACAGCTTGGTCCCGCCGGGGTCGCGCCAGAGGGGCTGGTAGGTCTCGGAGCAGGCGGGGCAGGTGAAGGCAGGCTCGGGCGCAGTGGTGGTCACGGGTTCTCTCCTCGGGCGACGGCGAGCAGGACATCGGCATGGCACGGCAGCCCGTCGGGGCACCAGCACATCAGGTCCCGCCCGGCCAGCTCGGCGCGCACTCGGGCGACCATGTCCGGCCGGGCGTGCAGCCACTGGCGGTAGTACGCGACGGCTTTCTCGTGCGCGGTCCGCCGGTCGGTGAATCCGTAGAACGCCGGTCGGGCCTGCTGGCGTTCTCCTCGTGGCCCTGTCCAGTTCACGGCCCATGCGTCTCGGGTCTGGGTGACGACCCAGGGGTTGCCGAACCGCGTGCCCCGGCCGACGTACCGCGCCCCTTCGGGGGCTCGCCACCCGACGGTTCGGCGCCGCTGGACGCGCTGCGGGATCACCCTGCCACCTCCATCTCCGGGTACTGCGCTCCGACGGCGTCGAGCACGTCCTTCGGGGGCGTCCACAGCCCGAGCTGGCCCTTGGCCGGCACGGGCCGGGGCAGGGCGTGGACGCCGCTGAGCCGCCAGTGCCACATGCCGGGCATGGCCCACCGTCCGCAGCACCTGCGCCGCCGCTCCTCGTGGCAGTCGAGGAGGTTGGCGACGGCGATGACGGCACCCCGGGTGTCGGGCCAGTCGGCGGTGTCGGCGGGGTGGATGGCGTCGGGGACGTACGCGAGTCCGGCGTGGATGAGCAGCGGGCCACGGTAGCCGGTGCGGCGGGTGCGGTTCTCGACGCGCTTCGGGCCGTGGGCGATGGCGTCCGCCCAGGGCTGCCTGATGGTCAGGGCCCTCACTGGGTCACCTCCAGGGCGGGCTGTCCGTCCGCACCGACGACCGTGTGCTCCTCCCGCAGGTGCCACCCGTACATCTCTCCTTCCAGCCGCAGTTGAGCGACCCACTCCCGGCCCGTCGGCTCGACCCAGTACGCCAAGCCCCGGGCGGTGAGCTGCTGCACGACCGCTTTCGTCACCCCGGCGCCGCCCCGCAGGACGTGCATCTCCCGCCCGTCCACGGTGGACTGCTCCGTTCTGGCCATGGCGAGCCAGAGTGCCTGCTGCTGCTCCATCGTCAGGTCGTGCACTAGGTGCTCGCATGCCACGGTGGTCGTCTCGTTCATCGTTCCTCCGTTGTTACTCACCGGTTCGAGTGCCGGGCTTCCGGGTGGTCATCCTCGGTCACCAGACAGGCGGTGCTCGCTGCACCAGTACCGGGCGTCGTCGCCGCCGTCGGACAGCGAGCAGTCATTCGACCGGGAGCAGCAGCCGCAGACAACCGCGCAGCACGGGTCGGATGCGTCGCACTCGTCGCAGTCCTCGGCGCCGCAGTACACGTCCAGATCGTCCAGCTGCCAACCCGCAGGGAGGTGGGCGATGATGGCTGCGCTGACCCGGTCGGGCCATTCGGTGCGGCGCTCCCAGTCGAGGCTGACGTAGTTCCCCCGGTCGCGGCCGTCGGTCGATCGGCCTCTCAGGAAGGCGTTGACGCGGGCGCTGTCCTGGCCGTGGCGGGTGTAGGTGAGGGAGACGGTGTCGAGCCAGAAGCGGTCGTACCCGAACCGCATCTCAGGATGGTCGGGCGTCTCGAATACGTGGTTGACGATGTGGGTGGCGGTGGGGGCCGTCACTGCTGCTCCTTCGGTGAGGCCCGGCCGCAGCACGGCCGGGCAGCGGGGTCAGGACTGGGCGTCGTCGTCGGGCCAGACGATGCGCGGCTCGACCTTCACGGCGACGCCGACGCGGATCACGACCCGCCACAGGTCCCCGGCGTTCTCGCCCTCACACTCGAACCGGCCCGCGAACTCGTGGCCCGGGAACGCGTCGATGGCCTGCTGCACGTGCTCCACCAGGTGGTACGCCTTGAACGCATCGCCGCTGATCGGCAGCAGGGCGTCAGCGGTTCGCCTGGTCAGCTGGCCCTCGTCGGTGTCGACGGTCTCCTCGATGATCCGCAGCCGGACCTCGTGCTTGCTGTCGGTCCGGGTCTTCGCGAACGGACTGTCCTTGAACTCGCTCCAGGCGAGCGGCGGCGTGATGCTGATCTCGCCGTCGACGCTGGTGTTGTAGCCCATGATGGCTCCTCGGGTCGGGTCCGGTCGTCCAGTGGCGCTCACGGCAGGGCCGTGAACGCCACAAGCAGACCGGGCTCAGGCGGTCGGGGTGGCGGGCAGCCACTTCGTGATGGTCACCTCGCGCTGCTCCATCGCGGTCGCGGTGACCGTGTCGCCGAACCATCCGTGGTCGTCCGGCTCACCACCGCCCACCTCGTAGTCGCCGGTGTCGAGGCGCGCCTCGTACTCGACGGACCACGCCTGCCCGTCGCCGTCGCACGTCGGGCAGAGGGTCGCGGCGAGGATCTTCCGGGCCGCATCAGCGAGCTGCTGGAGGTGCGCGCTCGGGCAGGTGGAGCATCACCTCGTCGGGGCGGCCGGGCATCGGCTCGATACGGACCGGGTCGTCGTCGGGCGTCAGGTCGGCGGTCACTGCTGCTCCTACGGTTCGGGGTGAATGGTGGCGCGGATGGCGGCGACCACGGCGGCGGTCTGCATCGCCCTGGGGTAGTGCCGCTCCCACGCGCCGGCCATCTGCTCGATGCGGGCGAGCTTCCGCTCGGCGGTCTCGGCGCGGGCCAGTAGCGCAGCTTCGGCGGGGCTGTAGGCGGGGCCAGAGTGCACAACCCCAGCCCGCACCTGACGCCAGAACCCGCCGCTCACTGCTGATCTCCTTCGGGCTCTTCCCAGCCTTCGGCGCCGCATCGGCGGCAGGACCACTGGCGCCCGTCGGGCCCCTCGTAGTCGATGACCTCGTCGTGGTCGTAGGACTCGCCGCAGATCTCGTCGTCGGCGTCACTCACGGGGTTCTCCATTCGCTTCGGGCCATGGTCGGGCCTCCGAGAGGCCGCACGTCCCGGGGGACACGCAGCGACTCGGCGGCCCGATCACGCCGCCGCCCTCCCATGGCCGACCGCCGGCATCGGCAGGCCGACCGCCGCAGCGACGACATGCGCGGCGAGCAGCGGCGGGACGGCATTGCCAACCTGCTGGCCGACATCCCGCCCGGACCACGGGTGATCAGCGGGGAACGACTGGAGCCGGCCAGCCTCCGACGGGGTGAGGCGTGGCAGATCCCGGCCGTCGGCGTCCACGATCCGGTTGCGGGAGATCTTCCCCGTGACGGTGAAGGCCGGCTCCGCGCAGGTGCGCTGGCCCCGGGCCTTCGGGTCGCCGCCGGTGCCGTAGTTGGAGACCACAGTGAACGGCTCAGCCCGGGTATCGGCCAGAGCCTCCCCCATGGACACCCACGGCAGCAGCCCAGAAGCAACGGCGCCCTGGGGAATGCCCCGCAGGTACGGGCGGTGCGTCGGGGCAGGAAGCGCCGCGACGGCGCCCCGGCGAGCGATCAGCACGGCCCGGCGGCGGGTCTGCGGCACGCCGTACTCCTCGGCCCGCAGGACGCCAGCGGCCACCGAGTAGCCCTCAGCCGACAGCACCTCGTCGTATGCCTGCCACACCGGGAGCACCTGCGGGACCTGCTCCAGCACGACCGTCTCGAACGGCCGGCCAGCGTCGGCCGCGGCGAGGGCCCAGCGCAGCGGTTCCAGCACCAGACCGGTCCGCTCGTCGTTCAGGGCGGCGATGCGGCCGGTGACGTCCTCTCGTCCCGCCATCGCCGTTGCCAGGTCGAGGACGGTATCGAGCGCCCGCCGGCCGGCACCGGCACCGGCGACGGTGAACGTCTGGCAGGGCGGCCCACCAAGCAGGGTGTGTGCATCCGGGAAGTCGGCGGGACCGTAGGCCCGGACATCTCCTTGGATGGTGGCCAGCCCTGCGGCCCGGCGCGTCTCGCACGCCCCGGCGTCCCATTCGATCCCGATCGTATCGAGGCCGAGGATTCGCGCAGCGAGGTCGAGGCCACCCGGGCCTGCGAACAGGTCGACGGCGGTCGGGCCGTTCATGCTGCGGCCTTTCGTGTGGTCCGGCGGCGGAGGGATCGGAGTTCGTCGGGGTCGAGGCCGCCCCAGATGCCGTGTGCGGGCCGGGTGTCGATGGCCAGCTGGAGGCAGCGTTCGGCGACGGGGCAGGCGCGGCAGACGGCTTTGGCGCTGGCGATCTGGAGGAGCGCGGGGCCGGTGGTGCCGTCGGGGAAGTGCAGGTCGGGGTCTTCGCGGGTGCACGCGCCTTGGGTGCGCCAGTCGCCGTCTTCGCTGGTGCGGCGTTGGGCGGGGAAGTGGGCGCCACGGGCCTTGGCGTAGCCGCTCACAGGTTCCACCCCTCGGGGATGTGCGCGGCGACTAGGTCGTTCACCCAGCCGGGGCGGCCTGCGGACTGCCACAGGTCGCGGGTGATCTCCTGCTGGCCGAGACTGCCGGACTTGAGGCGGCGCAGGCCCGTGACCTTCACGTGCGTTCGGCCGAGCTTGTACCAGGAGCCCTCCCGGTGGGCCGGATGCCGCAGGCTGTAGGTGATTTCCACGCTGATCGGAGCGATGGACGGGTTGAGGTCGGCCGGCAGGTCGGGCACGTCGGTGACGGCGAGGGTGATGGTGCGGGTCTCGGCGGTGCGGACGGCGGGCATCGGGTGCTCCTTCGGTCGGTCTGGTGTTCCAGCGACGCCCACGGTCGGGCCGCAGGCGCCGCAAGCGCACCGGACGTCAGGCTGGGCGGGCGGTCACGACGTTGTCGACCACCAGCAGCTCCCACTGGTCGTCCGCGCCCTCGCCCTGCGCCTCGATGGTGCCGTTCAGGACGTGGTCGAACGTGAACCGCTCGAAGGCGTCGTGGCCGACCGCGCGAGCACCGGGCTTGAGGAAGTGATCGATCAGGTACCGCATCCACTCCGGGGAGTGGTAGAACTTCTCGCCGCCGTTCCACTCCAGGGCGGCACCGTCGCCGGTCGGCTCCCAGTTGCACCAGTAGCCGGGCGCGCCGTCGTGGTCCCAGTCGTCGATGACGTCCGGGCCGAACTGCTCGTTGCTGAGGGCGTACGGGCCGCCGACGCGCTTGTTGTGGCGGGTGTCGGCGAACTTCCGCAGGTAGGTGATCTCGCTGGGGTTGAGCGGCGGGGCGATGTCGATGCGGCCGGTGAAGTCGGTGGTGTAGCCCACGATGGATTCCTCTCGGTGGGTCGGGGTCAGAAGGGTCGGAGGGCGCCGTACAGGCATGTGCGCCTGGCGGACGTCAGGCTGGGCGGCGGGCGATCCGGGCGGCGTGGTCGCGGTCCCGACTGTCCATCCACTCGTTGTCCGGGCCACACCAGCCGGGCGCAGTCTCGATCTCAGTGGCGACCTGCTCGCGGATGTGCGCCTCGATTGCGGGCCAGTAGTGGGCGAGCTGCGCCGCAGCATCGTTCTGCGAGAGTTTCATGGCGCGCGTTGCGGGGTTGCCGACCCACGGCGAGGTGTAGACGAGTTTGGTGATCTCGGTGGGGATGTCGTCGCCGGTCATAGACATGGGAGTGCTCCTTCGGTGAGAGGCTGGTCAGAACGGCTGGAGTGCGCTGCACGACAGGGCGTAGGCGTGCCCGTACTCGGGGTCCAGCGCGGGCCCGGCGCTGCCGTGGTGGTAGGTGGCAGTGGCGCGCAGCAGGCTGGTGGTCGCCTCGAACAGGTCCAGAGCCTGCGTCTTGAGGTACAGGATCTGGTCGTCCGGTAGGCCACCGGCGACCGTGTCACCGCGCAGCTCGCTGTCGAGGGCGTCGAGGGCGTCGTGCCACGTGTCGAGCATGCCGAGGTGTGCGCGGACGAACCGGTCGGCCTCCAGGGCGACCGTCGTGCCTGGCGTGCGGCCGGACTCCACAGCGATGACGGCAGCCCCACGGATCGAGTCGGTGGTGAGGTGATCGAAGCAGTCGGGGATGCCCGCGATGGCCTTCTCGTAGGCGGTGACGGCGGGGTGGTCGGTCATCGGGTGCCGATCTCTGCGAGGCGGTCGTTGAGCGCGGCGATCAGCGTGGGGATCTCGGTGGCGGGGACGGAGCACCCCGCCTTCGACGTGCGGATGTTGACGCCCTTACCCACGCCGGGGATCTCGGCGGTGAAGACAGCGATCCCGTCGCCGTCGATGTCCTTGAAGTCGTAGAGCGGGGCGTTGGGGTCGAGGTACATCACGATCTCGGTCGGCATGCTGGGTCCCTCTACTGGCTAAGTCTTGTCTGCGGTGTAGCTACACCGTACAGTTAGGTGTAGCTACACCGCAAGTGATTCACCAAGGAATCTTGTAGCTACACCCGAGAGGAGCCGCTTTGCCGCCTGTAGCTACGCCCGGATACGGTTCGGGCATGCCAAACGCGCCGAAAACGCCACCGCGCCAGATCCGCATCGGCGACGAGTGGTACGACTTCGACACGGCAGCCAAGACCATGGGCACCGAACGCGCCACGCTCATCCGCGAGTTCATCGCCTGGTACCTGCGCAGGCCGGGCGCCAAGCTCCCCCAGCGGCCCGACGCCCGGCCCAAGCCCCCGGCCGGCTCCCCGTAGCCCCGCTGTCCGACCCGCCCGCTACCGTGCCGCCATGACAGATCTCATCTGGCGCACCGTCCGCGAACTGCGCCTCACCAGCCCCCTCGTGCCCGACCTCAGCAACAGCGGCAAGAACCTCGACCTGCTGTACAACGTCCGCGTCGCCATCGACGGCGCCTTCCTGCATGTCGACCCGCGCCAGGAGGGCGGCCCGGACCTGCGGCCGGGCGACACCGAGTTCGACGTGTACGTCGTGCCGGCCAGCTCGGTGGAGCGCATCCACCTCCGGGAGCAGAAGCCCGCCAAGAAGTCCACGCGGGTCACCATCCTGAGTTGACCCCGGACACGCCGAAGGCCCCGGCCGCTGTGGAGGCAGCCGGGGCCGTCGCCGTGAACCCGCAGCCCGAACGTAGGATCGGGCCCATGCCCGAGTACGTCTTCCCCGCCCACCTGCTCGACCTCCAGCGTCAGCTCCACGCCGTCCGCGCCGAGCTGCGCGCCGCCGCAGCCGACCCGGAGACGTGGGCGGAGCGGTACGAGGAGCTGATGGCCCGCGAACGGGACCTGGGCGCCCGCATCAGGGCCGACGAGTACTGGGAGACGGCTGGCAGTTCGACCGCCGCCCGGTTCGCGCTCGCCGAGCAGGCCAGGGGCGACGGCTGACCGCTCACAGTCCGGGAAGCTGCTCCTGCTCGACATCGCCGCGTGGCGCCGGCGCACGACCAGGGTCGCACTCCGGTCCGAGGCGCAGGGCGCGGGATTCGGGGTCGGTGAGGGGCCGGTGGCAGTGGCGGCAGCGGACCGTGCAGACACCGCCGCGCCCCTCCATGTCGATGCCGGGGAGGGGCGCAGGGCGCGGGTCGGTCATCGGGACGACGTCGCCTTGCCGAGCTGAACGCCCCGCACGCGGCCCTTCACCGCGAACCGGCACGCCACCACCGCAGCGCCCACGACCGTGACCACGAGGCCGAACGTACGGTTCGACCTGTCCGCGTCGAGTGCGGCCTTGTCCTGCAAGATCTCCGTATCAGCCTCGGGGTCGAAGTTTTCCTGCGACGGGTCGGTCTGCCAGACCAGGTACGAGTGGTTGATCATGTTCTGTTCGTCGCCGCTGATCTCGGTGCTGGCGCGACCCCACGCGATGAGGCCGGTGATGGCGATGGCAGCCCCGAGTAGCGTGATGATGAACCGGGCGCGGCGGGGATTGGCGACGGTGAGGGCCATGGTGGCGCTCCTTCTGGTGTGATGCGTTGATGATGCCGGGTCGGTGCGGCGCGCCGCCGGGGTTCAGCCGGGGACACAGCGCGGCGTCTCGCGGACGTGCCACAGGGAGGCGGTGAGGACCGCCCGGGTGCCGTCGCAGCAGGTGAGGAACAGCCCGGCGCGGTTCTCGTCCACGACCCCGCAGCGGGTTTCGTAGTCGGAAACGCGCAGGCACGTGACGTGCGCCCCGACCGGCGCGGGCAGCCCGGCCCACGTCGGGTCGCCGCCGGGGCTGATCGCGTCGAGGGCCGCCTCACGGGCTGCGTCTGCGACCAGGGCGGCGAACTCGCGCTCGAACCGGCCCATCACCGCCTCCTGTCCTGCATCCGAGGCACGCCCGCGCTCAGGTGTTCCGCCCGGTCGGCTGCGGCCAGCAGCGCCACGGCCAAGCGGCGGGCATCCAGGGGGTTCATGGCGGTGAAGTCGAGCTGGGGCTCCCAGTCGTACGTCACGTACGGGTCCGGCTGGGCGACGTACACGCTGTCGCGGGCCTCCGGGTCGTCCACGGTGCGCACGACCCACAGAGGCGGCCTCACGCCCGGGAGGGACACTCCCTGGACGACCCGCCACTCGTGGCCGGCCATGCCGTGCCCCGGAGGGTTGATCACGTCGGGCTTGGGGCGTTCGGCGGTGTCGGCCATGGCGACGAGCTGGGCGAGTTCCCGGCGCACGATGTCGAGGGTCAGGCCCTGGAAGGCGTCGCTCATCGCCCTGCCCTCCGGTGGGCGTCGGCGAGGATCTCGGCTGCGCACGGGGAGGCGCCGACCGCCTCGCGGAGCGCGAACCACCACACCTCGGCATACCGCTGCTGCTCCTCCATCTCCCGCAGTTGTTCCTGGGTCTTGGCAAGTCGGGCTGCGAGGCTGTCGCAGGTGCACTCGGCGTCGGGATCTTGGACGCGGGCCATGCAGCCGGGCAGGAGGCACAGGCCGCCATCGGGGTCGGTCCACCAGTAGCAGCTGGCGGGGATGGTGTCGGGCGCGGCAGGGATGGGCGCCTCGGCGTCCCCGAAGGGGACCTGCACGTGCCGGGCGCGGTAGTCCTCGCATCCCTGGCAGGTGACCGGGGTGTCGTCGGGGAGGGCGCCCTGCTCGGCGGACTGCCCGCACAGCGCCATGCCGGTGATGTACTCCCCGAGCCGGGGCACCCATTCCAGGGCGGACAGGTGGATGCCGTCGGGCTCGCCCTTCGCCATGGCGCTGGCGACGGGCACGAGGCGGCGGGGCCTGGTCTCGGTCATCGCGCGTTCCTCTCCGTCTGCGGCTGCTCCTCCGCGAGATCGGCGGCCACCGCGAGGGCCATGGCGGCGTACTCGCCGCCGGACAGCGCGTTCGGGCCGAGGCGGATGTGCACGGTGCGCAGCACCCTCTCGATCCGCCCCGCCATCTCGGAGATCGGAACGCTGGCGATGGCGAGAGCCTGGTGCCCATCGAGGGCGGTGAAGCGGCGGCCGATCGACACGCGCGGCTCGGGCCTGGCCGACTCGGGCGCGATGCCGCACTCGCCCCAGGTCAGGGTGTGGACGCCGGTGGTACGGCAGGCGCGAGCGCAGCCGTCGAAGTCCTCGGGGAGGGTCATCGTGCGGCCCTCTCCGCGCGCAGCTGCTCCAGCTCGGCCTCCAGCTCCGCGACGCGGGCCTCGGCCTCCTGGCGGGCCTCATGCGGCGTGAGCCTCCCGAAGTCCTTCCGCTGCAACGTGAACGTGAACTGCTCCGGCGACTCCGCAACCTTCACATCCATCTCGACCGGCGTCTCCACGTAATTCGGCGCGTCGCCGAGGAACCCTCGTGCGGCACCGCACCAGATGGCGACCATGTCCTGCGCCGGCTTGAGCTCCATGCTCATACCGTTGCGGAAGTCGATCGCCATGAGGTGCGTCTCGTCGGCGACTTGCTGGGCGTAGCGTTCGCGGGCTTGGTCGTCGAGGACTGCGAGGGCGGTTCCGATGAGGGTGTCGAGATCCTGGGCGCCGTTGGCGCGCATGTGCTGGAAGGCTGCGCGGAGTTGGGCCTCGAAGTCGGCGAGGGCCTGGTTGGTGCTCGTCACTGTCCATTCCTCTCTGCGTGGAGCTGCGCCAGCTCGGCTTCCAGTTCCCGGATGCGGGCCTGCATCTGGCTGGGTGTCGGCAGGGACTCGGCGTGGGCGCAGCCGGTGTAGTCGAGCCACGCCCGGACCATGGCGGTCGTCAACGGGCCGCCGACGCGGTCGTGGGCGTCGCACTGCTCCCGGACGAACGCGATCCGGTCGCCGTACCGGTACGCGTCGTATGACGCATCGTCGAGGAGATCCTGCAGCTCGGCGCGGGTCAGGGCAGGGGTGGTGGGCTCGGGCGTGGTCATGGTGCTCCTTCGGGTGGGGCCTGCCGTGCCGCAGCACGCACGGCACAGCAGGCGCGGGGTCAGGCAGCGCCGCGGGCGCGGTAGGCGCCGACGCGGCCCGCTGCGAGCACGTTGTCTCGGGCAGGGGTCGGGGCGGTCACGATGCCTCCCAGAGGGTGCGGGGGATCTCCTCGGTGCCGCGGAGTTGCCGGGGACGGCTCGGACGGTCCCATCCGGGCTTGGCGGGCCGTTGGGCGATGACACGCCATCCGGCCGCGCGCAAGCTGGCTCCGGACTCGCCGGCCTGCGTGTAGGTGATCAGCCGCGTGTAGCCGAGGACCTTTACTGCCCGCCAAGCTGCTCCGTAGAGCATGGAGTTGGCGTTGGCGGCGCCGTCAGTCGCTGTGCGGTTGACCTCAAGGGTCTGGCCGTCGTCAAAGAAGCGCGCGATGGGTCGGCCGACGATGGCGACGCCGCGGAGGATGCCTTCGCCGTCTGCGACGCCGACGGCGAAGATCTGGCCGACGGGCGGTGCGTGGTGGCGGTGCCACATGGAGACGAAGGCGCGGGCGTCACGTGAGCGGACCGGCACGAGGTGCAGACGCTCCACGGGGGCTCCGTTCGTTATGGTATGTGCTGATTATCGCGCATTCGGCACCTTGATCGCCATGCTCTGGCGGTACAAAACCGCAGGCCAGCAAGGGAATTGGGCCCCGCCGCCGGGGATGAACCGGCGGCGCGGCAGAGCGGTCAGTCGCCCGACGCCATGTCCTTCGCCCGGGAGAAGTGCCCCTGGAACGCCACCGTCACCGTCCCCGTCCGGCCCTGACGGTTCTTCGCCACGATCAGATCCAGCTCGCCGGCCCGCGGCGACTCCCGCTCGTAGTAGTCCGGCCGGTGCAGCAGCACGACCGAGTTCGCCTCCGCCTCGATCGAGCCGGACTCGCGAAGGTCGGCGAGCGTCGGCGTCTTGTCCTGCCGCATCTCCACCTGACGGTTCAGCTGCGCCGCAGCGACCACGACCATGCGGAACTCCTGCGCCAACTCCTTCAGCCCGCGCGCGAGCGAGTCAACCTCGCCGGTGCGGTTCGTGCCCGCCTTCGTCTCTGCGCGCATGATCTGCAAGTAGTCGGCGACGAGCAGTCGCGGCGTCTCCCCGCGCGCGGCAGCCCGGCGGAGCTTCGCCCTCAGCTGCGACAGCGGCACGGCCGGCGAGTCGTCCACGAGCAGCGGCGACCCGGCGATGCGGGCGACAGCCCGGTCGACGCGCCTGCGGTCGCCATCGGACAGGTCGCGGTTGCGCAGGCCGTGGAGGTGCACGCGGGCCTCGGCTGCGATGATCCGCTCGGTGAGCTGCGGGTGCGACATCTCCATCGAGGACACCCATGCGCCCATCCGGTGCCTGATGGCGACGCTCCGGGCGATGTCCATGAGCACCACCGACTTGCCCATCGCGGGCCGGGCGGCGACGATCACCAGGTCGCCGGGCTCGGCCTGCACCATCGCCTCCAGGTCAAGGTACGGCAGCGGCAGAGCCGCGATCTCGCCCGCGTCGTACGCGGCGAGGTACTCGTCGAGCATCTGGTCCAAGGGCTTCTCCCGGTCGTCCCGGGTGCGGCGCATGCCGTCGGTGAGGCGCTGGAGTTCCGCCGCGGCGGCGTCCAGCAGTTCCTCCGGGTCGCCTTCTGCGGCGTAGCCCATGCCGGCGATGCGGGTGCCGGCCTCGACGAGGCGGCGCAGTACGGCGCGTTCGCGGACGATGGCGGCGTAGTAGCCGGCGTTCGCGGCGGTGGGGACGGTGGAGGCGAGGGCGTGGAGGTAGCCGGGGCCACCGGCGCGGACCAGGTCGCCGCGCCTGGTGAGTTCAGCGCCGACGGTGATGGGGTCGGCGGGTTCGCCGCGGTGGTAGAGGGCGACGGCGGCGTTGTGGATGAGCTCGTGGGCGGGGCGGTAGTAGTCGGCGGGCTGGAGGGTGTCGACGACGTCGGTGATGGCGTCGGCGCTCAGGAGCATCCCGCCGAGGGTGCACTGTTCGGCATGGATGTCTTGCGGGGGGACGCGCTCGAAGTCGGCGCTGGCGGGGGCTTCGTTGTAGGTGTCGGTCATGGTGTGGCTCCTGGTCAGGCGGCGGCGGCTATGGCGTCGGGGTGGCAGGCGGGGCAGGGGGCGCCGTTGCGGATGCGGAAACGGGGGTTGTGTTCGGCGGCGGGGTTGCTGTCGTCGCACCGGCCGCACCACGGGGGGAGGGTGGCGGTGGGCTGCCGGCTGGTGGTGGGGGCCTGCTGGGCGCGCCAGGCGTCGGCGTGTTCGGGGAGGTCCGGGGCGGCTGTGCGCCACCAGCCGGGGGTGCGTGGCTGGCAGGTGGCGGTGACCCAGGCGATGAAGTCGGATTCTTCGTCGGGGGCGACTGCGCGGCTGGCGCGGACGGCTCGCTGGGCGGCGGTCGGCTTGTCGTGCGGAGCGGGCGTCTCTCTCTCGCTGCTGGGTGCGGCGGGAGGCTCCGGGGCGGCCGGCTGGGGCATGCGGAGAGAGAGAGCTTCGTGTTGTTCAACTACGTCTTGTTCTAGTGCGGAATCCCGCACCTCCGCCGTGCGGAATCCCGCACCTCCCCGTGCGGAATCCCGCACCTCCTGCCGACCTGCGGTTTTGCGAGTCTTCGCAGGTGAGGCGGAGGTGCGGGATCCCGCACCTCCCAACGCCCTGCGCTTCACCTCATCCTTGGCCCGGCGGTCGGCCTCCTGGCGCTCCCGCTTCAGCCGCTCGATGCCGTCAGCGATCTCCTTGCGCCGAGCGGCGAACCAGGAGTCGTACCGGCGGCCATCGTCCACCCGCAGCAGCTTGTAGAACTCGGCGAGGGATCGGGGGCCGACGTACCCGTCCTCGGGTGCGCGGTGGATGATGTACCGGTTCCTGACCCGGCGGCCGGACGCGTCGTAGTCCGCGCGGATCTCCACGGCACCGATGACGACAAGTTCGTCAATGGCCGGCGCGACGTCGGCGGCGCGCTTGATGCCGAGCACCTTGGCGAGGACGTTCTGTGCGGGCCAGACTTCGCGGTCGGACCGCTTGATGTTGAGGTGTTCGCACAGCGTCCAGTAGATGCGGGCGGCCCGGTCGGTGATGCCGGCGTGGTTCACCCAGTCGCCGAGCTGGGTGTAGGGCAGTCCGCGGCCTTCTTCGAAGACGGCTTCCGCCTCGTACGCGGACGGATCGATGGTCACCCGTGGTTCTCCAGCGTTCGTCGCCGCTTCGTCGCGGCGGTAGGAGGGTCTGCTGGGGGCCGCCCGGCGCGCTGCCGGGCGGCCGGGTCGGCTCAGGCGTACGTGCGGGTGCGCCACTCGCGGGCGTCGTCGAGGCCGGCGTGCGTGTCGAGGCAGTCGCGGCAGGTGGGGTCGCCGTTGGCGTCGGCGCCGAGGTCGTCCTCGGGGGTGGTCCGGTCGCAGGAGGTGCAGGGGGTGGCGTCGTCCAGGTCGCCGAAGACGGCGCGGAGGAGGTGCCAGGCGGCGGCGCGGGTGAGCTGCGCGGGGCTGTATGCGGCGAGGATGCCGTCGGTGGTGCGGTGCGTCCGCAGGGGGAGGGTCGCGTCGTCGGGGAGGAGCGGGGCGAGCGCGGCGCTGATCTTGGCGGGGGTGTGCACGTCAAGCGTGGGGAATGTCATGATGGTGGGGCTCCGTTCTGCGCCTCGTGGTTGGTAGCCGAGGTGGGCGCGTTCGGTTGGTGGAGGGCCTGGTGTTGACGCACCGGGCCCTTCGACGTCAGGAGGAGTTGGTCCCTGCCTCACGCCGCAAGGGTGGCCTCCTGGGCCTGGGCATCTGCGGGCTGGATCTCACGGATGTAGCCCTCGACAGTGCCGCCATAGCAGGCGATGAAGCGCATGAGCGTGCGGAGCGAGGGCTCGTTGTAGCCGCCGAGGTTGCGGCGGATCACGGTGCTCTCCAGGCCGGTGGTCTTGATGATGCCGCGCACGCTGTGGTCGCCGCGAAGCGCCGCTGCTTCGCGGAGGGCATCGGCGCGGAGGCGGTACGGCATGTTGCTCCCCTTCAGTTTTGTAGTCGTCGGCAAGCTCTTTAATCGGCGCGAGATTAGTTCGAGCGCTCTCTCGTCAGCCGCGAAGTGCTCACCCGAAACTTAACTTATTGAGTGCGGGCTCGCAAGCCCGATCGGGCACGCATGCACCACTTGTTGCATGCACCACTAGTTGTGCACTCTGGCGCGCGCACCTCTTATCGAAGCCGCACGCGCGCTACGCTCCTACCTGCGGAAACTGATCCTCTCGACACATGTCCCGACCCCCCGGAGAGCCCCGTGCAGCCCAACCCAGCCTTCACCCAGTGGCTTCGCCAGCGCGCTAAGGCTGCTGGCTACGACGTCGGGGCCTCCAGGGGGGCCCGGCTCGCACTCGCCAAAGCGGCCGCCATCTCCCCAACTCAGGTAGGCCGGACGCTCACTGGCGACACGATGCCCAGCGTCGAGAGTCAGCGTGGCCTAGCCAAGGCCCTCGGCATTCCTGTCGCCGAGATGCTGGTCCGGTCTGGCACTCTGGCCCCGGAGGACATTCTGAGCAGAGCTGGCACACCCGCCGCGAGCGAGGTTGACCCGTACCGCCTCGCGCGCGAGTGGGGCATTCCTGAAGACCGCGTCGAACTGTTCGTCAGCTGCGTCGAAGCCCTTGCTGACGGCTTCCGGCGCAACTCGGGGGAGAGTAGCCAGGAAATTCCTAGGTGACCGTGATCGCTTTCTGTGATCACATGCACGCTCTCTGTATCGACGCGTTGTGATGCGTTCCCCCATCGCCGCTGCGCCGCGCGCCAGCGCCGCGTGTCACATCCGCATCACGACCTGCCCGCAGCAGTGCGCCGCGACACGCCGCACTGCCACGCCGACGCGGCGGCCGCCTATGCCCGCGCAGGCATCCCGAGGAGCGCCAAGTACCGGCTGTTGCTCGACCCCGCCGCCACCGAGCCGACGACCGCCTCCCACTCCCGGCACACAACCCGCACGAACGCGGCCAGCCCGGCCGGATCGGCGCTACGCCACGACGGGAACCGGGCCGCCCACTCCAGCGCCTCGGCCGGTGTGCAGTCGGCCTCCATCAGCCGCACCGCCGTGTGCGCCACGTCCACCCACGCCGGGCCGCGTGAGGCCATCGCCCAGTCCACGACCCACGCCCGACCGTCGCCGACGAGCAGGTTGTGCGGGTTCGTGTCCGTGTGCAGCAGCGCGTCGCCGTCGAGGAGCGCGAGGTCGCCCGCGCCGAGGTGGCCGGCGAACCGGTCCGCGAACCGCGGCAGTCCGCCGGGCGCCCGCACGTCCTGCACAGCGAGCAGCGCCTCCGCCACCAGCGCCCGGTCACTGGGGGACGCCAGGTTCGCGTGGCGACCGGGTACAGCGTCGAAGGCGAGGAGGTCCCAGCCTCCCGCGTCGGCACGCCACAACAGGCGTGGGCTCGCGGGCCGGGCGGCCGGGTTGGCTTCCCGCTCCCGCTGCTGCGCCGCCACGCCCTGGGCATCCGCGACGGGGACGCCCTTCACGAACATGTCGCCGTGCTCCGTGTCGAGGATTGCGGCCATGGCGCACGTCAGGCCGTCGGCAACTGGTGTGACGTGCCTAATCCGCCCTGTCCGGGCTGCCACCGCGTCCCGGGTGGCGGCTGGGAGGTCGTGCCACGGCGTGTGCTCACCCATGAGGTCCCCTTCGAGGTGAAGCGCCGGGGACCGATCGGTCCCCGGCGCCGTTGCGCTATCCGCGGGTGGCGCCGCACTTGCGGCAGCGAACCTTGCCGCTCCAGCCGACCCAGTCGTGGTCGCAGTCCGACATCGCGTACTCCCCTCTCGTCATCCGCCATGTCCGACGTTGACATCCTCCCCGCCCTAAAGGGCGGGGATTCCTACTGCGGTCGGGTGACCGTCTCGGTGGGTTCCTGCTTCGCCGCGCTGCGCCGGAACGAGTCCCGGTCTTACCCGCGCTCCACAGGCTGCAACCGCCAGTCCGGCGGCCGTCTTGATGTTGATCGCGGCGTTCACGTCCCGGTCATGGGTCGTGCCGCACTCCCTGCACGTCCACTCGCGGACGTGCAGGGGCTTGGGGCCGTCCTTCACTCCGCATGCCGAGCACACCTGGGAGGTCGGCTCGAACCGGCCGATCTTGACGAGCGTCCGACCCGCCTTGATGGCCTTGTACTCCAGCATGTCCACGAAACTGGACCATCCGGCGTCGTGCACGGACTTGGCCATACGGGTGCGAGCGAGTCCCTTTACCGACAGCGTCTCGACGGCGATCGCTTGGTTCTCGCGGATCAGCCTGGTGGAGAGCTGGTGGTGGAACTCGCGGCGCGTGTCGGCGACCTTCGCGTGGGCGCGGGCGACCTTGATGCGGGCCTTGCCCCGGTTGTTGCTGCCCTTGGCCTTGCGGGACAGGTTCCGCTGCGCCTTCTTCAGCTTCTTCTCGGCGCGGCGCAGGAATCGCGGGCTGTCGATCTTCGTGCCGTCGGAGAGGACCGCGAAGTGCGTCAGCCCCAGGTCGATCCCGACCGCCCCGTTCGCCTCGGGAAGCAGGTCGGTCGCCGGGTTGGTCTCGACGACGAAGCTGGCGAAGTACCGTTCGGCGGCGTCCTTGACGACGGTGACCGTAGAGGGCGTGGACGGCAGTGCGCGCGACCAGCGGACCTTGAGCTCGCCGATCTTCGGCAGGGCCAGTTTCCCGCCGGACGTGATGCTCCAGCGGGCGTTCGCAGTGAATCGCACCGACTGACGGTTGTCCTTGCGGGATTTGAACCGGGGTGCACCCATCTTCGGGCGCTTGCCGTTCAGGCCGTCAAAGAAGTTCCGGTAGGCCGTGTCGAGGTCCCGCAGCGACTGCTGGAGGACGACGGATGACACCTCGGCGAGCCAGGCGCGCTCCTCGGTCCGCTTCGCGGCCGTCAGCGCCTTCGACAGCACCGCCGACGGGACGAACGGCAGACCGGCCGCACGGGCATCCTCCCGGGCACGCAGGGCGTCGTTGTAGACGACCCTGGCGCACCCGAACGCGCGGGCAAGGGATTGGCGCTGGCCAGCGGTCGGGTACAGGCGGAACTGGTACCTGAGCTGCACCCCGACCCCTTTCCTTGCGTTTCTAGCGTTCCTCTAGATTCTAGCAGAGCGGTAGAGTTCGGGCATGGACGAGATGACAGCCGAGGAAGCCCGTCGGAACTTCGCCGACCTCCTCAATCAGGTCCGCTACCAGAACAAGACGGTCTTGATCACCCGGCACGGCAAGCCCGTCGCCGTGATCGGGCCGCCCCCAGGGCAGCCCCGGGAAGGCCGGGGGCAGTGAGGGTCGGCGCTGCGCGCCTCCGGGTTTCAGATCCGCTTCACCCCCGGCCTGAAGGCCGGAGCACTGCGGATAGATCAGGTAGCGGCGGCCGGGGCCGGGCGGAGGGGAATCCCCGCATCCGCCCCCGCGTCACGACCCGGTCACGCCTGCGGCGCATCACCCGCGCGCGACACGCCGCACTGGCACGCTGTCCCCCACCATCATGCCGCCGAGGGAGACACGCCGCCCATGACCCAGCCACCCGACCAGCCCTGGCGTCAGCCTCCCGCCGGATGGGCACCCCCACCGCCGAAGGACCCCCGCAAGCGGCAGGAGGCCAAGCGCAACGCGCTGATCTTCGCGGGGATCATCGCCGGTGCGGCCGTCATCGGCGGCATCGCCATCGCCACCGACAAGCCGCCTGCCCCGGACACCGCGAGCACGAGCGCGCTCGACGACGACCCCACAATTGACGCGCCGGCACCCAAGAGCCACAAGCCGAAGAAGCCGCCCACTGCGGAGGCCCGGAAGCAGGCAGCGGCGATCCTCAAAGCCGAGGACCAGCGGTTCCGCGACCAACTCGCCGCAGGCGAGCGGGTGGTCGGCACGGTCGACTTCACCGCCTGGTACAAGAAGGCCATCCGCGGGTTTGGGACGAAGCAGGAGGCGTTCGCGAAGGCCGACGCCCTGTTCACCGCCGAGAACGAGCCGTCGGACCTGATCGAGGCGTGGCGGGAGCACAACGGCGACGCCGACGCGGCGATCACCACGTTCGCGGAGGAAGGCACTGCCATGGACGCGCCGAACGCCAAGACTCGGGCCGCCGCGAAGGAGGCACTCGCGGACCTGGCGAAGGCCGACCGCGACGCGGACCGGATCGCCGCCGGGGAGTAGCCCGGAAACAGAGGTGAACTCACCGTCAGGACCGGCTATGGTGGAGGAGTCCAGGTGCGCAGGTGGGGGTTACTTCCACTGCTAATGGGGTGGTCGCGGGTTCGAATCCCGCCGGGGCCTAGCGGCCTCCGTAGCTCAGCGGCCAGAGCACCTTGTCACCTTTGCCGACCTTGAACTCTGGACACACAACTTCAGATGCACCTCCCGGTGCGAAGACCAGCGGCTACTTCTTCGAAACAGGTTCCGCCGCAGGTCGTCATTGATCTCGGGAGGCCACAGCATCGGGGTGCCCGGTGCGCAGGTGACGGTTACTTCAATGGGTTGCGGGTTCGAGTCCCGCCCGACCAGCGCAAGTTGGCCGGTAGCTCAATCGGTAGAGCATTTGACTCCAAGCCCGTCCCCGACTTCCGATCTCGGGAACCCACATGCTGAGCCTCCCCTCCACGTGAGGGGCTTTTTCATGACCAGGTTCAACACCCCGCCCCCGCCCGCCCGCGCGAACGCCACCTCGCCCTTGACCACCACCGGGCAGACCACCCACACCGCAGAAGGCGGCGCCGGATACCTCCGCGACGCGAAGAGCGAACTGTTCCTGCTGGCTGTCACCAACATGGTCGGCCAGGACACCTTCTACGAGACCGGCGGCCAGCGCGACGACCGCTACACCGATCTCGTCCGCCAGCTCGCCGTCGAGGACCCCGAGTGGACCGCCGGACTCCTCTCCTGGCTCCGCGGCGAGGGCAACATGCGCACCGCCGCGATCGTCGGTGCCGCCGAGTACGTCCACGCCCGCCTCGCCGCCGCAGGCACCCGGGGGCGCCGCATCCACGAGCAGGGCCAGGACCCGGCCGCCGTCTGGAGCGGCGACAGCCTCGCCTACTCCGTCGCCTCCAATCGCCGCGTCATCGCCTCCGTCCTCCAGCGTGCCGACGAGCCCGGCGAACTGCTTGCCTACTGGACGTCCCGTTACGGCCGGAACATCCCCAAGCCCGTCAAGCGCGGCATCGAAGACGCCGTCGGGCAGCTCTACGACGAGCGGTCCCTCCTCAAGTACGACACCGACAGCAAGGGCTACCGGTTCGGTGACGTCATCGAGCTCGTCCACCCGAAGCCGAGGGCCGTCTGGCAGGGTGACCTCTTCGAGCACGCCATCGACCGCCGCCACGGCCGGGACAAGGCCATCCCCGACAGCCTCCAGACCCTCCACGCCCGAGCGCGCCTCGCGAGCTGGGAGCTGGCCGAGCGCCGCGCCCTCCTCGGCCGCGCCGCTGCGCAGAGCGCGCTCTCTGACGCCGCGATGACCTGGGAGGCCCTGGCCAGCTGGCTCCAGGGCCCGATGGACGCCCAGGCTTGGGAGGCGGTCATCCCGTCCATGGGGTACATGGCGCTACTGCGGAACCTGCGGAACTTCGACCAGGCCGGGGTGTCCGACGCCGTCGCCGAGCAGGTGTGCGCGCGCCTGGCCGACCCGGACCAGGTCGCCCGCTCCCGGCAGCTCCCGATGCGGTTCTACTCCGCGTTCCGCGCCGCGCCGTCACTGCGCTGGGGTCACGCGCTGGAGAAGGCCCTTGCCGCTTCCCTGGCCAACGTCCCGGCGCTGGGGGGCCGCACGCTGATCCTGGTGGACACCAGCTCCAGCATGCATGGCGCCTTCTCCAAGGACGGCACCATCATGCGGTGGGACGCCGCCGCGCTGTTCGGTATCGCTCTCGGGCGGCGGTGCGCGGAGGCCGACGTCGTGTCCTTCTCCTCGGCGCAGCGGTACTGGAGCGACGCCCCCGGTGCGAGCGTGAAGCCGTTCCCGCTGATCCGTGGGGGCGCCCTGCTGGCCGAGGTGCGCCGGTGGGACGACGGAGGATGGTTCCTCGGCGGCGGCACAGACACGGCTGCCGCCCTGCGCGCCACCTTCCGTGGCCACGACCGGGTTGCCATCGTCACCGACGAGCAGGCGGGGTCGGACCCGCTGGAGGTGTCCCGGTCCGTTCCGGAGACAGTGCCGATGTACACCTGGAACCTCGCCGGGTACCAGGCTGGCCATGCCCCGTCGGGGGGTCGGAACCGCCACGCTTTCGGTGGCCTGTCCGACGCCGCGTTCCGGATGGTGCCGCTGCTGGAGGCGGCGCGGGACTCGGCGTGGCCGTGGATGCAGCCCGCGTAGCCATCCCGGGAACGGCGAAGGCCCCGCCGTCGAGCGGGGCCTTTCGCGGGTTCAGGCCGGCGGTGTCCCGTCGCCTGCCCGACGCCCCGCCCGGAGGTCGGCGGGCCAGCCGGCGAGGCGTGGCCGGGAGCTGCGGGGCCAGCGGACGACGGGCTGGGGACGGGCGCCGACACGGCGCTGCTCCAGCGGCGTGGTGCCGACGGGTGCGGGCGGCTTGCAGGCGGAGCACTGGGTGAGGGACGCCTCGACCCCCGCCCCCGGGTACTCCAGGCTCTCGGGCGGCAGGAACGCCGCGCCGCAGCCGCCGCAGTAGCCGACGCTCCTCATCCCGTCACCGTCCCCGTGCCGCCGCAGCGCCCGCAGGGTGCGGTGATGTCCCGCTGCACGGCCTTCTGCGTGCCGTCGGGCTGCGTCTCGACTTCGTGGCGGGTCTGGGTCGTGACTCCGGCGCCCCCGCATGCGGTGCATCGCTCCATACCCCTGACGGTAGCCCGGCATGGCGGCGCCCCGCGACGGTGTCACCCGATCGGGGGGCGCCGCAGGGCGCGGCGGGGGCGGTCAGTACGGGGCGTTACTGGTCGGCGGTCGGCGGCTTCTCGGGGCGTGCGCCTTTCGGCTTGCGCGGCTGCTTGTCGGGTCCGCGCTTCTTGACCTGCCGTGCCCGGAAGAACTCCAGGAACGGCTCGGTGGCCATGGACTGAGCGTTTGCGACCTTGCCGTACTTGTGCGGCCGGTCGGGTCCGAAGGGCCAGTTGGGGTCGGTCTTGGCGACTCTGCGGACGCCCTCCCTGGTCATGCTCTCCACGATGCCGAGCTTGACGAGTAGCTCGGCGCCGCTGGTGAACGTGACCATCGGCGGGATCTCAATCACCTCCTCTGCGTTCTCGGGCATGCTCCATCGTCCCTCACTTGTTGGCATTCTGCAAACCCCTGTGTATGGTGGTTCTGCACGACAAAGCCCCGGGCGGTGACACGCTCCGGGGCTCGCAGAACGGCCGCGCCCAGTGGTGACACACCGGGCGCGGCCAGAACCCCGGCAGGTGGTGACACACCAGCCGGGACGCCCGATCCGCCTGCTACAGACAGGACCGATCAAGCATGTCGAATGCTAGTGGCAGTCTGCCCACTTCCGGCAGCACCCCGCCCACCCCGGCCCCGCTGCCCACCCGCGAGCCCGGCGCCACCTACCCCGGGTCGTCCACCTACCGGCAGCCCGCCGCGACCGTCGGCAAGCCCAAGCCCGCGCCGTCCCGGCCCGTCGCCCCCTACGGCGCCCCCAGCCTCGGACTCCCCGACGCCATCGCCTGGCAGTGGGGCGACTTCGCCGCCGACCGCGCCTTCGGCGACGCCACATGACCGCCACCGCCCAAGCCGACGAGCACCTCCGCCGCGGCCTCGCCGCCCGCGTCCACTGCACCAACTGCGGCGACGACTACCCCACCCGCGAAACCACTCGCCGCTCCGGACGCCCCTACTGCGGAGACTGCGCCGCCCGCTGGGACCAAGCCGCCGACCGGCACACCACCCGCCACCTCGCCTACACCTGCTGAGGGGAACCCCATGGACTCGATCGACGCCGCCCAGGCGTACACCCGCCACTACATCCTCACCCTTCACAAGCCCGGCCCTGGCGGTCCGAGGTGGGCCACCGCATCGGGGACCGTCACGCCGGCTGCCGGGGCCACCCGGGACGGGGTCTTCAAGTGGATCTTGAACGGGATCATCGAAGACAACCCGGACATGCGGGGCGGCACGGTCCTCTTCTTCTCCCTTGAGCCCAACCGCCTCTGAGGAGAACCCGTGGCTCTTTTCGGCCGCCGCCAGCCCGCCGCATCCCTCGACACCATCCGCCACCTCCAGCGCGAAGCCGGGGCGTACCGCAGCCTCGCCGACACCCGCGCCCGAGATGCCCGCGAAGCGCCCACCGCCACCGGACGCGCCCGCCTCAAGGAGGGCGCCAAGGACGCCCGCCGGCGCGCCCGCGAGTTCGAGCGCGAAGCCCGCCGCCTCGGCTGACCAGGAGACCCCCGTGGAACGCCTCATCGCCATCTGCCGGCTCGCCACCGGCCACTGACCACCCCTCCCGGCCGGGCGGACCGCCTCCGCCCGGCCCCACCCGCAGGAGCACCCCCTTGAACCGCATCGCCTGGTGGCTCGCCCTCGCCATCATCGCGCCCGCTGCCGCAGGAATCACCGCCTGGTCCCTCTTCGTCGTCGCCCACGACCACTACGGAGTCCCCGCCCCCCTCGCCGCCCTCGTCGCCGCCGTCTTCGACGGCACCGCACTCGCCTGCCTCTACCTCGCCTCCCAAGCCGCCAAGGAAGGCCGGTCCGCCGCCGCCCCCCGCCTAGCCACCCTCGCGCTCGCCACCGTCTCCGTCTACCTCAACCTCGTCCACGCCCGCCTCATCCACGGCGGCGTCGCCGCAGGACTCCTCTTCGCCGCGCCCACCGCCGCGCTGCTCCTCCTCGCCGACCTGTCCTGGTCCACCACCCGCTCCCAGAAGCGCGCCGAACGCGGCGAATCCCCCATGCGGCTCCCCGCATTCGGCGCCTGGGGATGGCTCCTCGCCCGCGAAGAAGCCGCCGCGTCCGTCAGGCGGCAGGCCGTCGCCCACGTCACCGGCCAGCAGCCCGCCCCGGCGCCGGCGAGGGACCGCACCGCCCGCGCCGTCCTCACTCAGCGGTTCGCCGCCATGGACCCCGCCGAGGCCATCCGCATCACCGCCGACGCCCACCCCCACCTCGACCCCGCCGGGATCGCCAACCTCCTCGCCGACTACGGCATCACCGTCGACGCGCTCGCCGTCGCACTCATCCTCGGCACGACGCCTCCCCAGGTCAGCGTGCAGCGCGACGACACGCCCAAGCCCCCCGGCGGCCGACCGGCGATCAGCCCCGAGCAGACGCCCGCACTCGCACCGCCACGCCACACCGGACACCGTGACACGGACCCCGCCACAGCAGGTCAGGCCCCCATTCCCGACCCGCTGACACGTGCCGCCGCGCCCACCCTCGCCAAGGCCGACGCGGTGCGCGCCGCAATCACCGCCCTCGGAGCCGACGCCACCGCCCGCCAGATCGCCGAGCACGTCACCGCCCGCTACAGCCTCCCCACCGACGCCGGATACGTCCGCACCATCCGCGCCCGCGACAAGCGCAAGACCACCCTCCCGGCCGAGCCACACCTCCCCGGCACCGGCCAGTACCTCTGAGAGGAGCACCCCCGTGCACACCGCCCTCGGCATCGCCCTCTACGCGCTCAACCCCGCCGCGGCGATCCTCTCCGGCACCGCCCTCGTCCGGATGCTCCGCCAGAGCGGCCGGTGACACCGTGACCATCCCGCCACCGCCCGACTACGCACCCACCGCAGGCGCACCCGTGGAATGGTGGCGCCTCCCCGAACCAGCCACCACGAGCAGCACCCCGCCCCAGACCGGCAACGGCTACTGGCAGGACCGCTACCCCATCGGCTTCGACATCCTCGCCAAGCCCAACCCGCCGCAGAGCCAGGACAGCCCCGAGGGTGAGCCCGAGGAGCAGCCGGCGCCTGCGGCCACGCCGACCCTGGAGGCGACCGAAGAAGACCCCGCCGCCACCCCGGAGCGCGAAGGTGACCCCCTGGAGCCGGCCGCACCAGCCGAACCCTGGGTCGACCCGGCGCCAGGCGTCGCCCAGCCGGGCTTCGCGACCTTCACCAGCGCCGCCCCGCGCCACGACCTCGCAGCCCGCCGCCGCCAGATCCTCTACAGCGGCAGCGCAGCCGCCACCGGCTGGTGGCTCGGCATCGGCCCCTGGTGCCACCAGCTCATGACCTACTACGGCCAAGGCGACGTCCCGCAGGGCCTCACCGCCGGGGCCATCACCCTCGCCGCCGCCCTGCCCACCGACATGTACGCCCGCCGCTGGCGCCACCAGGACTACCCGCTGCTGCGCGCCCTCGGCTGGGCCGCACGCGTCCCCCTGGCCGCCGCCGTCCTCGCTGTCTGCCTGTACACCCCCGACGCCCTCATCTGAAAGGCCACCGCCGTGACCACCATCGCAGCCGCGCAGTCCGCCATCGCCAGCGGGCACGTCCTCGGCACCCTCGGCGCCAGCGGAGCCGCCCTCGCCGCCACCGCTGTCCTCGTCATCGGGGTGCGCGGCAAGGGCCGCTTCAAGCTCACGCAGCACCAGGCGGCGATCTGCGGGCTCGTCGCCGGGACGCTGTACGCTGCCGCCCAGGCCGTATGGTCGGCCCCTGGTTCCATCGCTGACGGGC
Source organism: Streptomyces sp. NPDC092296 (assembly GCF_044755465.1). Lineage (NCBI taxonomy): Bacteria > Bacillati > Actinomycetota > Actinomycetes > Kitasatosporales > Streptomycetaceae > Streptomyces > Streptomyces sp. NPDC092296. Next base: position 143,774 of record NZ_JBIVRB010000006.1, on the reverse strand, counting down.
TGTCGCAGGCCGTCAGCGGCAGCGTCGGGGGGAACGTCGGCGCGGGGGCCATCGCGGTGGTCCTCACCGTCGTCCTGTACGGCGGCAAGCTCCGCCCCGGCTGGGCTGCCGTCGGGGGGATCGCCACCGCGAGCGTCTACGCCGCCGCCGGGGGCATCTGGGCGATCGGCAGCACCGCCCTCGCGTCCGGCCTCAACCAGGCGCTGGGCGTCTGACATGGCCGACCTGACCAAGTCAGGGGAGCCGCCGCAGCTCCCGTCCTTCTGGGCGTCCACGGCATCCCTGCGGCCCTATCTCCCCGACCGGCACACCCTGGCGCTCCTCGGTTCCGGATCGGTCCTCCTCGTGCACCGCATCTGGTCGTGGATCACCGCCTCCGGATGGCGGAGCACCCTCGACCGGATCGCCGTCATCGGCGGTTGCTCCTGCGTGGCCGCGGCATGGGGCCGGCACGCCGTTCCCATCCTCGCGCCTGCCGCAGGCACGGCCTGGTTCATCGCCGCGCTGATCGTCGCCCCAGCCCGACAGGCGGCAAGCAGGCGCGCCGCCAGGGGAGAGCCGAGATCCGGCAGGGCCACTGCTGGGGACGCCCCCGACTCACCGCAGCAGCCTTCGCTGGCCGCCCTCGTCCGCGAGCTGATCGGGTCGCAGAAGGGGGTGCACCTCTCGGTCCTCTACCCGGCCATCCGGGGGCGCGTTCCCGCGCTCGCCGAGGCCACCGACAGGGCCCTCCGCGATGCCCTCGCGGAGGCCGGTATCCCAGTCCGCCAGAGCATCCGTGTCGGGGCCCTGACCGGCCGCACCGGAGTGCACGTAGACGACCTCCCCTCCCCTGGGCCCCAAGGGGGAGCCCGAGACGGCGTAGAGCGCCACGTAGAGCGCGCGTGACCTGCGGAAACCCACAACCTGTAGAGCGCCTGTAGAGCAGGCGTAGAGCCCCTGAGAGGACCCCCGTGGACCACAATCCGGCCGGCCGATCCGCCCACCGCGAGGCCGCCCGGCTCCGCCGCCCCCGACCCGGCCCGATCCTCGGATGGGCGGTCGGCGGGCTCGCCACCGGAGCCCTGGCGCACCCGTCCCTGGCCGTCCCCGGGGCGGTCGGCGGGGCGCTGCTCGGCGGCTGGCTGCACGTCCGGGCGGCGGGCGCGGCGGCCGGCCGGTGGTCTGCCGGTGCCGCCGGGGAGGAGGCGACCGAGCGGCTGCTGGCCCCGCTCGCCGAGCAGGGATGGGTGCTGCTGCACGACCGCGCCATCCCCGGAAGCGACGCGAACCTCGACCACCTGGTCGTCAGTCGGGCGGGTTCCGTGGCGGTAGTGGACTCGAAGCGCTGGGGGCGCGGGGCTGCGGTCCGGGCGGTTCGGGGGCGGTTGTACTGCGGCCCGCAGGATCGGGACCGTCAGGTCCGGGTGCTGGAGTGGGAGGCGCAGCACGTCGCCCGGACGCTCGGCGTCCCGGTGACACCGCTGATGGTCGTGCACGGCGCCCGGGTGGCCGGCCGGCGGTTCCGTGTCGGCGGGGTCGTGGTCGTCGCGCCGGAGCAGCTGCTGCCCGTGCTCCGCTCGCTGCCTGCCGTCGGCCATCCCGGCGCCGCGTCGGCGGCGGCCATCGCGTACCCGCCGTACAGGTAGGTCCACCGGGATCAGGTCGGAAGATCTACCGTGTCACACTGGTGCCAGCATCCCCGCGCTCCCTGAAGGGATGATGGAGACGGCCATGGCGGCCCAGCAATGACGGGGGTGGAGGGCCTGACGCCGGGCCGGTAGGCAGACAGGGGCGCCCCCTCCGGCCACAGAGGAGACGCCCCGCATGTCGCAGCGGCACGCATCGACACCACGAACGGTACCGCCCCCGGGAGCCCCGCCATGCCCGACCAGCCGCACGACACCCCCCTCTGCACCTGCTGCCACCGCGAACTCCACACCGCCACGCCCCGCGTCGCCTGCCAGCCCTGCCAGGACCGCATGCACGACCGTCTCAACACCGTCGAGCACAACTGGCTGCAACTTCCCAGCAGCCTCCAGCGCGGCGCAGCACCCGCCGGACAGGGCATATCCACTGGCCGCGGCTCCGCCTCCGGACGGCTGCCGCTGCGCCTCGACGTCCTCTCCCTCGCCGGGCCCGGCTCCGACACCATCCTCGGGCAACTCCTCGCCGTCGAAGACGACTGGCGCCGGGCTCGGGGCTTCACCGTGCAGACGTGGCGCGGCTCAGCCGACCAGGCCCTCCCCAAGGTCTGCCGGTTCCTCCGAAACCACCTGCCGTGGGCCTGCGAGGAGTACGGGGACGTCGACCAGCTCGACCAGACACTTGCCCGGCTCGCCGGTGCCACCACCCGCATCCTCACTGGCGACCGCAGCCGGCGTGTCCCCGTGACGTGCCTCGCCGAGTACGACGACGGCACGGCGTGCGGCACGCAGATGCTCGTCGACGCGTCGACGCTGTCCGTGGTCTGCGGCGGGTGCGGGGCGCGGTGGAGTCGGGCTGATTTCCAGCGCCTGGCCCGCGCAGGGCAGGGAATGGCTGCGTGAGTGCCCGCTTGCGTTGATCGTCGCTCTCTGTCACAGTGCTTCCAGACGGCACAGCTGTCTCTTGATCGCATGAAAGCCCTCGCCCTCCCAGCGGGGGCTTTCTTCGTTCCCCGGGGGTGGATGATGCGCCTTGCCGTCCTGACAGCTCTGCCGGAGCATCTCGTCTTCGCCCATGAGGCCGTGGCCGCGACGGGTGTCCCCGAGACCGTTCTGCGGCAGTGGGCGCGGCGCGGCCGCATCACCCGTTTCCCCGGGGACGGCCGGCCTTCGGGCGACGGCCATCTGTACCGGACGATGTACTCGCTCCCGGAGGTCCAGGAGCAGGCGAAGTCGTACCGGCCACGCGGCTCCGCTGCGGCCGCCTGATCCCCTTCCAGCTCCCTGCTTGTGCGGCGCGTCCCCCCTGGCGCCCCGGGCGGGGTTGCCCGTCCGTGGCGTGAGGGCTCCACGGCGGGCGTTCGCGGGCCCGGCTACACGATGCCGGGCCCGCGACACGGAAAGCCTCCCATCGGCGTGGGGACCGGCCTCGAAAGCCGGAAGGCGGCCTCGGCTGCCCTGGGGGTTCGAATCCCTCGCTTTCCGCCAAAACGGACAGACGGAGGACGGCATGGCCGAGATCACGCAGACGATCCTCCTCGGCGACCCGCGCGGCCGAACCGGGAACTGCCTGCAAGCAGCCATAGCGCCCCTACTCGATCTTCCACTCGATGACGTGCCGCACTTCGCCGAGCGCGAGGACTGGCTGGATCACCTCTACTCGTGGTCTGCCCAGCAGGGATACGCGGTGGACCACCGCCTGTCCGGAGATGGCGTCGCCCTCGGTATCGCCTACGGGCCGTCGCCGCGCGGCGTCAAGCACGCCGTGGTCATCCGCGGCGGGGCAGTCGCGTGGGACCCACATCCGTCCCGAGCAGGACTGACCGAGATCCACGGCGTCTTCGCGTTCATCCCGTTGCACGGCACTGTCGGGCTGGTGGTCTCCATGGAGATGGAGTCGACCATCCTCGACCACCTGGCGCTGCTGGGCGCCGAGTTGGCGGGCAGAACGAGCCACCGGTTTGGTTGGCCTGGGCAGGTCACGCTGCATCTGCGGATGACCGACGCGCCGCCCGGAGCCGTAGAGGTCCGGCCGGTCGCCTACAGACACGCAGACGGCCGCGTCACCGTAGACCGCATCGACTGGATCGACGGTGGCGGCAAGCTCATCGAGGCCGAGCGCCATCCCGGCCGCCAGTCGCACGACCGCTGACACTGAGCCCGCGCTGCCGGGCCCCACCGGAAGGACCCGCCCGCCGTGGCCAACCTGACCTTCAACATCGCCCTCGGCCGCGTCGCCGCCCTCGCCGACCTGCCCGCCGCCCACGACGCCCTCATCGCCGTACCCATCACCGCCAGCGGCATCGCGAACGACGCGACCATGCGGGACTACGCCACCCTCGCCGACCTCCTCGCCGGAGGAAGCACCGAGCAGACCACCATGGGCCGCGCCACCCTCACCGGCGTCACCGTCGCCGTCGACAACGCCAACGACCGCGTCGACGTGGACTGCGACGACATCACCTGGGCCGGAGCCACCGGCGCCCCCATCGCGGCGATCGTCATCTGCTACGTGCCGGACACCACCGGCGGCACCGACGCCGACGTCATCCCGCTGACCAAGCACGACTTCACGATCACCCCCGACGGCAGCGACGTCACCGCGACGATCACAGACTTCTTCCGCGCCACCTCAGCCGCCTAGCCCACCCCACCCGGCCGGATGGAGGTGACCCGTGGCCACCCCCATCGCCTCCCTCGCCGACACCTTCGACAGCCCGACCATCGACACCGCCCGCTGGCCCGGCTCCTACGGCACCGTCGACCAGACCGGCGGCAAGGCCCGCGTCGCCTGCACCACCGGCTACAACGGCATCAAGTCCGCCACCGCCTACACCCTGGCCGGGGCGAGCGTCCTCCTCCAGATGTGGCCGCCCACGCTCGGCGGCGGCACCTCCGCGACCTCCTCGGCGTACGTCGTCGCGCCCGCCGCAGGCAGCTACGCCGGGTTCCTCGTGGACGCCTCGTACACGGTCATGGGCTGCTACCTGTACACGGCGGGCCTGGACCCGGCGCCAGCCTTCATCACGTTCAGCTCGACAGCGCACGCCTGGCTGCGGCTGCGCGAGGCGGGCGGGACGCTGTACTGGGAGACGTCCCCCGACGCGGCAACGTGGACAGTGCAGCGCACCGCCGCCACCCCAGCCTGGGCGGCAGGTACGGACTTGGCGCTCCTCCTGGAAGCGCACCGGGACGCGGGCACTGAGGACTGGGCACAGTTCGACAACGTCAACTCTCCACCCGGCCGGCGCCTCGCGGTCGGCACGGCCGGGGCGTCGGATGTCGCCCGAGTCGCCAGCCGCCGCAAGGCGCGGCCCCTCGGGGCCGCCGCGGAGTCCGCTCCGGGACGGCGACTCGCGGCCGCCAAGAGCGCCGACCTTGCGCCGTCTGCGGAAGCTGCGGTGCCTGGCGGTGTGCCAGCGAGTAAGTCCAGAGCAGCCCGGGATGCCAGCGAGGTCGACGCCGAGCAGCCACTGACGGCGAGGCGCACTGTCCACGCCGGGGCCTCGCCGGAGACCGCAGCGGCGGGCACCGCAGCCAGCAGGAAGGCGGTCCGGGTCCAGGCTGCTACAGGATCGGATGCTGCTCAGGAACTGACATCCCGTCGCAGCCGGGCCTTGGCCAGCGCGGTGGAAGCGTCGGCTCTCGGGCGTGCGGTGGCCGCGAAGGCTCGACTCCTCGGGGAGGCGGCCGAGCAAGTCTCCGCCGGCCAGCCGATAGTCCGAGCCAAGCGCCTGTCGCTGGAGCCCGCCGTCGAACCGGACCGGCCTCTGTCTGTCCCCGCAGCACGCGCCAGCGCCGTCGGACTTGCGGCCGAGGCCGGGACGTCCGGTTGCGCGGTGCGATCGAAGGCCCTCGGATCGGCTGCGGCTTCCAGTGCGGACACGGCCCGCGAGGCAGGCGCGCAGAAGGCGCGCGGCCTCAGGGCGGACGTCGAGGACGCATCAGCAGGTGCGGCCCGAGCCGGGAAGGCTCGCGCGCTGACTCCGGCGGTCGAGACCGGGGCGGCGGTTCCGGTCGGTTCTGCTGTCGGCAGCAGGCTGGCTCCGGCAGTGGAGGCTGGCGCGTCGCAGGCCGTGGCGCGTATCAAGGTGCGGCGTGTCAGTGATGCGGCGTCTGCCGGTGAGGCGCTGGCTCTGGGTCGAGTGAAGCAGGGCGCCGTTGCAGTGGCGCCAGCGGCCGACGGGTGCGGCGGCGCGGTCGGGCGGAAGGCCCTGGCGGTAGCTGACCCCCTGGAGTCGGGCGCTGCGCTGGCCGTACCGGTGCGCGGCCGGATCGCCCTGGCGATGGGCCCAGCAGGTGACCAGGCGGCGGCCGGCATCGCCCGCGCGGTGAAGAACGCGGCAGCTGAGACGGCCATCGAAGCCGATGTAGCGGAAAGCCCCGTGCCGGCCAAGGAGTTGGCACTGCGCGCGGGAGATGCCGCGGAAGGTGGCTGCCCGGCGGGCGCTGGGAAGACGACGGTGGCCGCGACTGCCGCGGCCCTGGATACTGTCGGGCGGGTGGGTCGCGCGCTGTCGCTCGGCGTTGCCACCGAGGCCGATCAGGGCCGGATGCTGGGCACGCACACGGGCTCGGTCCTGGGCTTCTTCCCGGAGGCGGACGGCGCCAGGCCAGTCGGCGCGACGAAGACCGCCCACGCCTGGGCGACTTCGGATGCCGAGGCTGGCCTGACTGTGCGCCCGGGGCGCCACTACCGGTCCGGAGCGTCCGAAGAGGCCGGTGCGGCACGGGTCGTGCGCCCAGCGAAGGCTGTCGCGATCGGCGCGGCACTCGCTACGGATGCCGCGGCACGGGTCGGGGCAACCAAGGCCCGCTCGGCAGCGAGATGCGCTACGGAAGAGGCGTGTCGGCCTGTACGGCTGGTACGCGGGCGAAGTGCCGGGGGCGCCGCGGAGTCCAGTTCGGTGCGGCCGGCCACCCAGGCGAAGTGCCTGCGGCTGCATCCGGCACCCGAGGGGGCGGCCGGTCAGGTGCTGGTGGCCCCGGTGGTCCGCGATATCGGCATCACAGTGGGGCAGGCGAGGGTTCGGTGGTCGGCACGGCTCGCGTCGGGCCGGTGGCTGGCGCGGGTCCGCTGACAGGAAGGTGTGGCCGTGCAGTCGATACCCGTGTCGTCGCGGGAGTATGTACTCGTCACCGTGACCGCGATGGTGGACGGCGCGCCGTACGACCCCACCGCCGATCTGGTCGAGTTCGCCTTTGCTCCAGTAGGGGCAGTGGACCCCGACGTGTGGCGCCCGGCGTCGTGGGATGCGGGCCCGGTCCCCGGAACGTCCACGTTCACAGCCCGGTGCCTGGTCGGCCCCGGGGCGCCCACGGAACTGCCGCGAGGCAGGTACACGGTGTGGCTGCGGGTCACGGACAGCCCCGAGGTGCCGGTGCGGAACGCCGGACTGCTCGCGATCACGTAGAAGGGGGTGAGCGACGTGGGCGAACGAGGGTTCCCCGGGCCTCCGCCCGAGGAGCGGCGGTGCAAGGCGACCGTCCGGGACGACCATCCGGACCCCGAGAGGGCCGGCCAGCGGTGCGTCCACTGGACGACCAAGGGCAGCGACTCGTGCGTGCACCACAACATTCCCGACGAGCGGCGCTGCACCGCCCACTACAGCCCAAACCACCCCACGCACCCCGGCGAGCGGTGCCGCCAGAACGCTATGGTCGGCCTCCGGGTCTGCTACAGCCACGGCGGGGCCAACCCCAAGGCGAAGGCCGCCGGTCGTCGGCGCGTCGCTGAAGCGAAGATGGAGGCTGCCGTGGCCAGGGCCCTCGCCCGTCTCAACGTGGCGCCCGTCGACAATCCCCTCGAAGCGCTCGCGGAACTCGCCGGGCAGGTTGTCGCCTTCAAGGACGCGTTGGCCGACCGGGTCAACGCCCTGACCGAGATCCGGTACGAGGACGCCAAGGGCGCGGAGCAGCTGCGCTCCGAGGTTGCCTTGTTCGAGCGGGCGCTGGATCGGTGCAACACGGTCCTCGGGACGATCGCCAGGCTGGACATCGACGGCCGGCTCGCGCGGATCGAGGAGGAGAAGGTCCGGGTTCTGATGGAGGCCGTGCAGGTGGGTCTCGCGTCGATCGGTGTGGTCGGCGAGCAGGCCGAGCAGGTCAAGCAGGTCATGGCGCGGAAGCTGCGCAGGGCCACCTGAGCCGACCCGAGGCGGTGGACAGTGGCTGTCGATGCGCTGACGCTTCTCGCGGAGCGGCTGTCCGAGCCGCCCGTCGACGTTTTCGCCGAGCTGGGCTACGTCCCTACCCCCAAGCAGCAGGAGTTCCACGCCGCAACCGAGTTCGACGTGCTGTACGGCGGGGCGGCGGGTGGCGGTAAGACCAAGGCCCTGCTCATGGATGCGATCCGGGACTGCAAGCGCTATCCGGGCCTGCGGGTCGGAGCGTTCCGGCGCACGTACGGGGAGTTGAAGGAGTCGCTGCTCGCCGAGCTGGAGCAGGTCGGCTATGCCAAGTCTGTCGGCGCGAGGTGGAACGGCACCGAGTATGAGCTCCGATTCAGCAATGGGTCGATCGTGATGTTCCGGTACGCCGAGACGGTGCAGGACGCGACCCGGCGGCAGGGCGGCCAGTATCAGAAGCTGATCTTTGATGAGCGAACCCTGACGCCACCTGACGTGTGCTCCTTTCTGGAGTCCCGCCTGCGGTCCGGCCGCCGCGACATCCCTGTCCTCGGCATCCGGTCCGGCACCAACCCGGGCGGACCCGGGCACGGCGCCGTGAAGACCCGCTACATCAAGCCGACCAACTACGGCGAGCGAGTCGTCACCGACATGCGGAACCGAACAGTTCGGTTCATCCCGTCAAAGCTCAGCGACAACCCGCACGTCAACGCGGAGTACGCCCAGGACTTGCAGGCCCTCGACGGCAAGCTCCGCTCCGCCTTCCTGGATGGCGACTGGGACGTGTTCGCCGGGCAAATGTTCGCCGAGCTCAAGCATGACCGGCACGTCGTCAGCCCCATCGAACTTCCTGCCACCTGGCGCCGCTACAACGGCATCGACTGGGGGTACACGAAGCCGTGGGCAGTCCTGTGGGCGGCGGTGGACGAGGACGGCCGGGTCTGGATCTACCGGGAGATCTACAAGACGCAGGTCGGCGAGTCCGATCAGGCGAAGGAGATCCTCTCGGCGGAGCAGCCTGGCGAGCACGTCGCCGTCCGGTATGCGGACGACGCGATGTGGGCAACTCGCGGTGAGGCGAAGCCCATCGCCGACATCTACGCCGACGAGGGCGTGCACCTGGAGAAAGCGGGCAAAGGTGCCGGCTCCCGGGTGATCGGGTGGCAACGCGTGCGGTCCTATCTGAAGGAAGGGCCGGCGTGCCCGCACCACCGGGCACTCGGCTGGGGAAGCTGCCCGCTCATCCACCTCTTCAGCACGGTGACGGAGCTGTACCGGGAGCTGTCGGACCTGCCGCACGCCACGAAGGGCGACCCGGAGGATGCCGACACCGCAGCGGATGACCACGCAGCCGACGCGCTGCGCTACGTGCTGACCAACCTCGGGACGGGACCGGAGTTCCCCATTCTCGACCAGCCGCCGACCGAAGCGGCCCAGGGCCAGCTTCAGCTGCTGGGCCCGACGATGGCAGTGCGGCCCGACTCCGGCACTGACACCCCGTGGTGGCTGTCTGATGTTGACGACGATGGGCCTCGGCCCGGGGGGACGGTGGAATCCCCATGGGTCTGAGTACGTGGTGGCAGCGCGTCACAGGCGGCGGCGAGGTGCTGGAGAAGGCGCCCGCGACGGCCGCCAGACTGCCGGACCGCACAGGGTACGAATTCGGCATCGGCAACTCGGGCCTGAGCGAGTGGAACCAGGGCACCGGGGCATCCACTGGCGCCGACCGCCGTACTGCCCTCGGGCAGCTGCACGACGCCTACCTGGCGTGCCCCTGGTCGTGGGCGTGCGTGAATGCGATCGCGCGGACGATCACCGCTGGCGGCCTGGTCGCCGAGTGGGTCCCGGTGGAGGGGGACGGCCAGGAGCAGCCGGCGAAGCCTGCCGGGCTGGTGGCACTGGAGCGGATGCTCGCGTACTGCAACCCGTCCGAGTCGATCATCAAGATCTTGCGGGGCGTCATCGCGGACCTGCTGGTTTTCGGTGACGCCTACCTTGAAGTGGTGTGGTTGGGGCGGCAGCCGGTGGCGCTGTACTCGCTGGACTGCCCTTCGATGAATCCGATCACGGACGCTCACGGTCAGGTGACGCGGTACGTGCAGGTGACAGAGCTGAGCCAGAGGGCTGAGTTCGAACCGCGCGAGGTCATCCACATCTCCCTGGACTCTCCCCGGTCGAGTATTTTCGGCGTCTCCCCGACGCAGGCGGCCCTTCTGCCGATCACGGCGTGGCTGTACGCCGCCGCGACCAGCAAGGAGATCTTCAAGAAGGGCAACCCCCCCAACTTGCACGTCGACATGCCCGCCGGGGTCTCCCCTTCGGACATGAACCGGTGGCAAGCCCAGTACATGGTCCGCAACGTCGGCTCCCGGAACATTGGCGCTCCGGTCATGACGAAGGGCGGCGGCAGGGTCCAGGAACTCGCCTCCTCTCGCACCGTCGACTACCTGAAGTTCGCCGACCAGAAGCGCGACGAGATCATCGCCTGCTACGGCGTCCCCCCTGCGAAGCTGGGCATCATCGAGTCCGGGAACCTCGGCGGCGGCACCGGCGAGTCGCAGGACCGCACGTTCCTCCTGAACACCTGCCAGCCGATCGCCGAACTCGTCCTAGAGGCCATCAACTTCCACCTCGGCCGCGAGGGATTCGGCGTCGACGGGTGGCGGCTGAAGTTCCGCGAGGTCGACATGCGGGACAGCAAGGTCGTAGAGGAGATCCGCGACCTGCGGGTCCGCAACGGCTCCTGGACGCTGAACCGGTACCGGGCCGACATCGGCGAGCCGGCCGTGGACGGCGGCGACGAGCCGGTGTTCATGGACCGCATGGACGTGGTGCGTTGGGCCGACATGGACGCCATGTCGAAGGCGTCAGTGGCAAGCCGCCTGAAGGGCACCGCGCTGGCGCCCGGCGAGCCGGAGTACGGGGCGCCACTGCCAGTGGAGAAGGCAGAACAGGGGGCGCCTGCGGAGGCGCCAGTCAAGCCCCCGGTCGAGTCGAGCCGGGATGTGTACCGGCGTCGCCTGCGGGAGGCCCTCGCTCAGCTGCCGGGAGGCGTCGATGAGTACGACCGGGCAGCGTGACCCGCGTGGCGAGCAGCACCCCATTGCCAGGTTCGCCCGTGAAGCGTTCGCTGCTGGGTGGGCCGCGTCCGGCGGCCCGCTGACCGAGCGGGTCCGTGACGCCTGCGCCGCCGCCGTCGCCCTGGCCGCCGAGAACGCCGACGACCCCGACGTGCTCAAGGCCACCGTCGACCTCGGCCGGCTGGAGGGCATGTGGGCACTCCTCGTCGCCCGCCGCGAGGATCAGCAGGCTCACCATGCCGAAGCGGTCACAGCGGCATGGCGCCGCCTTCTCGACCGCGCCGACCTGGCCGCCGGAGTTCAGCGGTTCCGATGGCAGCACGGGCTCACCGAAGCCGACCGCGATGACGAACTGAGGGCTGCGGCGCTCGCCGCCGCACTGGCCATGCTCCGGGGGCTCGCCGCCGAGCCGGGCTGGGGCGACCTCCGGGACACGCTGCGGGACGCCATCCGCGTCGGCCGGGCCGAGGGCATGGTCGACGCTGTGGCGCTCGCCGCCGACCGCGCCCATGCGGCCGGCCTGGACTGGGGCGCCGCATTTCAGCAGGCGTACGACTCGCTGGAGCATCTGGACTCCCTGGCGGCAGACGCGGACCGATGGCTGGCCGCGCTCGTCGATCGCGCCGCGGCAGCCCTCGCCCGGCTGCTGGCCGGTTCCCCGGCCGGCGAGGCGGAAGGCGCCGAGGCGGAAGCCGCATCGGCTGCGGCGGGTTTCATTGTGGACTGGGCGATGACCACGGCGGCCGCTGGCGGGGCGCTCCACCTGTACCAGCAGCACGGTGCCACCGGCGTGGACGTCGTGACGGTAGGCGACGGCCGGGTGTGCGCGGCATGCGCCGACGCGGAAGCGGGCGGCCCCTGGCCGATCGTCTCCGCCCCGCTGCTGCCGCTGCATCCGCTGTGCCGCTGCACGTACGCCGCCGACATTGACCTCTCGCCGTTCGCCAGTTGGTTCACCTAACCGAGGAGGACGCCGTGGGCGGCTCTTACAACCCGGTCGCCGGGATTCTGTGGACCCTGTCGGGGTCCGGGCTCGGCACGACCCTCGCCGCATCCGGGAGCAGCGGCCCGATCGGCGTCGGCGACATGGCTGACCTGTGGCTGGCCGTCACCGTCGACGGTGACCCGGAAGGTGACGGCCCGACGCTGGATGTCGGCGTCGACGTCCAGGACGCGGACGGCAACTGGTACCCCGTGGCTGGCGTCGAGCAGCTCGTCTCGGACCCCGGGGGTGCCTTCGTGTCGGTGGGCCTGCACATGCCGGGGGCGGCGGCGGTGGTCCTGCCGCAGTGGTGCCGCGTTTCGTGGACGCTCGGCGGGGCTGACCCCGCGTACCCGGGCGTGTCGATCAGTCTCTACGGCCGCTGACCGGCCACCGTCTCTCAGGAGGTATGCGTGGCTGCGATCGCCACCGTCACCGGGACCGCGATCCGGCCCGGCGTCAGCAAGAACAACCGCTACTACTCGCCCGAGGCGATCGGCCGAATGGTCGAGCGGGCCCAGGCGCGGCTCGCCGAAGGCGGCATGCCGCTCACCACCCTGACCCACCACGAGGCCGGTGACGACTCCACGCGGATCGTCGGCCGCATCACCTCCATCGCCCAGGAAGCCGATGGGTCTGCCAGCTACCGGGCGGAGATCACCGACACCAGCCACGGCCGGGACATCCTGTCGCTGGTCTCCGGGCCCAGCCCGACCCTGAGGGGCGTATCCATCCGGGGCGCCTGGCTCGGACGGGTCCGGCGGGAGCAGCGGGACGGCATGGCCGTCGAGGCAGCCGACGACCTGGAGCTCGACGGCCTCGACTACACCCGCAAGCCGGGCGTGCCCGGAGCCCAGATCGAGACGGTGGCCCTGGTCGGCGCCGAGCCCCGCGAGTCCGACGGAACCGCGAGGGTGCCCATCACCGAGTCCGCGCCGGAGGCGACCGTGACCATCACCGAGGCCGACGACACCCCCGGAGAGGCAGGCCCGTGGGCCGACCTCGGGTACCAGCCCGACGCCGCCCGGCGCCTGCCGATCGGAACCCGCGCCCAGGCCAAGGCGGCGTGGCTGCACGTCGCTGAGGGTGACGGCGCGCGGGCCTACACCGCCGCGCAGCTCAAGCGCGTCCGAGGCCGCATCAAGAAGGCCCTCGGCGGTCACGGCGTCGCCGTGACCGCCGAGGGCTGGCTCGTCGACCCCGCCGCCCAGGTGACCGAGGCCCTCGCCGAGTGCTACGGCGACGCGGCCCAGGGGTCGATGTACGTGTCGCTGACGAACGGCCCCACCACCGTCACCGTGTCCTCGTACTGCCTGGACCCGCACGACCTGGACGCGGTCGGACGCGCCGCGATGTCCGGAGCGTGCCAGGCACTCGCCGTCATCGCCCCGGACATGGACAGCGACATGGACATCCCGGGCGCCCCCGCCGAGGACACCGACGACGACATGGAATCCGCACCCGCAGCGGCCACGACCGAGACCACCGTCACCTCGCCCGCTCGCGCCGCCGACGGCGCTGTACCCATGCCCCCCCAGACTCCGGCGCCGGACCCCGCCGCCGCGACCACAGATGAGGAGGAGCCCGCCATGGCGGACACCACCACCGAGGCAGCTGTCACGGCCGCCGCCCCCGCCGCCGGTGGGGTCACCCTGACCGACGACCAGTTCGCGCAGTTGCTGTCCCGCCTCGCGCCGGCCGCCGCGGTCGCTGTCGAGGCCGCCCCGGCGGCTCCGGCTGTAACCGAGGCCGCCGCGCCTGCGGAGGTCCCCGTGACCGAGTCGGAGGACCAGCGGATCGCCCGGCTCGTCGCCGAGGGCATCGCCAAGGCGCTGCCGCAGGCCGTGCAGGAGCACGTCGAGCAGAACGGGCCGCCGACCCGCAAGGGCCTCGTCGCGCAGGTCTCGGAGTCGGCCGCCGGTGCCGCCGCCTCCGGGCTTCCCGCCGACTGGCCGCAGAAGCCGTTGCACGAGTACAGCGACGAGGAGTGGCGGCAGTACGCCGCGCCGGCGACTGTCGGCGCCGTGCTCGGTACCCGGGCCACCCAGGTCGCCCAGTAGCACCCCGGCCGCACTGCGGCCCCGAGTCCCATCTGACCGCCAGCACGCCAGCTGGTGCCACCCGGCAGCAATGGTCCCCGGCCCCGCCCGGCCCCCCGGATCGGGGCTTCGTCATTCCCATCTGCCGAAAGGACTGCTGCCATGACTGGCAACGCCGACCTGCGCGAGGCACTGACCGCCGCAGGGGCCGCCCCGCTCGTCCCGACCATCGTCGACCCGCAGCTGCTGGAGTACCAGCGCCGCTATGCCCCGCTGGTGCGGGCGATCCCATCCCGCAAGTGGGACAGTACGGTGTACTACTTCAACCAGCGGAACTCCCGCGCTGCGGGCGGTTTCGTGAGCGACGGGGGTGCCCGGCCGGTCACGAGCAGCTCGTACCAGCAGAACGCTTTCAAGATCCGCAACCTTCAGTCCGTCGGCTCCGTCACCGGGTACGCGCAGGCCGTGACCCGGGGCCTGGTCGGGGACCTGCGGGCGCAGGAGATCGAGGGGTCCATCCAGGGCCTGTACTGGGACATCGAGACCGCGATCCTGTGGGGCAACTCCGGCTCCACGGAGTTCGGCGGGTACGCGCAGTTCGACGGCCTGGACACCCAGGTGTCCACGTTCTCCGGCGGGAACCAGAACGCCCAGGACGCGGGCAACGCCAGCCTCAGCCTCGGCTGGCTGGACCGGATGATCGACATGGTGGAGCAGCAGGCCGCCATGAAGGTCGGCAGTGCCGCATGGATGTTCGTCCTGTCGACGACCGCCGAGTCCCGGATCGCTCAGCTGGCGCAGACCAGCCAGCGGTACCTCGACAAGGTCGAGGTCGCGGCGGGCCTGAACGTCCTGTCGTACCGGAATATCCCGCTGGTGACCAGCTCGTTCCTGTCGGGCCGGTCGTACGGGATGGGGGCGGTGACGAGCGCGACGGCGTCGACTGGCGGCTCCCTGGCAGAGGGCACGTACTACTACCAGATCGCGCCGGTCATCGCCCGGCAGGGCGAGATCCTGCCGAGCGTCGAGGTGTCCAAGGCCACCACCGGCAGCAACTCCACCGTCACCCTGTCGTTCGCGACGCCGTCCGGCCACGACGGCGCCCAGCCGAACCTGTTCAAGGTGTACCGGGGTACGTCCGCCGGTGCGGCCACGTTCCTCGGCTACGTCGATGCGACGGTCGGCATCGCGGCGGACGGTGTCACGCCGATCCTCACCACGAGCATCGTGGACGACGGCGTGAAGCTGGTCCCGAAGAACGGCTCCACCGTCCCGGCGCAGACCCCCGCGTCGTACGTCGGCACCAACACGTCGATGAAGCCGCAGGCGGAGGGCAGCGAGAACATCTACCTGATGGCCCGCGACCCGCAGTTCGTCCTGCGGCCGTACGTCCGCGAACTCCAGCCGCTCGACGTGTACCCGACGGCCGCGTCGCCGGACCAGCTGCCGTACGCCATCGCCAGCGACTGCACCCTCGCGGTGCGGGCGCCCCGCTTCCTGGGGCGGATCGCCCGGGTGTCATCGACGCTCGCGAGCTGACCTGGCCCGAGGGCGCGCCGACCGGCAGAGACATCTGGTCGGCGCGCCCCTCTTCTCCGACGCCCCTTGGGAGGGGACATGCCGTACATCCGCAAACATCAGGCCGGCTCCGACAACTTCGGTCACGAGTGGCCGCACGACGGCGCCGTGGTGGAGATGCCGCACGACGAGGCTGAGGCGCTGCTGGTCATCCCCGACGGCGGATTCGAACTCGCCCCCGGGCTGGAGGCCGACCTGGCGCCGGAGGTCGAGCAGGAAGCGTCCGACGCCCCGCAGCCGATCACCGAGGTCATCCCCGAGCCGGAAGCGATCGTCACCGCCGACGCCCCGGCCGACGAGCCGGAGGCCAAGGCCACCCCGCGCCGTGGCCGGCCCCGCAAGACCGCCTCCGACGGCGAGTAACCTCGTGGCCGTCGACTCGCCCGTGCCGCTCGCGACCGCCGACGACCTGCAAGTCGGCCAGTTCGCCGACCTGGTGCGGGGGTTCAGCCCGGAGGCGCTGGATGTCCTGATGGTAGAGGCGACGCGGCTGTGCGAGGACGCCTGCGGGCGCCGCCTCGCACCGTTCACCGGCCTGCCCGAGTCGCACCGGGCGCAGGGCATCGACCCGGACGAACTGCCGGGCGACGCAGGTATTCCGGTGAGCATGCAGGCGACGCTGAACATGTCGTACGCCAACGCGCTCGGTGGCGCGGGTTCGATGGTCAGACATGTCTGGCTGAACGAGTTCGCGCCCCGCTATCCCGATCTGTGGCAGTACGGCAACCTCAGCGTGTCGCTGATCCTCTCGCAGGGCGGCTTGCAGCGGGTCGGCCCGGCGCAGATCGTCGGCGCCGAGCCGGACTCCGGGCACGTCTGGTTCCAGCTGGGGACATTCCTGCCGCCCGGGTCGCTGATCCGGGTTCAGTACGACGGCGGATACCAGACGATGCCTGCCTCCCTGGCGCGGGCGGGCAAGCTGATGGCCGCGTCACTGGCGGCAACGGAACTGGACCCGATGGTGCAGACCGGGCACGACGCCGGAGCCCTCCGCGAGCAGGCGGAGAAGATCCTCGCCTCCTACGCGCGGACATGACGGGAGGTGCGCAATGCCTGACCCGGGACTCGCCGCGGCAGTAGCCCGCGAGGCAGCATGGCTATCCTCCTGCGGCGACGGCCTGCCCGCGCTCCCGACCTCGGCCGGTGGCCCGTTCGACGTGGTGCAGCCGTACATGCCGCGGACCCCGGCGCAGCGCCAGACGCAGCTGTACGTCCTGCGCCGCTCGACCGTCACCCGCCGATTCTCTGCCCAGCGCCGTATCGCGACGCACACGCTCCTGCTGTCGATCTGGTGGCCGATCGGGGCCACCGCGCAGTCAGGCGGCACGAGCCTGGCGGAGAGCGAGCAGGCCGCGCTCGACGCGGCCGTCGCGCTGGTCGTCGCGCGGATCGAGGGAACCGTCACCGACAAGACGCACGGCGGCCGGTTCCTCTCCGTGGCCGAGGCGCCTGACGAGTCCGCCGGCGTCCGCGTCGACATGGGCGACCCGGCGCAGGGCATCCAAGCCGGCGCCCTCACCGCGCAGATCACCTACATGGCCGACGACAAGAACTACGTCGCCTGACCCCCGAGATCATCGCCCCGGCTCGTGGCCTGGGGCCTGTCCGCATGCCCGCAGAGAGGTGCCCGGCCGTGGCCAACCCACCTGAGCCGTATCCCCAGCGCAACGTCACCGGCGACTCGGTGGACGTGCCTGCCATCCCCGCGACCGTCCAGCCGGCAGAGACCGTCTCCTGGCCGGTCCCCCTCGCCGGGTTCGAGCGCGTCACCCCCGAACCCGACCCAGCTCCGGCCCCCGAACCCCCGGCGCCGACCAAGACCCGGCGCGACCGCACCGACACCGAGAAGGGGGCGGCGCAGTGACGCAGCTCAGCAAGCTCTCCACCCTGGGCATCGCCAGGGAGGCAACTCCCGGCACCTACGCCCCGCCGGTCGCCGGGATACCGTTCAGCAAGGCGGACTTCGAGGACAAGGTCGACCCGATCCGCGACGAGTCGTGGCGCGGCAACGACACCGTGCTCCAAGGCGTCTACCAAGGCGTTTCCAGCTCCGAGTGGGACATCGAGGTCAACGGCTACCCGGACCTCATCGGCCACCTCCTCCGGGGAACCATCGGCCCGGACACCGTCACGGCAGGCGTCTCCACAACCCTCTCCTCCGCCACGGCGGCCGGCGCGTCCAGCATCTCCGTCGCCGCGACCATCCCGGCGGGCTCTGTCATCCGGATCGACACGGCGGCCGCAACCGAGTACGCCATGACCGGCACCCCCACGGGGTCGGGCCCGTCGTACACGATCCCGCTGGTCACCCAGGACGGTGCGTCCGCGTCTCTGGCCGGCGCCCACGAGTCGGGCGTGGTGGTGGTCTCGCAGACGCGGCACACCTTCCGGCAGGACCCGACGCAGGCCATCCCGTCGTACAGCCTGACGGTCAACGACACGACGCAGACGCTCGGCTACGCCGGCTTCAAGTTCACCGAGATGGGCATCAAGATCGACCCGAAGGCCGCCGTGACCTTCGACATGAAGGGCCTCGGCCCGGTCGGCGCCGCACAGGCGCCTGTCGCCGAGACATACACGAAGTCCACCCCGAACCTCGGCTGGACGTGGACGACCACACAGGCCGGGGCCGCTTCCACACGCGGCCTGACCCTCGACCTCACCATCAAGCGCGACGGCGAGGCCATCGCCTCGTCCGATGGCACGCAGGGCCCCCGCGAGATCTTCGTCGGCGCCCTGGAAGCGGACGGCACCTACAAGGCCATCTTCGAGAACCAGGACGACATGGGCGCCTTCCTGAACGGCACCCAGCTTCCCCTGTCCGTCCGCATCGCCACCCCCGTCCCCGTCGGCGGCCAGTCCCTCGCCATCACGATGAGCAGGGCGGCATGGACGACCGGCAAGCGCGACCTGGGCCAGAACTACGTCCAGGCGGACTACGCGATCTCCGGGGTCTACAACACCACCGACGGAGGCGCCGTCACGGCGGTCCTCGCCAACTGGACCACCACGGCGTACTGATCCCCCCGCGATCCCCCTGGCCGCGCCCGCCGGGCGTCAGGCGCGGCCAGGGCCCCGCCATGCCCAACGCCCGCAACGCCCCTCCCCGAAGGAGACACCCGTGCCCGGCTACGCCAACCGCCTGATCCGCCTGCCCTTCCCCGACCTGTCCGAGGAGGGCGACGACGTCCACGTCATCATCCGCAATCCCAAGACCGTGCCGCTCCACGAGCTGAACACCCGGGACGTCCCGAAGCTCCCCAGCGGCGAGTCCGACAGCGACGGCATCATCCGGGCCATGTACGAGGTCATCGCCCGCATCGTCGTCGCCTGGCACGTCTACGACGCCACCAGCACCGACGATGACCAGCCGCCGCTGCCGCTGCCCGCCACCGAGGACCTCGTCGCGAAGCTCCCCAAGGAGATCATCGACGAGATCGCGGACCGGATGATGGAGGTCAAGGGCGCGGGGGCCTAGGGCCGGACGACCCGTACCTCAACGATGTCCTCTGGCCAGCGGAGTCCATCTACGAGGGCACGTGGAACTCCGGCCCCCCACCGGACGAGCTCATCGATTTCGAGCTGATGCGGGAGATGGGCTGGTCCTGGGACCAGCTCCAGGGCACCCCGGCGTACGTCCGGCGCTTCACCTGGGACCTCATCAACGCCCGCGCGGCCGCGCAGGAGAAGGCCGCGAAGCGGCAGGAGAAGGCCCATGCCTGAAGTGCGCCCCGGGGTCTTCCGGGCGATCTTCGCCAAAGTGGAGCGGGCCGCCGAGGACGCGGCCCGCTCCGGCCTGATCATCGTCGCCGAATCGCTGGTCAAGCAGGCCAAGGCCAACGCCTCGAACGGCTCCCACTCGTGGGGGACGCCCACGCCCGCCACGCCGGGCAGCGGCCCCGCCCGGATCTCGGGGACGCTCGTCGCGTCCATCGTCCACACCCACGTGACGCCGTTCGCCGGCGGCTTCGAGGCGAAGGTCGGCCTCACCCCCGGCAAGACGGCGCCCTACGGCCGCAGGAAGACCGCGTCGTCCAAGTACGGCTCCTACCTGGAGACCGGCCTGAGGAACGGCGCGACGTACCCGTTCCTCCTCCCCGCGACCCGCATGTTCCACATCCAGGCCGAGGCCGCGTTCCGGAAGACGCTCTCCGCCGCGAAGTGGGCCCTCTGACTCGCAGATAGAGATAGGGGGTGCGCCGTGCCTGAGGTCGCAGACCTGTGGGTGAACCTCCGCGCGATCAACACCCAGTACAAGCGGGCCATGGCCGAGGCTACGGCTGAGGGCGAGCGGTTCGCCGAATCCACCACCATGGCAGAGCGCGCGACCACCCGCGCCCAGGCCAGCACCGCCGCCATGGGCGCCGAGATGCGCCGCACCACCACCGCCACCCGTGGCCTGACCACCGAGGTCCGCGCCGCCGAGTCCTCCGCCGCCCGCTTCGCCAGCCGCTCCCGACTCGCGTCCGAGCAGGCCGCGAACCTCGCCAACAAGGCCAGCCTGGCGTCCGCAGAGGCCCGGCGGCTGGCAGAGCAGGCCGCAGCAGGCGGTGAGGGCGCCTCGAAACTGGAGCGTCAGTCCCGCAGCGCTGCCACGCAGGCTGAGCGGCTGGCCAGCCGCGCACGCCTGGCTGGCGAGAACGCCCGCTGGCTCGGCACCCAGGCAGGCGCTGCCAGCGCCGAGGCGCGGCGCCTCGCCGCGCAGGAGGCCGCAGCCGCTGCCGAGACAGAGCGGCTCGGCATGCGGGCGACCGGCACGGCGACTCGCGTGGCCGCGCTCGGCGCCGAGGCCCGGCACACCGCCGGTTCCGTCGGCGTGCTCTCCGGGTCAACCATGCGCCTCGGTGGGGCGCTCGCCAGCGCGAACGAGAAGAGCGGAAAGTTCGCGTCCGGACTGAAAACTGTCGGGACAGTGACCGCCGCCGTGGCGGTCGGCGCTGGCGTCGTCAGCATGAAAATGGCCGGCGATTTCGAGCAGGGAACCAACCTGCTCGTTACCGCCGCTGGCGAGGCGGAGGGGGATCTCGGGAAGGTCCGTAGCGGGATTCTGGAGATCGCCCGCGATACCGGGACAACCTGGCACGACCTCACCGAGGGAATGTACCAGGCGGAAAAAGCCGGGTTCCGAGCCGCAAATGGCGGACTCACCGTCCTCAAAGTCGCCTCGCAGGGGGCCCGCGAGGAGGGCGCGAAGCTCGACACCGTCGTCCACGCGATGACGACGGTCATGAACAACTACAACCTGCCCGCATCCCAGAGCGTGCAGGTCATGAACGCCATCAAGACGGCTGCTGGTGGCAGTACGACCACGCTTGAGGAGTTCGCGGGCTCGCTGTCCACAGTGCTCCCTCTGGCCGCGCAGGCACACATCAGCTTCGACGACGTCGCGGGTTCTCTCGCGTCGATGACGCGTCAGGGCGAGACGGCCCGGCACGCCTCGCAGTTGCAGGCGTTCGCGATCAGGGGCCTGCTATCGCCGAACAACGTGGCCCGCAAGAGCATGGACCAGGTGGGCGTCAGCGCCACCGATTTGCAGCACAAGCTGAGCAAGCGCGGCCTGACGGGCACGATCGACTACCTCTGGGAAGTCATCGCCAAGAAGATGGGACCCTCCGGCGATGTCGTGATCGGCACGATGAAGCGTTCGGCGTCGGCGACCGAGGCTCTGCATGAAATGCTCGGTCAGATGCCGCCCGATCTGCGCAGGGCAGCTCAGGCTTTCGACAAGGGGTCGTTGTCCGCGAAGGAGTTCACGGACTTCGGCAAGGGCATGGGCGCGCAGGGGTTTGCGATGGCCTCCCAGTACAAGGCCCTGACGACGGCCGCGCATGGATTCTCCGACCAGGTGAAGGCGGGGAATCCCGCTTTTACTACGGCGACCGACCTGATGAAGAAGATGACGGGCGGCTCGAACGGCCTGATGGCTGCCCTGGAGATCGGCGGCGCGCACCAGAAGACAACGGCGGAGCTGGTAAAGAAGACCGGGGATTCCTTCCATCACACCACGAAGGATGTGGAGGGATGGGAGTCCACGCAGAAGCTTTTCAATGTCCAGATGGACATGTTCAAGCAGAAGCTGGAAACCGCTGCTATCTCTTTGGGAACGAAACTCCTCCCGTATGCGATTCGCTTCTTCGGGTGGATGGAGAGCCACAAGTCACTGGTGAAGAAGATCGCCATCGGCATTGGCGCTATTACGATCGCTCTGGGTGCCGCCGGGGTCGCGATGATCGCCTTCGAAGCTGTGTCTTCGCCGGTCGGCCTGATCGCCGCCGCCGTAGCCCTTGTCGCTATCGGCCTCGTCTACCTCTGGAATACCAGCCAGAAGGCCCGCGAGATCATGACCGACGTCTTCGCCGTCATCTCCCTCTCAGTGCTGGAGTTCGGCAAAGTCGCCCTGACGATGTTCAAGTATGTCGTCCAGGGCTTCCTTGACATGGCCTCCGGCCTGCTCGCTGCCGCGTCAGTAGCGTTCAGCTGGGTGCCGGGTATCGGCGGAAAAATCAATACCGCTTCGGTCGCGCTGCTCAAGTTCTCGAACGACACGGGCGACGCCATCGACGGCATGACGGGGAAGATCAACGAGTGGCAGACCTCTGTCATGAAGCTTCCCCATAAAATCAAGGTCGAGGGTGACATCAAGGACCTTGAAAAGAAGCTCGGCGACGTCAAGACCAAGATGTCGAAGAAGAACCTCCCGCCGGAAAAGCTCATCAAGCTGACCGCCGACAAGACTGACCTTGAGAAGAAGCTCCTTGAGAAGAAGCGGGAGATAGCCGAGTCCCCCAAGGAGCAGAGGACGCTCCTCACTGCTCAGATCGCCCAGTGGGGCAAGGACATCGCGGCGGCCAAGAAGCAGCTCGATTCCGTGCCGAAAAGTCAGCAGGCGAAGTTCAAGGGGGATATCGCCCAGCTCGTCAAGGCTCGAAAGGAAGCCCAGCTCGAACTGGCGAAGATCCACGACAAGACCGTCACCATCACCGCCAACACCATCGTCCATCCGATGGGCGGCCCGGCGCGGGCGACCCTGTCGGCGGATGGCAGCCTCTGGGGCTCCGGTGGGATGCGGCGCATGGCTGACGGCACCGCGAACTCACGGCAGGCGATGATCGCCCCCGGGAACTCCTGGATTCTGTGGGCCGAGACCGCGCAGCCCGAGGCGTACATCCCCCTGGACCGGGGCAAGCGGCAGCGCTCCCGGAAGATCGCCACGCAGGTCGTCAAGGAGCTGGGAGGTGCGGTCTCCTGGATGGCCAACGGCAGCATCACGCCCATGGCGTCCGGTGGCATCAACTGGTCCGCCACCATCGCCAAGTCCACCATCCCGAAGTTGACGGCGGCCGGTCGCCAGCTCGCCGGGGGGACGCCGCAGGGCATCACGGGCCTGTCCGCCCAGCAGAAGACCTCGTGGGCCAAGGCCGGGAAGGATCTCAGCAGCTACCTGTCCAAGGGCCTCGTCCAGGGCCTGACGGGGACGACGGCGCAGATGAACACGGCGCTCAAGTCGATCAAGTCACAGGTCACCAAGTACTTGGGCACCGACCTGGTCCAGGTGGTCAACCAGGACAACAAGAAGCTCCAGAGCTTGGACAAGCAGCGCGCCAGCCTGGTCAAGCAGCTCCATGACGCGGAGGCGAAGACCGGTAAGGGAACAAGGTCGCAGCGGGCGGCGGCCGCGAAGCGCGCCTCCGACCTCAAGGCGAAGATCGCCGACATCGACAAGCAGGAGAAGGGTCTGCGGAAAGAGATCTCGACCGCCAAGGCCGGCCAGAAGACCGGTAGTGCCCTGACGAAGATGATCGACGCCGACACCAAGAAGCTGACCGCGCTGGCGAAGCAGCGAGACAGCGTCGCGTCGAAGCTGAAGTCCGCTCAGGACAAGCTCGCTGACCTCAAGAACGACTGGGCTCAGAAGAAGTCGCAGGTCAGCGACAGTGTCATGGGCGGCCTCACGGCAGTGACGGCGGCCAACGAGACCGGCCGGCCGATCAACGCCGCCGACATCCTCAAGCAGTACGAGGAGCAGGCACGGAAGGCGCAGCAGTTCGCGGCGCTGCTCCAGCAGCTCAAGTCCAAGGGGCTGAACAGCGCGACGCTGGACCAGCTCGCGGCCGCCGGCGTAGAGGGCGGCTACGACTCAGCCCTCGGCCTTGCGGGGGGCACGGCCGGGCAGATCCAGCAGATCAACGCTCTCCAGAAGCAGACGCAGGCTGCTGCCGACAAGGCGGGCACCGCCGTCGCGGACTCCATGTATGCGGCGGGCATCCGGTCGGCGCAGGGCCTGGTCGACGGCCTGGCCAAGCAGCAGGCCGCGATCGAGAAGCAGATGGAGAAGATCGCCTCCTCCATGGAGAAGGCGATCAAGAAGGCGCTGGGGATCAAGTCGCCCAGCCGGGTGATGGCGCAGGTCGGCGACTACTCGGCGCTGGGTGTCGCCGTTGGCCTCAGCCGCAGCAGCAAGCATGCCGTCATCGCTGCGCAGGGCATGGCCATGCAGGTCCGTCAGGCCGCCGCCCAGGGCATGGCCGTCGCATCCCCGTCGGCCCCTGTGGCGTCCCTCGCTCTCACCGGTCGCGGGTCGGGCGGCGGGACCACGGTCATCGACCAGTCCACGCACTACCACGTCGCCGGGTCCGTCATCAGCGAGCGGAAACTCGGCCGGCTCAGCGAGACGCAGGCGCAGCGTCGCGGCATGCGCAACTCCGACACCTACGCCCCTTACCGCAGATAGGGAGGACACGTGCTGCTGTCCGGGCTCGCGGACCCGTTCGACTCACCCATCCTGAACGCGTCCCTGTGGGGCGCCACCACAACCGGTGTGGTTGCCATCGACACCGTCAACAACCGAGCGAACCTTGCCTGCCCCACCGCCGCCGGCGCCGTCAGCACCCTCGGCACGGCGGCGGTATGGGACGGGCGCGGGGGCAGCGTCTCCGCACAGGTGATCCCTGTGCCGCGCGGCTCCGGGGGGACGTTGACGCGCCTCGCCGTGGCGAAGGACGCCTCCAACCGGGCTGCGATCCGCCTCACCGGCGGCCACACGATGTTCGAGCTGGCAGTCACGACCGGCGGCTCCACCGTCACGGCGGCACTGGCCGCCTACGATCCGTCCGTCCACCGCTGGTGGCGGCTGCGGGAGCAGTCCGGACGCTGGTGGGCCGACACCTCGCCGGACGGCTGGACGTGGACGGCTCAGACATCCCTCGCCTACACCTGGCCGGCCGCAGCGGTCGCACTTCTGGTCGAGGCGGGCACTACTGCGGCGGAGACGTACACGGGCCTCGTCGCGGCCGTTGCCCATGTCAACACCATGGCGGGGGGCCTGAACCCGGCATGGCCGCTGATGCAGCACGCCCTGGGCGTCTCCTCGCCCGGCGGCGGGGGCGGCATCCCGCCGGGCAGCCTCGTGGACCTCGCGCACCTGACTCGCGGAGAGGTCGAGACCAACCGGGGGCGGCAGTACGAGACCGACGATGTCCGCACGGGCGAGGCGGCCGAGCAGTGGGCCAACCAGGATGGAGCATTCGATCCGGAGAACGCTGCCGGGCCGTGGTTCGGGGCGCTGGACTTGTACCAGCCGTTCGTCATGCGGGCGCAGTGGCCGGCGACGCCCAACCTGCTGGCGCAGGGCCCGGCGACCGGTGGTGACCTCGGCGGTTACGCTGTCGGCACGCGGACCGCCGCGATGGGGGTGTCCTGCAACACGGACGCCGCGCAGGGCGAGGCGGGTGACGGGGTCGTCGTCGCGACGGCTGGCGCTTGGCAGGGCGGCCGCGCCCTCCAGTTCGCCGTCAGCAGCGGTGAGGACGACTACATCTGCTACACCCTGTCCCCGAACTTGCGGCCGGGTGTCCCGTGCACGGTGCAGATGCGGGTCCGCAACATCACCCCGGGGACCTCCCTCAAGGTCCAGGGCCTGTACGCGGACAGCAGCAGCGGTGAGACCCGGGGTGCGGCCGTCATCCTGACCGGCTCGGCGACCGCCCCGTGGACGCCCGTCACCGTCACGGCGACCGTCGACCCGGGCGCGCGGCTGTTCTGGGTCGGCGTCGCAACGGCAGCCCCTGCTGCGGCGGCCTGCACCGTCCAGGTGGACGGCTGGCAGGTCGAGCACGCCGACCGGGCGACGCCGTGGGTGTGCCCCGGGGAGTGGACGCCGCTGTACTCGGGGTTCACCGAGCGCCTCCCGCAGACGTGGACGATGGGCGGCACCTACGGCCTCGTCAGCCCCGAGATGGTCGACGCGTTCGCGCTGCTGTCCCAGCAGGACCTGCGGGACGTGCTGATCGAGGAGGTCGCCGCGCACGAACCGGCATGGCTGTACCCCCTGTCCGATCCGGAGGGGTCGGACAGGTTCGCCGACTGGACCGGCAACTTCCCGCCGGTCCAGCCGGCGAACCCGAAGGCCGGTCCCGGCAGTCTCACCTCCGGGACCGCGATCACCGCGACGGACCCGGTGAAGGGCGTGTACCTGGGCAGCGCCGGGACCGTCGTGACGGTCGCCAACCCCAACCCAGGAACCGCGACGGCGGGCCCGGCGACGGTCCTCGGCCTCTCCCAGGCGGGCATCAAGGGCCCGGCCAGCCGCCTGTTCACCCGCATGATCGCATTCCGGTACACCGCCGGATCGAAGCCGGCGGCGCGCTCCTACGTGTGGTCCGCGATGGACCAGCGGCACATGGAAGAGGGCCCGTCGGGGTCCCAGTGCCACCTGTGGATCGACTCCTCCGGCCACCTCAACTGGTCTGCCGGGACACCGGAGGGCACGGGAACGCTCGCCACCCTGTCCAGCGCGATCAACGTCAGCGACGGGAACTGGCATCTCGCCATGTTCGGCCGGGACGCCTCCGGCCACGGCACGACGTGCCTCGACGGCAACGTCCTCACCTGGAGCGTCTCCGCGCTGGCCGCCACCGGCATCGTCGGCGACCACATCGGCGGCTGGCTCGACATCACCACCGTCGGCGGCAGCTCGAAGTGGAACTTCCAGGGCGACATTGCGTTCGCCTGCGAGTTCCCGGACCTGCTGACGGCGGACGCGATGCGGGCGATCAGCACCGCGTGGCGGTCCGCCTGCGCGGGCGAGTCCTCCGGCGCCCGCTACGCCCGCATCCTGCGCTATGCCGGGTACACCGGCGCCAGCGCCGTCGATGCTGGGGTGACGACCAACATGGCCCCGGCGGCGTTCGGCGGCCAGGACGCCCTGTCGGCGCTCCAGGACGTCGTGGCCACCGAGTCGGGCGTCCACTTCATCTCCCGCGGCGGCGCGGCGACGTTCCTCGCCCGGTCCCGCCGGTACAACTCCACCGTCCCCACCGTCACATTCGGGGAGGACACGGCCAACGGCGAGTACCCGTACGAGACCGTCGCGCTGGATTACGACCCGACGCGCCTGGCCAACACTGTCACGGTCACCCAGGAGGCCACGGGGCAGGCCTTCGCGGCGATCGACGGCGACTCGGTCGACCAGTACGGGACGCGGACGATGGACCGCTCCAGCGGCTCGGCGGACCCCCTGGAGTGCCAGGACCAGGCCAAGTACCTGCTGTCGAGGTACAAGCGGCCGGCGCGGCGGATCTCCTCGATCGTCCTCAACCCGTCGTCGCATCCGGCGCTGTGGCCGGTGTGCCTGGCTCTGGAGATCGGCACGCGCGTCCGGGTCATGCGCCGCCCCAACGGCGCGCCGCCGATCCTCGTGGACTGCTTCGTCGACGGCCTGTCGTGGGAGATGGACGACGCGGCCAGCGCGAGGCTCACCCTTCAGTGCTCCCCGGCGGACCTGACCCCCTATGCGGTGTTCGGTGCGTGGCGGACCACCGTCCGCACGGCCGTGGCATCCGGTGCGACGACCGTGACCGTCAACGCATCCGCCGACAACGCCAACCCGCTGGCGGCACAGCTCGGGCAGGGGCAGCGGCTCGTCCTCGGCCTGGGGACGGCCAACCAGGAGATCGTCACCGTCGACAAGGTTTCCGCGACGACGTCCGGGTGGACGTCCGCCGTGATCACCCTCACCATCGCGACCACCAGGTCCCACGCGGTCGGCGATCTGCTGTGCGAGCCGCTGCCCGCAGGCGTCACCGACCCGTCTGTCTACGACAGCGCGTCGGCGTTCGACGCCGTCGCCTTCGCCTACTGAGGAGGCCCCGTGCCCCGCAGCGCCCCCATATCCGCACAGGAATCCCCGGGCAACTCCATGACGGGCGCCCTGTGGAACGCCCAGGTCAAATCCCTGATCGACTTCATCACGGCGCCGCCCGCCTTCAAGGGCTACGCCACCCTCACCCAGTCCATCCCCAACGGGACCTTCACCAGCCTGACCCTCGACGCGGAGAGCTGGGACAGCGACAACGGCCACTCCACCACCAGCGCCACGAGCCGCTACGTCTGCCAGGTCCCGGGCGTCTACTCCATCAGCGCAGGCGTCGCGTTCGCCGCCAACGCGACCGGCGGCCGAGGACTCCAGGTCACCGTAAACGGGACCCCGGTCACGGGTGCCGAGATCCTGGAGGCCGCCACGGCCAGCGGGTCCTGGAGCGGGTCGGAGACGGTGGACGCCCGGCTGGCGTCGGGCGACTACGTCGAGATCCAGGCGTACCAGTCCATCACCGGCGGCGGGGCGCTCGCGACCAACGTGGGCGCGACGGCGCTCCTGCCGACCATGTCCCTCCACTGGATCTCTGCCTGAGGAGCATCATGCCTATCCTCTGCATGGCCGTGGATTGCGGCAACCGGGCCACCTTCCAGTGGCAGCGCCGCCCCACCGACGCGGAACTCGTCCCGATCATCGCCATGGCCGAGGCATGGCGGGCCGAGATGATCGCCACCAATCCTGAGAACCCTCCGCGCCTCCCGCCGCTCCCCGATGCCACCAACATCACCGTCCCGGTGTATGCCTGCGCCGAGCACGAGATCGACATGGACCTCGCCTGCCACACCCACCAGGCCACGTGCACCGCCCCCAACCCGGCGAACCTGCCCGGCTGCGACTGCGACCCCGAGCCACTGCCGCCGCCCGACCCGCAGGACTGACCCCACCCGTCACCCAGCCCCCGCGCCGACCGGCCGGGGGCTCCGTCATGCCCAGGGAGGGCATCATGGCAACACCTCTGACTGCCGACCGGATACTCGCCGTACTGCGGGCCGAGGGCCTGGAGCCGGTCGAGCACCCCGGCTGGCGCACGCACGACCGGGCCGGGCACGGCGCCTGGGGCCCGGTCCACGGCGTGATGATCCACCACACCGGCGGGACCCCGCCGTCGGATGGCCAGGTCGTGTGGGCGGGCCGGGCGGACCTGCCGGGCCCGTGCGCGCACGCCTACCTGGCGCCGGACGGCACGCTGACGCTGACCAGCGCCGGGCGGGCGAACCACGCGGGCGGCGGAGACCCGGCGGTGCTCGCCGCCGTGATCGCCGAGTCGTACGGAGACCGGCCGCCCGCGACCCACCAGCACGAGGGCAGCGCCAGCGCGACCGACGGCAACGCTTGCTTCTACGGCCTGGAGAGCTCAAACCTCGGCGACGGCAAGCCCTGGCCGGCCGCCCAGTACGACGCGGCGGTCCGGTGGGCTGCTGCCCTGTGCCGGGCGCACGGCTGGACGGCGCGCAGCTGCATCGGCCACAAGGAGTGGAGCGACTGGAAGCCGGACCCGACCTTCGACATGGTCCGCTTCCGGGCCGACGTCGCGAAGCTCCTCGGCGAGAAGCCCGCCCCGGTCGGGAGCGCCTCGGCCCCGGCGGCCCCGGCCAAGACGCCGGTCGTGGACCTCTCCAGAGTGGTCGCGGCGGCCCGCCGGGACCCGGCCGCCCCGCAGGGCTCGGCGGCGCACCGGGCGGACGCGCTGATCGTGGAGAAGGCGCTCCAGGCCGAGGGGCTGCTCGACGCGAAGTGGGTCGACGGCAGCTTCGGCAGCAAGACCATCACGGCGTACGCGGCCCTCCAGCGCCGCTACGGGTACACCGGCAAAGACGCCGACGGCATCCCCGGATCGGCCAGCCTCAAGAAGCTCGGCCTCAGGAACGGCTTCACCGTCACCCAGTAGAAGGGCATCATCACCATGGCACCTGAGGACATCACCAACCGCTTCATCTACCACCCTGCGGACACGCCGGGCCGGGCCGCCGCCCACGAACAGGTCCGGACCTACTTCCGGCAGATCGCGGCCAGTCTCAACGCGGCCCTCCCCGAGGGTCGAGAGAAGGCTTTGGCGATCACCAAGCTCGAAGAGGCCACGTTCTGGGCGAATGCCTCGATCGCCCGCGCACCGAAGGGGAACTGACCATGAAGGACAGCACGCGCCGCACGGTCCGCTCGACCGTGCAGACGGCGCTCTCGCTGGCGGCGGCCGCGCCGCTGATCGTCGCAGCCAGCGGCATCCCGGAGACCACCGCCGGTGTCGGCGCCGGCCTGGCCGTCGCGGCCGGCGTCACCCGCGTGATGGCCCTGCCGCAGGTGGACCGGCTGCTGCCCGCCTGGCTGCGCAAGGGCGCGGTGGACGGCGGCACGGTCTCCCCGCCGCCGACGGCCGGGGGCGGCGAGTGACCGTCCCGTCCACCGACCATGCCACGGCGCTGGAGCTGGAGCGGATGCGGGGTGAGATCGGCACCGGCCTGGCCGAGATCAAGGGCCAGCTGGCGCTGCTCGTGCAGCGGTCCGACCAGGTCGATCGGACGCTCGCGACGCACGGCAGCGGGCTGGTCGACCTCGACAAGCGGACCGACGCGCTGGAGACAGCGTCGGCCGGGCTGGTCGGGGTGCCGGCCCGGGTGGCATCCCTGGAGCAGTGGCGGTGGACGATGACCGGCGCGGCCATGGTGCTCGGTGCTGGCGCGGGCTACGTCGCCTCCTACCTGAGCCGTTGAAGCACCGCCC
The DNA here is from genome assembly GCF_044755465.1 of Streptomyces sp. NPDC092296. Taxonomy (NCBI): domain Bacteria; kingdom Bacillati; phylum Actinomycetota; class Actinomycetes; order Kitasatosporales; family Streptomycetaceae; genus Streptomyces; species Streptomyces sp. NPDC092296. The sequence goes on along the minus strand of NZ_JBIVRB010000006.1, from coordinate 113,470 downwards.
CCGCCCACCCCCTTCGCGGGGTGGGCGGGGGCGGTGAGTTGCGTCCGGGTCGCGGTTTCTGGCCCGGGGCCCGGCTCGGCTCGGCTCGGTAGCCTGATAGCCATGGCCACCACGCCCTACCGCGCCGATGAGCGCGACCAGCACATCACCGACCTGCGGGCCGCACTCCAGCACGCCGTCCGCCTGCTCCACTTCTCCGCCGGGCGGGAGGCGGTCACCGACCCGGAGGCCTCAGCCCGGCTGATCGCCGCCGCCGATGACCTGGCGGCCGTCCTGGCCCGCACTGCCCCCTGAGGCTGCATCGGGGGCCTGGGCGGCGAGCACCGGGGCGGTCATGCCGTCGGGCGGGCCGCCGTGCAACGTCACCTCGGTCCAACGGTAGCCGTCGGCAGCGCTCACCTCTGGCCGTCCCCGAGAACCTCGATCGCCAGCCACTCCCGGGGCGCGATGGGCGTGCGGCCCCCGTACCCCTCGTCGGTGCGCTCCAGCTCCAGCATCGGCCACAGGGACCGCGGGTAGCCGCGCATGGAGCCGTTGTCCCACGGGCCGACCACCGTGCCGGTGACCCAGCGGAAGCCTCCCGTCCCCCGGGGCCCGCCCGCCGCGCCCTTGAACCGCACCGACTTCCCGTACAGCTCCGGCCAGTCGAACTCATCGGCGGCGATCACCGGCAGCGGAAAGCACCCCCAGGTGAAGCCGTGCCGCAGCATACTGAACCGGCCCTCCGGGAACGGCAGCGAGCAGTCCTTGCAGCGGGTGTACCCAGCCGTCTCCCGGCACTCGACCTCGCAGGAGTAGCAGTCCGCAGCATGGACGTAGTGCTCCTGGTGCTCCTCCTCCCGGCGCCGGTCATCGGCTGTGTAGTCGTCGTCCTCCCCGCAGTAGCAGCCGTCGCACATGTGGTCGTCCCTTCTAGTGGTGGCGGGCAGGGGGGTTCGCCGGGCCCAGGGTCAGGTGGCGGCGAGCACGATCGCGGTCGCGTCGTCCCGCGCTCCGTCCGGCCCGGCCTCGGCAGCGGCGACCAGGGCCTCAGCAAGGGCCTGCGGGTCCGCGTGGGTGCGCACCAGCCGCTCCAGCTCCTCCGGCTCGACTTGGTCGTGGACACCGTCGCTGGTGAGCACCAGCATGCCTCCGGCCGGCACCGAGACGTACGGCACGGTGGCGGGCACTGCGGTGCCCAGGGTCACGCCCACGAAGTTGACCAGGGCGTGCACGGGCACATCCGATCCTGCGGCCCTCGTCAGGTAGGCCGCGAGGCTATGGTCGGTCGTCAGCTGCCGGAGCACGGCGCCGTCCCAGCGGTAGGCCCGGCAGTCACCCGCCCACACCAGCTCCGCGCCGCCGTCCTCCCGTGTCACTACGAGGACGCCGACCGCGTCCGGGTGGCCCGGGTCGGCCAGCAGTAGCCCGGCAGACAGCAGCCCAGCGAGCGCACCGCGCACCGCCCCGACGCGGACGGCCGTCTCCGCGAGCATGGGGGCCAGGCGGACGATTTCGGGGGTATGGCCCATGCCGTCTATCAGGGCGGCGGCGGTCCGGCCGGTGCCGGCGGAGGTGTAGGCGGCCGCCGAGTCCGCCATCGGGCCGCCTGGTCCCTCTCGCGTGGCTATGCCGATCTGACCGACCGCCGTCACAGCGCGTCCCAGGGGAGGTCCCTGACCCACGTCCACCGGCCGGCGGCGTCGGGTACGTAGACGGATCGGCCGCCGGGGTAGGCGCACCCGGCACCGCTGATGATCGCCGTCCACGGGTCCGGGTCGTCAGCGAGCACCGGGGCGGTCATGCCGTCCAGGGGGCCGCCGTGCAAGACGACCTCGATCTCTGCCATGGCGTCATGATGCCGCACGCAGGGCGCCCCCGGCGGCGATTCGTCGCGCCGCCACCCGAAGGTGGGGGGCTGCGGTCGTGCAGGCGTACGCTTGATCAAATCCCTTCGCACCACAGGAGACCGCCGTGGACGACGACGCGCGCGGCACCGCCCACCCCGACTGGGACGACCGGCGCTGCGCCCGCCCCGGAGTCGACCCCGAGCTGTTCCACGCCGCCGATGACGAGACGACCCCGCAGCGGATCGCCCGCGAACGCGCCGCCAGGGCAGTCTGCGCACCCTGCCCCATCCGGGCAGCGTGCGCCGCCTACGGAGCGGGCGACGGACGGACCTGGTGGGAGCCCTACGGCGTGTACGGCGGCACCACCCCCGGCGACCGCGAACGCGCCCGCCGCGACACCCGCCGCACCACCACCATCACCCCGACCCGATGGGAACCGTCCCCCCAGCGGGACACGATCCTCACCTCCCTCGCCGGCCGCCCCGACCTCGGCCCCGGACGCCTCCGCGACGCCACCGCCGACACCGCACTCCTGCACACCCTCGCCACCCACGGGATCGACCGCCGCTCCGCCTCCTGGCAGCTCTCCCGCATCTGCACACTCCTCGGCGCCGACCGCCGGACCGTCACCGTCCGGCGGCTCCTCGCCGCGGCGAAAAGGGCCGACGCGCTGCCGGGCACCGTGACGCCGGGCTTGGCCGAGGCGGCCTGACTCTGGTCGCGCTACCGCTCTACCCGATAGAAGATCTTGCCGTCCCTGGGCTGCACCCCGAGCGCCTCGTAGAGGGCGAGCGCCGGAGGGTTGTCCCGGTCGGCAGTCCACTCGACCCGCGAGCAGCCAGCCCCCACCGCGATCTCCTGGAGGTGTTCCATCAGGGCCCGAGCCACACCGTGACGGCGTGCGGGCGCCCGGACGAACAGCTCCTTGAGGTACAGCGAGTGGTCCGCGCCAGCGGCCGGCCACAGGTACGAGTACGAGGCCATCCCCAGGACCCGCCCACCGTCGCGGGCGAGCAGCACGGTCGCCACCGGGTGCGGACCGAATAGCAGCTGGCGGATCTGGTCGGTGTCGCCCGGTTCGCCGCTGCCGCCGTAGTAGGCCTCAATCTCCCCGATCAGCGCCGAGATGATCCCCGCGTCGTCCGCCGTCGCCCGGCTGATCTCCAGCTCCACCCTGGCCTGCCTCTCACCCGGCGGGCAGCGCGAGGAACTCCCGCAGCACCCGCACCTCCGGCACGGTCTGCCGCGCCGCGGGCACCATAGCCGCCAGCTCCCGCGCCCGGTAGATGATCAACGGGCTGCGGTGCTCCTCCGGCAGGACCTCGATCACCTCAACCGCCGCTGCGGCTGCTGCCGCAGGGTCGCCCCCGACTGCCAGGCAGACCGCCCGGTCGAGCTGGACCAGGGTCCGGTCGGTCCGGTCGGACTCGGGGTACAGCTCCAGCGCCCGCTGATGCTCGTCGGCGGCGCGGGCGGTCTCCCGGAGGTGGGTCCAGGCGTTCCCGGCGTGGAACGCGAGCTGCGACTCGGAGTAGCCGAACGCGGAGGCGATCTGCTCCTCAGCTGCGAGCCGCGCAAGGGCGCTCTCGGCCCGCAGCAGGGCTGCCGCGGTTTCCTCTCGACGGCCCAGGCTGGCCAGGGCTCGGGCCTCCAGCGGTGCCGCCAGTGCCGGCCCGACGCAGGGGAGCCCGCCTGCGAGCTGCTGGGCGCGAGCCGCGAGCTCGACCGCTCCCTCCAGGTCGCCGCAGTAGTACAGCTGGTAGGACTCCTGGGCGTACATCCATGACAGCGCGGCCCGGTCCTCAGCGGCGGCAGCTGCCGACCGGCCGGTGCGCCACCAGTCCCGGGCTGCGGAGTGGCTACCCAGCTTGAGCAGGGTGAGGGCCATCAGCCCGGCCATCTGCGCGGAGGCCAGGAGGAGCCGGCGGCGCACCTGCGGCGGGTGCCGGTGGGCGAGGAGCCTCTGGAGGTCGGTGATGTCGGCGGCCAGCTCGGGGAGCAGCTGTTGCTCGGGGCGCCATCGGGTGGAGCGGCCGTGCCGGGCGACGGTGTACTCCCACTCGTCCAGGGCGGCGCCGGTCATGGGCCCGGCGGCGAGGCTCTCGGCCACGCCGTGCTGGAGGGAGGCGACCTGCTGGAGGAGGGGCGTGCCGGGCGGGTGCTCGGCGAGGCGGGTCAGTTCGCCGCCGGCGTCGAGGGCGTCGTCGAGGGCTGCTGCCACGGTGGGGGTGGGTCGTCGGCGGCCGGTCTCCAGGTCGCCGATGGTCGATTTGCCGACTGCGGCGAGGCGGGCGACGTCGCGTACGGAGAGGGTGCCGCGCAGCCTGCGCAGGGCTTGGCCGAAGGTCTCGTCGTGGTGCATCCGGGCTCCCGGTGTCCGCAGTGTCCGCAGTGGTGCGGACAGGCGCGGACGGGTGTCGTGTGGTCCTGACCGTCCGTCACGGCAACGCTACTGGTACCGGCACCGCGAGGGGCGCCGGTTCTCTCCAGGGAGCACCAGGTGACCATGACCGGGCGCGTCAGCCGGACCATCCTCTGCGGCGAGTCCCGCTATGGGCCGGTGCCGCCGGCGTGCAGCGGAGCCAGACCCACCGGGCCGCCGCAGCCCGTCCTCGGGTTGCCGGTCGACGCGTCCACCCTGGCGCGCCTCCACGGCGCCGCCTGCATCGTCTGCGGCGACCGGTCCGGGCCACTCGCCCCGGCCGGGTACGTCTACACCGGCTCCGGCGACGGCCGCCTCGGCTGGGCCATCGTCGCCTGCCCCCGCCACCGGGACACGCGGTGAGCGCCCCCAGCCCGGCCCCAGAGCCGCCCCGATACGAGCCGTGCGGGGAATGCGCCAGCTGCCAGGGCGGCAGCCGTCCCGGCTCCGCGCCGGCCTGCTACACCGCCTGGCTTAGCCGCACCGTCCCAGCCACACTCGACCGCGCCCGGGGCGGTGGCCGGTGACCGCCGAGGGCCCCGTCATCATGACCGTACGGGCCTACCGGCGCACCCCCGACGGCGGCCAGGAGGAACTGAAAGCGGCCGAGGTCCGCCAGGGCGAACCCGCCTCGGCGGACCGCTACGACATCGCCGCCCGCTACCCGCCCTGCCAATGCCCCCGGCACCGGGCACCGGAGCGCCCCAGGACATGACCCGACGTCACAGTGCAACCCGCCACCGATCAGCCTAGGGGCGAGGAGCGTCGCCTGCTGGCATGCCGTCCGGGTACTGCCAGCCGCCGTCGATGCGTAGGAGTTCCCAGGGTTCGGCGTCGAGTGCGCGAGCGAGCAGTGCCATCTCGTCCAGGTTCACCGCCCGGTATCCGTTCTCAATGCGGGAGATCGTTTTGTGGTCTATGCCGGCTTGGGATGCGAGTCGGATCTGGGTGAGGTTCAGCCAGCGGCGGCGGTCGCGGAGGCGAGCGCCGACCTTCCATCGGTAGCGCTGCACCCAGTCCGGGGGATCTTGATTCGGCACTCGGACCACGCTGGAGTGCAGATGTCGGCAAGTCTGCACCTGATCAGGGAAAACTCTTGATCTTGTGCCCGCTACGCAGGAAGATCAGCCGAGCCGGGGGGACTCCCCCCGCGTAGACTGGGCGTCACTGGCTCGATCCAGTGCGCCCAGCCCGAGGCCGCCGCCCACCGTCTCCGCAAAGACGGGCGGCGGCCTCGGCGTTCACCGGGGCCGCTTTGCTTTATATAGAGACAGTGTTGCCGAGGAACATGGTGAGCACGCCGGCCGCCGTCACGGCCACCGACGGCCGCAGCCCGGTGACCAGGCAGCCGACCGCGAGCAGGACGAAGGACAGCAGCACGCCGTGCATCCGCCGCCGCGTCGGGCCGCCCCACAGGGCCATCACCAGGCCGCCGAGTGCGATCCCGGCGCCGCCCGCCAGCGAGACCCGGGCGACGTCCGCCAGGGTGCCGAAGCCCAGGACCAGCGGCTGGAAGAAGATGAACAGCGGTCCGAGCAGCAGGTTGGTGGCGGCGAAGAACAGCAGCATGGCGCGGAAGCCGGGGGTGCCCATGGCCAGTCGGAAGCCGGCCCGGATCTCCGCTCCGACGGTCTCGCGCCGCTTGTGGCCCAGCCGTTCGGGGAAGCGCAGCGCGCCGGTGACCGCGATGGCGACGACGTAGCTGCACACGTCCGCCAGCAGGATGCCGCGCAGGCCGACGGTGGCCAGGGCGGCGGTGGCGAGCAGGGGTACGGCGAACTGGACGACGCCGCTGCCGGCCTGCACCAGTCCGTTGGCGTGGCCGAGGAAGCGCTTGGGCGCGAGTTGCGGTACGGCCGAGGAGTAGGCGATCCGCTGGAAGGTGAGCGCTACCGAGAGCAGGGTCATCAGCAGGTAGACGGCGGGTCTGCCGAGTGCGCCGGCGAGCAGCAGGAGCAGCATGGCGCCCTGGACGAGCCCGGCGGCGGCGTCGGCCGCCATCATCACCTTGCGGCGGCTGAACCGGTCGGCGACCGCGCCGGCCAGCGGGGCGGTCAGCAGCCCCGGTACCAGGCCGAGGGAGGCGAGCAGGGCGAGTTGCAGCAGGGAGTCGCTGGTGAGGTAGATCCACAGCGGCAGGGCGAACTCGGTCATGGCCGATCCGGTCATGGAGACCAGTTGGCCGGCCGCGACGGCGAGGAAGCGCGGCATGCTGGGCTCGGGGGCGCGCGGCGCGGCGGCGGGCGGCGCCGCCGACGGTGGCGGCTCCGGGGCGGAGTGCGAGACGTCCGCCAGCCGCCAGGCGTGGCCCGGCGGGACCGGCAGTGGCGAGGCGGCCGGGTCTTCGCCTGCGGCCAGGGCCGGGTGGACGCGGGTGACGATGGCGGCCAGTTCGGCGGCGCGGTACTTGAGGAAGTAGTGGCCGGCCTCGTCCAGCACCACCAGGGCGGTGGTGCCGGTGACGAAGTGCCACTCGCGGAACCGCTCCTCGTGGAAGGCGGTGATGTCGTCGCGCTCCCCGACCACCGAGACCACGGGCGCGGCCAGCGGCGGGACCCGGCGGCTCAGCAGATCGGTGAAGTACTCCTCGGCCTCGATGTTGTCGGTGCGCAGGTCGCGGACCATCCGGCGTGCCTGGGCGGGGTCGACCTCGTCCAGTCCGAGGCCCAGGGAGATCAGCCAGTTGCGGTAGCGGCGGTCGCTGCCGAACCGCTCCAGTGCGGCCAGCAGCCGGACCACCGGCCCGCGCGGGCGGGCGAAGGGGAAGATCCCTCCGGTGTAGACCGCCTCGACGGGCCGCCCGGCCGCCTCCAGGGCGCGGGCCAGGGCGACGGCCAGCGCGCCGCCGATGGCGCAGTGGCCGTAGAGGACGAGCGGGCCGGTGACGCGTTCGGTGATCTCCGCGACGGCGGCCTCGACCAGGTCGGGCAGCGCGGCGCGGCGCCCTTCCAGGCCCATCTCCTCGCCCGTGCCGGCCAGCGCGAACAGCGCGTGGCCGGCCGGCAGGGCGTCGGCGAGCGGCTGGTACACGGCGGCGCTGCCGCCGCCGTAGGGGACGCAGACCAGGGTCAGGGTGCGGCCGGCCGCGGGCTGGTCGGGGGTCAGTTCGTGGAGCAGGCGGGCGGGGGCGCGTTCGGCGGCCGGGGTGTCCAGCAGTGCGGCGAGGCCCCGTACCGTCGGGTGCTTGAACAGGTCCATCAGGGAGATCGCGCCGGCGTCGGGCAGTGCCTTGCGCAGCTTGGCGACGGCCCGGATGCCGAGCAGCGAGTGCCCGCCGAGGGCGAAGAAGTCGTCGTCCCGGCCGGGGGTCGGCACATCGAGGATCTCCGCCCAGACGGCCGCGACCGCGCGTTCGGCGTCGGTGGCGGGCTCGGCGCCGCCGGCGGCGGGGGCCCGGGTCGGGGCGGGCAGTGCCCTGCGGTCCAGCTTGCCGTTGGGGCCGAGCGGCAGGGCCGCGAGGGGGACGTAGGCGGACGGGAGCATCGAGTCCGGCAGGGTGCGGCGCAGGCCCTCGCGCAGTTCGGCGGCGTCGGGCATGGTGTCGGGCGCGGTGTCTGCGGCGGTGTCGGCGGGGGTGTCGGCGGCCGGGACGGTGTAGGCGACCAGCCGGCGGTCGCCTGGGCGGTCCTCGCGGACCACCACGGCGGCGTCGCGGACGCCGGGCAGCGCGCGCAGGGCGGCCTCGATCTCGCCGGGTTCGATCCGCAGGCCGTGCAGTTTGACCTGCTGGTCGGTGCGGCCCAGGTACTCCAGGGTGCCGTCCGGGCGGTGGCGGGCGAGGTCGCCGCTGGCGTACATCCGGGCGCCGGGCGGGCCCCAGGGGTCGGCACGGAACCGCTCGGCGGTGAGCTGCGGGCGGCCCAGGTAGCCCCGGGCGACGCCGGGGCCGGCGATGTGCAGTTCGCCGGGGAAGCCGGCCGGGACGGGTTCGCCGTGCTGGTCCAGCAGGTAGACCCGCATGTTCTGGATCGGCCGGCCGATCGGGGTGCGGGGCAGGCCGGCCAGTGCCTGCGGGGTGCAGGTCCAGGCGGTGCAGTCCACGGACGCCTCGGTGGGGCCGTACAGGTTGTGCAGCGCGCAGCCGTCCAGCCGGGCGAGCAGCCGCCGGGCGAGGTCGGCGGGGAGTTCCTCGCCGCTGCACATCATCTGCCGCAGGGTGGTGCACCGCTCGATGCCGTCCTCGGCGAGGAAGACCGCGAGCATGGAGGGGACGAAGTGCGTGGTGGTGACGGAGTGCCGGATGACGGCGTCGCGCAGGTAGCCGCCGTCCCGGTGGCCGCCGGGGCGGGCCAGGACCAGCCTGGCTCCCTCGCGCAGCGGCCAGAACAGCTCCCAGACCGAGACGTCGAAGCCGGTCGGGGTCTTCTGGAGGACGGTGTCCTCGGGGCCGATCGGATAGCTGCGCTGCATCCAGTCGAGCCGGTTGTGGATGCCCCGGTGGGTGCAGACGACGCCCTTGGGGCGGCCGGTGGAGCCGGAGGTGAAGATGACGTACGCGGCGTCGTCCGGCCCGGGGCGCACCGGCGGCTCGGCGGGCTCTGCGAGGTCGGCCGGGTCTGCGGGCTCCCAGAGGGCGGGGTCGTCCAGGCTCCAGACGGCGGTGCCGTCGGGGAGGGCGGCGGGGAGGCGGCGGCGTACGGCGTCCTGGACCAGCAGGACGGCGGGGGTGGCGTCGGCCAGCAGCCCGGCCAGCCGGTCGGCGGGGTGGTCCGGGTCCAGTGGCAGATAGGCGCCGGCGGCCTTGAGCACGGCCAGCAGGGCGGCGACGAGTTCGGCGGAGCGTTCGGCGCAGACGGCCACCAGGGTGTCCGGGCCGACTCCGGCGCGGCGCAGCCGGCGGGCCAGCGCTTCGGCGCGGCGGTTCAGCTGACCGTACGTGACCTCGGTGGCGGGCAGGCCGTCGGCGGGGGCGTCGACCACCAGGCAGACCGCGTCGGGGGTGCGGGCCGCCCGCTCCTCGAAGGGGCCGTGCAGGGTGTCGGGGGCGCCGATGTCCAGGGCGGTGTCGTTCCACTCCGCCAGGACGGTGTGCCGCTCGGCCGCGTCCAGCAGGTCCAGCCGGGAGAGGGGGCGTTCGGGGTGGCGCACGATCTGCCGCAGCAGCCGTTCGAACAGGACGGCCAGCCGGGCGGCCGTCTCGGGGTGGAACAGGTCGGTGCTGTAGGTGAAGAAGCCGTGCAGGCCCTCGGGGGTCTGCCGCAGGTACAGCTCCAGGTCGAAGCGGGTGGAGCGGATCTCGACCGGGAAGTGCTCGGCGCTCGGGCCGTCGGCGGGCCCGGCGCTCTCCTCGGCGCGGTCGTAGTTGAGCAGGGTGAAGGACGTCTGGAAGACGGGGGTGCGGCTGGGGTCGCGGGGCAGCGCCAGTTCGCCGACCAGCTGCTCGAACGGCATCTCCTGGTGGGCCAGGTCCGCCAGGAAGCGGTCCCGGACCCGGCCGAGCAGGGTGGTGAAGCCGGGGTCGCCGGAGACGTCGGCGCGCAGCGCGAGGACGTTGGCGAACAGGCCGACCAGCGGTTCCAGTTCGGGGAGGGTGCGCCCGGCGACGGTGGAGCCGATCGCGAAGTCCTGCTGTCCGCACCAGCGGGCGAGCAGGGCCTGGTAGGCGGCGAGCAGGGTCATGTAGGGGGTGGCGCCGTGGGCGGCGCCGAGGGCCAGCAGGGCGCGGCTCAGTTCGGGGTCGAGCGCCAGGCCCTGGCCGGCGCCGCGCAGGCTCGGTTCGGCGGGGCGCGGCAGGTCGGTGGGCAGGTCCAGCGGCGGCACTCCGGCCAGTCGGCCGCGCCAGTGGTCGAGGTCGGCCTGCCGTACGGCGCCCTGGTAGCGCTCGCGCTGCCAGGCGGCGAAGTCGCCGTAGCGGACGGCGGGTTCGGTGGCCAGGTCGTCGGTCCGGTCCTCGCGGTAGGCGGTGAGCAGGTCGCGCAGGAAGAGTTCGCTGGACCAGCCGTCGGAGGCGATGTGGTGGTGCACCAGGACCAGGACGTGGTCGTCGTCCCGGTCGGCCGGGCCGGCGTGCAGCAGGCAGGCGTGCAGCAGCGGGCCGTGGGCGAGGTCGAAGGTCCGGGCGGTCTCCTCGGCCACCCAGCGGGCGAGCAGTTCGTCGCGTTCGGCGGGGCCGAGGGCGGGGTCGGGGACGCGTTGGCCCAGGGTGACGCCGCCGTCCGGGTCGACCTGGACGTGGGGGGTGCCGTCCGGGTCGGCGGGGAAGCGCATCCGCAGGCTCTCCTGGCGGGCGACGACCCGGTCCAGGGCCCTGGCCAGCCGGGCGCGGTCCAGTGCGCCGCGCAGCCGCACCACCTGGGGGATGGTGTAGGCGGTGCTGTCGGGGACGAACTGGTCCATGAACCAGAGCCGCTCCTGGGCGAAGGAGAGCGGCGGGGCGGTGCCCTCGGGGCGGCGCGGGATGGTAGCGGCAGCGGGGGCGGTCCTGGCCCGGCGCAGTCGGCGGGCCAGCAGTTCGGCGCGGGCGGCGGCCGGGTCGGGCGGCGGGGCCGCCGGGGGGTGTGGGCTGGACGGGGCGTGCTGGCTGGACGGGTCGGCGGTGGTGGTCATCGGGCCGGGTCCCCTTCCTCGATCAGGGCCGCGACCTCGGCGTCACTCAGCGTGTCGATGTCGGCGAGCAGCAGGTCCTCCACGGCGGCGGCGGTGCCGGCCACGGTCGGTGCGGTGAACAGGGTCCGTACCGGCAGTTCCAGACCGAGGGCGGCCCGCAGCCGGGCGACCACCCGGGTGGCGAGCAGCGAGTGGCCGCCCAGGGCGAAGAAGTCGTCCAGCGCCCCGACGGCGGGCAGGCCCAGCACCTCGGCCCACACCTCGGCGACCAGGTGTTCGGCGTCGGTGCGCGGCTCGACGCGGGGTGCGGGCCGGTCGCCGGTGTCCGGCCGGGTGCTGGGGGCGGGCAGTGCGGCCCGGTCGGGCTTGCCGCGTACGGTGAGCGGCATCCGGTCCAGGACGACGCAGGTGTCGGGCACCAGGTGGGCGGGCAGCAGTTCGCGCAGGTGGCGGCGGAGCGCCCCGGGGTCGGGGGTGTCGGCGCCCCGGGGGGCGACCCAGGCGGCGAGCGTCTGCCGGCCCTGGTCGTCGTGCAGGTCGACCACGGCTTGGCCGACCTCGGGGTGGCGCAGCAGGGCGGCCTCCACCTCGGCGGGTTCGACGCGGTGGCCGCGTACCTTGAGCTGGCGGTCGGCCCGGCCGAGGAACTCCAGGGTGCCGTCGGGGCGCAGCCGGGCGAGGTCGCCGGTGCGGTACATCGGGCCGCCGTGCGGGGTGTACGGGTCGGGGGTGAAGCGTTCGGCGGTGAGTTCGGGCCGGCCGAGGTAGCCGTCCGCGAGGCCGGCGCCGGAGAGCCAGAGTTCGCCGGGTACGCCGGGCGGTACCGGGTGTCCTGCCGGGTCGAGGACGTAGGCGCCGGTCTCGGTGAGCGGGCGTCCGATGCCGGGGCGGCCCGCTGCGTCGGCGGGGCCGACCGGGGCGGCGGTGGCGATGACGGTCGCCTCGGTCGGGCCGTAGGTGTTCCACAGCTCGACCCGGTCGCCGAACCGCTGCCGCCAGGCGGCCACGGCGGGGGCGGGCAGCTGGTCGCCGCCGAGCACCACCAGGCGCAGCGCGGGCGGCCAGGGCACCGTCTCGGCGGCGGCGACCAGCTCCGCCCAGTAGGCGGTGGGGAGGTCCAGGACGGTGAGGCGGCGGCCTGCGGGGGTGCCGAGCCAGTCCAGCAGCTGGGCGGCGGGGACGGGTGGCAGCACCACCGTCGCGCCGCTGGTCAGGGCGGGGAAGACCTCCTCGACGTGGGTGTCGAAGCCGAGTGAGGCGAACTGGAGTACCCGGTCGCCGGGGGCGAGCCGGTAGCTGCGGCGCATCCAGCGGACCCGGGCGGCCAGCGCGCGGTGCGGGACGGCGACGGCCTTGGGTTCGCCGGTGGAGCCGGAGGTGTGCAGGACGTAGGCGAGGTCGGCCGGGGCGGGTGCGGGCCGGTCGCCGGTGGTGGTGGTCGCCGGGCCGCCGACGGTGGGCAGGGCGACGGGGGGCAGGGCGACGGTGGGCAGGCCGGTGTCCTGGGGTGCGGCTCCGGATTCGGCGGCGACGGCGGTGGCTCCCGCTTCGCGGAGCATCGCCCGCAGCCGCTGCGGGGGCAGCTCGGGGTCCAGCGGCAGATAGCCGCAGCCGGCCAGCAGGATGCCCCACATGCCGGCCAGCACCTCGGGCGAGCTGCGGCCGTACAGGCCGACCGGTCGGCCCGGGAGCGCTCCCACCTCGGCCAGGCGGGCGGCGGTCTGCTCTGCGGCGGCCAGTAGTTGACGGTACGTCAGGATACGGTCGCCGTGTTCGACGGCCGGGGCGTCGGGCGTCCGCTCCGCCTGCCGCAGCAGCATCACCGGCACCGTGCCGTCCGCCGGGCCGTCCGCCGGGCCGTCCTGCGGGTCGTCCGGGTCGGCGGCCGGGCCGTGCAGCAGGGCGCCGCGCTCGCCGGGGGCCAGCAGCGGCAGCTCGTCCACCGGCAGCTCCGGCCGGGCCACGGCGGCGCGGGCCAGCAGCGGCAGCCGGTCCAGCAGCGCCTGCGCCCCGGCGGTGTCCAGCACCGCCGGGTCGCAGGTGAGCACCAGGTCGAGGCCGTCGGCGCCGGGCCAGGCGTCCAGCGAGGTGTCGAAGGGGGTCGGCGGCGGGTCGCTCGGCACCGGCTCCAGCCGCAGCCCGCCGGCCGGGCGGTCCGCGCCCGGCCGGGGCCCGGCCTCGGTGTGCAGGTTGAACCAGGAGCGGAACAGCTGCCGCTGCCCGGCCTCCCGCGCCGTGCCGAGCACGCCGAGCAGCCGCTCGTACGGGACCTGGGGGTGGGTCAGCGCCCCGGTGACCGCCGTACGGGCCCGGTCGAGCAGGCCGTGGAAGGTGACGCCGTCGCCCAGGTCGGCGCGGAGCGGCAGCACCGCCGTGAAGCAGCCGACCAGCGGCTCGTCCTCCGGCCGCTCCCGGCCGGCGGTGGGCGTCCCGACGACGACGTCCCGCTGCCGGGTGTGCCGGCCGATCAGCAGCTGGTACAGCGCCAGCCAGGCCATGAAGGGGGTGCAGCCCCTCCCCCGGGCCAGCTCCGCCACCGCCTCGGCCAGTTCGCCGGGCACCCGGGCCCGGACCACCGGCGGCGCACCGGGCGCCGCCGGCGCCGGGCCGGGCGGCAGCCCGGGGCCGGGCAGCGCGGCCAGCTCGGCGCTCCAGTACGCCAGCGCCCGGTCCGCCGCCGGGCCGGCCGCCCGCGCCCGCTGCCACATCACATGGTCGCCGTAGCCGCCGGTCAGCGGCGGCAGGTCCGGCTGCCCGCCGTCCAGCGCCGCCGCGTAGCCGGCGGCCAGCTCGTCCAGCAGCAGCTGGATCGACCAGCCGTCGGAGACCAGGTGGTGGGCGCCGACCAGCAGTACCCACTGCTGCTCGCCGGTGCGGTACAGCTCGACCCGCAGCAGCGGCCCGCGCTCCAGCGGGTAGGGCTCGGCGCCGCGCAGCCGGGCCGCCCGCAGTGCGGCGGCCTCGGGGTCGGGGCCGCCCCGCAGGTCGTACACGGCCGGCTCGACGCGGGCCCGTTCCGCGACCCGCTGCACCGGTGCGCCGTCCACCTCGGTGAAGACCGTCCGCAGCGGCTCGTGCCGGGCCACCACCGCGTCGACCGCCCGCCGCAGGGCGGGCAGGTCCAGCGGGCCGGTCAGCGTGCGGATGGTGGCCAGGTTCTCCGAGGTGTCCTCCGGGTCGAGGCGCTGGAGGAACCACATGCGCTCCTGGCCGGGCGTCAGCGGGTACTCGCGGTCAGGCATGCTGCTGCTCCTCGATGAGCCGGGCCAGGGCGGCGCCGAAGCCGGCCGGGGTGGGGGTGTCGAAGAAGAGCCGCGCGGGTACGGCGGCGCCGAAGCGCTCCTCGATCCGGGCGGCGATGCGGACCACGGCCAGCGAGTCGCCGCCCAGCGCGAAGAGGTCGTCGTGGTCGCCGACCGCCGCCCGGCCCAGCACCTCGCTCCACAGCGCGCGCAGCTCCGCGACCGGCCCGGCCCCCGGGGGCGCGGTGCCGGCTTCGCCGCCGGGCGCGGGGCGGGGGGCGGGGCGGGGGGCCGGGTGCGGCCGGGTGGCGGCCCGCCAGGTCTCGGCGGTGCGCAGCGTGTCCACGGGGGCGTCGGGGCGCTGGGCGAGCAGTGCCAGCAGCTCGGCCAGTTCCCCGGCGAACGCGGTGGCGGCGGCGCGGGCGAAGCGGTCCCGGGGGTAGGTCAGCACCAGTTCGGCGCCGTCCGGGCCGGTGGTGGCGGCCAGGGTCAGGTCGTAGGCGGTGCCGTCGACCTCCCGTCCCCACGGCCGGGCGTCCAGTCCGGGCCCCCAGCCGGTGTCCGGTCCGCCCGGCAGGACCGCCGCGCCCTCCTCGCGTTCCACGAAGAGCACCTGGAACAGCGGATGCACCCCGGGCGCCCGCCGGGGCGCCGCCGCCGAGACGATCCGGTCGAACGGCGCGGCGTGCGCGAGGGCCGCCGCCAGGGTGTCGCGGACCCGCAGGGCGAGCGTGCGGTAGTCGGGGCCGTCGGTGAGCGGGACGCGCAGCGGCAGCAGGTCGGTGAAGCAGCCCACCACCTGGTCGAGGTCGGGGTGCGGCCGGGCGCCGGAGGCCGCGCCCACCACCACCTCCCGGGTGCCGGCGCAGCGGGCCAGCAGCACGGCGAACCCGGCGAGCAGTGCCGTGTGGGCGGTCAGCGGGGCGCTGCCGCCGACCGCGCGCAGCCGTTCCAGCGTCGGCGCGTCGATCCGGGCGACGGCCGTGCCGGTGCGGCGGCCGCCCACCCGGTCGGGGCGGCGCGGCGGCGCCAGGTCCGGTTCGGCCAGCGGGGCGGCGCCGGCCATCCGGTGCCGCCAGTAGGCCAGCCGCTCCGGCAGCACCCGCTCCAGGCGGCGGCGCGACCAGGCGGCGTAGTCGGCGTAGTCCGGGACGGACGGCGTGGTCTCCCGCGCGGCGGACGGGTCGCGGTGGGCCGCCGCCAGCTGCTCCAGCAGGACGGCCGCTGAGTGCGCGTCGGCGGCGATGTGATGGCAGATCAGCAGCAGCCGGTGCTCGTCGGGGGCCAGCCGCAGGACGGTCAGCCGCAGCAGCGGTCCGGCCGCCAGGTCGAAGCGGTGGCCGCCGGCCTCCACGGCGAGCCCCTGGGCCAGCGGCTCCCGCTCCGGCTCCGGGAAGGGCGTCAGGTCCGTCCAGTCGAGCAGCGCCTCGGCCTGATCGGCCGTCAGGGGTGCTTCGGGCAGCAGTTGGACGGGTTCGCCGCCGTCGGCCGCGAAGCGGGTGCGCAGCACCGGGTGGCGGTCGACCACGGCGGCCAGCGCCGTGGTCAGCCGGGTGCGGTCCAGCGGCCCGTGCAGTGCCAGCCCGGCGGTGACCGGGGGTGCGGCGGCGGGTCCGGCGACCTGTTCGGCCAGCCAGAGCCGCCGCTGCTCCGCCGAGCACTCCAGCGGCGTACCGTCGCGGGGCACCCTGGGGATGCCCGCCGCGCCGGCCGCCGCCCGCCGGCGGGCGGCCAGCAGCCGCAGTGCCAGCTGCTGCCGGTCGGCCGAGGTCTCCGTGATGCTCACTCGTCCTCCTCGGTGAGCCGTCTCGGCTCCTCCAGCAGTTCCTTGACGCCGCGCAGCAGCGCCACCACCTCGCGGCCGTTGACCAGCCGGTGGTCGAAGGCCGCGCCGAGGTGGACCAGCTGCCGGGCGCGGAATCCGCCGTTCCCGTCCGGCACGGCCACCGCCCGGGGCGCGGCCAGCGACAGGGCGCACGCCTGGCCGGGGAAGACGATCGGCACGGCGAAGGCGATCCCCGGGTCGGTGTGCAGGGTGAGGGTGATGTTGGCGCCCTGGAGGTCGGCGTCGCGGAAGGCGCCGCGCAGGGCCGCCATCCGGTGGCGCAGCAGGGTGCGGGCCAGTTCGCCGAGGCCGGTGCGGTCCGCGTCCCGGACGACGGGGACGTACAGTCCGCCGCCGAGGTCGAAGGTCACTCCGATGTGGGCGCCGGGGACCAGCCGGACGGCGGTGCCGTCGCCGGTGAGCGAGCCGAAGCAGGCCGGGTCGGCGGCGCGGCGGGCGGCGAGGGCGGCGAGCGTCAGCTCGGGCAGGCCGACCAGGGTGCCCAGTTCGGTGCTGAGCGCGCGGGTGACGGCCAGCGCGTCGGTGACGTCGACCTCCACGGCGGTGAAGGCGGGCGGGACTTCGCGGTGCGAGGCGGTGACGGTCGCGGCGACGGCGCGCTGCACCCGGGACAGCGGTGTCACCACGGTGCCGGGCGGCTCCGCTTCGGCGGCCGGCTCGGCGCCTTGCCGGGCGGCGGCCGGGGCCGACGGCGCTGCGGCGCCGCTCCGGGCGGCGGCCAGCTGCTCGACCTCGGCGCGCCGCACCAGCGGTACGCCCAGTGCCCGCACCTCCGCCTCGGGGATGCCCAGTTCGGCCAGCAGGGCCCTGGCGGGGGCGGTCACCACCGGGCCGGCGGCGCTCTGCGGCGATGGACCGGCGGCATCGGGCGTCTCGGTCCCGGCCGCCTGCCTGGCGGCTTCCAGCGCTCCGGCGTCCGGGTGCAGCCGGGCGAGCAGTGCCCCCGGCGGGTACTCCCGGCCCGGCTCCGCGAGCTGTTCGAGCAGCCCGTCCTGCGGGGCGAGCAGTTCCTCGACGGCCTTGGAGGTCTCCACCTCCAGCAGCGGTTCGCCCGCGGCGGCCTTGCCGCCGTCCGGGACGGCCCACTCCAGCAGGACGTAGACCGCGTCGTTGTTGTTGACCTTCGGCATCCGGTACTCGGTCACGCCGGCTGCTCCCCTCGGTAGCCCGACGCCGCCGCCCGTACCCGGTCGACGACGGCCTGTCGGATGTCCTGCGCCTGTACGAACACCTCGTCCTCCAGATGCGGGGCGGCCGGGATCACCCGGTCCGCCGCGCTCAGCACCCCGATGGGTGCGCGCAGCGTCGGCCACAGCTGCGGATAGAGGCGGTGGGCGACCTCGGCGCCCCAGCTGCCGCCGGGGGTGCCGTCCTCCAGTACCAGCACCACGGCGGCGCCGCCGCAGAGCGCGGCCAGTTCGGCGGGGTCCTGCGGGTACAGCCGGGCCGGTACCAGCAGCCGGCAGCAGAGCTCGTCCTCCAGCAGCAGGGTGCGTACCGCCTCGACCGCGCGGTGCGCCATCCCGCCGGGGGCGATCAGCACCGCGTCGAAGGCGTCGACCCCGTCGGGCCCCACCACGGCGACGCCCGGTTCGGCGCCCGCGAGGCGGTAGCGCAGCACCTCGTCGACGACTCCGGCGGTGTACCGGCGCGCGGTGTAGAGGATCTTGTCCTCGAAGAGCACCGCCGGTGCCCGGGTCGCCAGGGCGTGGGCCAGCAGCGGCACCGCGTCATGGAACGGCGTCAGCTCGTACAGCGCCAGGTCGGGCACGCCCAGCAGGTGCTTCTGCGGGCTCTGGCTGTGGGTGGGGCCGTAGCCGCGCCGGCCGCCGACCGGGCAGCGGACCAGCAGCGGCAGCTCCACCCGGCGCCCGTACATGGTCACCGACTTGGCGGCGAAGTTGACCAGTTGGTCGAAGGCCAGGGTGACGAAGTCGCCGAACATCATCTCCACCACGGCCTTCTCCCCCGCCAGGGCGAGCCCCGCCCCGGCGCCCGCGATGGCGCCCTCGCTCAGCGGTGTGGAGCGCACCCGGTCACCGAAGCGGGTGGAGAGGCCGCGGGTGATCCCGAAGGCGCCGCCGTACGGGTCGGTGACGTCCTCGCCCAGCAGGTGCACCGAGGGGTCGTCGGCCAGCAGCCGGTGCAGGGCGCGGTTGAGGTTCTCCGCGACCCGCTCGCGGGGGGCGGCGCCGTCCGCCGGGCCCGGTTCGGCCACCGGCCGGGGGGCGGGCCGCTCGGGGGCGGGCCGCGGGCCGGGCGGCTGCCCGGCCGCCCGGCCGTCGCACGGCGGCCGGGCCGACACCTCGGCCACCAGCCGCTCCACCCGGGCCGCCTGCCGCCGGTCGCACTCCCGGAACCGCTCCGGGAAGGCGGCCGCGTACCTGGCGTACCAGTCGCGGGCCCGCACGGCGGCCAGCTCAGCCGCCGGCCGGGTGTCGTCGCCCTTGCTGTGCGGCCCCAGCCGGTAGGTCTCCAGCTCCACCACCAGCGGTCCGCCGCCCGCGCGCACCCGCTCCAGCAGCGGGGCCAGCTCCGCCCGCAGCAGCGGCACCTCGTCGCGGTCCGAGTGGTGGTAGGCGGCGCCGAACGCCGCCGCGCGGCCCCGGATGGTGCCGGCCAGCTGCGCGCCGGTCGGGGTGGACTGGGCGATGCCGTTGTTCTCCACCACGACCACCAGCGGCAGCCGCCACAGCACCGCCATGTTCAGCGCCTCGTAGACCGCGCCCTCGCCCCAGGTGCCGTCACCGACGAAGGCCAGGGCCAGCGCGCCGCTGCCCTGCCGGGCGCAGCGCAGGGCCGCGCCGACGGCGACCGGCAGGCTCTCGCCCTGCACTCCGGTGGACAGATAGCGGCCGGTGAACAGGTGCTGGCTGCCGCCGACCCCGCCGCAGACCGCCCCGGCCCGGCCCATGACCTCCGCGAGCAGGCCCTCCGCGTCGCCGGTCAGCGCCAGGTAGTGGCCGTGGCCCCGGTGGTTGCTGAACACGAAGTCGTCCGGGTCCAGCAGCGGGGCCAGCGCCACCGGGATGTACTCCTGGCCCAGGCAGGTGTGGGTGGTGCCGCTGATCCGGCCCTCGCCGTACAGCCGCAGCAGGGCCTGCTCGAAGTGGCGGATGCCCAGCAGCAGTTCCAGGTCCCGGTCGGCGGGGCTGTGCTCGGGTGGGGCCGCCGGGGGCGCCACGGGGTTCAGCACGGCTGGGGTTCCTCTCGGTCGGGTGCGGCCGGGGCCGGGCGGCGGGCGGCCCGCCGGGCGGCGAGCAGCCGCAGCGCCGCCGCCCGGTCCAGGGGCCCTTCGGCGGCGGGCCGCGGCGGGGCGTCGACGGCCAGCTCCGCCAGCCAGCGGCCGAAGGCGCCGGGGTCGATGCCCGCGACGAAGGCGCCCGCCGCCGCCCGGGACGCCTCGGCCTGGTCGCGGTAGTGGTCGGGGTCGGTCAGCAGCGCCAGCAGGGCCGCCCGCCAGGGCGCCAGGTCCTGCGGGGGCAGCAGCGGCGTGGGGCGGGCCTGCCCGGCGCGGGCGGCGTAGCCGGTCACCGGGCGGACCGGCAGCGAACCGGGCACGCCGAGTTTGGCCTCCACCAGCCCGCCGAGCGCCGAGGCCAGCACGGGGATGCCGCGCAGCATCGCTTCCACGCAGCTGTACCCGAAGGTTTCGTCCCACAGCGAGGGCATCAGCAGCACGCTGGTGCAGCGCAGCAGTTCGTCGATGTCGTCCACCGGGTCGGTGAGCGTGATGTTGGGGCGCCGCCGCAGTTCGGCCAGCTCCTCGGGTTCGGTGCCCCAGGTCGGTACGGCGAGGAACGGTACGTCGGGCAGGGTGTCGGCCAGGCCGAGCAGGATGGGCAGGCCCTTGTAGCCGCAGGGGTTGACCATGGTCACCGCGCCCCGGCCGAAGGCTCCGCGCGCCGGGAACGGGCCCGGTCCGTAGACCTGCGGGTGGATCAGGTGCGCGGACAGGCCCGCGTGGGCGCGGACGTACTCCTGGGCGGCCCGGCTCACCGCGAGGACCCCGGCGGCGCGCCGGACCATCCGGGTGCCGGCCTCGCTGGGGTAGAAGGCCCCCGGGCCGAAGGGCAGCTGCTGGAGGGTGTGGACCAGGTACACCACCCGGCCGGGGGTGGCGGCCAGCGCGGCGCTCAGCGCCACCAGCCCCGGGTCGTCGCTGGGGACCAGGGTGCGGTCCGGGTCCAGCTCGGCCGCGACGGCCCGGATGCGGCCGGGCAGCAGCCGTGCGGAGCGTACGGCGTGCACGGTGACGCCCCGGTGGCGGTAGACGACGGCGTCCGGGTCGTCCGCCAGCAGCACCGCGCCCCGGGCGCGCAGGGCCGCGACCGCCGGATCGGCGTCGGGCGTGCCGGGCCCGGCGGGCGTGTGGGGGGCGGCGGTGTGGGGGGCGGCGGTGGCGGGGGTGTGGGTGGCCAGGGCGCCGGTCAGCGGGCCGACGACATGGCAGCTGTGGCCGTCGGCGGCCAGTTGCTCCAGCAGCAGCCGGTTGGAGCGGTTGGCGCCGCCGTGTGAGGGGAGGTGGATGAGGTTCTGGGCCAGCAGGATCTTCACCGGTCGCCTCCCTGCGGCCGGGGCGCCTGGCCGGGGTCCGGTCGCGCCGCTGCGGGCGGGCGCCGCCGCAGCCGTTCGCGCAGCCGGGCCACCTCGGCGGCGGTGAGCCCGCGCAGCCGGTCCGCCGGTGGGCGGTCCGCCGTACGGGGGCCGTCGGCCAGCAGTGCGGTGAGCCGGTCGGCCGCCGCGTCCGCCGCCGCCCGGCCGTCCGGGTCGCCGGTGACCGCCCGCGCGCGGGCCGGGTAGCCGGTGTCGGCGGCGGCGGCGCGAATCCGGGCGGCGAGCGCTCCGGTGCGCCACTGTCCGACGGGGACCGTACGGGCCAGCCCGAGCCGGGCCAGCCGGTCGGCGTTGTCGGGCCGGTCGATGCCGTCGGCCATCAGCACCTGCGGGGTTCCGGCGGCCAGCGCCCGAGCGCAGGTGCCGATGCCGCCGTGGTGGACCAGCGCGGCGGCCCGGGGCAGTACGGCGGCGAACGGCAGCCCGGGGCTCCAGCGCACCGTGCCCGGCAGGCGGTCGGGCAGCAGGTCGCGGTGGCGTACGACCAGCAGCGTCGGCAGGCCCGTCTCACCGACCGCCTCGACCAGGGCCGGGTAGTAGGCCGGGTCCAGCATCCGGCCGGTGCCGCCGGTGGCCACCACCGGGCGGACCCCGGCGTCGAACAGCCCGGCCAGCGGGTCGGCGCCGCCGGTGGCGCTCCGGGCGCCGAGCACCTCGGCGTCGCCGTCCGCCAGCGGGAAGCCGGTCAGCGCGACCCGGTCGGCGCAGCGGTGCCCGGCCGCGTCGAACCACTGCGGCCACAGGCCGATCTCGGCGTCGGCGCCGGCGAACCAGCGCCGCCAGTCGCGCAGCGGCGGCAGGCCGAGCCGCAGCCGTACCTCGGCGAAGCCGTCGCCCAGCTCGGTGGCGTAGGTGTGCGCGGCGACCGGCACGGCCATCAGCTGGGTGGGCGCCAGCGCGACCCAGGCCGCCGGGGCGCCCAGGGTCTCGGCGGCGAAGCGGACCGAGACGGCGGAGGTGTGCCGTCCGACCAGCACGGTCTCCCCGGGGCGGTGCAGGGTGCGCAGCAGGGCGCACTCGGCGGCGATCTGGTCGAACATGCCGTTGCGGCGGTAGAAGGCGTCCCAGGACAGGCCGCCGCCCGCGCCGCCGGCCAGCGCGGTGGTGTCCACCAGGGTCCGTTCGAAGGCGGTCTCGTCGTCGATCGCCGCGAAGCCCAGGCCCGCGGCGGCGGCCGCGTCGCGGTAGGGGGCGTGGGTCAGCAGCACCGCCCGGTGCCCGGCCCGCACCAGCGCGCCGCCGAGGCCGACGAAGGGCAGCACATCGCCGTCGCTGCCATGGGTCACCAGCAGGAAGACACCCATCAGCGGACTACGACTCCTCGGCCAGCAGCAGGCGGATCTCCTCGTCGCTGAGCCCGTCCAACTCGGCCGACAGCGCGGCCAGTTCGGCCGGGTCGACGCTGTCGCGCAGCAGCTCCTCCACCGCCGCCGCCGCTCCGGCCGCGCTGAAGCCCTCGGTGAACAGCCGGTCCACCGGCAGCTCCACGTCGTAGCGGTCCTGCACTCCGGCGAGGAAGCGGACCAGCGCGAGGGAGGTGCCCCCGGCGTCGAAGAAGTCGGTGTCCAGGGTGGCGGGCGCCGTGCCGACCACCTCGGTCCAGATTCGTACGACGTCCTTCTCGGTCGGGTTCATCGGCGGTCTCCGCAGTCTGCGGCAAGGCTGCGGACAGACGGGACATGCATGGGCGATTCTCCTTGCGCGGTGCGGTGGAGCGAATTCATGCCGTCGAAACCGGAAAAGGGCGTGCGATGCCGAACGCGGAGCCGAAGCGGAACTGCGGCCGCGCGTCGACACACGGAAGGGGGAGGAAGCAGCAGGTGGGAGCGCTCCCAGTGGACCCCGAAAGGATCATCCCCGAAGGCATCGCCATTTCAGCAGCGGTGGATCTCGCTGTCAATGCATCGGAGGGCAACCGCGAGAACCGGGTGCACCAGAACGGCGCGGCTGCGGTGGGCAATTATTAACATGGACATGACTTATCAGCGGGGCAATCCACCGGCGCCGCCCCGGGAACGGGGCACTGTCCGGGCAATTCGTGCACTGCTCGCCTCACCTGGCGTCAACCTCGCTGCCGGGCACGGGACTTCGGACGGCGGCGGTGCGGGGCCGGGCGACCGGACCCGGCGGATACGGCCGCACCGCAGGCGGTCCGAGGCGTACCGGAGGCAGGTCCGGGCGTACACGATGGCGGCGTCCCGGTCGATCCGGCGGCCTGGCCGGACCGCCGTCACTACGCTGTTCGGCATGAATGCCAAGGACCCGGACGCCGCTGACGAGTGGCCGCTGCCGCCCTCCTGGATGTGGGGCTGCGAGAAGTGCACCGAGCTGTACCGGGCGATGAAGCGGGCCCCCGAGGTGGTGGAGGCCGCCCGAGCGGCCGGTGGGCCAGGGGTCGACTACGACCCGATGGACAGCGTGGTCAGCACGCAGATCCGGCTCGCCCACCACATCGCCAGCACCCACGCGGCCGACGTGCCCGATGTCGACCCGAGCTGCGACAGATGCCTCTCCGACACCCGGCGGGCCACCGATGTCTTCGTCCTGGAGCACCGCGCCCGCCACCTGTTCATCCCACCCGCCATCGCCGGACTGCTCTGAACGACCGGCCCGCCCGCACAACCCGACCGACCCGGCCGCCCCCCCCCCCCCCCCGGGGCCCCCCCCGGGGCGGGGGGGGCCCGCGCCCTGGCCAGCCGCCCCACGCCACGACACCCACCGCGGCGACCGCGCGCACCGCGGGAACCGCCCCC
>NZ_JBIVRB010000006.1:0-90205 GCF_044755465.1 Streptomyces sp. NPDC092296 | reverse complement strand
CCCACCGCGCCCGAAACCCCCACCGCGCCCGAAACCCCCACCCCCCCCGGACCCCCCCCCCCCCCCCCAAACCCCCCCCCCCCCCGCCCCCCCCCCCCCCCCCCCCCCCCCCCCCCCCCCCCCCCCCCCCGGGGCCCGGCCGGCCGGGTCGGTCGTGCGACGGTACGGTACGGGGTCAGCCCCGCTCGTCCTCGGGCAGCGTGATCACCCAGTGGGTCTGCCCCCGGGGCCGCAGATAGAGCGCCCAGTAGAGCCCGGCCGCCACCACGATGCCGCCGGTGACCAGCAGGTCCCGGCCGGTCTGCCGGCAGAGCACATACGCCAGCACCACGATCAGCAACGCCGGCACGGTCGGCCACAGCGGCATCCGCCAGGCGGCGGTGCTCCGGTGCCGGCCGCGACGGGAGAACAGCGCGGCGACCGCCACCAGCAGGTACATGCCGGTGACCGCGACGCCGGTGATGCCGCTCAGCGCCTCCACCGGGACGTAGCAGAGCACCGCGCCGGGCACGCCGACCGCCAGGGTGGCGACCCACGGGGAGCCGAACCGGCCGATGGTGGAGAAGGCCCGGTTCACCGGCTCCGGCCAGGCGCGGTCGCGGGCGGAGGCGAACAGCACCCGGGAGTTCTGGATCACCATCACGATGCCCGCGTTGATGATCGCCAGCGCGATGCAGAGGCTGACGAAGGTGCCGACGGCCGAGTTGCTCCAGCCGCTGACCATCCCGGCGATGTCGCCCGCCGCCAGCGCCTTGAGGTCGGGGGCGCCGACCGTGATGGCGGCCACCGGGACCATGATCACCGCAGCGGAGATGGCAAGCGTCCACAGCACCGTGCGGGCGACGTTGCGGCGCGGGTTCTCCAGCTCCTCGGAGAGGTAGACGGCGGTGCTGAAGCCCTGGGTGACGAAGAGCGCGATGGCCAGTCCGGTGATGACGGTGGCCAGGGGCACCGCGCTGGGAGCGCCGTGCGCGCCCGCGGTGACGCCGTGGATCAGGCTGTCGGCGCCGCGCTGGGAGTGCGCGAAGCCCAGCACCGCCACCACGGCGGCGGCGATGACCTCCAGCACCAGGAAGACACCGGTGATCCAGGCGTTGGCCCGCAGGTCCAGCAGGCCCGCCAGGGTGGCCAGCAGCATGACCCCGGCTCCGGCCAGCGGGGTGCTGATGTGCACGATCGGCGCCAGGTAGTCGGCGGTGCCCAGTGCGATGATCGGCGGCACGATCAGGACCACGATCAGCGACAGGGTGAAGACGATCCAGCCGGCCAGCCGCCCGGTCAGCGTGCCGACCATCGCGTATTCGCCGCCCGCGCTGGGGATCAGGGTGCCCAGCTCCGAGTAGCAGAAGGCGACCGCGATGCAGAGCACCACGCCGATCCCGATGGTCAGCGCGGTGGCCGTGCCCAGACCGGCGAAGAGGTCGGGCACGATCACGAACAGGGACGAGGCGGGCGTCACGCAGGAGAGCGTGAGCAGGGTGCCGCCCACCACCCCGATGGAGCGGGTGAGCTTCTTGGCACCGCCTGCGGCCGGGTCCGGCCGCGCATCGGCTGCGGTGCCGGTGCGCGGCGGGCGCATCGTGTCGGTCATACGGATTCCGATCGGGTCGGTGGGTGCTGCGGGAGCGGGACGCCGGCGCGCGCCGGTGCCGCCGGTGGCCGTCCACTCCCGCGGCCATGAAACCTCCGAGGAATCCTTGGCGTCAACCAGTGATCGGCAACGAAATCCGAAGATCTAATCGCGATCGACGACGAAACTGATAGGCAGTCAGGGTCTTTGTGCCTTATGTGCCATTTTGCTCTTTTCCTTTGATTCAAAGGTGCAGCTGGGCATTATCAGGTCAGCTGAAAGAAATCATCGCGACCGGCAGGCAGAAGAAGAGGTCATCGAACGGGCCGCCTGCCCCCTCGGACCGCCGGCCCGACCGGCACGGAAACCGGCGTAGCCCCGGCCCGGACCGCCAGGCGCGGCGGCCGGTCCGGGGGTCCGGACCGGCCGCCGCCGTGGGGTGGGGCGGGTGGTCGGGGGCTACGGGTAGGAGACGACGTTGCTGGGGACGGTGGTGCCGGCGGTGATCGCGCCCGTGTCATTGATGACATGGGTGATGGTGCCGACGTTGCCGAGCGAGACCGTGAGCAGGTCGTGGAACTTCACGCCCGCCGTGTTCGGCACCTCGAAGGCGTGGTAGCTGTTCACCGCCGGGTTGACGTTGAAGTAGCAGTAGCTGCCCAGGCCCCACGCCTCGTGGGTGGTGACATTGGTGCCGACCTTGTACGCGGCGTAGCCGTTGACCCCGGTCGGGCTCATCCAGGCCGCCTGGTTGGGCACGTCGTACGGCATCTCGTTCTGGAAGAAGATCGTCTTGCCGTTCTGGCCGTTCCAGGTCACCTCGTACTTCTGGTAGTGCTCGACGAACAGGCCGGTCGCCTCGACGTTGTTGCCGTTGACGATCACGCCGTTGTCCGCCGTGTTGACCGTCCAGCCGACCGTGCCCGCGTTGCCGTGGTCGGCGCGCCAGGCCCAGATGTGGTCGATGATGGCGTTGCTGCTGTTGACGATGAGGCTGCTGGTCGCCTTGCCCGCGATCTGGCCGCCGATCCGGAAGAACACGTCCTGGATGGTGGTCGGGTCGGCCGCGTGGGCCGCGCTCGACCCGGCCGGGCCGACGGTCAGCAGGGCCGCCGAGTTGGTGGTGCCCGCGTCGAACAGCAGGCCCTTGAGCCGGACGCCGTCCACGTCGGCGACCTGCATCGCGTTGACCCCGTTGTCCGGGACGAACGTCGGGTAGCCGATGCCGAGGACGACCGTGTCGGCCCTGGTGACGTTGAGCGTCTGGTTGAGGTGGTACACCCCCGGGGTGACGAAGAGGTTGCAGCCGCCGGCCAGCGCCGCGTTGATGGTGGCGGCCGTGTCGCCGGCCTTCACCACGTAGAACCGGCTCATCGGCAGCGAGGTGCCCGGGGTGCTGCCGCCGGCCCAGCTCGGCCCGGAGGCGTTGGTGCGCAGCGCGGGCAGGAACACCCGGTACTTGCCGCTGCCGTCGATGTAGAGGTAGGGCACGTCGCGGGAGACCGGCGTGGTGGCCAGCGTGGTCTCCGGGGGGTTGGGGAAGGTGGTGGCCGGGGCGCCGACGGTGCCTGAGAAGACCATGTTCCACACGCCGCCGGCCCAGCTGCCCATGCTGCTGTCCCGGGTGTACCACTGCTGCTGCGAGACCGAGGCCACCTGGCCGGAGACCCTGGTGTCCGCGATGTAGCCGCCGCTGGCCCAGCCGTAGCTGGCCGGGTAGAGCTGGAGGCCGCCGTGGACGTCGATCCGGCGGAACGGGGCGGCCTGGGCGACGCCCCAGCGGTCGGAGCCGCTGGAGGGGTTGATGGACAGGTTCTCCGCCGAGCGCCAGAAGTTCTGGGTGGCGTTGCCCTGGTCCTCGGCGTTGAAGGCGTCCACGGTGACATCGCCGTTGATGGTGACGTCACCGGGGTTCTGGCCGAGCCCGGCCACCGAGGTGTAGAAGCCGACGTTGTCCTCGACATTGTAGACGCCCGGCTTGTACAGGTCGGCGACCCGGTTGTTGGAGAACTGGGCGGTCGAGGTGCTCTTCATCTGGGCGAACTGGGCGTCGAGCTGCGCCTGGATGGTGGCGCTGGACATACTCGGGTCGAAGATGTGCACATTGGGGCCGAAGTCCGGGGTGTCGGACTGGGTGGGGCAGCTGCCGGTGGCGCCGATGGTGTACGTGGCGGCGGCCACGGCCGAGTCGGTGAGGCCGGACTTGGTGGCGACGGCCCGGAGGGTGGCCGTGGCGGCGATGGTGACCGGCGCGGTGTACTGGGGCGAGGCGGCGGTGGGGGTGGAGCCGTCCAGGGTGTAGCGGATGGTCGCGCCGGCGGTGGTGTCCGCGATGGTGACGGACTGCGCGGTGGTGAAGGTGCCGCCGGCCGGGCTGAAGGTCGGGGTGGCGACCTGGCCGCCGGTGCCACCGCCGGTGCCGCCGCCGCTGCTGCCGCCGCCCTGGGTGTAGCTGAAGTGCGGGGTGTCGTACTGCGGGCCGCTCTTCTCGTAGGTGAACCAGTACTCCAGGACGGTGCCGGTGCCGAGCGAGCTGACGGTCTGGGTCCAGGTGCCGGCGTTGTTGGCCATCCGGAAGTTCTGCTGGTTCGCGCCGTTGACCAGGTAGTGGACGTCGACGTACGCCGCCGGCGTGGTCGGGGTGAACGAGATCTGCGCCTGGGAGGCGCTGAGCTGGGTGGCGCTCTGGGTGTAGTCGGTGGCGGCGAGCGCGGTCCCGGCGGTGCCGGTGAGGCCGAGCAGTCCGGCCAGGGCGAGGGCGAGCACGGCGAGGAGGGCGACGGCGGGTCGGCCCCGGCCGGGGTGGGGCCGGGTGCGGCGCGGAAGGGCGGTTCTGCGCATGGGGGTCCTCTCGGCTTGGCTTCGTGAAGTGAACGCCGGATCGGCGCGGGTGGGGGCGCCGATGAGGCCGCGTGCGGGGGTTCAGGCTGTCGTTGGCCGCTGAGCCTGGGAATCAGTCCTTGGGAGCGCTCTCAAGCGACTTCCGGGGAGCACCTCTCCCCGTGAGGCAGTGTCATGGCCATGCGAAGCGCCGTCAATAAGGCGCACAGCGATCATCTTGTGAACGCCCACCGCACCGCCGTCGGCCGCTGCGACCGGGGGCGGCGGACGGAATCGGGCTTGCCCCGGCCGAGGGTCGCTCGCTAGCGTAAGTCCTCAGAGGACCTGAGCACTTAGGAGCAGCACCATGCCCCAGACAGCAGAACCGGCCACCGGGCGGCCGGAGGCCGCCCCGCCGCCACCCACCATCGCCACCGCCATCGCCACCGCCACCACCATCGCCACCGCCACCGCCGCCCGCGCGGCCGGGCGCACCGGCGGACCGGACGGAGGAGCGGCGTGAAGAAGGGCCAGCTGGGCTTTCTCACCGGCACCCATGTGGTCAACGACCTGTACCAGGGGTCGGTCCCGGCGCTGCTGCCGTTCCTGATGTCCGAGCGCCACTACAGCTACTCGGCCATCTCCGGGATCGCGCTGGCCGCCACCGGGCTGTCCAGCGTGGTCCAGCCGGTGTTCGGGATGGTGGTCGACCGCAAGCCGCGCGGCTGGCTGGTCCCGGCCGGCTTCCTGGTGGCCGCGGGCGGGATCACCGGCGCGGGGCTGGCCGGCAGCTACCTGCTGACCTGGCTGTGCGTGGCGGTCGCGGGCATCGGCATCGCCGCGTACCACCCCCCGGCGACCAGCCAGGCCCGCGCCGCGGGCGGGCAGTCCCAGCAGGCGATGAGCCTGTTCTCGGTGGGCGGCACGATCGGCGCCTCCCTGGCCCCGGCGCTGGTCACCCTGGTCGTCGGCTCGCTGGGGCTGTCCGGCAGCTATCTGCTGGCCATACCCGCCGTGGCCATGGCGATCCTCTGGCTGCTGAAGGGCAGCTGGATGCGCTGGCGGGGCTACACCCCGGCTCCGCCGCTGGTCTCGGCGGCGCTCTCCGCCAGCCGGACGGGCTCCACCGCGCCCACGGACGACTGGGGCGCGTTCACCCGGCTGGTGGTGACCACGGTCGGCTGGTCGATCCCCTATGTCACCCTCATCTCGCTACTCTCGCTGCACGTCCAGCGCGATCTGCACGGCTCCACGACGGCCGGGGCCACCGCCCTGACCTCGTTCACGCTCGCCGGAGCGGTGGGGACGCTGCTGGGCGGCTGGGCCGGGGACCGGTACGGCAGGCTGGCCCCGGTGCGGGTCGGCTATCTGCTGGGCGTGCCCGCCCTGGCGGGGGTCGCGCTGGCGCCGTCCTTCGCGCTGGCGGAGATCGGCGCCGTGCTCAGCGGGCTCGCGCTGTTCCTGCCGTTCGCACCGCAGGTGACCCTGGCGCAGGACTACCTGCCCAACCGGCCGGGCACCGCCAGCGGACTGACGCTGGGGCTGGCCATGTCGGTCGGCGGGCTGACCTCCCCGCTGTTCGGCCGGCTGGCCGACGCGCACGGGCTGCGGACCACGCTCTGCGTCGCGCTCGGCGTCTTCCTGGTCGCCGTGGTCTGCGGCCTGCGGCTGCGCAACCGCGTACTGCCCGGCGCCGACGGCCCGGCCGACCCGGCTCCGGCGGACGGCCCCGGGTCGGACCGGGACGCGCACCCGCCCCTGCTGCCGGCCGGCGGGAGCGGCGAGGCGTAGCCCGGCCGTGCCGCCCGCCGGCCGGGGCCGCCGCCCCGGTGCCCCCGGCCGGCCGGCGGCGTGCACCATGATGGTGGCCGGTCGACCGGGGTCGGGCGGCCGGGTCCAGCGGACGAGAGACGACGGAGCGCGACGTGACAGTGCGAGCGGTGCAGCGAACCTCCCTGGTCGAGCAGGCGGTGGCCGAGCTGCGCCGGTTGATCGGCGAGGGCGAGTGGCCGGTGGGCACCAAGCTCCCCGGCGAGGTCGAGCTGAGCCAGCTGCTCGGGGTCGGCCGCTCGACCTCCCGGGAGGCCGTCCGGGCGCTGATCGCGGACGGGCAGCTCCACGCGCACCACGGCTCCGGTACGTTCGTCGCCTCCGCCACCCCGGTCTCCGCCTTCGACCGGCGGCTGCGCCGGGCGGCGGTGGCCGATGTGTACGAGGTCCGGGTGGCCCTGGAGATCGAGGCGGGCCGGCTCGCGGCCGTCCGCCGTACCGACGAGGACGTCGCGGCGGTCCAGCGGGCCTGGGAGGCACGGGAGGGCGCGACGACGCCGGACGCCTTCGTCGAAGCCGATCTGGCGCTGCACCGGGCCGTGGTCACCGCCGCGCACAACCCCGTGCTGGACGAGGTGTTCGCCACCTTCCTGAACGCGCTGCGCGGCGCAGCCACCGAGATCGTCGGCGACGACGCCCTGCAGAGCCGGGAGCACCAGGCGGCGGTCGACGCCGCGCACCGCGACCTGGTCGCGGCCGTCCGCGACCGCGACCCGGAGGCGGCGCAGGACGCCACCCGGCGCAATGTCGAACTCACCCTCGCGCTGCTGCGCGGCCGGGGCGCCGACCACTCCGCTCCCTGAACCGGGCGGCGGGCGGCCGGCTCCGATCCGGCGGCGGCCGCCCGCCTGCGCGGCTGCGGTCCGTACGGGATGCTGGGTCCGAGGGGCGTACGCCGACGGAAGGGACCTTCGCCATGACTGCCAGCGCGGACCTGCTGGTCGACGCCTTCGACCGGGTCCAGGAGACCGTCCAGGAGGTGCTCGCCGGGCTCACCCCCGAGGAGCTCACCGCCCGCCCCGACAGCGGCGCCAACACCATCGCCTGGCTGACCTGGCACCTGACCCGGGTCCAGGACGACCACCTCGCCGACGCGGCCGGCACCGAGCAGGTCTGGACCGCGCAGGGCTGGGCCGACCGGTTCGGGCTGCGGCTGCCGCCCGACGACACCGGGTACGGGCACTCCCCCAAGCAGGTGGCCGCCGTCCGGGGCGTCACCGCCGAGCTGCTGACCGGCTACCACGACGCGGTGCACGACCAGACGGTCGGCTACGTCGGCGCGCTGCGCGACACCGACCTGGGCCGGGTGGTGGACGACTCCTGGTCGCCGCCGGTCACCCTGGCCGTCCGCCTGGTCAGCGTGGTCTCCGACGACCTCCAGCACGCCGGCCAGGCGGCCTACCTGCGGGGCCTGCTGAGCCGCCGCTAGCCGACGTGCCGCAGGTTCAGCGTCCGGAGGCCGCCGAGCGGCGGCGGGAGAGGGCGTCGACGCCGGCCGCGACGACCAGGACCAGCCCGGTGACCACGAACTTGACGCCGGAGCTGTAGCCCAGCAGGCCCATGCCGTTGTCGATGACCGCGACGACCGCGCCGCCGATGACCGCGTCGACGATCCGGCCACGGCCGCCGAAGAGGCTGGTGCCGCCGATCACCGCGGCGCCGACCGCGTAGAGCAGGGTGTTGCTGCCGCCGGCGTTGGGGTCCACCGAGTTGGCCCGGGAGGCGGCGAAGATGCCCGCGATCGCCGCCATGGTCGAGCCGATGACGAAGACGGAGGTCCGGATGCGGGCGACCTTGATGCCGGCGCGGCGGGCGGCTTCGGCGTTGCCGCCGACCGCGTAGATGTGCAGCCCGTACTGGGTGTACCCGAGCACAAAGGTGCCCAGGGCCAGCAGCACCACCAGCACCGGTACGACGATCGGCACGCCCTTGAGGCTCACCACCAGGACGTTGCGGCTGCGCTCCTCGTTGAGCACGGCGACCGCGCCGACGGCGATGGCGACGACCCCCGCCACCTTGACGGCCGAGACGGCCAGCGGCTCGGCGGCCAGGCCCTTGCGGAGCCGGGAGCGGGCGGTGAGTGCCTTGGTCGCGGCGTAGCCCCCGGTGACCAGGGCGAAGAGCACCCAGCCGAGGGCGGGGCTGAGGTTCCGGTTCTGGATGGCGACGATCGTGGCGTTGGTGACGGGGATGTTGCCGCCCTGACCGATGATGATCAGTACGACGCCCTGGAAGGCCAGGAAGCCGCCCAGGGTGACCACGAACGACGGGATGCCGATCCGGGCCACCAGGGTGCCGAGGACCAGGCCGATGAGGGCGCCCGCGCCGATCGCCGCCGCGAGGGCGGCCACGAGCGGCCAGCCGTGTTCGGTCAGCGTGACGGCGAGGACGGCTCCGGCCACGCCGCTGGTGAACCCGGCGGAGAGGTCGATCTCGCCCAGGAGCAGCACGAAGACCAGGCCCATGGCGATGGTGGTGATCACCGCGCCCTGGGTGAAGAGGTTGGCGAAGTTGCCGGCGGTCAGGAAGGCCGGCCGCAGGGCGCCGAAGACGGCGCACAGGACGGCCAGGCCCAGGACGGCGGGCAGTGAGCCCATGTCACCGCCGCGCACCCGTCCCGCGTAGGCGGTCAGATGGGCCGTCAGCTGGTCGACCGCCGAGGGCCGCTCCCCGGCCGGCTTCCCGGCGGGGGCGACGGTGATCGCGCTGTCGCCGCTGCTCACGTCGCCGCCGCTGCTCACGTTGTCGCCGCTGCTCATGTTGTCGGGGGTCACGGTCATGATGCGGGCACTCCGTCGGCTGTTCCGTTGACGATCTCGCCGGTCTCCGCAGGCGCCAGGCCCAGCGCTCCGGAGCGGCCGGTGGTGATCAGCTCCACGATCTGGGTGTGGCCCAGGTCGGCCCGTTTGACCTCGGCGGCCATCCGGCCGAGGTAGAGGACGGAGACCCGGTCCGCGACGGAGAGCACGTCGTTCATGTTGTGCGAGATGAGGACGACGGCGAGCCCGGCGTCCGCAAGTCGCCGCACCAGGTCGAGGACCTGCTTGGTCTGGGCGACGCCCAGGGCCGCGGTGGGCTCGTCCAGGATGACGACCTTGCTGTTCCAGAGCACCGCGCGGGCGATGGCCACGGTCTGGCGCTGGCCGCCGGAGAGGCTGGAGACCCGCTGGCTGATGGAGCTGACGGTCCGTACGGAGAGATCGGCGAGCGTCTTGAGGGCCTTCTCCTCCATCGCGGCCCGGTCGAGCAGCAGGCCGGAGCGCTCCTCGCGGCCCAGGAACATGTTCTGGACGATGTCCAGGTTGTCGCAGAGCGCGAGGTCCTGGTAGACGATCTCGATGCCGAGCCCGGCGGCGTCACGCGGCTCATGGACGCGTACCGGCCGGCCGTCGAAGCGGAACTCACCCGAGTCGATGGGGTGGATGCCCCCGATGCACTTGGTGAGGGTGGACTTGCCCGCTCCGTTGTCGCCGACGAGGGCCATGACCTCCCCCGGATAGGCGTTGAAGTCGACGCCTTTGAGCACATGGGCGGGGCCGAAGCTCTTGTTCACCTGCCTGAGTGACAGGATGGGGTCGGTCATGGTCTTCCTCGTCGTCGTGTGCGGGCGCGGACCTAGCTGATGCCGGCCTTGGCGCACTTGTCGGCGTACTCGCCGGTGCACAGCTCGTTCTTGGTGACGAACCCGTCGTCCACCACGGTCTTGACGTTCTCCTTGGTGATCGCCTCGGGCTCCAGCAGCACCGAGGGGACGTCGCGGTTGCCCTCGGGGTCGTGGACGGTGCCCGTGGTCTTGCCCTCCTGGCCGCCCGCGAGCGAGACGGCGAGGGCGGCGGCCGCGTCGGCCTCCTTCTTGACGGCCTTGTAGACGGTCATGCACTGGTCGCCGCTGAGGATGTTCTGCAGCCCCTGGACGGTGGCGTCCTGTCCGGTGACCGGCACCTTGCCGTTGACGCCGTTCTTGCGCAGCACCGAGATGACGGCGTTGCCGAGGCCGTCGTTGGCCGCCAGCACCCCGTCGATCTTCCCGCTCTGCTGGGTGTACATCTGCTCGAAGATGGTGCCGGCCTGCTGGTTGTCCCAGTCCGGGACGGACTGGTCGGCGACCTTGGTGTAGCCGCTCACCTTGGAGAGGACGCCGTCGTACCCCTCCTTGAACAGCGTGGCGTTGTTGTCGGTCGGCGAACCGTTGAGGTAGGCGATGCGGGCGCTGTCCTTGCCATCGGCGGTGAGGCACTTCTGCAGGCCCTCGCCCTGGAGGCGGCCGACCGCGACATTGTCGAAGCTCACGTAGTACTTGGCGCTGCCGCCGAGGGTGAGCCGGTCGTAGTCGATGGTGGCCACGCCCTGCTGCTTGGCCTTGTCCAGGACGGCCTTGCCGGTGCCGCTGTCCAGGTTGACGATCATCAGCACGGTGACACCGCTGGTCAGCATCTGATCCGCGATGGTCTGGAACTGCGCCTTGTCACCCTGCGCGTTCTGGATGTCGTACGGCAGCCCCGCCGCCTTGAAGGCGTCCTCCAGGTACCTGCGGTCCGCCGTCTCCCAGCGGGCCGAGGACTTGGTGTCCGGCAGGATGACCCCGATCTTCCCCTTCGCCGCGGCCCCGCCGCCGGTCGACCCGGACTTGCCGTCGGAGCCGCAGGCGGTCAGGCCCAGCACCAGGGGCAGCGCCGCAGCCAGCAACACGCTCGATCGTCTGATCATGGAACACGCCTCTCCACAAGAGGATCCACTGACGGTATGCCAGTGGTGCGGCTGATACCGGTGTGCACACCCAGCTATTTGTCAGCGCGCCGAACTTATTGGGACCGCCCGCAACTGTCCATGCCGACCCGGGTAACGATTGCGACACAGTGGAAACCGCTCCACCGGCGACCCGGCGGGACCCGCCGCACGGCACGCCGCCCCGTGCCGGAGGGCTCCGGCACGGGGCGGCGTGGGCGGGTGGTGAGCGGGTGAGCGGGCGGGCTGGCTCAGCCGGCGGCCGCCCGGACGGTGTCGGGCGCGGGCGCGGCGGCGGGGGGCTGCGCGCGGCGGCGGCTCGCGATGGCCTGCGCGCCAAAGGTGACCAGCAGGTTGGGCACCAGCGCCAGCAGCCCGGCGTCCCAGCTGCCGACGTTCACCCCGCCGAAGGTGAGCCAGGTGAGCACCGCGACACCGGTCACGATGCCCAGCAGGGCCGGGACGGCCTGCAACCGGTTGCGTACGGCCAGCGCCATCACCGTCGCCGGGGCGAGCTGCGACAGCCCGCCATAGGTGAGCAGCAGCAGGTTGGCCAGCAGGTCCGGGCGGGTCAGGCCGAGGACCAGGGCGAGCCCGGCGGCGGTGATCACACAGACGTGGTTGGTGCGCAGCCGGGCCCGCTCGGTGCGTACCGGCAGCAGGTTGTGCGAGACCAGGGTGGAGATGCCCATCACGATCGCGGCGGACGGCACCATGGCGGCCGCTGCGGCGGCCACCGCGACGACGCCGACCAGCCAGCCGGGCAGGGCGTGTCCGGCCATGGTGAGCAGCACCGAGTTGCCCGCGGTGGAGGGGTCCAGGGCGAGTACGCCGGCCAGGCCGATGATGATGGGGATGCCCAGCGCCACCTGGTACAGCGGCAGCCAGACGTAGTTGCTGCGCAGTGCCCGGCCGCTGCGGGCGGAGAGCACCGGCGGCCACAGGTGCGGCATGGTGTTGAGGCCCGATCCGATGCCGCTGATCAGCAGGGCGGTGGTGTACCAGGTGCGGTCGTAGCCGCCGCCGTGCAGGTGCAGCAGCGCGGGGTGGTCGTGCTGGAGGGTGCTGAAGAGGTGGCCGAAGCCGCCGCTCATCGAGGTGGGGATGGCGATCAGCAGGATGACCAGGGCGATCACCATCAGGGCGTCCTTGAGGTAGGCCGCGCGGGCGATGCCCCGGATGCCGGACCACAGGACGAAGACGACGGTGAGCAGGGTGGCCAGCACCATGCTGAGGTTGCCGCCGGCCTTGCTGCCGGTGGCCAGTTCGACGATCAGGCCGAGGCCGGTGATCTGGAGCTGGAGGTAGGGCAGCAGGAAGACGGCGCCGACCAGGGCGACGACCTTGCCGAGCAGCGGGCTGCCGAAGCGGTCGGCGAAGAAGTCGGCCTGGGTGATGTAGCCCTTCTCCCGGCCGAGCCGCCAGGTGCGCGGGCCGATGAAGTACATGCCGATCAGCGAGATGGCCAGATAGCCGAGGGCGTAGGTGGCGGCGACACCGCCGCCGAAGGCGATGCCGGCCAGGCCCAGGAAGCTGAAGGTGGTGAAGGACTCGCCCGCCTGGAGGAACCAGGTGGAGAGGGTGGAGAAGTGCCGTTTGCCGACCGTCCACTCGTCCAGGGCGCGCTCGGGGCTGCGGCGGCCGGCGATGCCGACGACCGCGATCAGGACCATGCCCAGCACGGTGATGACCATGGTGCTGCTCATCTGGCGGCCTCCTCGGCGGCGTCGTGCGGGTGGTCGGCGGTGTGCTCGACCACGGCGAGGGCGACCGTGGTGCCGACGGTCCACAGCAGGCTCCAGACCAGGACCGAGGGCAGGCCGAGCCAGAGGTGGGGGCCGTTGACGAACGGCAGGAAGGGCGTGGCGATGAAGCCGAGCACGGGCACGGCGGCACATGCCAGGTGGCGTTTTCTCATCGGTACTCCGGGGAGGAGGTCCGGCGCGGCCGGGGTGGGGTGGGGCGTGCGGTGCCGGGGGCGGCGGGGTGGGACGGTGGTGGGTCAGGCGGTGGTGGGGGCCGGGCGGCGGCGGCCGTGGCCGGTGGCGGCCTCGTAGGCGGCGCCGATCCGCAGGGCCGCGAGTTCGGTGCGGGGCGGGGTGATGACCTGAAGGCCGATCGGCAGGCCGGCGGGGGTGAAGCCGGCCGGGACGGACAGCGCGGGTGCGCCGAGTACCGAGAGGAAGTACGCCGAGCGCATCCAGTCCAGATACGTGTGCTGCGGCTGCCCGGCGATCTCCTGGGGGTACTCCAGCGTGAGGTCGAAGGGGGCGACCTGGCTGACCGGGGCGAGCAGCACGTCGTAGCGGGAGAAGAAGTCCACCGCGCCCAGGTGCAGCCGGCTGTGCAGCGCGTGGGCGCGGGCGACGTCGGCGCCGCTGAGCCGGCGGCCCTCCTCGATGTTCCAGACCAGGCTGGGCTTGAGGGAGGCGCGGGCGGTGTCCAGGGTCTCACCGAGGCCGAGCGCGAAGTCGTGGGCGCGCAGGGTGCGGAAGACCTCTTCGGCGCCGTCCAGGTCCGGGCAGTCCCGCTCGACCCGGCAGCCGAGGTCCTCGAACACCTTGAGCTGCGGTTCCAGTACGGCGAGCACCTCCGGGTCCACCGGGACCCGGCCGCCGAGGTCGGGGGCCCAGGCGACCCGCAGGCCGCCGAGGTCGGCGTCGAGCGGCGCGGCGAACGTCTCGCCGGGGTCGGCCAGGCTGAGCGGGCAGCGGGGGTCGGGGCCCGCCATCACCGAGAGCAGCAGGGCGGTGTCCGCGACGGTGCGGGCCATCGGGCCGGGTACGGCGAGGGTCTCCCAGAGGTTGGCCGCCGGGAGGGAGGGGACCCGGCCGGGGGTGGGGCGCAGGCCGACGACATTGCAGAACGAGGCGGGGTTGCGCAGCGAGCCGCCCATGTCGCTGCCGTCCGCGAGGGGTTGCAGTCCGGCGGCGAGGGCTGCGGCGGCGCCGCCGCTGCTGCCGCCGGCGGAGCGGGTGGGGTCGTAGGGGTTGCGGGTGGCGCCGAACACCGGGTTGAAGGTGTGTGAACCGGCGGCGAACTCCGGCACATTGGTCTTGCCGATCCGGATCGCTCCGGCGGCCTGGATGCGCTCCACCAGCAGTTCGTCGGTGTCGGGCACCTGGTCGGCGTAGAGCGGCGAGCCGTGGGTGGTGCGCATGCCCCGGGTCAGGTGGGTGTCCTTGAAGGCGATGGGCAGGCCGTGCAGCGGGCCGGCGGCGGCGCCGCGCGCCAGCTGCCGGTCCGCCTGGGCGGCGGCGGCCATGGCGCCCTCGGGGTCCAGGGTGACGATGGCGTTGACCGCCGGGTTGCGGCGCTCGATGCGGTCCAGGTGCGCCTGGACGACCTCGCGGGCGGAGAGGTCCCGTCGCCTGATCCGGGCCGCCAGGTCGGTGGCGTCCAGCAGGCAGATCTCGTCGGTGTCGTCGGTCATGAAGTCCTCTGCGATGTGGTGGTGCCCCATGCTGGGCCCGGTGACGGATGTAGTCAAGACCTGACTCCCATCTGACGTTTCTGGTCCGCTTGATCCTCGGCCTGCCATGCCCCGATGCCACCCAGGCCACCCTCTGGCGAAGGAAGATACACCTCGATGACTTGCTCTAGACGAATATGGCCACGCATGCTTGCATGGTGACCGTTTCAGTCACACTGCCGTGTCGCAATGGATCTGTGGAGTGTCATGAACGACCGCACCCCGCACCTCGACGGGCCGCTCGCCGGCCACCTGGTGCTCGACCTCTCCCGTGCCCTGGCCGGCCCGCACGCGGGCATGATGCTCGGTGACCTGGGCGCCAGGGTGATCAAGATCGAGGCGCCGGGGCGGGGCGACGACACCCGGGGCTGGGGACCGCCGTTCGTCGGCCCCGAGGACGCCCCCGAGTCCACGTACTTCCTGGCCTGCAACCGCAACAAGGAGTCGGTCACCGCGGACCTCAAGTCCGAGGAGGGCCGCGAGCTGGTCACCCGGCTGGTCCGCCGCGCCGATGTGCTGATCGAGAACTTCCGGCCGGGCGTCCTGGACCGGCTGGGCTTCCCGGTGGAGCGGCTGCACGCCCTCAACCCGGCGCTGGTCGTGCTGTCCATCAGCGGCTTCGGCCACGACGGCCCCGAGGGCGGCCGCGCCGGATACGACCAGATCGCCCAGGGCGAGGCCGGGCTGATGAGCCTCACCGGGGAGCCCGGCTCCCCCGCCAAGGTCGGCACGCCGATAGCCGACCTGCTGGCCGGCATCTTCGGCGTCTCCGGCGTGCTGGCGGCCCTGCTGGAGCGCCGGACCACCGGGCGCGGCCGGGTCGTCAGGACCTCGCTGCTCTCCTCGATGATCGGCGTGCACAGCTTCCAGGGCACCCGCTGGACCGTGGCCGGCCAGGTCCCGCGCGCCACCGGCAACCAGCACCCCTCCATCGCCCCGTACGGGCTGTTCCACTGCGCCGACGGCGACCTCCAGCTGGCCGCGGGCAGCGAGTCGCTGTGGCGGGCCGTCGCGGACGTGGCCGGGCTCGACCCCGACGACCCCCGCTACGCCACCAACGCCGACCGCGTCCGGCGCCGTACCGAGCTGGCCGCCGAGCTGGAGGCCGTCTTCGCCCGGGACACCGCCGAGACCTGGCTGCGCCGGCTCGACGCGGCGGGCGTGCCCGCCGGCCGGGTCCGCGGCATCGACGAGGTCTACGCCTGGGAGCAGACCCGGCAGCAGGGCCTGGTGGTGGACGTGGAGCACCCCACGCTCGGCACCGTCAGCCTGCCCGGCCTGCCCTGGTCCTTCGACGGCGGCGGCCGCACCCGGCACGACGCCCCGCCCACCCTCGGCCAGCACAATGCCTCGGTCCGCGCCTGGCTGGACGCCACCGACGCCGACACCACCGACACCACCGGCACCACCGACAGCGCCGACAGCGCCGACAGCGCGGAGGCCGCAGCCGACCACGCCGACGACGGCGCCGAGACCCGGCCCGGTCTGCTGACCGGAGCCCGGCCGTGACGCCGCGCCCCGCCGCCCTGCGCCTGGCCGACGCCGTCCTGGACCCCGGCAGCCACCGCAGCTGGGACGCCCCGGCCCCGGAGGTCCCCGGCCCGTACGGCGGGACGCTGCGCCGGGCCCGGGAGCGCAGCGGCGCCGATGAGTCGGTGCTCACCGGCGAGGGCCGGATCGCGGGCCGCCGGGTCGCGCTGCTGCTGGGCGAGTTCGGCTTCCTGGCCGGCTCGATCGGCGCCACCGCCGCCGAGCGGATCGTGCACGCCGTCCGCCGGGCCACCGCCGAGCGGCTGCCGCTGCTCGCCGCGCCCGTCTCCGGCGGCACCCGGATGCAGGAGGGCACCCCGGCGTTCGTCCGGATGGCCGACATCGCCGCCGCGCTGGCCGCGCACCGGGCCGCCCGGCTGCCGTACCTGGTCCATCTGCGCCACCCCACCACCGGTGGCGTCCTCGCCTCCTGGGGTTCGCTGGGGCAGCTGACCAGCGCCGAACCGGGCGCCCTGGTCGGCTTCCTCGGCCCCCGGGTGTACGAGGCGCTGCACGGCGAGCCCTTCCCCGCCGGGGTGCAGCAGGCCGAGCACCTGGAGCGGTGCGGCATCGTGGACGCCGTGCTGCCCACCGGGCGGCTACGCGGCGCGCTCATCACCACCCTGGACATCCTGGACGGCTCGCCCCGGCCGCGCAGCCACCCCGGCCCCCACCCTCACCCTGGCCCCCACCCGCACCCTGGCCGGCGGCCGGAACCGGCACCGGCCGGGGACGTCTGGCGCTCCGTCGGGCTGACCCGCACCCCGGGCCGCCCCGGTCTGGCGGAGCTGCTGGCCGCCGCCGACGCCGTGGTGCCGCTCGGCGGCACCGGAGCCGGGGAGCGGGAGGACGCGGTACGGCTGGCGCTGGCCCGGATCGGCGGCGCGCCCTGCGTCGTGGTCGGCCAGGACCGCCGGGCCGCCCGGCCGGTCGGCCCGGCGGGGCTGCGTACCGCGCGGCGCGGGATGCGGCTCGCCGAGGAGTTCCGGTTGCCGCTGCTGACCGTGGTCGACACGCCCGGCGCGCGGCTCTCCCCCGACGCCGAGGAGGGCGCCCTCGCCGGGGAGATCGCCCGCTGCCTGGCCGACCTGTCCCGGCTCACGGTGCCCAGGCTGAGCCTGCTGCTCGGCCAGGGCTGCGGCGGCGCGGCGCTGGCCCTGCTGCCCGCCGACCGCACGCTGGCGGCGGAGCACGCCTGGCTCTCCCCGCTACCGCCCGAGGGCGCCTCCGCGCTCATGCACCGCACCACCGGGCGCGCCGCCGAGCTGGCCCGCGAGCAGCACATCGGCGCCGCCGACCTGCTACGGGACGGCACCGTGCACCGCGTCCTGGCCGAACCCGTCCCGGCCGACCGGGACCCGGCGGGCTTCACCGGCCGGGTCGCGGCGGCCGTCGGCCAGGAGCTGGCCGCGCTGCACCACCGCTTCCGGGCCGCGCACGCCGCCGCCTGAGCCGGGCCCGCCGGACCGCTCGGCGTACGACGGCTCAGGCCCCGACTGCCGTACGCCCACCCCGCTGCTCCGCCGCCAGCACCGAGCGCAGCAGCGGGGTCGGCGTACCGCTGCGCTTCAGCGACTCGACCACCA
This sequence comes from Streptomyces sp. NPDC092296, assembly GCF_044755465.1. NCBI lineage: Bacteria > Bacillati > Actinomycetota > Actinomycetes > Kitasatosporales > Streptomycetaceae > Streptomyces > Streptomyces sp. NPDC092296. The sequence goes on along the minus strand of NZ_JBIVRB010000006.1, from coordinate 72,672 downwards.
GGTGCGACTGCACCGCCTCCACCCGGCTCACCCAGGGCTCGGTGGTGAGGAACTCGTACAGCGCCTGCTTGGACGGCTGGGTGACGTCGACCAGCAGCTGGTACTCCCCCATCACCACCGCCGCGTAGCGGACCAGCGGCGACCGGGTGAGCAGCCGCCCGACCTCGTCCACCTCGTCGGGCCGGGTGCGGATCCACAGCAGCGCCTCCACGGGCAGCCCGAGCAGGGCCGGCTCCACCGCCGCCCGGATGCTGAGCATCCCGCAGCGGGAGAGGGCCTCCACCCGGCGGCGGGCGGTCGCCTCGGAGACCCCGGCGATCGCGGCCAGCTCCTCGTGGGTGCGCCGACCGTCCTCGGAGAGCGCCTGGAGGATGCGCCACTCCTCCGGCCCCAGTTCGACGTCCGGGACGTCCACCGTGGAGTCGGACGAGGGGAAGCGGGCCAGTGCCGCCTGCTGGGCCGGCTCCAGGATGGCGGGGTGCCAGTCGTGCACGGTGCGGTAGTAGCGCAGCACCGGGGAGGCGTGCTGGGAGACCAGGCCGGGCAGCGACGGCACCTCCTCCAGCATGAACCTGGCCAGCTGGTCGGGCGGGCACTGCACCTCGACGACGCAGTCCGCCGGGCCGGCGAGCACATAGCTGAAGACGGTGTCGGGCCACCGCGCCGCCGCCACGGCCGCGTCCCGCACCGTGCCGGGCCGGCAGTTCAGCCGCAGCAGCACGGTGTCCCCCCGGGCGACCAGGCCGACCACGCTCACCATGCCGCCCTCCAGCAGGCGCACCGCGCGGCGGGCCACCGTACGCTCCGGCTCGCCCAGCACCGAGGCGATCTTCCGCCAGGAGGCCCGGCCGTCGATCTGCAGTGCGGCGATGATGCGGCGGTCCAGTGCGTCGGCACCCGGCTCTGCTGAGGTCACGGCACCACAGTAACGATCCGGCAGCGGGGAGCGGCAGCGGGTGCCGGGCAGGTTGCGGAGGACCGGTGCGACGGTGGGAGGCCGTGCGTGCGGGTGATACGGAGCGGCGGTGCCGGCCGCAGGGGGTTGCGGCGGTTCGGCCGAACCGGCGGCCGCCTGCGGGCCGGGGCTCGACGGCCACGTCTCGCAGGCGGCCGACAAGGGCGGCGCCGCCGGGGCGGACGACCCGCGGAGCCTGGCCGACCGGCTCCGCAGCGAGGCCCCGAAGCGGTCGGCCGTGGCGGACGAGACCGCACCGACCGTCTTCGCCCGTGACCTGGACGCCATGGCCGACTTCCTGCAACGGTTCCGGCGCGCAGCCCGGCCTGCCGTTCGGGGAGGACCGGGCAACGGCGGCCACGGTCTGCGGCTCGTCGCGCCCGGGGCCGCTACTCCGCCGGGGTCCGGCGGCGCATCCGCTCCCCGATGGCGCCGGTGTCCGTCTCCCACCACGGCCGGACGAGTTCCGCCGGGGCCGGCTGCTCGGCGGTGGGTGCGGCCGGCTGCGGGGCGACCGGGACCAGCTCGCCGTCCAGTCGGCGGTCGAGTTCGGCCGTCCTGGCGCGCTCGGTGCGGGCCCACTGGAGGAACACGGTGAGGATGAAGGGCAGCCCGACCAGCTCCGCGATGGTGAGCATGGCACCGCCGCCGAGCTGCTGGTCGCGGTGCGGGGCGGGCGCCCAGGCCGGTGCGTGCTGGGCGTACCAGGTGCCCGCGATCAGGGTGCCGCTGGTCATCACCACGATGCCCGGCAGGGCGTCGATCAGCCCGTCGAGGAAGACCAGGGCCGCCCGCACCGGATGGCTGCACCAGCGGGGCAGCAGTTCCTCCCGGGTGAGCAGCGGCAGGACGAACAGGCTGCCGGCCAGCAGCAGGTGGAGGTACATCAGCTGGTGCAGCGCGTCGTGGCGCAGCGCCGTCTCGAAGTACGGGGTGAAGTAGACGCACAGCTCGGACAGCAGCACCAGCACCGAGCTGACCAGCGGGAAGGTGAGCAGCCGCAGCAGGCGGCCGGTGGCGGCGGTGCGCAGCCGGGCGGCGGAGCGGGCCGGCAGTGCCCGGCAGGCGAGGGAGAGCGGGTCGCCGAGGGCCAGGCCGAGCGGGGCGACCAGGTCGAGCAGGATGTTCTGGACGGCGGCGGGCCAGAAGAGCACCCGGTCGTAGACGGCCAGCGCCGACATCGTCGCGAACACCACGGTGCCGAGGCCCAGCAGGGCGAAGACCGCCGTACGGGCGGCCGACCAGGACTCGCCGCGCCGCCGCAGCCGCAGGACGCCCCAGGCGTACAGCCCGGCCGCCAGCACCACCAGGGCCAGCGCGGGCACGTCGAGCGTCCACTGCTGCGGGAAGCGGCTCCAGGTCAGTTCCGGCAGGGCCGACCCGTGGAGCTGCTGACCGGCTGCGGTCACGGCGCTGTCCTTCCGCTCGGCACCGCGCGGTCGGCGGTGGCCCGGTCCACGGTAGCGGCCGACCGGCCGCACCACCGGCAGCGGCCGGGCCGACCGGGGCGGCGCGGGAGAGCGCGTACCGTCGGCACTTTTCGGCCAGCGCGGGTCCGGGCGGCAAGGGCGGGCCCCGGCCGCTCCCCCCGAAACGGCCCCTGCCGAACGCCGTCGATCCCGACTGCGGCACGCCGCACAGCGGACGGATGCTGCGCATACGGATGACTTTCCCGGACCGGTGCCGCCGCGACGCCCGACGCAGAACCGGAGCGAGCCGCCCCACATGGAGTTCCCCGAGGGTCAACAGCAAGAACCATTTCGGTCAACCCTTGGGCAAGTGAAGATCCCCCGAATATGACAACGGTTTGATTACGATCCTTGTCGCGCGGTGAAGACCGCTGCTGAATTATCCACTTCGCATGCTGTTTGTGGTCAACCTTGTTGACATGTTCCGGCCCTATGCTCCGCTCCGCTCCATAAGAAAAGTCGGAGGTGAGCGTGCATCAGCACATATCCCCGTCCCGCGGATTGCGCGGACGGATTCCGTTGGCCGGTTCCCTGGTACTGGCTCTGACGGCCTCTCTGCTCGCGGGCAGCGAGACGGCCTGGGCCGCCGGGGCCACCGGGACCACCGCTCGGACGGCCGGCGAGACCGCGAAGCCGGCGGCGGCCGAAGCGGCGGCCCGGCCGGCGGCACCGGCCGCGACGCAGGCGGCCGATCTCGCGTCGGCGCGGGTGGCGGCCCGGCTGTCCGGCAAGCGGGTGGAAGCGCTGGCCGAGCGCACGGAGACATCCACCACCTGGGTGAACCCGGACGGGTCGCTGACCACGGAGCTGTCGGCAGGGCCGGTGCGGTTCCAGCGCGACGGGCAGTGGACGGACGTCGACCTGGACCTGACGGCGCAGCCGGACGGCTCGGTGGCACCCCACGCGCACCCGGAGGGGCTGGTCCTGGGCGGCGCCGGCGGCACCAGGCCGAAGTCGCTGGCCGAGGCGGGCCGGGCGGCGGCCCGGACGCTGGTGACGCTGGGCGAGGGCGGCGAGCAGGTGGCCCTCCAGTGGAAGGGCGGCCTGCCCACGCCGGTGCTGGACGGGCCGAGGGCGACCTACCGGGACGCGGTGCCGGGCGCGGACGTGGTGGTGGAGGCCACCCGTACCGGCTTCGAGCAGTACGTCACGATCAAGCAGCGCCCCGGCGCGGACGGCTACGCCTACACGATGCCGCTGCGGGCGCGGGGCCTGAAGGCCGTCCAGCAGGACGACGGCAGCGTGCTGTTCAGCGACGCCCGGACGGGCAAGCGGCGGGCGGTGATGCCCGCGCCGGTGATGTGGGACGCCACCACCGACCCGGTCTCGGGCGAGCACACCCACCGGGCCCGGGTCGGGCTGAAGGTGGTGCAGCACGGCTCCGGCATCGACCTGGTCTTCACCCCGGACGCGGACTTCCTGGCCGACCCGGCGACCGCGTACCCGGTGACGGTGGACCCCTCGACGGCCGCGCTGGGCAATGTCTTCGACACCTATGTGCAGCAGGGCGAGACGGTCGACTGGTCGGCCGACACCGAGTTGGACCTGGGCAACCCGGGGACCAAGAACTCGGACGGCACGCCGCGCACCGCCCGCTCCTTCATCGTCTGGAACACCGCGCCGATCTCGGACGCGCTGGTCAGCGACGCCAAGCTGTCGCTGTGGGACTTCCACTCCGGCAACACGGACTGCAAGCCGTACTCCTGGGAGGTCTGGGACTCCGGCAAGCCGTCGACGGCTTCGCGGTGGCCCACGGCCTCGCAGCCCGCCTGGAACGCCAAGTACGCCACCTCCACCGAGACCCGGGGCAACTCGGCGTGCACCTCGGCCCCGGCCGGGTGGATCAACGCGGACGTCACCACCCTGGTGCAGACCTGGGCGTCGGCGAAGAACGCCACCTCGAACATGGGCCTGCGGGCGACCAGCGAGGCGGACAGCCTGTCGTGGAAGCGGGTGAACTCCGCGAACAACGCGAAGAACCCGCCGAAGCTGACGGTGACCTACAACTACCGGCCGAAGACCGGCACCGACCAGCAGGCCGGACCGCCGTTCCTCAAGGGCACCGACGGCGTCTGGTACGTCAACACGACCACGCCGACGCTGCGGGACACCTTCACCGACGCCAACAACGACAAGGTCGACGGCACCTTCCAGATCTTCGACAACGCCACCGGCACCCAGGTCGGCAATGTCCTGGTCTCCCCGTTCGTGCCCAGCGGCCAGCCCGCCTCGGTGACCGTGCCGGCCGGGCTGCTGACCAACGGCAAGACCTACAAGTTCCGTACCAGCCCGTACGACGGCACCAGCTACAACACCGGCTGGTCCGCGTACGCCATCTTCACCGTCGACACCGCCGCCCCCTCCGCGCCGACCTCGGTGACCTCCACCGACTACCCCAGCAGCAGTTGGGTCAAGGGCGCCGGCCAGGCGGGCAAGTTCACGGTGACCCCGCCCAGCGGTGACCAGAACGGCATCGAGTGGTCGCTGGACGGCACCACCTGGACCAAGGTCGCCACCGGCGGCACCACCTCCCCGGTGACCTTCTCCGTCACCCCGGCCAAGGCGGGCACCAACACCCTCCAGGTCCGGGCCACCGACAAGGCGGAGAACAAGTCCGAGGCGCTCTCCTACACCTTCCACGTCGGTCCGGGCGGCGTCACGCTGCCCGACGACGGCACCCGCACCGCCGCCCGGGTCCCGCTGGCGGCCGAGGCCGACGGCGCCAAGTACAACGCCGTCTCCTTCTCCTGGCGGCGCGGCGACGCGGACACCTGGACCACCGTCCCACCCGGCCATGTCAGCAACGCCGGACAGGCGCTGACCTCCTGGCCGGTCGCTCTCACCTCGGGCAAGAGCCCCGCCCTGGCCTGGAACGCCACCTCCACCGTCGACCCCGACGGCACCGTGCAGCTGCGCGCCGACTTCACCGGCCCCGGCAACGCGGCGACCTCCTCCGAGGCGGTCAGCGTCGTGGTGGACCGCGCCGCCTCCGGCGCCGCGAGCGAGAAGGTCGGCCCCGGCTCGGTGAACCTGCTCACCGGCGACTACACCCTCTCCGCCACCGACGCCTCGTTCTTCGGCATGTCGGTGACTCGCACCGCCTCCTCCCGCTCGCCGCGCGCCGCCGCGGCCCAGGAGGGCCAGGTGCCGATCTTCGGCAAGGAGTGGACCTCCGGCACGGTCGCCGAGGCCACCGACTCGGACTACACCGAGATCCGCAAGACCTCGGCCACCTCGCTGGATGTCGCCACGGTCGACGGCGACACCATCACCTTCACCTCCAACGCCGCCAAGACCGGCTGGGTCCCGGAGCCGGGCTCGGAGGAGCTGACCCTCACCGGGTCGTTCACCTCGGGTGACTTCACGCTCTCCGACACCAGCGGGACGGTGACCACCTTCTCCAAGGTCGGCTCCGCCGCCACGACCTGGACGGTGTCCAGCTCGCTGCTGGACGGCCTGGCCAACTCCACCACCAAGGTCGTCTCCGAGTCCGTCACCACGGGCGGCAAAACGGTGGCCCGCCCCAAGCGGATCATCGCCTCCACCAGCGCCACCACCCTGGCCGCCTGCGAGGCCGCCCCGGCCACCAAGGGCTGCCGGGTCCTGGAGTTCAGCTACCCGACCGCCACCACCGGCACCGCCGCCGTCTTCGGCGACTACGCCGGGCAGGTCTCCCAGATCAGGCTGTGGGCCACCGCCCCCGGCGCCACCGCCGCCACCGCGACCGCCGTCGCCCAGTACACCTACGACGACCAGGGCCGACTGCGCGAGAGCTGGGACCCACGGATCAGCCCGGCGCTGAAGACCACGTACGCGTACGACAGCGCGGGCCGCGTCACCACCCAGACCCCGCCCGGTCAGCTGCCGTGGACCTTCAGCTACGGCCAGGCCGGCAGCGGTCCCGCCACCGGCGACGGCATGCTGCTCAAGGCGTCCCGGTCCACGCTCACCCCCGGCAGCGCCGACCAGACCAACGGCACCGCCACCACCACCGTCGTCTACGGCGTGCCGCTCAGCGGCTCCGCCGCTCCCGAGGACCTCAGCGCCGGCAAGGCGGCCACCTGGGGCCAGACCGACCTGCCCACCGACGCCACCGCCGTCTTCCCCGCCGACCAGGTCCCGGCGTCCAACACCGGCACCGCGCTGGCGGCCGGCGGCTACACCCGGGCCACCCTGCACTACCTCGACGCCTCCGGCCGCGAGGTCGACACGGCCACTCCCGGGCACCGGATCTCGGTCACCGAGTACGACCGCTTCGGCAACTCGGTACGGACCCTGACCGCCGCCGACCGCGAACTCGCGCTGGGCAGCACCCCCGACCAGAAGGCGCAGCTCACCGCGCTGGGCATCAACGCCCTGTCCACCGGCGAGCGGGCGCAGCTGCTCTCCAGCACCAGCGTCTACAGCGACGACGGGCTGCGCGAGACCGACAGCTACGGGCCGCTGCACCAGATCACCCTGGAGGCCGCCGCCAAGAGCGGCAGCACCACGCTGGCCGCGGCCGGCACCCAGATCACCGCCCGCCGGCACACCGTCAAGAAGTACGACGAGGGGCGGCCCTCGGACGGTAGCGCCACGGTGCGGAACCAGGTCACGCTGCTGACCGAGGGCGCACAGCCGCGCTCCTGGCCGGACCTGCTCGTCGACACCCGGCAGACCCAGACCGTCTACGACTGGGCGCTGGGCATGCCGACCCGGACGGTCAAGGACAGCGGCGGTCTGGCACTGGCCACCGTCACCGCGTACGACAGCCAGGGCCGGGTCACCAAGAGCAGCCTGCCCGCCTCCAACGGTGCCGACGCCGGCACCACCGTGACCAGCTACTACACCGGTGACGGCACCGGTGCCTGCGGCGGGCGGCCCGAGTGGGCCGACGCGGTCTGCCAGACCGGTCCGGCCGCGGCCGTCACCGGCGGCGGCTCCAACCCCGCCCAGCTGCCCACCAAGATTACCCAGTACGACCTGTGGGGCAGCGAGTCGACGGTCACCGAGACCTCGGGCAGCACCACCCGGACCACCACCAGCGCCCATGACGGCGCGGGCCGGCTGACCACCGTCACCGTCAGCGGCGGCCTCGGCACGGCCGTGCCCGCCGTCACCACCTCGTACGACCCGGCGGGCGGGCAGGCGGTCAAGGAGACCTCCACCGCGGGCGGCACTCTCACCAGGGCGTACGACAAGCTCGGGCGCCTGATCTCCTACACCGACGCAGACGGCGGCGTCACCACCACCCAGTACGACGCGCTGGACCGGCCCACCAGGACCGCCGACAGCGTGCCGTCCACCACCACGTACAGCTATGACACCGCCGTCGACCCGCGCGGGCTGGCCACCTCGACCACCGACTCGGTGGCCGGCACGTTCACCGCCCGCTACGACGCCGACGGCAAGCTCGTCACCCAGACGCTGCCCGGCGGCTACACCATGGCCGAGCAGCTGGACCCGGCCGGCACCGCGACCGGCCGCACCTACACCCGGACCTCCGACGGCACGGTGCTGCTCTCCGACAGCATCACCGCCACCGTCCACGGCCAGTGGGCCACCCACACCGGCACCCCGGGGGTGACCGCGTCCCAGTCCTACCGCTACGACGGCGCCGGCCGCCTGACCCAGGTGCAGGACACCACCCCCGACGCGGTGTGCACCACCCGCACCTACACCTTCGACAAGAACACCAACCGCAAGACCCTGGCCACCGCCACCGCGCAGGTCGGCCTGGACTGCGCCACCAGCGGCGGCACCACCGTCACCAACACGTACGACAGCGCCGACCGCCTGGTGAACACCGGCTACAGCTACGACGCCTTCGGGCGCACCAGCGCGCTGCCGGGCTCGACCCTCGCCTACTACACCAATGACCTGGTCCGCCAGCAGACCGCCGGCAGCCAGCGCCAGACCTGGACCCTCGACTCCAAGCTGCGGTTCCGCGGCTGGACCGCCGAGAGCGGCAGCGGCAGCACCTGGACCCAGACCGCGTCCCGGCTCAACCACTACGACACCGACTCCGACAACCCCCGCTGGATCGTCGAGGACACCGCAGCCGGCACCGTCACCCGCAATGTCGGCGGCGTCGACGGCGACCTCGCCGCGGTGACCGCCAAGTCCGGCGGCGTCGTCCTCCAACTCGCCAATCTGCACGGCGACATCGCCCTGCAGCTCCCGGCCGACACCTCCGTCGCCCCGACCGTCCTCGACTTCGACGAGTACGGCAGCCCCCGGGCGGGCCAGTCCGCCGCCCGCTACGGCTGGCTGGGCGGCAAGCAGCGCTCGGCGGAGACCCCGAGCGGCCTCACCCTGATGGGTGTCCGGCTGTACGACCCCGCCAACGGGCGCTTCCTCTCCGTCGACCCGGTCGCCGGCGGCAACGCCAACGCGTACGAGTACTGCACCGCCGACCCGATCACCTGCTTCGACCTGGACGGCAGGTGGCACTGGAAGAAGCTGCTCAAGGGCGCCGCGCACGTCGGCATCATGGTCGGGGCGGGCGCGCTGATGCTCGGCATGTGCGCGGGCACCGGCGGCCTCGGCTGCATGCTGGCCGGCGCGGCGATCTGGGGCTCCGCCGGTCTGCTGGACTACGGCGTCTCGCACAACGGGTGGCACCATGCGAGCAGGCGCGGGGCGACGGCCGCCTACCAGAAGGGCTACATCGGCGGCTTCTTCTCCGGGCTGGTCGGCAGGAACATGTTCCGCGGGCACGGCAGGCACCGGGGGAGGTGGTCCTGGTAGGCCCGCTGCGGCGGCATGGTCCGGCGGCTGGTCCGCCGGGCGGATACTCCGGCTGAGTTAGGCTGCCCGGGTGGCCGACCCCCCTTCGAGGGGGCGGCCACCCGGGCTCCGAGATGGGCATACCTACCCCGGGAGGGGCTGTGCACGACCACCAGGTTCCGGACGGCGAAGAGGGCGGGGAGCTCCCGCGCAATGTGTTCGCGCAGGCGTGGGGGCCCGGGTTCGTCCCCAAGGCCGTCCTTGTCGCGCTGCCGTTCGCCGTCGCGCTGTGCTGGGTGCCGGACGACTGGCGTCCGCTGGTCGCGGTGCCGGTCATCATGGTGCCGCTCTACTTCTTCGCCCGCTACGAGGCGGCGCGGCGGCGCCGGGCGGCGGGGGAGGATTCGGCCGAGGGATAGCGGGCGAGGGGTAGCGGGCGAGGGTAGCGGGCGAGGGGTGGCAGGCCGCTTTCATGAGCGGAGCGAATCGGAAATGTCCGGTTTTCGCAACAGATCCACCCCAGTGGCCGTTTCCGGCAACCGGGCGGCGGCGGTGCCCGTCTTCAGCGGCGTCAGCAGACACAGCACCTCACGGGGAGAACGCCGATGTCCGTACGCCACTCGCTTGCCGTGACCACCCTGGTCACGGCCGGCGCAGTCCTCGCGCTCACCGCATACCCGTCCGGCTCCAGCCCGGCGGCGGCCGCCACACCGACAGCGGCGGTCGCCGCCGCCGGCGGTGGGAACGCCGACAGTGACAGCTACGCCTACCAGCACCCCTGCTCCTCGCAGCAGCTGTCGATCACCGTCACCGGGCGGGCGGGCGCGCCCAGCCAGCGGGTGATCGCGGTGCGCAACCACGGGAAGGCCGCCTGCGGCCTCAGCTACTACCCGCGGGTCGACCTGGGCCGCTCCACCGCCCGGGACAACAGCCACAATGTGCTGCCGCTGGTGCCCAGCGGGCTCGGCGGCCCGCCGGCCTTCCCGGTCCACGCCGGGCACACCGCGTACGCGGTGATCGACCTGGACCCGAGCGGTGCGACCAGGGGCACCGTCCCCGGGATCGACGAGCTGAACGTGCTGGCCGACGGCGACCACATGGCCAACGCGGAGACCCGCAACTTCCCGTTGGCGCGCGGCACGCGCGTGCTGAGGCCCAAGCTCGGCCTGTACCGGGACACGGTCGCGGCCGCCGTCGCCTCCATGCGGCTGGCCGACACGCCGCCGTTCTGACCCGGCGGCAGGGTCGGCCGGTGGGCCGATCGCGGCGCTGATGGTGAGGGCTCTGGCCCCGCGCCTTTGCGGCGGGGCCAGAGCCCGGTCTCCTGGTCCGCCTGCTAGCGGGCCGTCACCACGCGGCGGGCGCGGGCGGCGCCACGACCGGCGGGCGGTCGTCGCAGGTGATGGTGTTCGGCAGCTCCCAGGGGGCGAGCCAGGGGCCGGTGGTGCCGCCCCCGTCGTTGCCGCCCCGGTCGATCACCGTGAACTCCGAGCCGGCGCCGGTGAAGTTGAACGACCCGCAGTTGTTGACGCCGACCGCGCCGACGTTGCGGGCGTCCACGTTCTCGAAGGACGCCGAGCCGGCCGCGCGGGCGCTGAGCACCGAGGTGCCGGTACCGTCCACCTTGATGTTCTTGAAGTGGACGTTGCTGACCGAGTACAGGTCCTTCACCGGGAAGTCGGCCACCAGCATGATCGCGTTGTAGGTGTTGTCGAGGAAGTTGTCCCCGACCACCTCGACATCCGCGTCGATGTCCTTCTCCAGCGCGTAGAACCAGATGGCCCCGAGGCCGATGTTCCAGTTCAGCTCGTACGTACCGGCGCGCACCGTGGTGTTGTCGGTGATCCACAGGTGCCCGGTGAACGCCTCGGCGCCGAAGCGGGAGCCGACCTGGATGGCGCTGCCCTCGCGGATCGGGTCGGCCACCAGGTTGCCCGAGACGGTGTTGTCGGTGCCGCCGTAGATCGCGATGCCGTTGGCGAGCACCGGTGTCTGCACCGTGTTGTGGTCGAAGGTGTCGCGGGCGTCCTCGGTCGTCTCGGACCACATGGCGAGGGCGTCGTCACCCGTGTTGCGGATGAAGTTGTTCGACACCACCGAGTCGGTGACGCCGGTGTGGAAGTTGATGCCGTCCGCGATCTGGTCGGCGATCACATTGTTGGTGATCTTCAGATGGGACATCGGCCCGTCGAACCACATGCCCACCTTGGTGTGGTGGATGTAGAGGCCGTCGATGGTCGAGTTGCTCAGCGAGCCGCCGATGCCGTTCACCTGGTCGGTGTCGATCCGCTCGCGGACGTCGCCCTCGATCGCGAAACCCGACAGGTGGACGTTGCTGCTGCCGCCCGCCGATGCGTCCTTGCCGTAGAAGCCGACACCGGTGTGCACCGAGCCGTCGGGGGCCGGGGTGCTGAGGGTGACCTGGTGGCCCTTGATGACGGTGTACCAGTTGCCCGCGCCCTCGATCGTCACATTGTCGACGATGATGTGCCGGTTCACCTGGTAGGTGCCCGGCGGGATGTAGACCTTGAGGTGGGTCCGCTTGGCGAAGGCGATGGCCTTGTCGAACGCGTCGGCGGAGTCACGCCGGCCGAGCGGGTCGGCGCCGAACGCCAGCACATCGGCCGCGAGCAGGTTGACGTGCGGCGCGCCGACGAGCTGCGAGTCCAGCAGGTCGATGACCGTCGAGGACGCCTTGCTCCCGGCCGGGACCGCCAGGCGCACCTTGTCGCCCGCGTGGTAGGTGCGGCCCAGCAGCAGGCGCTGCTCGTCGTAGAAGTGGTTCGGGCGGTACGGCTTGGGGATCGTCGGGGCCGGCGTGGTGGCGCTGGGCACGCAGGAGCACTCGGTGATCCACCAGTCGGGCTGCAGCAGACCGGCGTTGGGGTCGTTGGAGAACGGGTACTGGTTGTACAGCCAGGCGTACTGCGAGGTCAGGGTCATGGTGGTGCGGCTCTTGCCGTTCACCGTGACATCGAGCGGCGCGGTGCTGCCGCCGCCGCCCGGGGCGTCCGGGATGCTGTATCGCACGGTGATCGCGTTGGCCGCCTGCGGCAGGGTGAACTCGACGTACTGACCGGGCGTCAGCTTGACCGCCTTGCGGCCGGACGCCTCGGCGGGCAGCGTGTACGCGCTGCGGTCCGGGCCGATGACCGTGCCGTTGGTCGCGGCGTTCTCCGCCTCCTGCTCGGCGAAGTCGACGTTGGCGCCCCGGCCCGCGACCAGCGACGGGGCCAGGCCGGCGCGCGTCACGACCGGGGCGGTGGCGGCGGCGCCCTGCGCGCCCGAGCCGGCGAAGGCGGTGCCGCCGAGCATGACGCTGAGGCCGGTGGCGGCCGCGGTCACTGCGGCGACTGCCACCGCGGCGCTCCTCGGCGACCTGCCGGCCTGTCGTCTCGGGCCGACTCCGGTGCTGGTCCGTGTCATCGGATGCTCGTCTCTCTCGGGGGTGCGGGCACACGCGGGCGCCCAAGGTGCGGCGGGCGCGGTGAAGGTGAGGTGACATTAGGGCCGCCGGACCCTGCTCCACAAGGTTCCTGCATCATATTTTCGCAGCTCTGTCACCTGAGTGCGATCCGTCATCAGATTCTTGCGCGGCTGAACGTAAGTCGTTGCGGGATGCCGCCGGGGACCACCGGGGAGGCAGCGGATCGGGCGGGAGGTCGGCCCATGATGCGCCGGACGCACGCGGGCCCCGGCCCGGGGTGCCGCGTGGGCCGCCCCGGGCCGGGGCCTGTTCGTCCGCTGGTCGTGAAGGGGGGCGGCGTGATCCGGGCTGCGTGACGGGGGCGGCGCGACGGGGGCGGCCGCCGCCCGGCGCGCTATCCGGCCGCGCGTACCAGGTAGGCGGCGCCGCCGCTCGCGCCCTGGCCGGCCCGCCGCTCGATGTCGAGGTGGGCGGCGGCCGTGGTGAAGGTGAAGGACCGCCGCTGCGGCGTGTCACCGCAGGGGACGACCCGGTGGGCGGTGGCCCGGCCGGAGCTGGCGGTGACGGTCATCGAGCCCCGGCCGACGCAGGCGGCCTCGATGACGAGCCTGCGGCCCTTGCCGATCGTCTCGTCCCGGTCCATGCCGTCCAGCGCTCCCGACCCGGCCCCCACGGCATCCGTACCGGACACCAGACCGCCACCGGTCAGCGCGGCTGCGGCCCGCTGCCCGGCCCGGACGTCGTCGGTGGACCGCGCGGGCGCGGACCGGCGGGCGCCCGGCGCGGCCGAGGGCGGCTGCGCCGTACGTCCGCTCCCGGCGCTGCACCCGGCCGCGACCGGGAGCAGCGCCATGACCGCGACCACCGAAACGGCCACCCTTGTCCTCATGCGCCCCTCCAGGTCGATCACGCTGCGCTCGGGAGCGGTATCCCGATGATCGGACCGGCCGAATCCTCAGTTGAGCGTCTTCAGAGCCTTCGCCCCCGGCCTGCGGCGGCGCAGCCCGGTCCGGTGCCGGCGGGAAGTGTCGGCGGGAAGTGTCGGCGGGTCGCCGGTCAGTGGTGGGGGTCGGCCGGGTCCTCGGTCTGGCCGAGGTGCTGCTCAAGCCGGTGCTGGTTCTCCACCAGCCGCAGGCAGAGGTGGCGCAGCTGGGTCATCTCGGCGGGGGTGAAGCCCTGGAAGATCGCCGCCATGGCGCGCTGGGTCGGCTGCCGGAAGGACTCCAGCCAGATCCGGCCGGCCGGGGTGATCCGGGCCAGTACGGACCGCCGGTCGTGGGAGTCGGGCACCCGCAGGGCCAGTCCGTCGCGCTCCAGGGTGTCGACCAGTCCGGTGACATTGCGGGAGCTCACGCCGCCGGCCCGAGCCAGGTCTCCGATGCTGAGCCCGTGTTCGGCGGTGCCGAGGCGGGTCAGTACGTCGAGTGCTCCCGCGCTCAGGCCGTGGCTCTGGGCGCCCCGGGTGCGGAGCCGTTCGACGGCGTGGAAGGCCGAGCGGGCGGCGGCTGCGGCTTCCAGGGCGAGGGTGTCGCCGCCGAGGGTGAACTCGATCATGGCTTCCCTGACCCGGGGGTCGTAGAGGGTGTCGTCGGAGTCGAGGGCCAGTCCGCTGTCTGACTTATGTACGTCCTTCATAGTGAAGTCATTCTCTAATATGACTGACTGGCCGTCAATCCACTTCTCCGCTGCTGCCGCCCCCGTCCGGAGCAACCCTGTGGTCCAGCCGGGCGGGGGCGGGGGCGTCTGAGCGGGCATGACCGGCGGGCGAGCGGAACCGGGCCGGGCGTTCCATGATGGGCGGGGGGTGACCGCCGGCCGGTGCACGCGCCGGCCCTGGTGCGAAGGAGTCCCGCCCCGATGAGAGTTGCCGTCGACCTCAACCGGTGCCAGGGCTACGCCCAGTGCGCCTTCCTGGCCCCCGATGTGTTCACCATCCGTGGCCAGGAGAGCCTGCTGTACACCCCGTACGCGGACGACTCGCAGCGCGAGCGGGTGAGCCGGGCCGTGGTGGCCTGCCCGGTGCGGGCCATCGAGGTGGACTGGGACGGCGATGCGGGCTGGGACGACGAAGTGGGGTGCGGTGGCGGAGGGGACTGCGGTGGCGAAGGGGACTGCGCTGACGGAGCGGATCGGGACGGCCGGACGCCGGTGACGGAGGTGCCCGGTGCCTGCTGACCGGGCCGCGCTGGCGGCCTTCCGGCGGGAGGGCCGGGTCGTGGTGGTGGGGGCGTCGCTGGCCGGTCTGCGGGCGGCCGAGACACTGCGCGAGGAGGGCTTCACCGGCTCGATCACCATGATCGGCGACGAGCCGTACGAGCCGTACGACCGGCCGCCGCTGTCCAAGCAGGTCCTGCTCGGCCGCGCCTCCGCCGACGCCACGGCGCTCCCCCGCCACCGGGCGATCGAGGCCCGGTGGCGGCTGGGGGTCGCCGCGTCCGGGCTGGACCTGGCCGGCAAGCGGGTGCTGCTGGCCGACGGGGACGAGGTGGCGTACGACCGGCTGCTGATCGCCACCGGCGTCCGGGCCCGGCCGTGGCCGCATGAGTCGGAGGCCGCCCTGGACGGCGTGTTCCTGCTGCGGACCAGGGACGATGCCGCCCGGTTGGAGCAGCGGCTGTCGGCCGGACCCCGCCGGGTGCTGGTCATCGGCGCGGGCTTCACCGGTTCGGAGATCGCCTCGGCGTGCCGCGAACGCGGCCTGGCCGTCACCGTGGTCGAGCGGGGGGCCGCCCCGCTGGTGGGCGCGCTGGGCGGGGTGGTCGGGGAGGCGGCCGCGCGGTTGCAGCGGGCGTACGGCGTCGATCTGCGGTGCGGCGCGATGGTGACCGGGCTGGAGGGCGACTCGGGCGGGCGGCTGCGGCGGGCCCATCTGTCGGACGGCACGGCGGTGGACGCGGAGCTGGCGGTGGTGTCGCTGGGCGCGATCCGCAACACCGAGTGGCTGGTCGGGTCGGGGCTGGCGGCCGGTTGGCGGGGCATCGCCTGCGACGCGGCCTGCCGTGCCTTCGACGTCCAGGGCATCGTCACCGACGACGTCTTCGTCGCGGGGGACGTCGCCCGCTCGCCGCACCCGCTCTTCGAGTACCAGTTCCTGTCGCTGGAGCACTGGGGCAACGCGGTGGCGCAGGCGCGGACCGCCGCCCACAACATGGTCAGCGCCGGTGCGGACCGCCGGCCGCATGTGTGGATGCCCGCCTTCTGGTCCGCCCAGTTCGGGGTCGCCGTCAAGTCGGTGGGCGTGCCGCCGATGGGCACCGAGTTCCTGGTGGCGCAGGGGTCGCTGACGGAGGGGCGGTTCGTCGGGGTGTACGGCTTCCAGGGGCGGGTCATCGCCGCCGTCGCCTTCGACCAGGCGAAATGGCTGGGCTTCTACCAGCAGCTGATCGAGTCGGCCGCCGTGTTCCCCTTCGACACGCCCGGCGTCGATCCGGGGCGCGACGGCGGACGGCCGGTCCCCGCCCGGTTCCCCGACTCCTCCGTACCGACCCACGGCCCGACCGTGACCCTCACCGGCCACTCGCCCACCGACCAGCGGATCGCCTTCACCCCGGACCGGCCCTGATCCCGCCTCGCCCTGACCCCGCCCCGGCCCCCGTACACCGTCCGGCCCGACCCCAAGGACCCCGCGATGGCACAGGACACCCTGCTGCGGCAGATCCTCGACCACGAGAACCGCGCCGACCCCTATCCGCTCTACGCCGAGCTGCGCCGGACCCCGGTGGCCCGGCAGCAGGACGGCTCGTACGCCGTGAGCACCTACTGGGAGATCCGCAACCTGCTCCAGGACCCCCGGCTCAGCGTGGACCCCCGCAACGCACCGCCGGAGGCCGCCGCCATACCGGGCGACGAGGACGAGACCGAGGTCGCGCCGTCCTTCCTGCGGCTGGACCCGCCGGAGCACGACCGGCTGCGCACCATCACCATGCAGCCGTTCGGGCCGCCGCACAGCCCCCGGCGGATCGACGACATGCGCGGCGAACTCACCCGTATCGTCGCCGGCCTGATCGACGGCTTCACCGGCCGCGACCGGGTCGACCTGGTGGACGACTTCGCCTACCCCTTCCCGGTGACGGTCATCTGCCGGCTGCTGGGCGTGCCCCGGGAGGACGAGCCGCGCTTCCACGTCTGGGCCGAGACCCTGGTCTCCAATCTGGACCCCAACCTGTCGGCGGAGGCCGCCGCGCAGCAGCGGCGCGCCACCCGGCAGGCCCGCGGCGAGATGGCGCAGTACCTGACCGAGCTGATCGACCGACGGCGCCGCTCCCCCGGCGACGACATGCTCTCCGCGCTGGCCGCCGGCCACGGGCCGGAGGGCCGGCTCTCCCAGGTGCAGCTGGTCACCACCGCGACGCTGCTGCTGATCGCCGGACACGAGACCACGGTCAACCTCATCACCAACGGCATGCTCACCCTGCTGCGCCGACCCGAGATCCTCGACCGGCTGCGCCGCGAACCCGCGCTGGCCGCGCCGCTGGTCGAGGAGCTGCTGCGCTATGAGCCGCCGGTGCAGTTCCTGCCGCAGCGCAGCACGCTGGCCGACGTGGACGTCGCCGGGACGCTCATCCCCAAGGGCTCCGCCGTCCGGCTGATGCTGGCTGCGGGCAACCGGGACCCGCTGCGCTTCGCGGACCCCGACCGCTTCGACCCCGACCGCCCGGACAACCAGCACCTCGGCTTCGGCAGCGGCATCCACTCCTGCTTCGGCGCACCGCTGGCCCGGCTGGAGACACAGCTCGCCCTGACCGCGCTGGCCCACCGGCTGGAGCGGCCCCGGCTGCTGGAGGACCCGCCGCCGTACCGGCGCAACGCGGTGCTGCGCGGCCCGCGTCACCTGGGCGTGGCCTTCGACGGGCTGCGGCCCGCGCCGACCGGCTGAGCCCGGCCGCGCCCGCCCGTTCCCGGCCGCGCCTCGATGCGACCTGTCGCGGTGGCGGGGCGGCGTGCTGTCCTGGGTGGCGGGGGCGGCGCCGGCGGGCGGCGGCCGGGGATGGGAGGGGAACCGTGGCAGTGCCGGTGGGGCGGGGCAGGAAGGCGGGGGCCGGGGCGAGTGCGGCCCGGCGGGGGCGGCAGCAGCGGGCGGCCGAGGTGGCCCGGCAGCATCGGCTGGGCCGGTGGGTGCTGCCGGGGGCGGCGCTGCCGACGCTGGGGGTCGGGCTGTGGGCCGCCTCGGTCGGCGGGGCCGCCTGGTTCGGCGCGGTGGTCGCCCTGTCGCTGTTCGTCCGGGTGGTGTGGCTGGTCTACCGGCCGGGCCGCAACAGCTGGCGGGTGGGCGCGACGGGCGAGCGCCGCACCGCCCGGCTGCTGGCGCCGTTGGAGCGGCGCGGCTGGGTGCTGCTGCACGACCGGTCGATCCCCGGTTCCCGGGCGAACCTGGACCACCTGGTGCTGGGGCCGCCCGGCGTGGTGTACGTCGACACCAAGCTCTGGGCCTCGGAGAAGTCCCGGTTGCAGCTGCGGGACGGGACGCTCTGGTACGGGCGGTATCCGCAGGACCGGGCGCTGCGGACGGTGGAGTGGGAGGCCGGGCTGGCGGCGGTCGCGCTGGGCGTGCCGGTCCGGGCGGTGGTCGCGGTCCACGGTGCGGCGGTGCCCGGCGGGGTGCTGCGGCTGGGGGATGTGATGGTGCTGCCCGCGAAGCAGCTGCGGCGGTATCTGCGGGACCTCCAGCCGGAGCGGGGCATGGACGATGCCCGCCTGCGGCAACTGGCGGCGCGGGCGGCGGTCGCCTTCCCGCCCTACCGGCCCTGACCGACTCTGACTGGCCCTGACCAGCCCTGACCAGCCCTGACCAGCGGCCGGGGCTCCCCCGGGCCTGACCGTCGGCACGGCCGGGCCCGGGGGGTGTGGTGTCGCGGGGCCGGGGTCGCTCAGGCGGTGGGCTGAGCGGCCAAGGCTGCGGAGATGGCCGCCGCGAGGGTGGTGGTGGGGCGGCCGAGGAGGCGGCGCAGGTCGCCGCTGTCGGTGCGGAGTTCGCCCCGGGCCAGGCCGAGGTCGGCGTCGGCCAGTACCTCGGCGAAGCCCTGCGGGACGCCCGCGCCGGTCAGCACCTCCGCGTACGCCGGGGCCGGGAGGTCGGTGTAGCTGATCTCCCGGCCGGTGGCGGCGGAGAGCGCGGCGGCCAGGTCGGAGAGCGTGAACGGCT
This sequence comes from Streptomyces sp. NPDC092296, assembly GCF_044755465.1. Taxonomy (NCBI): domain Bacteria; kingdom Bacillati; phylum Actinomycetota; class Actinomycetes; order Kitasatosporales; family Streptomycetaceae; genus Streptomyces; species Streptomyces sp. NPDC092296. The sequence goes on along the minus strand of NZ_JBIVRB010000006.1, from coordinate 53,971 downwards.
GGTCGCCGCCCAGCTCGTACACCGTCCCCTGGTGCCCCTCGGTGGTCAGCACGACCGCGGCGGCCTCGGCGTAGTCGGCGCGGGTGGCGGCGCTGACCAGCCCCTGGCCCGCGCTGCCGAGGACGCTCCCGTGCTCAAGGTAGGTGGCGAGCTGGCCGGTGTAGTTCTCCAGGTACCAGCTGTTGCGCAGGATGACGAACGGAGCACCGCCGGCCTGGAGGTATTGCTCGGTCTCCCGGTGCTCGGTGGCGAGCGTCATCCGGGCGGAGTCGGCCTTGGTGATGCTGGTGTAGGCAAGGGTGGTGACACCGGCGGCGCGGGCGACGTCGATGGCGCGGCGGTGGCCGTCGGTGCGGCTGCCGAGCGCGTCGGTGGAGACGAGCAGCAACTTCTCGGCACCGGCGAACGCGGCGGTGAGGCTGTCGGAGTCGGTGAAGTCGGCCCGGCGCACGGTCACACCCCGATCGGCCAGGTCCTTGATCTTCCCGATGTCGCGGCCGGTGGCCACGATCTCCGACGGTTCCACCCCACGGCGCAGCAGCGCCTCCACGACGAGGCGGCCGAGGTGACCGGTGGCTCCGGTGACGACTGTCGACATGGCACAGACTCCTTCGCAATGCGTAGGGGACGGCGGTCGACCGCCCGTGGAAAAGTCCACCACACATACTCTCTATTGGGAAGCGGCAACCTTTTGGTAAGGTAGCCACCCAATGGAGAGTGAGCAGGTGGTGGCGGGTATGACCAAGGAGATCGCGCAGAAGTCGTGGGACCCGTATGCGCGTGACTGTCCGTCCCGGGAGATGCTGGACCGGATCGGGGACAAGTGGACGGTGCTGGTCCTCGGTGAGCTGGCCGACGCCGGGACACAGCGGTTCACGGCGCTGCGCAGGCGGGTCGCCGGGGTGAGCGAGAAGATGCTCACCCAGACGCTCCGCGCGCTGGAGCGGGACGGCCTGGTGCTGCGCACGGTGTATCCCACCGTCCCGCCCCGCGTCGAGTACCAGCTCACCGCCCTCGGGGAGTCGTTGCATGCACCGCTCGCGGCGCTCCAGCAGTGGTCCGTCGAGCACATGGACGAGGTGCTGTCGGCCCGTGCGTCCTACGCCGCGGCGGCGGGCCGCGCGGGCGGCTGACCGGTCCGAGCCGGCCGTGGGTCGGTCGCTGCGGGTCGGCCGTCGCGGGTCAGTCGGAGAAGGCGGTGTCCGGCCGGGGGACGGGTCGGCCGTCGATGGTGATGTCGACCTTCTCGTTGTAGAAGGCGACCAGCCCGGCGATGGGCAGCAGTTGGCGGGTCGGGAAGTCGTATGTCCAGGCCAGGTCCGGGTGGGTGGCGCCGCCGGTGCGGACCGACCAGTAGCCGGTGGTCCGTCCCTTGTACGGGCAGGCGGTGACCGTGTCGCTGGGCACCAGGTGGCTGAAGTCGAGGGCCGTACGGTCGAGGTAGTAGCGGGTCGGCAGGCCGGTCTCGAAGACCATCACCGGGCAGGACGACTCGGCCAGCAGCACCCCGTCGAGGGCGACCCGGACGGTACGGGTGGAGCGCAGCGCGTCGACCCGGGTGTAGGGGCTGCGCGGGTGGCCGAAGACCTGCTCGTCCTCCTCGAACCAGGCGTCCAGGGCGTCCCAGTCGAACCGGACCGTACCGGCCAGCCCCTCGGGTGCGTCCTCGGCGTGCACCCGGGCGCAGCCGGGCCGGGAGGTCCCGTCCACTCGCAGTCCGTACCGCCGGACGGTGCCCTGGCCCGGTTTGCCCTGGCCCGGCTGCTCGGTGTGCTGCTCGTCGATGAGCAGCCCGGGGGCTACGTCCGCGAGCGGAATGTAGTACTGCGGAAAGTGCGGGTGCTCCCAGACGTAGCGGGCCTGCGTGGTGTCGAGCACCGCCCGGCCGCCGAGGAAGGCCCGGATGCGCCGGGGCACGGGCTCGATGTGGCCGGTGGGAACGATCGTCCCGGGGTAGTCGCGCACGGGTCTCTCCTGCCGCTTCGAGGTGTCGTGGTACGGGTACCCGTCGTCGGCCGGGTCGATCCACCCTGCCAGGACGGGCTGGGGGCCGGGGTCGGCCCGGCGCTGCTCAGGCCGCCTCTGCCGTGCTCGCGGATGCTGCCGCCGGCTCCGGTGGGCTGCCGACCGGCCCCGGTGCGGCAGAGCCGTGGCGTAGGCTCGCCAGCCCGCCGACGGCCAGGGTGACGGCGACCCCGATCGGTACCAGCCACTGCGCGGCGATGGCGGTGGGCACGGTGCTGCCGCCCGTGGTGACGTCGATCCTGACCACCCGTACGACATAGGCCATCACCGCCACGGTGACCACGAAGGCGGCCAGCGCGTCCGGTTGCCGGGCGCGCTTGACCAGGCGGCCCAGCAGGAAGGCGCCCAGCAGCGCGCCATAGCTGTAGCCGGCGATGGTCAGCCCGGTGAGGTAGACATTGCCGGTGCTGCTGCTGAAGCCGCAGGCGAGGACCGCCATCAGGGCCGCCCAGAGCAGGGTCGCCGCTCTGGCCAGCCGCAGTAGCCCGGCGTCGGAGGGGGCGCGGTGCCCGAAGCCGCGCACCAGGTCGGAGACGGTGGAGTTGGACATGGAGTTCAGCGCGGACGACAGCGACCCCATCGCGGCGCCGAGGATGCCGGCCACCAGCAGGCCGGAGACGGCGACGGGCAGCCCGTGCAGGATGAAGTCGGGATAGAGGCCGTCGCTGCTCGGCAGGCCGAGCTCCTGGAAGGTCCGGCCGTGGTGGTAGGACCAGAGCAGCGCGCCCACCAGCGAGAACGCCGCGAACTGGACGGCGACGAAAACACCGGAGCCGATCATCGCCCTTCTGCTGTCCCGCAGGTCGCGGCAGGCGAGGATGCGCTGCACGATCAGCTGGTCCGAGCCGTGGCTGGCCATGGCGAAGACCGCGCCGCCCAGAATCGCCGTCGGCAGGGCGAACGGGCTGGTGAGCACATGGACCGGGCCGAGGTCGGCGTCGAAGACCCGGAACCGGCCGGCGTGCAGGGCCGCCGCGTAGCCGTGCGCGCCCACCTGCCCGCTGAGCACGGCCACGGCCAGCAGCGCGCCACCGAGGTAGAGCGCCATCTGCACCGCGTCGGTCCAGATGACGGCCTTGATGCCGCCCAGATGGGTGTAGACCACGGTGACCAGGGTCAGCACGGTGATGATGGCGCGGTAGCCGATGTGGAGGCCGAACTCGGCCAGCAGCAGTCTGATCGGGATGGCGGCGGCGAACAGCCGGACGCCTTCGGCGAGCAGCCGGGTGGCGACGAAGGCGAGCGAGGCCACGACCTGGAGCTGCCGCCCGAAGCGCAGCCCGAGGTACTGGTAGGCGCTGACGAAGCCGCCGCGCCGGTAGAGCGGGATCAGCACGGTGGCGACCGCCACCCGGCCGACGACATAGCCGAGGGCCAGCTCGACATTGCCGAACGCCTGCCCGGCGTAGGCGCCGCCGGGGATGCTGATGACGGTGAGGACGCTGGTCTCGGTCGCCACCACCGAGCAGCAGACGGCCCACCAGGGCAGGCCGCCCTCCCCGACGAAGTACTCCCGGGCGGTGCGCTGCCGCCCGGCGAGGCGCAGGCCGACCAGGGCGACGGCGAGCAGGTAGACGACGATCACGGCGAGGTCGACGTAGCGCATACGGCCGCTCCTTGCGGGGGGTGCCGGTGACGGGGGTCCGGTGACGGGTGTGCGGTGACGGGTCTGCGGTGGCGGGGCTGAACGATCCTGAGGGCGTTTCGTACGGCAAGAGGCGCCGGACGCGGATTTGGTGACCGCGCCCCCGCTGATTCACCCTTCCGAGTGACATCCGCCGGGGCCGCCGCCCCGAATTCCCAGCAGTGCCGGCCGGACAACCGGCACCGGGGCCCCCGCCGCACCACCCCCACGGGCGGCAGGGGCCTCCCCCACCCGGCGGCGCAGCGGCCCAGCGGGTGGCCGGATCGGCGTCTCTGGGCCGCCGGTTGACGCTCTGCTGGCATCGCCCGCATGGTCCACCAGTCGTCCGGCCTCAGCTCGCGCCGGTACGTGGACCTTCGGTACCAGGCCACCGCCATCTGTCTGCCTTCCGTGTGAAGCGCGCCCGGGACTCCCGGGCGCTGTCCCGGCACAGCCGGGACTCGACCGTCACTTCGGACCCGGGAAGGCAGCCATGGACCGTCGGGTGGCGCCCGCACGCCGTCAGACGCCGATTCGGCGGGCGGACATCCGCACCACGGAGTCGGCGCGGCGCGCGTCGAGCGCGGGGCTGGTCCTCCGCGCGGTCCTCGACCACGGCCCGGTGGCCCGCAGCACGGTGGCCCGGCTCACCGGCCTGTCCCCCGCGTCGGTCACCGGCCACTGCGCCGACCTGCTCGCCCGGGGACTGATCCGCGAGGCCCCCGGGGCGCCGGCCGACCGCACATCCCGCTGGACATCGACGCCGGCCGCCATGTGGTGTGCGGCGCCCATATCGCCGTACCGCACACCACCCTGGCGTTCTACGCCGACCTCAAGGGCCGGGCGCGGCGCCTGGGCCGCGACCCCGGTACGGTGAAGATCCTGCCGGGCATCGTCCCGGTGATCGGTGACACCGAGGCGCAGGCCCGGGAGCTGGACGCCGAACTGGACCGGCTGATCCGGCCCGAGTACGCCAAGCGGCAGCTCGCCGCGCTGCTCAGGCTCGCCCCCGATGAGCTGGACCTGGACGCCGAACTGCCCGCCGGCCTCCCCACCGAGGACGGGATCGAGGGCGCCAAGAGCCGGTACACGCTGATCGTGCAGCTGGCCCGCCGACAGCGGTTGACGGCGCGTCAGCTGATCGGGCGCCTCGGCGGCGGGCGCGGCCACCGGACCTTCGCCGGCACCCCGGTGCAGGTGGCGGACACCATCGAGCACTGGTTCCGCCACGGCGCCGCCGACGGCTTCAAGGTGATGCCGGCCGTGCAGCCCTCCGGGCTGGACGTCTTCGTCGACCGGGTGGCGCCGATCCTCCAGGAGCGGGGGCTGTTCCGTACCGAGTACGGCGGCCGGACGCTGCGCGAGCACTACGGTCTTGAGCGGCCCGCCAACCGCTTCGACAGCGCCCCCGACCCCGTACCGGCCTGCCGCTGACCGCCCGGCCCCCGCCGGACCACCACCCCGGCCGGGGCCACCCTCAGCGGTGGCGGACCGGGGCTGCTGGGCGGTCGGGGCTGCTGGGCGGTCGGGGTTGATGGGCGGTCGGGGCTGACGGGTGGTTCGGGAGGGTCAGGCTCGGCCGTCCCAGATCCGCTGGACCCGGTGCTCCCCCAGCGGCAGGTAGTGCTCGGTGAACAACCGGGCCACCAGCTCCCCCCTGCTGCCGACCCTGACCTTCTCGAACACCGCCTTGATGTGGTCCCGCACGGTGTGCGCCGAGATGTGCAGCCGGTCCGCGATCTCGGCGGTGCCCAGCCCGCGTGCGATCAGCTCGGTGATCTCCAGCTCGCGGTCGGAGAGCTCGTACGCCTCGACGATGAGCGGGGTCACCTCGGAGACGGACGCCGTCTCGATCACCACCGCCGACGGGCCGAGCGAGCCGTCGGCCTGGCGCAGGCACGACGCATGGCAGACCAGCCACGTCCCGCCCCGGCCGCGCAGCCGGATGCGGGAGGCGCCGTGGGCGCGCCCGTCCGCCACCGCGCGGGCGCGCAGCGCCGTGGAGTGCACCCACACCGGGACGCGCAGGCCGAGCGCCGTCCCGGTGGCCGGGGTGTCCGGCAATTCGGCCAGGTGGCGGCGGGCCTCGTCGTTGGCGGAGAGCAGCGTGCCGTGCTCGTCGAAGAGCAGCAGCCCCGGGCCGTACGGCGCGCCCGGCTCGGGGCGGACCGGCGGTGACGCGAAGGAGCGCAGCCGGTGGGCGAGCGGGGTGGTGAGGCTGCCGACCAGCCCGGATTCCCGGGTGTCGAAGGCGGGGGCGCCGGTCCGCCGGAAGAGGCTGATCTGCCCCCAGGAGCGGCCGCCGACCCGCAGCACGGCCCGCAGTTCGTCGGAGAGCCCGCGCGGCTGCATGAACTCGCGGTAGAGGCTGCTGCGCCGGGGCAGGTCGCCGGTGGCCTCGCGCAGCCCCGCGACCGGGACGGGGGCGCGGGCGAGTTCGTGGAAGAGGTTGACGTCGCCTTCGAGCAGCTCGCAGCCCCAGTAGACGGCGCACCCCTCGTCGCTGAGGTTCTCGACCCGGATCGGGGCGGTCATCAGCCCGGTGATCGGATCGGTGGCCCGCCAGACCGCCGCGTCGAACGGCACGGCGCGGCGCAGCCGGTGCGAGGCGGCGGCGAACACGGCGAGGGCGTCGGGCGCGCTCCGCGCGGCGGCGGTGATCTCGCCCCGGGTGCGGGCGGCTGTTGCGGTCATCCCCATGGGGCGATTCTCCGGTCCCCGGATCGGCGCCACCACCCCTCAGTTGGGGGATGGCGGGCCGGCGGTCCCCTGCGGGCGGGGGGTGCGCCCGGCCGCGGACCCCGAAGCTGCGGGATGGGTGGCGCGGCGGGCCGACGGAAGGCTGGGTGCCGTCAACGCCCCACCGTGCACAAGGAGTTCGCGCCGTGCTGATCGCCTCCCCTCTCGACAGTGTGCCGACCGAGTCGACCGACCGGGTTCGCGGGCCCGTCCTGACGCCGGGTCAGCTCGGCTACACGGAGGAGCTCGCGGGGTTCAACCTGCTGCTGGAGCAGCGGCCCGCCGTGGTGGTCGGCGCCACCGGACCGGCCGACGTCCGGGCGGCCGTCCGGTTCGCGGCCCGGCACGGGCTGCCGGTGGCGGTGCAGGCGACCGGCCACGGCCAGGTCCGCTCCGCCGAGGGAGCGGTGCTGATCACCACGCACCGGATGGACGGGGTGCGGATAGACCCGGTCCGGCGCACCGCGCGGGTGGGCGCCGGGACCCGCTGGGAGCAGGTGATCCATGAGGCCGCCGGCTTCGGTCTCGCGCCGCTCAACGGCTCGTCCCCGCTGGTCGGCGCGGTCGGCTACACCCTCGGCGGCGGACTCGGCGTGCTGGGCCGGACCTTCGGCTACGCCGCCGACCATGTGGTGGGCCTGGACCTGGTGACGGCGGACGGCACGCTGCGCGAGGTGACCGCGCAGAGCGAGCCCGACCTGTTCTGGGCGCTGCGCGGCGGCAAGGGGAACTTCGGCGTGGTGACCTCGATGGAGATCGCCCTGTTGGAGGTCGAGCGGCTGTACGGCGGCACGCTGATCTTCGACGGATCGCTGGCACCGGCCGTGCTGCACGCCTGGCGGGAGTGGACGGCGACCGCGCCGGAGGAGCTGACCTCCTCGGTGGCGCTGATCCGCTACCCGGACGCCCCGGGGCTGCCGGTCGAGCTGCGCGGGCGGTTCCGGGTCGCGGTGCGGATCGCGTACGTGGGGCCGGTGGCGGCGGGCGAGCGGCTGGTGGCGCCGCTGCGGGCGCTCGGGCCGCGTGTCGTGGACTCGCTGCGCGACCTGCCGTACTCCGAGGTGGCGTCGATCTACGCCGATCCGACCGAGCCGTATGCCTTCCATGAGCGGACGATGATGCTGGGCGCGCTGGACGCGGAGGCGGTGGACGCGCTGCTCGGCCTGGCCGGTCCGGGCACCGGCTGCCCGGTGGGCCTGGTGGAGCTGCGCCATCTGGGCGGGGCGCTGGCCCGGCCGCCCCGGGTGCCGAGCGCGGTCTCCAACCGGGACGCGGCGTACCTGCTGTTCCTGTGTCCGGCCGGGGGGCCGGGGGCGGCCGGGGTGGCGTACGCGGAACGGCTGCTGGACCGGCTGGAGCCGTTCGGCACCGGCGGGCGGTACCTCAACTTCCTGGACAGCTCCGCCGACGAGGCGCAAATCCGCTCCGCGTACAGCGAGGCCGCCTATCGGCGGCTGGCGGCGGTCAAGGCGGTGCACGACCCGGCCAACCTGTTCCGGCTGACCCACACCGTCCCGCCGCTGCCCGCCGAGAGCCGGTGAGCGCCCCGGGCCCGGTGCACCGGCCCGGACCGAAATCCTTCCCCGCCGCCGCTGAGCCGGCCGGGGAGCCCGTTACCGCTGTGAAGGGAAGTCCTGTGCGTCTGCGTCTGATCGTCCTGGCCGTCGGCAACTTCGCGATGGGTGTGGACACGTTCGTCATCGCCCCGATCCTCGGTCCACTCGCCCGCGACCTCGGGGTCGCCCGCACCACGGCCGGCTGGCTGATCACCGCCTTCGCGCTCGCCTATGCGCTGGGCGGGCCGCTGCTGGCCGCCGCGTTCGGCAACCGGGCGCCGCGCCGCATCCTGCTGGGCTCGCTGCTGGTCTTCGCGGTCGGCAACGCGCTGACGGCCGTCGCCGTCGACTACCCCTGGGCGATGGCCGGCCGGGTGGTGGCCGGGGCGGGTGCCTCGATGTACACGGCGAACGCGCTGGCGGTGGCCCGCGCGATCTCGCCGGAGGAGCGCCGCGGCCGGGCCACCGCCTTCGTGGTGGGCGGGCTGACCACCGCCATCGTGCTGGGCCTGCCGCTGGGCGCCTGGCTCGGCGCCAACTCCGGCTGGCGGGCCGCCCTGTGGCTGGTGGCGGGGCTCGGGCTGGTCGCCGTCGCCGGGGTGGCGCTCGCGGTGCCGACGCTTCCCGGCCAGCCGAGGACCACGCTGCGGGTGCGGCTGGCGCCGCTGTCCGACGTCCGGGTGGTGGCCACGCTGGCCGCCACCCTGCTCTGCCTGACCATGAGCTGGACGGTCTACAACTACGTGGACCAGGTGATGCGTCCGGCCACCGGCGGGGACTCGGGCCGTGCCTCGCTGATCCTGCTCTGCTTCGGCATCGGCGCGGTCGGCGGCAATCTGCTGGTCGGCCGGCTCACCGACCGCTACGGCGCCGGCCGGATCATCGTCTGGGTGGCCCCGCTGCTGACCGTCGCGGTGACCGTGGTGCCGCTGCTGGCGACCTCGATGGCGAGCGCGGTGGTCCTGGTGCTCTGCTGGGGCATGCTGCACTGGATGGTCAATGTGCCGCAGCAGATCCGGGTCACGGCGGCGGCGCCGCAGTCGGCGCCGCTGGTCATCGGACTGCACCAGTCGACCATCTACATCGGGATCAGCGCGGGCGGCGCCATCGGTGCGCTGGGCTTCTCGCTGGGCGGCCGGTCCGGTATCGGTTACGCGGCGCTCTGCGTGGGGCTGGTGGCGCTCGGCGTGCTGGTGGTCAGCTTCCGGCTGGACCGGCGCGGCCGGCTCGCCGCCGGGATCGCACCCGGCAGTGCCCGGCCCGCCGGCCGGCCGACCACGGGGGCGCCCAGGTGAGCTGACGCTACTTCTCGCCCTTGAGTGCCTGGAGCAGGCCGTGCAGGGTCTCGCCCACCGGGCCGGCGGTGCGGCCGTCCGCCGTGTCCCCGATGCCGAGGTTGCCGCACTGGTTGGTCGGCACACTGCCGGGCAGCGAGACGGCGAGGCCGCCCGCACCGCCGCCGTCACCGGCCGCCCACGCCCGCGTGGTGCGGCCGGTGACGGTCAGGCAGTTGTTGTCGGAGGTGCCGTTGCCCGCGCCGACGACGGTGGTCGCCCCGGCCGCAGCCGGGCAGAGCAGCACGGCGGCACCGGCGGTGAGCAGGACCGTGGCCAGGCGGATCGGCATGCGTGCCTCCGAGAGCGGGGGACCGGAAGCGCACTGCCCGGTTCGGGTACCACTCTGGCAGACCTTCCGGCCGGAGCCCGGAAACGCCGGGCCGACCACCCGCCGCGATCACGGGCACCGGCCTGCGGTCGCGCTGCGGGCCGTCGGCAGCGTCCGGGCGTGGAGACGGGTACGAAGGGCCGGCCTGGCGGCCGCATGGCGCTGCGGGCCGTGGTGATGCGGGCGGCGGCGATGCGGGCGGACCTGGAGCGGCTGGGCCGCTGCGACGGGCACCGGCCCCGGCAGCCCGCCGGGGCGGCCGACCGCCGGCGGAGGCAGCAGCGGAGCGGGGCCGGGGGTTTCAGCCGGGCACCTCGGGTTACGCGCGTGGTATCGGGTCCGACGAAGTGGCGGCGGCGCGGTGGTCCCCGCCCCGGCGCCGGAAACCCGCCCCGGCGCCGCACGACGGCGGATCGCACGTCCCGCCGAGGAGCCGGACCCGCCACGGCCGGACGGCCCGGCGGGGGCGGGGGCCGCAGGGGCAGACCAGGAAGAGGTGGATGGTCCCGTGACAGCAGGTATGACGTTAGTGACCTCCGTGGTGGGTTACCTGGCGGCGGCCCTGTGCTACGCCCGCTACCTCTACATGCGGGAGCGGGCCAGGATCATCGCGCAGGAGAACCGCCACTTCCCCGGCGAGGACCCCGCCGAGCGCTTCCGCGCCGTCAGCCAGGAGTCCACCGCCGTCACCGCGTTCGTGGCCGGACTGGTCTGGCCGCTGCTGCTGCCCGTCCATCTCGTCTACCGCTGCGCCATCCTGGTGATCATGGGCCGCCCGGACTCGACCGAGGCGGAGCGCAGCTTCCGGGAGGCCCAGCGGCGGCGGCGCATCGCCGTTCTGGAGAGAGAGCTGGGCCTGGAGAAAGAGCTCGGCCTGCGGGAGGCGCCCGGCGCGCCGGAGACCCCCGCCCAGCGGCCCCGGGAGCGGGTCGGTCGGCGGGCGGACGGTGCGCGGGACACGGCGGCGCGGATCGCGCCCGCCGGACCCCCCAGGGGGTGACGGGCCGTGGCCGGGGGGCCGGAGGAGGCGGGGCTGCCTCCTCCGGCCCTTCCGGGTGCCGGCCGCCGCTCCCCGAGCGGGGTAGCCGCTACTCGACCCCGGCCGCGCCGTGCCAGGGCTCGACGCCGGTCACCACCCGTTCGCCCTTGGCGGCGGACTCCTCGACGGCCAGTGCCACCAGGTGGTCCTGGCACCCCTGCGCCAGCGGGTAGGGGGCCGGACCCTCCTCCCGGGCCCAGGCGCCGGTGGCGAGCAGCATCGAGGCGATGGCGATCTCCTCGTCCATGAGCCGCAGGCCGACGAAGGGGTTCCGGTAGACCACCTCGCCGTCGAAGGTGATGTGCTCGGTGTCGTACCCGTCGAGGTTGAGGTCGTAGCCGAGCTGCGAGCGCAGCAGCGCGGACCGGGTGATGGTCCGCTCCCCCGCCAGCCGGACCACGGTGTCGTCCGCGATCTCGCCGTGGCTGCCGCGGATGGTGATCCGGCGCAGGCGCAGCTGGTTGTGCCACTGGTTGTCGGTGAAGTCGTACAGCCCCGACGCGCCGCCGCCGAAGTCCAGGGTGGCGAGCGTGGTCGCCGCCTCCTTGGGGGTGTCGTCGCCGGTCCAGCCGTCCCGGGTCAGCGGGTCGACCAGCGGGGCGGTGAAGCGCGAGGCGGAGACGGACACCGGGCCGAGGCCGACACCCAGCAGGCCCCGGATCATCGACACCGCGTGGTACATGTGCGTGGAGGAGATCTGTACGCTGGTGGGCTGCCCGATCACGCCGCGCTCGACCAGCGCCCGGCGGGCCGCGTGGCCGGGCATCAGCAGGTACTGCTCGGCGACCTGGACGGCGCCGCTGCCGCCCACCCGGTCCCACAGCCGGCGCAGCCCGTCGGCGTCCGGGGCCGGCGGGGTCTCGCTGAGGACCCGTACGCCGCTCTCCACCAGGGTGGCGACGATCTCGGGGTTGGCGTCCCAGGAGACGCTGCTGATGACGAAGTCGGGCCGCTGCTTGGCGACCAGTTCCTCCGGGGAGAGGTACACCGGCACCTGCCACCGGCGGCTGAGGGGCTCGACGCTCTCGGCGCGGCGGACGGCCGCGCCGACCAGGGTCAGCCGGTCCGGGAGCATGGCCGCCAGCCGGACGAAGAACTCCGCCCGCCAGCCGCCGCCGACAACACCGAATGTCGCAGTCGTGGTCATGATCCATCCTCTCAGACCGTCCGGCCGTTACGCGGGGCGGGTGTGGTGCGGCGGCACGAGGCCCGGACCGCCACCGGGCGGTCCGGGCCTCTGCGCCTACCGGCGCTGGTGCGTGCTGGTGCGTACTGCTGCCGGGTCAGCCCACCGAGCAGGTCGTCCCGCTCAGGGAGAACTGCGTCGGCTTGGTGAAGGTGGACCCGGAGTAGGTGCCCTGGAAGCCGAACGACTGGCTGCTGTTGGCCGCGATCTGGTTGTTGAAGGCGGCGGGGGTGGCGGTCACGGCTCCGCTGGTCGGCGACACGGTCGCGTTCCAGGCGCTGGTCACCGTCTGGCCGCTCGGCAGGGTGAAGCCGAGCTTCCAGTTGCTGATCGCGGTGGAGCCGGTGTTGGCGACGGTCACATTGGCGGTGTAGCCGCCCGGCCAGGAGTTGGTGTCATAGGTGACCTTGCAACCGCTGGTCGTACCGCCGTTGCCACCGGTGGTGCCGCCGGTGTTCCCACCGGTGGTGCCGCCGGTGTTGCCACCGGTGTTGCCACCGGTGTTCCCGCCGGTGGTGCTGCCGCCGGTGGTGCTGCCGCCGGTCGAGCCGGAGCCGCCGACGTTCACCGTCGAGGAGAACCCGCTGACCGCGAGGCCGGCGCCGTTCTGCCACGGCTCGAACCCGGCCTGGACGCTGGTCAGGTACCAGGAGTTCTGGGCCAGACCGCGGCTGACGGTCGCGTTGATGAAGTCCTTGACGTCGAAGCTCCAGCTCGGGATCGCCGACGGGGCCACGAAGGAGATCACGTCGTTGCCGCCGTTGTTGCCGGTCCACACCGTCCAGCTGCGGCCGCCGACGGTGGCCGAGCCGACCGAGGAGCCGACGGGCTGCACCGAGCCGACGTGGTTGAACCAGATCATGATCTCGGTCTTGTTCACACCGTCGGTCTTGGGCTGCGGGTCGAGCCAGATGTCGTACGCCGCGTCGAACACCGCGTTGTTGACGTAGGTGTACGAGATGCTGCTGGGGGCGCTGCTGATCGAGCTGACCTGCGCGGGGAGCTTGGTGCCCGGGGAGCAGTTGGCGTAGTGGCAGCCGTTGTAGATCGACGGGTACGACTTGGGCGCGCCATTGGTGGCGACCGAACCGTCCGCCTGAGTGACCTGGAAACCGCCGTTGGTGGCGTTGATGCACTGCGCCTCGCTGGTCCCCCAGCGGTTGTTCTGCACCACGTAGCTGCCCTGGATGGAGCTGCCGTACGCGGCGCAGATGCTGGTGTCGGCCTGGGCGGGCAGGGCGGTGGTGACGAAGGCGCCTATCGAACCGAGGGCGACGACGCCCGCCAGGGCGACGCTGCGTAGAGGAGATTTCATGCTGTGCCTTCCGGGGTGGCGGATGGGCTCTGCTGGACTCTCTGTGCCAATGGGAGCGCTCCCATGCAGAGTTTCGACGACCGTTCGAGCGATTGGCAAGAGACATGACACGACTTTCTGCACACGGTCATCCAGAGCACGCACAGTGGCGAACCTGGACAGAACATGCCAAGGGCCACCGCTCCCGACCGGCGGTGGCCCTGGTGTCGCGCCCAGGTGATCAGGGCTTACGGCCGACCGCCGCATACTGCGCCACCTGCACCGGAGCCTCCCCGCCGTCGACCGGATCCGGCCGCCACAGCGCGCAGGAGACCAGGCCCGGGTCCAGGATCTCCAGACCGTCGAAGAATCGGGCGATCTCCGCACCGCTACGCGCGGTGATCGGCGGCTTGGCGTTCTCGTTCCAGAACCGCATCGCCTTGGTGTTCTCCTCGCCGCCGAGTTCCAGGGTGGGGTGGGTGATCACCAGATGGCTGCCGGACGGCACCGCCGCCATGATCTCGGCCACCACCCGCTGCGCCTCCGCGGTGTCCAGGACGAAGTTCAGGATGCCCAGCAGCATGACCGCCACCGGCTGTTCGAAGTCCAGCGTCTCGGCGGCGGCCTCCAGCAGCCGGGCGGTGTCGCGGATGTCGGCGTCGACGTAGTCGGTGGCGCCCTCCCGCGTACTGCTCAGCAGGGCGCGGGCGTGGACCAGCACCAGGGCGTCGTTGTCGGCGTAGACGATCCGCGACTCCGGGGCCACCCGCTGGGCGACGTCATGGGTGTTCTCGGCGGTGGGCAGTCCGGTGCCGATGTCCAGGAACTGCCGTATGCCCGCCGTGTCGGCCAGATAGCGCACCGCGCGGCCGAGGAACTCCCGGTCGGCCCGCGCCACCTGGACGATGCCCGGGAACATCCGGAAGACGTGGTCGCCCACCGTGCGGTCGGCGAGGTAGTGGTCCTTGCCGCCCAGCCAGTAGTTCCAGACCCGGGCGTTGTGCGCCACGGTCGGGTCGAGCCGCTCCGCCACGGTGGACTCCCACTCCGTACCCACAGGTTCTCCTCCGTCCGGTGCAGGCACCCCCTGCATGATCGCCATCATGCCGGATCGGACCAACTCCTGGCAGCTCCGGGGCAGTTGGTTCCGGACGCCGGTACGCCGACGGCGTGAACCCGCGCTCGGCGCGACCGGCCTGGGCGTCATCCGAACGGGTGTTTCCGACGGGTAGGGCAGCGAATCACCCGCCGAGCTGGACACTCGCGTCCAGCGGGCCCCACGTAGCTGCGGGCTTCTCGCGTGGTCCCCCGCGCCCCTGTCGGGGACACACCCACCCGGGAGACACATGCGCAGACGACCGACCACCCACCGCCCGGCGGCGCGGCCGACCACCCACCCGAGGTGCACACCCCGCAGCGCGCGGGCCGCCACCAAGGTGCGGGGTTTCTCCCGCCCCTGCCGGGAGAAACCCCGTCCCGGGAGACACATCCGGCCGCCCCGGGGCATGGAGAACGGCGCGGTCAACCACCCGGCCACGGTGCACACTCCCCGCCGGTCAGGCCCCTGCGCAGACCCCGACTTCCCGCGCCCCCGACCGGGGAAACCCCCTTGGAAACACCCCGCCGGAGGACCCGTGTCCGGGGAGTGGGGGCTGTCGTTGAGCAGGGGCATCGCCCCGCGCGGGCGGGGCCGGCCGTGGCCGACGCGATGAGCCCGACACACCCCGTGTCCGGGGGGCGGGTGCCGTCGTTGACCGTGGGCATCGCCCGTACGCGCAAGCCCGGGACACCCCGCCGCACGACGCGGGCCCGAGCTCATCGGCCCGCCCGGTCGCCGGAGACCGCGGTGCCGCCCCACACCGGCGGCGCCCCGGCGCGGGCCGCGAGCCGCGGTGCACACCGACCCACCCCTGCCGCCCCCGGGCGGCTCCCAGCAGTCTGGAGCAGTTTGATGACCGTGCCCGACCTCCTCCACAGTGCCCCGGCACTGCCGCGACCGCGCCGCGCACCCGCCTCCGCCTGACGGCCGGGGCACCCGATCATGACAATGACCCTCGCACCCGCCCGTCCGGTCGCGGCCACCGAGTTGGACCGGGCCTTCCGCACCGCCCGCGCCGAGGGAAGGGCGCTGCTCGCGGCGTACCTCCCGGCCGGCTATCCGACCCTGGACACGAGCCTGGACGCGCTGTACGCGCTCGGCCGGCACGCGGACATCCTGGAGATCGGCATCCCGTTCTCCGACCCGGTGATGGACGGCCCCACCATCCAGGCCGCCGGAGTCCAGGCGCTGCGGGCCGGCTTCCGTACCGGCCATCTCTTCGGCATCGTGCGCGAACTCGCCGCCTCCTCCCCCGCCCAGCTGGTCGCCATGACGTACTGGCAGCCCGTCGACCGCTACGGTCCGCAGCGCTTCGCCGCCGACCTCGCCGACGCCGGGGCCGCCGGGGTGATCCTGCCGGACCTGCCGGTGGACGAGGCCGGGCCCTGGCTGGAAGCCGCCCGCGACCACGGACTGCACACCATCCTGGTGGCCGCGCCCAACGCCAGCGACGCCCGGCTGGCCCAGGTGTGCGCGGCCAGCAGCGGCATGGTCTACGCCCCCGCCGTCGGCGGGGTCACCGGCCACTGCGGCCCGCTCAACCCCCGACTGCCCGCCTTCATCAACCGGTTGCGCGAGGCCGCGCCGCTGCTGCCGATCGGCGTCGGCATCGGGGTCTCCACCGCCGACCACGCCGCTCAGCTCAGCCGGATCGCGGACGCCGCCATCGTCGGCTCGGAGCTGATCAGACGCCTCCGCGACGCCCCGGGAGCGGCCGGCATCGCCGCCGCCGCCGAGCTGGCCGCCGAGTTGGCCGCCGGCGTACGGCGGCGGATGCATCCGGCGGCCTGATCCCGGTTCCCTCCCGCGCCCCGCGCGGCCGGGCGCGCTCCTGACCGGTGGTCGAGCCGTCCTGGCCGCCGGGCCCGGTCAGGACGCCAGCGAGTGGGCGTCCCCCATCACGACGACGGGGTGCTGCCCCGGCTTCAGGGCGCGCAGCAGCTGCTTCATCCGGTCCTTGGTGAGGCTGACGCAGCCGTGGGTGGGGCCGCCGTGGTCGACGTGCAGCCAGATGCCGCCGCCCCGGGACGCCCCCAGCGGCTTGGCCGCGTCCAGCGGCGAGGTGCCCGGTACCCGGTTGTAGTCGATGGCCACCACATAGTCGAAGGAGCCCGCCAGGGGTTCGCCGGTGAAGCCGGTGCCCCCGGTGGAGAAGGCCCGGGAGCGGCTGTACGGGAGCCCGGTGCCCGGGTCGGGGAGCCGGCCGCCGGCGGCGGTGAGGGTGAAGACGCCGATGGGTGAGCGCAGGTCGCCCGCCCAGTGGTCGCGGCTCCAGCCGTGCAGGGCGTTGTGGGCGGGCCAGGCGGCGCCGGGCCGCCAGCCGTGGCCGGTACGCGTCCACAGGACCGCCGTGGCGTCGGCCGAGTCCGCGGCCCTGCCGGTAACCACCAGGACCTGCCGGGCCTGCGCGGGGACCCGGGCCCGGGTCGCCGGGCCCAGCCCGGGTACCCGGGCGGGCAGTGCCGGCCGGGCGGGGGCGGGTACGGCGGCGCCGTGCGTCCCGTCCGGCTGGACGCGGAGCGTCGCGGCGGCGCCGGGAGCGGCGGCGGGCCGCGCCCCGGTGTCGGCCGCGCATCCGGCGAGCGTCCCCAGGGCGAGCAGCGCGACGACCGGGCTCACCCGGCGGCCGGCGGTCGGCAGGAGGTGTGCGGACATGGGTCAGCCCTTCGGGTGGCGTCAGTGGGTCGATGGGACGGGAGAAGGTGCGGAGCCGCTCAGCGGCTGCTACCCGGTACGGCGGCCGAGTCACCACCCAAGGAGACCGACGCCCGGACCGAACGCTCTGCGTCGCATGGCGCACCGGGGCCGCCCAGGCAGCTGACGACGGACCCGCAGCCGAGACGCAGCGGCTGCACCAGCAGCCGGAAAGGGTGTACTGCCCGGTGTCACGGCGGCGGAGGGGGCGGGGTCTCCCGCGCGGCCGCCGGGGCGGAAAGGGGCGGCTTTCGGCCAGGGCTCAGCGGCCGCGCAGCTGTTGCAGGTCGCGCCGTTCGCGCTTGGTGGGGCGGCCGGCGCCACGGTCCCGGAGGCCGACCACCACGGCCTGCTCGCGCGGCGGCGGCGGGGGGCTCTTGTCGATGAGGCACTCGGCGGCGACGGCGGCCCCGATCCGCTTGCGGACCAGGCGGGTGACGATGACGATCCGCTCGCGGCCGTCGTGCTGGAGTCGCACCTCGTCGCCGGGGTGCAGCGGGTGGGCCGGTTTGACCCGGTCCCCGTTGACCTTGACATGGCCGGCGCGGCAGGCCGCGGCCGCCAGTGCGCGTGTCTTCGTCAGGCGTACGGACCAGATCCAGCTGTCGACCCGTACCGCCCCCTCCTCCGGAGCCATGCCCCCACTCTAGAGGGCCGTCCGCCGGGCCGGCGGCCGGGCGGGCAGCAGAACGCGGCGGCCGGGGGGCGGGGGGGGGCGGGCCCCCGGCCCCCCCCCCGTCCCGCTCAGCGCAGGGGGGCGCCGCTGTGGGGGGGCGGCGGGGGCGCGAGCCGGGGGCGGGGGGGGGGGGGGGGGGGGGGCCCCCCCCCCCGCCGCGGCCGTCCGGCTCGGCTCTGCTTCCGTCAGGGTCTGCGGCCGTCAGGCTCAGCTCTGGGCGGCTCAGCTCTGGGCGGGCGCGGGCGTGGGCTCCGGGTCGCGGGCCGGCTCGGCGGCGGCGGGCTTGCTGAAGCCCCGCAGCGGCACATGCCGGATGAACAGGGAGATCACCAGGCCGATGGCCGCGATGACGGCGCCCCAGGTGAAGATGGCGTCGATACCGTCGGTGACCGCCCGCTGGAACAGCGCGCGGGCCGCCTCCGGCAGGGCCTTCAGCGCCTCCGGGGTCATCTGCGACACCGCGCCGCCCGAGGCGGCGCCGGCGCCGCCGTGGGTGGTCATGGAGTGGGTGAGGGTGGTGGTGTAGATGGCGCCCAGCAGGGACACGCCGAGCGAGCCGCCCATGTTGCGCAGGAAGGTGGCGGCTCCGGTGGCGGCGCCGATGTCGCGCACCGGGGAGCTGTTCTGCGCGATGAGCATGGTGGTCTGCATCAGGCAGCCCATGCCGGCGCCGAGGACGACCATGTACAGCGAGGTGGTGCCGCGCGAGGTGTCGGTGCCCATGGTGGCGAAGAGGCCGAGGCCGACCGCCATCAGCGCGCTGCCGATGATCGGCATGGCCCGGTAGTGGCCGGTCTTGCTGATCACGGCGCCGCCGCCCACCGAGAACACCATGGCGGCGATCATCATCGGCATCAGCAGCAGACCGCTGTTGGTGGCCGAGGAACCCTGGACGAACTGCTGGAACTGCGGCAGGAAGGTCACGCCGCCGAACATCGCGAAGCCGGAGATGAAGCTGAGCGCGCCGGCCAGCGAGAAGTTGCGGTTGCGGAAGACCGACAGCGGCATGATCGGCTCGTCGACGCGGCGCTCCACGGCCACGAAGGCGAGGAAGGCGACGATGGTCAGCACCGCCAGGCCGATGATCGGCGCGGAGGCCCAGTCGTACTGGGTGCCGCCCCAGCTGGTGATCAGCACCAGGGCCGTGATCCAGGTGGTCAGCAGGCCGGCGCCGGTCCAGTCGATCCGGGCGCGACCGGTGCCGCGCGGCAGCTTGGCCAGGGTGAACCAGCACACGCCCAGGGCGACGACGCCCAGCGGCAGGTTGACGTAGAAGGCCCAGCGCCAGCTGAGGTTGTCGGTGATGAAGCCGCCGGCCAGCGGGCCGCCGATCATGGCGACCGGCATCACGGCCATCATCACGCCCTGGTACTTGCCACGGTCGCGGGGCGGCACCATCTCACCGAGCACCGCCATCACGCCGACCATCAGGCCGCCGGCGCCCAGGCCCTGGAGGGCGCGGAAGCCGATCAGCTCGCCCATGTTCTGCGACATGCCGCAGAGCGCCGAGCCGAGCAGGAAGATCACGATGGAGGCGATGAAGGTCGAGCGGCGGCCGAAGAGGTCACCGAGCTTGCCCCAGATGGGCGTGGCGGCGGTGGACGCCAGGATGTAGCCGGTGGTCACCCAGGCCAGGTGGTTCAGCCCGCCCAGGTCACCCACGATGGTGGGCAGTGCCGGAGCTACGATCATGTTGTCCAGCATCGCCAGCAGCATCGCGATGACGAGGCCGCTCATCGCGACCATGATCTCGCGATGGCTGAACCGGGCGTCGGTCCCTTGGGCGGAGTCCGCCGCAGTCGGTGCCATGGCGTGGCCTTTCGATACAGAGGTTCGGATGTGCAGAGGTGCAGAAGTACAGCCCGGTACTTACCGGCCGGTTAGTAATTTAACTGGTCGGCCGGTAAGTTGGCAATCCGGCCTCGGATGGACACGATCGGGCAGGGCACAACCGGAAAGGCGGACGCGTGATGGCAGGACACCGGCGGGGCGGCGACACCAAGAGCGAGATCCAGGAGGTCGCGCTGTCGCTGTTCACCGAGCGGGGCTACGAGGCCACCTCGCTGCGCGAGATCGCCGAGTGCCTGGGGATCACCAAGGCCGCGTTGTACTACCACTTCGCGAGCAAGGAGGACATCGTCCGCTCGCTGCTCACCGCCCACCTGGCCAATCTGGACGAGCTGATCGGCTGGGCCGCCACCCAGCCCGCCGGGCCGCAGCTGCGCGAGGAGATCATCGACCGGTGGAGCGCGCTGGCCGCCGGGCGGGGCCTGCGGACGATGCGCTTCGTCCTCACCAACCACCGCGTGGTCCGCGACCTGCGGCCCGAGCAGGAGGGCGTCTTCGAGCGCCTGCTGGAGCTGTTCGACTCCGTCACCGACCCGGAGGCGTCCCTGGAGGAGACGCTGCGCACCCGGGTGGCACTGCTCAGCATCAACCTCACCCTGGTCGCCGCGCAAGGGCTGGACGCGCCGGACGAGCAGGTCATCGATGTGGCCCGCCGGATCGCGCAGGGCCTCAACCCCCGCCCCGGACCAGCCAGGGCGGGCGTCTGAGTCCGGCTACCGGTCGGCCAGCAGCACGTCGCGGACCACATACCCGGCGGAGTCGACGCCCGTCCCACCGCCGATGACCTCGGCGGCCACCGCGATGCGGTCGTCGTACGCGGTGAACCAGCCGTTGTTGGGACGGCCCTCCCCCACCTCGGCGGTGCCGGTCTTGGCGCCCACCCCGGGCAGGTCACCGACCCGGGGGGCGGCGGTGCCGCCGAGCGCGGTGGCGCGCATCAGCTGCCGGACGGCCTGCGCGGTGCCGGCCGAGATCGGCCGCTGGGCCGGGGTCTGCTCAAGACCCGGGACCAGGATCGGCTGCCGGAAGCCGGTGTTGCGTACGGTGGCGGCCACCGAGGCCATCACCAGCGGGCTCACCGCGATGTCGCCCTGGCCGATGGCGTCGCCCGCCCGCAGATTGCGGTCACCGACGGCCGGATCGTTCAGCTGCGGGTCCTTGGTGGCCACCCCGATGGACCAGCTGCCGATCCCGAAGACCTGCCGCGCCTCGTCGCCGACCGCCGTGAAGCCCTCCGGCCGCTTGTCCCAGGCGTTGTCGACCAGCTTGATGAAGGCGGTGTTGCAGGACATCCGGAAGGCGTCGGACAGCGTGGCGCCGGTGGCGTGCTCATCGTCCACGTTGTGGAAGATCTGGCCGTTGACCATGGCGGTGGTCGGGCAGGGCGCGGCGGTGCCCGGCCCCATCCCGGCCCGGTCGATCAGCGCGGCGGCGGTGATGATCTTCATGGTGGAGCCGGGCGCCGACCAGCCGTTGATGGCGATGTCGCCGTCGTTCCCCCGGTACGCCACCGCCTTGACGTAGCCGTTGCCGTGGTCGATGGCGACCACGCCCGCCGACCTGTCCCCGACCCGCGCGCTGTTCACCGCCCGCTCGGCGGCGGCCTGGAGTCCGGCGTCCAGCGTCGTCCTGAGCTTCTTCGGCTTGGCGGCGGTGAAGGTCTCCACGGTGGAGACACGGTCGCCGTCGGCGTCCACGATCGCCACGCCGGTGCCGGCGCTGCCCTTGGCCTTGGCCGCGTACCTGGTCTTCAGCTGGCTGATGATGTCCCCCAGCGAGGGGTACTTCGCGCTGGTGAGGGCCGCCCCGTGGTAGTCGGTCACCACGACGTCGTCCGCCGCCGCCGGCAGCGTGCCCGCGACCAGCTGCTGATCCTCCTTGAGCTTGGGGTGGAGCACGGTCGGCGCCCAGTGCACGGCGGTGCCGCCGCCGCTGCTCCGCACCACGTCCAGCGCGCCCGGGTAGCTCCAGGCGCCGCCCTTGACCTGCGCGGTGATGGTGAAGGTGACATGGGTGCCGCCGGTGACCCCGGTGGCCGGACCGACCGCCGTGACGGCGCCGAACCGGACCGAGGAGAGCTTCAGGCCGTCGTGGAAGTCCGCCAGCCCCTGCTGCGCGGCGGCGGGGACGTCGGTGTCGCCGGCCGCGCCCGGGTAGTGGGACGGCCCGGCGGCCCAGCTGTCCAGGAACGCCCGCGCCAGCTTGGTCGCGTCGGCGTCGCTCGGCGGCTCGGTCGCCAGGGCCGTCGGCTCCACCACCGGCTTGCGGTGCGAAGCGGTCAGGCTGTGGGTGATGTTGTAGACGCCGTAGCCGCTCACCGCCAGCATCGCGGTGCACACGCCCGCCAGCACCACCTTGGGACCGCGCCGCATCTTCCCGTTCCTCCCCCGCGTCGCCACGGGCGGACGGCGCACCAAGAGCCGATCACATGTACGGAACCCTGGTGGTGCATCGTGGACGACCGAAGGTAAACCGTTATACGTCCGGGACCGACAGAGCGCGCTCAGTGGTTGGCCTCGGCCCGGCTGAGCGCGGTGAGCACCTCCTGCGCGTGCGCGGTCCCGGCGATGTCGCCCAGCGACAGCAGCCCGACCAGCCGACCACCCTCGACCACCGGGAGGCGGCGCAGCCCCCGCGCGCACATCAGCGCGGCGGCGTCGCACAGCGAGGTGTCGGGCGCCACGGTCACCAGCGCGCCCGAGGCGGCCTCGCAGGCGGACGCCTCCCCGGCGAGTTCGCCCTCGGCGGTGATCCGCACGGTCACATCCCGGTCGGTGATCAGACCGTGCAGCTGGTCACCGCTGGTCACCAGGACGCAGCCCACATCGGCGTCCCGCATCAGCGCCGCGACGTCCGTCACGGAGGTGAACGGCGGGACGGTCACCAGTCGGGTGGTCATCAGATCGCGGACCTGCTGCACGGCGGCTCCCAGGGTGCGGCGCGCGGATGCCCCCGTAGGAAGGCGGATGCCCCCGTACGAAGTCTGGCCGCGCCGCCGCCGGGACGCCACTCGCCGCTACCCGCCCTCCGGCTCGGCCGGGCCCGGGTCGGGCTGGGGCTCCAGCGGCGGGCTGGTGGGCGTGCCGTGGACGGTGCAGCGGGGTTCGGCGACCGGGCGGCCGGCGCGGCGGCGGCCGAGCGCCCCGGCGGGCACGGTGCACCAGGAGAGCACCCCGCCGAGGGCCATCAGGGCCGCGCAGATCAGCACCGCCCGGCCGAAGGCGCGGTCCACCCCGGCGGCGGAGCGGTAGCCGCTGCCCGACAGGCCGACGGCCAGCGGGAGCGCCGCCACGGCGAGCAGCTGCGCCACCCGGGCGGCCGCGTTGTTGACGCCGCTGGCGATCCCGGCCCGGCGGACGTCGACCGAGGCCAGGACGGTCGCGGTCAGCGGGGCGACGAACAGGCTCATCCCCAGGCCCTGGACGGCCACCGCGGGCAGTACGTCCGTCCAGTAGGAGCCGCCGGGGTGCAGGCGGTGCAGCAGCAGCATCCCGACGGCGGCGATCAGCGGACCGGCGGTCAGCAGCAGCCGGGGGCCGATCCGCTGCGCGAGCGCGCCGGCCGGGCCGGAGAGGGTGATCATCAGCAGCGTGATCGGCAGCGAGGCGATCCCGGCCTCCAGCGCGTCGTAGCCGAGGCCGTTCTGCAACTGGGTGGGGAGCAGGAAGAGCACCCCGCCGATCGCGGCGTACAGGCAGAGCGTCACCACGTTGACGGCGGTGAACAGCCTGGAGCGGAACACCTCCGGTGGCAGCATGGGATGCGCCGTCCGCCGTTCGCGCCGGACGAAGAGGGCGCCCAGCACCGCACCGGCGCCCGCCGCCCAGGCCACCAGCTGCCCGGCGCCCCCGGAGGCGTCGATCAGGGCGTAGGTGACGCCCGCCAGCGCCAGGGCGGCCAGCGCGGCGCCCGGGATGTCGAACCGCCCGGTGGCCTGCCAGTCCCGGCTCTCCGGCACCCAGCGCAGCGCCAGCAGGACGACGGCCAGCGCCAGCGGCACATTGATGAAGAAGATCCACCGCCAGCCGGGCCCGTCCACCAGCCAGCCGCCCAGGAACGGGCCCGCCGCGATCGCCACCCCGCCGAGGCCCGACCAGAGCCCCACCGCCTTGGCCCGGTCGTCCTCCTGGAAGGTGGCCTGGACCAGCGCCAGCGAGCCGGGGGTGAGCAGCGCCCCGCCGACCCCTTGGAGCGCGCGGGCGGCGACCAGGGTGCCGGCGCCGGGCGCCAGGCCGCACAGCACGGACGCCACCGCGAACCAGACCACGCCCAGCAGGAAGATCCGGCGGCGCCCGTAGCGGTCCCCGAGCCCCCCGCCGAGCAGGATCAGCCCGGCCAGGGTGAGCAGATAGGCGTTGAGGACCCATTGCAGCGCGGACAGCGGTACGTCCAGGTCCGCGCCGATCCGGGGCAGCGCCACGGTGACCACGGTGCCGTCCAGCATCGCCATGCCGGAGCCGAGCACCGCGCAGGCGAGCACCCCGCGCCCGGCCGGCGAGGCCAGCCGGAGGTCTCCGGCCCGGGTCACCCGCCACCTCCTGCGATCGGTCGGTGGGACCGGGTCAGACGAGGACCGGGTCGGTGACGCCGTGGTTGCACTCGCGGGCGGCGGGCCAGCCCGCCAGGTCGGCCCCGGCCCGGAAGGCGCTGTGGTAGAAGTCCTGGACGGCGGCGTGCTGGTCCGGCGCGCCGCGCACCGCCGCGTAGGGCAGCACGGCGAGGTGGGAGCCGTTCTGCTGGGTCCAGCGGGCGGCGGCCGGTTCCAGCGGGCGGGCGGCCAGCCCGGCGGGCTCCGGAGCGGTGTAGGAGTAGAAGGCCGGTTCCGGGGTGTGGTCGTCACCGAACCAGAAGCCGGAGCTGATCACCTCGTGGGAGTACGCCTCCCGGGTGACCGGGTCGATCGAGGCGTCCTCGTCCACCTTCCGGTCGGAGAAGCGGGTGACGGCGATGTCGAAGGTGTGCCAGAAGTGGTGCACCGGGCTGGTCTTGCCGCAGTAGTCGGCGGCGAACACCTCCAGCTCCATCGCCACCCGGCTGAGGATGCGCCAGTAGGTGGTGACGGCGGCGGTGTCATAGGTGTGGTGCTCGGTGTCCTCCGCGAAGGGGCGGCCGCTGTCCGGCAGGTCGAACGGGTGCGGGAGCGCCGGGCGGGTCCGGATGCCCAGGTGGGCGAGTGCGGCGAGCGTGGTCCGGTAGAAGTCGGCCACCGAGCGGCCGGCCAGCGGGAAGGAGACCTCGTCCCCGGCCAGGGTGGCGATGACCAGCCGGTGGGCGACGAAGTCGAAGTCGATGGTGAACAACCGCCCGCTCGCCGGATCGCGCATCGGGCGGGTGGTGATGCCGCGTCCGGTCAGGTGGAAGGGGACGTTCCACCAGTGGTTGCGCCGGGGGCTGGCGGCCAGCCGGATCTTCCCGATGATCTGGGCGAACCGGTGGACGGTCTCCTTGGTCGGACGCCAGTCCGCCAGTGGGAACGCCGGATACTGCTCCACAGGGCCTCACTCCCGATCACCTGGTCACCCGATCGCCCGATCGTCTGATTCGCCCGATCGCCCGATCGCCCGATCGCCTGGTCGGCGCCTTCGCGGCGCACCGGGCCCACTCTGCGGGCCGGGTGGTCGGTCGGCAACCGGAGCGCGCCCGGCCCGGCGCGCGGCGGCGGCCGGCCGGGTGCGCCGCGTAGCATGGCGGTCACCGAGCGCGTTCCGCACGCCGACCACCGAGTCGGTGTCGTGTTCGGGGAGCGACGACGCCGGGTGGGTGAATTCCGCGCCCGGGGGCAGGTTCGCACTATGAGCGTGACCGAAGGCCGTTCCCAGGTGGCCGGCCGACCCCCCGTACCGCCCGTCTTCGACGCACCGCGAAGCGGCGGGCCGCCCGCCGGCGCCGCCGTCCGCAGGGTGCGGCCGGGGCGGCGGTGCTGAGCGTCCGCGCCGCCCGGCGGGAGCCGTTCCCGCTGCCGGGCCAGTTCACCACTCCGGGCCAGTTCACCACTTTGGGCCACCCCACCGATCCGGGCCCGGTCCACCACTCCGGGAAAGTCCAGGAAGAAGGCGTACGAGTGACCACCAGCACCCCGCTGCCCGCTACCGCCGTCGGCGGCGCCACCACCGTCGGTGAGGCGATGGAGCCGCCGCAGTTGCAGATCCGCGACGACGTCATCGTGGACCGGGCGCTCGACATCCTGCACGGCGCGGGCGTCGACCACCTGCTCGTCCGGACGGGGGACGGCCGGTGCGCGGGGGTGCTGACCCGCGCCCAGCTGGCGCCGTACCAGGCCCGCTCCTGGTACACCGAGCGGATCGCGGTCCGCGACATCCTGCAGGACGCGGGGCCGTTCGCCCGCCCGCAGCTGCCGGTCACCGCGGCGGCGGTCGCGATGCGGGCGCGCCGGCTGCGCGCCTGGCCGGTGGTCGACGCGGAGGGCCGCGCCGTCGGTGTGCTCACGGTGGAGCGGCTGCGCGCCGCGCTGGCCGCGCCGCCGGCCGGGTTCAGCACGGTCGCCTGAGCGCGGGGCCGCCCGGCTGCGGCGGCAGGCCGGCCGCAAGGGCGTCCGTCTACAGTGGCGGGCATGGAACCAGTGCTGGTCAGCGCCTGTCTGCACGGGGTGCCGTGCCGCTACGACGGCCGGGCGACGGGCGGTCCGGGCGAGGTGGCGGACGGCGGGCGGGTGGTGCCGTTCTGCCCCGAGGTCGCGGGCGGTCTGCCCACGCCGCGCCGGCCCGCCGAGATCGTCGGCGGGGACGGGCACGAGGTGCTGGACGGCCGGGCCCGGGTGCTGGACGACCGGGGCACCGATGTCACCGAGGAGTTCCTGCGGGGCGCCCACCGGGCGCTGGCGGCGGCCCGGCGGGCGGGCTGCGGCAGCGCGGTGCTGATGCCGCGCAGCCCGTCCTGCGGTCGCGGGGTGGTCTACGACGGCTCGTTCAGCGGTGCGCGCCGTACGGGTGACGGGGTGACCGCCGCCCTGCTGGAGCGCCATGGCATCCCGGTCCGCCCGGCCGACCCGACCTGACCCGACTCGGCTTGGCCGGGCTCAGCGGGCCCCGGTGGGCGGGTCGCTGAGCCCGGTGGCCCGCAGGGTGAGGTTGAGCCGGCCGGCGGCCAGACCGGTGGCCGGGTCGCCGGTGCCGGGGTGGACGCGGGGCACGCCGTGGTACGCGAACCGGGCGGGGCCGCCGAAGACGAACAGGTCACCGGAGGCCAGCTCGACATCGGTGTAGGGCCGACCCCGGTTCTCGGTGTTGCCGAACCGGAAGACGCAGCTGTCACCGATGCTCAGCGAGACGACCGGGGCGGCGCTGCGCTCGTCCTTGTCCTGGTGCATGCCCATCCGGGCGTCGCCGTCGTAGAAGTTGACCAGGGCGGTGTCCGGCGTGTACGCATCGCCGGCCGCCTGGTCCTGGTAGGCGGCCGCCACCGCGCGGCGGCCCAGCGCGACCAGCCAGTCCGGGAACGGCGCGACCGGCTGCCCGTTCACGTCGTCGGCGGTGCGGCTGTAGGCGTACGGCCGCCAGTGCCAGCCGACGCAGACCGTCCGCACCGACATCACGCCGCCGCGCGGCAGCCGGGTGTGCCGCAGCGGGACCGGGCCGGTCGCCCAGCGGCGGCAGGCCCGGACCAGCTCCCGCTGCTGCTCCAGGGTCAGCCAGTCGGGCAGATGGACCGCGCCCGGGGCGAGCTGCCGCCGGGGGCGCGGGAGGAGAGCACTGGCCATCGGGAGCCTCCGTCACCGGGCGGGCCGTCACCGCCAGTCTGCCCGCCCGGCCCCGCTGCCCGCCCATCCGGTCAGGCGGCGGGGAAGACCCCGTCCAGGAAGGCGTTGCGGAACTTCCCGGCCGGGTCGCGGTCCCGCAGCAGCCGCCGGAAGTCGGCGGCCCGCTCATAGCGGCCGGGCAGGCTCTGCGGCGCGGCGGCGGTCAGCTTGCCCCAGTGCGGCCGGCCGCCCAGCGGCAGCAGTTGCTCCTCGATCGCGGCGACGACCGGGAGCACCGCCTCGGTGTCCTGGGCCCAGGTGAAGTGGACGGCGACGCTGTCGCGGCCGTGGCTCGGGCTGAGCCACAGGTCGTCGGCGGCCACGGTGCGGATCTCGGAGACCTGGAGCACCGGGGCCATCCGGCCGCCGAGGGCGCGCAGCGCGGCGAAGGCGGCGGGGGCGGCGGCGCGCGGCAGCAGCAGCTCGGACTGGAGCTCCTCGCCGTTGCTGGGGGTGAAGTCGGGGCGGAAGTGCGGCAGCCGCTCGTGCCAGGGCCCGGGGACGCCCAGCTGCTCGGTGCAGTACTGCGCGGGCAGTCCGGCGATGGGGTGCTGCGGGCGGTCGGCGCGGTCGGCGCCCAGCCAGTGCCTGCCGGGGCCGCCGGAGTCGCGGTCGGTGCGCTGCTTGAGCCAGATCCTGGCGTCGGTGCGCCAGTCGGTGAAGACGCTGACGCTGTAGGCGGCGGCGCTGATCTCCTGGTGGGAGTCGGCCAGCCGGTCGAGGGGCAGTCCGGTGTAGACCTGCTGGGCCACCTCGTAGGTCGGCTCGATGTCCAGGGTGACGGCGGTGACGACGCCGAGCGCGCCGAGGCCGACCACCGCGCCGCGCAGCGTCTCGGGGTCGCCGTCCCGGGTCGGCTCGGTCAGGTCGCCGTCCGGGCCGACGAGTCGCAGTCCGGCCACCGCCGCCGCCAGGCCCGGGAGGGCGTCGCCGGAGCCGTGGGTGCCGGTGGCGCAGGCGCCGGCGACCGAGATGTGCGGCAGCGAGGCCAGGTTGGCCAGCGCGTACCCGGCCGTGTGCAGCCGGGCGGCGACTTCGGCGTACCGCAGTCCGGCGGCGACGGTCACGGTGGAGCGCTGCGGGTCGATGTCGATCCGGGGCGGCAGGCCGTCCAGCCGGACCAGGTCGCCGGTGGTGTCGGCGATCCGGCTGAAGGAGTGGCCGGTGCCCAGGGCGCGGACCCGGTCGGCGGCGGCGACGGTACGCCGCAGTTCGTCGACCGTGGTCGGGCGGTGCACGCGGGCCGCGCCGAAGGTGACGTTGCCTGCCCAGTTCGTCGGGGAACCTGCTGTCGACATCCGGATTCCTGTTCCAAGGGGGAACCCGCAGTCTAGAGCGTCGCCACCACTGCCCCCGCAGGTCCGGGGGCGGCGGGCGGGGCCGGTCAGTCCGAGACCCGACTCCGGTTCTGGTAGATCAGGTCGGCGTACTCGGGGTGGCGGCCCAGCCAGCCCGCGATGAACGGGCAGGTGGCCAGGACGGGCAGCTCCCGGGCACGGGCGTCGTCCAGCGCGGCCCTGGCCAGCGCGCCGCCGACGCCTCGGCCCTCGAACTCCGGCTCCACCTCCGTATGCGGCAGGACGACGAGGTCCGCGCTGCGCAGGTAGTCGGCGAATCCGGCCCGCCGCTCCCCCTGCCTGGCCTCGAAGCGGCCGAGTTCGGGCACATCGACGACGGCGATGTCCAGCTGGTCCATCGGGTCCTCCCGGGGTCTGCTGCGGTGGGCGCCACACGTCCGTCCTGCGCCGGGCCGCCTTGGGCCGGTGGGCGAGGTGGTGCCGCCCGGACGACGACTGCGGGACCCGGAGGTGTCCGGGTCCCGCAGTGGCGGTGTGCGCTTGGCGCTGCCTGCGTTACGTGCGTCAGAAGATGATCGTCACGTTGCGGCCGTAGCCGCCGCCGAACAGGCCGCCCCCGAAGAGGCCGCCGCGGTCGAAGCCGAAGCCCCGGTCGCCGCGGTCGAAGCCGCGGTCGAACCCACGGCGGCCACGGTCGAAGCCCCGGTCCTCGCGGCCCCAGCCCCAGCGGTGGCCGTGGTGGTGGTGGTGATGGTGGTGGCGGGAGAAGTGTCGGCCGCCGTCCCGGCCGAAGCCGCCGTCACCGTAGGAGGTGGCGCTCGCGCTGCCGGCCAGCGGGACGACGGTGGCGGCAGCGGCGAGGGCGGCGGTGGCGATGAGGCGGGTCATGCGCTTGGACATGGGTGTTTTCTTCCTCTCGGGGTTTGTTCCGGAGAACCGGTGCCGCCAACGTAAGTACGTTCGACATAAGGCCGCGCGTCGAAAGTCCGTTTGCGTAGCCGTTCGAATGCACGGAGCCACCGCCGCTCGGAGCGCCGTTTTCGCAGGTCGCCACGGTATTTCGCCGGCCGGAGCACCCCGGTGCGGACCGTTTCGAACTCGCAGCCGGATGTACTCCATCCGGGGTGCGGGCCGCCGCCGTACCGCCGCCCGTCAGCCGCTGTGCGGGGCGCCGGAGCCGCCCCGGTCCCCGCCCGCCCAGGCCGGCAGCGGCTCGACCGCCGAGCGCCAGCGCGCGGGGATGCCGTCGGTGCCGACCCGGGCCGCGACGATCCCGCCGACGATGGCGCAGGTGGTGTCCACGTCCCCGCCCGCCGACGAGGTCGTCCACAGCGCCTGCTCGTAGTCCCGCAGGTGGCGGGCGGCGCACCAGAGCGCGAACGGCACGGTGTCCACCGCGCTCACCCGGGCACCGTTGCCCAGCCGGTGCGCGGCGGCCTCGGGGTGCGGCTCGTCGGCCAGCGACCGCGCCTCGGCCACGCCCGCGCGGACCCGGCCCGCCGGGGTCAGCTCCAGCACGGCGTCCAGCAGGGCCGCCGGGGCCGGGTCCGAGTGCCGGGTACGGGCGGCCCAGGCGGCGGCGACGGCCACCGCCACGGCTCCGGCGACGGCCTCGGGGTGGGCGTGGGTGACCTCGGCGGAGCGGGCGGCCTGCTCGGCGGCCCGCTCGGGGTCGGCCGCGAACCAGGCGCCCAGCGGCGCCACCCGCATCGCGGCCCCGTTCCCCCAGGACCCCTGGCCTTCGAACAGCCCGGCGGCCAGCTCCCGCCACGACCCGCCCTGCCGGACCAGCCGCAGCAGCCGGTTCACCGCCGGGCCGTAGCCCCGGTCGAAGTCATGGTGGTGTGCGAAGGAGGCGGCCAGCGCGTCCTGGCCGACGGCGCCGTCCCGGCGCAGCACCGCCAGCACCGAGCAGGCCATCTCGGTGTCGTCGGTCCACGGCCAGGGCGCGGGCGGCAGGGCGCGGCGGCGCAGCGCGTCGAGGTTGCCGGGGACGAAGAACTGGGCGCCGAAGGCGTCACCGGCGGCCAGGCCGCGCAGCGAGTCCAGGGCGACGCCGGGGCCTGACAGTGCGTCAGTGGCGGTCTCGAAAGTCATCGCCCGCGATTGTGCCACCGCCCGGCCCCCGGGCGGGCGGTATTCGGGCGGGCGCTGTTCGGGCAGCGGGCCGCCGCCGGGTCAGGCGCCGGGCGGGCTGTTCCAGTGGGTGGTGCTGTCCGGGTCGGCGTCGGGGTCGGCGTCGGCCGCCCAGACCCGGATCTCCACCCGGGCGGGCATGGACTGCGGGTCGCCCTGGAGCAGCGCGATCCAGTCCCGCAGCCTGCGGTCGGCGAAGTCCTCGGCGGTGCCCTCGAACTCCTGCGGGTTGGCCTGGATGCCGTCGGACGTACGGGAGGTCCGCCGCCCGTTCGCGTCGACGGCCTCCAGTTCCCAGCGGTAGAGCGGCATGGCTGGCCTCCTGTGGTCCGGCTACTGGTGCCCCTGCGCCCGGCGTTCGCCCTCCTCGCGGCCCGCCTCGTAGACACGGCGTACGAAGTCGGCGGCGGCCGCCTGGTCCAGGTCGTCGGTCAGTTCCATCAGCTCGTTGGTGAAGCGGACCAGCGGATGCGGTGCGGTCATACCCACCAGCAGACCCCGGCCGCCGCCGCCCCGCACCCCGGCGGACCCGGCCGGGCTACGGCGTGTCGCCGGGCGCCGGGGTGCGGGCGAGCACCGAGTGCCGGTAGGAGTAGCCGCCGTAGATCACCAGGCCGACGACGAACCACACCGCGAAGCGGACCCAGGTCTGCCAGTGCAGGAAGGTGATCAGCCAGAGCGAGAAGCAGACGCCGATCGCGGGCACCAGCGGCACGGCGGGGCAGCGGAAGGCGCGCGGCAGGTCGGGGCGGGTGCGGCGGAGCACGATCACCGAGGTGGAGACCACCGCGAAGGCCAGCAGGATGCCGATGTTGGTCAGTTCGGCGGCCTCCGCGATCGGGACGAGGCCCGCGATGACGGCCGAGGCGGCGCCGACGATCCAGGTGACCCGGGTCGGTACGTGCCGGGTGGGGTGCGTCCGGGCGAACCACTTGGGCAGCAGCCCGTCCCGGCTCATCGAGAACCAGACCCGGGTGACGCCGAGCATGAAGGTGAACATCACGGTGAGGATGCCGATGATCGCGCCGACCGCGACCACATTGGCCAGCCCGCTGAGCCCCACCGACTTGAACGCGGTGGAGAAGCCGCTCTCCCGGTCGATCTCCGTGTAGTGCTGCATCCCGGTGAGCACCAGGCAGGCCAGGATGTAGAGGACCATGGCGATGGCGAGCGAGTAGACGATCGCCTTGGGCATGTGCCGCTGGGAGTCCTTGGACTCCTCCGCCGCCGTGCTCATCGCGTCGTAGCCGAAGACGGCGAAGAAGACCGTGGCCGCGCCGGTGAACGCGCCACCGACGCCGTACGGGAAGAAGGGCCGGTAGTTGCCGGTGTCGATGTGGAGGAAGCCGACCACCACGACCAGCAGCACCACCACGACCTTCAGCACCACCACCGAGGTCTCGAAGCGGGCGGCGTTGCTCATGCCCTGGTTGAGCAGATAGGCGATCAGCAGGCACAGCACGGCGGCGAAGAGGTCGACCCGGTGGCCGGGCCCGGTGCCGGGGGCGCCCATCATCCAGGCCGGCACGTGCGCCCCCAGGTTGCCGATCAGGAACTCGAAGTAGCCGGAGATGCCGATGGCGACCACCGCGACGATGGCGGTGTACTCCAGCAGCAGGTCCCAGCCGATGCACCAGCCGACCACCTCCCCGAGGACCGCGTAGCCGTAGGTGTAGGCCGATCCGGCCTTGGGGATCAGCCCGGCGAACTCCGCGTACGACAGGGCGGCGGCCGCGCTGGCGATGCCGGCGATCACGAAGGAGAGCACCACGGCGGGGCCCGCCGTGCCGTTGGCGACGGTCCCCGCCAGGGTGAAGATCCCGGCGCCGATGATGCCGCCGACCCCGATGGCGGTGAGCTGCCAGAGCCCGAGCACCCGGGTGAGCTGCTCGCTGCGGGCGCCCTCGGGGTCCTCGATGTGCTCGATCGGCTTGCGGCGCAGTGGGCCGGTGCCCGCCCGGAGCCTGCTCATGGCCGTCCTCTCGGTTGGTCCGCCGGCGGTGGGCGCCGTCCTGGCGCCCGGCCCGGCTGCACCCGGTGTGATACCCGCAGCCGGTGGCCGGCGACCGGCCCGGGGGAGGAACCGGCCCGCACGTCACCCGTACGGGTGGCCGGTCAGCCGCGCCTGCGGGCCTCGCGGAGCGCCGCCCCGGCGGCGGACCACGGCTGCGGGCGGCGGTCGGCCGTCAGGGTCGCGCCGGGCGTGGACCACGGCGCGGACGACGCGGCGCCGCGCACCACCCGGACCCGTACCGTGTAGCAGATGTCGTCCTGTAAGAGGTCGACCCGGACGCTGCGTCCGGAGCGCAGCGCGGCCAGCCCTTCGGCGTACTGCGCGGGCTCGCGTAACCAGTCGGTGACCGTCTCCGAGGCGGGCGGGTCCAACTGCTCGGCGATCTGCGCGATCCGGGCGCGCAGCCACTCCAGCGCCGCCTCGACCGACTCGGCGTACTGGCCGCCGAGGGCGAAGGTGCGCTGCTCTGCCGACTCCTGGGCTGCGGCGCTGGCACACCAGTACGCCGTTGGGGAAATCATGCGAAATACTCCTGAATCCGACCGGGGACGGGCAGCATGCTGCCATGTCTCCGGCATGGTGCACGGGGGGACGGCGGGACCGGTGGCGTCCCGCCGGGGGTCGGACTGCGGACCGGCAGGGGTCAGAGGGTCCAGCAGGCGTCCGGGCGGCGGCGGGCCACCAGCCGGGCCTGCCAGCGGCCGTCCTGCCGGGAGACCTCCAGCGGCATCCCGAAGCAGCTGCTCAGCCGCGCGGAGGTGAGGGTGGCGGCGGCCGGACCGCTGGCGACGGTGCCGCCCCGGCGGAGCAGCAGCGCATGGCCGAAGGAGGCGGGCAGCTCCTCCAGGTGGTGGGTGACCAGCACCATGGCCAGTTCCGGCCGGTCGGCGGCGAGGGTGTCCAGGGCGTCGATCAGCTGCTCCCGGGAGGGCAGGTCCAGCGCCGCCCCCGGCTCGTCCAGCAGCAGCAGGCGGGGCTGCGGGACCAGCGCGCGGGCGATCCGGGCGCGGCTCTGCTCGCCCTGGGAGCAGTGCAGCATCTCCTGCTCGGCGAGCGGGCCCAGGCCCATCAGGTCGGCGCACTCCAGCGCCCGCCGGCGCTCCGCCGGGCCGTACTTGCGAGGCAGCGGCAGCACGGTGCCGGTGATGCCGGTGAACACGTAGTCCCGCACCGTGAGCCGTTCGGGGATGCGGGTGGCGGCCGAGACATGGCCGACCTCCGCGCGCAGGTCCCGCAGGTCGGCGCGGCCCAGGCGGCGGCCCAGCACGTCGACGGTGCCGCTGCTGGGGTGCTGGACGGCTCCGGCGAGCGAGAGCACGGTGCTCTTGCCGGCCCCGTTGTGGCCGAGCAGCGCCCAGCGCTCGCCCCGGCGCACTTCCCAGTCGATGCCCGTCAGCAGGGTGTGGCGGCCGCTGGGCGTATGACGCCACAGGTCGACGTCACGCAGCCGCAGGACGGTGTCGGGGTCGGGGGCTTCCAGGGGTTCCACGCGGGTCGTTCCTGTTTCCCGGGCGTGGCGCGGCAGCTCGCGACGGAGTCTGCGGTCCGACGCCCGTACGGTCGAATGGTGCGGCGGGGGCGGCGGGGCCGCGCGGGGATGCCGGGCGGGCCGGCCGGGCGGAGCGGGCGGCGGTGCGGCCACCGTACTACGGGGACCTGGCGGTGCGGTCGCGGACAAGCCGCCGGGGCGACGGGCGGCGCCCATGGGGACCGGTGACCTCGGAGAGTGACCGGGCGGGGGCATCGCCGCTGCGGTCCGGACGCCGGCAGCGCCCGCGCCGGGCGGCCGGCTCGGGCGGACGCGCAGGTGGGAGGCCGGGTCAGGGCTTGTCGCGGTCGGACTCCCGGTCCTGGTCGGTGGGCGCGGTGCCGGCGCCGCCGACGGTGTCCGCGTACTCGGCGTCGTCCAGCGGGTCCTGGGAGCCGGTGCCCACGCCGGTGCCGCCGGTGGTTCCATAGCTGCCCGAGGTGCCGGGTGGCATGTCCGCGTCGGCCTGCTCGGAGCTGACCCGGCGGACCGCCCGGACCCCGGGGCGGCGCTCCGGATAGGGGTAGCTGAAGGGACGCGACCGCTCCCGCTCGCGCTCGGCGGCCTCGAAGGCGGCCTGCTCCGGGTTGACGTCCTGCTCCAACCGCTCGGTCTGCTCCAACCGCTCGTCCTGCTCGGCGCGCTCGGTCTGCTCGGCGCGCTCAGTCTGCTCGGCGCGCTCGGGGTTCTCGTGCTGGTCGTCGCGGTCGTTCATGCGGGTGCTGCTACCCGGCCGCCCGGCGGCCATGCGGCGCCGGGCGCGCCCGGTCAGCCGGTGGCCGGGCGCTGCCTGGGCATCGTCGGATGCGCCGGGCCGGCGGCGGACGGGCGGCGGCGCCGGGTGCGGGCGCAGGCCGTCCGCAGGGCGCCCTCGACCAGCTTGACCTGCTCCAGCATGGCGCTGGCCCACTCCCGTTCCCGGGCGTAGAGCTCGGACGCCTGCGGGACCGGGGCGGGCACCGGCCCCCGGGGCAGTACCGACCGGGTGACCGCCCGCAGCCCGGCGTGCATGGCCATCACATCCGCCTCCAGCCGCAGCCGGACCATCCGGGCCAGCTCGACCGGGTAGCGGTGCAGCATCTCCTCGTGCCACCAGCGGGCCGGGGCCAGTTCGAACAGCCAGTCCTTGGCGGACTGCTCGAAGCCGGGCGAGGCGGGCGGGCAGACCGCTCCCGGCCAGTGCGGGCAGTGGGCCGGGGGCATGCCCTCCTGCGGGCTGCCGGGGCGGCGGTGGTCCGGAGTCGGCTCCGGCAGGGGTCCTGGATGTGCCACGTCATGCTCCCTTGCTCCTCGCCGTCCCCGGCACCGGGAGAGGCACGTGCGGGGACGGCTCGGCGTCCGGGCACGGCGGCCGGGTCGCGCCCGGACCGGGATGGCGGTGGCGCCCAGCGGGTCGGACCGTGGCGGTCGGGATGGCGACCGGTTGCGCTCACCCGATGCGGGTGGGGTCCGGCGGCCCGCCGGGTGGTAGGCAACGAAACGTACCTACTTCATGAAATCTACACAAGGGGTGTTGCTTTGCGGGCTGCGCGCGGGTCGGCCGAAACGCGACACCTCGTTCCGGAAGTGGCGTTTCGTGCGCGGAAACCGCCGAACGCCTGCCCGGTGGTGATCGAAGTGGCTATAAGGGGAGGGTCGCCGCAGTGGTCAGGCCGACGCAGTGGCCGGGTCGCGGGAGTGGCCAGGTCACAGCAGTCGGCAGGGGGAGGGAAGGGAGCGGATGGAGAAGCGGTCGCCGGCCCCGCCGGGTGCGGGGGCGCGGGGGCGGCCGGCCGGCTGGGTGCTCTGGCTGGCGGCCGGGACGCTCGGCGGCTGCGGCTACCTGGCGCTGCCGGCCGGGCCCGGCGCCGACGCGCTGTACGCCCTGCTGGACCTCGGCTGTGCGGCGGCCGTCGTGGTCGGGGTGCGGGTGCACCGGCCCGCCGTCCGCACGCCCTGGTATCTGCTGGCCACCGGGCAGCTGCTGCTGACCTGCGGCGACCTCGGGTACCGGATCTGCGTGGACGTCCTGCACCGGGCGCCGGTCCCCTCCCCCGCCGAGGTCTGCTACCTCGGCGCCTACCCGATGCTGGCCGCCGCCGTCCATCTGCTGACCCGGCGGCGCGGGCCGGGCGGCGACCGGGGCGCGCTGCTGGACGGCGCCCTGCTGACGAGCGGGCTCGCGCTGCTCGCCTGGATCTACCTGATCGAACCGGCCACCGCCGACCACCCCGACGGCCTGCTCCCCCGGCTGCTCTCGCCCGCCTGCCCGCTGGCCGACCTGGTGGTGCTGGCCCTGGTGCTGCGACTGCTCGGCCGCCCCGGACCGCGCCCGACCGCGCTGCGGCTGCTCACCGCCTCGCTGGTGCTGCTGCTGCTCGCCGACGCCGCGCTCGCCGCGCTGACCACCGCCGGCCGCGCCGTCCCCCGCCCGCTGGAGCTGGGCGGACCGGCCGCCGCGCTGCTGTGGACGGCGGCGGCGCTGCACCCCAGCATGCGTACGCTCGCCGGAGCACCCCCCGGCCCGGAGGCGGCGCTCACCCGGCGCCGGCTGACGCTGCTCACCGGCGCCGCGCTGCTGGCACCCGCCGTGCTGTTCGCGGAGGGGGCCAGCGGCCGGTGCCGGATCGACTGGCTGGCGGTCAGCATCGGCTCCGCCGTGCTCTTCCTCCTGGTGCTGACCCGGGTGTCGTACCTCACCGCGCAGGTGCAGGGGCGGGCGGACCAGCTGGCCGCGCTCGCCAGCAGCGACGGGCTGACCGGCATACCCAACCGCCGCGCCTGGGACGGCGAGGTGGCCCGGCAGCTGGCGGAGGCCGCGCGCACCGGGGCGCCGGTCTGCGTCGCCCTGCTGGACCTCGACCGGTTCAAGCGGTTCAACGACGCCCACGGCCACCCGGCCGGCGACCGGCTGCTGCGCGGTGCCGCCGCCGCCTGGCAGCGGCAGCTGCGCCCCGGCGACCTGCTCGCCCGCTACGGCGGGGAGGAGTTCGGGGTCCTCACCGTGGGGCTGAACGCCACCGGGGCCGCCGCGCTGGTCGACCGGCTGCGCCGGCACACCCCGCTCGGGCAGACGCTGTCGGCGGGCGTCGCCCGCTGGGACGGCACCGAGACGGCGCAGGCCCTTCTCGGCCGCGCCGACCGGGCCCTGTACCGGGCCAAGCGCGCCGGGCGGGACAGGGTGGTGGTCGCGGACGGGAAGGGCCTGCCGGGGGGAGAGGCTCAGAGAGTAACGTCGGAGCAGGAGTAGAAGGCGTTGCCGGTGTCGGCGATGTCCCAGACGGCCAGGATCACCTGGTGCCCGGACCGGCCGGTCGGGATGGTCGCGGTCTGGCTGATGTCACCGGCCGGCTGGGCGCCGTGGTAGAGCACGGTGAGGAAGGGGGTGGCCTCCAGGGCGTTGCGGGTCAGCGGCTGGTTGGGGTTCCAGCCGGACTTGGTGATGAAGTAGCGGAACGAGGTGGTGGCGTGCCGCGCGGTGAAGTGCCAGTTGAAGGTGTACTGCTGGCCCCCGGTGAGCGCGGTGGTCGGCCAGTTGCCGCCGCGCGGGTCATCCAGCTGGGAGAAGCGGTCGTTGCCGCCCGCGCAGATGGTGCCGTCGGCGGGGCCGGACGCCGGGAAGCCCTTGGGGCCCTCGACGCTCTGCGGCTCCCACTGGATGTCGCCGCAGTTGGTGACGGCCCGCAGGGCGCAGAGGTCCTGCCGGCTGGGCGGGGTGGTGATGTAGCCGTGCGCGCCGGCCGACGAGGCGGTGGCCAGCGGGGCGGCGAGGACGGCGGCCGCCAGGGCCGCGAGCAGCGGCGCGCGGCGGAGGGAGTGACGCCTGGGCATGGTGCCTCCTGGATGCACTTGGCATGGATGCGGCAGGTGTCGGGGTGGTCACACCGTAGAAGAAGCGGAATGAGCGCGTCAATGGTCTGAACCAATTGAGGAAGCGCCCCTTCGGACGGATTGCCGCCGGCCGTCGACCACGCCGGACACCGCAGCGGGTAGGGATCGGCCCATGGACCATCAGCAGCACAAGAACTTCCGGGCCTGGCTCGTCTCGTACGCGCAGATCCACGGCCCGCTCGGCGACCTGGCCCGGACCGTACTGGATGACCCCGACTGGCCCGAAGGCCCCGCCGACCTGGAGAAATGCCGATCCCGGCTGCTGGCACGCGGCGCCGACACCGGCGCCGTGGACTCCCTGGAGGAAGCCTGGGACCGCTACCGCCGAGGCCGCTGACCACCGCCCGCACGAGGTGGCCCCGGTGGCCGGAATGCGGCTGTTGTGACCGCACACGAACGGTGCGTAGCGTGCGACGAGCGCCGCCCGGGGACGGCGGCGGGAACGCGACACAGGAGGTGCCACATGTGCGGGATCACCGGTTGGATCGCGTACGACCGGGATCTGTCGGACCAGCAGCGCACGCTGGCCGCCATGACCCGGACCATGGAATGCCGCGGCCCGGACGCCGAGGGGGTCTGGATCGCTCCGCACGCCGCCCTGGGCCACCGGCGGCTGGCCGTGATCGACCTGGAGGGCGGCCGCCAGCCGATGGCCGTCGCCGAGGACCAGCGGGAGGTGCTGGTCACCACCTACAGCGGCGAGGTGTACAACTACCGCGAGCTGCGCCGCGAGCTGGAGGCGCTGGGCCACCGCTTCCGCACCGACAGCGACACCGAGGTCGTGCTGCACGCCTACCTGGCCTGGGGCGCCGACTTCACCGCCCGGCTGAACGGGATGTACGCCTTCGCCCTGTGGGACCCGCGCACCGAGGAACTGCTCCTGGTCCGCGACCGGATGGGCATCAAGCCGCTGTACTACTACCCGCTCCCCTCCGGCGTGCTGTTCGGCTCCGAGCCCAAGGCGATCCTGGCCCACCCCTCGGTGGAGCCGGTGGTCGACGCGGGCGGGCTGCGCGAGCTGCTGGCCGTCGCCAAGACCCCCGGCGAGGCCGGCTGGTCCGGCATGCGCGAGGTGCGGCCCGGCCACACCATACGGGTGAACCGCGCCGGCCTCACCGACCAGCGCTACTGGTCGCTGGAGGCCCGGGAGCACACCGACGACCTGGACACCACCGTCGCCACCGTCCGCTCGCTGCTGGACGACATCGTCACCCGGCAGCTGATCGCGGACGTGCCGCTGTGCACCCTGCTCTCCGGCGGCCTGGACTCCAGCGTGATCACCGCACTGGCCGCCCAGGGGCTGCGCGGGCAGGGCCGGGGGCCGGTGCGCTCCTTCTCCGTCGACTTCGTCGGCCACACCGAGCACTTCACCGCCGACGCGCTGCGCCCCACCCCCGACGCCCCGTACGCGCACGCCATGGCCGAGCACGCGGCGGCGGACCACCGGGACATCGTGCTGGACACCGCCGCCCTGATGGACCCGGGCAACCGGGACGCGGTGCTGCGCGCCCGGGACCTGCCGGTCGGCCTGGGCGACGGCGACACCTCGCTGTACCTGCTGTTCCGGGCCATCCGGGAGCACTCCACGGTGGCGCTGTCCGGCGAGTCCGCCGACGAGGTCTTCGGCGGGTACCGCTGGTTCCACGACCCGGCGACGGTCGGCGCCGACACCTTCCCGTGGGTGGCCGCGCTCCAGGGCTTCACCGGCCGGGACGGCGGCTCCCGCGAGGCGCTGCTGGACCCCGGGCTGCTGGCCGACCTCGACCTGCCCGGCTACCGCGACGCCCGCTACCGCGAGGCGCTGGCCGAGGTGCCGCACCTGCCCGCCGCCGACGCCCACGAGCGGCGGATGCGGGAGATCTGCTACCTGCACCTGACCCGCTTCGTGCAGCTGCTGCTGGACCGCAAGGACCGGATGAGCATGGCCACCGGCCTTGAGGTGCGCGTCCCCTTCTGCGACCACCGGCTGGTCCAGTACGTCTTCAACACCCCCTGGTCGATGAAGACCTTCGACGGCCGGGAGAAGAGCCTGCTGCGGGCGGCCGCCCGCGATGTGCTGCCGACCGCCGTCGCGGAGCGGGTCAAGAGCCCGTACCCCTCCACCCAGGACCCGCGCTACGCCCGCGCGCTGTGGGGCCAGCTGTCCCAGGTGCTCGCCGACCCGTCCGCCCCCGTGCACGCGCTGCTGGACGCCTCCGCCGCGCAGCGGGTGGCCGCCGCCGAGGGCGACCCGGACTCGGTGCGGGGCACGGCCGAAATGGTGCTGGAGCTCAACACCTGGCTGCGGGAGTACGGGGTACGGCTCAAGCTGTGACGCCGCTCGAACCGTGAACGGGCCCAGGCTGTGAACGGGCCCGATCGCCGTCCGCCGCCGGCGCCCGGGGTGGGCACCGCCGAACCCGGCGCGGTGCCCACCCGCCCGCCCGCCACGGTGGCGTCCCGCTCGCGGAACGCGGTGCGGCGCCGCACGCTTGAGGGGTGAGCGACGAGCGGCCCCGCGATCCGGTACCGCCCGGCTGGCCGGACGCGGTGCGGCCGCCGGGGGCGGCGGGCTGGCAGGAGTCGGCGGTGCGCTGGCTGTGGACGCTGCTGCCCCCGGCCTGGGCGGAGTACGACGTCTTCCACCGTCAGCCGCTGCTGCTGGCCCGGCAGGCCGATCTCCAGCTGCGGGCCCAGGTCGCCGGGCTGCGGCACGGCTGGGCCACCACCCGCCGGGACCTGGCCGAGGCCGGGATGGACCCGACCACCGTCGACCGGACCCTTGAGGTGTACGCCGTCGAGGGCGGGCGGCTGCGCGAGGTCGACCGGCAGTTGCGGCTGGTCACCGACGCGCTGGTGCGCTCCATCCGGGAGCGGGCCCGTCCGCATGCCTAGCCGGGGCGGGCGGCGGTCCGCCCTGCCCGGTGCCGGCCCGGCGGGACCGGGGATGCCGCAGCCGCGCTGGTATCGGCGGCTGCATCTGACCTGGCACCGCTCGGGGGTGCGGCGCGGCTGGCGGCGCGGCGGTGAGCTGGAGCTGATGCACCGGGCGCTGAGCTTCGCGGCGCTGGGGCTGGTCACGCTGGTGCCGCTGCTGATCGTGGTGGCGGCGGCGGACCCGGTGGGGCGGCACGGCTTCGCGCAGTGGGTGGTGGACGGGATGGGGATCTCGGGGCGGTCGGCGGCGGCGGTGCAGCGGCTCTTCGCGGCGCCCCGGCGGGTGCTCAGTACGACCAGTGCGTTCAGTGTGGTGGCGCTGGCGGTGTTCGGGCTCTCCTTCGCGTCGGTGGTGCAGACCGGGTACGAGCGGGTGTGGGACATGTCGGCCGGTCCGTGGCACTCGGCGTGGCGGCGGATCGTCTGGCTGGCGGTGCTGACCGGGTATCTGTTCGCGGATGTGCAGAGCGCCGCGGTGCTGCACCGGCTGGGGTGGGTGCGGGTGGCGGCGACGCTGCTGAGCGCGGTGCTGTTCTTCTGGTGGAGCCAGCGTTTCCTGCTCGGCGGCCGGCAGTCCTGGCGGTCGCTGCTGCCGGGGTCGGCGGCGACCGTGGTGGGGCTGGTGGGGCTGCGGGTCTTCTCCTCGCTGGTCTTCGCGCCGCTGATCGTCTCCAACGCGGTGAGCTACGGCCCGGTGGGCACCGTGCTGATCGTGCAGTCCTGGCTGATCGGCGCGGGGGTGGTGGTCTTCGGCGGCGCGCTGGTGGGCCGCCAACTGCTGGAGGAGCGCCGCCTGCTGGAGGAGCGGCACCGCGCCCACCGGCGGCGGCACCGGGCCGGATGAGGACCGGCCCGGCAGCTCACCGCCGCCGGAGCAGCGCGTCGACCTGCGCCGCCGCGGCCGGGGCGCCTGCCCGGTTGTCGATCTCGTGGTGCGGCACGGGCGGCGGCTCCCCGGGGCGGGTACGGGCGACGAAGGCGGCGAAGTCGGCCAGCTTTCCGGTGTCGCGCGGGCTGCGGCGGGCACGCAGCCGGGCGGCCAGGGTGGCGGCGTCGGAGCGCACCCAGACCAGCCGTACCGGGTCGCCGCCGAGTTCGGCCGCCCAGCGGTGCCAGTGGTCCGGGTCGCGGATCTGCCCGGTGAAGGGGGCGACCAGCAGGACGGGGCAGCCGGCCGCGCGGACCTGCCGGGCGGCGGCGGTCATCCCGGCGTACTCATGGACCTTGACATGGGCGTCGTACCAGGGCCCCTCCCGCTCGCCCGGCGGCCTGCCGTGCCCGGTCTGCACCTCGCCGACGAACCCGGCGAACAGGGTGTCCTTGTCCAGCAGCGCCGGAACCGGCCGCAGGCCGGCCAGCAGCAGTTCGGCCACGGTGGACTTGCCGGCCCCCGGGGCGCCGGCCACCACCCACACCGCGGCCCGGTGCGTACGCTCCTCCATCCGCTCATGCTCCCCCATCCGCCGGTCGTGCGGCGGCCGGTCGGGTGAGTCGCGGCGGGGACGGCCCCGCCATCGGGCCGCCGGGCGCCGGCCGGGGCGAGGATCGCTTCGACCCTTACCCCACCCCGCGAGGAGCCGACAGCCGTGCTGGAGCGAACCAAGCGCAAGAACCGCACTGAGGTCACCTTCGTCCTGCCCGCCGACCATCCGCACACCGAGGTGAGCGTGGTCGGCGACTTCAACGACTGGCAGCCCGGCGCCCACCCGCTGGAGCCGCGCCCGGACGGTTCGCGTGCGGTGACGGTCGCGCTGCCGGCCAAGTCCCGGTTCGGCTTCCGCTACCTGGCCGAGGGCGGCCACTGGTTCGACGAGGAGCACGCGGACGGGCACGACGGCGGCAACGGCTATCTGCTGACCTGACCCCACCGGCCGCGCGTCGGCCCCGCCCGGGAGCTTCCGGGCGGGGCCGCTGTGCTGCGGGGGCCGTACGGTGGGGGCCGTACGGTGGAGGTCAGTGCATGACGGCCAGTGCGTCGCCCTGGTACTTGGCGCCGGCGTTCCACAGCAGGAAGGACTGCATGCCGTCGTCGGCGGCGGCGCGGATCTCCTCGTGGACCTCCTGCGGCCCGTAGTGGACGCCCAGCGAGAAGTCCTGGAGCCAGGGCATCACCTGGGCCTCGCTGCCCTTGGTCTTGCGGGCGAAGTCCGCCAGCGAGCGCTGCACGATGTCGTACGGCTGGGCGTTGGGGTCGGCCACCTTGTACTCGCCGGGACCCCAGTGGGAGGGGTAGACCATCGGCGCGATGTAGTCGGCCTGCTGGGCCAGCAGCCCGATGTCCTGGGCGATCTCCTTGGGCCG
The DNA here is from genome assembly GCF_044755465.1 of Streptomyces sp. NPDC092296. Taxonomy (NCBI): domain Bacteria; kingdom Bacillati; phylum Actinomycetota; class Actinomycetes; order Kitasatosporales; family Streptomycetaceae; genus Streptomyces; species Streptomyces sp. NPDC092296. The sequence continues at coordinate 10,707 of NZ_JBIVRB010000006.1, read as the reverse complement.
GCTGGCCGCCACGCCGAACACCGAGACGCCGAGGAAGGCGCCCTTGGGCCGGACGACGGCGCGGGTCTCGGCCACGAAGCCGGCGATGCTCTGCTCGGGCGTGTCGCTGCCCAGGCCCTCGAACTTCATCCCGGAGAGCGGGCCGTCGGGGCGCCGCACATAGTCGTACAGGATGTCGTCGAAGCCCAGCGAGGCGGCCTCGGACGCCAGGTCGATGTTGTAGCGGCGCACCGTGGTGTCGGCGAAGTTGGTGAAGGCCAGCGAGCCGTAGTTGCCGCCGCCGTAGGGGTCGCCGCCGGGGGTCTGCACCACGGAGGAGCGGTGGTCGCCCTGCCAGGCGGCGTTGGCCAGGATCGGGTCGCGGAAGGCGACGATGCGGCCGATGACCTGCGCGCCCAGCTTGTGGATCGCCTCGATGGCCTGGCGGGCGTCGTAGTAGCCCTTGGCGGCGCCGATCCGCCGGGCCAGCGGCACCTTGCTGGCGTACCCGATCTCGCCGTCCTCGTCCTTGATGTCCAGTTCGACGGCGTTGAGCTTCTTCTGCCGGATCAGGTCGAGCACGCCCTCGCGCAGGCTGTCGGAGGTCCAGCCGATGGCGGTCAGGTGCGCGGCGCGCATCAGCGGGTGCTTGACGACCGCCTGCACCGTACCGGTGGCGACGTTGCCCGCCCGGTCGGTGGCGGTGACCTTGATGACCGGCGGCGGGTTCTGGACGGTGACCTCGAACGTCCCGTCGGCGCCGATGTCGGTCTTGCGGCCGTTGACCTCGATCTGGCGGGCACCGCTGGCCCGGCCCCGGACGGTCACCGGCGCGTGCAGGCTGGCGGCCTGGGCGGGGCCGAGCCGCAGGACGGGCGGGGAGGTGTCGACGGTGAAGGTGCGGCTGGCCCGGGGGCTGGTGAACGGGATCGATCCGCCGCTGCCCTCGACGGAGAGCCGGTGCTTGCCGTCGGCCAGCGCGGGGGGCTGGATCTCCAGCCGGTCGCCGTTCAGCCGGGTGGGCACCGGTCGGCCGTCGAGGGTGACCCGCAGGCTGCGCAGCAGCGAGGTGTCGTCGGCGGTGACGGACATGGCCAGCGACTTGGCGTGCGCGGCGTTCAGCACCGAACCGCCGCTCAGCCCGCGGACCGTCAGTTCCGGCGTGAGCGCCTGGACCGTGAAGGCGCCGGCCGCCCCGCAGGCGACCACGACCCCGGCGGCGAGCGCCAGCCGGCCCTTGCGGGTGCGCAGAAAGGAGCGTTTCCGGGTCGCGTCGGCCCGGCTTGCGGATGCAGGAGACATTCGACACCAACTTGATCGATGACTGACCGTCGATGAGAGATTGACCAAATAAGGTCGGATAATCCTGTTAATTGCCGCATATCACCCGGACGGACCGGCCGGTTCCCCCGGCACACCCGGCAGCGGGCATTCCTTGCGCCGTTCGGCGGCAGAACGGTTGTGACCCCCGGCCCGGAGGCAACGTCTTGGCTGTCCGTCACCACCCGGGAGGTTCCGTGCGTCGCTCCGTACCAGTCCTGTCCGCCCTGCTCGTCGGTCTGCTGGCCACCTCGTGCTCGGGAGGCGGACCCGCCGGGACCGGCGGCCCGGCGGCCACCGGCGCGGCCGCCCGCCCGGCCGGCGACCTCCGGTCGCCCGCCGCCGGCGCCGCCAAGGACCCCGCCGCCGTGCACGCCAACGAGCTGGGCGCCGTCCCGGTCCTGATGTACCACCAGCTCAGCGAGCACCCGGCGAGCGTCTACGACCGGACCCCGGCCGACTTCCGCGCCGAGCTGGAGCGGCTGGCCCGCGAGGGGTACGTGCCGATCACGGCCGCCGAGTTCACCAGCGGGCGGATCGACATCCCGGCGGGCGCCCACCCGGTCGTACTGACCTTCGACGACTCCACCAACAGCCAGGTCAAGCTGGGCTCCGACGGCAAGCCCGACCCGAACACCTCGCTGGGCATCCTGCTGGACGTCGCCAGCCGCCACCCCGGCTTCCGCGCCACCGCGACCTTCTTCGTCAACGGCGACCCCTTCTCCGCCACCGGCAGCAAGGCCGCCCTGACCTGGCTGGCCGCGCACGGCTTCGAGGTCGGCAACCACACCCTGGACCACGCCAACCTGCGCGGCCTGGGCGAGGCCGAGGTGGAGCACGAGATCGCGGACGACCTCAAGGGCATCAAGCAGATCCTCCCCAACGCCAATGTGGTCTCGCTGGCGCTGCCCTTCGGATCGATGCCCAAGCCCGGCTCGCTGGCCGTCCAGGGCGCCTCGGGCGGCGTCTCCTACCACCACCGCGGCGTCTACCTGGTCGGCGCCAACCCCTCGGTCTCCCCCTTCGCCGCCTCCTTCGACCCGACGGCGATCCCGCGCATCCGCTCCGAGGCGGCGACCGGCGAGGAGGCGGAGTTCGGCTCCACCAGCTGGCTGGACAAGATGGCGCAGAGCCCGGCCAACCGCTACACCTCCGACGGCGACCCCGACACCGTCGCCTTCCCCAAGTCGGAGCAGTCCCGGCTGAACCCCGCCTTCGCCAAGCAGGCCCGCCCCTACTGAGCGCCCGTACGCCGCTGAGGGCGCCGACGCACGGCGGCGGCCGCGGTCCCACCCCGAAGGGGGTCCCGCGGCCGCCGACCCACGGCTCCGGCAGGCGGCCCGTGCGGGCCGACCGCCGTCACCCGTGCCGTCACTCCAGGGTGGTGCGGCCCTGGTCCGGCGTCTCCGCCTCGATGCGCTCCTTGCGCACCTGGCCGCTGACGGTCTCCTGCTCGACGTGCTCCTCGGTCGTCAGCCGGACCAGCTCCACCGGCACCGTCTCCACGCTGGTGACCGCCTGCTCGTCGTGCAGCACGACCTCCTGCTCGGCCTCGGAGAGCTCCGGGCCCGCCATGGCCTTGTCGCGGTTGGCGTCGGTGATCGGCTCCCGCTCGATCCGGACCGTCTCGTGCCGCACCGGGACGGTCATCTGCTCCTCTTCGGTGACCACGTACTTGCGCAGCCGGGCGCGGCCGGTCTCGTGCCGCTCGGTGCTGACCCGCAGCCGCTGCTCCGAGCGGGTCATCGGCTCGCCGGCGGTGGCCCGGTCGCCCTCCCGCCCGCCCCGCCGCAGGCCGGTGTCGGCCGGGGCGGCGTACCCGGTGTCCGCGACCCCGGCGGCGCCCGCCGTGCCGCGCTTGCCCTTGACGCCCTTGCCGGTCTCGGTGCCCGCCGCGCCCATGGCGGTGCCGGTGCCCATGGCCGTGCCCGCCGCCGTGCCCCTGCCGGTGCCCGACTTCGTACCGGACACCCAGTCGCCCTCGCCGGAGCGGCTGGACTGCGCCCAGGTGGCGTCCAGGTCGATCCCGTAGTAGTCGTAGAGCCGGTGCTCCTCCCGCTCCGAGAGGTGGCCGCCGGCGTCGACGTCGACGTTCGGGGCGTCCTTGACCTTGTCCTTGGGATAGGCGACCTGCAGGTGATCCTCCACCACGGTGGCGTCGTGGATGGGCACGAACGACTCGCTGCTTCCGAACAGCCCGGTGCGCACACTCACCCACTCGGGGCGGCCGCTGGCGTCGTCGAGGAAGACGTGCTTGGCCTCGCCGATCTTGTTGCCGTCGGCGTCGTAGACCGGGTGGTCGAGCACCTCGGTGATCTGCTGTCTGGTGATCATGCCTGACCCCTTTCCGTTCACGGGTCGCATTACCCCCACATGGCGCACGAAACGGATCGAATCGACTCAATTCACCCATGTCTTGCCCGAAGGGGACCAGTCAGCGCGCAAGGGGCCCCTGCCGCCGTGCCAGGGACCTCCGCCGCCGTGCCAGGGACCTCCGCCGCCGTGCCAGGGACCTCCGGGGCCGATCAGGGCCGGGAGTCGCCCGCCGGGAGGAAGCCCGCCTCGACCGCGATCCAGCAGAGGGTGATCAGCCGGACGGCGGGGAAGAGGTCGGGGTCGTGCGGCCGCCAGCCCTGGTCGTACAGCTCGTCCAGGAAGCCGACCACGTAGTCGGCGAGGTGCTCGGCGTCCAGCGGTATCGCGTCGCACACGGCCGCGGCGTGCTGGTCGACGGCGGCGAGCAGTCCCGGCTCCCACTCCAGGCGGGTCAGCTCGGGGCCGTAGACGGAGGCCAGCCAGGCAAGCGGGGCCGGCGAGTAGCTCTCGTGGGGCATTCGTCCACCCTAATGACGCGGATACCGCCCCAAACCCCCTCGTACGGGTGTCTCTGCTCACACCCGTCCCCAGCCCCCTTTAGAACGAATGTCTGCATTGCCGGGAATGTCGCAGAGGGCGGACGGGTACCCACCGCTCACCTGATGCGATCCGCGCGGTCCGAGGAGGACGCCATGCTCAACACCACCACGCTGGCAGCGGTGGACGTCACCGGAGGGATCTCCAACGCCTGGAGCGCGGTGGCGACCTTCGTCCCCAAGTTCGTGGCCTTCCTGGTCATCCTGGTCATCGGCTGGGTCATCGCGCGGATCGTGGCCAAGGCGGTGGGCGCCGTGCTCGGACGGGTCGGCTTCGAGCGGGTGGCCGAGCGGGCCGGCATCGCCAGGGCGCTGGAGCGGAGCACCTGGAGCGCCACCGAGATCATCGCCAAGCTGGTCTACTACGCACTGCTGCTGATCACCCTGCAGATCGCCTTCTCGGTGTTCGGCAACAACCCGATCAGCCTGCTGCTCAAGGGCGCGCTCTCCTGGCTGCCGAAGCTGGCCGTCGCGGTGGTCATCGTGATCGTGATGGCGGCCATCGCCTCCGGCGCGCGCACTCTGATCCGGGGCGCGCTGGGCACCCTCCCGTACGCCAAGCCGCTCGCCATGATCGCGTCGGTGTTCATCATCGGCCTGGGCCTCATCGCGGCGCTCAACCAGATCGGGGTGGCGATCACGGTCACCATGCCGGTGCTGATCGCCGTGCTGGCCTCGCTGGCCGGCATCCTGATCGTCGGCGTGGGCGGCGGCATGATCCGGCCCATGCAGCAGCGCTGGGAGCGCTGGCTGACCTCGGCCGAGGGGCAGACCGAGGCCACCCGCAGCCAGATCGAGGCGTACCAGCGCGGTCGGCAGGACGCCCGGGGCGCCGTCGCACCGGAGACCGCCGGCGGTGCCACCAGCGCCGAGCAGCGCAGGCGGCAGCCACCGGACGCCGAGCGCTGAGCGGCGGTGGCGGCGGCGCACCGGCCGCCGTGCCCGGGTCGGGGCCGGGCGCGGCGGCCGGCGGGGTGCCCGCCGGTGTCGTACGGCGGTTCAGCCGCGCGTGAGCGGCGCGTACTTGTAGCCGACCCGGCGCACCGTCACGATGCTGTCGCGGTGCGCGGTGCCGAGCTTGCGGCGCAGCCGGGCGACATGGACGTCCACGGTGCGGCCGTCGCCGACGTGTCCGTAGCCCCACACCGCCGAGACCAGGTGGTCACGGGAGTGCACCCGGTGCGGATGCGCCGTCAGGTGGGCGAGCAGTTCGAACTCCAGGAAGGTCAGGTCCAGTGGCCGGCCGTCGACATGGGCGGTGCGGCGGTCCAGATCCACCGTGATGCCGACGGCGTCCTCGGCGGCGGCGGGGTCGGCGGCGGGGGTGTCTCCACTGTGCTCGGCGCGACTGTCGGTCAGGGGATTGCCGGCCAGGGAGCTGCCGGCCAGGGGACTGCCGGCCAGGGGGCTGTCGGCCAGGGGGCTGTCGGCGGCGCGGATCTGCCGGGCGCCGGGCGGCGGCGGGCTGCCGGCGGGCAGCAGCACCAGGTAGCCGACCATCGGGGCGCCGTGCCGCTGGGCGGCCGCACCGCCGTACTGCTCCAGCAGCTGGGCGGGCAGCGCGGCCTGCGGCAGGGCGGCGAGTACGGCGCCCTCCGGCAGCTGGTCGGGGAAGAGCGGCCGGACGGGTTCGGCGGCGGGGCTTCGGGTGTCCGAGCCGTCCGAACCGTCCGAGCTGTCCGGGCGCACGGCGCGCAGTCGGGGGACGGTGGGGGTGGCAGGGGTCACCGGCAGGGTGGAGGCGATCGACATGGCAGCGGTTCCTTCGCGCGAGGGGGACGGATGCGGTACGTCGTCTGCGCGCGGTCCGGACAGCCGGGCCGACCGGGAGGCTCTGCTCCGGGTCAGCCGTGACGGTGTCCGCGCGCGCCCAGTGCGCGGGGACACTTCTGGTCGAAGTGGTGGTACTGCCGGGACGGCCAGAACGGCTCAAGGTCGCGGCGACCCGATGCTCCGTTCGAGGTGGTGTCCATGGCCCTATTGAACCAGACGTACGGTGCGGCCCGCTGCCCGCGTGACCGGGTCAGCGGGCCGCACCCGCGATGCCTCGCCGGGCGTCAACCCATCGACGGGGGCGGCGGTTCGGGCGCGGGCTCCGGCTCGGGGTCCGGGACGGGACCCGGGCGGGACGGGCCGGGCACCGGCTCGGGGCCGGGCAGCGGGCCCGGTCCGGGGGGCGGCGTCGGCTTGGGCGGCACCGGGTCGGGGTGGGTCGGGCCGGGCCGGGGCGGTCCGGGCATCGGGACCGGGGGCACCGTACCGACGGCGGCCCGGCGGGGGGCGTCCGGTTCGTACGGTGCGGGGCTCTTCATGTCGTCACTCCTCCTGCGCTGGTCGGTGTTGCTGCCTGCTGGGCCGCCTACCCGGCGGCTGCCCGGATACCCGCCGGGTGGCGGTCGGCGGGCGCCGGGTCCACGGTGGAGGGATGACGGACGACGCCCGCCCGCGCACCGGTGTCCCGCCCGGCTGGCCCGCCCGGGTGCTGCCGCCGGGCACGCCGGGGTGGCAGGAGGAGGCGCAGCGCTGGCTGTGGGAGTTGCTGCCGGCCCAGTACGGCCGCCATCCGCTGCTGCACCGACAGCCGGTGCTGCTGGCCCGGCAGGCGCTGCTCCAGGTGGAGGCGGAACTGGTGGCGCTGCGCAAGGGCTCGCGGTCGGCCCGGGTGGACCTGGCGGGCCTGGCGATGGACCCGGCCGTCGTCGAGGAGGCACTGCGGCTCTACGCGGCCGAGGGCGAGCGGTTGCAGGAGCTGGCCGGGCAGGCACGGCTGGTGACGGATGCGCTGGTGCACGATGTGCGGCGGGCGGGGGCGGGTGGTGGCTGAGCGGGCGTCCGGGCCGGCGGGGGTGCGGGGCATCGACCATGTCGGGGTGACCGTCCCGGACCTCGATGCCGCGACGGCGTTCCTGGTGCGGGCGCTGGACGCCGAGGTGCTGTACGACACGCTGCGGCGCGAGGAGGGTCCCAAGGGCGGGGCCGGGGTGGAGGCGCGGCTCGGCGTGCCGGCCGGTACCGCGGAGGTGGCGATCCGGATGCTGCGGCTGCCGAACGGACCCGGGCTGGAGCTGTTCGAGTTCCGGGGCCCCCGGCAGGACCCGGCCGCGCTGCCCTGCGATCTGGGCTGGCAGCATCTGGCGGTGTACGTGGACGACCTGGACGCCGCCGCCGCACGGCTGGCCGGGGCCGGGGCGACGCTGCTGGGCGAGCCGCGTCCGCTGCCCGAGCGGGAGTCGGGCCCGCGCAACCGGTTCCTGTACTGCCGTACGCCGTGGGGGTCCACGCTGGAGCTGATCAGTTACCCGGACCCGCAGCCGTACGAGCGGCGGACCGCGCGGCGGCGCTGGCGGCCGTGAGCACCGGGCCCACGGGGGCGCTCCGGGGCGCCCCTCCCCCGCACGCGGGAGGGGCGCCGGTCGGGGGGCGGGCCCAGGCGGGGCGAACTCAGCCGCGGCGGGCTCAGCGGATGTGCAGGCCGGAGAGGGTGCGGGCGATCACCAGGCGCTGGATCTCCGAGGTGCCCTCGAAGACGGTGTAGACGGCGGCGTCGCGGTGCATGCGCTCCACCGGGTACTCCCGGGTGAAGCCGTTGCCGCCGAGGATCTGCATCGCCTGGCCGGTGACCCACTTGGCGGTCTCGCCCGCGTACAGCTTGGACATCGAGCCCTCGGCGGCGGTGAAGGGCTTGTTGTCGGCGGCCATCCAGGAGGCGCGCCAGACCAGCAGCCGGGCGGCGTCGATCCGGGTGCGCATGTCGGCGAGGGCGAAGGCGATGCCCTGGTTGTCGATGATCGGCCGGCCGAACTGGACGCGGGTCCTGGCGTAGTCGAGCGCCACCTCGTACGCGGCGCGGGCGATGCCCACCGCCTGGGCGCCGACGGCCGGGCGGGACGCCTCGAAGGTGGCCATGGCGGCGTTCCCGCCGCGCTGCCGGGCACCGCCCCCGGCCTGGGCGGCGGCGCGCTCGCGGGCCCTGGCCAGGCGCTCGTCCAGCTTCTCCTTGCCGCCGAGCAGGCAGTGGCCCGGCAGCCGGACGTCGTCCAGCACCACCTCGGCGGTGTGCGAGGCGCGGATGCCGTGCTTCTTGAACTTCTGCCCCTGGCTGAGGCCGGGGGTGCCCGGCGGGACGACGAAGGACGCCTGGCCGCGTGCGCCCAAGGCCGGGTCGACGGTGGCGACCACGACGTGGACGCCCGCGATGCCGCCGTTGGTGGCCCAGGTCTTGGTGCCGTTGAGCAGCCACTCGTCCTTGGCCTGGTCGTGGACGGCCCGGGTGCGCATCGCGGAGACATCGGAGCCGGCGTCCGGCTCGGAGGAGCAGAAGGCGGCGACCTTGACGTCCTCCGGAGTGCCGAACATCTGCGGCACCCAGGTGCCGATCTGCTCCTCGGTGCCGTTGGCCAGCACGCTGACGGCGGCCAGGGTGGTGCCGACGATGGCCAGCCCGATGCCCGCGTCGCCCCAGAACAGCTCCTCCATGGCGATCGGGATGCCCAGCCCGGAGGGGTCGAAGTACTGCTGGGCGTAGAAGTCCAGCGAGTAGATGCCGAGCCTGGCGGCCTCCTGGATGATCGGCCAGGGCGTCTCCTCGCGCTCGTCCCACTCGGCGGCGGCCGGCCGGACGACATCGGCCGCGAAGCCGTGCAGCCAGTCGCGGACGGCGATCTGGTCCTCGCTGAGCTCCAGCGTGAAGGTCATCTTCTGCTCCGGTGAATCCGAATGCCATGGTGTTACCGGGGGTAACCTCTCTCTGGAAGAGTCTGTTACCGGGCAGTAGGAATGTCAACGCCCCCGGCCGGGGGCACGGCGAGGGAGGAGCGCGATGGCCGACGGCACAGCGGGACAGCCGGGGCAGCGCCGGGAGCAGCTGCTGGACGCCGCCGACCGGGTGATCTGGCGGGACGGCCCCGGCGCGAGCATGAACGCCATCGCGGCCGAGGCGGGCATCACCAAGCCCATCCTGTACCGGCACTTCAGCGACAAGCACGGCCTCTACCAGGCCCTGGCCGAACGCCACACCGCCGGGCTGCTCGCCGCCGTACGGGCCGCGCTGGCCCGGCCGCTGGAGCGCCGCGACCTGGTGGAGGCAGTGCTGGACACCTATCTGGCGGCGATCGAGTCCCGGCCGCAGGTGTACCGGTTCCTCACCCACCCGGAGGCGGGCGACGGCCTCGGGCCGGGCGGCCCGCTGGCACCCGCGCTCCAGCGGATCGCGGACGAGCTCGCCGCCGCCATCCGCCTCCAGGTCGACCTGGGCCCGCAGGCCGATCTGCTGGCCGAGACCTGGGGACGCGGCATCACCGGGATGGTGCTGGCGGCCGGCGACTGGTGGCTGGACCGGCGGCCCTGCTCCCGCGAGGCGATGGTCCGCTCGCTCGCCGACCTGCTCTGGGGCCGGCTGGCAGCGGCCGGGCAACGCCCGGTGGCGGCAACGGCGGCCCCACCGGACCCCGCCCCGGCCCGACCCTGAGCCACGGCCCCCACCCGAGCCGCCACCCGAGGCACGGGCCATCGCCCACTCGGCGCTGTACGGAGTACGGCGTTCTCGCGCAGCCCCGCGCCGCCGGGTGTGCGCGGCCGGACAGCGGGCAGCGGTCCGGGGCGGGCACTCGGGCGTGGCCCGGGGGGTCGGGATGGCGGGATGGCTGGAGGTCGGGATGGCGGAGAAGAGCGGCGGCGCGGCGGCGCTGCTCGATGTGGACGGCACCCTGGTGGACACCAACTATCTGCACGCCGTGACCTGGTGGGAGGCGTTCCGGCAGTCGGGCAGACCGGTGCCGATGGCGGACATCCACCGGACGATCGGCATGGGGTCCGACCGGCTGATCGGCCGGCTGCTGGGCGAGGACCGCGACCGCGAGCAGGACGCCGCGATCACGGCGGCGCACCGCGCCCTGTACGGGGAGTACTGGACCCGCCTGGCCCCGCTGGAAGGCGCAGCCGACCTGCTGCGGGAGTGCAGGCGGCGCGGCTGGACGGTGGTGCTGGCCAGTTCGGCGCAGGGCGCTGAGCTGGCGGCGATGCGCCGGGCGCTGGACGCCGAGGACGTCGTAGCGGACGCGACCAGCTCCGACGACGTGGCCGGCAGCAAACCGGCGCCCGACCTGGTGGAGCAGGCGCTGCGGCGGGCCGGGGTGGCGGCCGACCGGGCGGTGTTCGTGGGTGACACCGTCTGGGATGTGACGGCGTGCCGCCGCGCCGGGGTGCCCTGCCTGGGCGTGCTGTCCGGCGGGATCAGCGAGCGGGAGCTGCGCGAGGCGGGCGCCGCCGAGGTGTACCGGGGCCCGGCCGAGCTGCTGGAGCGGATCGGGGACAGCCTGCTGGGTGCGCCGCCGCGCTGAGCGGCGGCGGCCGTTTCGGCCCTCGGCGCCCGGGTACGCGCCGCTCGCCCGCGCCCCGAGCAGCCCCGTTATGTTTTCCGCGGCTCCGCAACGGGGCCGCTGGCCTCCGGGCCCGGCATGACTGTTGCCCCCTGTCGAAGGCATGACCTGGGGGGTGG
>NZ_JBIVRB010000005.1:0-321164 GCF_044755465.1 Streptomyces sp. NPDC092296 | reverse complement strand
CCTGCACCGCCAGCTGACCCGCACCACCCCGCACCACCCCGCATGACCCCGGTGCCCCGGGGATCGGCCCAGGCCGATCCCCGGGGCACCACCGCGTTCCCCGACCACGCCGGCGACCGGCTGACAGCGGGGTGACAGCGGGGTGACAGCGGTGACAGCGGGATGCCGGTGAGCTGTCAGTCCGGTCGGACATCCTTGAGCCATGACACCGACCGCCACCGCACAGGACCTCGCAGTAGAGGTCCGCGGCATCGTGAAGACCTTCGGGTCCACCAGGGCCCTCGACGGGGTGGACCTCCAGGTGCGCCGAGGCACCGTCCTGGGCGTCCTCGGCCCCAACGGCGCAGGCAAGACCACCCTGGTCCGGGTGCTGTCCACCCTGGTCAAGCCGGACGCCGGCACCGCCACCGTGGCCGGCTACGACGTACTGCGGCAGCCCAAGCAGCTGCGCCGCGCCATCGGGCTCACCGGCCAGTACGCCTCCGTCGACGAGATGCTCTCCGGGTACGAGAACCTCTACCTCATAGGCCGGCTGCTCGACCTGTCCCGCCGCGACGCCAAGGCCCGCGCCGCCGAGTTGCTGGAGCGCTTCTCGCTCACCGAGGCCGCCGGGCGCACCGCCCGTACGTACTCCGGCGGGATGCGCCGCCGCCTCGACCTGGCCGCCAGCATGATCGGCCGTCCCCGGGTGCTCTACCTGGACGAGCCCACCACCGGCCTGGACCCGCGCACCCGCAATGAGGTGTGGGAGGAGGTCCAGCGGATGGTGGCCGACGGCGCCACGGTGCTGCTCACCACGCAGTACATGGAGGAGGCCGAGCAGCTCGCCCACGAGGTGACCGTGATCGACCGGGGCCGGGTGATCGCCGCCGGCGCGATAGCCGACCTCAAGGCCACGGTGGGCGGCCAGACCCTCCATGTGCGCCCGGCCCGCGCGGAGGACCTGCCGGAGATGGCCCGCTGCCTGGCCGAGGCCGGGCTGCGCGGCGCCGCCGTCGACCGGGAGACCGGGCTGCTCTCGGTGCCGGCCGCCGGTGAGGAGCAGCTGACCGCCGTGGTCGGCGTGCTCGGCAGCCGGGGCTTCGGCATCGCCGGTATCGACACCCGGCTGCCCAGCCTGGACGAGGTGTTCCTGGCCATCACCGGGCAGTCCAAGCAGGCCGCTGCCGCCCCCACCGCTGCTGCCGCCACCGCTGCCGCCGCCACTGCCGACGACGACGAGCACGAGTCGGCCCCCGAGGCCGCCCCCGAGAAGGAGTACGCGGTATGAGCGCCGCAGTCGCCACCGCCGCCGTCCCCACCGTCCGCGAGGACGGCCGGATCGGCCCCCGCGCCCAGCTGCGCCACATCGGCGCGCTGACCCGGCGCAACCTGATGCGGATCAAGGCCGACCCCGAGTCGATGTTCGACGCGCTGCTGATGCCGATCATCTTCACGGTGCTGTTCGTCTACGTCTTCGGCGGCGCCCTGTCCGGGAACCAGCACGACTACATCCAGTACCTGGTGCCCGGCCTGCTGGGCCAGACCGGCATCAACCTGGCGATGGCGGTGGGCACCGGCCTCAACACCGACTTCAACACCGGGGTGATGGACCGGTTCCGTACGCTGCCGATCGGCCGGGCCTCGGTGCTGATCTCCAAGCTGGTGGCCGAGACCTGCCGTGGGCTGGTCTCCTTCGTGATCCTGATCGGGTTCGCGATGCTGCTCGGCCTGCGGGTGCAGACCGGGCCGGTCCAGGTGATCGCCGCCGTGGCCCTGTCGCTGCTGTTCGGCTCCGCGATGGTGTGGGTCTCCATGCTGCTGGGCATGGCAATGCGCAGCGCCCAGGCCGTGCAGGGCATCTCCATGCTGGTGATCATGCCGCTCCAGTTCGGCAGCTCCACCTTCGCCAACCCGAGCACCATGCCCGGCTGGCTCCAGGCGTTCACCAAGGTCAACCCGCTCTCGGCGCTCGCCGACGCCTCCCGCAGCCTCTTCAACGGCGGCCCGCTGGCCCACCCGGTGCTGATGGTGCTGGCCTGGTCGATCGGTATCACCGCCGTCACGGCGCCGCTGGCGGTGGCCCGGTTCCGCAAGCGGACCTGACCGGCGGCGCCCCGGCGCTCAGCGCGGGTCGGTGTCCAGCAGCGTGGCGGCCTCCTCGGTGTCGAGGCGGCCGCCACGGGCGTATTCCGCCTCGTACCCGGCGTCGCCCAGCAGGGTGCGCAGCAGTTGCTCGGACTCCGCGAGCTCCAGCCGCTCGGTGAAGTTCCTGTGGTGCGAGTCGCTGAGCGCCTGGTGTGCGCCGAGCAGGGCGGCGGCGCGGCGGGCGGCCTCCGGTGCCTGCTCCCCGGCGGCTGCCTGCTGGGCGCCGAGCCGGGCCAGTACATGGGCGCCGAGGGAGAACAGCAGCACCACGATCATGTTCGCGAACCAGCCGGCCGGTCCGGTGGCGGCGCGGATGCGGGCGATGCCCCGGCGGACCAGCAGCACGCCCTCCTCCGGCCGCCCGAAGCGCCCCAGCAGCCACCCTTCGGCCGCGCTGAGCAGCCCGTCGAAGACCTCGGGGCCCAGCGGTCCCATGACCGAGGCATTGGCTCGCAGCAGGCCGAGCAGTTCGCGGGCCCGCTCCTGCTCGCCGCGCCGGGCGGCGAGCATCATCAGCAGCAGTCGGCCGAAGAAGGTGGCGGGCGCGCCGGTCCTGCCCTGCGGCAGCGCGTGCTCCACCCCTTCGGCGATCAGCCGCTCCCCCGCCGCCGGGTCGATGCCGAGCAGCGCCTCGCCGCGCCGCACCCGCAGGATCGGCACCTCCTGGCGGGCGCCCAGTTCCTCGGCCAGCTCGATGGCCCGGCCGTAGCTGGCGGCGGCCTCGGCGTACTCGCCGCGCATCCCGGCCGCCTCGGCCCGCGCGGAGAGCGTCTCGGAGATCCCCCAGCGGTCACCGAGCCGTTCGAAGATCTCCAGCGACTCGTCGCTGTCGCGGGCGGCCTGCGCCAGGCCGCCGCACCGGTCGTTGGTCAGCTTGGCGCGCAGTTGCAGGACGAGGGCCAGGTCCCAGCTGCTGCCGTACCGGCGGGCGCCGTCCACCAGCTGGTCCATCAGGTCGGGCATCCGGTCCATCTGGCCGGTCATCAGCAGCACCATGATGCGCATCGCGGCGGGTGAGCGGGAGGAGCGGGGCAGTTCGGGCGGGTACGCGGCCAGCAGGCGCCGGCCGTCCTCGGCCACCTCCGCCTCGCGGGCCTGGGCCATGGAGTCCTCGAAGCCCGCCAGCAGCCGGTACAGCCGTACCTGCCGCCGGGCCTCCAGGGCGACGGCGGGCTCCCAGGGCGGGGCGACGGCCAGCGGGGCGGGGGCGGTGCCGTCGGGGTCGGCGGCGTACGGGTCGGCGGCCAGCGGGTCGGGGCCCAGCTCACCGACCGCCTCGCACCAGCCGACGGCCTCGGTGCCGTAGTCGCGCAGTGCCCAGAACCAGCCCATGCCGATCACCAGGCAGAGCGCTTCGTGCTCCTGGCGGGTCTCGATCGCGCGGCGCAGCGCGGCCCGGATGTTGTCCTGCTCGCGCTCCAGCCGGGCCAGTACCCGCAGTTGCTCGGGGCCGTGCAGCAGCGGTTCGGCGGTGCGGACGAGTTCGCGGAAGAAGCGGATGTGGCGCTCGCTGACCTGTCGGCGGGCGTCGCCGTCGGCCTCGGTCAGCCGCTCGTCCGCGTACTCGTGGATGGTCTCCAGCATGCGGTAGCGCGCCGGGCCGCCGTCGTGGTCCAGGTCGGCCACCACCAGGGACTTGTCGACCAGGGAGAGCAGCAGCCCGGCGACCTCCTCCTCGGCCACCTCGGTGCCGTCCGCGCAGACCTGCTCGGCGGCCTCCAGGGTGCAGCCGCCGACGAAGACCGACAGCCGGGCGAGCAGGGCCCGCTCGTCCTCGGCCAGCAGGTCCCAGCTCCAGTCGACCACCGCGCGCAGCGTCTGCTGGCGGGGTTGGAGGGTGCGGCTGCCGCTGCTGAGCAGCCGGAACCGGCTGTCCAGCCGATCGGCCACCTGACGGAGCGTCATACCGCGCAGCCGGGCGGCGGCCAGCTCGATGGCCAGCGGCAGGCCGTCCAGACGGCGGCAGATCTCGGCGGCGGCCTGCGGGTCCTGCCCGGGGTCGAAGCCGGGCCGGGCCGCCGCGCCGCGCTCGGCCAGCAGCCGCAGCGCCGCCGGGTCGGGCAGCGGGTCGACCGGCCGTACGGTCTCGCCGGGGACGCCCAGCGGCTCGCGGCTGGTGGCCAGTACGGTCACTCCCGGGCAGCCGGTCAGCAGCCGGTCGGCCAGTTCGGCGCTGGCCTGCACCAGGTGCTCGCAGTTGTCCAGCAGCAGCAGCATCCGCCGCTCGGCGCAGTGCTCGACCAGCCGCTGCACCGGGTCGGCGGGCCGGGTCTCCAGCGCGTCGGAGACCTTGCCGTGGTGCAGTACGGTCTCACGCAGGCCGATCGCGGAGAGCACCGCGCCGGGGACGGCGGCCGGGTCGTCCAGCGGGGCCAGCTCCGCGATCCAGACGCCGTCCGGCCACCGTCCGGCGGCGGCCTGCTTCCGGGCCGCCTCTAGCGACAGCCGGGTCTTGCCGGAGCCGCCGGGGCCGGTGAGGGTGATCAGTCGGGCGGCACAGAGGGTGTCGGCCAGTGCCGTCAGCTCGGTCTCACGGCCGACGAAGCTGGTGAGGCGGGCCCGCAGATTGCCGCCTGCGGGCGGTACGGCACCGGCGGGTGCCGGTGCCGGTATCGCTGCCGGTGTGGGGGACGGCGCGGGCGTCCGGCCCGGGGGCAGCAGCAGTTCGCGGTGCAGGGTGCGCAGCTCCGGTCCGGGGTCGGCGCCCAGCCCGTCGGCCAGGGCGCGGCGCGCCACCTCGTACGCCTGGAGGGCCTGCGCGGTCCGGCCCTCGGCGCGCAGTGCCCGGATCAGCAGGGCGTGCAGCTGCTCGTCCAAGGGGTTGTCGCGGCTCAGCTCCTCCAGCTCCGGCACCAGCTGCGCGGCGCGGCCGAGGGACAGTTCGGCGGCGATCCGGCGGCGCAGCGCGGCCAGCCGCTGGGCCTCGCAGCGGGCGGCGGCGGCCGCCCGGTCGGGGAGGTCGGCCAGCGCGGGGCCGCGCCAGAGCGCCAGGGCCTCGCGCAGCAGCCCGGCGGCCTGCTCGGCGTGGCCGGCCCCCATGGCCTGCTCCGCCTCCCCTACCAGCCGCTGGAACCGGCCCAGGTCGATGTCGTCGGCGGCGGCGAGCAGCCGGTACCCCTCCGGCCCGGAGCCGACCGCCTCCCGGCCGAGCGCGCGGCGCAGCCGGCCGACCAGCGTCTGAAGCGCCCCGGGTCCGTCCTGCGGCGGGTCGCCGTCCCAGACCTCCTCCACCAGGACGTCGGCGGGCACCGGTCTGCCCTGCCGCAGGGCCAGCGCGGCCAGCAGCGCGCGCAGCCGCGCACCGCCGACCGGAACCGGAGTGCCGTCGTCGCGATGAGCCTGGGTGGTACCGAGGATGCCGTAGCGCACGGCCCCATTGTGGTCGAACTCGCCCCACTCCGACGCACGGGGCCGCACACCCGGTCATCCGCCCCCCTTGCGCACCGGCCCGCCCCTCGCCGCCGCCGGTCCGGGCCGACGACATCAGCGGCGTGCGGGCCGGGGAGGAGACGGTGCCGTGGTTCGCGATCCACGAGGGCTACAGGGTCTGCCGGGGCCCCTCGCCGTCGCCATCCGGGGCGAGGTCACCACGGTGGACGCCGCCGGGACCCAGCACCGCGCCGTGGCGCTGGTCGTACCGCCGATGGTGCGGCGTCGGATGCTCGCGACGCCACACCTGCTCACCTTCTTCATCGAGCCGCACTGCGCGTACGCGGACCGGCTCCGCGAACACTGCGGCCACGGCATCACCGCCGCCCCCGAGCTGCGCGACCTCAGCGAGACGATGTCCGTCCCACCGGCGCCCGCCCATCGACCGGGCTCGACAGGCGCTCGGTGGCGGCGATGAACGCCCTGGCGGACCACACGCTCCCGATGCCGGCCCCCGCCGCGCTACAGAGCCGCGCAGCAGCCCCCGCCGGCCGAATCACGCGCTACGGCTGGAATATCAGGACGGACCCGCGCTGCCGCCGGACCGCCGGGGTCCACGCCGTGGTGAAGGCGTGGGCGAAGTGAACCGCTCCACCACCCGGCCATGGCGAATCCTGCCGACCAGTTCGATGCGGAACAGGACCGGCGCGCCGGACTCGTCGCGCGGCCGGAGCTTGGCCTTGCCGTACTCCACGACGAGCGCGTCGGCGTCCAGCACCATGCCCGGCTTGGTCACCAGGACCAGCTTTCGGCCCTCCATGTCCATGTCGATCCGCAGGCTGTCATAAGCGACCACCGCTTCGGTGAAATCGAGGGTGACATGGCAGAAGTGCGGCACCATCTCGATCCGCCGCGGCACCGCCCAGCGGCCCGTACGCTCCAGCGAGCCGAAGCGCTGGTCGATGCGGATCACTTCCTTGGCCTGCACGGCGGTCGGCAGATCGGATGTCAGCGAGGCGAGCTCACCCACGGTCCGGGCGGAAAGCGCGGCTTCCAGACGCGTTTCGAGCTCGTCAATGCTGAGACGGCCGTCTCCGGCAGCCAGTCGCAGGACGTCCACAGCCCGGTCCCGATCCGCATGCGAGGCTCTCAGCTCTGGAGACTCTCCTGACATGCGACCAACGTAGCTCAAGCCGCACGCGCAGCAGTACGGGGCCGACAGCGGTACCGTGACCGGCTCGCAGCGGAGGCTGTCAAGGCCAGGTTGCTCCCACTGCCGCTGAAGCCGCTGCTGACGTGCCAGGACACGCCGGCCGGCTTGTCACCCGCCAACACCGCACACTCCGACAGAGAACGGGGCCGATCGCGAAGGGCGTTCGATCTGGCCAACCCTGGTCGACCGAACCGGGCCACGGCACAAGCAGGCCCCCCTCCGGCGGAGGGGGGCCGCAACTCCGGTCGGGGACGCCGTCGGAGGGCCGGTGGACAGGTGCGCGGGCTGGGCGACCAGCCGGGCACCCGCCCCCGCGCCGCGTACGGGCGGGGGCAGTCAGTCAGGCGGCCGGGAACCGGTCGGCCTTCACCGCCGCGATGAACGCGGCCCAGGCGTCGGCGCCGAAGACCAGCGCCGGGCCGCTGGGGTCCTTGGAGTCACGGACCGGGACGGCCGCCAGGCCGTCGGCCACCTCGACGCAGTTGTTGTTGGCGCCGGAGTACGACGACTTCCGCCACCGGTAGCCGGTCGCGGACGCGTTGCTGAGGGGGTTCATCTGGTCACCATTCTCTCTAGTGCCTGCTGGATTCGGAGCGACGACTGCTTGACGGAGAGGGATTCCGCGTTGAGCCTGCGGAACAGTGTCGTGTACTTCTGCACTTCTTCAGCGTCCTCCAGATAGACGGTGCTGAGAAGCGAGTCCATGTAGACGATGTCCGTCTCCGCCGCCGCCGGAAACGCCATGATGCCGAATGGCCCGAACAGACAGGCGTTCAGGGCCGACTCCGCAGGCAGGATCTGCAACTCGACATTGGTCGCGGAGGACGCTCCGGCCAGCGACGCGAGCTGTTCCCGCATGACCTCGGGGCCGCCCACCTCATGGTTGAGAACGCTCTCCATCATGATCAGCCACAGCCGGGGCGGCGTCTCCCGGGCGAGGAGCTGCCGCCGCTCGTCATGGACCTTGACCTGGGCCTCGACCCAGGCGTCCGTCGCGTCCGGGCCGTGCAGTCGGATGACGGCCTCGCGGTATGCCGGGGTCTGGAGCAGCCCGGGAATGAGGGACGTCTCCACGGTGTAGATGTCCGACGCCTCGGTCTCCAGCTCGATGTAGTCCGCGTACGTCGGAGCGAGGGAGGGATACCTGGCCCACCACCCTCGCTGGCGGGACTCCCGGGAAAGACTCTCTATCTGCTCCCTGGTGGTGTGATCCGTCACCCGGTAGGCGTCGAGCATCAGGCGGAGTTCGGCTATCCGGATTCCGCTGTGGCCCTTCTCGATCCGGGCGATCTTGGCTTCCCCGCACTCCAGGACTTCCGCGATCTCCGCATGGGTCATGCCGGCCATCGACCGCAACTGGCGCAACCGGCGGCCCAGACGGCGCTGGCGGACGGTCGGATTCAGGTTGGCGGGCACTGCTATGCCTCCCAGGGTCTGTGCAGGGGGCCAGTCTGCCCGCCCGGAGGCACTGCGGGCAAAGTCGACGTCAACCAAACAAAGTAGCTACTTGACACCAGCATGGTTCATGGGTGCACAGTGGTGACCTGACACCTACTCATGGTGATGTGACACCTTGTCACCGTAGTCCGGCACCTCACCCACCCCGCCGCCCTCTTTGCCCCGGAGACGCTGTGAACAGCACCAAGCCCACCGTCGACGCGGTGGTGCTCACGATGAACGACCGCCCGGCGGAGCTACCCAAGGCCATGGACTCGCTCCTCGCCCAGCGCGGCGTCGACCTGCGGGTGGTCATAGTCGGCAACGGCTGCGAGCCCGACCATGTCCCCGACGGCGTCCAGACCGTCGCCCTGCCGGAGAACGTCGGGATTCCCCAGGGCCGCAACGTGGGCGCCGACGCCCTCGGCGGGCTGCACGCCGGGGAGTTCCTCTTCTTCTACGACAATGACGCCTCTCTGCCGGCGCAGGACACGCTCGCCCGTCTCGTCGAAGAGGCACGCCGCCACCCCGAGGCCGCCTACATCCAACCCCGCATCGCGGACCCCCGGACCGGCGTCACCGTGCGCCGCTGGGTTCCGCGGCTGCGCGCCGGCGACCCCACGCGGCCCGGGACCGTCACCGTCATGGCCGAAGGCGTCGTCCTGATCCGCCGCGACGACTACGACCGGGCCGGCGGCTGGCCCGGCGGCTTCTTCCTCTACCACGAGGGCCTGGACCTGAGCTGGCGGATCTGGGACCTCGGGCGCACCGGCTGGTACGCCCCCGACATCGTCATCCACCACCCTGCCACCGACCCCGCCCGCCACGCCCTCTACCTCCGGCTGGTCGCCCGCAACCGGGTCTGGGTCGCCTACCGCCGGCTGCCCGCCCCGCTGATTCCGCTCTACCTCGCTGCCTGGACCCTGATCAGTGTCGCCCGCATCCGCTCCCGCACGGCTCTCCGGACCTGGTTCGCCGGCCTGCGTGAGGGCCTGCGCGGCGGCCACGGCGAGCGCCGCCCGATGACCTGGACCACTGTGCTCCGCCTGGCCCGGTCCGGACGGCTCCCGATCGTCTGACACCCGGCCGTGATGCCTTGACCCCAGCGCACGCTCCGAGGGGCGACCTGCCGCCCAGCGGGATGAAGCGAGGCGGTACGGGAGTTGGGGTGTGGCGACGGGGCTGTCGGGTGATCGCCCTGTCGCCGCCGCTGACCGCTGCCGAAAGGTCACCCCCATGCCCCTGCTGCGCCTCGGTGTCTCGCTACAGCCGCGTTGGCCGCTCGACGACGGAGGCAGTGTGCTCCGTGCTGCCCGCCGGGCCGAGGAGTTGGGCTTCTGCCACGTCGCGGTCGGCAACCGGCTGCTGGACAGCGGGTCAGGTCTCGACACCGACCCGCTCGTGCTGCTGTCGGCCGTCGCGGGCGCCACGACGCGCCTGCGGCTGCTGACCTCCGTACTCGTCGCGCCGTACTACCCGGCGCTGGTGCTCGCCAACCAGGCGGCCACCCTGGACGTCGTGTCCGGTGGCCGCCTGATCCTGGGCGTCGGCACCGGCTGGAACCCGGACGAGTTCGACGCCGTCGGCGTCCCCACCCGCGAACGCGGCGCACGCACCGACGACCACCTCGCTGCCGCCAAGGCCCTGTGGACCCGGCGCCCCGCAGACTTCGACGGGCCGTTCACAACCCTGCGCGCCGCGCACCCGGGGGTGCCTCCGGTCACCCCCGGCGGCCCGCCCGTGTGGGTCGGCGGCCACAGTGACGCCGCCCTGCGCCGCGCGCTGCGGTTCGGTGACGGCTGGTACGGCAGCGGCGCCGACGCCGCAGAGGTCACCGACGTGCGGCGCCGGCTGCGCGAACTCGCCGCTGACGCGGCGGACGCCGACCGCCTCGTCCTCGCGTCGAGCGCGTTCCTCACCCCGCCCGGCATCCCCACGGCCGTACCGCCACCGGGACGGCCACTCGGCGGCGCCGTGCCCACCGCAGCGAGCGTCACCGACGACCTCGGGAAGCTCGCCGAGGCGGGACTCACTGCCTGCACCCTCTGGCTGCCCGTCGCGGCGGAGCATGTCGGGGAGGCGCTGGAGTGGATCGCCGCCGAGGTCGCGCCGCAACTCGCCTGATGGCGTGACCGGAACGTTCGGCCGGGTCGCTCAGGCCGTGGCGGCGAGGGAGCGTCCGCCCCCTCGGCTGGCTTTCCCGCTGCGCCGAAGCGCACCCGCACGGGCAGCCGGCCGACCGGGTCCTTCGAGGTCGGCCGACTGCCCGGCTGATTGCTGTCTTCCCGTTCAGACTTCGGCCTGCGTCAGCAGCGACTCCATCATGAGGTCGAACACCTCGGGAAGACGGGGGTTCTCCGGCTCCGCGACGAACTGCAAGGTGATCCCGTCGAGGGCGGCGACATAGCCCCTGGCCAGGATGCCGGGGTCGACGGACGACTGCTCCCCGGCGGCTTCGAGCGCTGCCGCGAACACCTCCCCCAGTTTCTCCTCATGGTGCGCGTACATCGACTCGGCGAGCATGGGGTGCATCCCGCCGCGCACCGCCCAGGTCACCAGCTCGATCTGGGCGCGGAAGTCCTCCGAACCGGCCCGGAGCGAGGCCCAGAACGCCTCGGAGATCCGCCGGACGGTCGCCCTCAGGCCCGCTTCCAGCGGCAGCCGCTCCGGGATGGAGTCCTGCATGAACTGGCCCAGCCAGTGCTGTGCGGCGGCACGCATCAGCTCGTCCTTGTCGCGGAAGCAGTAGTGGAGCGTGGCGAGCGGTGCACCGGCCTCCTGGGCGATGGCCCGCAGGGTCACCGCGTCGACCCCGTTGCGCCGCATCAGTTCGACGGCGGCCTCGATGAGCTGCTGTCGTCGTTCAGCTGTTGGGACTCGCACGCTGCCTCGCTTCTCGTCAGGGCGTCGGGGTGGGGCGTCGGGGTGGGGCGTCGGGGTGGGGCGTCCGGGTGGGACGTCATCCCCCCAGATTGTGGGCCGAACTCACCTGCTGCGCAGAGCACTTCGAGATGTCCGTTCGGCGGCGTGTTCCGCTCTCCCAGGCCACGCTGCCGACTGCCACATGGACATTCGACCTGGACCCTTGACCAAGACAGTCGACCATGTTTGACTCCATGACGCAAGGCAGCAGCTCCCGGGGCAGCCCGGAGCACATCGGTCGCGGTAGCGGCGGGAGACCACCGGGTTCCCGAGCGCAGGTGCCGTGTGGCCGGCTCCCGGAGACGCTGTCGGCGCGTCATGCTCCGCGCCCCGCGCCTGCGGTCGATCACCGCCAAGGCCTCCGGTGCATGCAAGACACCCGCCCTGCGGGGAGCGACTTTCCCCAGGTGGCCCCGGACCCTTCGACGAAGAGGTGGATCACAGCAATGCGAGTCAGTGTTCGGAGACATGGAAGAGCCGTGGCGATCAGCGCGACGGCGGCACTGTCACTGGTGCTTGGGGCCTGCACCCAGCAGCAGGAGCAGACGGCGGCGGACGAGGACGGCCCCGCGGCGGTGGCCGCGCCGCAGGAGGTCGACGGCCTCTCCGCGGACCCCGCGAAGAACACACCCGACGCGCTGCGCAGGGCGGCCACCGCGCCCGACTGGGCGGTTCCCGTCCAGGTCATCGACTGTGCGACCCCCGGCTGCGACGGCAAGCGCACCCCCGGGGTCTACACCCCGCTGCCGAAGGCCGAGATCAAGGGCAAGTGGTCGATCTGCGCGCTGCTGCCGCACGTCAAGGACCCGTACTGGGTGGGCCAGGACGAAGCCCTGGTGGCCGAGGCCAGGCGCACCGGAGTCCACCTCCAGGTCTACGAGGCCGGCGGCTACACCGAGGTGAGCAAGCAGCTCGACCAGCTCTCCAACTGCGTGGCGCAGGGCGCGGACGCGGTCCTGATCGGCGCGGTGAGCAATGAGGCGCTCAACCCCAAGATCGAGGAGATCGTCAACCAGGGCGTCGTGGTGATCGACGCCGTCAACGGCGTGACCAGCAAGAAGGTCCAGGGACGCGCCCTGTTCGACTACTGCACGCTGGGCGGCAGCCTGGCCAGGCACCTCAAGGAGCAGGGCAAGCCGGTCAACGGGGTGTGGTTCCCCGGCCCGGCCGGCGTCGGCTCGCTGGAGCAGCTGATGTCCTGCTTCAAGGAGCAGGCCGAGGGCAGCGACGTCAAGGTACTCGGCACCAAGTACGGCGACACGGGCAAGGACGCCCAGCTCAACCTGGTCGAGAACGCACTCGGGGCGTACCCCGGAATGGACTACATCCTCGGCAGCGCCACCACCGCCGACGCGGCGCACGGCGTGCTGAAGGAGCGGGGCCTGAGCGACAAGGTGCGCACCGCCTCCTACTACTTCACTCCCGAGGTCTACTCGCTGCTCAAGTCCGGCGACGCCACCTGTGCCAGTGCCGGGAACGACCTGATCCTCTCCCGGATCGCGATGGACATGGCGATCCGCAAGCTGGAGAAGCAGCCCTTCCTGGGCGGTTCGTACATCGGCACCAACGCCCAGGTCATCTGCGGTCCCGCAGCGGGTGCGGACGCCGACAACCTCGACGAGTTGGTGAAGGAGCTGAACCTCCCCTCCGACGGCTTCAGCCCCGTCTTCAACGTGAACTGAGGCGGGCACCGTCATGACACAGGCCACAACCGGCGGTCCGGGGGCCGCGCAGGGCTCCGCGCCGGCCGTCTCGGTACGCTCCCTGACCAAGCATTTCCAGGCGATCACCGCGCTGAGCGAGGTGAGTATCGACTTCCTGCCCGGCGAAGTGCATGTGCTGTTCGGGGAGAACGGCGCCGGGAAGTCGACTCTGATCAAGGTCCTGGCCGGAGTGCACCGGGCCGACGCGGGCAGCGTGGTCATCGGCGGGGCCGAGACCAGCGCGGCCAGTCCGCGGCACGCCCGGGAGCTGGGGATATCGGCGGTCTTCCAGGACCCCGCCCTGGTGCCTCAGCTGACCGTCGCGGAGAACCTGACGCTCGGACGCGAGCCGATGCGGGCGGGGCTGGTGTCACGGCGTGAGCGGCTGCGGATCGCCGAGGAGGCCCTGCACCGGGTGGGCTCGTCCATCTCGCCGCACGCCGTGGCCGGCGACTTGGGGCGCGCCGAGCAGCAGATCGTGGAGATCGCCCGCGCACTCCAGGGCTCCGCCAGAGTGCTCATTCTGGACGAGCCGACCGCCTCCCTCACCGACGAGGAGACCGACCGCCTGTTCGCGATCGTGCGGAGGCTTCGGCAGCAGGGCCTGGCGGTCATCTACATCACGCACCGCATGAAGGAGATCAGGGCCATCGGTGACGTCGTGACCATCCTGCGGGACGGGGGTCTCATCCGGACCTGCCGCCTCGACGAGGTGGACGACGCGGGCATGGTGACCCTGATGACGGGACGGAGGGTGGATGCGCTCTTCCCCTCCATCGCGCACCGGCCGGGAGCCGTGGCACTGGAGCTGGAGGGGCTGTCCGGAGAGGACGTCCACGACGTCAGCCTGACCGTCCGCGGCGGCGAGATCGTCGGCCTGGCCGGACTCGTCGGCTCCGGCAAGGGGACCATCGGCAGGCTCTGCTTCGGCCTGGCCAGACGGACTTCCGGAAGGCTGCTGATCGGCGGCAAGGACCTCGGTGCGAAAGCCGCGCCGGCCAGGTACATCGGCGCGGGGGTCATGTACTACCCGGCGGACCGGAAACGGGACGGGCTGGTGGGCGTGCGTCCGGCGGCGGAGAACGTCTCGTTGACGGCGCTCGACCGCTGGTCCGGACGCGGGTTCCTGAAACGCGCCGAGGAGCGCCGGGACACCGCCGACGTCCTTGAGCGGCTGACCCTGCGGCCGATGCGGCCGGAGGCGTTGCCGTCGACGTTCTCCGGCGGCAACCAGCAGAAGATCGTACTGGCGCGAGGGTTCACCCGTCCCTACGCCGTCCATGTCTTCGACGAGCCGACGGCGGGTGTCGACGTAGGGGCCCGCGCGGACATCTACGCGGCCATCCAGGAACTGGTCGAGTCGGGTGCGGCCGTAGTGCTGATCTCCTCGGACCTGCCCGAGGTGCTCAACCTGGCGCACCGCCTCTATGTGATCACCGAAGGCCGGGTCGCGGCGGAGTTCTCCGGCGCGGACCTCACCGAGGAAACGGTTCTTCCCACGTTCTTCCCACATGAATCTGGAGTGACGTCGTGACACGGACAATGGCCTCTCCGGGGGAGGCACCGCCGACAGCGCCGAGGCAGCGAGCCGGAGCGGAGCTCGGCACGGTCGCCCGCCGACTCTTCATCCAATGGGGCATCCTGCCCGTCCTGCTGCTGGCCCTCGTCATCACCTTCGCTGTGATCGAGCCCAGGTTCCTCTCCGAGGCGAACCTCACCAACGTCGCCAGGCAGCTGAGCTTCCTGGGCATCATCGCCCTCGGCCAGATGCTCTATCTGGTGACCCGGCACTACGACCTGTCCAACGGTGCCTGCGTCGCGCTCTCCTCGATCGTCGGCGCGATGGTCATGACGTCCGTCGCCAAAAGCGGCAGCCCCGGGATCGCCATCCTGCTCGGCTGCCTGGCCGGCATCGCCGTCGGCCTGATTGTCGGCGTGGTCAACGCCGTGCTGATCGCCGTTTTCAAGATCTCCGCGTTCATGGTGACCCTCGGCACCGCCTCGGCGGCGACCGGCACCGCGCTGCTGCTCTCGGGCGGCACCCCGGTCGTGGGCCTCCCGCCCGAGTTCGCACGGCAGTTCGGCACATCCATGGTGCTGGGGATACCCTTCCCGACCTTCGTCATGATCCTCGCCCTGCTCGCCGCCTATGTCTTCCTCAACTGGACCCGCCTCGGCCGCCAGGCGTACGCGGTGGGCGGCAACGAGAGCGCGGCCTACCAGTCCGGGGTCAACGTCCGCCGGACGCTGCTCACCGTGATGATCGTCGGCAGCCTGCTCGCCGCCCTGGTGGGGCTCATGCTGACGGCCCGGATGTCCACCGGCGAGGCCAACGTCGGCGTGCAGTACCCCCTCCAGTCGATCATCGCGGCCGTGCTCGGCGGAGTGTCGCTCGACGGTGGCGAGGGCCGGGTCGCCGGGGTGCTCATGGGCGCCCTGTTCCTCGTGCTGCTGAGCAACGGCATGGACCTCATCCGGGTGCAGAGCTATGTGCAGGACATCCTGCTCGGCGCGCTCCTGGTGACCGCGCTGCTCGTGGACCGGCTCAGAAAACGTATGCGGCTGACCTGATCCGGCGGCCCCCGCCGGAACCACCCGTGCCATCCCCCTTACCGAAGGAACCAGATGAATCAGAAGCGCGAGTTCCGCAACTTCGTCAACGGCGCGTACGTCGACACCGCGGAGGGAGTCACCAGCGACCTCGTCGACCCGACGACCGGCGATGTCTTCGCCACCGCCCCGGTGTCCGGCGAGGCCGACATCGACGCCGCGTACGCGGCGGCTTCGACGGCCTTCGACAGCTGGCGCCGCACCACCCCGGGCGAGCGGCAGAAGGCGCTGCTGGCCCTCGCGGACGCGGTGGAGGCCCGCACCGCCGAGCTGGCCGAGCTGGAGTCGCGGAACACCGGCAAGCCGATCCCGCTGACGGCGGCGGAGGAGGTCCCGCCGATGGCGGACCACCTGCGGTTCTTCGCCGGGGCCGGGCGAGTCCTGGAGGGCAAGGCGGCCGGCGAGTACCTGGCCGACCACACGTCATGGATACGCCGGGAGCCCGTCGGTGTGATCGGACAGGTCGCCCCCTGGAACTACCCCATGATGATGGCGGTCTGGAAGTTCGCCCCGGCGCTGGCCGCGGGCAACACCGTCGTCCTCAAGCCCAGCGACACCACGCCGGCCTCCACCCTGCTGCTGGCCGAGATCGCCGCTGAGTTCCTGCCGCCGGGCGTGCTCAACGTCGTGTGCGGAGACCGCGACACGGGCCGCGCCCTCGTCTCCCACCCGAGGCCCGACATGGTGGCGATCACCGGATCGGTGGGCGCGGGCAAGCAGGTGGCCGGCGCCGCCGCCGCCGACCTGAAGCGGGTCCACCTCGAACTGGGCGGCAAGGCGCCGGTCGTGATCTTCGACGACGCCGACATCGAGGCGGCGGCAGAGGCCATCGCGATCGCCGGGTACTTCAACGCCGGCCAGGACTGCACCGCCGCGACCCGCGTCCTGGTCGCCCCGGCGGTCCATGACGACTTCATCGCCGCACTGACCGCGCAGGCCCAGGGCATCGTCACCACCCACGCCGTCGGCCGGGAGAGCGAGGACGCCTTCATGCCGGCGCTGAACAGCGCGGGGCACTTCGCGCGGGTGTCCGGCTTCATGGACCGGCTTCCCGACCACGCCGTCGTCCACACCGGCGGCCACCGGCTCGGCGAGCGCGGCTTCCACTTCGCCCCCACCGTCGTCTCCGGGCTCCGCCAGGACGACGAACTGGTCCAGAGCGAGGTCTTCGGACCGGTGGTGACCGTCCAGCGGTTCGCCGACGAGCAGGCGGCACTGGAACAGGCCAACGGCGTCCCCTACGGCCTGGCCTCCTCGGTCTGGACCAGGGACGTCAGCCGCGCCCTGCGGTTCAGCCGCGACCTCGACTTCGGCTGCGTCTGGATCAACACCCACATCCCGCTGGTCGCGGAGATGCCGCACGGCGGCTTCAAGCAGTCCGGCTACGGCAAGGACCTGTCCATGTACGGGCTGGAGGACTACACCCGCATCAAGCACGTCATGGCCCACATCAACGGCTGAGCACCACAACGAGAGAGAGGCACCCCCATGGCAGCCGACGGCACCCCCGCGCAGCGCCCGGTCGAGATCCCGCGCGAACCGAGAACAGCCCTGGCCAACCGCCTCGCGACCGCGACGGAGAACGACGGAATCCCGGTGTGGCGCCCCGGTCCGCTGGAGCCGCTGAACGACGCGACCCGCAACATGCGCAGCCGCTGGATCATCCCACCGGTCGACGGCGCGAGCAGCTACTCCGTCTCCGAGTGGGAGCTGACCCGGGCCGGCTGGTCGGACCGGCACCCCCATGACGAGCTGAACTACGTCCTCGAGGGCGAGCTGCACATCGAGGCCCAGGGCAAGACCGTCGTCCTGCGTCCTGGCGATGCGGCCCTGGTCCCGTCGGGCCAGGTCGGCCGGTACTGGGCACCCGAGTACGCCCGGATGTACGCCGTCTACGGCGCGAACCTCGACGGAATCGAGTCCGACTACCTCGACTACTGGGAGATCACGGACTGACCCCGCACCCACCGGCCGGACGCTTCCCGGGCAGCCCCAACGCGCCCGAGCAGCGTCCGGCCGACGCGTACATCGGCATCCCGGCAGGTGGCTCAGCTGTCCAGCCGGCGCTTGCTGAGCCAGGCGACCATCTCGGGGTCGTGGTGGTCGAAGAACAGCGTCTCGCCGGTGTCGAGGACGGCGATGCGGGCCAGCTCGTCGCCGCTGAGCTCGAAGTCGAAGACGTCGATGTTCTGTGCCATCCGGTCGGGGTCGACCGACTTGGGGATGGTGACGATGTCGCGCTGGACGAGCCAGCGGAGCACGACCTGGGCCACGGACTTGCCGTGCGCCTCGCCGATGTCACTGAGGACGGGGTGGGTGAACAGGTCGTTCCTGCCTTCGGCGAAGCCGCCCCAGGACTGGTGCTGGACGTGGTGCTCGCGCATGAGGTCGTGGTCGGGGTTGCGCTGGAAGAAGGGGTGGGTCTCGATCTGGTTGACCTGCGGGGTGATCTCGTTGTTGAGGATCAGGTCCAGCAGGCGGTCGGGGGAGAAGTTGGCGACGCCGATCGCCCTCGCGAGGCCCTCGCGGTTGAGGGCCTCCATGGCGCGCCACTGGCCGTAGACGTCACCGTAGGGCTGGTGCATCAGGTACAGGTCGACGTGGTCGAGGCCCAGCTTGGTCAGCGAGGTCTCGAACGCACGGCGGGTGTTGTCCTGCGCGGGCGCGTCCTGGACCCAGAGCTTGGTGGTGACGAACAGCTCCTGGCGCGGGATGCCGCTGTTCTTGATGGCGTGGCCGACGGCCTCCTCGTTGCCGTACGCGGCAGCGGTGTCCAGCAGCCGGTAGCCGGCGGCGAGGGCGTCGGAGACCGCCTGCTCGGTCTTGTCCGCCGGGATCTGGTAGACGCCGAAGCCGAGGATGGGCATCCGGACGCCGTTGTTCAAGGTGACGTGCTGCACGGGGACTCTCCTGGGAGGACGGGGTGGTCGGCGGGTCGTGCCGGGTCAGCCGGTGGGTTCGGTGACCGAGGCCAGGACGCCGGTGGCGCTCATGGCGGCGGGCCGGCCGGCGTAGCGGGCGAGGTGGGTGATGGCCTCGGCCAGCTCGCCGGGGGTGAGGCCGTTGTCGGGGGCGCGGCGCAGGTGGCCGGTCGGCTGGGCGTCGCGGCCGAGGGCGACCAGGGCGGCGACGGTGATCAGGCTGCGGTCGCGCGGGGACAGGTCGGGCCGCTGCCAGACGTCGGCGAAGAGCACGTCGTCGGTGAGGTCGGCCAGTTTCGGGGCGTGGCGCCGGATGAGGTCCGGTGCGACACGCGGGTTGGTGCCGGTCATCAGCGCTCCATCATCCGCATCTGGGCCTCGTTGTGGGTGTCGCCGGCGGCCGGGGGCAGGCTGCTGAGCCGGGTGAGCTGGTCGTCGGTGAGGCGGACGGCGTCAGCGTCGGCGTTCTCCTCCACCCGGGCCACGCGCCGGGTGCCGGGGATGGGGGCGATGAAGTCGCCCTGGGCCAGCAGCCAGGCCAGCGCCACCTGGGCCGGGGTGGCACCGGTCTCGGCCGCGATGGCGGCGACCCGGTCGGCCAGGCGCAGGTTGTGTTCGAAGTTCTCGCCGGTGAACCGGGGGTTGTCGGCGCGGAAGTCGGTGGGGTCGAACTGCCCGGTGGAGCGGATGGTGCCGGTCAGGAAGCCGCGTCCCAGGGGTGAGAAGGGCACGAAGCCGATGTTCAGCTCGCGCAGCACCGGCAGGACCCGGGCTTCGGGGTCGCGGGTGAACAGCGAGTATTCGGACTGCACCGCGGTGACCGGGTGGACGGCGTGGGCGCGGCGGATGGTCTGCGGTCCGGCTTCCGAGAGGCCGATGTGCCCGATCTTGCCCTCGGCCACCAACGCGGCCAGTGCGCCGACGGTCTCCTCGATCGGGGTGCTGGGGTCGACGCGGTGCTGGTAGTAGAGGTCGATGTGGTCGGTGCCCAGGCGCTTGAGGGAGCCCTCGACGGCGGTACGGATGCCGGCCGGGCTGCTGTCGGTGCTGCCCTCGCGGCCGGTGTGGGAGATCAGGCCGAACTTGGTGGCCAGCACCACCTGGTCGCGGCGGCCCTTGAGCGCGCGGCCCACCAGCTCCTCGTTGGTGTAGGGGCCGTAGACCTCGGCGGTGTCGATGAGGGTGACGCCCAGCTCCAGGGCGCGGTGGATCGTGCGGACCGACTCCGCGTCGTCGGTGCCGGCGCCGGTGTAGCCGTGGGACATGCCCATCGCGCCCAGGCCGATGCGGGAGACGTCCAGGTCACGCAGCTTGATGTGCTTCACAGTGTTCCCTTCGTTCGATGGTCCGCCCCGGTGCGCCGGGCGCACCGCCGGGCCGGTTGAAGGCGGCCCGGGGTCCGGGTGAGGACGAGCGGGTGGTCACAGGGTGCTGAGGGCCTTCAGGGTGCGGCGGTCGGCCATGGCACCGGCGTCGTCGGCGCAGGTGAACGGGGGGTCGCCGCGCTGGAGGCCGGCCACCTCGCTCCCGATGTCCTCGACGCTGCCGAGCAACGCGTGCCCCATCTGCCGGCCCTGCCCGGCGGGCGGGGCGGAGCGGTAGGGGTGCGGGTCGCGCGGCGCGCAGCACCCGTACGATCGCGTCGGTCGGGTTCTTGATCACCGGGTCGGGCACTTCCTGGACGCGCACGCCCCCGGCTCCGTACCGCATGATCGCTCGCATGGGATTCACTCTCCATAGTTCGACCGGCGGCAGCCCGCAGGACGGGGCGTGTCGGATGGGTTGGTCGGTTCCGCCTGGGACGGCGCGGGGCAGCCGCGAGCAGGACGGCGGCGGCGACCAGGTCGATGCGCATGCCGTGGACGAAGGGGCCCGGCGGCAGCGGTGGGGACATCGGGGCGACCTCCTGCGGTGGACTCTGGCGAAGCCGTACTCCAGCCAACACCGACCAGCACGCCCCCAGGGCCGTGAGACAGACCCTGACAAGGTCCCCCACGCCCGCGTACGGCACGGCGGCCGGTCGTAGGGTCGAGACCATGGACCGACGCACCGAGATCCGCGACTTCCTCACCACGCGCCGCGCCCGCGTCACCCCCGAGCAGGCCGGCCTCAGGCCCTCCCCGCTCGAAGGAACACGACGCGTCCCCGGGCTGCGCCGCGAGGAAGTCGCCCTCCTCGCCGGCGTCAGCGTCCCGTACTACACCCGCCTGGAGCGCGGCGACGCGCGCGGCGCCACCGACGCCGTCCTGGACGCCATCGCTCGCGCCCTGCGACTCGACGACGCCGAACGCGCCCACCTCTTCGACCTCGTGCGCGCCGCCGACGCCACCGCCCGTACCCCGCGCCACCCCGCCCGCCGCGCCCTGCGCCCGGAGCTGTGGAACATGCTGGAGGCGATGAGCGGCGTCCCGGCCTACATCCGCAACGGCCGCTTGGACCTGCTCGCGGGCAACGCCCTCGCCCATGCCTTGTTCGCGCCGGTCTTCGACAGTCCCGCCCGGCCGGTCAACTCCGCCCGCTTCACCTTCCTCGACCCGGCCGCTGCCGAGTTCTACCCCGACTGGGACGCCGTCGCCGACCAGAACGTCGCCACCCTGCGCGCCGAGGTCGGCCGCAACCCCTACGACAAGGCCCTGTCGGACCTGATCGGTGAACTCTCCACCCGTGGCGAAACCTTCCGCCAACGCTGGGCCCGACACGAGGTCCGCCGCCACCGGGCAGGGGCCAAACGCCTCAACCACCCGCTGGCCGGGGAGCTGACGATCAATTACGAGACCATGGGACTCGCTGCCGACGAGGGTCTGTCCCTCATCGTGTGTGGCGTCGCCCCCGGCAGTCGCGACGCCGACGCCCTCGACCTGCTCGCCGGCTGGAGCGCCACCGCTGACGTACCGCTCGGGCGTGCGGCTGATCCCGGCCCCTGACGGGGGCCGGGATCAGCCTGGTCGGTCATCCGCTCGACGGGTGGATCGTCAGCCGGTCACTGCCCACGGCCCGTACGGGTCGCCCGGCACCTGGTTGCGGGTGTACCACTTGGCCTGGTAGGTCGTGCCCTGGTAGAGCACGGTGTCACCGGCCTGGAAGATCCTCGACGCGGTCCACACCGCAGTGCCGTCCTCGGTCAGCGCGATCTCCTGCCACGGTCCGTTCGGGTCGCCCGGCTGTTGGTTCTGCGTCCACCACGACGCCCGGTAGAGCCTGCCCCGGTAGCCCACCGTGTCACCGGTGTCGTAGACCGCCGAGGAGGTCCAGCCCGCCGGCAGACCGACCGTCACGGTGACCGTGGCGGTCGCCGGGGTCAGCAGGTCGCTGCCGCCGTAGGAGGCGGTCAGGTCGTGGCTGCCCACCGTCAGACCGGCCGGCAGGGTGAAGCCGGCCCTGCCGTCGGACAGCGTGGCCGTGCCGCGCGGCCGGGGGCCGTCGGCCGTGTCCTCGGTGAGGGTGACGCTGCCGGTGGCGGGCAGGCCCGGGGAGCCCACCGTCACGGTCACCCTCGCGGCCGTGCCGTACGTGGCCGCCGGAGCGGTGGCGGTGACGGTCGGGGTGACACGGGTGTCCGGCGCAGCCACGACGTCGACGGTCGCGGACCGGGTGGCCGTGAAGCCCCACTCGTCGGTCGCGGTCACGGTGACCGGGTAGCCGGCAGGCACCGAGGCGTCGACGTCCGCGAGTCCGACGTGCACGGCACCCGGCACATCGAGGATCGGCTCCAGCTGCGCCAGGACCGCCGGCTCGTCGATGGTGGCACCGACATCGAAGGTCGCGGTGTCCCTGGAGAGGACGAGACCGGGCACCGGGGCGACACGCACGGTCATCGCGACCGGGTTCGACGTGTAGCGTCCGCTGACCGCGGTGACCAGCGCCGTGTACCAGCCGGGGGTGGCGAAGTCGACCCCGGTCAGGTCGGCCGTGAGAGCCGCGCCGGCCGGATCGGCCGTGGCCTTGATGTCACCGAGGAACGCGGCGGCCTCCACGGGACCGTGGCCCACCTGGTAGGCGATGGTGCGGTTGTCGACAGAGACGGTCGGCAGGTCCGGCGCCGGGGCGCTGGAGCCCTCACCGAGGGTGAAGGTCGTGACCGCCGCCGCGTGGTCGCTCGCCCAGGAGTTGTCCGCCACGTCGTCCTCGGACGGCCAGCCGACGGTGAGCGCGTGCGCCTCCTCGACCCGCAGCCCGCCGCCCGCGTACCAGACGTAGTCGATACGGTCCTGCGGCTCGGCCCGCCCGTTGCCGTGGGTCGAGGTGATCGGAGACCAGGTGGTGCCGGGATCGGTTTCGGGGTCGGGGTTGGCGACCCGGTAGGAGTCGGTCAGGCCACCGGCCGCGAAGACCTCGGGCACCGGCCACTCGACGGCGCCCGCGTCGCAGTGCGAACCCGCCGTGGCGGCGGTCCAGTCGGCGCCCGACGGCGACGCCAGGTCACCGAGGAGCAGCACCGGGGCGGAGCCGGACAGGTCGCCGGCCATCTCCTGGGCGATGGCCCGTGCCTGGGCGTACCGGGTGGTGGTCTTCTCGTGGGCGGCCAGGTCCGTGGCGCCGTCGAAGCAGGCGCGGTACGGGCCGTAGTCGGCCTCGTCGAGGTGGGCGTCCCACACCCGCACCGGCGTGCCCGCCACGTCGAGGGTGACGGCGGCGGCCGGTGCGGCGGCGGTCGGGCCGACCCGGTCCGCGTCCGAGATCGGGTACGCCGAGACGATGCCGAGGTCACCGGCGGCGTACACCTGCCAGCCGAGGGCGGCGCCGACCTTCCGGGCCATGGCGGCGCCCCCGTCCTGGAACCCGACCAGGCCGATGCCCTGAGTGGCGATCACCACGACGTTCTTCGCGACGGCGTCGGTCACGTGGCCGCCGTCGTCCCAGGCGTTCCACGACGCGCTCTGGAGCTGCGGCGCCGCCCCGGCTGCGGCCACCGGGACCTGGACCTGGAGCTGGGAGGTCGTCGTGCCGTCGGTGGCCGTGACGGTGATCGCGCCGTCGTCCTGCGGCACCTCGTCGGGGGCGGTGCCGGTGACGACACCGTCGGGGTTCACCTCGAGCCAGCTGTCGCCGGACTCCTTGGCGAAGACGACGGGTGCCTGTCCCTGCCCGACCCAGCCGCTGGTCCACAGTCCGGCGAGCGGCTGCTGGACGGCGCCGGAGACCGGCACGGCGGGAAGGCGGAAGGTGTGGGCCATGAAGCCGGCCGTCCCGAGCGGGCCGAGCTTGACCACCTTGACCTGGTCGAACGAGACGGCCGCCGAGTCGAGGGAGAGACCGAGGACCCCCTGCGGCGTACGCGGGATCGTGACGCCGGCGAGCACGAGCCTGCCGCCGACGTAGAGGTTCGCCAGGGTGTCGTGCACTTCGAGCGCGAGGTCCACATCGGTACCCGTGCCGAGGTCCGAGCCGTACGGCGCGCTCGCGAGCACCGACGAGGACGCCGCGTTCTGCACCAGCGCCCGGACGCCGTCGGCGGCCGTCGTCTCGGCGCGGAGCGCGAAGGCCGGGTAGGGGCGCGCCCCGTACGCCGGAGTGTCCGCGATCAGCGCGAACCACGCGGCGGTCGGCTTCGGCGCGCTGTCGAAACGGGCGGTCGCCTCGAAGAGGTAGTCGTCCAGGTGCGGGCCGAACGTGATCAGCGGCTGGTCGCCCGCGACCGGCGAGGCGCCGACGAGCCGGCCGCCGCCCGCCTTCCACGGCACCGAACCGGTGGCCTGGTTCCAGCAGTCGACCGAGTGGGCGCCGGAGAAGTCCTCGTGCAGGACGACGGTACCGGCGGCGGCGTCGGCCGCGTCCGCAAGCTCCCGCTGGTAGGCGGTGCAGTCGGGCGCTCCGGGCGGCGGTGCGCCGTTCTGCCGCACAAAGGCCGCCACCTGGTCGGCGGCGAGCACCGAATCCCA
Source organism: Streptomyces sp. NPDC092296 (assembly GCF_044755465.1). Classification (NCBI taxonomy): domain Bacteria; kingdom Bacillati; phylum Actinomycetota; class Actinomycetes; order Kitasatosporales; family Streptomycetaceae; genus Streptomyces; species Streptomyces sp. NPDC092296. The sequence continues at coordinate 296,983 of NZ_JBIVRB010000005.1, read as the reverse complement.
GACACGGGCCGTGCTGAGGCTGACCGGTGAGGGGGTCTCGATGCCGCCGTTGGCCGCCGAGTCGGCGCCCAGCGTCCAGTTCTGCGCCCCGGACACCGGGGCGGTGAGGGACCCGGCCGCGGCCGTGGTCGAGGCGAGCACGCCGTCGACGTACAGTTTGACGTTCTGGCCGTCCCAGGTCGCGACGGCGTCGTACCACCGGCCGGGCACGATCGGGGCGTGCGCGTACTTGTAGCCGCCGACGTTCACCGAGAAGGCCAGCTGACCGCTGTCGATCTGGAGATCGGCGCCACCGGACTGCGCGTTGGAGCAGATCGCCTTCTGCCCGGACACCGGGATGGCCGCGTCGTTCCAGCGGAACCGGCATTCGACGGAGAAGCCGCCGGCCAGCTTGGACCACTGGCCGGAGAAGGGGTAGGTGAAGGCGTCCGTGGTCCCGTTGAAGGTGGCCACGGCCTTGCCCGCCGTCTGGTCGCGGGTGATCGCCGGTGCGCCCTTGGTGGTGACCGCGAGGTGCTGGGCGTGGTCGGTCGGCGTGCCGTCCGCGAAGTCGACGTCGAGGATGCCCGGGTCGGGGACGCCCGGGTCGGGGACGCCCGCGTCGGGGACCGGGGCCGCCGCAGGCACGGCCTGGAGTGCGGTGGCGGTCGGTGACGCCGCGTCCGCCGTGCCCGCCATCAGCGAGAACGGCGCGAGCAGTGCGGCGAAGGTCGCCAGGAGGGCCACGGAAGATCTTGTCACGGACTTCACGGTTCTGGACTTCACGGTTCCGGGATTCACGGTTCGGGACTTCATGGCTCTGGGCTCCATGTCCTCGCTCCTCACACCGTCGCCACGCGACCGGCGTACCGCTGAGTCCAGCCGGTGCCGGTGTCGGCGGTGATCACGACGTCGTAGTAGCCCAGCCGGGTCGGCCAGTCGACGACCGTCGACGTGCCGCCGGCGACGCTGTAGGTCTGGGTGCCGCCGAGGTAGTCGTTGGCCGTCAGCGTGTAGCGGACCGCACGGGTGCCGTCGTTGCGCAGCGTCAACCGGACCTCGGGGGCCGAGCCGGGGACGAGTTCCGCGTCGACGCGCGGGATCGCGATGTTCTGCTGGCCGGCGGGGACGACCTGTCCGGCGAAGGAGCGTACGAAGCCGTCCGGCCCGTAGACGGAGAAGGCGTACTTGCCGTCGGTCTTCTTCACGTCCCAGGTGTGCTGACGCGGGCCGGCGGCGGAGACCGTGTACGGGGTGTTGGCGAAGGCGAGGTACTTGTCGGGGAAGACCTGGAGGCTCACCGCCTTGCCGGTCGGGCCACCGGCCAGCGTCATGGACGCGGTCACCGTGCCGGAGGCGCGGTTCTCGGAGAGCGTGGCGTGCGGGTGGAAGGACAGGCCGCGCGGCTTCATCCGGTCCGCCGCGAGCGGTGGCGGTGTGCCCTTGACCGGGTCCGCGATGTCCGCGGGGCCGGGCTGCGGGTGGGCGAAGTCGATCGCGCTGGTCAGGTCACCGGCGATGGAGCGGCGCCAGTCGGTGATGTTCGGGTTGGTGAACGGCTTGCCGAGGAAGGCGGCCCAGGTCTCCAGGAACTTCACGGTCGAGGTGTGGTCGAACACCTCCGAGGCGACGTACCCGCCGCGCGTCCACGGCGAGACCAGCAGCATCGGCACCCGGGGCCCGAAGCCGTACGGCGTGCTGCCGGAGAACTCGCCTGCCGTGCCCGGCTCGGGGCGCGGCGGCAGCACATGGTCGAACTTCCCGTCGTTCTCGTCGTAGGTGATGATCACCAGGGTGTGGTTCCAGATGTCGGGGTTGCCCTGGAGCGTCTGGAGGACCTTGTTCATGTAGCGCTCGCCGTGGACGGTGTCGAAGCCCGGGTGCTCGCTCCACGCCGCCGGCATCACGATCCACGAGACCTCGGGAAGCGGGTGCTCCGCGCCCGGCCGGCAGGCCGCTATGAGGTCGCGCAGCACCGCGTCGAGGTTCTCCTCGGAGTCGTCGTCGGGCGTGGTCGCGCCCGAGTAGACGAAGGAGTTGGCCTTCCAGATCCTGCCGGTGCCCGGCGCGAGGTCCTTGGCACGCGCCGACCGTGGATCGAACGCCGCGAAGCTGTTCGTCACATTGCAGCCGTACTCACCGATGAAGCCGCCCTGAAGGCTGCCGGTGACGCCGTTGCCGCTGTTGTCGGAGTAGACCCGCCAGTCGATGCCGGCCTGCTGGAGCTGCTCGGGGACCGTCAGCCAGGTCCGGCTGTAGTTGTTCTGCCCGGCGTTGGAGGTCTCACCGTTCGCCGTACCGGTCATGAGGTAGTACCGGTTCGGGATGGTCGGCCCGTGCAGGGAGCAGAAGTTCATGTCGCAGACGGTGTACTGGGAGGCGAGCGAGTACATCCACGGCATGTGGTCGGGTGTGTAGTAGCCCATGCACTGCGCGCCCTTGTCCTGCGCCCAGGTGTTCCACCGGCCGCCGTTGGCGCCGTAGAAGCTGTGGTTGTCACCCCAGGTGGCGGTCGAGGCGGACGGCGTCACGATCCTGCCGTTGGCGTCACGCTGCTGGAAGACATCGGTGCCGTCCTGGAACTTCAGGACCTGCTTGTCGTTCTGTCCGCGCACGCCCGGCAGTTGGCCGAGATAGTGGTCGAAGGAGCGGTTCTCCTGCATCAGGATCACCACATGCTTCAGATCGGACATATCACCGTTGAAGCCCTTCGGCAGGACGTAATCGGCCGGGCCGGTGCGCGCGCCGGCCACGCTGCTGGTGCCGGCCACGCCGGTGGCGAAGGCGCCGAGGGTGACGACGGCGGTCTGGAGCATCCTGCGTCGTGTGACACGCAGTTCGCCCGTGGGACTCTCGATGGACGGAGGTTCGGCAGACGGGGGTTCGGCGGACGGGGGTTCCGTGGTGAGCGTCATCGGACGACCTCTGGCTCTGGGAGAAGCAACTCGCGGGCGGAACACGTCGTCGCTGACGCCGTCGTCATCCTGCGGACGTCCGGGCCGGGCGACGTCCGAGCAGGCCGACCGCGACGCGACGTGCGAGAAGCTAGCCGGGCAGGGCAAACGGCAGGCCACGGGTGGATGGCCAATACACCCGACGGATGTGCCTTCTGATCCGCCATGCGCACCGACCCGGCCACCGGGCCGGCCGCAGGGCCTGACGTACGGTCAGCCCGCCGCCGCCGAGTGGCTCGCCATCGCGGACATCCGGCCCGGTGCCTGCGGTCGTCCCGGCCGGGGCTCGCCTTGTGCTGGCGGTGGCCGGGCCTGCATGATCGGAGCTTCTGCCGTACAGCTCCCGGAGTCCGCAGTCATGACGTACGCCGACACACAGCGCCCGCGCCGTGACGAGCGCCGGATCAGCCCGGTGTTCTGGGTGCTGCTCGCCGTCCTGGGCACCTCCGCGTGGGCGGTGTGGACCGGTTTCGGGGAGAACGACCGCTTCGGGGTCTTCCTCTTCGTGGTCTCCGGCTGGGTGGTCTCGCTCTGCCTGCACGAGTACGCGCACGCCAGGACCGCGCTGCACGGCGGCGATCTGACGGTCGGCGCCAAGGGCTATCTGACGCTCAATCCGTTCAAGTACGCCAACACGCTGCTGAGCGTGATCCTGCCGGTGATCTTCGTGGTCCTGGGCGGCATCGGCCTGCCCGGCGGTGCGGTCTTCATCGAGCGGCACCGCATCCGCAGCCGCTGGAAGCACAGCGCGATCTCGGCGGCCGGCCCGGCGGTGAACCTGGTGCTGGCGGTGGCGCTGCTGGCGCCGATCGGGGCCGGGTGGCTGGCCACCGCGCCGGCCGGGTTCGTGGTGGCGCTGGCGTTCCTCGGGCTGCTCCAGATCACCGCCACGGTGCTCAACCTGATACCGGTCCCCGGCTTCGACGGCTACGGGATCATCGAGCCGTGGCTGTCGCTGCGGGCCCGGCGGGCGGCGCAGCAGGTGGCGCCGTTCGGGATGCTGGCCGTGTTCGCGCTGCTGTGGCAGACCCCGGCGGGCGACTGGCTGTGGCGGCTGGCGTACCAGGTGATGGAGCTGCTGGACGTGCCGCCCGCGCTGGCCTCGATCGGCTACAGCGCCTTCCGGTTCTGGGAGAACTGAGGCTCCGGGCGAACGGCTGACGGCTCGGCCCCGGGCGGTGGCGGCCGGGCCGGGCCGTCGCCGGTCACTCGTGGCGGGCCAGGAAGCCGAGTTGGCGGCCGGGTTGCCGGTCGGTCTCGGCCTGGGGGAAGCCGGCCTCGCGGAGGCGGGCGGGCAGGGTGGCGGCGTCGAGGACCACCATGGTGTCCCCGAGGTGCAGCAGCCGGAAGCCCAGGCTGAGCCGGCTGTCCACCCCGCGGAAGACCCCGCTCGGGCGCAGCACCCGGTGGGCCTCGGCGAACAGGGCGTCCTGGAGGGCGGGCGAGGGGACGTGGTGCAGCATGGTGAAGCAGACGACGGCGGAGAACCGGCCGTCGGGGAACGGCAGCCGGGTGCCGTCGCCGTGCACCACCTCGACCCGGTCCCCGAACTCCGCGCGCAGCAGGCCCACCGACGCCTCGTCGATCTCCACGGCGGTCAGCCGGGGCACCAGCGGTGCCAGGACGCGGGTGGTCGCCCCGAAGCCGGGGCCGATCTCCAGGACGTCGTCACCGAGGTCGATCCCGGCCAGCATCCCGGGCATCCGTTCCGCCACGCTCGCGGCCCAGGACGCGGAGCTGCACAGCTTGCGGTGCATGAAGTTCATCGGCATGGCACCGACCGTAGGCTCCGGGGCGGCCCGGCGGGGAGAGGCGGTCCGGTCACGGGGTGTCGCCCAGCGGCCAACGGACCGCAGCGGGGCCGTCACAGCGAGCGATCATGGGCGGGGCCCGGCCCTGGCTGCCGTCGCGGGCCCGACGCCCGCTTCGGGCGGGGCGGCCCCGTGGCGGAGGGCGGGGCGGCTCAGCCCTGGGCGGCGGCCCGGTCGACGCGGCGGCGGCGGATGTAGTACCAGGCCATGTTGCTGGTGACGGCGGCCAGCAGCACCCAGACCACACCCAGCCAGTTGCCCTCGACGAAGGAGACCACGGCGGCGGCGACCGCGAGCAGGCAGGCGACGAGGGCGAGGACGGCGTTGCGCGGCATGGCTGCGGACTCCCGGCGGGTGGTGGGGCGGGTACGGTCGGCTCCCATTGTCACCGATGCCGCGCGGCGGACCGCGCCGGGGCCGGGGGTGGTGCGCTCCCCCCGGCCCGGTCGGTGGGCGGGTCACACGTCGGTGATGCGCAGCCCGGCGTGGGCCTTGTAGCGGCGGTTGACCGAGATCAGGTTGGCGACCAGCGACTCCACCTGGTGGGCGTTGCGCAGCCGTCCGGCGTAGATGCCGCGCATGCCGGGGATGCGGTCGGCCAGGGCGCGGACGGTGTCGGTGGCGGCGCGGTCGTCACCGAGCACCATCACATCGGTGTCGATCTGCTCGACCTCGGGGTCCTGGAGCAGCACCGCCGAGAGGTGGTGGAAGGCGGCGGTGACCCGGGAGTCCGGCAGCAGGGCGGCGGCCTGCTGGGCGGCGCTGCCCTCCTCGGGGCGGAGCGCGTACGCGCCCTGCTTGTCGAAGCCGAGCGGGTTGACGCAGTCCACCACGATCTTGCCGGCCAGTTCGGCGCGCAGCGACTCCAGGGTGGGGCCGTGGCCGTCCCACGGCACGGCCACGATGACGAGGTCGCTCTCCCGGGCGGCGGTGGCGTTGTCGGCGCCCCGGACGCCCAGGCCGAGTTCGGCGGCGGCGGCTTCGGCCCGCTCGGCGCTGCGGGAGCCCAGCACGATCCGCTGGCCGGACCGGGCGAGCCGGTAGGCGAGCCCCTTGCCCTGCGGGCCGGTGCCGCCGAGGACGCCCACGGTCAGCTCCGCGACGTCAGGGCCGGGGTCGGGTGTCACTGCTTCGGGTGTAGTCATGCGGCGATCCTGCCAAAGAGTCGGGCCGCTGCGGCAGCATGGGGCCGTATGGACGCGATCCGGGTGTCAGCGTTGCGCGAGGTCCTGACCGGTACGGGCTGGCTGGAGTCGACCAGGGAGTTCGCCTGGGCGCTGCGCTCGGCCGCGGCCCGGGGTCCGGCCGGGCCCGGTCCGGCGGGCGGGCTGCTGCTGGTCGGTACGGAGGGTGAGGAGCCGTGGCACATGGCGGCCCACCTGGACGACGAGGCGGCCTGGTCGGGGCTGCCGCAGCTCTCCCCGACCCTGGTCCGCTGGCGGGTGCCGCCGGGCGCCCCGGCGCATCTGGCGGTGGATCTGCGGCGGCTGGAGCGGGCCGGGCGCGGTGAGACGGTGCTGGTGGTGGCGCCGGGGCCGGCCGGGGCGCCGCTGCTGGAGCGGGTGCAGGACGCCCGCCGTACGGGGGCGACGGTGCTGGCCCTGGAGAGCGGCGACGCGGAGTTGCGGGGCCTGGCGCACCAGGCGCTGACCGTCCCGGCGGCGTGGGAGCCGCCGGGCGGGGCGGCGGGCGATCCGGCGGCGCTCACTCCGGCGCCGTTCGAGGTGGTGCAGCATCTGGTGAGCGCGGCGGCGGGCGAGGAGCTGCCGCGCAGGCGGCGGCGCGGGGCGCTGGAGCGGATGGCGCTGCTGGCGGAGCGGCTGACCGCACCACCGCCGCTACGCTGGTAAGGGTTACCTTAGTAAATCGGTTGCGCGCGGCCGTACCCAGCACGCATGATGCCCCTTTGTGACCCCCGAACAGACCACCGGACCCAGCGCTGAGCTGCCAGGACGCCCCGCTCCCGGCCGACTGCGGGCGCTGGCCCGCAGGGTGCGCCCCGACCTGGGGCCCTGGCGTTCGTCGCGGGACTACCGGCTGCTGTGGAGCGCCGGTCTGGTCAGCGCCTTCGGCAGCTATCTGACGTATGTGGCGGTGCCGCTCCAGATCAAGGAGCTGACCGGGTCCTCGCTGGCGGTCGGCCTGATCGGCGCGGTGGAGCTGGTCCCGATGATCGTCTTCGGGCTGTGGGGCGGCGCGCTGGCGGACGCGCTGGACCGGCGCCTGCTGGTGCTGCTCTCCGAGGCGGGGCTCGGGCTGCTCTCGGTACTGCTGCTGGTCAACGCGCTGCTGCCGACGCCGCTGCTCTGGCCGGTGTATGTGGTCGTCGGCCTGGTCTCCGCGCTGGACGGCCTCCAGCGGCCGTCACTGGACGCGCTGACGCCCCGGATCGTCGCCCACGACCAGCTGCCCGCCGCCGCCGCGCTCAACTCGCTGCGCTACCAGGTCGGCGCCATCGCCGGGCCCGCGCTGGCCGGTGTGATCGCCGCCACGGCGGGCGTCCAGGTCGCCTACGGGCTGGACGTGGCCACCTTCGCGGTCTCGCTGCTGCTGCTGTCCCGGATGCGGGCGGTGCCGCCGACCACCGGCGCCGAGAAGCCGTCGCTGGGCGCCATCGCGGCGGGGCTGCGGTACGCGTGGGGCCGCAAGGAGCTGCTGGGCACCTACGCGGTGGACATCGTGGCGATGCTGTTCGCCTTCCCCAACGCGGTCTTCCCCTTCCTCGCGGACCGGCTGGACGCGTCCTGGGCGCTGGGCCTGATGTACGCGGCGTCCTCGGTCGGCTCGCTGGCGGTCTCCCTGACCAGCGGCTGGGTCTCCCAGGTGCACCGGCACGGCCGGATGGTGATCATCGCGGCCGGGCTGTGGGGCGCGGCGATCACCGGCGCCGGGCTGGTGGGGAACGTCTGGCTGGTGCTGCTCTTCCTGGCGCTGGCCGGGGGCGCCGACATGGTCAGCGGCCTGGGGCGCTCCACCATGTGGAACCAGTCGATCCCGGACGGGCTGCGCGGCCGGCTGGCCGGGGTGGAACTGCTCAGCTACTCGGCCGGGCCGCAGCTCGGCCAGGTGCGGGCCGGCGGCATGGCGGCCGTCTTCGGGGTGCGGGCGTCGGTGTGGTCCGGCGGGCTGATGTGCGTGGTCGGCGTGGCGGCGCTGGTCGCGGCGCTGCCCCGGCTGCTGGCGTACGACGCCCGGACGGACCCGCATGTCGCCGAGGTCCGCGCCGCCCATCGGGCGGCGCGGGACGAGGGCGAGGCGGTGGCGGTCTGACCGCGCGGCGGCTCGGGCGGTGGTGTCACTCCTCGTCCGAGGCGGGGTTCGGGGAGTCGTGCCAGCGCGGGTCCTTGTCCCACTTCTGATTGCGCTCGGCGGCGGTCTGCAGCGCGTGCTCGGCGTCGTCGCGGCTGGCGTACGGACCGAGGCGGTCGCGGGCCGGGCACTCCGGGCCCTCCTCGACCTTGTGGTGCTGTACGCAGTAGAACCACTCGCCGGGCTTCCCCTGCGGCTTGCGTCCGAACGGCATTCCGCGCCTCCTGCTGCTCCGGGGCCGCGCTGCCCGGCCCTCCCGTCCAGATCATGCCCCCTGACGGAGCGGGCACTCCGGGCGGGCACCCCGGGGCGACCGGAGGGCGCCGGATAGACTCGCGGGCATGGCTCACCTGGTTCCCGGCAAGCTCTCCCCCACCCGCAGCGTCCCGGCCCGCATCGCCCGGCCGGAGTACGTGGGCAAGCGCGGCCCGCAGCCGTACACCGGCTCCGAGGTGCAGACCGCGGAGACGATCGAGAAGATGCGGGTGGCCGGTGCCATCGCCGCCCGCGCCATGGAGGCGGCGGCGGCCCACATCGCGCCCGGCGTCACCACCGACGAGCTGGACCGGGTCGCCCACGAGTACATGTGCGACCACGGCGCCTACCCCTCCGACCTGGGCTACCGGGGCTTCCCCAAGTCGATCTGCACCTCGCTCAACGAGGTGATCTGCCACGGCATCCCCGACTCCACGGTGATGCGCGACGGCGACATCGTGAACCTCGACGTCACCGCCTACATCCACGGCGTGCACGGCGACCTCAACGCCACCTACCTGGTCGGTGACGTGGACGAGGAGTCCCGGCTGCTGGTGGAGCGCACCCGGGAGTCGCTCGACCGGGCGATCAAGGCGGTGCGGCCGGGCCGGCAGATCAACGTCATCGGGCGGGTCATCGAGTCGTACGCCAAGCGCTTCGGCTACGGCGTGGTGCGGGACTTCACCGGGCACGGCATCAACACGTCGTTCCACTCCGGGCTGATCGTGCCGCACTACGACAGCCCGCGCGCCACCGAGGTGATCCGGCCCGGGATGACCTTCACCATCGAGCCCATGCTGACGCTCGGCACCTACGACTACGAGATCTGGGACGACGGCTGGACGGTGGTCACCAAGGACCGCAAGCGCACCGCCCAGTTCGAGCACACCCTGCTGGTGACCGACAGCGGCGCGGAGATCCTCACCCTGCCGTAGCGCCGGTGCGGTGGGGCCGGCCGGCGGCGGCGCGGCCCCACCGGCGGGTCAGCCGATGCGCCACTGCTCCTCGGCGACCGCGCCGACCGTCGTACAGGCGTCGGTGAGCATGTCGAGCACCCGCAGCGGGTCCGGCAGCGGGTGCTCCGGGCCGCGTACCCAGCGCACCACCGAGTCGTCGGGCAGCACGGAGGGCGGCAGCAGGACGTACGACCCCCGGCAGTGCCAGCGCAGGCCGGGGTGCTCCTCCAGGGTGTCCGGGTGGCTGTCCAGCTCGCACGGCCACCACTCGTCCTCGTCGATCGGGGTGCCCCGGGTGGCGGCGAAGAACAGGTAGCGCCCGTCACCGGCCGCGACCGGACCGGCCGCGTCCTGGTCGATCAGCCGCTCCAGGGCGATCCGGCCCGCCGCCTCCGGTACGTCCAGCACGTCATGGGTGCGGCCGGTGGCGGTCACGAAGTTGGCCTGCGGGTCGCGGTCCAGCCAGCGGGCGATCTGCTCGGTGTCGGTGGTGGCCTGCGTCTGCCAGGCGAACGAGACCGGGTGCCGGGCCGGGGCCGGACAGCCGACCCGGTCGCAGGAGCAGCGGTAGCCGGACGGGCGGGCGGCGGGCGCGACCGGGAAGCCCGCGCGGACCGCCCCCAGCAGCAGATCCAGGCGGGTCGCGGCCGCCATGTCACGGGCGTCCAAGGAGTCCCCGGCCCGTGCCCGGCCCCGCAACCAGCCCGTCCACCTGCTGCTTCTGGCTTCCATCGAGACCCTTCTCCGCGCATCCCGTCCGACCCGGCACAGGGTCGCCGGCCGGCTGCTGCCAAGGTCCACGGTACGGAGCGGAAGCGGTGCGGGGAGCGGAAACTGTGCCAGGTCACCCTCGTCGGGCTCCGGCACCCCGGCCTGGAGGGGCACGGCGGCCCGGGATACCCCGTGGGCGTACTCAGCAGGATAGGACCCCCGTGGGGCCGCCGTGACCGAGGGGTGCCTGTGAGGACTCTCCGACTGCTGGGCGAAGGCCGTGAAGAGTGCGAAGCTTGCGGGTATGAGGAGTGCGGATACCGAGTTCGTGGGCGGGCCGTTGGACGGCAGGGTGCTGCCGATCCTGCTCAGCCCGTTCAACAACGTGCCCAAGGTCTACCGGGTGCCGGTGCCCGCCCATCTGGACCGGCCCGCCGACACGCTGGTCTACCACCGGGTGAAGCAGCACGACGCGCGGGGGCGGTGGCGCTGGCGGTACGAGTACGCGGCGCCCGGGGCGGAGGCCGCCGCGGAGCAGTAGGGCCGCAGGGCCGACCAGGCCCGGCCCGTCCGGACACGGAACTCGGAGGACACGCCATGGCATCATCCGCTCCGCGCGATCCCCACCCCGGCACCCGGCAGACCCGGGGGCTGCTGCTGGTCACCACCGGCTGCCTGGTCCTGGTCAGCGCGTACAGCGCGGCCTTCGGCGCCGACGCCTGGCTCTGGGTCGCCTGGACGGCGCTGGCCGGGATCACGGCCGCGCTGTTCGCCGTCCGGCGCTGAGCCGGGGCGCCGGTTCGGGCACCGCCCAAGGGGCGCGGGGAACTGCGCGCCCGGTCACCCGCAGAGCCGCACCGGGTGGTACCCGCTGCCGCTGCGACTGCGGCTCACGACCGTGCCGGGTTTCTCGCGTGGTTCTCGGCGCCCCCGGGGCAGCGGCTACGCCGGGGCGGTGCCGGCCATGCCCTCGCGGAGCCGGGCGAGGATGCGGGAGAGCAGCCGGGAGACGTGCATCTGGGAGATGCCCAGCTCCGCGCCGATCTCGGACTGCGTCATCTCCGCGCCGAAGCGGAGTGAGAGGATGCGCCGGTCCCGGTCGGGCAGCGCGGCGATCAGCGGCTTGAGGGCCTCATGGTCGAGGACGCCCTCCAGGCCGGTGTCCTCCTCGCCGAGCCGGTCCGCGATGGACCCCTCGGTCTCGTCGTCGTCGCTCTGGGCGTCCAGCGAGTACGCGGTGTACCCGGCGGAGGCGACCAGGCCCTCGCAGACGTCCCGCTCCGGCATGCCGAGCCTCTCGGCCAGTTCGGCGGAGGTGGGCTCGCGGCCGAGGGTGAAGGCCAGTTCGTCGCTGGCCTTGGCGAGGTCCAGCCGCAGTTCCTGGAGCCGGCGCGGCACATGCACCGCCCAGCTGGTGTCGCGGAAGAACCGCTTGATCTCACCGATCACGGTCGGCAGCGCGAAGGTCGGGAACTCCAGCCCCCGGTCGATGTCGAACCGGTCGATGGCCTTGATCAGCCCTATGGTGCCGACCTGGACGATGTCCTCCATCGGCTCGCTGCGGGTCCGGAACCGGGCCGCCGCGAACCGCACCAGGGCGAGGTTCAACTCCACCAGGGTGTTGCGGACGTACGCGTACTCGTGGGTGCCCTCCTCCAACTGGGCCATCCGCCGGAAGAGCACCTTGGACAGCGCGCGGGCGTCGGCGGTGGCGATGTCGCGTGCCGACGGGATGTCGGGGAGGTCGGGGAGGTCGGGGAGGTCGGGCAGTACGACGGGCGCGGCGGCGTCCGCCACCGGGTAGAGCGGGGCGGCCTTCGGTTCGGCGGGGGCGTGGGCCTCGGCTGCTGGTGCGAAGTCAACCCTCATCACTGCTGTCCCTCCCTCGGTATGTCCTGCGCGTCGGGGGTCGCGCGGGCCAGTGGCGCCCGCCTACCCAGGGCTCAACACACCATGCGCGGCAGACGAGTGAAATTTCTCAGCCCTCCGAGAAGCAGATCCCGGGGCGCCACCCGAGCCGTACCGCCATCGCCATGACCGGCCGTCATCCCTCGCTCGACGGGCGGGCCTTCGGGCGGGTCCGGCCGCACGGCGGGGATCGGCCGGCCGGCGCGGTGCATGGCCTTGCCAGGGACGGGGGCAGGGTCGAACCTGACCGTGCATCCGGAGGAGAGGAGACCCGTGACTCACTCGATCGAAGGACAGCCGACCGATGCGGCGGTGGACGGCGGACCCGGCGGCGGGAGCCCGGAGGCGCCCGAGCCGATCGACGCCGAGCGGTGGCCGGATGTGGCGCGGGTGCCGCGCTCGCGGGTGCGGGCCCGGGTGGCGGCGGCGCTGCTCACCCGGGTGGCGCGCCGCTCCGGGCTCGGCGTACGGCTGCCGCAGGACCCGCCGCCGGACCCGGGGCTGCCGGTGCTGCGGCTGAACCGGCCGGAGGCGTTCCACCGCCGGGTGGGCACCGGCGGCCTGATCGGCTTCGGGGAGGCGTACCAGGCCGGGGACTGGGACGCCGAGGACCTGGCCGGGGTGCTCACCGTACTGGCCCGGTCGCCGCAGACGCTGGTGCCGCCGGGCCTCCAGTGGCTGCGCCGCTTCTACGTGGCCGCGCAGCCGGTGGCCGAGCGCAACACGCCGGACGGGGCCAGGCGCAACATCCAGCGGCACTACGACCTGTCCAACGACCTGTTCGCGCTCTTCCTGGACCCGTCGATGACGTACTCCTCGGCCGTGTTCGAGGAGGACGGCGGGGTGCCGGTGGCACGTTGGGAACTGCTGGAGGCCGCCCAGCACCGCAAGATCGACCGGCTGCTCGACCTGGCCGGGGTCGGGGAGGGGACCCGGGTGCTGGAGATCGGCTCCGGCTGGGGCGAGTTGGCGCTGCGCGCCGCCCGGCGCGGGGCCACCGTGGTCACGCTGACCCTCTCCGCCGAGCAGCGGGAGCTGACCCGGGCCAAGCTGGCGCGGGCGGGGGTGGCGGACCGGGTGGAGGTGCGGCTCCAGGACTACCGCGCGGTGGGGGGCGAGTACGACGCGGTGCTGAGCGTGGAAATGATCGAGGCCGTCGGGGAGCGGTACTGGCCCGCGTACTTCGGCACCATCGACCGGGTGCTGGCGCCGGGCGGCCGGGCGGCCCTCCAGGCGATCACCATGGCGCACGACCGGCTGCTGGCCACCCGGCACACCTACACCTGGATGCACAAGTACGTCTTCCCCGGCGGGCTCATACCGTCGGTGGCGGCGGTGGAGCAGGTGACGGCGGCGCACACCCGGCTGCGGGTGCTGCGCCGGGACGGCTTCGGGCCGCACTACGCCGAGACGCTCCGGCTGTGGCGGGAGCGGTTCGACGCCCGGCGGGCGGAGGTGGCGGCGCTGGGCTTCGACGGTGTGTTCCGCCGGATGTGGGAGCTGTACCTCGCGTACTCGGAGGCCGGATTCCGTACCGGATACCTGGACGTGCAGCAGCTGCTGCTGGCCAGGGCCTGAGCCCAGGGACCGACCCGCCACCCGCCCGGCGCCCGGTCAGCGGAGGGCCAGCAGCAGCACCGGGGAGCCGGTCGGGTGCGGGGAGCCGCCCGCCGGTTCGACGGTGACGCCGACGCCGACCGCGCCGTGCAGCGGGCCCGCCAGCAGCCGGGTGGTACCGCCGGGCGGCAGCAGTCCGGCGGGCCGCATGGTGCCGGAGTCGTCGTACCAGAGCTGGTACGCCTGGCCGGCCGGCAGCGGGCGCAGGCCGCTGGCCAGGAAGGCGGCCCGGTCGGCGGCGGCGGACCAGACGACGGCGGCGGTGGCGCCGCCGGACCGGGTGGTGGCGGTGCGGGCGTCCGGTGCGGTCAGCAGCCGGGCCAGGTCCTGCTGCTCCTGCCGTGCCTCGGCGGTGGTCCGGCGGGCCCGGTCGTCGTCCCGGTGGAACTGCCAGGCGGCGGCGCCCAGGGCGACCGCTCCGGCCAGGCAGGCCGCCAGGGCGAGGCGCGGCCGGAGCCGGGCCGGCCGGTGCGGCGCGGGCGGCGGCGGCGCGGCCGGGCCGGCGGGGTCGCCCGGGGCGAGCCGCGGCGGCAGCTGCCGTACGGTGGCGATCTCGGCCAGCACCCGCCGCTTGAGCTCCGGCGGCGGGGAGACGGCCTCGGGGGCGGCGAGCCGGGCGGCGGCGGCCTGGAGTTCGCGTACTTCCTGGCCGCAGGCGGCGCAGTCGGCCAGGTGCTCCTCGAAGCGGCCCCGCTCCTCGGCGGTGAGGGCGTGCACGGCGTACGCGCCGGTGAGGGTGTGCAGGTCGGGCGCGGTCTTCACGCGGTCACCCCCAGGCAGTCGCGGAGTCGGATCAGGCCGTCGCGCAGCCGGGTCTTGACGGTGCCGAGCGGCACGCCGAGCAGTTCCGCGACCTCGCGGTAGGTGCAGCCCCGGTAGTAGGCGAGGTTGACCGACTCGCGCTGGAGCTGGGTGAGCGTACGCAGGCAGCGGCGCACCTGCTCGCGCTCCAACCGGGTCTCCACCTGCTCGGCGACCTCGTCGAACGCCGGTCCCACGCCGATCGAGGCGGCCCGCCGGTCGCGGTCGGCGGACGCCTGCGCGCTGCGGACCCGGTCCACCGCGCGGCGGTGGGCGAGGGTCATCACCCAGGCCATCACGCTGCCCCGGCCGCTGTCGTAGCGGGCGGCGCACCGCCAGACCTCGACCATCACCTCCTGGGCCACCTCCTCGGACTGGGCCGGGTCGCGCAGCACCCGGCGCACCAGCCCGAGGACGGACCCGGCGACGGCGTCGTAGAGGCGTTCGTACGCCTGCTGGTCGCCCCGGGAGACCTTGCCCAGCAGCTCTTCGAGGGCGGGTTCGCGCATGCCGGGGCCGGCCAGGTGCACCACTTCGCTCACTGCCCCGCCTCCCGCCGGGCCGCGCCCTGGCGCGCGCTGGGGCCGGGGTGGGCGGGGGGCGCTTGGGGCGCGGGGGATGCTGGGGGCGCGGGGGATGCTGAGGGGGCGTACGGTCGCGGTGGCGCGCCGGCGCTCGACGGGGCGGGCTGTGGGCGGCGTGGCGGCATGCGGTCCCTCCGGGGACTGTCGGGCCGGGACCGGGCGGGTCCGGGCGGGTGCGACGACCGGGGCGGCCGTGCCGTCCCTGCCTTGTTCGTGGCCGGTCGGTCGGCGGATTGGTGGTCGTCCGCACCGCCTGCCGCGCGCCTTTCGCTCCCGCGCCGCCGCCCCCGCCGACGCGTCAGCCGCCCGAGCTGAGCTGGCTCAGCGAGGGCACCTTGTTGGTGACGTCGGCGCCCGCCGCCTTGCCCGCCTGCTTGAAGCTGTCGATGACGCCCTGGAACTGGTTGGCGCCGCCCTCGGCGTTGTCGCCGCTGCGGATGCTGGTCGCGGTCTGCTTGAGCTTCTCGACCCCGGCCGTCAGCGGGGCCACCGCCTTGGAGAGCGTCGGGTCGCCCTGGGCGTCCTTGATCGCCGCCTTGAGCCGGTTGTAGGTGAACGCACCGGCCAGCGCGCCCTTGACCAGTGCCATCTTGCGGCCGTCGGCGCCCTTCTTGAACTTGCCCGCCTTGTACGGCTTGTACAGCCACTGGTAGGTGGCCCCGGCGGCGAGACCGGCGTTGGCGACGAACTTGGTCTTGGCGAGCTTGACCTTCTCCTGGGTGCTGCTCGGTGAGGGCGAGCCGGCGGCGGTACCGCCGGTGGCGGCAGCGCTGCCACCGCCGCCGGCGTTGGACGAGTCGGAGCCGGAGCAGCCGGACACCAGGAGCAGCGCCGCGAGCAGCGGAGCGGCGACCAGGGTCGGGACGCGGTGGCGGTATGCGGGCACGATGGGTCCTCCGTCAGCTGGCCGGCGCGGGCTGCCACCGGCGGGTGCATGGCTCGGACCCCAATCTGGCACCGGGTGCCGACCCCCGCGACGCGTTCGCGTCCTTTGGGTGAAAGGCGTCCCCCGGCCGGCCGAGACCGCTGCGGGCGGGCGGGCCGCTCACCTGCCGCGCCAGTCCACGACCACCACCACCGCGTCGTCGGCGGGCCCCCGGCCGGAATCCGACGCCTCGTGCTCGCCCACCTGTCGGATGATCAGCCGGGCGGCCTCGGCGGGCGGTGCCATCCGGCTGCCGCTGATGGCGTTCAGCAGCATCCGGTCACCGAACAGCTCCCCGCGCGGGGAGCGCGCGCCGTGCACGCCGTCGCTCACCACCACCAGCCGGTCGCCGGGGCGTACCGGCAGCTCCTGGGAGACGTAGTGCGTCTCCTCGAACATGCCGAGCGGCAACTGCGCGTCCAGCTCCAGGACGTCCACCCGGCCGTCGCGCAGCCGCAGCACCTTGGGCGACCCCGCGTCCACCGCGCTGACCCGGCCGGTCTCCAGGTCGAAGTGGAGCAGCAGCGTGGAGACATGGCTCTTGCCGCCGTACATGCCGTAGATCGCCTGGTCGGCCAGGCTCGCCTGATGGGCGATCGGGATGCGCTCGCCCAGGCGGCGGGCGTTGCGCAGCGCGCCGACGGCGAGCCCGGTGAGGGCGGCGGCCCGGGTGCCCCGGTCCATGCCGTTGGTCACCGAGACGGTCAGCTGGTCGGCCTCGGCCGTCCAGTCGTAGTGGTCGCCGTGGACGGCGTAGGCGGGCTCCAGGTGTGCTCCGAGGCTGTACTCGGGGCGTTCGCAGGAGCGGCCGGGCAGCAGTTGCCACTGCATCTCGGCGGCCAGGGTGAGCCGCCGGGGGCGGCGGGCGCGCAGATAGAGGTCGGTCTCCCGGTCCGCGACCACCAGGGCGTGGCCCAGGGCGCCCGCGACCTCGGCCAGCTCGGCCAGCTCGGTGGGGCCGGGCGGCTGCGGCAGCCGTACTTCGAGCACGCCCTGCCGGTCGCCCCGGACGGTGACCGGCAGCAGCAGGGTGTGCCCGGTGGCCTCCGGCCGCTGGGCGGCGAAGACCCGGCCCGCCGGGGTGCCGTTGACCGGCTCCGGCGGGGCGCCGCCGTCCTCCGGCCCGCCTTGGCCGTCCTGGCCGTCCTGGCCGTCCTGGCCGTGCTGGCCGTGCTGGCCGTGCTGGCCCTGCTGCCCGGCCGGGTCCGGGGCCGGGTCGCCGGTGCCGGGGAGGCCCGGGGCGTCCGGTCCGTCCGCTGCTCCGCCGCGCGGCGGGACGGCGATCCGTACCGGGCAGAGCAGTGACATGCTGTAGTCGATCAGCAGCAGTCTGCTGCCCACCGCCCGGAAGTGCTCGGAGAGCACCCGGTCGAGGACGGTCACCAACGCGTCCGGTACGGCGCCCTGGAGGGCCCGGCGGGCGGCGCAGACCCGGTCGTCGGCGGTCATCGGGCGTGCCCCTGCCAGGCGGTCCGGCCTGCGGCGGCGGCAGCACCGGCGCGCGGGTGAGGCACACTGTTGTGGAAAGCTGGGAGTTGGGAGGGTTGCCGCATGACGTACCACCGCCCCCGCTCCCGCACCGCCCACCTGACGTCCCCCGACGATGTCGCCACCGCGATGCTGTACGCCGTCGAGTCACTGGTGGTGCTGTGGGGCAGGGCGCACGAGGCGCTGGGCACCACGGTGTCCACGTCCCAGATGCGTGCCCTGATCACCATCGACCGGCACCGGGGAATCCATCTGCGCCGGCTGGCCGAGGAGCTGGGCACCGCCGCGTCGGTGACCAGCAGGCTCTGCGACCGGTTGCAGGCGGCCGGGCTGATCGACCGGGACACCGGCGAGTCGGACCGGCGGCAGGTGATCCTGCACCTGACCGGCGAGGGGGTCGAACTGCTCGCCGAGCTGCGTGAGCTGCGGCGCAAGGACCTGCGGGCCACACTGGCCGACATGCCGCCCTCCGCCCGCGCCTCGCTGCTGGTGGGCCTGGAGGAGTTCCACCGCGCGGCGGAGCCGGACGGCGCGGCGGTCGAGGACCGCGAACTCGCCTGAGCGCACTTCTGCGGCGCGCGGTGCCCTTCGCGCGCCGGGAGGCGGGGAGCCCGCTGGAGGGCCCCGTGCCGCCTCGCTTCCTGACCACCTGTGACCATGATCGAAGGTTATAGTTTACCTAGGGCAACGGTCCAAGCGGGGTTCAGGGCGCAACGCTGGTTCATACGCGGCTCATTCATTGCCCTATGGCATATGTCGACGCCCGACAGACCGATCGGCCCGCCAGTGCGGTGCGGTCGGGGGCCCGCAACGGGCCCCCGTACCCATGATGCGCGCCGCCCTCCGCTGCCGCGCCGCACCGCGACTCGTTCGCCCCGACTGCGGAGCGGCCCCCGGCGCGGCGGCGGCGAGGGCGGCGTGGTCGTGGTGGTCGGCGGGAGGCCACGATCCGCCCGTCGCACACCCGGGGCACCCGCACATCGGCCACTCGGGACTCCCGGCCGCCGCCCACGGCCCGGCCCAGGTACGCTCCTGCGGCCGCCGGGCAGCCGCTGAAGGCAGCCGGCCTCGGCCCCGGGCTCAGGCGGCCGGCTCAGGCGGTGACGGAGAAGTCGTGGGCGCCGCCCAGCTTGGTGAGGCTCTTGCGGCCGGGGATGCCGTCCGCGTCGGCCCCGCTGTACCCGTAGCGGCGCTGGAGGGCCGCGTACGCCGTGATGGTCTTCGTACCGAAGCTGCCGTCCACCCACTGGGCGGCGAGCAGCCCCTCGGCCTGGAGCGCCTTCTCCACCACCAGCACCTCGTCCCGGTAGGTGGTGTGCCCCTGCGCGGCCTTCGGGTCCGCCTTCGCCGCCGCGACGACGTGGGCCAGGCTCACCGTGGCGCCGCCGCCGTCCTTGCCGCCGCCCAGGATCTCCTTGGCCCGGGAGATGATGGCCGCCCGCTGGGCCTTCCGCAGGTCACCCGGGCAGTCGGGGTGGTTGCCCCAGGCCGCGCCGCCCGCCCCGTGGTAGGTGAACCCGTGTGCGGTGGTCGAGTCGACCACCGCCAGCGGCCAGCCGAACTCCGAGTGCCCCCAGGCGTAGATCTGCGCCACCGCCTCCACCTGGTCGCTGGTGAGCGCGGTGTCCGGGTGGCCCTCGGTCTCCACCGAGGCGTAGTACGGGTTGCCCGCGCCCTGCGCCCAGGCGTAGTCCACGCCGGTGTCGCAGTACTGGTCGATGCTCCCGTCCCGCTGCACCCAGAAGTCGCTGCTCGCCTGCGAGGACGGGTTGTTGAACCAGGCGTACGGGTTGCCGGTGTCGTCCTGGACGTGCAGCACCAGGCCGCGGCGCTCCAGGACGCCGTCCTTGTGGACGTTGACGACGGGGCGGTACTGCGCTCCGGGCATGCGGGCCATGTCGAAGTCCCTTCGCGATGCGCTCGACGGGAGCACCGGGTTCAGCGCCCGCCACACTGTGAACCTTCCCCGTAGTCAGGCATCGGGACCAGCGCGCGGATGCGTCCACCTGCGCATGGATCAGCCGCGCGCCCCCTGCCAGGGCCGCACGCCCCCCGGCAGGCGGATTCCCGCCCGGTCCGACCGGCCGAGCGAGCGGGATTCGACTCCTGCTGACGTCGCGTCAGGCACGCCCACCCGACCTGCGCCGCCGGGCCGCCACCACCGGCACGACGGCGCCGCCGACGGTGATCGGCGGCAGGCCGCTGCCGCCGGGGGCCGCGCTCTCCGGCATGGCGGGCGCACCGCCGGAGGGCGGGTCCGACGGCATGTCGGACGGGACGCCGGAGGGGCCCACGGACCACCAGGGCCGCCCGGCCGGGCAGCGCGCCGACCTCGGCGGCGGTCAGTTTCATTGCCGCCACCGAACCCGCCACGGAAGTCGGCGCCGCCGCCGAGCACGAACTCGCCGTACCGGCCGGCCACCCCGAACGCGTCGGCGTTTCCACGGACGGAGTAACTGGTCGAGACCGATGTCGGCCTTGCCCATGGGTGCGCCGGAGTTCCGTTCCGCGTCGCGGTGGCGGCACCCGCCGACACGCACCACACTGGCGTTCGATGGGCGGTGCGCCCTGACCGGCAGCGGCCGGGCCGGGCAGGCGCGGCCCGTACGCGGCACGCCCGTACCGATCCGCCCGCCGTCCAGTCGAGGAGGCACCCATGGCCCTGCACCAAGTGGACCGGAGCCGCCGGGCCAATTCGCTTGACGTGTACGCGACTCCACTGAGCGAGGGCACCCTGCCCCGGCGCCGCCTCGCGGACGGCCCCACCGACCCGTACATCGTCTACCAGCTGATCCACGACGAACTGGACCTGGACGGCAACGCGGCGCAGAACCTGGCGACCTTCTGCACCACCTGGAGCGAGCCCCACGTCCACCGCCTGATGGACGAGAACCTCGTCAAGAACATGATCGACAAGGATGAGTACCCGCAGACGGCCGAGATCGAGTCGCGGTGCGTCCACATCCTCGCCGACCTGTGGAACGCCCCGGACAGCGCCACCGCCGTCGGCTGCTCCACCACCGGCTCCAGCGAGGCGGCGATGCTCGGCGGCCTGGCCATGAAGTGGCGGTGGCGCAAGCGCCGGGAGGCCGCCGGGCAGCCCGCCGACCGGCCGAACCTGGTCTGCGGGCCGGTGCAGGTGTGCTGGGAGAAGTTCGCCCGCTACTTCGACGTCGAGCTGCGCCAGGTGCCGCTGCGGCCAGGCGCGACCGGCCTACGCCCCGAACAGCTGCGCGAGCACGTGGACGAGAACACCATCGGCGTGGTCGCCATCCTCGGCGTCACCTTCACCTGCGACTACGAGCCGGTCAAGGAGCTGGCCGCCGAGCTGGACGCCATCGAGCGGGACACCGGCCTCGACATACCGCTGCACGTGGACGCCGCCAGCGGCGGGTTCATCGCGCCGTTCGTCCAGCCGGAGCTGGAGTGGGACTTCCGGCTGCCCCGGGTCAAGTCGATCAACACCTCCGGGCACAAGTACGGCATGGCGCCGCTGGGCATCGGCTGGGCGATCTGGCGGGAGGCCGCCGACCTGCCCGAGGAGCTGGTCTTCGACGTGGACTACCTGGGCGGCCGGATGCCGACCTTCGCGCTGAACTTCTCCCGGCCGGGCGGCGAGGTCATCGCCCAGTACTTCCTGCTGCTGCGGCTGGGCCGCGCGGGCTACCGCCGGGTCCAGCAGTACTGCCTGGACACCGCCGCCCGGCTGGCCGACGAGATCGCCGAGCTGGGCCCGTTCACCCTGCTGTACGACGGCCGGGGCGCGCTGCCCGCCGTCTCCTACACGCTGAAGGACCCCGACGGCTCCCCCTTCGACCTGTACCGGCTCTCCGACGACCTCCGGATGCGCGGCTGGCAGGTGCCGTCCTACCCGCTGCCGCCGGACCGGCAGCAGACGGTCATCCAGCGGGTGCTGATCAGGCACGGCATCAGCGGCGACAAGATGGCCCTCTTCATCCAGGACCTGCGCCGCTCACTGTCCGAGCTGACCGGCCACGCCCGACCGGAGAACGCCAAGGTCGCCTTCCACCACTGACCCGCCCCGGCAGGCGGGCGGGCCGGGGGCCGGCAAAACCGGTCGCGGACCGCCCGCCGATCCGGCAGCCTCTGCGGCATGACGCCGCCGCCCTTCCTCCCCGGCCTGGAACTCTGCCGCCGCTTCCACACCGAGGCGGTGCGCCCGCTGCTGGACGAGGCCCTGCCCGGCGTCGCGTACTCCGCCGCCCGGCTGGGCGGCGGCTCGGAAGTCCTCGGCTTCGACACCGCCCGCTCCGCCGACCACGAGTGGGGCCCGCGGCTGACCCTCTTCCTGCACCCGCCGGACGCCGCCCGGTACGGCGAACGGATCACCGACCTGCTCTCCCGGCGGCTGCCGAAGACCTTCCACGGCTACCCCACCCACTTCGCCGCCGGGGAGAACGAGCAGGTCCGGGTGATGCGGGCCACCGACGGGCCCGTACACCACCGGGTCGAGGTCACCGACCCGCACTCCTGGTTCACCGCCCAGCTGGGCTTCGACCCCGGCGACGGCGTCACCACGACGGACTGGCTGGCCACCCCCACCCAGCGGCTGGCCGAGGTCACCGCCGGCGCCGTCTTCCACGACGGCCTCGGCCGGCTCGCCCCGGCGCGGGCCGCCCTCGCCTGGTACCCGCACGACCTCTGGCTGCACCTGCTGGCCTGCCAGTGGCAGCGGATCTCCCAGGAGGAGGCGTTCGTCGGCCGCTGCGGCGAGGTGGGCGACGAACTCGGCTCCGCCGTGGTGGCCGCCCGGCTGGTCCGCGAGCTGATGCGGCTCTGCCTGCTGATGGCCCGCCGCTACCCGCCGTACGGCAAATGGCTCGGCAGCGCCTTCGCCCGCACCCCCGACGGACCCGGGCTCACCCCCGTCCTCACCGCCGCGCTCGCCGCCACCGACTGGCGCACCCGGGAGCGGTGGCTGTGCCGCGCGTACGAGACCGTCGCCGCCGCGCACCACCGGCTGGCCCTCACCGACCCGGTCGACCCGGCCACCCGGCCGTACCACGACCGCCCGTTCCAGGTGCTGCGCGCCGAACGGTTCACGGCCGCCCTCACCGCCCGGGTCACCAACCCCGCCGTACGGGCCCTGCCGCTCACCGGCGCCATCGACCAGTTCGCGGACAGCACCGACCTGCTCACCCACCCCACCCCCACCCGCGCCGCCCTCACCGCCACCCTGCGCTGACGCCGAGGGGCGCCCGGCTACTGCGGGTGACTGCCGTACGGACGGGTGATGACCTCCATGGCGTGACCGGACGGGTCCAGGAAGTACAGCCCGCGCCCGCCGTAGCGGTGGTTGATCTCGCCCGGCTGCGCCCGGTGCGGATCGGCGTAGTAGGTGATCCCGGCCCGCTCGATCCGGTCGAACACCGCGTCGAACTCCCCGTCCGTGACGAGGAAGGCGTAGTGCTCCGAGCTGACCGGCCCGTCGGCGGTGGCGAAGTCCAGGGTGACCCCGTTGCCGGTGGCCACCGGTAGGAACGGGCCCCACTCGGCACCGACCTCCAGGCCGAGGATGCGGGCCAGGAACTCGGCGGACTCCCGCTTGTCCCGGGAATGGACGATGGTGTGATTCAGGTCGACAGACACAGTGGAACACCTCCACAGGCGTCGCACGGGCACCTCCACGCCTCACCAGGCCGGTGACCGACGCGCGATGCCGTACCTTCGAGCGTAGTCCGGGCTGCCGGGAGAAATTCGGTTGTCGTACCGGCAGACCGGTGCTGAGCTGGGCCGATGGATCAGAGAGCGGTGCTGGCGGAGTACGACCAGCGGATGCGCAAGGGCGCGGTGGCCGACGGGCCGGGGGCGCGCGTCGAGCGGCTGGGCGGCGTGGTGCGGCAGATCGGGACGGAGCAGGGGTGGAGCGGCGTCCTCTGGTCGGGCCTGGACTGGGACACGGCGGACGGGGACACGGCGAACGGGGACACGGCGGACGCGGCCATCGCGGAGCAGATCCGGTACTTCACCTCACTCGGCCGGGAGTTCGAATGGAAGCTGTACTCCCACGACCGGCCGACCGACCTCGGCGAGCGGCTGCGGGCGGCCGGCTTCACCTCGGAACCGGCCGAGACACTGATGGTCGCCCAGGTCAGCGAGTTGCCCACCGACGCCGAGCTGCCCGACGGCCTCCGACTGCGGCCGGTGGTCGACGCGGCCGGGGTGGACCTGGTGGCGGACGTGCACGAGCAGGTGTTCGGCGGGGGCCGCCCCCAGCTCAGGCAGCGGCTGCTCACCCAGCTGACCGACGCACCGGACATGGTGGCCGTGGTCGTCGTCATGGCCGGTGAGCTGCCGGTGTGCGCGGCGCGGCTGGAGCTCTACCCGGGCACCGGCTTCGCCGGCCTCTGGGGCGGCGGCACCCTCCCCGACTGGCGCGGCCGGGGCATCTACCGGGCCCTGGTCGCACACCGCGCCAAGCTCGCGGCCGAGCGCGGCTACCGCTACCTCCAGGTCGACGCCTCCGACCAGAGCAGCCCCATCCTGCGCCGACTGGGCTTCCTCCCGCTGAGCACCACCACCCCCTACCTCTACCGCCCCCACACCTGACCCGGCCCCCAGCCACGCTCGGCAGCACCCCGGATCACCACGCCTCGGCACGCCGGCAAGCGCGGCGGCCCGGGGCCGCCCCCCCGGAACGTGACGGGAGCCCGGCAACACCCGGCCCGGCCCGCCCGACGGCGGATCACTCCGGGTGCGGTCAAGGTACTCGCGTACCCGGCTACGCTCTCGGACTGTGACCGCCGCCTGGGAGCCCACCGCAGCCGGGGTGCTGCGGCTGCCCTCGGGGCGGCTGGTGCGCGGCCGGGGGCTCAGACGTCCACTGCCGGCGGGGCCGCTACCCGACTTCGCGCTGTATCTGCTGAGCCGCGAACCGCCGCCCGTCCCCTGGGAAGCGCGCTGGCTCCGCTGGCCGGACTTCCGACTGCCGGCCGACCGCACCGCCGCCGACGAGGCACTGCGCGAGGCATGGAAACGCACCGCCACCCAACGCGTCGAGATCGCCTGCAACGGCGGCCGGGGCCGAACCGGCACCGCACTGGCCTGCCTCGCCGTACTGGACGGAGTACCCGCCACCGAAGCCGTCGCCTACGTCCGCCGCCACTACACCCCACACGCGGCGGAGACCCCCTGGCAGCGCCGCTACGTCACCCGCTTCCGGTAACCGCAGCCAGCGCGAAGCTCGTCCGGGCGCGTGTTGCGTGCCGACGGCCGGGGCGCCGACCCAGGCCCGGTGGCTTTGCAGCAGTGTTACCGAGAACAGGTGCTCCCATGAGTGATCGCACACGATCAATGCGCGCCGTGGAGGCGACTCCCCGGGACCGCACCGCCGACAATCCCCCCAACCGGCATCACCCGTGACACTCAGTCGCGCCCCACGTACATCCTCGCCAGCCGATTTCGATTAGTGCTGCGGCACCACCGGAGCGTGATCAGCCGAGCGGGTCCTACCGCAGCATGGGGGACCACCTCTTCCTTCTCTCGGGCCACCACCTATCGCACCTTGCACCGCTCGGAGATACACGGCCTGGCCCACCCGAAGAACGCATCCACGAACCCGGGCAGGCAGAGCTCCCGCCAGCTCCCGGGACGGAGAGGCAGAGAACGCCCCTGGCGATCCATGCGCGCCAACGAGCGTTCCCCCTGAGCGGCAGGCCGCCTCGACTCAAATCTCAGAGGTTCCGCTCGAGCACGGGGTTCCAGGCAAACCAGTCCAGTGCCTCAGCTCCCAGGTCGTACGGGGCATTCAGGAGTGCTCGCTCCACTTCGGGCAGGTCGTCATGGACGATGGCCGGGGCCCGTCCCAGCAGATCAGAAAAGTCGATCTGATAGTCAGTCTTGAGGCGCTCGACGAATTCGGGGTCCTGTCCGCGAAGGCGGCCCATGGCAGCACACACGCGCAGCTCCCACGCGGGCATCCCGAAATGGTCGCTAGCTCCGAAGCCACGCAACGCGGCCAGGAGCAGAAACTCCTCACGTTCGAAAGTCTTCTGCAAATACCTCAAGTAATCAATGCACTTCTTGGCGTGCTTTTTGATCTCGCCAAGCGCACCGTACCCGAACTGCGTCAACGTGCCAGACGTGCCAGGCCAGATGAATTCTCGGTCGAGGATGCGCTTCTCAAACCGCAGCAGCGCGTACTGTTCGGTGCTGTTCACTGCTTCGAGTGCCTGGTGGTAGACCCAAGTGTTGCGCGCGAACATGACACCGTCATGGAGCTTGTTGCGCCGCCCCCTCACCCCCGCATGAGCGTCTTCGATGGGTCCGTTGCGCCAGACGAACTCGGTGATGCCGACTGCCGCGGCGTTGGCCAGATTTCCAGCCTCAGCGGTCACGCCCAAGAGGCTCAGATGCTCCCGCGCGTGCGTGATCGCAGCGGCGTAGTCGAACTCGTCCACCCAACTCCCCTATCCGGTCCGGCGACATGAACCACCGCCTCTGCTCCATCATCTCGCCGATGTGGAGCATGGAAGCGCAGGCGGTCGGCCCCGCCAGTCAGCGGTGCTGTCACGCCTCACGAGGCTACGTGAAGCCTCTGACAGTTACGGATGATCTCGTGATGAGACCCGTCCTACTAGACGAATGCGTCCGATATGATCAGTGGTCAAGGGCGACCAACGAGCGGGTGACTGGTGCGCCGGTCTTGTGTGCCAGATGCCGACGGCCATCGCCAGGACGCGCTGGGCGACCCGGATTGCGACGCCCTCGAAGGTCCGTCCGCCGTGTTGTTCCAGGTCAAGCTGCTCTTTGAGGGTGTCGTTGACCGACTCGATCAGCTGGCGGGCCTTGTTGAGCATCGGCTCGCCGTAACGCTTCTTCTCGCGCTTGCGCGAGGGTCGAAGCAGCTCGATGCCGAGCTCGGCGAGGTCTCGCTCGAATGTCTTCGTTTGACCAGCGGCAGTGCGGCCCGCAGGCGCTTGTTGTAGCCGGATTGCTGGGGGGGGAGGTACGGGAAGGGGTCAGACAGGCGCTTACGGGCGAAGCGCAGTCACCGCGCCTCGGAGTGGTAGCCGAGTAGGGCCTGGGCCACCGCCAGGCAGACGAGTTCGGAGTCACTGAGCTGGGGCGGTCGCCCCAGCCACCGCGTTCCTCCGATCTCGTCTTCGATCTTCACGTAGAGTGCGGTCAAGAGGGTCTCCAAGTCGGGCGTCACAACCGGACCTTGGGGGCCCTCGCCGCATCCCACGCCTGAAGTCTCGGCCTGTCGCTCAAGAGGGCTCAGCCGCGCGTTGACCGAACGGAGCCCAAGCGCCATGCCGGACACAACCTCCGCCAGCCCCGGCCCTCGTGAGGTCTTGGCCCGCTACCAGCGGGCGATGCTCGACAAGTCCGCGGACGACCTGGCCGATCTGTACGCGGTCGACGCCGTCCACGAGTCCCCTTTCCTTTTCCCTGGCATGCCCGCGTGTTACCAGGGCCGCGAAGAGGTCCGCTCTGGCTACCGAGCGGCCTGGGGCACAAGCCCGGCGCAACCGCAGGAGATCCGCGAAGTCGGCGTGCACGAGAGCATCGACTCTGAGGTGATCACCGTCGAGCAGGTCGTCACCGGGATCGTGACCACAACCGGCGAGTCCTTCAGCTTTCCCAGCCTCCTGGTGATCCGGGTCCGCAACGGCCGGATCGTGCATGTCCGCGACTACGTGGACGGGCTCGGTGTGGCCCACGCCATGGGCCGACTGGCCGCCGTGGTCGCCGGCCTCAGCGACCGCCAGTGAAGCCCCGACTCCGGACTCATTCGTCCAGGGCCGGCGCTTCGGGGACCGTCCGTTTCGACCTCGCCGTCCAGGTGGGCCAGGTAGCCGTCACACCAGCCCCGGGGCCCTGCTCGGACGTTGCGGGGAGGGCCCCGGGCTGGTCGGGGGCTCAGGCGGCGGACGAGTCGGCCTGTACGCCGGGTTCTGTCTCCCGGGGGCCTTGCGGCGCCCGGGGAGGCGGCCATCCATCTAGGGCTGCCGTTGCCGACAGCCTCGTGCGGTCTACCCGCGGACTCGGGCGGGCCGCCCTCGATCATCCGCGCAGGGTGCCCGGAGGCACCCCCTCTTGACCTTGCTCCGGGTGGGGTTTACCGAGCCGTCCGGGTCACCCCGGACGCTGGTGGTCTCTTACACCACCGTTTCACCCTTACCGTGGGCCGAAGCCCCCGGCGGTCTGCTTTCTGTGGCACTGTCCCGCGGGTCACCCCGGGTGGGCGTTACCCACCACCCTGCCCTGTGGAGCCCGGACGTTCCTCGGCGGGCCCGAAGACCCGTCGCGACCGCCCGGCCGGCTCGTCCGCCGTGTGGACCATGGTAGCCGCTCGGCCGGGGCCGATGCGCCGGGCGGCTGACCGGACGGTCGGAGGGGCACGGCGCGCCGGTGCGCCGTGCCCCTCCGACCGGTTGCCCGGCCGGGTTACTCCTCGTCGCCTTCGGCGGCCATGCTGACGATGGCGTCGATGGCCTCCGGGGTGACCGGCACGGCGCCCTCGGGGGCCTGGACCGCGTCCGCCGACCGGTCGAAGGAGAGCGTGATCGGCAGGTGGGCGCTGCCCTGCTTCTCCTCGAACTGGGCGAGGTCGACGGTGATCGAGGCCAGCGCGCCGTCCTTGATCCGCAGGTCGGCCGAGAGCGTACGGTCCGGGGTGTCGCTCGGGGCGCTGCTGGGCAGCTTGCCCGCCAGTCCGGGGATGTCCTTGGCCACCGGCCGCAGCGCCTTCAGCAGGTCGTCCGCCATGGTGCGGGCCGGGGCGGAGACGACGATGAGGTCGGCGCCGTCCTGCTGGCCCTTGTCGTCGAAGGTGACATTGCGGGAGAAGACGCCGCTGATCGCGCTGAGCAGCTTGTTGCCGGTGGCGGCGTTCAGCGAGGGCTCGGCGCTCGGCAGGATGTCGGCGCCGCCCTGCTCCTTGACGGTGTCGGTGAGCTTCCGTACCGCCTTGTTGTCGATCGACACCCACTTGCCGTCCAGCGCCGCCTTGAGCACAGCCAGCTCCGGAGGCAGCTGGCCGCTCATCTCGTGCAGCTGCTCGAAGGTGGCACTGTCCCCGACCAGGTCGCCCACCACGTCCAGGTCCACCTGGGCGTAGGCGGTGCCCGCGACCTGGCGCAGCTCCAGGGCCTTGCGGCCGTCGCCGCCGTTCAGGCTGACGGCGAAGTCGATGCCCTTGTCCGCCTGGAGCGCCTCGAGGTCGGCGGTCGAGCCGAGGGACTTGAGCGTCTCGACGTCCTTGAGCGGCTTGTCCGCACTCACCGCGACGGAGATCTTCAGGCCCGCCAGCTTCTTGGCGTCGGCCCGCTCGATCGTCTCACCGCTGTCCGTCTCCTGGTCGAAGGCGATGATCTGGTCGGCGTCCGCGTCCACCGTCAGCCGGGTGGTCAGTGCCCGGCCCTCGGTCAGCTTCTGGATCGCGCCCTGCACCTTCTGTGCGGCGGTCAGCTGCTGTACGGTTCCGCAGGCGGCTGTTCCGGCAGCGATCAGGGCGGCGCAGCCGACGGTGGCGATCGAGGTGCGTACGGTCGTGCGTATGGCGGTGATGATCCGTCATCTCCTTGTGAGGCGGCAGAACCGGGTCGGTCAGGACGCCGCGACTACGGGACAGTTGCAAAGACAACCACACGGCCGTCACCACGGCATCGCAATTTGCGCCGACGGCGGTCCGCAGCGGCCCGGTCCGGGGCCGCCGAACCAAGGCCCCCGGGGCAACGGCGGTCGCCCCGGGACGGCCGGCGGTGTCGCGGCTGTGCGACCGCGAAGACTACCGGTATCCCCGCAACCGTGCTTCGGCGGGCCACCTGGTGGAAGGCGGCGCCCACGGCCGGGGGCGCGGCCACCGGGCCGGTGGCCGCCGCCGTACGGTCGGCGGCGGCCGGGTCGGCGCCGGTGATCGCACCGGCCGGCCGGCTGGACTGAACCCGTGGTGGCGGGGGTATGCGGTCCAGTGGCCCGCCCCGGTCAGAGCGGGTGGGAACGCAGACCGCAGGAAGGCAGGTGTCCCGGTGCCTCAGACCCTGCCGCCGGAGGAACAGCACCAGGGCGCGCTCCGCTGGCGGGCCGGCTACGACGGCCGGCCCGGTACCAGCGCGGCGGCCAGGCGCTTCACCGCCGGATTCCTGGAGCACGTGCGGAGCGCCGCCGGGGCCGAGGTCACGGCCGGCACGGTGGAGACCGTGCAGCTGGTGGTGAGCGAGCTGGTGGCCAATGTGAGCAAGTACGCACCCGGGCCCTGCCGGCTCGATCTGACGATCACCGGGGACTGCGTGGAGGTCGCCGTCTGGGACACCGAACCGGCGCTGCCCCGGCCGCGCAGCCATGACGCGCTGCGGATCGGCCAGCACGGTCTGGAGATCGTCTTCGCGGTCAGCCGGCACGTCCGGATCGTGCCGGGCGTCGGCGGCAAGGGCGTGCACGCCCGGATCGCCCTGGGGTGACGCGGGCGCCGGCCGACCGCTGCCCCCGGTCCCGGTGGGCGCCTGCCGAACGGCCGGGAAGCCGGTGAAGCGGCGGCCAGGCGGTCAGGTGGCCAGCCGGTCAGCCGTGCGCGAGCAGCTTGCCGACGATCCGGTCCAGGGCGGCCGCCTCCTCGGCGTCCAGCGCCAGCAGCGCGGCCGGGGGCTCGCCCAGGATGCGCTCCGCCTCGGTCGCCGCCGCCCGGCCGGGCCCGGTGACGGTGACGATCTTGGCGCGCCGGTCGTCCGGGTGCGGGCTGCGCTCGACCAGTCCGCGCCGGGCGAGGTCGTCGACGATCACGGTGGCGTACGGGGCGTCGACGGCCAGCTCGGCGGCCAGGGCTCGCAGCGTCATCGGCCGGGCGGCCAGGCGGCGCAGCGCCTTGATCCGGGCGAAGCTCATGCCCAGCGCGTCCATCACGTCCTTGCGGCGGTCGTGCTGCTCCAGCACCAGGGCGCGCAGGTTCTGCCAGACCCGGACCGCAGTCGCGGTCTGGGAGTGCTCGGCGCCGGCGGCGCGGTCGTCGGTGTACATCACGTGCGGACCGGCGCCTTCCGGAGGTCGGGGTTGAGCCGGGTCGCCACCTCTGCGGCGGTCTGCCCCGCCCAGCGGGTGGTGCAGATGATACCGAGCAGCAGTACCACGACGCCGCAGCCCGCGACGATCCACCAGGCGGCGTGGCTGGCCGCCGGGAAGCCGGTGGCGAACGGCCCGGCGACGGCGGAGACCGCCACCGTGCCGATGACGGCGACGCCGAGCGACTGGCCGAGCTGGCGGCTGGTGGAGGCCACCGCTGCGGCGACCCCGGCCCGGTCGCGCGGCATGCCGGAGACGGCGGCGTTGGTGATGGGGGCGTTGACCATGCCGAAGCCGAGCCCGAACAGGGCGTACGCGG
This sequence comes from Streptomyces sp. NPDC092296, assembly GCF_044755465.1. NCBI lineage: Bacteria > Bacillati > Actinomycetota > Actinomycetes > Kitasatosporales > Streptomycetaceae > Streptomyces > Streptomyces sp. NPDC092296. Next base: position 266,343 of record NZ_JBIVRB010000005.1, on the reverse strand, counting down.
TGAGCAGCAGCGCCGCCGAGGAGTGGGCGGTGAGCGTGCTGAGCAGCAGGCCGCTGACCGTCATCGCCGCTCCGGCGAGCAGCAGCGGCAGCCGGGGGCCGCGCCGGCCGACGATGCGGCCGGACAGCGGGGCGCAGACCAGGGTGAGGGCGGCCATCGGCAGCGTCCACAGGCCGGCCGTCACCGGGTCGTACCCCCGGACCTCCTGGAGGTAGAGGGTGTTGAGGAAGAGGAATCCGCCGAGCGCGGCGAAGGCGCAGACGGCGGTGACGGTGGCCCCGGCGAACGGGACGCTGCGGAAGAAGCGCAGGTCGATCAGGGGTTCCGTACGGCGCCGCTCCCAGAGCAGGAAGCCGGCCAGCGAGGCGACGGCGACACAGCCGAGGGTGAGGATGGCGGGCGAGGTCCAGCCGCGCCCCGGGCCCTCGATGACGGTGTAGGTGAGGGAGCCGAGCAGCGCAATGACCAGCAGCTGGCCGACCGGGTCGAGGCGGCGGGCGTGCGGGGCGCGGGACTCGGGGACGTACACGGCGGTGAGGGCCAGGGCGGCCAGTCCGACGGGGACGTTCATCCAGAAGATGGAGCGCCAGCCGGCCGTGTCGACCAGCAGGCCGCCGAGGACCGGTCCCAGGGCCATGCTGATGCCGATCACGCCGCCCCAGACGCCGATGGCCTGGGCGCGTTCGCGGGGGTCGGTGAAGGTGTTGGTGATGATCGACATGGCGACCGGGTTGAGCATGGAGCCGCCGACGGCCTGGAGGGCGCGGAAGGCGATCAGCCAGCCGAGACCGGGGGCGAGGCTGCACAGCAGTGATCCGAGGACGAAGAGCAGCAGTCCGGTCTGGAAGGTGCGGCGGCGGCCGATGCGGTCGGCGGTGGAGCCGGAGAGCATCAGCAGCGCGGCCAGCACCAGGGTGTAGGCGTCGATCACCCACTGGAGGCCGGACGGTTGGGCCCGCAGATCGGTGCGGATGGCCGGCAGCGCTATGTTGACCACCGTGTTGTCCAACCCGACGATGAAAAGGCTGAGGCAGCAGATCGCCAGGATGAGCACGCGCCGCCGACGGCTGAGCTCTGGCACGGAGAGCACCTCGATAGTTGTGGACGCTTAATCATTGTGACCATACAACCATTCTGTGGAGATCGCCAGCCGCCCATATGATGTGAATGCCATATATACGGATGAAATCGTTGGAACACGGACATCTGCGAAAGGGCGAGGCGCACCATGGCGAAGGGCGGTGAGCGCAACCGGTACGACGCCATCACCCGGCTGCTCTCCTGCACCGACCCCAACACCCTGCTGCACACCCTGGTCCACGCCGGCCTCGCCGACATCGGCGCCCGCGCCGGCGCCGTCTACCTGGTGCAGGACGACGGCTGGCTGCGCCTGGCCGCCGCTCTCGGGGTGGAGCCGCACCTGCTGACCGACCGCCGCCTGCTGCCGCCCGACCACGATCTGCCGATCGCCCGGGTGGTGCGCACCCGGCAGCCCGTGTACGCCCCCACCGAGGCCCACCACCAGGCGTTCCCCAGCGTGGTGAAGATGGACAGCGGCAATGTCTCCTTCGTCGCCGTCCCGCTGCTGGCCGACGACCGCTGCCTGGGCTCGATCTTCATCGGCCTGGACCGGCCCTGGGCGTTCGACGAGACCGACCGCGCGGCGCTCGCCACCATGACCGCCGTCTGCGCGCACCGGCTGGAGTACCTGCTCTCCCACACCCGCCCCGGCGGCCCCGGCGGCAGCCGCGCGATCTGGATGCTGGACGCCCAGGCCCGCGCCGCCCGGCTGGAGCTGGCCATGTCGGCCGCCGGCACCGGCGCCTTCGACTGGGAGCTGCACAGCAACACCCTGATCTGGGACGAGCGGCTCTGCCGGATCTTCGGCCTGGAGCCCGCCGCCTTCGACGAGCGGGCCGAGACCTTCATGAACGCCATCCACCCCGACGACCGGCAGCTGGTGCGCAAGAGCCAGGCGGCGGCCATCGCGGCGCGCGGCGACTACCGGGCGGTGTACCGGATCGTCCGCCCCGACCGGGAGGTGCGCTGGGTGGACGCCAAGGGCCGGGTGGTCTCCGACGCCCTCGGCCACCCGGTGCGGATGGTCGGGGTGGCGCACGACTGCACCGAGCAGCAGCGGCGCGAGGAGCGCGAGCAGGCGGCCAAGGACGCCCAGCGAGCCCGCGAGCGGCTGATCATGCAGGTGACCCGCGCCCTGTCCCAGGCATCCACCGTGGACGAGGTGGTGTCGGTGATGACCGGCACCGCGCTGCCCGCGCTGAGCGCCGACGCCCTGGTGGTGCACCTGGACGACGGCGGCCTGCTGCGCCTTGCGGGGGCCGCCGGGTACGGCGAGGCGGCGCGCGAGCGGCTGCGTACGCTCGACCGGGGGGTGCGCTCCCCGATGTCCCGGGCGCTGGCCGCCGGTACGCCGCTCTTCTTCGAACAGCCCGACGCGTACGCCGCCGCCTTCCCCGACCCCCCGCACCACCAGGAGCCCGGCCAGCGGGCCTGGGCGGTGCTGCCGCTCACCGCCGCCGACCGGACGGTCGGCACCTGCCAGATCGCCTTCAGCCGGCCGCACCGCTTCAGCGCCGACGACCGCACCCTCTACACCGCGCTGGCCGGCATCCTCGCCCAGTCGCTGGAGCGGGCCCGCCTCTTCGACCAGGAGCGGCGGCGGATGACCGAACTCCAGCGGGTGATGCTGCCCCGGCGGCTGCCCGAGTTGCCCGGCCTCGCCGTCGCGGCCCGCTACCTGCCCGGCTCGGAGGGCATGGAGGTGGGCGGCGACTGGTACGACGTGCTGCCGCTGCCCGACGGCCGGGTGGGCCTGGTGATCGGGGACGTGCAGGGGCACTCCACCCGGGCGGCGGCGGTGATGGGCCAGCTGCGGATCGCGCTGCGGGCGTACGCGGCCGAGGGGCACGACCCGGCGACCCTGATGAGCCGTACCAACCGGCTGCTCTGCGGCATGGACACCGACCTCTTCGCCACCTGCTGCTGCGTCGAGCTGGACCCGCTCGACGGCACCGCCCACGTGGTGCGGGCCGGCCATCCGCACCCGCTGCTGCTGGGCGCCGACGGCCGGGCGGGCGAGCTGGAGGTGCCCGGCGGGCTGCCGCTGGGCCTGGACCCCGCCGAGGAGTACCCGGTCAGCCGGATCGTGCTGCCGCCCGGCGCCCTGCTGCTGCTGCACACCGACGGCCTGGTGGAGAGCCGGGACCAGGAGTACGGCGCGGCGGTGGCCGAGCTGGCCGGGCTGCTCCAGCGCTGGGCCGCCTCCGCCGGGGCCGACGACGCCGCCGGGCTGCCCGACCGGCGGCACGGGGTGCAGCGGCTGGCCGACCGGGTGGCCGGACCTGCGGCGGCCCGATCCGCGCGGGAGGACGACATCGCGCTGCTGCTGGTGCTGCGCACCCCCGACCCGGACGCGGCGCCGCCGCTGGCGGCGGACTGGCGGATAGCCGCCGGCGACCTGCGGGGGCTGGCGGACGCGCGGCGCGGCCTGCGGCGGCGGCTGGTCGAGTGGGGGCTGTACTCCATCGCCGGGGACGCGGAGCTGCTGGCGGCGGAGCTGCTGAGCAACGCGGTGCTGCACGCGGGCGGCGATGTGGAGCTGACGGCGCGGCTGGACGGGGACGTGCTGCGGGTGGAGGTGCTGGACAGCAGCCGGCACCGGCCCCGGCTGATGCCGGGCGACCACCACGCGCTCGGGGAGCCCGGGGAGCCCGCCGCAGAGGGCGGCGGCGCGGTGGAGGGGTGGGTCGAGGACGGGCGGGTGCCGGTCAGCGGACGGGGGGTGCGGCTGGTGGACGCCTTCGCGGAGCGCTGGGGGTGGGAGCCGCTGGGCGACCGCAAGGCGGTCTGGTTCGAGCTGCGGGCGGACAAGGGGTGAGCCGGTACGGGCCCGGGGGTCGCATCCCCGGGCCCGTACCGGAGGGCTCACTCCGTTGCCTCCGCCTCCACCGGCTTCGGGATCAGGAACGACGTCCCGATGGCGACGGCCATGATGACGACACCGGCGATCATGCCGCCGGTGTATCCGGTGGCCGACGTCGGGTCGGCGGGCGCGACCGCCGTCTGGACCGCGTACAGCAGCGCGAAGCTGAGGCCCGCACCGAGGTTGAACGCGCCCGCGTTCAGGCCGGGCAGGAAGCCCGGGTTGTCATCGGGCGAGAGCACGATGCCCAGGCCGTTGAGCACGATGTTGCCCACGCCCGCGTAGGTGAGACCGACCAGCAGCGAGCAGACCAGCAGCATCGCGTGCGAGTGCGAACCGAGGGTGAGGATGGTCAGCACCACGGCCAGCACCGCCCCGACCAGCCCGAACCGCAGCACCCGGCGGTAGCCGTAGGTGGCGGCGAGCCGCCCGGCGAACGGGCCCATGGCGAGCCCGGCCAGTGCGTACGGCGTGAGCGTCCACCAGGCGGACGACTCGGCGGACATGCCGAGTCCGGCCTGCGCGTCCTGGGCGAACGCGGGGATCAGCCCGTTCATCACGGCGAAGACACCGGTCATGGTGAGCAGGGTGGTCAGCAGGGTCGCCCAGGTGCCGCGCTGCTTGAGGTGCCGGGTGGCGACCAGCGGGTGCCTGCTGCGCTCCTGGGCGCGCCAGAACAGCCCGAAGGCGATCACGCAGACGACGGTCAGCACCGCGACCAGCGTCCAGTTGGCGTCGCCGAGCTTGCCGGCCTCGTTGAGCGCGATGAGCAGCGATCCGACCGACACCACCAGGAAGGCCACTCCCGGCCAGTCCATCCGGCTGGCGACCGCCGCCTTGGACTCGGGGGTCATGACGGCGACCAGCAGCGTGGCGATGGCCGCCACGACGGCCATGGCCCAGAAGACGGCCCGGAAGCTGTAGTGGTCCGCGAGGTAGCCGCCGCCGAGGGCGTCGACCCCGGCGATGCCGCCGTTGACGGCGGTGATGGCGCCCAGCAGGGTGCCGTACCGCTTGGGTTCGCTCACCTCGACCCGCAGCATGATCAGGCAGAGCGGGACGACCGGTCCCGAGGCGCCCTGGATGAGGCGCCCGATGAACAGCACGGTCACATTGGGGGCCAGCGCGGAGACCACGCAGCCGATCACCATCATCGCCAGCATGCCGGTGAGCACCCGGCGGCGGCCGATGATGTCGCCCAGTCGGGGCAGGAAGAGCGAGAAGAGGGCCGCCGAGGTGAAGAACGCGGTCTGGGTGAGCCCGATCTCGGCCGAGCTGGCGGAGAAGGAGTCCTGGATGCTCTTCAGCGCGGGGCTGAGCATGCTCGCGTTGAGCTGGAAGGCGACGCAGGCCGCGAGGAGGGCGGCGAGCAGCACCCCGACCCGGGTGCCGCGGCCGGCGGTGGCGCCGCCGGGGCGCTCGATGGTGGGAGTGCTCATGCCTGGACGTCGCCGATCCGCTTGAGGGCGTCCACGACGAGGTTCCAGAACCGCTCGTGGTCGAGCTTGACGGCGACCTGGGTGTGGCAGTCGGCCGGGGCGGGCGACCGGAAGTCCGCCACGGTCATGCCGAGGGTCAGCCCGCCGGTGAGCTCGATGTCCACCGGGGCGCGGCGCACCGTCATCACGCTGGGGTCGATCACATAGGCGACCGCGCACGGGTCGTGCACGGGCGGGTGCTCGAAGCCCTGCGCCTCGCGGTAGGTGGCGCCGAAGAAGTCCAGCAGCTCCAGGACGAACCGGGCCGGGGCGGTGCCGACGGCGGCGATCTTCTCGATCACCTCGGGGGTGGCCAGCGCCTGGTGGGTCAGGTCGAGGCCGACCATGGTGACCGGCCAGCTCTCGTTGAAGACGATGTGCGCGGCCTCGGGGTCGATGATGATGTTGAACTCGGCGACCGCGCTCCAGTTGCCCTCGTGGTAGCCGCCGCCCATCAGCACGACCTCGCGGACCCGGGAGGCGATCCGGGGCTCCTTGCGCACGGCCATGGCGATGTTGGTCAGGCCCGCCGTCGGGACGATGGTGATCTCGCCGGGCTCGTGGGACATCACGGTGTCGATGATCAGGTCCACGGCGTGCCGCCGGTCCAGGGCGAGCGTCGGCTCCGGCAGCACCGGTCCGTCGAGCCCGGTCTCGCCGTGGATGTCCGGGGCGTTCTCGATGGCCCGCACCAGCGGGCGCGGACAGCCGGCGGCGAAGGGCACACCGGTGATGCCGGCGATGCGCGCCACGGACAGGGCGTTGCGGGTCACCTTCTCCAGCGTCTGGTTGCCGACCACGGTCGTGACGGCGACCAGCTCGATGTCGGGGTTGCCGTGTGCCAGCAGCATGGCGATGGCATCGTCGTGCCCGGGGTCGCAGTCGAGGATGATCTTTGTAGGCACGGTAGAGCCCCTTCGCTCAGCTGAACGGTGGTGAGTCGGCCCCCCGGGCGGCGGCCCCGTGGAGGGCGCCGGAGCCGGCGGGCACACCGGTACGTCCCCGGCCGCAGGGCGGGGACCCTGCGGTGGCGGAGACCCGGATCGGCGTGACGGTGACGCCGGCTGGGAAATCGTTCTCCCGAAAACCATGCGCAACGGTATGCCCGATGTCAATGCCCGTATTCTCAAATGTCAGGTCAAGTTTGCGACACGGTCGATCGTACGGTCGATCGTGGCCCTACTCGCTGGGAGACGATGGTGATAACGTTTGCCGCCAGGTTGGGGTCAGCGCTGCCCGCCCGCCCCGGGCCCAGGCGAACCCAGCGAGGAGGGGGTCGGCAGATGGCGACCGAAGTCACCCTGAAGGACGTGGCCCGCCTGTCGGGCTGCTCCGTGGCCACGGTGTCCCGGGTGCTGGCCGGCACCCGCCCGGTCGGCGCCGAGACCGCCCGCCGGGTCCGGGAGGCGGCCGAGAGCCTCGGCTACCGTCCCAACCAGGTGGCCCGCGCCCTGCGCAGCCGCTCCACCGGCACCATCGGTCTGGTCCTCCCGCAGATCACCAACCCGTTCTTCCCCTCCCTGGTACGTGAGCTGGAACACGCCCTGCACGCCGGAGGGCGCGCCGTACTGCTGGCCGACTGCGACGACGATCCCGCCATCGAGGCGGCCCGGATCTCCGCCCTGCTCGACCGGCAGGTGGACGCCCTGCTGGTCATCCCGGTGGACGAGAAGCGCAGCCGGGCGGCGGTGACGGCCGCCGCCGCGCGCGTGCCGCTGGTGCTGCTGGACCGGGCCTGCGGGCCGGGCGTCGCGGACTCGGTCGGCATCGACAACGCCGCCGGCATGGCCCTGGTCCTGGAGCACCTGGCCGCCACCGGCCGCCGCCGCATCTGCTTCGTGGGGGCGGCGGGCACCAACTCGGCCGCCGTCGAGCGGCGCGCCGCGTACGAGGCGGGCGTGGCGGCCCTGGACCCGCAGGCTCCCGGCCGGGTCGAGCTCGGGGACTTCTCGGTCGCCTGGGGCCGGGCAGCGGTCGACCGGATCTGGCCGGACCGGCCGGACGCCATCGTCTGCGCCAACGACCTCATCGCGCTCGGCGCGCTGCGGCGCCTCCAGCAGCTCAGCGTGGACGTCCCCGGCGAGGTCGCCGTCACCGGCTTCGACGACATCCCGATAGCGACCCTGGCCGACCCCGACCTGACCACCGTCCGCCAGCCGTCCGGCGAGCTGGCCGCCGAGGCCGCCCGGCTGCTCGACCAGCGGCTGGCCGACCAGCGACCGGCCGACCAGCGACCGGCCGACCAGCGACCGGCCGACGGGCGGCCCCGCTCGCCCCGGGCCATCCGGCTCGCCCCCCAACTTGTCATCCGTGCCTCGAGCGCACCCGGCACCACCGGGGCCACGGGCGCCCGCAGTACCCGCACCACAGAGGAAGTCCAGTGATCGCAGTCGTCGGAAGCCTGAACCTCGATCTGGTCACCCCGGTCCCCAAGCACCCGGTGCCGGGCGAGACCGTGCTCGGCGGGGACATCGCCCAGCACCCCGGCGGCAAGGGCGCCAACCAGGCCGCCGCCGCGGCCCGGCTCGGCGGCCGGGTGGCCTTCATCGGCCGGGTCGGCGACGACGACGCGGCCGAGGTGCTGCTCGGCGCGGCGCGCGGCGAGGGCGTGGACACCACGCACATCGTGCGCACCCCCGGGGTGCCCACCGGCCGTGCGCTGATCTCCGTCGACCCGGCGGGCGAGAACTCCATCGTGGTCAGCCCCGGCGCCAACTCCCGGCTGTCCGCCGCCGACTGCGAGGCCGCCGGCGACCTGCTGCGGCGGGCCCGGGTCACCGTCCTCCAGCAGGAGGTCCCGGACGAGGCCAACCACGCGGCGGCGCGGCTGGCCGGCGGCATCGTGCTGCACAACCCGGCCCCGGCCGCCACCGGCGTGGTCCCGCCGCCGCAGGTGGACATCCTGGTCCCCAACCGCACCGAGCTGGCGGCCCTCACCGGCACCCCGGTGCCCCGGACCATCGACGAGGTGGCGGCCTCGGCCCGCAAGCTGACCGGCGCGGGCGCGGTGATCGTCACCCTCGGCGGCGACGGGGTGCTGCTGCTGGAGGGCACCGCACGGCTGCACATCCCGGCCTTCGCCGTCCGGCCGGTGGACACCACGGCGGCCGGCGACTCCTTCTGTGGCGCGCTCGCCGTCGCCCTGGCGGAGGGCCGCACCCTGGAGCAGGCCGCCCGCTGGGCCTGCGCCGCCGCCGCGATCAGCACCACCCGCCCCGGCGCCCAGCCCTCGCTGGCCCGCCGCGACGAGGTGGACGCCTTCCTCGCGGCCCGGTCCGGCCGGGAGCCGCTGAGCGCCTGACCTGGGCTCCCGGCCCCGCGCGGTCCGGTGGTGCGTAGGGTGAGGGCGCTCAGGTCGTCCGGATTCGAGGAGTACCGCCGTGCTTGTCCTGCTGCCGCCGTCCGAGGGGAAGGCCGGGTCGGGGGAGGGCGCGCCGCTCGACCTCGCCGGGCTGTCTCTGCCCGCGCTGAACCCGGCCCGGACCGCCGTACTGGACGCCCTGGTGGCGCTCTGCTCCGCCGAGGACCAGGCCCCGGCCATGGCCGCGCTCGGCCTCAGCCCCGGTCTGCGCGGCGAGCCGGCCCGCAACGCCGCGCTGCGCACCGCGCCCGCGCTGCCCGCCGACCGGCTCTACACCGGTGTGCTGTACGACGCGCTGGACCCCGCCTCGCTGGGCGCGCCCGCCCGGACCCTGGCGCAGCGGTCGCTGCTGGTCGTCTCCGGGCTGTGGGGTGCGCTGCGGCCCGGCGACCGCATCCCCCCGTACCGCTGCTCGATGGGCGTGAAGCTGCCGCCGCTGGGCCCGCTCGGCACGTACTGGCGCAAGGCCCTGGGCGAGGTGCTGCCGGGGGTCGCCGGGTCGGGTCTGGTGCTGGATCTGCGTTCGACGGCGTACGCGGCGGCCTGGCGGCCGACCGGGGAGGTGGCGGCCAGGACCGCGACCGTGCGGGTGCTGCACGAGCGGGAGGTCGGCGGGGTGGCCAAGCGGTCGGTGGTCAGCCACTTCAACAAGGCGACCAAGGGTCGGCTGGTGCGCGACCTGCTCCAGGCGGGGGCGGAGCCGGCGGACCCGGCCGAGCTGGTGGCGGCGCTGCGCGACCTCAAGTACACCGTGGAGGAGCAGCCGGCCGCCGCCGGGCAGCCGCTGCGGCTGGACGTGGTGGTCACCGAGCTGTGAGCGGCGGGGCGGGGGCCGGGCCCCCGCCCCCCGGTCCGTGCTCCCCGGTCCGTGCTCCCCGGTCAGGGCTCCCCGGTCAGCGCAGGTGGCCGGTGTCGTTGAGCAACCGCAGCGAGGTGTTGCCGTCGGCGTAGTACTGGACGACGGACAGCGCGGCGGCGGAGAGCTCCATCCGGAACAGCGACTCGGGCGGGGCGCCGAGCGCCAGCCGTACCAGGGTCTTCACCGGGGTGACATGGGTGACCAGCAGCACCGTCCGCCCGGCATAGCGGGCCAGCAGCTTGTCCCGGGAGACGGCGACCCGGCGGGCGACGGCGGCGAAGCTCTCGCCGCCGGTGGGCGCGGCCTTGGCGGAGGCCAGCCAGGCGGCCAGGTCGTCGGGGTAGCGCTGCTGCACCTCGGCGAAGCTCAGCCCCTCCCAGGCGCCGAAGTCGGTCTCCCGGATGCCCTCCTCGATCCGCACCTCCAGGCCGAGCCGCCCGGCGACGGCCTCGGCGGTCTGCCGGGCGCGCTTGAGCGGGGAGCTGACCACCGCCTGGACGGTGCCCCGGGCGGCGAGCGCGGCGGCGGCCCGCTCGGCCTGCCACAGCCCCTTGTCGGACAGCTCGGGGTCGCTGCCGCCGCTGCCGGAGAACCGCTTCTCCGGGGTGAGATGGGTCTCACCGTGCCGCAGCAGGACGAAGGTGGTGGCGGTACCGGGGTCGGCGGCCCAGCCGGCCGGGCGGGCGGCCGGCTGCGGCTCCTCGGCGGGGGCGGTGGCCACGGGGGCGGGGTCCGCGGGGGCGACGGCCAAGGGGGCGACGGCCGCCGCGACCGACCGGTCCGCCGGTAGCGCGACGGCGCGCGGCTCCCACTGGCGGCCCGCCTTGCCCGCGTCCATGGCCTCGTTGGCGAGCCGGTCGGCGTCCTTGTTGCGCTCGCGGGGAATCCAGCTGTACGAGACCTGGGAGCGCGGGAAGACGGTGCGGGCCTCGGCGGCGAGCGGCTGCATGTCCGGGTGCTTGATCTTCCAGCGGCCGGACATCTGCTCGACGACCAGCTTGGAGTCCATCCGGACGGCGATCTCGGCGTCCGGGTCGATGGCGTGCGCGGCGCGCAGCCCGGCGATCAGGCCCCGGTACTCGGCGACATTGTTGGTGGCGCGGCCGATGTACTCGGCGGCCTCCGCGATGATCGCCCGGGTGTCGCCGTCGCGGACCACCGCGCCGTAGCCGGCTGGCCCCGGGTTGCCCCGGGAGCCGCCGTCGGCCTCGACGATGAGCTTGCGGGTCGCCATGGCGTCAGATGCCGGAGTCGGCGGTGCGGACCAGGATGCGGCCGCAGTTCTCGCAGCGGACCACGGCGTCCTTGGGCTCGGCCTTGATCGCGTTGAGGTCGGCGGTGGAGAACTCGACCCGGCAGCCCTCGCAGCGCCGCTGGAAGAGCCGGGCCGCGCCGACGCCGCCCTGCTGCTCGCGCAGCCGGGTGTAGAGCTTCAGCAGGTCGGCGGGGATGACGGCGGCGACGGTCTCCCGCTCGCGGGTCACCTTGGCGGCGTCGGCGTCGATCTCGGCGTACCCGGCGTCGCGGCGGGCGGTGGCCTCCTCCAGCACCACGGTGGCGTGCTGGAGGCGGGCGGTCAGCTCGGTGACCCGGCCCTGGGCGGACTCCAGGCGCTCCATGATCTCCAGGACGACGTCCTCCAGGTCGGACTGCCGCCTGGCGAGCGAGCCGATCTCGTGCTGGAGGTTCTCCAGGTCCTTGGGCGAGGTGACGGCGCCGGAGTCCAGCCGCTGCTGGTCGCGGGCGGCGCGGGTGCGGACCTGGTCCACGTCCTGCTCGGCCTTGGCCTGCTCGCGGGTGGTGTCACCGAGCTGGGTCTCGGCGGCCACCACCAGGTCGCGCAGCGCGCTGTGGTCGGCGGTGGCCCGCTCGATCTCGGCGTGCTCGGGCAGGCTGCGGCGTTGGTGCGCCAGCCGGTCGAGGCGGGCGTCGAGGGCTTGCAGGTCCAGCAGGCGGATCTGGTCGGCGGGCGCGGCGTTCAGCGGAAGCTCCTGGAATCGTGGGGTGGAGGGTCAGTCGGTGGGGTACGGCATCGGCGCGTGGGCCGTCCACGGGTCGGTGACCAGCTGGGAGACCCTGGTCCGCAGCGCCCAGCCGCGCCGCTCGGCGGCGCCGGCCAACTCGCGCTCGGCCAGCCGCAGCCAGGGCCACTCGGTGGCCCAGTGCGCGGCGTCGACCAGGGCGACCGGGGCGGCCTCGGCCGCCTCGGAGGCGGGGTGGTGCCGCAGGTCGGCGGTGAGGTAGGCGTCGACCCCGGCGGCGCGGACGGCGGCGAAGAGGCCGTCGCCGGAGCCGCCGCACACCGCGACCCGGGAGACGGCCCGGTCGGGGTCGCCCGCGATCCGTACGCCGGCGGCGGTGGCCGGGAGTCCGGCCGCCACCCGGGCGGCGAAGGCGGACAGCGCTTCGGGGGCGGGCAGTTCACCGATCCGGCCGGTGCCGCGCCGCCCCGCGGGGTCGGTCGGGTCCGGCAGCAGCGGGCCGGTGACCCGCAGGCCGACCGCCTCGGCGAGGGCGTCGGAGACGCCGGGGTCGGCGTGGTCGGCGTTGGTGTGCGCCACGTGCAGGGCGATGCCGCCGCGGATCAGGGTGTGCACGACGCGGCCCTTGAAGGTGGTCGCCGCGACGCTGGTGGTGCCGCGCAGATAGAGCGGGTGATGGGTGAGGACCAGGTCGGCGCCCCACTCCACCGCCTCGTCCGCGACGGCCTGCACCGGGTCCACGGCCAGCAGGACGCGCCCGACCTCGGCGTCGGGGTCGCCGCAGACCAGGCCCACGGCGTCCCAGGACTCCGCCCACTGCGGCGGGTAGAGCTCGTCGAGCACGCTGATGACGTCGGACAGTTTGGGCACGGGGTCGAGATTACCGCGCATGGCGGACGTTCCCCGCCCCGGCCGTCGCCGGTTCAGGCCAGCCCGGCCATCAGCTCGGCGAAGGCCCCGGCGGCGGCGCGCGAGGAGCAGAGCCGGTCCAGCCGGGCGCGGGCCAGCCGGCGGCGGAACGGCCCGGCCAGTGAGTCGTCCCCGGCGTCGTGCACCATCTCGGTCATCCAGCGGGAGAACTCCTGGTAGTTCCAGGCCCGTTGCAGGCAGACCTCGGAGTAGGAGCGCAGCCCGCTGTCGTCGCCGTGGACGTGGTCGCGTACCGCGCGGGCGAAGACCTCGGCCTCGTACAGCGCGAGGTTCATCCCCTTGCCGCCCATCGGCGCGATGATGTGGGCGGCGTCCCCGACCAGGTGGAGGCGGCCGTGGTGCATCGGCTCGTGCACCACGCTGCGGAGCTGGAAGACCTCTTTCTCGGTGATCGGGCCGGCCACCGGCTCCGCGACGGACAGCCGCAGGGCCAGCTGCTCGCGGATGCGCTCGTCGGGCCAGTCGTCGGCGCTGTCGCCGGGCGGGCACTGGACGTAGTAGCGGCTGGAGTGCGGCCCGCGCCCGAAGTGCGCGGCGAAGCCGTGCTCGCTGACGCCCAGCAGCGGGTGGCGCGGCGGCGGGGAGTCGGCGAGGACGGTCAGCCAGGCGATGCCGTGGTCGAAGGGGTAGGCGGTGAGGGCGCCGTCGGGTAGGGAGGCGCGGCTGACGCCGTGGTCGCCGTCGCAGCCGGCCACCAGCTCACAGCTGATCTCGTGCCGGACGCCGTCCGCAGCGCGGTAGCTGACCACCGGGCGGTCGGCGGCCGGGTCGTCGATGGCGACGTCCGCCGCCTCGAACCGCAGGTCGCCGCCGTCCTCCAGGCAGGCCGCGATCAGCCGCTGCACCAGGATCTGCTGTGGGCAGAGCCGGGCGGTGAGGCCCTCGGTGGAGTCGGCCTCGTCCAGCAGCCGGCTCTCGCCGTCCACCCGGAACTCCAGCAGGCCGTCGTGCGGGAAGCCGCCGACCACCCGCTCGCCCAGCCCCCACTCCTCGAACATCCGCACGGCGCGGTGCTCCACGATGCCGGCCCGCTGCCGCTGCTCGACCCGGGCGCGCGACTGCCGTTCCAGCACCACGCAGCCGATGCCCAGCCGCAGCAGCAGATTGGCGACGGTCAGCCCGGCCGGACCGCCCCCGATCACCACGACAGTCGTACTCTCCCGGACCATGCGTTCCCGGCCGATCCCCGTCATGCTGACCCCTCCACCCGGATCGAGGGCCTCAGCATAGCCGCCGGTCCCCTACCAGCTCAGCCCTTGACGCGGCGGCCGACGCGGGCGAAAAGCCCCGCCGATCACCCTTATGAGTGAAGGCGTCGGGAGGGCATTGAGCGTGCGTCGTCTCCGGTCGTACCTTCGGTGCTGCGAGGGGCGGGAATGGGCGGTATGGGTCAGGGGGACCGGAAATGCGGCCGTTCCCGCCCCTCGCCTCCGAGACCGCCGTGCACCGGCGCCGGCCGTCAGAGCCCCGCAGTACAGACCCACTCAGTACAGACCCCCGCCGCCGGACCCCCGCCGCGCCGGACCCGCCGGGACCGGACCGAACCCCACCCAGGCAGCCGCCCCATGACCATCGCCGCCCGCACCGCCGCCCAGGCCCTGCGCCGCGTCAGCTTCACCTTCGCCGCCGACGGCTCGCACGCCGCCTGCCTGGCGGCCGCCGACGGCGGCGGCTGGTACCCGGAGAGCTGGCGACTGGGCACCGACGGCGGCGGCTGCCTGCCCACCCCGCTGCCACCGCCCGGCAACCGCACGGAGAGCCCGCACTCCCCCCTGCTGTCGCTGCCCGACGGCCGGGTGCTGATCGCCAGACAGGGCGGCGACCGCTGCGAACTGGCCGTGCTCTCCCCCGCCGGCCCCTGGGAGCAGCGCGAGCCGGCCCCCGCCGCCGAGCGGGCCGCCGGGGTGCTGCGCACCGCCGACGTACGGCTGCTCCCGCTGCCCGCCCCGGTGGCTGCCGCCACCCGCAGCGCGCCGGTGGCCGTCGCGCTGACCTGCGACGGACGGCCGACCACCGCCGTCTGGCTGATCCGCGCGGACGGCAGCGCCCCGCAGCGGGCCGCCGAGGTCCCCGGGCTGTACGGCGGCGGGGTCTGGCTCGACCGCGAAGGGCGGCTGCTCGCCCTGGACCGGCTGGGGGACGCGGACGGCCTGGTCAGAAGCGTGGCGCTCGACCTGGTCGAGGGCACCGTGGCGCCGCTGCTGGAGATCTCCGAGCGCAGCAACGACCGGCTGGTCCTCTTCGACCCGGACACCCGGCTGGCCGTGGTCCGCAGCGACGCCTCCGGCACCGACCGGCTGGGCTGGGGCGTCCTCGGCGCGCAGCAGCCGCTGCGCTTCCCGGACTGCCTGCACCTGCCCGGCACCCTGCTGCGCCCGATCGCGGTGGAGCCCGCCGCCACCCGGGGCCCCGGCCCCCGGTCCGCCGCCGAGCTGCGGATCGCGGTGCAGCTGGACCGGGGCGCCGGCTCCGCGCTGGCGGTGTGGCGGCCGGCCGGCGGGCGGCTGGAGCCGCTGCCGGTGCCGCCCGGCCGCCTCGGCGCCGTGGGCCACTGGTCGCCGGCCGGCCTGCGGATGCCGTACTCCGCGCCCGACAGCCCGCCCGCCATGGCCACCCTGGACCTGGCCGCGCAGCTGGACCTGCGCCCGCCGCCGCCCGCCACCCCCGCCGCCACCACCCTGCCCGCCCCGCCGGTACCGCCCCGGCCCACCGTCACGGTCGTCGTCCCCGGCCCCCGGCAGCTGCCCGCCGCCGCCCGGAGCTGGCGGCTCGACGGCAGCGCCGCGCCCGGCGACGGCGGCCGCTGGCACCCGGCCCGAGCGGTCCAACTGCCCGGCGCGGCCGGGCCGATGGAGGCGGTGGTGTACGGCGGCGACGCCTGGGCCACCGCCGCCCGGCTGGTGGTGGCGCTGCACGGCGGCCCGGCGGACGCCTGGCGGCTGGAGTTCGACCCCACCCTCCAGCGGATGGCCGCCGAGGGCCTGGCGGTCGTCGCCCCCAACCAGCGCGGCAGCAGCGGCTACGGGGAGGAGCACTCCCGGTGCCTGCACGGCGCCTGGGGCGGCCCCGACCTGGAGGACGTCCTCTGCCTGCTGGCGGATCTGGCGCGGCGCCGGGCGGCGCTCGGCCTGGAGCCGCCGTCGCTCTTCGGCGTCAGCTACGGCGCGTTCCTGGCCCTGCTCACCGTCTGCCACGCACCCGCCGGGCAGGTGGCGCGGTGCGCCGTGGTCGCGCCGTTCCTGTCCGGCGCCGGGCTGCTCGCGGAGGGCACCGCCCCGGTGCGGGAGCTGACCGCCAGGCTCGGCGGCGGCGATCCGATCGACGACGAGCGCGGCCCGCGCGATGTGCTGCGGCTGTGCGGCCGGATCAGCGCGCCGCTGCTGATGGTGCACGGCGACCGGGACGAGGTGGTGCCGGTCGGCCAGTCCCGGGCGCTGCGGCGCGAGCTGCTGCGGATCGGGCGGGCGGAGGGCGTCGACTTCCGGTACGTGGAGGCGGCGGGCGCCGGGCACGAGGTGCTGGCGGAGGAGGGCGCGCCGGTGCTGCGCGAGCTGCTGGCCGGGTTCCTGCGCACCGGGCGGCCCAGCTGACACACCGTCAGTTGCGCTTTCGGGCGGGCCGATCGACGGCGCGACACCGGTTGGATGACGATTCGGTCTACGCGTGCGACGGCTGCGGCCGCCTGGGTAGGGTGATCCTTCCGAGCGGTCGCCGCGGTGACCCGGTACCGGCCTCCGGTCCCGGCTCTCCGGCGTGCCCGGCCGGCCTCTGCCACCCGTTCCTTCCCGGGCAGGCCGCGGGGCCCGCGCGTACCGGTGCGCCGCAATGCACCATGAGCCCTCATCCCTCGCATGGAGAAGACGTATCTGATGTCCGAAGCCATCACCGACACCACTGAGAACCGCGCTGCCCAGGCAGCGGCTCCGGGCGCCGGGGCTGCCGGCCGGCACCGCGGACCCCTCACCCCGGCCGACGCCTCCGCGCCGCCGGAGGCCGCCCCGCTGCCGGAGGCCGGCCACGGCCGCCACCGCCGCGCGGGCGAGCAGTCCGCCGCCGGGGCGTGACCGCAGGCTCCCGCAGACCCGTTCCACGGCGGCGGCTCCGCACCCGCGCGGGTGCGGAGCCGCCGCGCGTACCGGCCGTCAGTCCAGGGTGACCACGGTCCGCAGGGACTCGCCGCTGCGCATCTGGGCCAGGGCGTCATTGACCGCCGCCAGCGGCACCCGGTGGGTGACCATGCCCTCCAGGTCGAGCCGCCCGGCCCGCCAGAGCCGCAGCACCAGTCCGACGGTGCGCCGCACCTCGCCACCCCCGTACAGGGACGGCAGGATGCGCTTCTCGTTGAAGAACAGTTCGCCCAGGTCGAACGCCACCCGGTCCTCGCGCGACCCGGCCCCGACCACCACCACGGCGCCGCCGCGCCGGGCGGCGTCATAGGCGGCCCGTACGGTGTCGGAGCGCCCGACCACCTCGAAGACCTGGTCGAAGCCGCCCTCGGTGAGCCGCTTGCCCGCGTCCCGCAGTTCCTCGGGGGCGACGGCCTCGGTGGCGCCGAAGGCCAGCGCCCGTTCCCGGCGGGAGGCGACCGGGTCGACGGCCACGATCCGCGCGGCGCCGCAGAGCCGGGCGCCCTGGATGGCGGCCACGCCGACGCCGCCGCAGCCGAGCACGGCCACCGAGGCGCCGGGCTCGACCCTGGCGGTGTTGACCACCGCGCCGACGCCGGTGGTGACCCCGCAGCCGACCAGCGCCGCCACCTCGAACGGCACATCGGCCGGCACCTTGATGACGCTGTCGGCGGCGACCACCGTCTCCTCGGCGAAGGCGCCGACGCTGTAGAAGCCGTACAGCCCGGTGCCGCCGGCGAAGCGGAAGCCGGGGGTGCGCAGCCGGCCGAGCCCGAGGGTGCACAGCTGCCCCTGGCCGCGCCGGCAGTGCGGGCAGTCGCCGCAGGACGGCATCCAGCAGAGCACCACCCGGTCGCCCGGGGCCACCCCGGTGACGTCCGCGCCGACCTCCAGCACCTCGCCCGCGCCCTCGTGGCCCGGCACGAACGGGGCGGGCTGCGGCAGCACACCGCTCATCGCGGAGAGGTCGGAGTGGCACAGGCCGGCCGCCCGCAGCCGGACCCGGACGCCGTCGGGGCCCAGCGGCGCCGTCTCGACGTCGTCGCGGACGTCGAGCGTCCGGTGGCCGATCTCATGGAGGACCGCTGCGCGCACGTGCTGCTCCCGTCCCGGGGGTGGCGGTGCGGCGGGCGGTGGACCCCGGCGCGGCCGTCCGCACCTGCGGCCGCGCCGGGGTGGTCCGCTCGGCCGGGGCCGCCGATCGCGGGGCGGCCCGGCACGCGGTCCGGGGCACGGGCCCATGTATAACGCATCGGGCAGCTGCCCGGCACCCCTCCTACCGGCCGGTAACCTCGGGCGGCCGGGCGGGTGCCGCCGGATCACCCGGCGGGTAGGGTCCCCGGAAGGCGGCGCACCGGAACCGCCGGCCACGACCAGGGCCCGCGTTCAGGGACCACGTTCAGGGACCACGTTTCAGCGGCCGCCTGCGGGCGGCGGGACCAGGGAGCACGAGATGGCGCACCACCTCCGGGGCAGCAGCGGTACGGCGGCACGCCCGGCGCCGGAGGTGCTGGCCTCCTTCGAGGCCGCGACGGGCTTCATGCCGGTGGACGAGGGCGTGGCAGTGTACGCGGCGGCGGTGGAGGCCGCCACCCGTACGGGGCTGCCGCTGCTGGAGATCGGCAGCTACTGCGGCCGCTCCACCATCCTGCTCGCCGCCGCCGCGCGGGAGGCCGGCACGGTGGCGCTGACGGTGGACCACCACCGGGGTTCGGAGGAGCAGCAGCCGAGCTGGGAGTACCACGACAGCACGCTGGTGGACCCGGAGGTGGGCCGGATGGACACCCTGCCGCGCTTCCGCCGCACCCTGCACGCGGCCGGTCTTGAGGACCACGTGATCGCCCTGGTCGGGCGGTCGCCGCAGGTCGCGGCGGTGTGGGGGGCGCCGGTGGGGCTGGTCTTCATCGACGGCGGGCACACCGACGAGCATGCGACGGCCGACTACGAGGGCTGGGTGCCGCATCTGGCGGCGGGCGGCCTGCTGCTGATCCACGATGTCTTCCCGGACCCGGCGGACGGCGGCCAGGCACCGTACCGGGTCTGGCTGCGGGCGCTGGCGGAGGGCTTCACGGAGGTCTCGGTGACCGGTTCGCTGCGGGTGCTGCGCCGGTCCGGCGGGTGAGCGGAGCCGTACGGGAGGCCCGGCGCCCGGTACGGTGACCCGTACGGCGGCGCAGGTGGGCCGCCGTGGCCGAGCGGGGAGGCGGGATGGCGAACGACGAGGAGAGCGCACCGGCGGTCTGGGACCCCACGGCGCGCGGCGGGGCCGGCGGCTGGGTGCGGCGCGGCGACCCGCGTACGCATCAGCTGCGCAAGCCGCCCGCGCCGGACGCCCCGGACGGCCCGGACGGCGCTGCGCCCCCGCCGGGCGGCCGCCCGTACCTGCCCACGTCGTTCGACACCCCCGCGCTGCCGGACGACGACCAGCCGACCGCGCTGCTCCCCCCGACCGCGCCACCCCCGGCCGACGACCAGCAGACCGCACTGCTCCCGCCGACCCCGGCCGGGCCGCCGCCCGCCGCCGCCGACCGCCCCGGGCCACCCGGCCCCGGCCTCGACCGGCAGCCGCCCGCCGAACCACCCACCACGACCTACCGCCCCGGACCACCCTCCGCCCCCACCCAGACCCCCGGATACGGCTACCCCCAACCAGGCCCGTACGCCGGACCACCACCCGCCGCCACCTACCGCCCCGGGCCACCCGGCCCCGGCCAGGCCCCCGGCCTCGACCGGCAGCCGCCCGCCGAACCACCCACCACGACCTACCGCCCCGGACCACCCAGCGCCCCCGCCGGACCACCACCCGCCCCCACCCAGACCCCCGGATACGGCTACCCCCAACCGGGCCCGTACGCCGGACCACCACCCGGGTACGGCTATCCGCAGCAGTCGTACGGCGGACCGCCGCCCGGCTACGGCTATCCCCCACCGGCCGAGCCGGAGGCCGGGGAGCCGCCGCGCCGCAGCCGGACCCCACTGGTGGTGACCGTGGTCGTGCTGGTGGCCGCCATGCTCGGCGGCGGGCTGGTGTGGCAGCTGGTCGGCCGACCCGACGACAGCGGCAAGGCGGCGGCCGGGCCGTCCGCCACCGCCCCGCAGCCGCCGCCCGACCCGCAGAGCGCCCCGCCGCAGTCCCCGTCCCCCGACGACTCGACCGACGCGGAGGACTCCGCGAGTCCGAGCGCCGACCCGGCGGCGGCCGAGCAGCAGGCCAAGGCGCTGGACGCCCTGCTGACCAGCAACGCCGGCGCCCGCCAGCAGGTCGGCAACGCGGTGGCCACCGTGGAGAGCTGCCCGGAGGCCGGCGCGTTGCAGAACGCCGCCAAGGTCTTCCCGCAGGCGGCCGCCCAGCGTGAGCAGCTGATCGGCCGGCTGGACCGGCTGGACCTCAGCGCGCTGGACGGCGGCCCCGACGCCGCGCAGCTGCTGCGTACGGCGTGGCAGCAGTCCGCCGACGCCGACCGCGCATACGCCAAGTGGGCCGACTCGGTGGTCAGCGGCGGCTGCCCGGACGGCAGCGCACCCCGGACCGCCGACCGGAACCGGGGAGACAGCATCAGCGGCCAGGCCACCCGGAGCAAGCAGTCCTTCGTCACCGCCTGGAACCCGATCGCCAACCGGTACGGCCTCGCGTCGCGCACCGGAGATGGGATCTGACCGGATCGTGCCCCTCACTCCCGAAACCCCCGACAGCTCCGACACCCCCGAGCCGGACGACGACGCCCTCTTCGGCGCGCCGTACGGCGAGCTGCGCCCCCGCCGCTCCCCCACCGCCCGGCTGCTGATCGCGCTGGCCGTGCTGGCGCCGACCTGCTTCGCCGGCTGGCTCGGCTGGCAGGCGGTGGCGGGCGGCGCCCCGGCCACCCCGGCCGCCGCAGCCACCACCCAAGCCGCCCCGGTCACCCGAGCCGACCCGGCCACCCCGGCCACCCCGCCCACCGAAGCGCCACCGACCCCCCAGAGCGCCCCCACCCCGCACCCCACCACCGCCGCCCCGACGGCGGCGGGCCGCGCCCCGGCCGACCGCCCGCTGAAGGGCCGTACGGTGGTGCTGGACCCGGGCCACAACCCGGGCAACGGCGCGCACACCGCGCAGATCAACCGCACGGTGGACATCGGCGGCAGCCGCAAGGAGTGCGACACCACCGGCACCGAGACCGACGCCGGCTACCCCGAGGCGTCCTTCACGCTGGACGTGGCGCGGCGGGCGCGCAAGATCCTCCAGGCCGAGGGCGCCAAGGTGGTCTTCACCCAGGACGGCGACCGCCCCTGGGGGCCGTGCGTGGACGAGCGGGCCGAGATCGGCAACCGGGCGCACGCCGACGCGGCGGTGTCGGTGCACGGCGACGGCGGGCCGGCCGCCGGGCACGGCTTCCATGTGATCCTGCCGGCCCGGGTGGTGTCCGGGAAGGCCGACACCGCGTCGATCACCGACCCGTCGCGCCGGCTGGGGCTGCAACTGCGGAACAGCTTCGCGGCGGCGACCGGCGAACCGCTCTCCAGCTATCTGGGCCAGGACGGCATCGACGTCCGGGGCGACCTCGGCGGGCTGAACCTGTCCCGGGTGCCCAAGGTGTTCATCGAGTGCGGCAACATGCGCAACGCCACCGACGCCCGGCACATGACGGACCCCCGGTGGCGCCAGCGGGCGGCGCAGGGGATCGCCGACGGCCTCACCGCCTTCCTCACCGGCAAGGGTCGCTAGGCTCTTGGCCCGTTCGGACATCAACCACACCGACCACGACACACACGACCGAGGGGAACCGTCCGTGAATCTGCGCTCTCTGACTCGGGGAGACGCCGCCGTCGCCGTCGGGGCACTGCTGCTGCTCATCGCGTCCTTCCTGCCGCTCTACTCGATCGACGGTGAGTGCAAGAACGACACGGTCGACATCTGCTCCTACAACACCTGGCACAGCGGTTTCCTGCTGCACCTGGCCACCGTGGTCCTCGCCGGGCTCGGCGCCGCCGCGCTGATCCTGCTCGCCCGCTTCCAGGGCGAGGCCGCGCAGTCGCGGCAGATCGCCGGGCTGAAGCTCGGCCAGTGGGGCGTCGCGCTGGCCGCGTTCGCCGTGTGGAGCGGGCTGTGGTCCCTCTTCACCAACGGCGCCGGCTACACCGCCGCCTTCCCCGGCAGCGACTCGGGTGCCGACCACATCAACCACGGCTTCGGCGCCTACCTGGCCTTCATCGGCGTGCTGGTCATCGGGGTGGGCGCCGTCGCCACCCCGGTGGTCCCGGCGCTCCAGGCCAAGCTGCTCTCCGACCGTCCGGCGCCCGCCCCGCAGCAGGGCGGCTACCCCGGCGGCCCGCAGGGCGGCTACCCGGGCGGCCCGCAGGGTGGCTACCCCGGTGGCCCGCAGCAGGGCGGCTACCCGGGCGGCCCGCAGAGCGGCTACGGCTACCCGGCTCCGCAGCACGGCGGCGCCCAGCAGTGGGGCGCCCCGCAGCCGCAGGGCCCGGGGGCGCACCAGCCGCAGGACACCCCCTTCGGCGGCCCGGCCCCCACGCCCACGCCCACGCCCGCCCCGGCGACGGCGGCGGCGGCGCCGAGCTTCGCGCCGTTCTGGTTCGCCGTCCCCGCGCCGCGCCCGCTGGCGCCGGAGGACAACCCGGCGGGCCCGCCGGTCGGTGAGCTGACCCCCGGCACCTGGTACCTGGCCGTGGAGCAGCGCGGCGCGGCCCTGGTCGCCCAGTTGCAGGACGGCCGGCGCGGGCTGCTGGCCGACACCTCGGGCATCCAGCGGGGCTGACCCGCAGTCACCTGAACCACCGTGGCCGGAAGGCTGTCGGGCGGGCCGGAGCGATCCGGCCCGCCCGACTGCCGTAGCGGGCCGGGTTTGCCGACCGTACGGCGGGCAAGGCGCCCGGCATGAGCGGTCTCTCACGTCTCGTCTGGCTGCTGGCCAACACGGCGGCGGCGATCCTGGTGATCTGGATCGTGCTGTTCCTGTTGGACGCGGACCGGGCCAATGACGTCGTCCACTGGTTCCACCGCGCCGCCAACTGGCTGGCGACCTGGTCGCGCGGCCTGTTCCATCCCGACAACGCCAAGCTGCGCACCACCCTCGACTACGGCGTGGCCGCCGTGGTGTACGCGGTGGTGGGGGCGCTCGCGGCGCGCACCGCCCGGCGCGGCTGAGCACCGGGCCGGGGCCTGGCCGTACGTCAGGTGCGGCTGCCGCCCCGGGCCTCGCAGCAGTCGGCCACCGCCAGCCCGGTGGGCAGCCGGTCGCCGCCGAAGACGGTGCCGGTGGCGTGGTCGCCGCCGAGCGCGGCGACCGCGAGCAGCAGTGACCCGGCCGTCCAGGTGGTGCGCTCCTCGGGCCAGAAGGCGTCGTCCTCGAAGACGTACCCGGTCCAGTACGAGCCGTCGTGGTGGCGCAGGCGCTGAATCCAGCGCAGGATGTCCAGCGCCCGGTCGGACTGGCCCACCGCCCAGAGCGCCAGCGCCAGTTCGGCGCTCTCGCCGCCGGTGACCCAGGGCCGGTCCGAGACGCAGCGCACCCCGAACCCCGGGACGACGAACCGGTCCCAGCCCTCGGTGATGCGCTGCTGGGCCGCCGGGCCGCGCAGCGCGGTGCCGAGCACCGGGTAGTACCAGTCCATGGAGTAGCGGCCCTTGTCGAGGAACCGCTCCGGGTGGTGGGCGACGGCGTGGGCGAGTCGGCCGGCGGCCAGCTCCCAGTCGGGCTGCGGCTCCTCCAGGTGGTCGGCGGCGGCCAGTGCGCAGCGCAGCGCGTGCAGGATGCTGGAGGAGCCGGTGAGCAGCGCCTCGGCCACGGCGGTGCCGTCCGCTTCCCGGCGCCAGCTGACGGCGCCGCCGGGCAGTTGCAGGCCGACCACGAAGTCGACGGCGCGGCGGACGGTGGGCCAGATGCCGTCCAGGAAGGTGTCGTCGCCGGTGCTGAGGTAGTGGTGCCAGACGCCGACGGCGATGTACGCGCAGAAGTTGGTCTCCTTGGCCAGGTTGTCGGGGGTGCCGCCGGTGTAGGAGGCGTACCAGGAGCCGTCGGCGTTCTGCGCCCCGGCCAGCCAGCGGTAGGCGGCCTCGGCGCTGCGGTGCTCGCCGGCCGCGTCCAGCGCCATGGCGGCCTCGGTGTGGTCCCAAGGGTCGAGGTGGCCGCCGCCGAACCAGGGGATGGCGCCGTCGGGCCGCTGGTCGGCCAGGATGGACCGTACGGTGGCGGCGGCCTGCCGGGCGTCCAGGACGCCGGGCAGCACCAGCGTCCCGGGGACGGCGGTCTCCTCGGCGGCGGTCTCCTCGGCGGCGGTCATGCGCGGCTCTCGCGGGGCAGCTGCGGCTTGGCCGCGTAGGCGACGAAGCTCTTGCCGATCAGCGGGTCGAGGGCGCTCTCCGCGAGCCGGGTGGCCAGCGGGCGCTTGACGATGTCCCAGACCAGCAGCTTGTGGTAGAGCTTCACCGGCAGTGCCTGGTCGTTGTCCACGCCGAAGGCGCACTTGAGCCACCAGTAGGGGGCGTGCAGGCCGTGGGCGTGGTGGGTGCCGTACGGGCGCAGTCCGGCGCCGCGCATCCGCTCCAGCAGTTCGGTGCCCCGGTAGATGCGGATGTGGCCGCCCTCCACCTCGTGGTACTCGTCGGAGAGCGCCCAGCAGATCTTCTCGGGCAGCCAGCGGGGGACGGTGACGGCGATCAGGCCGCCGGGGCGGAGCACCCGGACCATCTCGGTGAGGACGCCCTTGTCGTCCGGGATGTGCTCCATCACCTCGGAGATGATGATCTTATCAAAGGAGTCGTCCGCGAACGGCAGCGCCAGCGCGTCGCCCTCCATGGCGGTGGCGGAGGCGCCCGCCGGGGCCTCGCCCGCCTGCTCCATGGCGGCGAACCACCTTCTGACCTCGGCGATCTCCTCCGCGTTGCGGTCCAGCGCGATGACGTTCGCGCCGCGCCGGTAGCACTCGAAGGCGTGCCGGCCGCCGCCGCAGCCCAGGTCGAGCACCCGGTCGCCGGGGGCGAGCGGAAAGCGGGAGAAGTCGACGGTCAGCACTGCGGGGCTCCCATTCGTTGCTGCGGCGGCCGGTCCGGTAGCCGGGGGTGGGGGGTGCGTCGGGTCGGTCCGGCGGGGCGGCCGTACGGGGGGTCGGTACGGCCCGTCCGGGGTCAGACGTAGCGCCAGCCGCGCCCGGCGCGGGCCGACTGCCCGGCGCCGGTGGCGATGGCCGCCCGGTAGCGGTCGGCGGTGCGGGCGGCGGCGCGCTCCCAGGTGAAGCGGGTCAGCACCCGTTCGCGGCCGGCCGCGCCGATCCGGGTGCGCAGCGCCGGGTCGTCCAGCATCCGGCCGAGGGCGGCGGCCAGCGCGCCGGGGTCGCCGGGCGGTACGGCCAGGCAGGTCTCGCCGTGCCGGCCGGCCACCTCGGGGATGGCGCCGCCGGTGGTGGCGACCAGCGGGGTGCCGGTGGCCATCGCCTCGGCGGCGGGCAGCGAGAAGCCCTCGTACAGCGAGGGCACGCAGGCGACTTCGGCGGAGCGGTGCAGGTCGACCAGTTCGGCGTCGCTGATCCCGCTGCGGAAGGTGATGTGCTGCTCCAGGCCGAGGCGGCGGACCGCCTCCGCCACCGGGCCGTCCTCGCGGCTGCGGCCGACGACCACCAGGTGGGCGTCCCGCTCGGTGCGGACCTTGCCGAGCGCCTCGACCAGGTGGAGCAGGCCCTTGAGCGGCACGTCGGCGCTGGAGGTGGTGACGATCCGGCCGGGGACCACCGGTACCGAGGAGTCGGGGGACCAGAGCCGGGTGTCGGCGCCGATCGGCACCACGTCGATCCGGTCCGGGGCCACGCCCAGGTGCTGGACGATCTCGTCCCTGGAGCTGCCGGAGACGGTGACGATGTGCTCCAGCCGCCGGGCGACCCGGCGCTGCATCCGGGTGAAGGCGTACCAGCGGCGTACCGAGAGGCGGCGCTTCGGGTCGGCGGCCGACGCCAGCTCCAGTTCGCGGTCGACGGTTATCGGGTGGTGGACGGTGGTGACCAGCGGGAAGCCATACCGCTCCAGGCCGAGCAGGCCGTAGCCGAGGGTCTGGTTGTCGTGGACGACGTCGTAGCGGCCGCGCCGGGCGGCCAGGAAGCGGCGGGCCCGCAGCGAGAAGGTCAGCGGCTCGGGGAAGCCGCCGGTCCACATGGTGGCGACCTCCAGCAGGTCCACCGCGTCGCGGTACTCGCGCAGCCCGGGGGTGCGGAACGGGTCGGGCTCGCGGTAGAGGTCCAGGCTGGGGATCTCGGTGAAGGTGACCGAGCCGGGCCCCTCGACCCGGTCCAACACCGGGTAGGGCTGCCCGCCGAGCACCTCGACCCGGTGGCCGAGCCGGGCCAGCTCGCGGGAGAGGTGGCGTACGTAGACGCCCTGGCCGCCGCAGAACGGATTGCCCTTGTAGGAGAGCAGGGCGATCCGCAGCGGTCCTGCGGCCCGGTCATCCGGCGGACGGGAGAGCACATACCCCGACGATCGCGTCTGCGCGGTCACCCTTGGCTCCTTCTTCCCGTACCTCCCCGGCGGCCGAGCCAGGGGTAAAGTAGAACAGGTTTCAGTATGAACAGGTAGGAGAACACGAAGATACCGGTCCGTAGCTTCCCGCCCGGGGGCAGGGCTGGTGATTCGCGCCACGGTGTCGGCGGAGACGACAGGGGCCGCGCATGACGACCAGCACAGTCCAGGCTGCCAGGGCCGCCGGGCCGCCGCTCACCGAGCGGCAGCGGGAGCGGCGCCGCCGCATCCTGGGCGCGGCCGTCGCGCTGGCCCGCCGCGGCGGCTTCGACGCGGTGCAGATGCGGGAGGTCGCCGAGGGCTCCGGGGTGGCGCTCGGCACCCTCTACCGCTACTTCCCGTCCAAGATCCATCTGCTGGTCGCCACCATGCAGGACCAGCTGGAGCAGATGCTCGACCGGCTGCGCCGCCACCCGCCGGCCGGGGACGGCCCCGCCGAGCGGGTCACCGAGACCCTGATGCGCGCCTTCCATGCCCTCCAGCGCGAACCGCAGCTCGCGGAGGCCATGGTGCGGGCGCTGACCTTCGCCGACCGGTCGGCCGGCGCCGAGGTCGACCGGGTCTGCCGGCTCACCACCGCGATCATCCTGGACGCCATGGACCTGGACCGGCCGCCCACCGGGCCGCAGCGCGCCGCCGTCCGGGTGATCGAGCACACCTGGCAGTCGGCCCTGGTGACCTGGCTGTCCGGCCGCGCCTCCATCGCGGAGGTCCGCGCCGACCTGGAGACCGCCGCCCGGCTGCTCACCCTGGACTGAGCCCGCTGCCGGACGGGGCCCGGCGGGCCGCCGGTTAGAGTGGGTCCGCCCCGCCCGCACGCACCCCGTCCGGTACCGGACGCCCGGTACCGCTCACCCGTGCGGCGCGCAGGGCCCCCGGGAGCCCGCCCCGGCGGCAGCCGAGGCCGGTGGACGCGACCCTCCCGGGCAGCCGCGTGCCCGTACGCCCGCACATCGAAAGGCCACACCTCATGCTCTCCGCCGCCGCCCGCGCGGGCGCCGTGCTCGCCTCCGCCGCGCTGCTCGTCGGCACCGCCGCCGCCCCGGCCCTGGCCGACTCCGCCGCCCCGGCGGACAGCCCGTCACCGGTGGCCGTACCGGCCGGCCTGTACGGCAAGGCCGACCCGACGTACGACGGCGTCTGGCGGCAGTCCCTGGCGCTGCTCGCCCTGCACACCGCCAAGGTGACGCCGTCCGGCCAGGCGGTCGACTGGCTCACCGGGCAGCAGTGCGACGACGGCGGCTGGCCGTCGTTCCGCGCCGACACCGCCGCCGAGTGCACCGCCGCCACCGAGGACAGCAACGCCACCGCGATGGCGGTGCAGGCCCTGGTGGCCCTGGGCGGCCACGGCGCGGCGGTCGACGACGGCCTGAGCTGGCTGAAGCACCACCAGAACGCGGACGGCGGCTGGTCCTACAACCCCGGCGGCGCCAGCGACGCCAACTCCACCGGGCTGGCGATCAACGCCCTGGTCGCCGCCGGTGCCGACCCGGCCAAGGTGGTCAAGCACGGCCACAGCGGCTACGACGGCCTCGCCTCCTTCCAGTTGGGCTGCAACGCGCCCGCCGCGCAGCGCGGCGGCTTCGCGTACCAGCCGGACCGCGCCGGGGCGCTGATCGCCGACGACCTCGCCTCCGCACAGGCCGCCCTGGCGGCGGCCGGCGGCGCCCTGCCGGTGACCGCCGACAGCCGCAAGGAGCAGCCCGCCGCCGCGCCCAGCTGCGCCAAGGGCGCCGACGACACCGTCCCGCGCGGGCAGTCGGCGGACGCGGTCGCGCACTACCTGGCGCAGCGGCTCGCCGCCGGCAAGCAGCGGCTGATGCAGACGCTGCCCGGCGCGGACCCGGCCCCCGACTTCAACGCCACCTCCTGGGCCGTGCTCGGCCTGATCGCGGCCGGCCACCCGGACCAGGCCGCCGACGCCGCCGACTGGCTGGCCGGCAACAGCTACGGCTGGATGCAGGGCCAGCAGGGCACCAGCCCGTCCGCCGCCGCGACGCTGGTGCTGGTCGCGCGGGCCACCGGTCTGGACCCGTACAACTTCGGCGGCAGCAACGCCGTGCAGCTGCTGATGAACTCCGGTCCGGCCCCGGCCGCCACCCCGTCGGCCGCGGCCTCCGCCGTCGCGGCGGCGCCGGACGGCACGCTGGCGCCGGGGTCCTCGGTGTCCGGCGCGGACGAGGACGAGAACGGCGGCTTCTCGGCGGTGTGGCTGGTGGCCCTCGGGCTGCTGGCCGTCGCCGGTGGCGTGGCCTACCTCGCCATCGGCCGGGGGAAGCGCGCGGCGGGCCCGGCCGGTCCGGGCACGCGGGGTCCGGCCGGGGACGGGCCGGGCCAGGACGGCGCGGCCCCCGGCGAGGACCGGTGAGCCCGGCGGCCACCCCGGCCGCCCGCCGCGCGCTGCGCGCGCTGCTGCCGGTGCTGCTCGCCGCGCTGGCGCTGCCGCTGCTGGCCGCCGCTCCGGCGCGGGCGACCGGCTACCGCTACTGGTCGTTCTGGGAGTGGTCGGCCGGTGCCTGGACGTACCAGCAGCAAGGCCCTGCCGTGTACCGGCCGCAGGACGGCGGGGTGGACGGCTGGCGGTTCGCGGTGAGCCCGGACGGCGGCAGCGACGCCGCCCGGCCGGGCGCCACCGGTGACTTCGCCGCGATCTGCGCCGCCACCCCGGCCCAGGCCGGGCGGAAGCGGGTCGCGGTGGTGCTGGACTTCGGCACCCCGGCCGACGCCCCGTCCGGCGGGCGGCCGCCGGCCCGGCGGACCGTCTGCGCGGTGGTGCCCACCGACGCCAACAGCGCCGAGGTGCTGGCCGCCACCGTGCCGCCGCTGCGGTACGACGGCAGCGGGGTGCTGTGCGCCATCGCCGGCTACCCGGAGTCCGGCTGCGGCGAGGTGGTCGACGCCGCCGCCCCCGCGTCCGCCGCCCCCGCCGCCGGGAAGAGCGGCAGCGGCCCGGCGCTGGGCGCGGCGGCGGGCGGCGCGGTCGTCGTACTGATCGCGGTCGGCGCCGTCCTCCAGACCCGCCGCCGGCGCCGGCCCTGACCGGCCGTACGTCCGCCCCCGTACCGCAGCCGCACCCCCGCACCCCCGCACCCCCGCACCAGGAATCGCCCCGTGACCGCAGCCCCCGCCCCCCGCCCCCGCCGGACGACCCGTCCGGCGGCCGGGCCGCGCCTGCTGCACCCCGGCGCCTGGTGGCTCTGGGCGCTGGGCCTGGCCACCGCCGCCTCCCGCACCACCAACCCGCTGCTGCTGCTCCTGGTCGCCGCCGTCGCCGGGTACGTGGTGGCCGCGCGGCGCGGCAGCGCGCCCTGGTCGCGCTCCTACGGCGCCTTCCTGAAGCTGGGTCTGCTGGTGCTCGCCATCCGGCTGGTCTTCGCGGTCTTCCTGGGCTCCCCGATCCCGGGCACCCGGGTGCTGTTCACCCTGCCGGAGATCCCGCTGCCCGGCTGGGCGCAGGGGGTGCGGCTCGGCGGCCGGGTCACCGCGGAGGCGCTGCTGTTCGCGCTGTACGACGGGCTGAAGCTCGCCGCGCTGCTGGTCTGCGTCGGCGCCGCCAACGCGCTGGCCAGCCCGGCGCGGCTGCTGCGGGCACTGCCCGGGGCGCTGTACGAGGCCGGGGTGGCGGTGGTGGTGGCGCTGACCTTCGCGCCCAACCTGGTCGCGGACGTGCAGCGGCTGCGGGCCGCCCGGCGGCTGCGCGGCCGCTCGGACAAGGGGATGCGGGCGCTGCTCAGCGTGGGCATCCCGGTACTCGAAGGCGCGCTGGAGCGGTCCGTCGGCCTGGCCGCCGCGATGGACACCCGGGGCTTCGGCCGCACCGCCGACGTACCCCCGGCCGTCCGCCGCACCACCGCCGCGCTCACCCTCACCGGCCTGGCGGGCGTCTGCGTCGCGGTGTACGGGCTGCTCACCGACGGCGGCACCGTCTGGGCGCTGCCGCTGCTCGCCGCCGGGGTCTGCGCCGCCGCCGGGGGGCTGCTGCTGGGCGGGCGGCGGGCGCTGCGCACCCGGTACCGGCCGGACCCGTGGGCGGTACGGGAGTGGCTGACCGCCGGGTCCGGCATCGCGGTGGCGGCGCTGACGGTCTGGCTGTCCACCCGCGACCCGGCCGCGTTCCACCCGCAGGCCGTACCGATCTCCAGGCCCGCGCTGCCGCTGCTGCCCGGTGCGGCGGTGCTGCTCGGCCTGCTGCCCGCGCTGGCCGCACCCGTACCGCCGCGCCCGGCGGGGGCGGACCGGGCGGTCCCCGGGCCGCGCGCCGCCGAACGGAAGGAAGCCCACCGGTGATCACCTTCGAGCAGGTCTCCGTCCGCTATGCCGACACGGCGCGGCCCGCGCTGGCCGGGGTGGACCTGCACATCCCCGAGGGCGAGCTGTGCCTGCTGGTCGGGCCGTCCGGCGCCGGGAAGTCCACCCTGCTGGGGGCGGTCAGCGGGCTGGTCCCGCACTTCACCGGCGGCGTACTGGCCGGCCGGGTCACCGTCGCCGGGCGCGACACCCGCACCCACCGGCCCCGCGAACTGGCCGACGTGGTCGGCACGGTGGGCCAGGACCCGCAGGCGCACTTCGTCACCGACACCGTGGAGGACGAGCTCGCGTACGGCATGGAGTCGCTGGGCACGGCGCCGGAGGTGATGCGCCGCCGGGTCGAGGAGACCCTCGACCTGCTGGGCCTCACCGAGCTGCGCGACCGGCCGCTCGCCACGCTCTCCGGCGGCCAGCAGCAGCGGGTGGCGATCGGCTCGGTGCTGACCGCGCAGCCCAGGGTGCTGGTGCTGGACGAGCCGACCTCCGCGCTGGACCCGGGCGCCGCCGAAGAGGTGCTGGCGGTGCTCCAGCGGCTGGTCCACGACCTGGGCACCACCGTGCTGCTGGCCGAGCACCGGTTGGAACGGGTGGTGCAGTACGCGGACCAGGTGGTGCTGCTGCCCGGCCCCGGGCTGGCGCCGGTGGCGGGCGACCCGGCCGCCGTACTGGCCGACTCGCCGGTCTTCCCGCCGGTGGTCGGCCTGGGCCGGGCCGCCGGGTGGTCGCCGCCGCCGCTGTCGGTGCGGGACGCCCGGCGGCGGGCGGCCCCGCTGCGCGACCGGCTGGCCGGGCTGGCACCCGGGCCGCGCGGCGCGGCGGCCGGTCCCGGCGCCGCTCCGGCCGCTGCCGAGCTGCGCGGCCTCACCGTGCGGCGCGGCCCGGTCACCGCGCTGCGCGGCGTCGACCTGGCGCTGCACACCGGCTCGGTCACCGCGCTGATGGGCCGCAACGGCGCCGGGAAGTCCACCCTGCTGGGCAGCCTGGTGGGGCTGCACGCGCCCGCCGCCGGGACCGTACGGGTCACCGGGCTGACCCCGCACCGCACCCGGCCCGCGCAGCTGGTCCGGCAGGTCGGCCTCGTCCCGCAGGACCCCCGCGACCTGCTGTACTGCGACACCGTGGCCGCCGAGTGCGCCGCCGCCGACCGCGACGCCGCCGCGCCGCCCGGCAGCTGCCGCGCCCTGGTGGAGCGGCTGCTGCCCGACCTGCCGGACGGCAGCCACCCGCGCGACCTCTCCGAGGGCCAGCGGCTCACCCTGGCGCTGGCCGTGGTGCTGACCGCCCGGCCGTCGCTGATCCTGCTGGACGAACCGACCCGGGGGCTGGACTACGCCGCCAAGGACCGGCTGGTAAGCATCCTGCGCGAGCTGGCCGCCGACGGTCCGTGCGCCGTACTGCTGGCCACCCATGACGTGGAGCTGGCCGCCGAACTGGCCGACCGCACGGTCATCCTGGCCGATGGCGAGATCGTCGCGGACGGCCCCACCGCCGAGGTCGTCACCTCCTCGCCCATCTTCGCGCCGCAGGTCGCCAAGGTGCTGGGGCCCGGCCCCTGGCTGACGGTCAGTCAGGTACGGGACGTGCTGGCGCTCCCCGGGAGCCCGGCATGAGCACCCCCGCCGCCGACCGGCTCACCCTGGCCCGCCCCGTACCGCTGGCCCGCCCCGTACCGTTGGGCCGCCGCTCGGCCGCCGCCCTGCTGCTCACCTCCGCCGCCGGTGTCGCCGCCTTCGGCTGGCCGCTGCTCGCCTCCCCCGGCGCCGACCTGGTCGGCCACTCCGCCGACGCGCCCTGGCTGTTCGCGGCGCTGCTGCCGCTGCTGCTCGCGGTGGTGGTCGCCCAGATCGCGGAGGGGCGCAGCGCGTCCGGCGGCGAGGCGGGCATGGACGCCAAGTCGGTGGCGCTGCTCGGCGTACTGGCCGCCGCCGGGGCCGCGCTGCGGCCGCTGGGGGCGGGCACCGCCGGGATCGAGCCGATGTTCTTCCTGATGGTGCTCGCCGGGCGGGTGCTGGGGCCGGGCTTCGGCTTCGTGCTGGGGGCGGTGTCGATGTTCGCGTCCGGGCTGCTCACCGGCGGGGTCGGGCCGTGGCTGCCGTTCCAGATGCTGGCCATGGGCTGGGTCTGCACCGGCGCGGGCCTGCTCCCGGGCGCCGCCGGGCTGCGCGGGCGCCGCGAACTGGTCCTGCTCGCGGGGTACGGGGCCGGCGCCTCGCTGCTGTACGGGACGGTGATGAACCTCCAGGGCTGGCCGTACCTCGGCGGGATGAGCAGCTCGGTCTCCTTCGTCCCCGGCGACGCCCTCCCGGCCAAC
Organism: Streptomyces sp. NPDC092296; assembly: GCF_044755465.1. Lineage (NCBI taxonomy): Bacteria > Bacillati > Actinomycetota > Actinomycetes > Kitasatosporales > Streptomycetaceae > Streptomyces > Streptomyces sp. NPDC092296. Next base: position 233,542 of record NZ_JBIVRB010000005.1, on the reverse strand, counting down.
CTGGGCCGCTTCGCCGCCTACTGCCTGGCCACCTCCCTGGGCTGGGATCTCCCCCGCGCGGCCGTCACCGTCGTGCTCTGCCTCACCCTGGGCACCCCCGTGCTCCGCGCGCTGCGCCGCGCCACCCGCCGCGCCGCCTTCACCGCCCCGGTCGCCTTCACCCCGCCCACCCCCGCCCCGGCAGCGGACCCACCACCGCCCCGGCCCGGCAACCAACCCGCCCACACCGCCCGCACACCCACCACCCCCGAACCCACAGCACCACCACCACGTCCCTGACCAGCAGCCCCACACCGACGAGCACCCCGAACACCCCCGAACCCACAGCACCACCACCACATCCCTGACCAGCAGCCCCCACCACCGAGCCGGCCCGCGCGAGGTCCCGCAGCCCGGTTCCGGCGCCGGGAGGGACCGACGCCCTGTCGCGCCGGCCCGCCGGTACGAAGACCACCCCGTCCCCGGTCTCCCTCAGGCGCCGTGCGTCCGCCGCCACCGCCGGGACGGTTCGGGCCACAGCTGCCCGGCCCGGCGTCGCGGTGCGGGGTGCCGCGTTTGCGGGCGGCGTTTGGGGCAAGCCGCTTGGTGAGCCGGTCACCCACGGTCAACTCGGAGGCTGCCCGCCAGGGTTGGACCGGCGCGCACATCCCGCTGAGCGGCAGCCTCCCCATCCCGCAGGAGGCCAGCCATGTCCACAGGCGCGATCACCGTAGTCGTCGTGGTCGCCGTGATCGTCGTCGCCGCCGTCGTGGCGGCGGTGCTCCGGCCGCAGTTGCGCAGCCGCCGCCTCAAGCGGCGCTTCGGCCCGGAGTACGACCGGGCGGTCACAGAGCACGGCTCCACCGGGGCCGCCGAACAGGACCTCCTGGACCGGCTGCGCCGCCACCGCGACCTCGACGTGCGGCCGCTCTCGGCCGAGGCCAGGGAGCGCTACCAGGCCGACTGGACCGGCGTACAGCAGGAGTTCGTGGACGCCCCGCAGCAGGCGCTGGTGGACGCCGACCGGCTGATCGGCCAGGTGATGCGCGACCGGGGCTATCCGTCCGACGAGCACGACGACACGCTCGCCGCCCTCTCCGTCGACCACGCCCGCACCCTCCAGCACTACCGGCAGGCGCACGACGTGGCCCGCCGCGCCCAGGAGGGCACGGCCACCACCGAGGAGCTGCGCGACGCCGTCGTCAACGCCCGCGAACTGTTCGCGGAGCTGGTCGGCGCCCCCTCGGGCACCGGCCGGGACACCGCCGCCGACGGGCGGTCCCACCCCACCACCCGTTCCTGACAGTGGAGGAGCAGTACGCATGGGAGAGCACAGGTTCACCGCACGCGGCGAGGAGCTGCTGCGCCACGGACGCAACCGCGGCGACGACCGGCAGCGGGACCGGCTCCAGGATCAGGACCCGGCCCGCGACCCGGACCAGGACGCCTTCGGCCCCCCGGAGCACCCGATGACCGCCCCCGGCGAGCCGCCCCGCGAGCCCGCCGCCGCCCGCACCGCCGACCGGTCCGCCGCCGCCGCCCCGCGCCCCGACCACACCGACCACCCCGACCGCACCGACCACCCCGACCACCCCGACCGCACCCCGGCCGGCGGCCCCACCACCCCGAGCGCCGCCGGGGCCCGCCCCGTGCCCGCCGACGGTGAGCAGCACCTGCTGCCCGACAGCAGCGCCGACCGGTTCCAGTCCCGCTGGCAGGACATCCTGGCCGGCTTCGTGGACGGCCCCAAGCACGCCGTGGAGGAGGCCGACCAGCTGCTCGACCAGGTGGCCACCCTGATCACCGACGGCCTGGCGGAGCGCCGCCGCGCGCTGCGCGACGGCTGGCAGGGCGATGGCTGGCAGGGCGACGGCGACACCCGGACCGAGGAGCTGCGGGTGACCCTCCAGCAGTACCGCGGCCTGGTCACCCACCTGCTCAAGACCTGACCTGGCGTCAACCCGGCGAGGCCCTGTGCACCCAGCGGAGTGCACAGGGCCTCGCCGTACCCGGGTGAGGGTCGAGCATCTATTGACAGTCGGCCATCTTTTGACGGTTACTGTCTCTGTCAGCCCGACCCGCCGGGAGGCCACGCCGTGACGACGCCCGCCCTCGCCCGCTCCCCCCGCCGCTGGTGGGCCCTGGTCGCGCTGACGCTCAGCGTGCTGATCACCGGCCTGGACGGCACGATCATCAACGTCGCCTTACCGACCCTGGCCAGGGAACTCGGCGCCGACAGCGCGCAGTTGCAGTGGATCGGCGGCGGCTATCTGCTCGCCCTCTCCGTGACGATGCTCCCCATCGGCCTGCTGGGCGACCGCTACGGCCACAAGCGGCTGCTGAGCAGCGGTACGGCCCTGTTCGGCGTGGCCTCGGTCGCCGGCGCGCTGGTCGGCTCCACCGGCGCGGTGATCGCGGTCCGGGCGGCCCTCGGGGTCGGCGCGGCGATGATCATGCCGCTCTCCATGGCGATCATGCCCCGGATCTTCGCCCCGGAGGAGCTGCCCAAGGCCATAGCCACCTGGACGGCGGCCACCGCCGTGGGCCTGCCGGCCGGGCCGGTGGTCGGCGGCTGGCTGCTGGACCACTTCTGGTGGGGCTCGATCTTCCTGTTCAACGTCCCGGTCGCCGCCCTGGCCCTGGTCGCCTGCCTCTGGCTGCTGCCGCGCGACCCGGCGCGCGACCGGGCGCGTACGCCGTTCGACGCGCTGGGCACGGTGCTGAGCGCCGTCGGCATCACCTCGCTGGTCTACGGGACCATCCTGGTGCCGCGCCAGGGCTGGGGCAGCCCGCCGGTGCTGACCACACTGGTCGCGGGCGCCGCCCTGCTCGCCCTCTTCGTACGGCGCCAGCGCGGCCACGCCCACCCGCTGGTCGACCTGGGCCTCTTCGCCGACCGCCGGTTCCGCTGGGGGACGCTGATCGCGGTCTTCGTCAACTTCGCCGTGATGGGTGTGCTGTTCGTCGTACCGCAGTACCTGGAGGCGGTGCTCGGCAACGACGCCTTCGGCACCGGGCTGCGGGTGCTGCCGCTGATCGGCGGCCTGATGACGGCCGCCGCGCTCAGCGAGGCCCTGCTGCCCAGGCTCGGCTTCCGGGTCGTCATCCCGGTCGGCCTGGCGGTCCTCGCCACCGGGGCGCTGCTCGGCGCCCGGACCGGCAGCGGCGACGGATACGGGTCCGCCGTCGTCTGGCTCGGCCTGTGCGGGCTCGGCTTCGGGCTCGCCGTGGTGCCCTCGACCAGCCTGGTGATGTCCTCGCTGCCCGCCGACAGTCCCGGCGCGGGCACCAGCCTGCTGGAGACCGTGCAGCAGGTCGGCGGCGTCCTCGGGGTCGCCGGGCTCGGCAGCCTGCTCAGCGCCGGCTACCTCGCCCGGCTCACGGTGACCGGCCTACCGGCCCCGGCCGCCGAAGCCGCCCGCGACTCGGTGTCGGCGGCCGACACCGTCGCCGGGCAGTTGCACGCCCCCGGGCTGCTGGCGTCCGCGCACGGCGCGTTCATCCACGGCATGACCCTGGTCCTGCTGGTCTGCGGCCTGATCTCGCTGCTCGCCGCCGCCTTCGCGGCCGTCCGGCTGCCCGGCCGGACCAAGGACACCGAGCCGGCCCGCGAAATGGCCGTACAACTGCCCGAACCCGGAGAATCACCGGCATGAGTGCTCCGGAGACCCCGACCGCGCCCCGCATACCGGCCCTCAGCCTGCGCGAGCGCAAGAAGCTGCGGACCCGGCAGGACATCCGGCGCGCGGCCTACCGCCTCTTCACCGAGCAGGGCTACGAGGCGACCACCGTCGACCGGATCTCCGACGCGGCCGAGGTCTCCCCCAGCACCTTCTTCCGCTACTTCCCCACCAAGGAGGACGTGGTCCTCTCCGACGAGTACGACCCGATGCTCGCCGAAGCGCTCCGCGCCCGCCCGGCCGACGAACCCATCGTGGACGCCATCCGCCACGCCCTCACCGACTCATTCGGCCGCCTGCTCGCCGCCGACCGCGACGACCTGCTGCTCAGAACCCGTCTCGTCCTCACCGACCCGGTCCTGCGCGCCCGCTCGATGGACGACCAACTGCGCAGCCAGGACGCCATCTCCGCCCTGATCGTCGAACGCACCGGCCGCGCCCCCGACGACCTGGAGGTCCACTGCGCCTCCGCCGCCATCATCGCCGTCTTCACCGCCGTCGTACGCCACTGGGTCCAGCGCGACGGCACCGAAGACCTCGCCGCCCTCTACGACCGCAACCTCACCCTCCTCGCCCAGGGCCTCCGCTTCTGACCCCCCGTCCGGGTGGCGCCACCCGGACGGCCGCGAGGCCCCGCGCGCCCTCGGGGAGGGTGCGCGGGGCCTCGCAGGACGGGGGTGGTCAGGCCTTGGGGCCGGCGGACTGGACGACCTCGAAGGACCAGAGGGTGGAGCCGGAGGCGGCCGGGCGCTGCTGCTGACCGCCCTCACCACCACCGCCACCCCGGTGGGCGGCCTGCATCGGCCCCTGCATCCACGCCTGGAAGTCCTCCTCGCGACGCCACCTGGTGTAGACCAGGTACTGGTCGGTTCCCTCCACCGGGCGCAGCAGCTCGAACCACTCGAACCCGTCCGACCCCTCCACCGCCCCGGCCCGCGACGCGAACCGCTGCTCCAGCACCTCCCGCTGCTCAGCCGGAACGGTCAGCACATTGATCTTCACAACGCTCATGGCACCCCTTCGAAACGCCTGGTCGGCCCGATCAGCGGCCCGACCCCGAAAGCACAGCCTACGAACCCCGCCCCGCCACCCCCGCCAAGGGGCATCCGCGCCACGCTTCCCCCCTTCTACCGGCCTGGCCGGTTCCCCCCGGTCACTGCTCAAGGCCGCCCGGGGACCTGACGACGTACCGTACGAATCCATCGGCGGAACCGGTGCTCCTGAACCCCGCTTTCACCAGCACCCGGCCGGAAGCCTCGTTGCCCACCCGGTGCCTGGCCCGGACGAGCGGCACGCGGAGCGAGGCGAAGGCGAAATCGAGCAACTGCACCGCCGCGCCACTGGCGTGGCCGCGCCCCCAGCGGTCCGCGCGCAGGATGTAGCCCAGTCGGCCGCCGCCGTCGGCCAGACACAGCTTGACGATGCCCACCAGGTCGCCGTCCACATCGATGCCGAGGACGTACCGATCACGGGGCTGTTGGTGCCGGAGTCATCACCGTGCCGCAGGCGGGAAGCACAGGCGAGCCGATTTCTGATGATTTCTCAGGTCCACTGCTCCGCCGCCGCCGTCAGAAGTCGGCGCGCGTCACCGTCGTACAGAGCGCTGGGCGCCAGGAGGTCGAAGACGCGGCGGTACTGGGCGACCTCTTCGGGGAGGCTCAGTCGCAGTTCGGCACTGACGACCTCCACGATCACCTGGTGGTTGTCGAAGATCCAGAATCCGTGCACGGGCGAGACCGGGATGCGCTTGCGCAGCGGGACGATGCCCAGCCGTACGGCGGGCAGGGTGGTGGCGGAGACGAGCCGGTCCAGTTGCGCCCGCATCACGTCGGCCGGCGCCAGCCCGTACAGCAGCGCGGCTTCGGTCAGCAGGATGTGCCAGCGCCTGCGGCCGGGAGAGTAGAGAACGTCCTGCCGGGCGAGGCGTGCGGCCACGGCCGCCTCGGTGTCCCTGGTGCTCTCGTTCAGTTGGGCGTGCTCCCGGAACCGGGCAGCCGCGTAGTCCGCGGTCTGGAACAGTCCGGGAATCCAGCAGGGCTCGAAGGCCCGGATGGTCTCGGCGGCGGCCTCCGTCTCGGCCCAGGAGCGCTGGACGACCGCGTGGCCCTGCTTCAGCTGCCGCCGCCACGCCGCGTACCGGCTGTCGAGGTCGCGGAGGAGGACGAGCAGTTCATCGGCCGCCTGCGGCGCTCCGCAGGCGGCCGTCCAGGCTCGGATGTCGTCGGCAGTCGGCGCCTGGCGGCCGAGCTGGATCTTCGAGACCTTGCTCGGCGGCCAGTCCAGGAGCCCGGCGAGCGTCCTCCCGTCGATCCCGGCGTCGGCCCGGACGGTGCGAAGGCGTCCGCCGAGTTCTTGCCTCGCCTCGTGGACGCCCTGGTGTGCCGTGCTCAACGCGCTGGGTTCTCCTTGACGAAATCCCGGTACGGTACGGCGCCATGGAAAGCGGCGTCGAGCCAGCGGGCGTGCTCCACGACGACGGCGGGCTCGGTGACGACCTCCGCCCCGAGCAACTGGCCCGCTTCCGCCCCACTGTTGGTACCCACGAACCGGAGGCGCATGCCGTGTTCCCTTCTGCCGAAATTTCTCGAAGTTTCTTATCAGCTGGAGGAAATTTGTAGCCGCAATCCGGCCAGACTTCGGCCGACCGGTGGCAGTCGCCCGGATCACGCCGCCGGTGAGGCCCCCGCCGCGCGGGCGGCGGGGCGGGGGCCCGTGTGTGGCGGGTGCGGGGGGGGGTGTCAGTGGGGGGCGGGGGCCGTCCACTCGGTGAGGATCTCGGCGGTGTGCCGGCCGGGGACGGGGGCCGGGCGGCGGATCTCGGTGGGGGTGCGGTCGAAGCGCGGGGCGGGGGACGGCTGGGGCAGGCCGGCCACGTCGGTGTAGGCGCGGCGGCCGTGCAGCGCGGGGTGCTCGGCGGCCTCGGCCACGGTCAGGACCGGTACGACACAGGCGTCCAGCCCGTCGAAGGTCTTGATCCAGTGCTCGCTCTCCCGTTCGAGGAAGACCTCGGCCAGCAGCCGCTGCAACTGCGGCCAGGCCGCCGGGTCCGCACGGTCGGGCAACGGCCGGTCGGCGAGGCCGAGACCGGTGAGCAGGGCGGTCCAGAAGCGCGGCTCGATCGCCGCGACGGCCAGGTGCCTGCCGTCCTTGCAGGCGTAGGTGGTGTAGAAGGGCGCGTCGGTGACGGTGTGGTTCCCCGGGGCGCGTCGCCACTGGCGGATCATCACGGTGAGCAGCGCCGCGCCGTCCACCATCGCGGCGTCGACGGTCTGGCCGAGTCCGGAGGAGGCGCGTTCGGTGAGCGCGGCCAGCACGCCGAGCACCTGGAGCATGCCGCCGCCCGCGAAGCTCGACAGATAGGTGGAGGGCGGCAGCGGCGCCGCGCCGGGGGCGCGGTCCGCGTCCAGGGCGCCGGCCATGGCCAGGAAGGTGAGGTCGTGGCCCGGCCGCTCGGCCCACGGCCCCTGCTGGCCCCAGCCGGTCACCCGGGCGTACACCAGGCGGGGGTTGCGCTCACGCAGGACGTCGGGGCCGAGGCCGAGCCGTTCGCAGCCGCCGGGGCGCAGACCTTCGAGGAAGACGTCGGCCCGGTCCAGGAGGCCGAGCAGGGTGTCCCGGTCGGCGGGGTCCTTGAGGTCCAGGGCGGCGGAGCGCTTGCCACGGGCCAGCGGGTCGGCGGGCGGCGGGGCGTCGGCGGCCGGTGCGGTGTGCTGCGGACGGTCGATGCGCACCACGTCGGCGCCCAGGTCTGCGAGGAGGGCGCCGGCGAAGGCGCAGGGCGCGGTGCTGGCGAGCTCGATGACTCGGATGCCGTCCAAGGGCCCCATGACATGCCTTCCGTCGGTCTGTCTCCGCCGTCGGCGACGGCGGCTCTGGTGGCTTCCCCCGGGGATTTCCGGGGGTGAGGGAATTCTGTCAGCGGGTCGATCGAAACGGCCTTCGGAATTCCGTAGCGCGCTGGGTGAATCCGGTGGGGTGCTTCGGACCTCCGAAGGGGGTGCATCGGTTTCCGATACGGATTGCGCCGCACTCTGATTGGGTGGTGGAGGGCTGTTCCACGCCTCGTCATCAATGGGAGGGATATCAGTGATGGGTGTTCTCTACACCGCCGAGGCGGCGTCAAGCGGTGATGGCCGGTCGGGTTCGGTGCATTCCTCCGACGGCGTGCTGTCGCTTGCGCTGACCCCGCCGAAGGAGCTCGGTGGGGCGGGCACGGGCGCCAATCCGGAGCAGTTGTTCGCGGCCGGCTACGCGGCCTGCTTCCACAGCGCGCTGCGGCTGGCGGCGCGCGAGCGCGGGGTGCGGCTGGCCGGTGACGTGGTGACGGCCCGGGTCCATCTGGAGCGGGACGGCTCGGGGTACGGGATCAGCGCCGACCTGGAGGTGAGCCTGCCGGGGCTGGACCGGGAGACGGGGGTGGCGCTGGCCGAGGCGGCGCACGGGCGCTGCCCGTACTCCCGGGCGGTGCGCGGCAACGTCCGGGTGGGGGTGCGGGTGCTGCCATGACGGCCGGCCGGCCCGGGTCGGCGGTTCGGGCGGTACGACGCGGCGGCGGCCGCACCCCGGTCCGGGGTGCGGCCGCCGCCGCGTGCTGGGGCTGCTACGGACGGGCCTGGGCGGCGGCGCGGGCCGCCCGGGGCAGGGCCGCGACGATCCGGTCCACCGCCCGCGCGTCATGCGAGGCGGAGACGAACCACGCCTCGAACGGGGACGGCGGCAGGTAGACGCCCTGCTCCAGCATGGCGTGGAAGAAGGCGGTGTACCGGAAGGACTCGGAGGCCTTCACACCGTCGAAGTCGATGACCTCCCGGTCGCTGAAGAAGACCGAGAACATGGTGCCGGAGTACTGCAACCGGTGGGCCACCCCGGCCGTGGAGAGCGCCTTGGAGACCTCGGTGCCGATGGTGTCGGCGGCCTGGGTCAGCCGGGTGTACACCTCGTCGGTGCACTGCCGGAGGGTGGCGAGGCCGGCGGCGGTGGCCACCGGGTTCCCGGAGAGGGTGCCCGCCTGGTAGACGGGGCCGTTGGGGGCGAGCTGGTCCATCACATCGGCCCGGCCGCCGAACGCCGCCGCCGGGAAGCCGCCGCCCATGACCTTGCCGAAGGTCAGCAGGTCGGGTGTGACGCCGTCGCGCCCGTACCAGCCGGCGCGGCTCGCCCGGAAGCCGGTCATCACCTCGTCCGAGACGAACAGCGCACCGTGCCGCCGGCAGAGGTCCTTCAGGCCGGCGTTGAAGCCGGGCAGCGGCGGCACCGCGCCCATGTTGCCGGGCGCGGCCTCGGTGATGACGCAGGCGATCTCGTCTCCGTACGCGGCGAACGCCCGCTCGACGGCCGCCAGGTCGTTGTACGGCAGGACGATGGTGTCGCCGGTCTGGGCTCCGGTGACGCCGGGGGTGTCCGGCAGGCCGAGGGTGACCAGGCCGGAGCCGGCCGAGGCGAGCAGCGCGTCGACGTGCCCGTGGTAGCAGCCGGCGAACTTGACCACCCGGTTGCGGCCGGTGAAGCCCCGGGCCAGCCGGACGGCCGACATGGTGGCCTCGGTGCCGGAGTTGACCAGGCGGACCCGCTCGACCGGCTCGACCCGGGAGACGATCTCCTCGGCGAGGGCGATCTCCCCCTCGGTCGGGGTGCCGAAGGAGGTGCCGTGCTCCATGGCCGTGCGGACGGCCTCCAGGACGGCCGGGTGGCGGTGCCCGAGGATCATCGGCCCCCAGGAGCAGATCAGGTCGACGTACTCCTTGCCGTCGACGTCGGTGAGGTACGGGCCGTCGGCGGAGGCCATGAAGACCGGACTGCCGCCGACCGAGCCGAAGGCGCGCACGGGCGAGTTCACCCCGCCGGGGATGACGGCGGCCGCGCGCTCGAAGAGCCGGGGAGAGGTCGCGGTCGGGCTTACAGCGGACATCGCGCTGCCTTTCGTGTCTGTCGGGTCGGGTCGGTGGACCGGAATGCGGGAGCGCTGGGGGCGCGTGGGCGCCCGGTGGGGAGCGGGTGCCCGGTGGCGGCCCGGTGCGGGCCGCCACTGGACGAGGGGCCGGTCAGCCGGTGGCGGTGTACGCCGCGTCCAGGACGACGACGCCCTGCGGCAGGACCCGCACCGGGTTGAGGTCGAGCTCGAAGCCGTCCGGCCAGCCGGCGGCCAGCGCGGCGACCCGCTCCAGCAGTTCGGCCAGGGCCGCGGTGTCCGAAGCGGCCGCGCCCCGGGCGCCGGTGAGCAGCGCGGCGCCCTTCAGCTCGGCGATCATCTGCTCGGCCTCGCCGGGCGCCAGCGGCAGCAGGCGGTGACCGGCGTCGGCCAGGATCTCGGTGAAGACGCCGCCCAGGCCGACGGTCAGCACCGGGCCGAGCGCGCTGCCGCGCATCCCGACGATGACCTCGACGCCGTCCGGTGCCTCCTCCTCGACCAGCACGTCCCCGCCCAGGGCGCGCAGCGCGTCGTACGCCTCGGCGGCCCCCTCCTCGGTGACGCCCAGCCGGACGCCGCCGGCCTCGGTCTTGTGCAGCAGGCCGGGGACGACGGCCTTGAGCACCGCCCGGCCGCCGACCTCGCGCACCGCCGCCGCGGCGTCCCGGCGGTCCTGGGCCAGCCGGCCGGCCGGCACCCGTACGCCCGCGTCGGAGAGCAGGCGCTTCAGCTCCGGCTCGGTGGCGCCCGAGGCGGGGGCCGGGACGGCGCCCGGTCCGGCCGCGACGGGCGCGAGCGGCGTCCGGGGGCGGCTGACCTGCCACAGCGCGCCGGCGGCGCGCAGCGCGCGGGCGGGGGTGGGGTACTCGGGGAGTTGGGCCTCGCGCAGCATCGCGGGGGCGTCGGGGGCCAGGAAGTCGGCGCCGGTCCGGGCCACCAGGATCGGCTTTCCGCCCTTGCGGGCGGCCTTCCCGAGGCTGGTGACGGCCTTCTGGACGTCGGTGCTGGCCATGACGCAGAAGCAGGCGATGATGATGTCCACCGTGTCGTCGGCGATCAGCACGTCCAGCGACCGGTCGAACAGGGTGGGGTCGCTGAGCACCATGGCGGTGATGTCGACCGGGTTGTCCACCGCGCCGAAGGCGGGGACGATCTCGGCCAGCGCCGCCTTGCTCTCCGGGGTGAGGTCGCTGAGTTCCAGTCCCCGTTCCTCGACCGCGTCGGCGGCCAGGATGCCGGAGCCGCCCGAGGTGGTGACGACCGCGACCCTCGGGCCGCGCGGACGCAGCGGGAACTCGAACGCGTGGGCCACGTCGAGCAGTTCGTCGATGTCGTCGACCCGGGCGATGCCCAGTCGGCGCAGCGCGGCGTCCAGCACCCGGTCGTCGGTGGCCAGCGCCCCGGTGTGCGAGGCGGCGGCGCGGCCGCCGGCCTCGGTGCGGCCGGACTTGAGCAGTGCGACCGGTTTGCCGGACTCGCTGATGCTCTTCAGCGCCTCGATGTCCGGTGCGTCCTCCAGATAGCCGAGCAGGCCGTGGCACTCGGGTTCGCGGGCCAGTTCCTGAAGCACCTCCAGCACGGTGACGTCGGCGTCGTTGCCGGTGCTGACGACCCAGCCGGGACGCAGGCCGCGCTGCAGGGCGAGGCTGGCGGCGCCGAACCCCAGGGCGCCGCTCTGGCTGACGAAGGCCAGCGAGCCGGGTTCGAACGGGACGTCGTCGGCGCCGAACAGCGGGCTGAAGGTCGCCAGGACGCGGCTGTTGTAGGCGACGGCGCCGATGCAGTTCGGTCCGATCAGGCGCAGCCCGCCCGCTCGGGCGGCGGCCACCACATCGGCTTGCAGGGCGGCGCCCTCGGGGCCGGTCTCGGCGAAGCCGGAGGAGGCGATGACGGCCAGCGGCACGCCCGCGGCGACGCAGTCGTCCACGGCACCGGCGACCCGCTCGGCGGAGACCATGATCAGTGCCAGGTCGACCGGGCTGGGTGCGTCGCGCAGGCTGGGGTAGGCCGGGACGCCGAGGATCTCGGTGGCCCGGGGGTTGACGGGCAGGATGCGGCCCTTGTAGCCGTAGCGCAGTAAGTAGTCCATGGGCTTGCGGCCCAGGGCTCCCGGCCGTTCGGTGGCGCCGATGACGGCGATCGAGTCGGCCTCCCAGAGCTGGGATATGGCGCTCATACCATGACCTCCTGGGCGTCCGAGGCGCGGTTCTCGGGGGCGAAGAGTTTGCCGAGGGCGTCGACGTAGACGGCGCCGTCGGGTGCGCCGGCCAGCTGGCGGACGCGCACGGTGGGCAGGTGGAGCATCTTGTCGACGATGCGCCGGACGCTCTGGCTGATCTCGGCCTGGGTGCGGTCGTCGACGGTGTCCAGGCGCTTGGTCAGGCGGGCCAGCTCGGCGGTGGTGGCCTCCTGGGCGGTGGCGCGCATGGTGGCGAGGATCGGTGTGGCGCGGGCGACCCGCCGGGTGGCGGCGAAGCTCTCGACCTCGGCGTCCACGATCTCGTGCGCGGTGGCGACGCTGGCCACGGAGAGCTCGTCGCCGCTGCCGTCCTGGGCGATGCGCTGGAGGTCGACCAGGACGGCGCCGGGGACCTCCGCGACGGCCGGATCGATGTTGCGCGGCAGCGAGAGGTCCAGCAGATACAGCTCCCGGCCGCCGCGCAGGGCCATGGCCCGCTCCACCTCGGGTCGGCCGACCAGCGGTTCGGTGGCGGCGGTGCAGCTGACCACCACGTCCACCTCGGTGAGCAGCCGGGGCACCTCCTCCAGGGAGTAGCCGGTGCCGCCGGCGGTCTCGGCGAGCCGCTGCGCCTTGTCGGGGGTGCGGTTGGCCAGGTGGACGGTCTCCAGGCCGGACCTGCGCAGTGCGGCCAGGACCACGCCGCCGAACGAGCCGGCGCCGATGACCAGGGCGGTCTTGCCCGCGAGGGAGCCGACCAGCCGTTCGAAGAAGGCCAGTCCGGCGGTGGCCAGCGACCGGCCGGCCTCGTTGAGGCCGGTCTCGTTGCGGGCCCGCTTGCCGACCCGCAGCGCGGTCTGGAACGCCTGGTTGAGGCCCTTGTTGCTGCTCCCGGCGCGCTGGGAGCGCTCCAGGGCCTCCTTCAGCTGGCCGAGGATCTGGTCCTCGCCGAGGACCACGGAGTCCAGTCCGGAGGCGACCTGGAAGAGGTGGCGCAGTGCGTGCCGGCCGGTGTGCGCGTAGTGGTAGGGCGTGATCTCGGCGGGGCTGACGCCGGTGTGCTCGGCGAGCATCGCGGCCAGGGCCCCGGCGTCGGCGGAGGGCGCCGCCTCGACGTAGACCTCCATGCGGTTGCAGGTGGAGAGCACGGCGGCGGCGGCGAAGCCCTCGGTGGCCGAGATCCGGCTGACCAGGTCGTCAAGGGGTTCGGGGGCCTCGTAGAGCCGCTCCAGGAGGTGGAGCGGTGCGGTGGCGTGGCTGATGCCGAGCACCAGCAGATCGGGGTCGGGTACGGTCGTTGGTTCCACGGTCGTGATACCTCACTGTCGGGAAAGGGCGGGTCGCGGTGGGCGCGGCGGTGGTCAGAGCGCCAGGCGCGGGGCGAACTCGGTGGCCCAGTAGCTGATGATCATGGAGGCGCCGGCCCGGTGGATCGAGGTGAGCGCCTCGACCACGGACTCGTCGCGGTCGATCCAGCCGCGCGCGGCGGCGGCCTCGATCATGGAGTACTCGCCGGAGACCTGGTACGCGGCGATCGGCACGTCCACGTGGTCGGCGACCATCCGCAGGATGTCGAGGTACGGCAGCGCCGGCTTGACCATCACCATGTCGGCGCCCTCGGCCAGGTCCAGGTCGACCTCGCGCAGCGACTCGCGGATGTTGCCGGGGAACTGCTGGTACGTCTTGCGGTTGCCGCGCAGCGAGGACTCGACCGCGTCCCGGAACGGGCCGTAGAAGTGCGAGGCGTACTTGGCGGAGTAGCCGAGGATGGCGACGGTCTGGTGGCCGGCCGCGTCCAGGGCGGCCCGGATGTGGGCGACCTGGCCGTCCATCATGCCGCTGGGGGCGACGATGTGGGCGCCCGCGTCGGCCTGGACGACGGCGGCGTCGGCGTAGAGGCGGATGCTGGCGTCGTTGTCCACGTCGCCGTCGGCGCCGAGCACGCCGGTGTGGCCGTGGTCGGTGTACTCGTCCAGGTTGATGTCGCCGATGACGACGGTGCTGTCACCGACCTCGGCGATCACGTCGCGCAGGCCGGTCTGGAGCACGCCCTGCGGGTCCAGGGCGCCGCTGCCGGTCGGGTCCTTGTGCTGCGGGATGCCGAACAGCATCAGTCCGCCGACGCCGGCCGCGACGGCCTCGGCCGCCGCCTTGCGCAGGGTGTCGCGGGTGTGCTGGAACACGCCCGGCATCGAGGGGATCTCCTTGGGCTCGCTGATGCCCTCGCGCAGGAACAGCGGCATGATCAGGTTGTTCGCGCTGACCTGGGTCTCGGCGGTCAGCCGGCGCAGGGCGGGGGTGCGGCGCAGCCGGCGGGGCCGGTGCAGCGGGAGGCCGGGGGTGCCGGGCGCGGAGACGGCGGCGGCGGAGGTGTTGAGGTTGGGGATCACGGCGGTCACGCTCCAGTCAGGGTCGAGCCGATGAAGACCTTTTCGAGGTGCTGGGTGGTCTCCAGGTCCGGGCGGCCGTGCCAGTAGCCGGCCCCGGACCGGGAGAAGATCTGTAGGTGGCGCAGGTTGTCGGAGAGCTCGGCGAACTTGACGGCCAGTCCGGCGGGGTCGACCACCGGCAGTCCGCCCAGCTCCCGGACGCCCAGGTGCCAGAGGATCTCGTTGGGGATGCCCTCGGCCGGGACGATGACCTCCGCGCCGGCCCGGCGGGCGCGTTCGGCGGCCTCGGAGTACACCGTCATGAACTGGTCGAAGTCGCCGTCCAGGGACCGGTGGACGCCGTCCCAGCCGCCGGGGACGACCTCGTACGCGGCGAGCGCGGAGTCCAGGCCGTAGCGGGTGATGTTGGCCCGGATCGGCTCCTGGAGCAGCGGCATGAAGCCGAGCAGGCCGAAGCGCTGGCCGGTCATCGCGGAGAGGAAGAACGCCGTCTCGCCGTAGCCCAGGGTGGGGATGGCGGCCAGGTGGCGGGCGTCGCGCAGGCCGGGGTCCTGGCCGGCGGCGGTGATCCAGGCGTCGTAGCCCGCCCGCTCGGCGCGGACCGCCGAGTGGGCGAAGTACTCGCTGAACAGGACCTGGGCCGAGTGGTGTCCGACCAGGCCGAACGGGGTGTCGCCTCGGTAGGTGTCGGCGGGCAGGGTCCTGACGTCGATGACGGTACCGGGGCTCGCGATGGCGTCCAGGTGCTCGCGGTACCACTGGTCGAGCAGCGGGAGCCGCCCTTCGACGGTGTGTTTGTGGAACCAGATCCGCATGTCGTGCCGCCCTTCGGGTGGGTGGTCAGGTGACGAGTTGCCGGTTCGGTGCGCAGTCCAGCAGTGATGCCTCGATGAGGAAGTCGGTGGCGAGCCTGGGGTCGGCGGCGGTGCGGCGGACCTCGGCGACGGCTTCGGCGAGGCCGCCGGCCAGGCCGGCGGTGCGCTGCTCGCTGCGCGGCAGGACGGCGTCCAGGACGGCCGAGCGGCGCCGGTGCGCGGTCGCGTCCAGCTCCTCCTGGCCGGCACCGTGCAGCAGGACGTCGGCCAGCGTGCGGCCCCAGGCGACGGCGTCGTGCAGGCCGCAGTTCATGTTCATCCCGCCCGCGGTGGAGGTGAGGTGGGCGGCGTCCCCGGCGAACAGGACCCGCCCGGCCCGGTAGTCGGGCAGGACGAAGGACGAGAGCCGGTAGGTGTGGGCGTCCCGGACCCGTACCTCGCCGTGCACGGCGGGCAGGCCGCGCTCCAGCAGGGCGCGCACCGCCCGCTCGCCGGT
Organism: Streptomyces sp. NPDC092296; assembly: GCF_044755465.1. Taxonomy (NCBI): domain Bacteria; kingdom Bacillati; phylum Actinomycetota; class Actinomycetes; order Kitasatosporales; family Streptomycetaceae; genus Streptomyces; species Streptomyces sp. NPDC092296. Next base: position 218,095 of record NZ_JBIVRB010000005.1, on the reverse strand, counting down.
CACCCGGTCCGGGGGGACGTCGTTGGGGATGCGGAAGATCAGCCGCCAGTGGTCGGGCATGCCGAGCACGCTGTACGACTGGCGCGGGTCGCGGACGTAGGCGAGCGGCGGCAGGCCCGGCAGCAGCTCGTCCAGGGGCGTGTCGGTGACGACGCGCAGCGCGTAGGACGGGTACGAGCGGGACTGCGAGGGCAGGCCCAGCTCCCGTCGTACGGTGCTGCGGCCGCCGTCCGCCGCCAGCAGGTAGGGCGTCTCCAGCTCGGTGTGCCGCCCGGCGGCGTCCCGGTACCGCACCCGGACCGAGGAGCCGTGCGGGCTGACGCCGGTCAGCTCGCCGGCGAACAGCACGTCGGCGTGCGGCAGTTCGGCCAGCCGGTGCAGCAGCAGCGGGGTGAGCCGGGACTGCTCGACATGGACGCGGAACGGGTGGGCGGTGCGGCCGGCCAGCAGGTCGTAGCCGATCTCGGCGAGGACCCGCTGGTCGAGGTCGCGCCACTGGACCCGGTCCACCCGGCGGCCGAGGGCCGTCAGCTCGTCGGCGACGCCGAGTTCGCTCAGCAGGTCGAGCGTGGCGGGGTGGAAGGTGGAGGCCCGGGAGGCGGTCGACAGCCCCTCGGCGCGTTCCAGGACGACCACCGGCACTCCGGCCCGAGCGAGCACCAGGGCGGCGGTCAGCCCGACCGGTCCCGCTCCCGCGACGACGACGGGGGCGGCGGCTGCGCTCACACGTCACCGGCCTGGTCGGCCAGGCGGCGCAGCAGCCAGGGCTGGTCGCCCCGGACGGGGGCGGCGCCGGTCTTCCGGCGCGCCCAGCGGGCGGCGCAGACGTTGGAGGTCAGCAGGGTCCGGTCGTTCCCGGCGCCGATCTCGCGCAGCGCCTCGAAGGTGAACATGCCGGTGCCGGTGAGCAGCAGCGCCTCGTCGTCGGCGGGCTCTGCGGCGAGGACCTGGGTGACCAGCTCCTCGGTGGTGACGTCGTACGGCGAGAACCGGTCGCCCGCGCGCACCTTGATGACGCGTTCGACGGTGATGCCGGCCGCCTCCCAGTACTGGCGGGACAGCTCGGTCAGCCACGGCTCGTACGGCGACACCAGGGTCACCCGGTCCAGGCCGAGGTCGGCGCAGGTGTCCAGGGTGGCGATGGTGGAGGAGGCGACGGGGGCGCCGGCCTCGGCGCCGAGCTTGTCGCAGAAGGCCCGGTCCTCGTCCGGGCCGAGCAGGTAGTGCGACCCGCTGCACGCCACCACCACGGCGTCCAGGGCCAGCCGGCCGAAGCCGGCGATGACGGAGGGCAGGATCTCGTTGTAGGTGTCGAGCCGGGCCCGCAGGCCCTGGCCGGTGAGGTGGGGGAACCGGGAGGTGTGCACATTCAGGGCGGGCCGCACCAGGCAGCCGACCTCCGGTTCGGCGGCGGCGTTCCCGGAGGGAACGACAAGCCCCAGCTTGGCTGCGGATTGCAGGGTCATCGGAACCTCATCCCGCGGTCGGAATCAATGCCATCACCTTATGGACGGCATTGCCGCGCGGGCACTACGGAATTCCGTACGACCTTTCGAATCCTTTTCTCGGCTTTCCGTCCGGCGGTTTAAGGGAAACGCCGGAAAGGCGGGCCCGGCCGACCTGCCGAGCGTCGGCCGGGCCCGCCGCGCCGGATGGCGAAAAGGGGGTCCGGCCACCGATTCTAAGCAAGGCGGAAGCGGGGCGGCACTACGGAATCACGCAGTGAGGCGGGGCCGCTCCGGGCGGGGGGCGGCGGACACGCCGTGCAGGGCCTGGGCGAGTTGGGCGCGGCACCGGATGGAGAGTTTCCGGTAGATCCGGGTGATGTGCTGCTCCACGGCCCTGGTGGAGACGTCGAACCGTTCGGCGATCCGCTGGTTGGTCATTCCTTCGAGCATCATGCGGGCGATCCGCTGCTCGTGCGGGGTGAGGAAATCCCGGGGCGCCCGAGCCTCGGGCCCGTCGGTGGGCCGCTTCGGGGCCGGGGTCCGGCCCCGGGCCGGCGGCGGACCGGCGGCGGACCGGGGCCGGCCGGCGACCGCGCGCTCCATCCCGGTCGGCAGCACATGGCCCATGACGGCCTCCCAGGCCCGGGTGCGGGTCTCCACCACCAGGCGCTCGCGTGCGTACGGGTCGTCCCGCAGGATGCGGCGCAACGCCATCTCGTCGGGCGCCTCGATCACCAGGATGTCGCCCCGGACGTCGTGCCGGGGGCCGCCGCCGAGCAGGATGCCCTGCTCGGCGAGGTGCTGCCAGTACGCCCGGTGGGCCTCCCGGAGGCGTCCGGCGTTCCGGTCGTCGGCTCGGATGACTCGTTCGACGGTGTAGGGCACGGTTCTACTCCCCCTCGGTGGACTGGGTCGCCCGCGTGGGCCGGCCGCCTCTCGGCGGCCGGCCGGGGTCGTCGGACCCCTCGCGGATCGGGCCCTTCTCGGATCGGGCCCTTCTCGGATCGGGCCCCTCGCGGATCGGGCCCCTCGCGGATCGGACCCCTCGCGGATCGGAATGGCGCGCTGGGCGCCGGACGGGTCGCCCGCCGGGGTCAGTCGGCGGAGGCCGCGACCGGCGTGCTCGGGGCGCTCGGCGTGCTCGGGGCGCTCGGGGCGGGGGCGGCCGTCTTCGCGGCGGGCTTGCGGCGCAGCAGGGCGACCGCGCCGAGCACGGCGGCGGTACCGGCCAGCACGGTCCAGGACAGCGACTCGTGGAGGAAGGCGGCGCCGAGCAGGACGGAGACGACGGTCATCAGGTAGATGACGGTGGCCGCCGCAGCCGGCCCGTCCTTGGTGATGATCTCGGTGTTGAGCAGCACCGCGAAGCCGGTGCAGGCGACGCCGAGGACGATCAGGGCCACGGTGGAGTCGGCACGCCAGTGGACGGCCTGCACCCCGAAGAAGGGGATGACGATCAGGGTGAGCAGCGCCGCGATGCCCAGCTGTCCGCCGGCCAGCACCAGGGACGGCACTCCCCGGCCGCCGAGGAAGCGGCCCACGTAGGCGAAGCTGGAGCCGAAGCTGATCGCGCCGATCAGGAAGCACAGCACGGCGCCCGTGCTGAGCTGCGCGTGGTGCGTCCAGGGCGCGCCCACCAGCGCCACGCCGGCCAGGCCGAGCGCCATCCCGGCGATCCGTCCGCCGCCGAGCCGCTTCTCCTGGCCGAGGATCACGGCGGTGGTGAGGGTCCAGACCGGGCCGGTGCCGCTGACGATGCCGGCGATCGAGCTGGCCCCGGTCCGCTCGCCCTCCGCGAACAGCAGCCAGGGAACGGCGTTGCCGAGGAACGCGGCGACCGCCATGTGGCCGAGGATCTTCGGGTCGCGGGGCAGGCGCAGCCCCCGGGCGTAGGCGTAGCCCAGCAGGACGGCCGCGCCGAGCACCAGCCGGGCGAAGACCATCTCCACCGGCGAAAAGGCGTATCCGGAGATCTTGATCCACAGGAACACCGAGCCCCACAGCAGACTCAGTGCGCTCAGCCGTACCAATGCCGCCTTGGACATGGTTCTCCCTGCTCTCTGAAGACGTCGTTTCCCGATGGGCACGGCGAACCGCGTGGCGGCGTGCCACGTCGCTCGCTGTGCGGGGGTTCGGCCTGCGGCTGACGCGCCGTCCGGCCTCGGTAACGAGCTTCACACCCGGCGGGGTCGGGCGTCCATCGAGGAATTCCGAGAGTCACCTTTCAGTGGCGGCTAAACGGTCTCGGCGGCGCGGGCGGCGTCCTGGAGCGCGGCGAGGGCGGTGGTGATCTCGGGGGCGCTCTGGCTGCCCTCGCGGACCATCGCGAACAGGTTGCGGCGCGGAGCGTCGGCGAACGGGCGCAGCACCACGTCGCCCCGGGCGGCGGGGCGGGCGGCCTGCGGGACCAGGCAGACGCCCATGCCGAGGCCGACGGCGGTGAAGGTGGCCGACCAGTCCCCGATGGCGTGCGCGGAGCGCGGGGTGAACCCGGCCGCCGCGAACGCCGAGAGCGGGATCTCCTGGCACATCCCGACCGTGGCGAAGATCCATGGCTCGTCCGCGAGGTCGGCCAGGGTGACCTGCGGCGCGTCGGCCAGCCGGTGGCCGACCGGGAGGGCCAGGTCGAAGCCCTCGCTCATCAGCGGCACCTTGTGGAAGCGGGCGTCGGCCACCGGGGCGGCCGGCGACTCGGCGGCGATCACCACATCGGTCTCGCCCCGGGCCAGCTGGTCGAAGCTGGCGGGCGGATCGACCTCGGTCAGCACCGTACGCAGCGCCGGCTGGTCCCGCTTGAGCAGGCCGGCCGCCGGCAGGACCAGCGGGGAGAGCACCCCGGCGAAGCCGGTGATGGTGACCTCCCCGATGCCGCCCTCCCGGTAGGCGGCGAGCTGTGCGTGCAACTGCTCGACCTGGGCGAAGATCTGCTCGGCGTGTGCCAGGACCAGCCGGGCGGCGCCGGTCAGCCGGAGCCGCCGGCCGACCGGTTCGGTGAGCGGCACCCCCAGGTCCCGGCCGAGCGCGGTGATCTGCTGGGACACGGCGGAGGCGGTGAGGTGCAGTGCCTCCGCGACGGCGCTGATCGTCCCGCGCTGCTCCAGCTCGCGCAGGACGCGCAGCTTCCGCAGGTCGACGTCGGGCGTGCGGCCCTTGGCCGCCCGGGGTTCGCTGACGGCACTCATCCGGATTCTCCTTGCAGCAGGGGCCCGGGGCCGGGCCGCGAAAGGTCCCTGATGCAACGTCAGCGCAGGCTCTGCTGTTCCAGGTCGACCACCCGTTCGCTGAGGATCTCCAGTGCCTTGAGGTCGGCGTCGGTACGGGCGCGCCCCCTGGCCTCGCCCGGGTAGGTCGGGTCCAGGACGACCGACTGGGCGCCGAGCCGCTCCAACAACTCCAGGTCATGGCGGATCTGGTCGAGGGAGCCCTCACCGAGGACCCGGTAGCGGCCCATGTCCCCGTCGGTGATCCGCAGCTTGATCCGGGGGCAGAGCGCGGGCACCGGCCGCCCGTGCTCCTCCGCGATCCGCTTCAGGGTGGGCAGGCCGACCCCGGTCAGCCACCCGCCGGTGACCGAGGTGGGGTGCCAGGCGTCACCGAGCCGTACCGCCCGGCGCATCGCCCCCGCGCTGTGGCCGCCGACCCAGACCGGCGGGGCGGTGCGGCCGTCGGCCCGCCGGACCGGCAGCGGCTCGGTGGCGACCTGGCGGAACGACACATGCCGGCCGTCGTACGAGGCGGTGCTGCCGGACCAGCAGGCCCGGATCACCTCCAGGTACTCGTCGCTCACCTCGCCGCGCCGCCGGTAGGAGGCGTTCATGACGGCGAACTCGCGCGGGGCCCAGCCCGCCGCCGCGCCGAAGACGAACCGCCCCCCGCTGAGCTGGTCGATATTGGCGATGACCCGGGCCAGGTGCACCGGGTGGCGGTACGGGAGGATCGCCACCGTCGTCCCCAGGCCGATGTGCCGGGTGGTGCCGGCCAGCCACGCCAGCGCGGTGAACGGGTCGTAGAAGGGCGCCGGGAACAGCTGCTGCACCTCGGGGGTGATCGCCACGTGGTCGGAGAGCATCAGGTGGTGGTACCCGAGGTCCTCCAGCCGCTCGGCCCACAGGGCGAGGGTCCGGGGCGAGGCGTCGCCGCCGTAGTTGGGAACGTTGACGCCGAACTTCACGGCTACCTCCGGTGGTTGTCGGGTGGATCGGTACTCGGCGGGCGGGCCCGCCGGTCTCACGGCTGGTTCGGTCTCATGGCTGGTTCGGACTCACGGCTGGTTCGGTCTCACGGCTGGTTCGGTCTCACGGCTCGGTCGGCTGGGCCTCGGCGGACCGGGCCCCGGCGGCGGACGGCGCGCCGTCGCCGGCCGTCAGCTGGAGCAGCAGGCCGGCCACGGCCGCGGCGCAGGCCAGCAGGGGCAGACCCGTCGCGGGTACGCCCCGGGCGAGCGCCAGCCCGCCGAGCGCCGAGCCGACCGACCCGCCCAGATAGGTGGCGGAGCTGTTCAGGGCCAGGGCGGCGGGGCCACCGCCCTGGTCGCGGGCGAGCAGCCGGTGCTGCTGCGGCACCACGAACGCCCAGCCGGCCGCCCCCCACACCAGCAGCAGCGGCGCGACCGCGACCAGGGAGCGCAGCACCGCGAGACCGGCCAGCGACCCGGCCAGCACGGCCAGCAGGACGGCGGAGAAGGCCGCCGGCCGGCCCCAGCGGTCCATCAGCGGACCGACGCCGAAGCTGCCGGCCACTCCGCCCAGCCCCCACAGCCACAACTGCCAGACGGCGACCGAGCCATGCAGCACCGCCGCCAGGTAGGTGTACAGGCCGAGGCTCGCCGTGGTCTGCAGAAAGGTCGCCGCCACCACCGCGCCCACCTTGGGGTCGCGCAGCTGGGCCAGGCGCCGGCGCAGGCCCGGCATGGTGACGGTGGTGATGTCCGGCAGCAGCCGGGCGGTGCCCAGCAGGGCGGCGGCGCCGAGCGCGGTGACCAGCCACAGCGCCGCCCGCCAGCCCCACCGGTCGGCCAGCGCCAAGCCGAGCGGGACGCCCAGCACGGTGCCCGAGCTCAGGCCGCCGAGGACGACGGCCAGCGCACGGGCACGCCGGCCCGGCTCCGCCAGCGCCGCCGCGGCGGTCGCCGCGACCGGCATGAACAGCCCCGCCCCGACCCCGGCCACACTGCGGGCCGCCAGCAGCAGGCCGGTCGTACCGGCCAGTGCGGTCGCCAGGTTGGCGGCGGTGAAGACCGCGAGGGCCCACAGCAGCACCCGGCGGGCCCGCAGCCGGGACAGCAGGGAGCCCAGCAGCGGCGCGAGCAGGGCGTAGCAGAGGGTGAAGGCGGTGACCAGCTGGCCGACGGCCGCCACCGAGCCGTGCGTGTCGCGGGCGATGCCGGGCAGCAGTCCGGCGGTCATATAGGCGTCGGTGCCGACCACGAAGGCGCCCAGGCCCAGCGGCAGGAGTCGTAACACGGGTTCTTCCTTCCCCCTTCAAAGCGTCGCCCGGCCCCTTCGGTGCGTCCGCCCGGCCCCTTCGATGCGTCCGCCCGGTACGGCGGCCGGGGACCGGCGGGAATGACAGCATCGCCCACCCGCAGCCCGGCCGGCCGCTTCGGCCGCCGGGGTGTTCGGGTTCCCGCACCGCCGAGCCGTCCAGGCTCCCACCTGCGCCGATCCCCGGCCTAGGGTGACGGCTCAACGCGTCGCGGCAGTCCGCCGCGAGCCGCCATCCACACCGATCGAGGGACTTCGCCATGCCCGAAAGCGACCTTGTGGACTCGTGGTTCCCCGCAGACCTCCCCAGCCCCCGGGACTGGGAGGACCGCTACCCGCACCGTGGACTTCCGCCGGGCGCCGAGGTGACCCGGTTCGCCCCCAGCCCGACCGGCTCGCTGCACCTGGGCGGCGTGTACGTCGCCACGCTGGCCCGGGACCTGGCCCACCGCACCGGCGGCGCGTACCTGGTCAGAATCGAGGACACCGACCAGACCCGGCAGGTCGCCGGCGCGGCCGAGGACTTCGACCGGCTCTTCGCCCACCTGGGCCTGACCCCCGACGAGGCCGACCCGGACGGCCGCTACGGCCCCTACCGGCAGTCCGACCGGGAGCGGATCTACCTCTCCTACGCCCGTGAGCTGCTGCGCCGTGGCCGCGCCTACCCGTGCTTCTGCCCGCCGGAGGCCCTGGCGCGGGCCGCCGAGGAGCAGCGCGGGTCCCGTTCGCCGCTGGGGTACTACGGCCGGTGGGCGGCCTGCCGGAACCTGGACCCGGCCGAGGCCGACCGCCGGGTGCGGGCCGGTGAGCCGTACGTGGTGCGTTTCCGCTGCCCGCAGGGCATACCGGGTCGGGTCAGGTTCGCCGACCGGGTCCGGGGGGCGGTGACCATGCTCGACAACGGCAATGACGCCGTCGTCCTCAAGTCCGAGGCGGACGGGCACCGGCTGCCCACTTACCACTTCGCGCATGTGGTCGACGACCATCTGATGCGGGTGACCCTGGTGGTGCGCGGTGACGAGTGGCTGTCCTCGCTGCCGCTGCACCGCCAGCTGCACGAGGCGCTGGACTTCGAGCCGCCGGCGTACGCCCATGTCTCGCCGCTGATGAAGGTGGACGGCGCCAGTCGGCGCAAGCTGAGCAAGCGCAAGGACCCGGAGTCGGCCGCGGCCTTCTACCTGGCCGCCGGCTATCCGGTCGAGGCGCTTCAGCACTATCTGCGCGGGCTGGCCAACAGCCGGCTCTCCGACCTGCCCACGGAGAAGGCGCTGGCCGAACCGGTCCGGCTGGCCGAGATCGGGACGGCCGGGCCGATGGTCGACGCGGCCAAGCTGCGTTCGATCAGCCGGGAGTACATTTCCACGCTGACCCCCGAAGAGGTGCTGGCGGCCGTCCTGGCGTGGGCGGCCGCGCACGACCGCGCCTTCCACCGGCTGCTGGACGGGCACCGGGAGGCGGCTCTCGCGGCGGCGCGGATCGCGCAGTTCGGCACCGGCAGTCCGCGCAAGGAGCTGGCCTGCTGGTCGGACTTCCGGCAGGCGTACGGGTTCCTGCTGCCGGGCGGCCAGGTGCCGGTGGCGGGCCCCGAGGACCGCGCCTTCGGCGGTCTGGACCCCCGGCTGGTGCGCGCGCTGGCCCGCGACTTCACGGCCTCCTACCGCCATGACACCGACCCGGACCGGTGGTTCGACCAGCTCCGGGAGCTGGCCGAGCGGCACGGCTTCGCGCGGAGCGTCGCCGCGCTGCGGCAGGCACCGGACGCCCACCCCGGTTCGGTACGGGACGTGGCGAATGTCGTCCGGCTCTGCCTGACCGGGCGCAGCCAGAGCCCGGACCTGTTCCAGATCGTGCGGGCGCTGGGTGCCGACGAGGTGGTGGCCCGGTTCGGGCCGCTGCTGTGAACGGCCCCGGGCGAGGGCGGCGCTGCGGGCACGGCTGCGGCTGCGGAACTCCGTACAGCCCCCGGTGCGGTGCCGCCCATAGCCTCGAAACGGGCCGCCGACAGGCTCCCGGCGCCGGGGTGCGCGACCATGCGCCCGGCGTCAACTCCCAGGAGAGGACTGCACGATGCTCAATCCCCGTGCGCGGTTCGACAAGGTTTCGGATGCGGTGGCGGCCCATGTGGTGCGGGGCCTGCTGGAGGAGGCCGACCTGCGGGAGCTGAACCGGACGCAGCCGGCGGAGGACCGGTACGAGAGGGTGGTGGTCGACAACGAGGTGAAGCGGTTCCAGCTCGAATCGCTCTGGCTGTCCCGGGACGGCGAGCGGCTGCCCGCCGCCGACGGGCTCGACCCCCTGTGGTCGAAGCTGCTCGACGAGCTGGCCGGCGAGGAGTTCACCCGCCGGCTCGGCGCCGAACTGGACCTGGACCTCTGGTCGCTGCCCCGCGATGTCGGCCTCTTCACCCACCTCCCGGGCGAGTTCATCTCGCTGCACCACGACGAGCCGGAGAAGGCGATCACCGCCGTGCTCTACTTCGACCAGGACTGGCCGGCCGACGGCGGCGGGCACTTCGAGGTGCGCGGCTCCCGCGATCCCGGGCAGGCGCCGATCCTCTCGCTGGCGCCGACGGGCGGCACCCTGATCGCCTTCGACTCCTCGGTCTGGCACGCGACCTCGACGGTGACCGCGCAGCGGACGCTGCGCGCCGCAGTGCTGGAGTACTGGCGAGTCCGCCCAAAGCGGTGACGACCGTTCGGCCGCCCACCGCCTCGCGGTGGGCGGCCGAACGCTTGGGTTCAGCGCGCGAGGGCGGGCACCGCCGCACCGTCCCACTCGGCCGCGCCCGGACCGGGCGCCATGCCGTGCAGCGCGGCGGCCAGTTGGGCGCGGCGCCGGATCGACAGCTTCTGGTAGATGCGGGTGATGTGCTGCTCGACGGCGCGCGGGGAGACGGAGAAGGACTCGGCGATCCGGCGGTTGGTCAGGCCGTCGAGCATCATGTCGGCGATCCGGCGTTCATGCGGGGTCAGCGCCGCGCCCGTCACGCCCCCGGTGCGGGGCCCGCCTGCGGTGAGGGCCGGACCGGCGGCGGGCGCCGGTGCCGGTCCGGCGGCGGTGCAGCCGAGGGCCATCTGCCACTCACGGGTCCGCTCCCGTGCCACGAGCCGCGCGCGCACATACGGGTCGGCGTCCAGCAGGCCGCGCAGCGACTCCCGCCCGGCGGCCCCCAGCAGCAGCACCTCGCCGGCCCCGTCCTCCCAGGGGCCGCCACCGATCAGTAAGCCCCGGTCCACCAGGCGTCGCAAGTACCGCCAGTGTGCCTCGTACGCCCTGCGCAGCCCGTCCGCATCGTCCAGAAACTCCCGCTCCACGACGTATGCCATCACAGCTCCCTGGGTCGCCATCATGAACGCTCAAGCAACTTTATACTCCGATCCATATTTATGCTGAAGATCCCTCAGGTGTGACGGGGGTCACATCTCACCACCTGACATAGCAGGGCAAACGATCCAAACAGCAGGAGCCTCCACTGCCATTTGCTCCCATCTTGAGAACAACCTTGACCTGCCATCCATTTTTGAATCAGACTTGTAGCCGTTCCGCTAGAGCTCCACCACCCGACGCCAGCCCGAAGGTGACCCCATGGAACGCTCAGCTCACGGAGACGGCCCGACCCCGACCCCGATCGCGATCATCGGCATGGGATGCCGGTTCCCGCAGGCCCCCGGGACCGACGAACTGTGGACCCTGCTGCTCGGCAACGCGGACGCCGTCACGCCGATACCGGCCGACCGCTTCGACGTCGGCCCCCACTACCACCCGGCCCCCGGCACGCCCGGCAAGACCGTCTCCGGGCACGGCGGCTTCCTGGCCGACCCGTTCGTCTTCGACGCCGGCTTCTTCGGCCTCTCCCCCGCCGAGGCCCGCACCGTCGACCCCCAGCAGCGCATCCTGCTCGAAGTGGTCTGGGAGGCCCTGGAGGACGCCGGCGTCGTGCCCTCCTCGCTGGCGGGCTCCCGCACCGGGGTCTTCGTGGGCCAGGCCACCGCCGAGTACGTCCGCCTCACCCCCGAGCAGCGCAGCCCGGACCTACGCGATGTGACGGGCAGTCAACTGCGGGCGATGGCCGCCGGGCGGGTCTCCTACGCGCTTGACCTGCACGGGCCGAGCCTCGTCCTGGACAGCGCCTGCTCCTCCTCGCTGGTGGCCGTGCATGCCGCCCGCCAGAGCCTGATCACCGGCGAGAGCGACCTCGCCATCGCCGGCGGCGTCAACCTGGTCTTCACCCCGGACGACGCCATCGCCTACTCGCAGGCGTCCATGCTCTCCCCGGACGGCCGCTGCAAGTTCGGCCACGCCGACGCCGACGGGTTCGTCCGCAGCGAGGGCGTCGGAGCCGTGATCCTCAAGCGGCTGCCCGACGCCCTGCGCGACGGCGACCCGGTCCTCGCCCTGCTGATGGGCAGTGCCGTGACCAACGACGGGCGCGGCGACGGACTGCTGCTGCATCCCGCCGTCGGCGGCCAGCGGGAGATGGTGCAGGCGGCCTGCCGGAGCGCCGGGACCACCCCCGCCGCGCTCGACTACGTCGAGGCCCACGGCACGGGCACGCCCGCCGGCGACGGCGTCGAACTGCGGGCGCTCACCGAGGCGCTGGAGGCCGCCGGCCACACCGGACGGCCGCTGCGGATCGGCTCCGTCAAGTCGAACATCGGGCACACCGAGGCCGCCGCCGGGATCGCCGGCCTGATCAAAGCGGTCCTGGTCGTACGGCACGGCACCATCCCCGCGTCACTGCACGCCGACCGGCTCAACCCGCTGCTCGCCGCCGACGACGCCCGGCTCGAACTCGTCCGCCGCAATGTGCCGCTCGACCCGGCCGGAGACCGTGCCCTGGTCGGCGTCAGCGCCTTCGGCCTCTCCGGCACCAACGCCCATGCCGTGGTCGGCGCCTTCATCCCCGCCGACGCGGGCAGCACCGCCGACGCCCACCCCGCCGACCGGCCCGGAACACCCCACGTGGGCAGCACCGCCCACGTGGGCAGCACCGCCGACGCGGGTGCCCGGCCCGCCGGCCCGCAGCTGCTCGTACTCTCCGCCCGCTCCGAGCAGTCACTGCGCCGGCTCGCCCGCTCCTGGGCCGACCACCTCGGCCCCGGCGGCCGTGGCGCCGACGACGACCTCCACGACATCTGCGCCACCGCCGCGCTGCGCCGCGAGGCCCACCCGCACCGCCTCTGGGCGGTCGGCAGCACGCACCGGGAGCTGGCCGACACGCTGCGCGCCCTCGCGGACGGCGAGCCCACCACCGCCGGCGGCATCGCCGAGGCCGGCTACGGGCGCCCGAGGCGCACCGCCTTCGTCTTCCCCGGCCAGGGCTCACAGTGGCTCGGGATGAGCCGCGGCCTCCTGGCGTCCTCACCCGCGTTCGCTGCCGCCATGGCCGCGTGCGACGACGCCGTCCGGGCCGAACTCGGCTGGTCGGTCACCGAGTTGCTGACCCGGGAGTCGGCCGCCTTCCCGTCCGGGGTGGAGGCCGTCCAGCCCGCGCTGTGGGCCGTCGAGGTCGCGCTGACCGCCGCCTGGCGCGAACAGGGCGTCACGCCCGACCTGTGCATCGGGCACAGCATGGGCGAGTCCGCCGCCGCCCACGCCGCCGGAGCGCTCTCGCTGCGCGACGCCGCCGCGGTGATCTGCCGCCGCAGCGCCCTGATGAAGCGGCTCTCCGGACGCGGCGCGATGCTCGTGGCCGCCCTCTCCCCCGAGCAGGCCCGCCGGGCGGCCGCCCGCTACTCGGGCGCGGTCTGCGTCGCCGCCGAGAACTCCCCCGGCGCCACCGTGCTGGCCGGCCCGGTCCGCGACCTCGACGACCTCGCCCGGACGTTGGAGCGGGACGGCGTCTTCCACCGGCGGGTCGACGTGGACGTGGCCTCCCACTCCCCCGACATGGACCTGCTGCGCGAGGAGCTGTGCCTCGCGCTGGCCGACCTCACCCCGACCGCGCCCGCCGTCCCGATGCTCTCCACCGTCCACGGCCGCCAGGTCGAGGACGCCTCGCTGGACGCGGACTACTGGGCCCGCAACCTGCGCCGCACCGTCCGCTTCGCCGACGCGGTGCGGACCGCCGCCGCCGAGGCGGAGAGCGTCTTCGTCGAGATCAGCCCGCACCCCGTGCTCACTGGCGCGGTGGAGGACACCCTCGCCGCCGCCGACCACCCGCAGGCCGTGGTGCCCTCGCTGCGCCGCGACTGCGACGAGGCGTACGAACTCACCCGCGCGGTGGGGCAGTTGTTCGCCCACGGCGGGCGGGTCGACTGGCAGCGCCGGTACGGCAGCGCGTTCCGCCCGGTCGCCCTGCCGCGCTACGCCTGGGACGGGCAGCCGCTGCGCCACCGGCCCGCGACCGCCGGCGCCGAGCACACCGTGCGCTTCGAGCGCCGGGTCGGCGGGGTGGGTGTCCGAGGCATCGTGCCGCTGCCGGTCACCGCACACCTGGTCGCCGTACTCGAAGCCGCCCGAGCGGCGACCGGCGGCAGCGCGTTCGCGGTGCGGCGGCTGACGCTGGGAGGTGCCCCGCTCGACCTCAGCGGCACGGACGGCGCGACATTCCGGGTCACCCTCGATCCCCCGGACCCGGACGGCGCCCTGCGGGCCCTCTCCGAGCCGACGGACCCCCACCCCGACGCCCCGGGGCCGCGCATGCGCGCCCTGGTGGTACCGGTCTCCGACGCCGACGGCCCGCCCACGGCCGCCGACCTCGACGCCGCGCTGGCGCGCTGCCGTGGCTATCTGCCCGCCGAGTCCTACTACCGGGGCGCCGAGGCCCGGGGGGTGGACATCCACCCCGACCTGCGGACCGTCGAACGGCTGTGGCGGGCCGACGGCGAGGCGGTCGCCCGGCTGCGCCGGCCGGACGCCCCCGAGGCCACCGCCCTGGAGGCCGGGCTGCTCACCGTGCTGGCCGCTCTGCCGACCGGGGGCCGGGCCGACGCGGCGACCTGCGTCTATCTGCCGGAGTCCATGGAACAGGTCCGGCTGTTCGAGGAGCTGCCGGACGAGTTCTGGAGCCACGTGGTGTTCACGCCGGAGCGCAGCGGGCGACCGGCCCGCGCCGATGTGCTGCTGGCCGCATCCGACGGCCGGCCGCTCGCCGAGTTCCGTGGCATCGTGTTCCGCCGCCTGCCCGGCGGCGGCCCGCAGCGGCCCGCCCGGTCGGCCGTCGTCCCGCTCCTCACGGCCGGGCTCCCCGGGCGGCTGGCCTCCGCGCCGCTGGAAGCGCTCCGGACACGGGCCTCGGTGCTGCTGGCCTCGGTCGGCAGGCGGCTCGCCACGGCCCCGGCCGCCGTCGCCACCGGGCGGAGCGCGGTCGCCGCACCGTCGGCCCCCTCGGCCCAGACACGCTCGGCCCAGACACGCTCGACCCAGACACCGTCGACCCAGACACCGTCGACCGGGGCACCGGCAGCCTGGCCACCGGCCGCGCCCGCGTCCATGGCAGCCGCATCCGCTCTGCCTGCTGCCGACCGGGGCCCGGACGGCGGTGCCCTGCTGCGGGAGGCGGCCGCCGTACTCGGCATGCCGATCGGCAGCATCGACACCCGGCGCCCGCTGCGGGACTACGGCCTCGACTCGCTGATGGCCACCCAGCTCCGGCAGCGGTTGCGCCGGTACGGGCTCCACCTGACGCTCAGCCAGTTACTCGGTCCGCAGAGCGTCCGGAGCCTGCTGGAGGTCGACGCCGCAGTCGTGGGCTGAAGCCCGTGCCCTCCCGCTGTGAGGCTGCCGCGCGAACTGGCCCGCGCGGCAGCCTCCGTACTGACACCGGGTCACGCCAATACTAAAGAGCAATATTGTATCGTGGTACACGGATAGCGGACAGGCCATCAGGAGTGCACATGACCCCCAGTACGCAGCCCCCCGGGAACCCGGCCCCCACCGGCCGTAGGGAACGCAACAAGCAGCGGGTCAAGGAGCGCCTGTACCAGTCGGCCCTGTCCCTCTTCGCCGAGCAGGGGTACGAGCACACCTCCATCGACGAGATCGCGGAACGGGCCGACGTCGCCCGGGGCACCTTCTTCAACTACTTCCAGCGCAAGGAAGACCTGATCGCCGCCTGGGGCGATCAGCGGCGCGAGAGGCTGCAGCAGGGAATCCGGGAGTCCATGAACACCGAGAACATCGAGACCGCCGCCTACCTCGACCGATGCATGACCGTGCTCTCCGCCCTCAACAACGAGGAGCGCGAGGTCACCCGGGCCATGCTGGTCGCCTGGGTGAAGACCGGCCGCCCCATCCTGGAGGAGCCCTACGCCGCGGAGATATTCGCGGAGGCGGTCCGGACGGGCCTCAGCCGCGGCGACCTGGCCGCCGACGCCGACCCCGAGCGGGTCGGCAACCTGCTGCGCGACGCCTACCTCGGCACCCTGTACCGCTGGGTTCGCCAGCCCAACGACCACTTCCAGCTGTACATGGAGCTGCGCGCGGTCGTCAGCATCGTCCTCAACGGGATCACCCGCCGCCCGCCCGCCTGACCGGGCCGACCGCCTGACCGGGCCGCCCATCCGACCGGACCGACCACCCGGACCGACCACCACGGCGGCGGGCAGGACCGGCAGTCCGGCGGCGCGACCCGGCCACGACAGCGAGCCGCTGGGCGTCGCGGTCCGCGACGCCCAGCGGGTGCCGGCGATGAGCGCTGCCACCGGGCGTGATCACCACACCGCAGCACTCATCGCCGGGTCGTGCCGTTCCTACGACCGCTCAGCACCTCGGGGGTCGGCGGCTAGCGTGAGCCTCCCGGGCCGGGTGGGGCGGTGCCCACGAGGGCGGGGACGGGGAGTGCGGGGTCGGTGCCGGCCGGGGTGAGGTGGGGGCCGACGGGGATGATGGTGTGGGTGGGGAGCGGGGCGGTGTCGTCGATGCTGGCGGTGAACGGCCGGTCGTCGTCGCGGCAGATGAACTGCATGACGTGCCGCCCGGCGGCGGCCGCCCGGATCAGGCCGCCGGTGGTGGCCCAGACCCCGGAGAGGTAGAAGTTCTCCAGTCCGGGCAGCGCCGGGCCGTTCTTCTTGATCTCCACCTCCAGCGTCTCGCCGCTCTCCACGAAGGGCTGCCAGCCGAGCACCGTGCCGTCGTAGTTGCCGGTGTAGCGGACCTGGGTGAGCGGGGTGGAGACATCGCGCACCGCGACCGCGTCCTTGAGGCCGGGGTAGCGCTTCTCCAGGAAGTCCAGCATGGCGTCCCGCACCTGGTGCTTGCCCGCGTAGTAGCCGCGCCCGTGCCGGACCGGCAGGGTGTGCAGTTCGGAACCGCCCCGGCGGCGGGTGACCTGTTCCGGGCCCTCGTCCAGCTCGCGCCAGGGCGCGATGTCGCAGAAGTAGGTGGCGTACACCACCGAGGTCTGCTCCGGCGACAGCTCGGGGTAGTGCCGGCTGCGGAACTGCACATTGATGCTGGGTTGGGCGATGCCGATGAGCGGGGCCGCCTCCTCCTCGGTGAGCAGATGGGTGGTGCAGGGGTCGCCCTCGGGGAACGGACGGCGCAGGCCGAGGAAGAGGATGAAGTAGCCGGGGAAGACCATGCCCGGCTCCTCGATGGTCTTGGTGTAGAGCCGCTGGTAGGTGTCGCCCAGGTACCGGCCGCCCAGCAGCTTCATCATGGTGGTGTGGCCGTCGGCGGCGGAGACCACGATGTCGGCGCGGACCTCCCGCCCGTCGCTGAGCCGCACCCCGACCGCCCGGTCGTCCTCGACCAGCACCTCCGCCACCTTGGCGTTGTACGTGATCTCCCCGCCGAGCCGCCGGTAGCGCTGCTCGATCGAGCGGGCCAGGCCCAGCGAGCCGCCCTCGGGCACGCCCGCCGACATGTTGGCGTGCGAGGCCAACTGGAAGTAGAAGGGCAGCACCGGGAAGTTCGGGTGCTTCTCGTACAGGATGAAGTTGAACGCCTGGCGCAGCAGCGGGTCCTGGAACCGCGCCGAGTAGTCGGTCATCAGGACGGTGATGGACTTGCGGATGGTGTTGAAGTACGGGATGAACGAGGCCAGCATCCGCCACCGCTCCACCCGGCCCATCAGGCCGACCGGCTTGAGGAACGGGTAGGACGCCATGGCCTTGCGGAACTTGCGCAGGCCGTTGCAGAAGTCGCGGATCAGCCGGGCGTCGGCGGGCGAGAGGTCCAGCAGGTGGGCCTCCAGCCGGTCGGGGTCGCTGTAGAAGTAGACGGCCCGGCCGTCCTGGCCGCGCACGATGTTGAAGACGTCGAAGTGCCGCATCTCCTTGCCCTGGATCGCGCCCAGCTCCAGCCAGATCTGGTGCATCTCATTGCCGGGGCCGTTGCCCAGCAGCCAGCTGATGCAGCAGTCGAAGGTGAAGTCGCCGCGCTCCCAGGCCGTGCAGCAGCCGCCGGGGATCTCGTGCATCTCGAAGATCTGGGTGCGGTAGCCGTTCATCTGGGCGTAGCAGCCGGTGGAGAGGCCGCCGAGGCCGCCGCCGATGATGATCATCGTCTCCCGGGGCTCCCGCGCTGCCCGGGGTTTGTGCCGGTTCATCTGCTGGAATCTCCTCGTTCCGGTGGTCGGCCGCTACACGGGCCGGATGTCGAGCTGGGGCAGGTTGCCGAACTTGCCCCGGTGCCACGGCTCCGCGTCGCCCGGACTGGGCCAGGCCCGGAACTCCGTGCCCAGTTCCTCGCAGAGGAACTGGGCGGCGAAGCGCCCGGTGGAGGCGGCCCGGATCAGGCCGCCCATGCCGACCCACTGGCCGGCCATCGAGAAGCCGCGCAGTCCGGGCAGCCGCATCCGGTCCTTGTCGACCAGAGCCGTCGCCAGTTCCTCGGCGTCGGAGAAGGCGTTCCAGGCGAAGATGGTGCCGTGCCGGTTGCCGGTGTAGCGCTCGGTGGTCGTCGGGGTGGCCACGTCGATGGTCTCGATGCGGCCGCCGAGGCCGGGGTAGCGCTTCTCCAGGAACTCCCGGACGAAATCGGCAACCTGGCGTTTGCGCGCCCAGTACTCCTTGCGGTTGCCGGTGCGCAGCTCCTTCCACGGGGCGAAGTCGCTGAGGTAGGTGCAGTGCACGATCGACTTGCCGGGCGGCGCGAAGCCGTCGGAGTACTGGGAGCGCCGCTGCACCACCAGGCTGTTCTGCCGGGCCCCGGTCAGCCGGGCGGCCTCCTCCGGGGGCAGCAGATGGGTGCTGATGTGCCCGGCGTCCGGGTCGTCGTCCAACTCGCCGTCGATCCCGGCGAAGACGGAGACCACGCCCGGGAAGAGGGTGCCCTGCCGGTCCAGCAGCTCACCGTAGAGCCTGTCGGTGGTGGGGCTGGTGTACTGGCCCTCCAGCAGCCGGTAGATGGTGGTGTAGCCGTCGCAGGCGGAGACCACGTGATCGGCCAGGTGGCGGGTGCCGTCCCGCAGCTCCACCCCGACCGCGCGGCCGTCCTCGACCAGGATGCGCTCCACCCGGGCCCGGTAGTCGATCCGACCGCCGAGGTTGGTGTAGCGCTCCTCGATGGAGCGGGCCAGGCCGAGCGATCCGCCCTGCGGGAAGCCGGCGTTGCCGTGGTAGGCGCAGGCCAGGTTGTAGAGGTACGGCAGCAGCGGGAAGCCGCCGGGGTCCTGGAAGAAGATGTTGCGGAACGCCTGCCGCAGCAGCGGGTCCTGGAACCGCTCGGAGAAGTCCGCCATCTGGGTGGCCCCCGCCCGCCAGAACAGCCGGAAGGCGGGGACCACGGTGCGCAGCAGGGCGGCCTTCTCCCGCAGGGTGCGCAGCGGCGGCGGGGTGAGGAAGGGGTAGAGCTCGACGTCGATGAACCGCCGCAGGTCGCGGCAGAAGGCACGGATCAGCGGTGCGTCGGGCGGTGAGACCTCCAGCAGGTGGGCTTCCAGCCGGTCGGGGTCGTTGTAGAAGGTGACCGAGCGGCCGTCGGCGCCGACCACCCGGTTGAAGTGGTCGAAGTTGGCGATGGTCTTGCCGTCGAGCGCGCCGAGCTCGCGCCAGATGCGGTTGGCGTCGTTGCCGGGGGCGGTGCCGATCAGCCACTCGATGCAGTAGTCGAAGACGTAGCCGTCGCGGGACCAGGCGGTGCAGCAGCCGCCGGGCACCAGGTGCTTCTCCAGGATGCGGGTCTCCATGCCGCTCATCTGGGCGTAGCAGCCGGTGGAGAGGCCGGCGATGCCGCCGCCGATGATGAGGACCTTCGGCCGGTCGGGGGTCCGGTCAGACGCCATGGCCGCTCCCGCCGGTGAGGACGCCGTGCATCAGCTCGGCGTTGCGCGGCAGGTACTTGTCGTCGAGCATCTCGGCGTGGGTGCCGAAGCCGCGCAGCACATCGGCGCCGATGTCGGAGCTGCCGTACCAGCTGCCCGGGTTGCCCTCCGCGTAGAGCGCGGCCTTGTCGGTGTCGGAGAGTACGGTGACCCTGGCCGCGACCGTGCCCTGGTTGGGGGTGCGGTTGCAGAAGTGGACGTACTCCCTGGCCTGCTCCAGGGTCTCCTGGGCGACGGCGTCGGAGCCGGTGTGCTTGTGCAGGTGGCCGCGGAGCTCGTCCTCGAACGTCTCCAGGTGCTCGTCGCGCAGCTCGAACGCCTCGGTGATCCGGTACGAGTCCATGATGATCACCTGCGGCACGGTGCGGCCGCGGCTCTCCAGCTCCTTGGCCACCTCGAAGGCGAGGTTGCCGCCGAGGGAGTAGCCGAAGAGGGTGCAGGGCCCGTCGCCGTGCACGGTCTCGATCAGGTCGGCGTAGCGGGTCACCTTGTCGTCGCCGGGCAGGTGGTTGAAGGCGACGAACCGGTGGTCGGGCAGGTGGGCGGCGAGCCGGCGGTAGATCAGGCCGTGGCCGCCGGCCGGCGGGAAGCAGAACAGGGTGCGCTCCTCGCCGGGGTTGAAGGTGAGGTAGGGCCGGGCACCGGCGGTGCGGCCGGTGATGATGTCCTCCAGGGTGCGGGCCATGCCGTGCAGCGTGGTGACGGTGAAGAGCCTGCTGACCGGGATGGAGATGTTGAACTCGGTCTGGAGCTGGTGGATCAGCTCGATCAGCTTGATGGAGCTGCCGCCGGACTCGAAGAAGTCGTGCTGGAGTCCGGGCCGCTCCAGGCCGAGCAGCGAACGCCAGTGCTCGGCCATCCGGACCTCGTACAGGGTGGCCGGCGGTTCGAACGCCCGCTCGTCGCCGTCGGCCTCGGGGGCGGGCAGCGCGGCGGTATCGACCTTGCCGTTGGGGGTGAGCGGCAGTTCGGACAGCTCCACGAAGTGGCTGGGGATCATGAAGGTGGGCAGGTAGCCGGCCAGGTGGCGGCGCAGCTCGCGCCGGTCCAGCCGGGAGCCGGCGGCCGGGACGCAGTAGGCGCAGAGCGCCGCCTCGCCCTGGGCGTCGGTGCGGACCGCGACGATGGCCTGCGCCAGGGCGGGCCAGGCGGCGAGCTGGGACTCGATCTCACCGATCTCGACGCGGTGGCCGCGCACCTTGACCTGGCTGTCGGCGCGGCCGAGCAGGTGGACGCCGCCGTCCCGGTCCCAGTGGGCGAGGTCGCCGGTGCGGTAGAGCCTGGTCGGCCGGTCGCCGGCCTCGCGGCCCAGGGTGAGGGTGGCGAACCGCTGGGCGGTCTGCTCGGGGTCGCCGGCGTAGCCGGCGGCGACGCCGGTGCCGCCGATCCACAGCTCGCCGGGGACGCCGGGCGGTACGGGTTCGGCGTTGCGGTCCAGGATGTAGAGGGCGCTGTTGGGGAACGGCCGGCCGATCGGCACCATGTGGCTGGGTTCCAGGGTGTCGGTGGGGCCCTCGAACCAGGCGCTGTCGATGGTGGCCTCGCTGAGGCCGTACGAGTTGACCAGTCGGGTGTGCGGGCCGCACAGGCTGCGCAGCTGCTGGTACTCCTCGACCTTCCAGGCGTCGGAGCCGACGATCAGCAGCCGCATGAAGGCCAGCCGGCGGCCGGTGTCCGCGCAGTGCCGGATCAGGCCGCGCACCACGGCGGGGACGAACTCGCCGCAGTCCACCCCCTCCTCGACCATGGTGTCGTACAGCCGGGCGGTGTTGAACAGCAGTTCGCGGCCGACCAGCAGCAGGGTGCCGCCGGAGCAGAGCGCGCGGACCAGGTCGCCGGTGAAGACGTCGAAGGACGGGGAAGCCATCTGGAGGTGCACCCGGACGTCGCTGTCCAGCCGGTACTCCTCCTGCCAGGCGCTGTAGACCGAGGCGAGGTTGCGGTGGCTGACCTGGACCGCCTTGGGGCGGCCGGTGGAGCCGGAGGTGTGGATGATGTACGCGGGGCCGTCCAGGTCGACCGGGGGCAGCTCCGCGTCGAGCGGGTCGGACCCGGTGTCCAGCTCGTCGAGGCCGTACAGCTCGTCGAGGTCGTACAGGGCCGCCGGCAGCCCGTCCGGGCGGTCGCCCTCGGTCAGCACCAGCGCGGCGGCGGCGTTCTCCACCATGTCGGCGAGCCGGTCGACGGGGTGGTCGGGGTCCAGCGGCAGATAGGCACCGCCGGCCCGCAGCACGGCCAGCATGGCCACCACCAGGTCGGGCGACTTGCGCAGCCGGAGCCCCACCACGGCACCGTCGCGGACGCCCAGGCCGCGCAGCCGGTGCGCCACCCGCCGGGAACGGGCCTCCAGTTCGGCGTAGGTCAGCCGCTCGACGGCGCCGGACTCGTCCGGCATCGCCACCGCGACCGTGTCCGGCCGCTCGGCGGCGGCCCGGCTGATCAGCTCGGGCACCGGCACCTCGTGGGGCAGCCGCCGCTCGGCGCCGCTCCACTCGGTGAGGATGCGCCGCCGCTCCGCACCGCCGAGCATCTCCAGCCGGGTGGCGGGCCGGTCGGCGGGCTCGCGGGTGAGCGAGTCCAGCAGGCTGAGGTAGTGCGTGGCCAGCCGCTGCACGGTCTCCGGCAGGAACAGGTCGGTGTTGTACTTGAAGACGCAGTGGAACCGGTGCTCGGCCTCGTCCTCGTAGGCGGAGAGGGTGAGGTCGAACTGCCCCTCCTCCTCGGGGAGTTCGATGTAGTCCAGCCGGTAGCCGTACTTCTCGGTGGCGACCTTGTGGGTGAGCAGGATGAACATCGCCTGGAAGACCGCGGAGCGGCTGGGGTCGTGCTGGAGGCCCAGCTCGTCGACCAGCAGCACGAACGGGTACTCCTGGTTGTCCAGGCCGCCGAGCACGGTGGTGCGGACCTGCTGGAGCAGCTCGGCGACGGACGGCTCGGCCGACAGGTCGGCGTAGAGCGGCAGCGGGTTGACGAAGTAGCCGTAGACCGAGCCGAACTCCTCCTGGGTGCGGCCGGTGACCGGGCTGCCGACGATGATCTCGTCCTGGCCGGAGTACCGGTGCAGCAGCAGGTAGTAGGCGCTCAGCAGCACCATGAAGACGGTGACGTTGTGCTCACGGGCGAGGGCGTGCACCCGGGCGCTGAGGTCGGTGTCCAGGGTGAAGAACTCCGAGGCCCCGTTGTGGCTCTGCACCGCCGGGCGGGGCTTGTCGGTCGGCAGGTTGAGGATCGGCACCTGGGCCGGCAGGTTGTCGCGCCAGTAGTCGAGCATCCGCCGGGCGTCCCGGGAGGCCAGGAAGCCGTTCTGCCAGTTGAGGAAGTCCAGGTAGCGGGCAGAGACCGGCGGCAGGTCGGGAGTGCGGCCCTCGCGCAGGCCCTCGTAGACGGCCAGCAGCTCCTCGATGAAGGTGAAGGTGGAGATGGCGTCCGAGATGATGTGGTGGACCGCCTTCATGATCACCCAGCGGTCCGGGCCGCGCTTGAACAGCCGGAACCGGACCAGCGGGTCGTGCTCCAGGTCGTACGGCTTGCGGTACTCCTGGACGATGACCCGGTGGATGTCCTCCCACTCCTGGTCCTGCACGTCGAACAGGGCCAGGTCGGGGTCGGCGCCGCTGGAGATCCGCTGCACCGCCTGGCCGTCCTGGAGCAGGAAGTTGGCCCGCAGCAGCGGGTGGCGGTCGATCAGCACCCGTACGGCCTCGAACATCAGCTCGGGGTCGATCTCGGCCCGCACCTCGACCGCGCCGCCGATGTTGTAGGCGAAGCCGTCCGGGTGGAGCTGCTTGAGGAACCAGAGCGCCTTCTGGTTCTGGGTCAGCGGGAACAGCTCCTCGTCGGAGAAGAGCTCCACCTCGGCGGCGCCGTCCTCCAGGTCGCCGCCGGCCACCTGCGCGGCCAGGTCGGCGTGCACCTGGTCGACCAGCTCCGCGACCGGGGCGTTGCCCAGCAGCGCCACCACCGGCAGCGCCACCCCGAACTCGGTGTGCAGCCGGGCCCGCAGCTCCATCGCCAGCAGCGAGTCCAGACCCACGGCGCCCAGGCCGGCCGCCGGGTCGACCTGCTCGGGACGCACCCGCAGCACCCCGGCCACCACGGCGGTGAAGTGCTCGGCGAGCAGCGGGCGGCGCTGCTCCTCGGTCGCGTCCCGGAACGCCTCCAGGAAGCTGCCGCCCTCGGCGGACGGCGCGTCGGCCGCCGCGGCGGCCAGCTCGGCCACCAGCGGCGGCGGCGAGGCGTACCAGGAGAGGAAGACCTGCCAGTCCACCACGGTGGCGACCAGCAGCTGAGCACGGTCCTGGCCGATGACGCGCTCCAGGACGGCCATGCCCGCGTCCGGCGGCAGCGAGCTCATGCCCCGGCTGTTGCGGTAGTGGTCGATCAGGCCCAGTTCCTCGATCATGCCGGTGGCCCACGGGCCCCAGTCCAGGCTCATCGCGGGCAGGCCCTGGGCCCGCCGGTGGTGCGCCAGCGCGTCCAGGAAGGCGTTCCCGGCGGCGTAGTTGGTCTGGCCGGCGGTGGTCAGCAGCGAGGCGATCGAGGCGAAGAGCACGAAGTGCTCCAGCGGCTCGTCCCGCAGGTGGCGGTGGAGCAGGTAGGAGCCGGCCACCTTGGGGTCGTGGACGGAGTCGAAGACCTCCCGGTCCATCTCCGGGACCAGGGTGTCCCGGACCTGCCCGGCCAGGTGGAAGACGCCCCGGATCGGCGGCGACTGCTGCCTGCGGTACTCCGCCAGCCAGTCGGTGAGGGCGGCCTCGTCGGTGATGTCCAGCCGGGCCGGGATCACCTGGGCGCCGAGCGACTCCAGCTCGCGCAGGAACCGCACATTGCGGCCCGCCGCGCTCGCCGGGTCGGCGGCGGCCCACTGGTCGCGCTCGGGGACGCCGGAGCGGCTGACCAGGATCAGCCGGCGGGCGCCGCGCTTGACCAGGGTGCGGCAGAGCAGCCGGCCGAGCGCGCCGAAGGCGCCGGTCACCAGGTAGCTGCCGTCGGCGCGCAGCCGCAGCGGCAGCGGCCGGGGCAGGTCGGCGGCGGGGCGCAGCCGGCTGGTGAGCCGGCGCTCGCCGCGCAGCGCGATCTCGTCCTCGTCGTCGACGCCGTCCTGGGTGGCGGCGGCCTCGCGCAGCAGCGCCTCGGCCTCGGCGCGGCGGGTGGCGGCGTCGGCGGGCGCCGCCGGATCGAGGTCGATCAGCTTGCCGGGGTGGCCCACCAGCTCCTGGTGGCGCAGCACCCGGCCGATGCCCCAGGCGGGGGCGCCGAACGGCTCGACCGGGTCGCCGGGCTCGACCGGCTGGGTGCCCCGGGTGACGATGTGCAGGCTGCTGCCGGGCAGCCGGGTGGGCAGCAGCTGGGCGAGGGTGATCAGTGAGTAGCCGCCGAGGCTGCTGTGCTCACCGATCCGGTCGCGGTCGGTCTGCTCGATGCCGGGCAGGTCGAGGTTCCACAGGTGTAGCACGGTCTCGTACGCGGCGCCGGTGGCCGCCAGCTCGGTGAGCAGCCGTTCCAGGTCGGCGGCCTCGCCGGGCCGTACGGTGGACTCGCCCGCGGCGGCGTCCAGCCGGTAGCCGGTGCCGGGGCGCACCAGGTGGGCGCGGCCGCCCCGGGCGGTGACCAGGTGGGCCAGCTGGTCCGCGACGCCGCCGGTGTCGGCCAGCAGCAGCCAGTCGCCGGTGGTGGTCTCGGGGTCGGCGGGTGCGGTGGCGGTGCGGACCCAGCCGGGCTCGGCCAGCCAGTTGTCGATGGTGGCCAGGCCGACCGTGGTGGAGGCCTTCTCCACGTCGGCGGCGCGGAAGTCACCGATCAGGCCGAGCGGGGTGCCGTCGGCGGCGTGCAGCGCGATGTCGCCGACCAGGGTGTCGCCGTCGCGCCGGGTGATGGTGGCGTGCACCCAGAGCGGCTGGTCACCGACCGGGTCCAGGCGTACCTCCCCGATCGACAGCGGCAGCCGGATGCCGGTGCCCTGCGCGTCGTCCGTCTCCTGCTCCAGGATCTGCGGGGTCAGCAGGGTCTGGAAGCAGGAGTCCAGCAGCACCGGGTGGACGTGGTGGCGGGCGGCGTCGCCGTCCAGCAGGGCGGGCGGGACGATCCGGGCCAGCGCCTCGCCGGGGCCGATCCAGACCTCCTCGATGCCCTGGAACGCCGGGCCGTAGTGGTAGCCGAGACCGGCCAGGGCGGTGTAGCAGTCGCGGCCGGTGAGGTGGCGACGACTGCGGGCCCGGACGGTCTCGGTGTCCAGCGGGGCGGTGGTGCGGCGGCGCTGGCCGGCGCGGACCACGCCGCCGGCGTGCACGGTCGGCTCCGCCGCGTCGGCGGCGGTGGCGACGGTGAAGGAGGCGCCCTCGGAGGAGAAGGAGAGCTGGACGGCCTTGGCCTCGCCCTCGGGCAGGAAGAGGGCCTTGCGCAGCTCGATGTCGGCCAGCGTGGCGTCGGTGGCGCCGGTCATGGCCTTCACCGCCTGCGCGGCCATCTCCAGGTAGCCGGCGGCGGGGAAGAGCACATTGCCCTGGATGCGGTGGTCGCTGAGCCAGGGCATCCGCTCGGGGTCGAGCTTGGCCTCCCAGGTGGGCTCGGCGGCGCCGGTGCGGCGGCCGAGCAGCGGGTGGTCCAGCCGGCCCAGCCGGACCTGGGCGACCTTGGCGGGCTCGGTCCAGTAGCGGTCGCGCCGCCAGGGGTAGCGCGGCAGGGTCACCGGGCGGCCGGTCGGCTGGAGCAGCTGCCAGTCGACGGGGACGCCGAGGTTGTGCAGCGCGGCCAGCGAGGTGGTGAACCGCAGGGTCTCGTCCTCCTGGCGGCGGATCGAGGGGACGGTGCGGCCCTCGACGCCGCGGTGGGTCAGGCACTCCTTGATGGAGTGGCCGAGCACCGGGTGCGGGCCGATCTCCAGGAAGAGCCGGTGTCCGTCGTCGACCAGCTGGTCGATCGCGGCGCGGAAGCGGACGCTGTCGCGGACGTTGTGCCACCAGTACTGGGCGTCCAGCTCGGTGCCGTGCGCGGTGCCCTCCCGGCCGGTGAGGTAGAGCGGCAGCCGGGCGGCGCGGGGGGTGATCCCGGCCAGCGAGGAGAGCAGTTCGTCCTTGATCAGCTCCATCCGGGCGGAGTGGTAGGGGACGCGTACGGTGAGGAACTTGGCGAACAGGCCCTCGGACTGGAGCTGGGCGGCCAGCTCACCGAGCGCGTCCTCGTCCCCCGCCAGGGTGATCCCGGTGGGGCTGTTGACGGCGGCGATCGAGACCCGGTCGCCGTACGGGCGGACCCGGCGCACCGCCTCGGCCTCCGGCAGGCTCACCGCGAGCATGGTGCCGGTACCGACCAGCTTCTGCTGGAGGCGGCTGCGGTGGACGACCACCTCGACGGCGTCCTCCAGGGTGTAGACGCCGGCCTCGTAGAAGGCGGCGACCTCACCGGTGCTGTGGCCCACGATGGCGTCCGGCTGGACGCCCCGGCTGCGCCACAGGGCGGCCAGCGCTATCTGGACGGCGAAGTTGGCCGGCTGGGCGAGCCAGGTCTCGGCCATGTTGGAGTCGGCCTCGTCGGCGGACAGCTCCGCCACCAGGGACCAGCCGGTGAGCCGGCGGATCTCGCGGTCGCAGCGGTCGATGGTTTCGCGATAGACCGGTTCCTCGGCGTACAGCTGACGGCCCATCGCCCACCACTGCGGGCCCATGCCGGTGAAGACCCAGGTCAGCCGGGAGTGCTGCGGGTCGCGCTGCTGGTCGAGCAGCACCCGGGGGTGCGGCTCGCCGCGCAGGTAGGCGTCCAGTGCCTCGTGCAGCGACTCGCGGGTGGAGTAGACCAGCGAGAGCCGGGCCTCGTGGTGCTGGCGGCGGTGGGCCAGGGTGTAGCCGAGGTCGGCCAGCGCCACCGCCGGGCGGCCCTCGGCGCCGGTCAGCTCGGTGCGGATGCCGTCGGCCAGCTCGGGGAGGGCGGCCGGGTCGCGGGCGGTGAGCGGCAGTACGGTCCACCGGGGCTCGGTTTCTTCGGCCGGGTCGGCGGCGGCCTCCTCGGGCTCCGGGCGGACCGGGGCCTCCTCCAGCAGCACGTGGGCGTTGGTGCCGCCGAAGCCGAAGGCGTTCACCCCGGCGCGGGCCGGTCCTTCGTGCTCGGGCCACGCGGTCGGGCGAGTCGGTATCTCGAAGGGCAGCGAGGCCAGGTCGATCTTGGGGTTGACCTGCTCCAGGTTGATGTGCGGCGGGATGGTGCGGTGCTTCAGGCTGAGCACGGTCTTGATCAGCCCGGCGATGCCGGCGGCCGACTCGGTGTGCCCGATGTTGGTCTTGACCGAGCCGACGTAGCAGCGTGAGCCGGGGGTGCGGCCGATGGCCAGCGCCCGGCCGAGCGCCGCCGCCTCGATCGGGTCACCGACCGGGGTGGAGGTGCCGTGCGCCTCGATGTACTGGAGGCTGCCGGGCTCGATGCCGGCCTCGGCGCAGACCCGCTGGATCAGGCTGACCTGCGCCTCGGGGTTGGGCACGGTGATGCCGTTGGTACGGCCGTCCTGGTTGACGCCGGTGCCGGTGATCACCGCGTGGATCGGGTCGCCGTCGCGGAGCGCGTCCTCCAGCCGCTTGAGCGCCACCATGCCGACGCCCTCGGCGCGTACATAGCCGTCGGCCGAGGCGTCGAAGGTGCGCGACCGGCCCTCGGTGGAGAGGAAGCCGCCCTTGGTCTCCGCGATGGTGTACTGCGGCGCCATGTGCAGCAGCGTGCCGCCGGCCAGCGCCAGGTCGGTCTCGCCGCGGTGCAGGCTGCGGCAGGCCAGGTGCACCGCCACCAGCGAGGAGCTGCACGCCGTGTCGATGGAGACGCTGGGGCCCCGGAAGTCGAAGCAGTAGGAGATGCGGTTCGACACCATCGTCATCATGGTGCCGGTGGCGGTGTGCGCGGCCAGCGTCTCGAAGTCCAGGTCCGCGAACTGGAGGATCTTGTAGTCCAGCGTGAAGGCGCCGACGAAGACCCCGACGTCACCGCCGGCCAGCTCGGCGGGGCGCTGCCCGCCGTCCTCCAGCGCCTCCCAGGCCACCTCCAGCAGCTTGCGCTGCTGCGGGTCCATGTGCTCGGCCTCGCGCGGGCTGATGCCGAAGAACGCCGGGTCGAACTCGTCGAAGCCGTCGATGTAGCCGCCGCGCCCGCCGACCAGCCGGCCGGCCTTGGCCTTGTCCTTGCTGCCGAGCGTCGACACGTCATAGCGGTCGGCGGGAGTGGCTGTAATGCAGTCCTTGCCGTCGATCAGGTTCTGCCAGAACGTGCGGTAGTCGGAGGCGCTGCCAGGCAGCCGGCAACCGATGCCGATGACGGCTGTTCTCTCACGGAGGTCGGCAGTGCTCGATCCCGTCATGGTCGCATCCTTGTGTTGAAGACGGTCAGGCGGAGTATTCGTCGGACTTCGCGCGCCGCCACGGCTGGATAAGGCTGGCCATGACGGAACTGGTGCTCGGGAAGGAATCCGGGTCCTTGAGCCCGACTGCGGCCGGAACACGGCCCGGATACCAGTGGAAGCTGTTGAAGAGGTGGTCCCAGATCGAGAGGTCGGAACCGAAGTGACCGGCCTCGGACAGGTCGGTGCTGTGGTGCAGCCGGTGCTGCTCCGGGCTGGTGAAGATGTGGTTCAGCAGACCGATTCGCACATCGATGTTGGCGTGTATGAAATACCCTTGCGCAACAACGAACAGGCCGACGGCGAAAACGGAGCTCTGCGAGAATCCGAGCAGCGCCAGGGCGAGCTGCACCGAGCCCTGCGAGAACAGGACGTCGAGGATGTGATTGACGCCGTTGTTGGCGACATTCACCTTCTCCGGGACATGGTGCACACCGTGCAGCCGCCACAGCCAGGCGTTGGTGTGCCCCCACCGGTGGATCAGATAGCCGGCGAGCGAGCCCGCCAGCAGGGCGAACGGGATCTCCACCCACAAGTCCAGCACCGGGTGCAGCGGCGCGACCAGCCCGACGACGGCCATCACCGCGAACTGCGCCAGCCCCCCGCCGACCATGGTCAGCAGGAAGTAGAGGCCGTACCAGCCCCATTCTCCACGGCTCGGATGCCAGCCCCGCTCATACGGAATAATCCGCTCCAGCAGCGCGAGATAGGCGATGACGCCCATCAGGAAGAAGAAGCTCACCCGGCCCGGGTCCCAACCGTAGTGCAGGGTCGCCACAGCCGTCGAGACGACCGCCGCGAGCAGGACAGGATAGGCCGCTCGGTTCAGGAATCGCCACATGACCACACCATTCAGCCACAGGACGGCATGCGGAGGCATGCCGACCGATAAATGGAGCGCGCTTAATCGACCGGAGGCAGGAGAGGAACAGGCTGCTCCGATTCCGGTTGCGCGATGACTTTCGACCGCCGGCGCTCGGGTGCGGACGGCGGTGTTCCGCTAGCCGAGTCTGCCGGCGCCCGGTCTCGACACCGGGATGAAACAACAGGCGTGCACTGCGGGCACAGCTCTGCTGGAGAATCTCTCCACGACCCTCTGGAACACAAGTCCCCCTTGGGCAGAGGTCACGGAAGTCGTATGAGGTGATACTAGCCGTGGTCGCACTACTTCTGGCAGGAATCCCTAAAGAATCACCCGGACCAGCGAGCGCATCCCGTCCGACCAGGGGCGCTCCCCAGGAAATCAGGCCGGCGTGCGCCCCGGCCGGGGGCGGTCGCGCCGCTCCGGGCGCCGGTCCGGGCCGGGGCGGTCGCGCTCGTCGGCGCAGAGCGCGTCGCTCAGCCGGGTGAGCAGCGCGGCAAGATCGGCGTACCTGGTCTCGTCCCAGTCACCGAGCAGATCGGCCAGCTGCGCG
This sequence comes from Streptomyces sp. NPDC092296, assembly GCF_044755465.1. Taxonomy (NCBI): domain Bacteria; kingdom Bacillati; phylum Actinomycetota; class Actinomycetes; order Kitasatosporales; family Streptomycetaceae; genus Streptomyces; species Streptomyces sp. NPDC092296. The sequence goes on along the minus strand of NZ_JBIVRB010000005.1, from coordinate 188,168 downwards.
CGGCGGGCGGCGACCAGCCGCTCGGCGACCTGCTCGCCCGCCGGGGTCAGCCGGAGCTGGAGCGTCCCGTTCCGCACCGCGAGGCCGCGCCCCTCCACCTCGATCGCGGCGTTCTCGACCACCTGCCGGGGGATGACGCCCCGGTCCGCGATGCCACCGGGGTCCACCAGGCCGTGCTTGTGCATCATCAGCAGCAGCCAGCCCGAGGCCGGTTGCAGGTCGAGCCCGGCGGCGGCCGTGATCCGGCGGTAGAGCCCGTGCCGGGCCTGGCGGCTGCCCAGCAGGGACAGCGCCCGCGCGATCTCGTCCACCGAGGAGCGCTCGACCGGGTTGGTGCCTATGCCCTCGCCCAGGTCGGGGCTGGTCACCGACTGCCGCAGCGGCTGCTCGCGCAGGAACCAGGCGAGCACGAAGGCCACCAGCACGATCGGCACCGCGTACAGGAAGACCTGGGTGATGGCCTGCGCATAGGCGTGGTGGACGGCGTTCCGCACGGCGGGCGGCAGCCCCGCGACGGCACGCGGATCACCGGTGACGGCACCGGGGTCGAAGCCGGGCGGCAGTCGTACCCCGGTGAAGGCATGGGCCAGGCGGTCGCGCAGGCCGTTGGCGAAGATGGTGCCGAAGACCGCCACGCCGAAGGAGGCGCCGATGGAGCGGAAGAAGGTGGCACCGGCGGTGGCGACCCCCAGGTCCTCGTAGCCGACAGCGTTCTGCACCACCAGCACCAGCACCTGCATCACCATGCCGAGGCCGAGGCCGAAAACCAGGAAGTACAGGCTCATCTCCAGGTCCCCGCTGTGCTCCGTCAACCGGGAGAGCAGCAGCAGGCCCACCGCCGTGACGGCGGTGCCGGTGATCGGGAAGACCTTGTAGCGGCCGGTGCGGCTGACGATCTGCCCGGAGACGATGGAGGTGAGCAGGATGCCGAGCACCATCGGCAGCATGTGCACACCGGAGAGGGTCGGGGAGACCTGCCGTACCACCTGGAGGAAGGTCGGCAGATAGGTGAGCGCGCCGAACATGGCGAAGCCGACGATGAAGGAGATCACCGCGGCGAGCGTGAAGGTCTGCATCCGGAACAGCCGCAGCGGCAGCACCGGCTCCTCGGCCCGCCGCTCGACCTGGAGGAAGAGCGCCAGCAGCACCAGGCCGAGCACGCCGAGCCCGATCACCTTCCAGGAGGCCCACGGCCAGGTGACGCCGCCCAGCGAGGTCATCAGCACCAGGCAGGTGGCCACCCCGGCGATCAGCGCGGTGCCGGCGTAGTCGATGGTGTGCCGCTGCCTGCTCTGGGCGCCGCGCAGCACCGCCGCGATGACCAGCAGCGCGACGATGCCGACCGGCAGGTTGACGTAGAAGACCCAGCGCCAGCTGAGGTTGTCCACGAAGAGGCCGCCGAGCAGCGGCCCGAGCACGCTGGTGACGCCGAAGACCGCGCCGAACAGCCCCTGGTAGCGGCCCCGGTCCCGGGGCGGCACCAGGTCTCCGACGATGGCCTGCGAGAGCACGATCAGCCCGCCGCCGCCCAGGCCCTGGAGGGCGCGGAAGCCGATCAGCTCGCCCATGTTCCGGGAGAGGCCGCAGAGCGCCGAGCCGATCAGGAAGATCACGATCGAGGACTGGAACAGGCGCTTGCGCCCGTACATGTCGCCGAGCTTGCCCCACAGCGGGGTGGCGGCGGTGGAGGCCAGCAGATAGGCGGTGACCACCCAGGAGAGGTGTTCGAGGCCGCCGAGGTCGCTGACGATGGTGGGCAGCGCGGTGGCCACGATGGTCTGGTCCAGGGCGGCCAGCAGCATGGCGAGCAGCAGCGCGCCGATCGCCACCCAGAGGTTCTGCACCGGCCCGGCGGGCGGCCCCGGCTGGGTCGCCGGCAGCGGGGACGCGCCTGCGGCACCGCCCGTGGGGGCTCCCGTCCGGTCGGGCTCGGCAGCCATGCCAGCTCCTCACAGCGTCAGGTCCGGTGTGGTCGCCCCCGCGTCAGGCCATCGCCGGACCAGTTTGTCAGCACTGTCTGGGTATCGCTCCTTTTACAGCCGTACGGACCGCTGTACCGGGCATCGGCGGCCCTAACCCATCAAGCCGGTCATAACCCCCGGCCGCCGGAGGCCCGCTGCTGTGCGATCAGCTGCTGTTCCTGCATAATCGGGCCCGACCGGGGCCGACACGCGCCTTCGCCGCACCAGGTGGCACGCCCTCGCCCGCCTCCGGTCCCGTCCGCCGAGCCGGCCGCCGTCCGCGGCCCCCGTCCGGCGACGACGCACTGAGCAGACGACGCACTGAGCAGACGACGCACTGAGCAACAGAGGAGGACCGGTCGGATGCCGGGAGAGCACTGCCCCAGGTGCGGCATCGAGCGCGCCGCCGGCTGGTGCGCCTGCCCGCCCGACCTGACCGGCCCGCCGCAGCCGGCCGGGCCGCCCGACCTCACCGACACCGCCGTGCTGCCGCACATCGAGGGTCCGCCGCTGGTCCGCCCGTACGTCCACGCGGCGGGCGATCCCGACCAGGCCGTGGTGCCGCCGCCCGAGCCGGTCGAGCCCGCCGCCGGGAAGCCGGCGCCCGCGCCCACGTCCGCGCCCTGGCCGTATCCGACGGGGTCGGCCGCGCCGCCGTCCGGCAGCGATCTGGGCATGTTCCCGTTGGAGACCGGCGCCGTGCCCGCCACGGTGCGCTACTCGCGGGCCGCCGGACGGCAGGCGGCCAGCCGCAAGCGGCGCAACCGGGGTCTGCTGATCGCCGCCGCGGTCGCGGTCCCGGCCGCAGCGGGGATCGGCTTCGCGCTGTCCGGTTCGGGTGGCGGCGGCGACCAGGCGCTGCCCGCGCCCGTCCCCTCCGTCTCGGCTCCGGTCGACGAGCCCACCGGCGCCCCGCACGACCCGGCCACCAGCAGCGGCCCGCCGCCCTCCGGCGCGCCGACCTCGGCCCCGGCCGTGGTGGTGCCCGTCACCAGCGCCACCGCCGACCCCGGCAGCAAGGCCCCACAGGCGCCGCCGCCCGCCGCGCCGCCGAGCAGCGACCCCGGCTCGACGCCGACCCTGAGCGCGCCCCCGACGTCCGGCCCCACCACCGCCGCCGACACGCCGACCACCGCCGCCACCAGCGGCAGCCCGGAGCCGACCGAGGGCGAGAGCAGCGCGCCCGCCACCGCCCCGGCCACCCCGGACACCCTGACGGTGGGAGCGAGCGGCCCGGAGGTCACCGCCCTCCAGCAGCGGCTGGCCCGCGCGTGGACGTACCACGGGCGGCCCAGCGGCCACTACGACCAGAAGACCAAGGAGGCCGTCGCCATGTTCCAGCTCTGGTACAGCGTCCAGGGCGACCCCTCGGGCGTCTACGGCCCCAACACCCGGGACCGGCTGGAGCGGGCATTCCCCTGAGCCCGGCGCCGGAGCGCATCCTGGACCGGTGGCGATCAACGGCTTCGGCCCCCTGGAGTTCCAACTGGTGCTGCTCCGCCGGATGGCGGACTTCCACCCCGAGCTGGTGGCGGACGCCGCCCGCCGACTGGGCGCCTCCCGCGCCGAGCTGCGGGAGGCCAACCGGCGCTGGCAGGCGATGCTGCGCTCGCGCACCTTCCCGCACGGCGAGCGCCGCTACCTGGCCGTGCTAGGGCAGCCCGAGTCGACCGGGCGGCGGGCGGTCGGTGATCTGGAGCTGCGGGTGCTGCGCTGGCCGGTGCCGCTCTGGCCGGAGCTGCGGTTCGAACTGCTGCTGGCCCCGGGCGGCGGGGTGCTGGACGAGTGGCTGGTACGGGCCCCGGGCAGCCCGCCGCCGCAGCTGCGGACGCTGGCCGATCTGACCCCCTGGAGCTGCACCATCGGTGACGTGGGCGCGGCGTTCCCCGGCGCCCGGCCGCTGGAGGGCGCCGCGCCGACCCGCTGGCGGCTGGCCTTCACGGCGCCGGACGCGGACGGGGTGGCGCATCAGGCGGTGGCCGACTTCACCTGGGGGCTGCTCCAGGAGGTCCGTACCCGGGAGACCGGGGTCAGCCCCTGACCGCCTCCACGATGCTGAAACCGGCCATCACCAGCATCACCACCGCCGCGACCCGGGTGATGACCCGCAGCGGCACGTGCTTCATCAGCTTCTGGCCGCCGACGATCGCCACGGCGGCCACCGCGCACAGCGCCAGCCAGGAGCCCACCGCCACCGCGAGCGGGTCGCTGTAGCGGGCGGCGAGGTTGGCGGTGGTGATCTGGGTCAGGTCGCCGAACTCGGCCACCAGCACCAGCAGGAAGCCGGACCCGGCGACCTTCCAGAATCCGGTGGACGACGGCTCCTTGGCGGCGTGCTCGTCCTCGTCGCCGTCCCGCTGGAGCAGCAGCATCGCGGCGCCGCCCAGGAAGAGCAGGCTGACCACGCCCTCCACCCAGCGGTGCGGCAGCAGCGCCAGCAGGCTGCCCGCTGCCACCGCGAGGGCGACATGGACGGCGAAGGCGGCGGCGATGCCGGCGAAGACGTAGCCCGCCCGGTAGCGGGTGCCCAGCACCAGGCTGGCCAGGGCGGTCTTGTCCGGCAGTTCGGCCAGGAAGATGATGCCGAAGGTGATCACGGCAATGGTCGGGCTCATCGGTGCGGGGTCTTCCTCGTCGGTCGGGCTCCCGTACCGGCGGTGACCTTCCAGGGGTCGCTTCGGCACGGCAGCGCATGGCAACAGCACTGCGGCCGAAGGTCTCGCCGGCACCGCCCGCGGTCGCGCCGCGTTCGTACGATGCCCCGGGCGCCGGGCAGCAGCGGGGCTGCGGCCAGTATGTCGACGGTCCGGTGGAGGGCTACTCCCCTTCGATCGCCGCCCACTTTACCGGATGGTCGCCTGGCACGTTTGATATGTCATGGCCCTGTCGATCCAGCCCTGCCGCGACATGCGCAAACGCCCGCGATCAGAAGGGGTGGTCCAGACCATTGACAGCCACCCGCGCCGCCTCCTAGCGTGACCGGCACCCGACGTGTGCGTACGGCTCGCACCGGGACCGGGACAGGGGGACGGGACGTGGGCGCAGACCTCGACAGGCCCGACCACGCCCCTGCACGGCAGCGGACTCGGTCGCGGTCTCGGTCGTGTCATGCGCCGACCGGCCCGTGCGGCACGTCCCACCTGCGGCGCCCCACGGGGGTGGCCGCCGCGGTGGACGCGCCGCCGCTGATCCGGCCGCGCGCAGCGGCGGGCCGGACCGGGCCGGCCAGGGACTCGGCCGACGGCGCGGGCCTGGGTGGGGCCGACGCCGACGCGGCCGGGGCCGTATTCGGACGGGTGGCCGCGACCCGGCCGCCCGAGGTCGCGGCCGTGCCGACGGCGCACGATCCGGGTACGGCCGACAGCGGTGCCGCCGGGCCGGTCCCTGGGTGGGTGGCCTGGTCCGGCGGCGCCGCAGACTCCGCCCGCGCCACCCGCTGAACCGCCCCGAGCCGCCCCCCAGCCGCCCTCGCGCCGGGTGCCCGTCAGGCACCGACATCCCCGCTGACCGCTCACCGACCGACCGCTGACGGGTCATCCGGGTCACCGTCAACGGCGTGGAGGGCTGTGTTCACGCCAATTCGCGGTCGGGATTCCGGTTGTGGCGGTATCGCAGCGGTGTTCGGAGGTAGCGTGCGGTCCGCAGCGGAGGCGAGAGCGCTTCCGGGCACCGACCAGCCGGAGGGGGCGTCCGTGGACCGTCCAACGTGGGCACCGCAGGGGATCGACCTGGAGAGGGCCAGTGCGGCCCGCATCTACGACTACTTCCTGGGCGGTTCGCACAACTTCGAGGTCGACCGCGAGGCCGGGCGTCGAGCGGTCGAGATCATGCCCGACCTTCCCAAGATCATGCAGGCCAACCGGGCCTTCATCCGGGACGCCGTACGGCAGGCGGCCGCCGCCGGGGTCACCCAGTTCCTGGACATCGGCTCCGGCATACCCACCTTCGGCAATGTGCACGAGGTCGCCCTGGAGGCCACCCCCGACGCCCGGGTGGTCTACGTCGACCACGACCCGGTCGCCGTCGCCCACAGCCAGGCCCTGCTGGCCGACGTACCGCAGGCCGCCGTGGTCGAGGCCGACCTGCTGCGCCCCAAGGAGCTGCTGGCCCGGGTGGCGGCCGGCGGCCTGCTCGACCTGGACCGGCCGGTGGCCCTGCTGCTGGTCGCGGTGCTGCACTTCGTGGAGGAGAGCGCCGATCCGTACGGGCTGGTGGCGCAGCTGCGCGACGCGCTGGCCCCGGGCAGCGTACTGGTGCTCTCGCACGCCAGCCAGGACACCCGGCCGGACGAGGCGACCCGGATCGAGAAGCTGTACGAGCGGCTCGGCACACCGTTCGCGATGCGGACCAAGCAGCAGGTGGAACGGTTCTTCGAGGGCTTCGAGCCCGACCCGGGCGTGGTCCTGATCGCCGAGTGGGGCGACAACGCCCAGGCCGCCGCCGGCGACCCGTCCCGGTTCAGCGGCTATGTGGGAGTGGGACGCAGGCCGTGACCACCACCGCCCATGGGGACCCTGCCTCGCCGCAGGGTCCCCATGACGCCCTGGAGCGGTTCGCCGCCGTCTGGTGCCGCGCCGTCTACCCGGTGAGCACCACCTCGCTCAGCCGCACCGAACTCCAGGCGTATCTGGAACCGCTGGCGGCCCGCCTGCACTCCCTGCTGGCGGGCCGCCCGTTCCAGCCCTGGCCGGCCCGCGAGATCGGCGCCGCGCTGGTCCAGGCGCACTGCACCAACCCACAGGCGCTCGCGCAGAGCCTGGACGTCATCGAGTCCTATCTGCTGCTCTACCTGCCCGCCGACCTGACCGGCGAGCCCGGCACCGCCCGCAGCCGGCTGACCCGGCTTCAGCACCACTTCGCCGCCGGGTACGCCCGGGAGCTGCGGGAACGGGCGCTGGGCGAGCAGGAAGCCATCTCCCGGGCCGCGCTCACCGCCCAGGTCCGCGCCGAGCAGGCGCTGCGCGCCAGCGAGGCCCGCTTCCAGGCGCTGTTCCGCGACGCGGTGATCGGCATCGGCTTCGCGGACCTCCAGGGGCGCATCGTGGACGTCAACGGCGCGCTGGCGCGGATGATGGCGGCCAGCGCCGAGGACCTGTGCCACCTCAACGTCCATGACTTCGTGCACCCGGACGACGCCGACGGCACCTGGGAGCTGTACCAGGACTCGGTGCTCGGCATCCGCGACCACTTCCGCGCGGAGAAGCCGTACTTCCGGCAGGACGGCTCGGTGCTCTGGACCGATCTGACGGTCTCGCTGATCCGCGACGACGCGGGCCGCCCCCAGTACCAGGTCGCGATGATGGAGGACATCACCGAGCGCCGGATGCTGCACGATCGGCTGCACCACCAGGCCACCCACGACCCGCTCACCGGGCTGCCCAACCGCACCCTGCTGCTGGAACGGCTCTGCCGGGCGCTGGCCCCCGGCTCCCCGGTCGGGTCGGTCGGCATGTGCTACCTCGACCTGGACGGCTTCAAGGCGGTCAACGACAGCCTGGGCCACCACGCCGGCGACCAGCTGCTCGCCGCCGTCGCGGAGCGCTTCGGGCGCTGTGTGGACGACCCGGGCCGGACCATCGCGCGGATGGGCAGCGACGAGTTCACCGTGCTGGTCACCGACCCGGCGGGCGAGGAGGAGATGGTGGACCTCGCCCAGCGGCTGATCGCCTCGCTGGCCGCCCCGGTGGAGGTCGGCGGGCGGCCGCTCTCGCTGACCGTCAGCGTCGGCGTGCTGGCCTGCGCGGCCGACGCCATGGAACCGGCCGAGGTGGTGCAGGCCGCCGACATCGCCCTGCTGCGTGCCAAGGCCGAGGGGGCGGGGCGCTGGGCGGTGTACGACGCCGACAGCCACGCCCGGGAGATCGCCCGCTCCACCCTCTCCACCCATCTGCCGACCGCGCTGGAGCGCGGCGAGTTCTTCCTGGAGTACCAGCCGCTGGTCTCGCTGGGCGACGGCACGGTGGTCGGCGCCGAGGCGCTGGTGCGCTGGCGGCATCCGCAGCACGGCACGCTGGGGCCCGACGCCTTCGTACCGCTCGCCGAGCAGACCGGGCTGATCGTGCCGCTCGGCCGCTGGGTGCTGGAGACCGCCTGCCGGCAGGCGCACGACTGGCAGCGGCTGCTGCCCGACACCCCGCTGCGGATCAATGTGAACCTGGCGCCGCGTCAGGCCCGCTCCCCCGAGCTGGTGCACGATGTGCTGCGCATCCTCAAGGAGGCGGAGCTCGACCCGCAGACGCTCTGCCTGGAGATCACCGAGAACGCGCTGATCGGCGCCGACGACGAGGCGCTGCACGCGCTGCGCCGGCTGACCGACCTCGGGGTCACCATCGCGCTGGACGACTTCGGGACCGGCTACTCCAACTTCTCCCATCTGCACCGGCTGCCGGTCCACAGCCTGAAGATCGACCGCTCCCTCACCGGCGACCTGGCCGGCCCCGACCGGCCGGACCCGACGGCGGAGAAGATCCTCACCGCCCTGGTCTCGCTGGCCCGCGCCCTCGACCTGGCCGTCACCGCCGAGGGCGTCGAGACCGCCGAGCAGGCCCACCGGCTGCGCGCCCTGGGCTGCGACACCGCCCAGGGCTGGCTCTACGGCCGCCCCGGCCCCGCCGAGACCTTCCTCGCCCTGGTCAGCGCCCCCGCCGACGAGCCGTGCCGAGACGAGCCCCGCCGAGACGAGCCGTGCCGAGACGAGCCCTGCTGACGGGAGCGCAGGTCGTCGGTGATCCGGTGGTGCTCCCCGGGCCGATGGTGCGGAAGTGCACGGAACCTCTCGCGGTGATCGGTCCTCTTCTACGATGTGACCGACACAACAGCAGTGCGCGACAGGATGGTTGGCATGACTGACAGTACGTCGGACGTGGACCAGAGCAGACCGAGCATCGCCCGGGTGTACGACTACCTGCTCGGTGGCAAGGACAACTTCGCGGCGGACCGGGTGATCGGGGACCACTTCATGGTCGACCTGCCCGGTTCGGTGGCCATCGCGTACAGCAACCGCGCGGCGCTGGTGCGCGCGGTGCGGGACATCGCGCTCAGCACCGGGATACGGCAGTTCATCGACATGGGCAGCGGGCTGCCCACCGCCGACAACGTCCACCAGGTCGCCCAGCGGCACGCGCCCGGCTCCCGCGTGGTCTATGTGGACAACGACCCCATCGTGCTCGCCCACGGCCGCGCCCTGCTGGAGGAGAACGAGTACACCTGCGTCATCAAGGCCGATGTCCGGGAGCCCGAGCGGGTCCGGCACCATCCGGACACCGTGGACCTGATCGACTTCGAGCAGCCGGTCGGTGTCATCCTGTCGGCCATCCTGCACCATGTGAACGACGACGAGGACCCGGCGTCCATCGTCCGCTACTGGTACGACCAGGTTCCCTCCGGCAGCCATTTCTTCATCTCGCACTTCCGGTCCGGCGACAACCCCGAGACCGTCGAGGCGGAGGGCATGCTCCAGGACACCTTCGGCCGGGGTCGCTGGCGCACCGACGACGAGATCCGGGCCCTCTTCGGGGAGTTGGAGATCCTGGACCCCGGCATATCGACCTGCCTCACCTGGCGCCCGGACCCCGCCCCCGGCCTGACCCGGATCGGCGCTTCCGGCCCCGAACCCACCCTCTGGGAGCAGCTCATCGTCGCCGGTCTGGCCCGCAAGCCCTGACCGCGAGGGCGGTCAGCCGGTCAGGGCGGTGAGGATGGCGTCCGGGTGCACGGGGAGGCTGCGGAAGCGGTGGCCGGTGGCGTGGTGCAGGGCGTTGGTGACGGCGGCGGCGGTGCCGACGATGCCGATCTCACCGATGCCCTTGGAGCCCATCGGGTTGAGGTGGGGGTCGTGCTCCTCGATCCAGTGGACCTCGATGGCGGGGACGTCGGCGCAGCAGGCCAGGTGGTACTGGGCCAGATCGCGTTCGACGTGGTCACCGAAGCGCGGGTCGGTGCTGCTGCCCTCCAGTAGCGCCATGCCCAGGCCCATGGTCATCCCGCCGAGGAACTGGGAGCGGGCAGTCCGGGGGTTGAGGATGCGGCCGGCCGCGAAGACGCCGAGCAGTCGGCGGACCCGGGCCTCCCCGGTGTCGATGTCCACCTGGACCTCGGCGAACTGGGCGCCGAAGGCATGGCGGGCGTACTGCTGACCGGCGGTGACGCCTTCGGCGTTGTCGGCGGTGGCGGTCAGCCCGCCGGCCGGGGCGGTGCCGCCGTACTCCCGGTCGAGCCTCCCGCGCAGTTCGCGGCACGCCTTGTCGACGGCCCAGCCCCAGGAGGCGGTGCCGGAGGAGCCGCCGGCGACGGAGGCATCGGGCAGGTCGCTGCGGCCGATCAGCGGCCGGACCCGGTCCAGCGGCACGCCGAGCGCGTCGGCGGCGATCTGCGCCAGGACCGTACGGGCGCCGGTGCCGATGTCGGTGGCGTTGATCCGGACGGTGAAGCCGCCGCCGGGTTCGGCGCGGGCCTCGGCGCTGGACGGCATCATCAGCACCGGGTAGGTGGCGGAGGCGACGCCGGTGCCGAGCAGCAGCCGGCCCTCGCGGCGGACGGCCGGGCGCGGGTCGCGGTGCTGCCAGCCGAACCGGCGCGCGCCCTCGCGCAGGCAGTCGGCCAGGCCCCGGCTGCTGAAGGGGCGGCCGGAGTCGGGGTCGGTCGGCGGGTCGTTGCGCAGCCGCAGTTCGACCGGGTCGACGCCGCAGGCGGTGGCGAGTTCGTCCATGGCCGACTCCAGCGCGAACATGCCGGGGCATTCGCCGGGGGCGCGCATCCAGGACGGCGTGGGGACGTCCAGCGCGACCACCCGGTGGGTGGTACGGCTGTGCGGGGAGGTGTACATCATCCGGGCCGGCACCGCCGCCTGCTCCACGAACTCCTGGACCGTGGAGGTGCGGGTGGCGATCTCCTGGGCCAGCGCGGAGATCCGGCCGTCGCGGTCGGCACCCAGCCGCACCCGCTGCACGGTCGGTGCCCGGTGCCCGGTGAGGGCCGGCATCAGCTGCCGGGGCAGGGCCAGCTTGACCGGCCGTGCCACCACCCTGGCGGCCATGGCGGCGAGCACCAGTTGGGGGCGGGTGGTGCCCTTGGAGCCGAAACCGCCGCCGACGTGCTCGGAGACCACCAGTACATCGGCCGGGTCCAGGCCGAAGAGCGTGGCCAGGGTCTCCCGGGCGGAGGTGGAGCCCTGGTTGGAGTCGCGGGTGAGCAGCCGGTCGCCGTCCCAGGCGGCGGTGGAGGCGTGCGGCTCCAGGGGGTGGTTGTGCAGCGGCGGCGTGCGGTAGACGGCGTCCACGTGAACGGCTGCGGTGCGGTACGCGGTGTCGAAGTCGCCGCGCAGCCGGTCGGCGGGATAGCCGCCGTTGACCTCCTCGGGGGTGTAGAGCCGGGGGTGGTCGGGGGTGAGTGCCACGTCGTGCGGTTCGGGGGCGTACTCGACGTGGACGGCGGCGGCGCAGGCCCTGGCCGCCTCCAGGGTGTCGGCCACGGCAAGGGCCACCACCTGGCCCCGGTGGACGACCTGCGGCGACTGGAGGACGGCGAGGCCGGGGTCGTCCCCGGGCCGGAGGCGGGGCGCGTTCTGGTGGGTGAGGACGGCGAGGGCGCCGGGTTCGGCGAGGGCGGCTTCGGTGTGGACGGCGGTGACGGTGCCCCGGACGATGTCGGCGGGCACCGGCCAGGCGTACGCGGTGCCGGGGGCGGTGTGCTCCACGGCGTACCGGGCGGCGCCGGTGACCTTGTCGACGCCCTCGGCCCGGGTGGCGGGGGTGCCCAGCACGGCGGTGGGGGTGCGGCTGCTCATCGGGGGCTCCGGGGGGTGGGGGTGGGGTTGCTTTGCGGGGGTGGGGGGTTGCTTTGCGGAGGTGGGGGGCTGGGCGCGCAGTTCCTCGCGCCCCTGGGCGGGGCGGGGAGTTGGGGATGGGAGGGGCTGCTTTGCGGAGGTGGGGGGCTGGGCGCGCAGTTCCTCGCGCCCCTGGGCGGGGCGGGGGGGTCAGTGATCGGGGGTGAGGTCGGTGAGGAGGCGGGTGGTCAGGTTGCGGATGAGGGGGAGCTTGTAGCCGTTGTCGCGCAGTGGGCGGGCCGCCGAGAGTTCGGCGGCGGCGGCGCGGGCGTAGGAGTCCTCGGTGGCGGGGGCACCGCGCAGCAGCCGTTCGGCGGTCCACGCCCGCCAGGGGCGGGCGGCGACCGCGCCGAAGGCGAGCCGGACGTCGTGGACGGTGCCGTCCCGCACCTCCAGCGCGGCGGCGACGGAGCCCAGCGCGAAGGCGTAGGACGCGCGGTCGCGGGCCTTGCGGTAGGCGGAGCGGGCGGCGAGCGGCAGCGCGGGCAGCCGGACGGCGGTGATCAGGTCGCCGTGGGCGAGGACGGTGTCGCGTTCGGGGTGGTCGCCGGGCAGCCGGTGCAACTCGGTGACGGGCAGGGTCCGTTCACCACGGGGACCCAGCACCACGACCTCGGCGTCCAGCGCGGCCAGCGCGACGGCCATGTCGGAGGGGTCGGTGGCGATGCAGTGCGCGGAGGCGCCCAGCACCGCGAGGTCGCGGTGGGCGCCCTCGATCGCCGGGCAGCCGCTGCCGGGGTGGCGCTTGTTGCAGGGCTTGCCGGTGTCCTGGAAGTACGGGCAGCGGGTGCGCTGGAGCAGGTTGCCGCCGACGGTGGCGACATTGCGCAGCTGCCCGGAGGCGCCCGCCAGCAGCGCCTGGGAGAGGGCCGGCCAGCGGTGGCGTACGAGGGGGTGCGCTGCCAGGTCGCTGTTGCGGGCGGCGGCGCCGATCCGCAGGCTGCCGTCGGCGGCCGGTTCGATCCGGGCGTCGAGCAGCCGGTTGACGTCCACCAGCAGGTCGGGGGTCTCCACGCCGAGTTTCATCAGGTCGACCAGGTTGGTGCCGCCGGCCAGGTAGCGGGCGCGGGGTGCGGCGGCGAGGGTGGCGACGGCGGCGGCCGGGTCGGTGGCGCGCTGGTAGCGGAACGCCTTCATCGGGCCACCCCGTGCAGGGCCGGCTCCCGCTGACCCGCGCCGTGTGCGGCCCGCGCCACGTCGTACACCGCCTCGACGATGCCCTGATAGGCGCCGCAGCGGCAGAGGTTGCCGCTCATCCGCTCGCGGATCTCCGTGGCGTCCAGCGGCACCGGCCGACCCGGGGGCGCGCCCTGCGGCGTGGCGGCGCTGGGCGCCCCGGCCGCCGCCTCGGCCAGCACGCCGACGGCGGAGCAGAGCTGGCCGGGGGTGCAGTAGCCGCACTGGAAGCCGTCCCGCTCCAGGAACGCCTGCTGGAGCGGGTGCAGCCGGTCGCCGTCGGCCAGCCCCTCCACGGTGGTGATCTCGCAGCCGTCCAGGGCGACGGCGAGGAGCAGGCAGCTGTTGGTACGGCGGCCGTCCAGCAGTACGGTGCAGGCGCCGCACTGGCCGTGGTCGCAGCCCTTCTTGGCGCCGGCGAGGTCGAGGTGCTCGCGCAGCGCGTCCAGCAGCGTGGTGCGGTTGTCCAGCCGCAGCCGCCGGGGCTCGCCGTTGACGCGGAACTCCACCGTGCCGTGGCTCCGCTGGTCGTCGTCCATGGTCCGCCTTGTCCGTCTGTCTGTCTTTTTCTGTCTGTCTTTTTCTGTCGGCCTTGTTCTGTCGTGTTCCGTCCGTCTTGTCCCGCCCGTGCGCCTCCCGGGTCGGGGCATGCGGGTATCCGGGCGGAACCGGGTGAAACCCGGCGGCGGGCGGCGGGTGCGTACGGTCACCGGTTCGGCGTATCCGACGGTCCGGCAGCCGCCGGGCGACCGGGGCGGCAGGTCCCAGCCCGATCTCATTTGACGGGTTCCCGTTACGCCTCCAACACGCCCTCGGCATAATCGGGCCCATGACGTTCACGCGTGCGAGCCTGCGCGCCCTTGCCGATGATCTGCACGTCTGGCTGCCGCCCAAGCGGGGCTGGGGTCTGGCCAACTGCGGGCTGCTGGTCTCGCCGCGCACCGCGCTGTGGATCGACACCCCGTACGACCGGTCGTCGGCCGCCGAGTTCCTGGCCGGCAGCCGCAGACTGCTCCCTGACGGCGTGTCGGTCGACCGGGTGGTGGTCACCCATGCCAACGGTGACCACTTCTGGGGTGCGGGGGTGCTGCCGGACGCCGAGGTGATCGCCACTCATGAGGCGCTGGAGCACATCCACTTCGAGCCGACCCCGGAGCAGCAGCAGGCGCTGGTCGCCGACAGCGACCCCGGGTCGCCGCTCGGCTGGTACCTCAAGCGGCACTTCGGGCGGTTCGACTGGTCGGACACCCCGCCGGTGCGGCCCGCCACCCTGCTCCGCGGCGAACTGGAGCTGCGGGTGGGCGACCACCCCGTCGAGGTGTCCAGCCTGCCGCCCGCGCACACCGGCGGCGACCTGATCGTCCATCTGCCGCGCCAGAAGGCGGTCTTCTCCGGTGACGTGATCTTCAGCTCGACCCGGCAGCAGCCCGGCGACCACCCGGTGCACTGGGCCGGGCCGCTGGCCAACGTCATCGCGGCCTGCGAGCGCGTGCTGGACACCGGCGCGGAGATCATCGTCCCCGGCCACGGCCCGGTGCTGGACCGCGCGGGCGTACGGAAGCACATCGGGTACCTGGAGTACACCCGGGAGCGCGCGCACGCCCTGCACGCTGCCGGGGTGCCCGCGCCGGAGGCCGCCCGCCGGGTGATCGCCGAGCGCCGCCACCCCGAACTCGGCCTGCCCGAGCGGCTGGTGGTCACCTTCGGCGCCGAGTACCGGCATCTGGACGGCGCCGCCGAGCAGCCCGGCGTACTGGAAGTGATCACCCAGGTCGCACTGCTCGCCCAGGAGCTGGAGCAGCCGGCCGGCCTCCCCGCCCCGCGACGCCCGGCCAGTGCGGACGCCCCCTCACCGACCTGACCGCCCCCGGCCGCCCGCCGCCCGCCGCGTGCACGGACGACGCGCCGGGCGCCGGGCGGGCCGCCTTCCCCCCGAGGACTTCGACCATGCAGACCGCGATGGCCCTGATTGCAGCGATCGGTGTCGCCGCCGGCGCGGCGGCCACCGCCGTCCTGGCACGCGCCCGGTACCTCGCCCTGCGGCGGGCCGAGTCGTCGGAAGCCCGGCTGGCCCGCACCATGGAGCGGATCGAGGAGGCCGACGCCCGGGAGCGGGCGCTGCTGGCCGAGATCGCGCACCTCGCCCAGGAGCGGGTGCCGGCCGCCGCGCTGGCCCTGGCCCACCCGGGCGCCCCGGTGCCCGGCCCGCGCGACCACCGGCTGCGCGGCAGCGAGGCCGAGCGGGCCCTGAAGGCGGTGCTGGACGCCTGCGACGCCGTGGTGGGCGAGGAGCGCGACCGGGTGGACGCGGCGGCCCGGTCCGCGATGCGCGGCGCCACCTCCAAGATCCAGACGCTGCTGTACCAGATCCAGAGCCGGTTGCAGGAGCTCCAGCACGAGTACGACGACCCCCGGCTGCTGGAGCTGGACTTCCGCAATGAGCTGGCGCTGCGCCGCACCCAGGCCACCGCCGTGCTCTGCGAGGCGTGGCCGGGGCTGGCCCGTGCCGACTCGCCGCTGGCCGAGGTGCTGCTCGGCGCCCAGTCCCGGGTGCCCGGCTACGGCCGGATCAAGGTCGCCAACCATCTGCGGGAGCCCCGGCTGGCGGTCGCGGCCCGCGCCGCCGAGCCGCTGGCCATCGCCCTGGCCGAGCTGCTGGCCAACGCCACCGCCTACTCCCATCCGGAGACCGAGGTACCGGTCACCCTCCAGCAGGGCAACCGCAGCGCGCTGGTGGTGGTCGACGACGCCGGGGTCGGCATGGACGACGACCAGTTGCAGCGGGCCAGGCGGCTGCTCTCCGCCCCGCAGCGGGTGATGCTGACCGAGCTGGGCAACCCGCCGCAGGCCGGGTTCGCCGTCATAGGCCGGCTCGCCGCCCAGTACGGCTTCGGCTGCCACGTCGAGCCGTCACCGTACGGGGGGATGCGGGCGATCGTCCGCGTCCCCGACAGCCTGCTGACCGTACTGGACGCCGAGCAGCCGCTGTCCGCGCTGGCCCCGCAGCCGGTACGGTCCGCCCCCGCCGCCGACGCCCCTGCGGCGGACCAGGACGCCGGAAGCCTGCCGACCAGGCACCGGCGCCGCCCCCGCCCGCAGCCCGAGCCGGCCGCCGCCACACCGGAGGCACCGGCGGACCGCAGCCCGGAGCAGGCCGGTGCCCGCTGGGGCGCGCTCCAGCACGGCACCGTGTCCGGCCGGGCCGCGGCCGACCCCGCAGCCGCCTCCGCTGCCGCCCCCGTTTCGAACGCCGCCCCCGCTGCGGACGTCCCCGCGGCGGACATCCCTGCCGCGAACATCCCTGCCGCGAACATCCCTGCCGCGGACGTCCCCGCTGCGAACACTGAAGGAGCCGACGAGTGAGCGCCGCCCCCCGCCGTCCCGCCACCGAGGATCTCGCCTGGGTGCTGACGCCCCTGCTGGAGGTGCCCGGCACCCTGCACGCGGTCATCGCCACCGGCGACGGCCTGGTCGAGGGCGCGTCCGCCGGTCTGAGCCGGGCCTCCGCCGAGCGCGTCGCGGCCATGACCGCCACCGTGCACGCCGCCGCCCGCGCCTTCACGGTCGCCTTCACCGACGACGAGCAGCCGAAGCTCCAGCAGACGGTGGTGGAGTCCGAGCACGGGTTCGCGATCGTGGTGCCGGCCGGGCAGAACACCTCGCTCGCGGTGTTCGCCTCCCCCGAGGCCCAGTTGGGCAATATCGCCTATCAGATGCAGGTCCAGGTCGCAGCCCTGGCCAAAGCCATGGGCAGCGCCGCCCGGCAGCCGGACGCCGCCGACCGGTCGTGAGCGCGGGTCGCGGGCGGCGGCTGGTACCGGCCTATCTGGCCACCTCCGGCCGCGCCAGGCCCGCCGCCGCCGACTTCGACCGGCTCACCGTCCTCCAGGCCGACGGCACCGACCCGCCCCGGGGGCTGCGACCGGAGCACCGTCGGCTGTGGGAGCTGCTGCAACCGGGCGCACTGACCGTCGTGGAGGCCGCCGCCCACCTCGGCCTGCCGGTCAGCGCCACCGTCTTCCTCGCGGCCGACCTCGTCGAGGAGGGCCGCTTGCGGGCCCGCGCCCCCGTACCCCCCGCCCAGCAGATCGACCGCACGCTCGTCGAGAGGCTCCTCGTTGGACTCCGCGCCCTGCGCTGACCTGGCCGGCCACCCCCGGCCCGGCCACCCGCAGCAGAACCAGCCCCAGCCGCACCACCCGCACCCCGCGTACCTGCCCGATCCGGACCGGACCCTGGTGAAGCTGGTCGTCGCCGGCCCCTTCGGCGTCGGCAAGACCACCCTGATCCGCACCCTGTCCGAGATCCCCACCCTGCACACCGAGGAGGTGATGACCGAGGCCGGCGCCCCGGTGGACGACATCGCCGGACTGCCCGGGAAGACCACCACCACCGTGGCGGTCGACTTCGGCCGCCTCACCCTCCCCGGCGACCTGGTGCTCTACCTGTTCGGCACCCCCGGCCAGCAGCGGTTCCTCCCGCTCTGGCACGACATCGCACGCGGTGCGCTGGGCGCCCTGGTGCTGGCCGACACCCGCAGGCTGGCCGACTCCTTCGAGGTGATGGACATGGTGGAGGAGCAGGGGTTGCCGTACGCGGTCGCCGTCAACACCTTCCCCGACGCGCCCGCCCACTCCGCCGAGGTGCTCCGCCGCCATCTGGACCTGCACCCGGACACCCCGCTGGTGCTCTGCGACGCCCGCGACCGGGAGAGCAGCGTCGACGCGCTGATCGCACTGGCCGCGCACGCCCTCCACCACCTCCCCCAGGAGCAGCCGTGACCACGCCCCCGCCGGAGCCCGCCGAGCCCGCAGCGTCCGCCGAGCCCGCCGCGCCCGCCGCGCCCGTCGCGCTGTTCGGACCGGCCTTCGCCGCCGATCCGCACGGCCACTACGCGCTGCTGCGCGAGCGCGGCCCGCTGGCGGCCGTGGAGATCGCGCCGGGAGTGCCCGCGCTGCTGGTCACCGACTACCAGGCGGCGCTGGAGGTGCTGCGCGACACCCAGACGTTCAGCAAGGACCCCCGGAGCTGGCAGCAGGGCCTGCCCGCCGACTCCCCGGTGCTGCCGATGCTCGGTTGGCGCCCCACCGCGCTGTTCAGCGACGGGGAGCAGCACGCCCGCTACCGGCAGGCCATCACCGACAGCTTCGCGCTGATCGAGCCGCATCTGCTCCAGGAGCAGGTGGCGCAGGTGGCGGGCGAGCTGATCCAGCGGTTCGCCACCGCCGGGACGGCCGACCTGATCCAGCAGTACGCCCGCCAGCTGCCGCTGCATGTGATGAACGCCTGGTTCGGCGTGCCCGACGCGGACAGCGACCGGCTGGTGGCGGGGATGGCCGGGATGATGGAGTCCACCGCGCAGGCGGCCGCCGCGTACGCGGACTTCGTCACGGTGGTCTCCCGGCTGGTCGCCGACCGGCGTGCCCGGCCCAGCCGCGACCTGATCTCCTGGTTCCTGGGGCACCACGCGGAGCTGGACGACGGCGAGGTCGTCCGGCAGCTCACCCTCACCATGAGCGCGGGCCATGAGCCGACCACCAACCTGATCGGCAACGCCCTGCTGCGGATGCTCACCGACGACCGGTACGCGGGCTCGCTGTTCGGCGGCGCGATGACCGCCCGCGAGGCCATCGACGACGTGCTGTGGCGCGATCCGCCGCTGGCCAACTTCTCCGCCCACTACCCGCGCTTCGACACCGAGTTGCACGGCGTCCGGCTGCCCGCCGGCCAGCTGGTACTGGTCTCGTACGCCGCCGCCAACACCCAGGTCGCCCCCGACCGGTCGGACACCGTGGTGCGGTCCGGCGACGGCGCCCATCTGGCCTGGGCCGCCGGTCCGCACGCCTGTCCGGCCCGTCAGCCGGCGCTGCTGATCGCGATCACCGCCATCGAGCAGCTGACCAGCCAGCTGTGCGATCTGGAGCTGGCCGTCCCGGAACCGGAGCTGGTCTGGCGGCCCGGCCCGTTCCACCGCGCACTCGCCCATCTGCCGGTCCGCTTCTCGCCGCTGCCGGTCCGCACCCCCGACGACGAGGAGGCCGACACCGGCCCGGTCTACCTCCCGGCGGGCTGATCACCAGCCGCGCCACTGCCGGGGCGGCGGGCGCGGGGGCTGCGGCGGCTGTACGGTACCGGCCCGCAGCGGCAGCGCGAGCAGCGCGCCGACGGCGAAGCCCACCACATGGGCCGCGTACGCGACCGTACCGGCACCGGACACGCCGTAACCCGCCGAGTAGAACGCCTGGAGCACGAACCAGAGCCCGAGCACCACCCAGGCGGGCAGCCGCAGCGGGATGAAGAACAGGAACGGCACCAGGCTCCAGACGCCGACCCGGGGGTAGAGCACCAGATACGCGCCGAGCACCCCGGCGATGGCCCCGGAGGCACCGATCAGCGGGGCGGTGGAGTCGGTGTCGAGCAGGGCGAAGCCATAGCCGGCCACATATCCGCAGAACAGGTAGAAGAGCAGATAGCGGACCCGGCCGAGCCGGTCCTCGATGTTGTTGCCGAAGATCCAGAGGAACAGCATGTTGCCCAGCAGGTGCAGCCAGCTGCCGTGCACGAACATCGCGGTGAGCACCGAGAGCGGCGGCGACTTGCGGTAGTCCGGCGGGCCCAGCAGGCAGCCGGGGCCACCCGGGCCGATCGCCGCGCCGCCGGTGGGGACCAGCGCGGGCAGCCGGTCGTGGATCAGCTCCCGGGGGACGGCTCCCCACCGCTCGGTGAACGCCTGGAGGTGGCACAGCTGGGCGAGCGAGGTGCCGCCCGGCGCGGTGACCACGCTCGGGGTCAGCAGGAAGACCACCAGGTTGGCGGCGATCAGCGCATAGGTGACCCACGGCGTGCGGCGCACCGGGTTGCTGTCGTGCACGGGAATGACCACGTCGGCTCCCCTGCCCGGCGCGGGGCCGGGTGAACCGGCGGCCGGTCGCCGCCGCGCGCCCCGTCCCGCGAGCTGTGACCATCGACAGGAGGACGGCGGCAGGAGTCGGCGGGCAGGAGAGTCGGCGGGCAGGACTCGGCGGCAGGAAAGGAAGGGCGGCGATGGCGGAGCGCACATGGCGGGCGCTGGCCGGCACCCCGTGCTGGGTCAGCCTGATGGCGCGCGACCTGGAGATGGCCCAGCACTTCTACGGCGGCCTGCTGGGCTGGGAGTTCCGCTCCGCCCGCTCGGACCGGCTGGGGCCCTATGTGGAGGCGATGGCCGGCGGCTGGACGGTGGCCGGGATCGGGTCGATGGCGCAGAGCCTGGGGTTCCCGGTCGCCTGGACGGTCTTCTTCGCCGCGCTGGACGCCGACGCGGCGGCGCAGGCGGTCCGCGAGTCGGGCGGCACGGTCGCCGTCGGGCCGCTGGGCTTCCAGGACGGCCGGGCGGCGCTGGCGGCGGACCCGGCGGGTGCCGCGTTCGGCATCTGGCAGGGCGAGAAGACACCCGGTTGGCGGATGCGGCGCTCACGGGGGGTTCCGGCCTGGATCGAGTTGCAGACCCGGGACGCGTTCGCGGCGGCGGTCTTCTACGGCGAGGTGTTCGGCTGGGGTTCGGACCCGGACGACCGGGGCGATGTGGCCTGGGAGCACGACCGGGTGGTGTTGCGGGTCGACGGGCACCCGGTGGCCGGTCTGTGCGGCGGCGCCGTGGAGGCCGCGCCCGACCCGCGCATCCGGACCCGCTGGGACGTCTTCTTCGCGGTGCCGGACGTGGACGACGCCGCCCGGCGCACGGTCGGGCTCGGCGGCGAGGTGGCGGTGCCGCCCGCTGACACCCCGTACGGCAGGGTGGCGGCGCTGCGCGACGGCGAGGGCGGCCTGTTCCGCATCGCCGACCTGCGCTCCCCCGACGACCCCGACTCCGCCCCCCGCACCACCCCCCTGAGCTGAGCCGAGAACTACGCGCCCCCCACCCAGGGGCGCGAGGAACTGCGCCACCAACCCCCCACCCACCCCAGCGAACCCCCCAACCCCAACCCCCCACCCACCCAGGGGCGCGAGGAACTGCGCGAACAACCCACCACCCCCGTGAACGTACAAACCACCAGCCCCACCACCCCCGTAAACGTACAAACCACCACCCCCGCCCCCGCAACCGCCCCGCAAACATCCCACCCACCCGGCCCCAAGCCGGAATACCGCCCCCCGACCACCGGTTGGGCCGGATACGGCGGCCACCACCCCGGCGGCCGCGAACCTCCCGCTGCGAGGAGCCCGCGCGATGGCGACTTCGACGATCGAGCTGACCAAGGACGACTTCATCACGACCGTGCAGAGCGACGGCATCCGCCTGGTGGACTTCTGGGCCTCCTGGTGCGGCCCGTGCCGCTCCTTCGCCCCGGTGTACGACCGCGTGGCCGAGAAGAACCCCGACGTGCTCTTCGCCAAGGTCAACACGGAGGACCAGCCCGAGCTGTCGTCGGCGCTGGAGATCCGCTCCATCCCGACCCTGATGGTCTTCCGCGACGGCATCCTGGTCTTCTCCCAGCCCGGCGCCCTCCCCCAGCCCACCCTGGAGGACCTGCTGTCCCAGGTGCGCGCCCTGGACATGGACGAGGTCCGCGCCCGCGCCGCCGCCGAGGCCCAGGGCGACCGGCAGAGCTGACCCCAGCGGGGACCCCGCCACCGTGGCGGGGTCCCCGCCACCCGTACCGCACCCGCCCTCACCCTCCCGGCCCAACCCCGCCCCGGGCCGGAGCACGGACGCCCCCGCAGGTCGGCGCCCGCCCGCCGCCACGCCGCCCGGTGCGCCCCGGCCGGTACGAATTGCGGTTCGCCCCGGCCCGGCGAGCATGGGTCGTACAGGCGTCGAGCAGCCGAACCCGCTCCGCGCCCGGGGCCCGAGAAGCCCGCCGGCGCCGCCGCGGACCCGCCCCGACATCCCCCTCCCGGAGGACGACCGTGGGCCTGCTGACGCGCGACATAGCACTCGACCTCGGAACCGCCGCGACCCGGATCTACAACGCGCACGCCGGCGTGGTGGTCAACGAGCCGTCGGCCGTGGCCGTCAACGTCACCACCGGCCGCATCCTGGCGATCGGCGCGGAGGCCGGCCGGATGGCGGGCCGCACCCCGGCCCATGTGAAGGTGATCCGGCCGCTGCGGGCCGGGAACATCGACGACTTCGAGGTCACCGGCCGGATGCTGCAACATCTGCTGCTGGTCGCCGGGCACCGCATCCCCGCCCGTACCCAGGCGGTGGTCTGCGCGCCCTCGGACACCTCGGGGGTCGGCCGCCGGGCCGTGCTGGACACCTGCCGGGTGGTGGGCGTCACCCGGGTGAAGCTGATCCCCAAGCCGGTGGCGGCGGCGGTCGGCGCGGGCCTGCCGGTGCAGGAGGCGACCGGCACGCTGATCGTGGACGTGGGCGCGGGGACGACCGAGATCGCGGTGCTCTGCCTGGGCGGCGTGGTCGCCGCCCGGTCGGTGCCCGTCTCGGGGGACGCGCTGGACGAGGCGATCCTCCAGCACCTGCGCAGGCAGTACCAGTTGGACGTGGGCCGACACACGGCGGAGCGGCTCAAGCGGGACCTGGCCGCCGCCGAGACGGCCGGCCGACGGCTGTCGGTGCGGGGCAGGTGCTCGTACAGCGGGCTGCCGCGCACCCTGCTGCTGGAGGGCGCCGAGATCCGCGCGGCGCTGCGGGACCCGCTGGACCGCATCGTGTGGGCGCTGACCGCCGTGCTGGACCACTGCCCGCCCGAGCTGTCCCAGGACATCCTGATGCGCGGGCTGACCCTGACCGGCGACGGTTCCCGGCTGCACGGTCTGGACCGGCTGCTCCAGCAGGCGACCGGCACACCGGTGCACATCGCGCAGGACCCCGGGACGGCGGCGGTGCGGGGCGCCGGGCGGTGCGCCGAGGACCCCTCGCTGCGCAATCTGCTGGAATCCGCGCCCACCCGCTGAGCGAAGGCGGTCTGTCCGCTCCCCACGTTGTTTGCCCGGTCCTGATCGGGT
Source organism: Streptomyces sp. NPDC092296 (assembly GCF_044755465.1). NCBI lineage: Bacteria > Bacillati > Actinomycetota > Actinomycetes > Kitasatosporales > Streptomycetaceae > Streptomyces > Streptomyces sp. NPDC092296. The sequence goes on along the minus strand of NZ_JBIVRB010000005.1, from coordinate 165,260 downwards.
TTGTCCGGGCCCTACGGGGAAACCCGAGGCCGCAGGGGGCCCGCAGACGGCGGACGGCGAAGGAGGCTGAGCGATGAGCGGAGCCCAGGTGTACGACGAACCGATCACGGACCGGCGGATGGCGGTCCTCGATCCCGACCGCGCCTCGGTGGGCGAACTGGTCGGCGAACTAGGCAGGGACCTGTCGCTCCTGGTCCACCAGGAGATCGCACTGGCCCGGATGGAGCTCAAGGAGGAGGCGGGCAAAGCCGGCAAGGGGGCCGGCATGCTCGGCGGCGCCGGGTACGCCGGGCACCTGCTGGTGCTGTTCGGCAGCCTCGCCGGGGTGTTCGGCCTGGCCCATGTCATCGGCCTCGCCTGGGCCGCGCTCGTGGTCGCCGGTTTCTGGGCGCTGGTCGCGGGGGTGCTGTTCCTCGGCGGGCGGCGGAAGCTGCACACCGTACATCCCAAACCGGAGCAGACCGTGGAGACGCTGAAGGAGGACGCGCAGTGGGCACGACACCCGAGGAGCTGAGGCGGGAGATCGAGGTGACCCGCCACCACCTGACCCTGACGGTCGACCGGCTGGCCGACCGGGTCTCGCCCGGCAGCATGGCGCACCGCCGTGCCCGGGACACCAAGCGGCGGCTGCGCGGCCTGCGGGCGTCGTTCACCGGCCGGGTCCACGGCGCGGCGGACGGCGTCAGGGGGTCGGTGGTGCATCCCCGCCGTCACCGGGCGGCGGTCCAGCCGCTGCCGGGCACCGGGCAGGTCGTACCGCAGCACAGCCGGCTGCGCCGCGCCTCGGTCACCACCGGCCTGCTGGTCGCCGGTACCGGGCTGGCGGCTGGAGCCCTGCTGCTGCGCGCCCGGCCGCGGCCCTCGCCGGCCCGGCGGCGCCGCCCGCAGCGCGGCTGAGCGGTATGGCCCCCGCGAGTCGGGGGCCATACCGCTGTCCAAAAGTCGTCGAACCGTCCGGCGAGCCGCGCGGAGCGCTGGGTACGCGGGACTGATGGCAGTACGACATGGACTCGTGAGACGGACGCCGCAGACGGTCTGGTCCGTGCTGGCCGACGGCAGCCAGTACGCGAAGTGGGTGGTCGGCACCGCCGAGACCCGCGAGGCGGACTCGCACTGGCCGGAGGTCGGTTCGGAGATCCACTACTGTGTACGGCTCGGACCCGCCCGGCTGCGCAACCGCACGGTGGTACGGGTCTGCGAGCCGCCCCACCGGCTGGAACTCGAAGCGGTGGCCGGCCCGCTGGGCACCGCCCGGATCGCCATCCAGCTCATGCCCTGGGGCAACGCCGAGACCCTGGTGATCGTCGACGAACACCCGCTGCGCGGCCCGGGTTCCCACCTCCACATGGCCCCGGTGGAGATCCTGATCCAACTCCGCCACCGCCGCATGCTCACCCGCCTCGCCAAGGTCGTCGAAGCCGCCCCCTGACCTGGGCGCCCGGCCGTCCGGCCGCTTGGAGCTGGGGCCTGGATTTGCTACTGTCAGCACTATGAGTGCGGAAACCCGGATCGTGGTATCTGGCTCCACCAAGGAGCAGGTACGACTTCTCGCCGCCGGGGCGGGGATTTCCGAGGGCGAGATGGTCAGCCGGCTCGTCAAGAGCTTTCTAGAATCCGCCCATACCGGCAACATCGAAGAGGCGGCAGGTGTCAAGGTGCACGCGGTCTACGAGGGCCAGCGAGCGGACGGGCAATACGATCCGGCGACCCGGAGCCTGACGATCACCTCCGGTCCGGCGCAAGGCTGGTACAAATCCCCCAGCGGAGCCGCAGCCGCCGTACTCCAGGCGCACAACCCCGGTATCAACCCAAATCGCAACGGCTGGTCGTTCTGGACGGTCACCACCACCGGCAAACTGCTCCAGACCATCCGTTGACGTGGCGCCGGCGATGGAAGGGGCGTCGAGGAGAAGAGGGCAGTGGTGGCACCGATCACGCAACCCCGGGTGAGCCGGGCCAGACCGACCGAGCTGGTTGCCCAGGCGCTCTCGGGGGAGATCCGCATTCCCCGCTTCCAGCGGCCGTTCCGCTGGGACGCGCAAGACGCCGTACGTCTCTTCGACAGCATTCTGCGGGGCTACCCCATCGGCAACCTGCTCATGTGGCGCCGACCCGCCCCTCCCGAGGAGGTCGTCTTCGGCGAGCTGCGCATCGACGCTCCCGCGCGGAGCGCCGCGCTACTGGTGGTGGACGGGCAGCAGCGGCTCACCACCCTGGTCGGCGCGCTCACCGCCACGGAGGGGACTGTCGATCGGCGCTTCCGGGTCTTCTACGACCTGGAGACGCACAGCTTCCTGTCAGCCTCGCAATCGCGCCCGGTTCAGGAGGACTGGCTGCCCGTGTCCGTAGCGGTGGACAACAGGCGGCTGATCCCCTGGCAGCGAGACCGCCCTTGGCTGACCGACGACCAGTTCAACGAGTGCGACACGGTCGGAACCGCGATCCGCGACTACGAGATCCCCGTGTACGTGGTGGAGGGCGACGACGAGGGCGCCCTCGGTGAGATCTTTGACCGGATGAACACCTTCGGCAAGCGTCTCACCCGGGCAGAGGTGTTCGAAGCACTGCATTCCGTACCGGACGCAGGCGAGCCCTCCGGCCTGGAAGACCTCCGGAGTCGCCTGACCGGACTCGGCTTCGGCACGCTCACCACCCAGACGGTGATGCAGAGCGTCATGGCGGTCCGCGGCGGCCAGGTGGACCGGGACTTCCGCAACGAGTTCACCGATCACACCGATCGGCATACTGCCTTCGCCGAGGCCGAGAAGGCCCTCAGCCTCACCATCGAATTCCTGCGGGAGCAGGCTGGCATTCCCCATGTCCGCCTTCTGCCGTACGCGATGTTCGTACCGGTCCTCGCCCGGTTCTGTGCCCTGTTCGGCCTGCCGCAGGGACGCCCGGCCGAGCTGCTACGCCGATGGATCTGGCGAGGCTCGATCGTCGGAGTGGCCCCCCAGGGCAACACCGTGGGACTGCGCAGGAATGCGAAGGCCGTGCAGGAAGACGCCCTCGAAAGCGCGACCAGGCTGCTGAACCTGCTGCCACCCGGCGGCGATCAGTGGCAGCCGGACCTGACCCAGACCCGGCTCAACCGCGCGCAGACCAAGGTCAATCTGCTCGGCATGCTCAGCGCTCACCCCGTCATGCTCGTCACGGGCCGCATAGACGGAGAAGAGATCCAGCCAAGGGGGCGTATCGATCAGCCTTCGTTCCTGCCTCGGCTACTGGACACCGGCAGTCCGCTGCTGACCGAGGTCGTCTCCGCAGCAGGAGGTGCAGGCAGCTTGGCGGATACCCTCGCCAACCGCGCCCTCCACCCACCCCTGCCCGGCCGGATAAGCCTTGGCGACATCCTCGCCGTGGCTCCGCCGGAGATACTCCGGTCGCACTGCATGGACCAGGAGTGCGCGACTCTGCTCTACGACGAGGATGTCTCCGCCTTCCTCGAACGCCGAGCGGCCATCCTCAGCGAAACGATCGCCACCCATGTGCAGCGCCAAGCCCTCTGGTCCTTCGACGACGGTCCCGGCACTGCCTCATGGTTCGAGGACGACAGCCCACCCGCCGACGCCTCCGACCCGCCGTTCAGCTGACAGAAAGAGCTCCGACATTGGTGCAGGACGCCGCCGCCACCGTGTTCCTCAACGACCGCCGGGTCGGCGTTCTCGGCTTTCACGGCGGTAACACCTGGTTCGACTACACGGACCTCGCCCCCGACCACCCCGTGCTCGGTCAGGGCTTCCAGCGCGACCCGCGCAAACGCAGGACCGCCAGCGGCAGCGTCCCCGAGTGGTTCTCCAACCTGCTGCCCGAGCCCGGCAGCGGGCTGCGGCGGCTGGTCGCCACCGAGCTGGGACGGACGAGCGTGCACGACTTCCTGTTGCTGACCCATCTCGGTGAGGATCTGCCCGGCGCCGTCCGAGTGATCGTGGACGGCGACCTGTCCGCCATCCCGGAACTGCGGGACGCCGAGGAGTGCACGCACGACCATCCGCTGCGCTTCTCCCTCGCGGGCGCCCAACCCAAGTTCTCCATGGCGGAGGACGGCAAGGCGATGGTGCTCCCGGCCACCGGCCAGGGTGGCGACTGGATCGTCAAGCTCCCTGACCGCCGGTTCCCGGAGGTCCCGGCCAACGAGTTCGCGATGCTCGAATGGGCCCGCCTGGCCGGTATCGAGGTACCGCCCTGCCGCCTGGTGCCGGCGTCCGAACTGCACGGTCTGCCTCGGGGTCTGGTCAAATCCGGCGAGTACGCCCTCGCGGTGCGCCGATTCGACCGCACCGAGGCAGGCCGGGTCCACCAGGAGGACTTCGCGCAAGTGCGGGAGGTCTCTGCGGACACCAAGTACGACCGGGCCAGCTACGCGGGCGTCGGCCGCGTGGTGCGCGCGGTCTGCCCCCCGGACGACTATCCCGAGTACATCCGACGCCTCGCCGCAGCCGTCGTCATGGGCAATCTCGATGCCCATCTCAAGAACTGGACACTGCGCTATCCGGACGGGCGCCAGGCGCGGCTGTCACCCGCCTACGACCTCGTCTCGGTGACCTCCTACCCGGAGTTCACCGAGGATCGCCTGGCCTTCGCCTTGGGCGGCACGCACTCGACCCGGCTGATCGGAACGGAGAACTTCCACCTGCTCGCCGAGGCGCTGCACGCGGACCCGAAGCGGACCGCTGCCATCGCCGTGGAGACGGCAGCAGCGATGGCAGCGTCCTGGCCGGAGGTGAAGCGAAACCTACCGGTACCGGAATTCGTCACCGAACACATCGAAGAACGACTTGAGGGGCTCCCCCTGCTGCGCGGCTGACGGCCGGCGGTCAGCGGGGGGCCGGGCCGGAGAGGAGGCGCTGGGCGGCGGCGAGGCCGGGGGCGAGGAGACGGCCGTGGCGGTGGCCGCGCAGCGCCGCGCGGGCGGCGTTGGCGCCGCAGGCGCCGTGCACGCCGCCGCCCGGGTGGGCGGAGGCCGAGGCGAGGTAGAGGCCGGCCACCGGGGTCTCGGGGCGGCCGGTGCCGGGCACCGGCCGGAAGACCAGTTGCTGGTGGACGGCGGTGGTGCCGCCGTTGAGGGCGCCGCCGACCAGGTTGCCATCCCGGTCCTGGAGGTCCTGCGGCGCCAGGATGCGCCGCTCCCGGACCAGGTCGCGGAAGCCCGGCGCGAAGCGCTCCACCCCCGCCTCCAGCCGGTCGGCGAAGGCGGCCTTCTCCCGCTCGTCCCAGCTGCCGGTGATCCCGTCCGGGCCCGCGTCGCCGCGCACCCGCCGGGGGAGGTGGCTGTACGTCCAGGCGGACTCGGTACCGGCCGGGGAGCGGGTCGGGTCGGCGGTCGTCATCTGGCCGAGCAGCGCGAACGGGCGCTCCGGGACCCGTCCGGTGGCGATCCGGGCGGTGAACTCGGTCATCTCGTCCACGCTCGCCGCCAGATGGACCGTACCGGCGGCGGCGGCCTGCGGGGCGGTCCACGGGATCGGCCCGTCCAGCGCCCAGTCGACCTTGAAGGTGGCGTAGTCCCACTGGAAGCGCCGCATGTCGTCCCGCAGCCGGGCCGGCAGCTCCTCCCAGGCCACCATGCCCCCGTACAGCGCGGGCGCGGGCACGTCGGCCAGCACCGCGCGGGCCGCCGGGACCTCGTCGCCATCGGCGGTGCGCACCGCGACCGCCCGGCCGCCGCGCACCACCACCCGCCGGACGTCGGTGGAGCAGCGCAGCGTGCCGCCCCGGGACTCCAGGCGGCGTACCAGGGCGGCGGTCAGCTCCTGGGAACCGCCCTCCGGCACCGGGAACCCCAGGCTCTGCCCGAGCATCGCCATCAGCCAGCCGAACACGGAGCTGCCCGCCGACTCCGGGGCGAGGTCCGCGTGCAGCGCGCAGCCGGTGAGCAGCAGCGGCCCGCCGGGCGCGCTGAACTCCTCCTCGGCCAGCCGCCGCACCGGCAGCAGCATGAAGCGCAGCAGCCGCAGGCCGCCCGCCGCGCGGACCTTGGCGGCCAGCGCCAGCCCGGAGCGGACCGGGGGGAAGGGCGTGAAGAGGGACTGCATCAGGTGCGGGCCGAGTTCCTGCCAGAGGTCGTACAGCCGCAGCCAGGCCGCGCCGTCGCCGGGGGCGAGTTCGTCCAGCGAGGCGGCGGTGGCGGCGGGGTCGCGGTGCAGGACCGGGCAGCGGCCGTCCGGCATGGGGTGGGCGAGTACGGCGGGGGCGTGCGACCAGCGCAGGCCGTGGCGTTCCAGCTCCAGGGCGTGCAGCGCCGGGGAGGCGGCGGCCAGCGGGTAGAAGGAGCTGAAGAGGTCGTTGACGAAGTCGGGGTGGACGCCCCGGTCGCTGCGGACCGCGCCGCCGGGCTGCGGCTGGGCCTCCAGCACCTCGACGCTCCAGCCCGCGTCGGCCAGCACATTGGCGGCGACCAGGCCGTTGGGCCCGGCGCCGACGACCACGGCGTCGGCCATCAGTCCTCCTCGCTGTGCGGCGCCCCTCGCCGCCACGGGTTCCCGGCGGGGCTGCCGTCCAGGCTCCGTACCCAGCGGGCACCGGCCCACACCGGGCGGCCCGGTCGGCGTGGGCCGGCCGGGTGCGGCCCGGTCGGCGTCGAGATCCGGTCGGCGTCGAGATCCAGTCGGCGTCGAGATCCGGCCAGGCTCGTACGGGGCGGTGACGGGCGCGGACCGGCCGCCTACGCTGCCTGGGCATGCCGAAGACACCGTCGAAGACCGACTTACGGGTCCTCAGACTCGCCGCGCTGCTCGCCCTGCTGATCGGGCTCGTCGGCCTGTCCCAGCCGGCCCAGGCCGCCGATGCCCCGCCGTACCTCACCCTGTCGGTGGACAGGGCGACCGCCCACCCCGGCGACTCGGTGACGGTCACGGTGACCTTCACCAACAACCAGAGCTCGGACGTGCAGTTCGTCTTCCAGTCGTTCCAGCAGACCTACCAGACCATGTACGCGGTGGCGGCGGGCCTGAAGTACACCTGGACCGGCTGCACCGACGCCCTGGGCGCCCCCTGCCCGGCCATCGGCACCGTCCCGGCCTACGCGGCCCCCATCCACCCCGGCGAGTCCCGCACCGCCACCCTCACCTATCTGATCGAGCCCGACAGCGGCTGCGGCGGCGGCATCGAGGCCGGTTTCTACTCGTACCTCTACTACGAGTACGCGGGCGGCGCCGGCACCGAGGACGGCATCACCTACTCCGGCGTCACCCAGGTGCTCTGCCCGGCCTGACCCCCGTCGCCGGCTCGCGCCCCGGGCCGCCGCCGCAGGCGCGGCGGCGGCCCGGGAGGTCCGGCGCGGGTCGTGGGCGGTGAGCCGGACGTGGTGGTGACCGAGGGCCGGGGTGCGCGGCCTCAGCCGCCGGCGGCGGTGGCCCGGTGGTAGAGCGCGGCGACGGCGGGGCCGAAGTAGGAGCTGTACGACACGTCGTCGGTGTCGCCGCCCTGCTGGTGCCCGCCGATGACGCCGATCACCGTCGAGGTGTGGGTGGTGTGGTCCGGGTCGGTGAGCCAGGGGCTGCCGCTGGTGCCCGAGCTGTACGAGGAGCAGGCGATCCGCAGCTGGCTGCTGCCGTAGCGGGAGGCGGTGTTGGTGCAGGACAGCGGCTCGTCCAGCGAGTCGGGGTAGCCGGTCAGCCGGACCTTGCGGGCGTCGCCGGGGTCGATGCCGAGCTTGTTGCCGCCGACCACGTCCTCCAGGTGCTTACCGTCCTGCGGGGCGACCGTGGCGAAGGCCACATCCGCGTCCTCGTCCGAGTGGTCCGTCCAGCTCGGGTCGACGTAGGCGCCGGTCAGCTGCCAGACGCCGTACGGAGCCTGCCCGTCCCGGTAGCCGGGGGCGAAGACCAGGCTGGTGGCGCTGTCGTCCAGGCAGTGCGCGGCGGTGATGATCAGGCTGCCGCCGGGGCTGTCGACCACGCTGGCGGTGCAGAAGTGCCCGTCGCTGAGGCTGCCGTTGAAGAGTGCCCCCACCCGGGACGCCTCCGGCGTCGGGTGCGGCACATGCGGCTTGCCCGGCTGGTGCGCGGCGTGGCCGTGCCCGGCGGTGCGAGCGCGCAGCGCGCTGGTGTGGGTCGCCCCGGTGGCGAGCAGCAGCAGCGACAGCGCCGACACACCCGCGGCCAGGACCGGGCGCCGACGTCGCCGGCGGCCACCGGCCGTCGATGACTTCGCAATCCTCATACCCCTACTGTGCCGGACGTTCCGCCGTGGCCGGCCCCCGCGCGGCCCGGCGGCGCTCCAGCCGCTCCCGTTGCGGCAGCACCGTGTACCTGGGGTCCCTGGCCGACTCCAGGCCCGCGTGGAAGACGCCGAAGCGGGTGCAGGCGGACGCCGCGAGCAGCGCCGCGCCGCTGAGCACCGAGGCGGCCCGGCTGCGCCTGGCCAGCAGCACCCCGGCCGTACCAGCGGCGGAGAGCGCTTCGGAGGCGCGCATCAGCCGCCCGGCGGTGCCGGTGCGGTAGGTCTGGGCGATGATGCCGATCCGGCGTTCCATGATCTTGACGGCGGCGGTCTCCAGCGCCACGCCGAGCACCGCCGCACTGCGCGCCGGGCCGCTCTGCGCGGTCGGGGATGTGACCAACGCCATACCGGAAGCCGCGGCGGCGGCGGAGCCGACGAAGACGAACGGCAGCTCCCGGTGCACCTCGTGCCAGGCCGGTACGGCGGTGTCGGCGGCCAGCACGGCGGTGTACGCGGCGACGGCCGGCCCGAGCAGCGCCGCGCCGCAGGTGGCGGCCCGTCCCAGACGCGGCAGCCGCCCGGCGGCGTCCAGCACGGCGGCGGCGCCGGCCGCCGGTCCGTACGCCGCGAGCAGCCAGGAGCCGACGCTCATCGGGGAGGTCGGCTTGAGGACCCGCAGCATGTTGGCGAACCGGGAGGGGCGGCCCAGATCGTGCACCAGGGCGGCGGCCGAGCCGCTGACGGCGGCCAGCGAGGAGAGCTTCAGCGCCCTGGCCATGGCGGGGCGGCCGGTCAGTTCGGCCCCGGCGGCCAGCACCGAGCCGGCGCCGGCCAGCCCGCCGAGGAAGAAGTACCCGGCGATGTCCAGCGGCGCCCAGGACGGCGGCTTGATCACCGGTCGGCCGTAGTACGAGGTGAACTCGGCCTGCGGCACCATCGCCTGCTCGCCGCGCCGGCCCCGGTGGCGGCCCCGGGAGCGGCGCACGCCCTCCCCCACCAGCGCGTCGCGGCCCGGCCGCTCGCCCCGGATGCCCTGCTTGGTCACGTCGGAGGTGCTCATCGGCGGGTCCTTCCGGTGCGGTCGGCCACCCGGGGGTGGGCGGCGAAGACGGCGGCCAGGCCGCCGAGCAGGGTGGCGGCGGCGAGGGCGGCCTGCCGCCACATGGCGGGCAGGTCGCGGGTGGTGACCACCGGGTCCGGCGGCAGGCCGTACACCTCGGGGTCGTCCAGCAGCAGGAAGAACGCGCCGTCGCCGCCGACGCCGTCCGCCGGGTCGGCGCCGTACAGCCGGGCGTCGGTGACGCCGCTGCGGTGCAGCTGGGCGACCCGGGCGGCGGCGCGCTCGCGCAGCTCCGCCAGCGGGCCGAACTGGATGGACTCGGTGGGGCACGCCTTGGCGCAGGCGGGCTCCTGGCCGGCGCCCAGCCGGTCGTAGCACAGGGTGCACTTGAAGGCGCGGCCGTCGTCGGGGCGCTGCTCGATGACGCCGTACGGGCAGGCCGGTACGCAGTAGCCGCAGCCGTTGCAGATGTCCTGCTGGACGACCACCGTGCCGAACTCGGTGCGGAACAGCGAGCCGGTCGGGCAGACGTCCAGGCAGGCGGCGTGGGTGCAGTGCTTGCAGACGTCGGAGGACATCAGCCAGCGCAGCTCGGTGCGGCCGTCCGGCGAGGGCGGGCCGGGTGTGGTGGGGGTGATGGCGGCCAGCTCGACCGGGGTGGCGGAGCCCTGGGCGGCCAGCGCCAGCACGTCCACGCCGCTGTGGTCGATGTCGACCTCGGAGTGGCCGAGCGGCTTGGTCTGCTCGATGAAGGCGACATGCCGCCAGCTGGAGGCGCCCAGGCCCTGGGTGTTGTCGAAGGACATGCCGGTGAGCTCCAGGCCGTCCTCGGGGATGGCGTTCCACTCCTTGCAGGCCACCTCGCACGCCTTGCAGCCGATGCAGACGGAGGTGTCGGTGAAGAAGCCGACGCGGTCGGGGTGGCCGGTGTGCCCGGCGTCGCCCGCCGGGTCGGGTTCGGGCCCGGCGAGCAGATTGCGGCCGATCAGGGAGTCGGTCATCCCCGGACCTCCGTTCCGGTGCGGTCGGTGATCCCGGCGCGCTCCCGGTACGCGCGGACCAGGGCGGGCAGGGCGGGGCCGCGCGGGCGGCGGCCGGGGCGGATGTCGGCGGTCAGCGCCTTGTCCTCCTGGATGTGGACATTGGGGTCCAGCGCCATCGCGGTCAGCTCATTGGCGGCGTCGCCCCTGGTGTAGCCGTTGGGCCCCCAGTGGAACGGCATGCCGATCTGGTGCACGGTGCGCCCGTCCAGCCGCAGCGGCGACATCCGCTCGGTGACCAGCACCCGCGCCTCGATGGCGCCGCGCGCGGTGATCAGGGTGGCCCAGCCGGTGTGCTCCAGCTTCCGTTCGGCGGCCAGCTCCGGGGAGACCTCGCAGAAGAACTCCGGTTGCAGCTCCGCCAGGTACGGCGACCAGCGGCTCATACCGCCGGCGGTGAAGTGCTCGGTGAGCCGGTAGGTGGTCACCACGTACGGGAAGACCTCGGCGCCCGGGTCGTCGCCGCTGGGGTGCGGCCGGTTGTGCTCATGGTGCAGCAGCTGCCGTACGGGGCTGCGCTGCTGACCGCCGTACAGGGGGTTGCGCACCGGGGAGTCCTGCGGCTCGTAGTGGGTGGGCAGCGGGCCGTCGACCAGCCCGGCGGGTGCGTACAGCCAGCCCTTGCCGTCGGCCTGCATGATGAACGGGTCGATGCCGCTGAGCGCGTCGGTGCCGGTGGCGCCCCGGGCCGGGCGGTGGGTGGGGGCCCGGTCGGGGATGAAGTCGGGGATGTCGTGGCCGGTCCAGCGGCCCTGCCCGGCGTCCCACCAGACCAGCGCCTTGCGGTCGCTCCAGGGGTTGCCGTCCGGGTCGGCGGAGGCGCGGTTGTAGAGCACCCGGCGGTTGGCGGGCCAGGCCCAGGCCCACTCGGCGGCGATCCAGTCCTGCTCGGTGTGCGGCTTGCGGCGGGCGGCCTGGTTGACGCCGTCGGCGTACACCCCGCAGTAGATCCAGCAGCCGCAGGAGGTGGAGCCGTCGTCCTTCAGCTCGGTGTACGCGGACAGCGGCGCGCCGTCCGGGCCGCGGCCGTTGATCTCGGCGAGGACGGCCTCGGCGCTGGGCTCGTCCAGCGGGCCGTGGGTGGGGTAGTCCCAGGCCAGGTCGAGGATCGGGCGGTCCATCGGGTCGGTGGAGCCGGCCAGCCGCTCCCGGATGCGGCGGCCCAGGTGGTAGAGGAACCACAGGTCGCTGCGGGCCTCGCCGTCCGGCTCCTTGGCGGCGAAGTGCCACTGGAGCATCCGGTTGGTGTTGGTGAAGGAGCCGTCCTTCTCGGTGTGCGCGGCGGCGGGGAAGAAGAAGACCTCGGTGCCGATGTCCTCGGTACGCAGCTCGCCGGTCTCGATCTCCGGGCCGTCCTGCCACCAGGTGGCGGACTCGATCAGCGAGAAGTCCCGCACCACCAGCCAGTCGAGTTCGGCCATGCCCAGCCGCTGCATCTTGGTGTTGGCGGAGCCCACGGCGGGGTTCTCGCCCATCAGGAAGTAGCCCTTGCAGGTGCCGTCGAGCTGGGCGAGCACCGTCTCGTAGGTGCTGTGCGAGCCGGTGAGGCGCGGCAGGTGGCCGAAGCAGTAGTCGTTCTCCTCGGTGGCGGCGTCGCCCCAGTACGCCTTGAGCAGGCTGACCACGTAGGACCGCATGTTCGCCCAGAAGCCGTTCTCGGTCTTCACGCCGTCGACGAAGGCGTCCAGGTCCTCGTGCTGGTGGGCGTGCGGCATCGGGATGTAGCCGGGCAGCAGGTTGAACAGGGTGGGGATGTCGCTGGAGCCCTGGATGGAGGCATGGCCGCGCAGCGCCTGGATGCCGCCGCCGGGGCGGCCGATGTTGCCGAGCAGCAGTTGCAGGATGCAGGCGGTGCGGATGTACTGGGCGCCGACCGTGTGCTGGGTCCAGCCGACGGCGTAGACGAACTCGCTGGTGCGGTCGGGTCCGGAGTTCTCGATGAGCGCGCGGCAGACCTCCAGGAAGGTGTCGCGGGGGATGCCGCAGGTCCGCTCGACCAGCTCGGGGGTGTAGCGGGCGTAGTGCCGCTTGAGGATCTGGTAGACGCAGCGCGGGTGCTGGAGGGTCTCGTCGCGGTGCGGGCCGCCGGGGAGGGTGCCGCCGCCGGTGATCGCGGCGCCGCCGGAGCCGTGCGACTCGCCCTGGCCGGACTCCGCGACGCTGCGGCCGCCCTCGCTGCGCTCCTCGTACAGCGTGTCGCGCTCGCCGGAGGCCGACTGCACCTCGACGCCCTCGTACTGCCAGGTGTGCGCGTCGTAGTGGCCGCTCTCCTCGTTGAGGCCGGAGAAGACGCCGTCCAGGTCCTCGGTGTCGCGGAAGTCCTCGCCCACGAGGGTGGCGGCGTTGGTGTAGTTCAGCACGTACTCGCGGAAGTCGGCGCCGGTGCTCAGCACATGGTTGACGATGCCGCCGAGGAAGGCGATGTCGGTACCGGCCCGGATCGGTACGTACAGGTTGGCCAGCGCGCTGGTGCGGGAGAAGCGCGGGTCGACGTGGATCACCTTGGCGCCGCGCGCCTTGGCCTCCATCACCCACTGGAAGCCGACCGGGTGGGCCTCGGCGAAGTTGGAGCCCTCGATCAGGATGCAGTCGGAGTTCTGCATGTCCTGGAGGAAGGTGGTGGCGCCGCCCCGGCCGAAGGAGGTGCCGAGGCCGGCGACGGTGGAGCTGTGGCAGACCCGGGCCTGGTTCTCGATCTGGACGATGCCCAGGGCGGTGAACAGCTTCTTGATCAGGTAGTTCTCCTCGTTGTCCAGGGTGGCGCCGCCCAGGTGGGCGATGCCCAGCGTGCGGTTGACGGCCGCGCCCTGCTGCTCCCACTGCCAGGTCTCGCGGCGGGTGCGGATCACCCGGTCGACCACCATGTCCAGCGCGGTGTCCAGATCCAGCCGCTCCCAGTCGGCGGCGTACGGGCGGCGGTAGAGCACTTCATGGCGGCGGGCGTCGCCGGTGGTCAGCTGGAGGGTGGCGGAGCCCTTGGGGCAGAGCCGGCCCCGGCTGACCGGCGAGTCGGGGTCGCCCTCGATCTGGACGACCCGGTCGTCCTTGACGTACACGTTCTGGGCGCAGCCGACGGCGCAGTACGGGCAAATGGACTTGACCACCTTGTCGGCGGTCTCGGTACGCGGCCGCAGGGCCCGGGTCGCCGCGGAGCTGGCCGCCGCGCCCCGGCCGAGCGGGTCGGTGCCGCTGAGCTGCCGGTACACCGGCCACTCCTGGATCCAGGTGCGTACGCCCATGTCGTGTCCTCTCACGTGGACCGCTGCCGCGCAGAGGCGGGTGCCCAGTCGGCGGCGCTTCACGCCTGGGGTCACCCGGGTCGCCTTCCCGGGCCCACGCGGGCGGGCGTGGCGGCACCGAAGGGGAGAGCGCTCTCCGTTTTGGCCGAACCGATCAGCTTACTCCTGGCACTGCTGACGGACCATCAGTTGACTGCGACGGTGGCCCACTCCCCCTGGGCGAGGTGCGGACATCCGCCCGACAAGGGCCGGTTCGCGGCAGCCACCCCCGCACCCAACGGCACGTCACCGTCCGTGACCCGCCCGGCAGCGGGCGGTAGATCACGTCTGCACGACCCTTGACACAGCTTGAACAAGGGCGGAAACATCACTGCCCAGGAGAGCGCTCTCCCACCCAGGGGCGCTTTCCCGCACCACACGGTCCGACCCACACCCCCGCTGGCGGCGGTCGATCGGCCGTGGCCCTCCCCACCCCCTGACTCAGGAGAGTCTCCATGCTTGCTCCGCCCTCCCGTCCGCCGACCTCGCGCAGGTACTCGCGGCGCGCCCTGGCCGGGACGGTCTCGGCCGCCCTGGTCTCCGGACTGCTGCTGTTCGGGCCCGCCGCCACCGCGCACGCCGACGCCGCCCTGCTCTCCCAGGGCAAGACGGTCACCGCGTCGAGCCAGGAGAACGGCGGCACCCCCGCCACCAACGCGGTCGACGGCGACAACGGCACCCGCTGGTCCAGCGCCGCCGCCGACCCGCAGTGGATACAGATCGACCTCGGCGCCCCGGACAAGGTCAGCCAGGTCGTCCTGAAGTGGGAGGCCGCGTACGCCAAGGCGTACCAGATCCAGCTCTCCACCGACGGCACCAACTGGACCACCGCCTACTCCACCACCAACGGCCCCGGCGGCAACGAGACCCTCAACGTCTCCGGCACCGCCCGCTACGTCCGGCTGTACGGCACCCAGCGCGCCACCGGCTACGGCTACTCCCTGTGGGAGTTCCAGGTCTACGGCAGCACCGGCAGTGACGGCGGCTCCGGCACCGGCGGCGGTTGCAGCACCGACAACGCGGCCAAGGGCAAGCCCGCCAGCGCCTCCAGCCAGGAGAACGGCGGCACCCCCGCCGCCAACGCGGTCGACGGCGACAACGGCACCCGCTGGTCCAGCGCCGCCGCCGACCCGCAGTGGCTCCAGGTGGACCTGGGCTCGGCCCAGCCGGTCTGCCAGATCGACCTGCGGTGGGAGGCCGCGTACGCCAAGGCGTACCAGATCCAGCTCTCCACCGACGGCGCCAACTGGACCACCGCCTACTCCACCACCAACGGCCCCGGCGGCAACGAGACCCTCAACGTCTCCGGCACCGCCCGCTACGTCCGGCTGTACGGCACCCAGCGCGCCACCGGCTACGGCTACTCCCTGTGGGAGATGGCCGTGCACACCGGCAGCGGCAGCGGCACCGGCGGCGGCACCACGGGCGGCGGCGACACCGGTGGCGGCGGCACCACCGGTCCGATCACCGGCGGCGGCGACCTCGGCCCCAACGTGATCGTCTTCGACCCGTCCACGCCGAACATCCAGGCCAAGCTGGACGAGGTGTTCACCAAGCAGGAGTCCGCGCAGTTCGGCACCGGCCGGTACGCGTTCCTGTTCAAGCCGGGCACGTACAACAACCTCAACGCGCAGATCGGCTTCTACACCTCGATCGCCGGTCTCGGCCTGTCGCCCGACGACACCCTGATCAACGGCGATGTGACCGTGGACGCCGGCTGGGCGGCGGGCAACGCCACCCAGAACTTCTGGCGCTCCGCCGAGAACCTGGCGCTCAAGCCGGTCAGCGGCAGCGACCGCTGGGCCGTGGCCCAGGCCGCGCCGTTCCGCCGGATGCACGTCAAGGGCGACCTCAACCTGGCCCCCAACGGCTACGGCTGGGCGAGCGGCGGCTACATCGCCGACAGCAAGATCGACGGCACCGTGGGCAACTACTCGCAGCAGCAGTGGTACACCCGGGACAGCCAGATCGGCGGCTTCTCCAACGGCGTCTGGAACCAGGTGTTCTCCGGCGTCCAGGGCGCGCCCGCCCAGGGCTTCCCCGAGCCGCCGTACACCACGCTGGACACCACCCCGGTCTCCCGCGAGAAGCCGTTCCTGTACCTGGACGGCAACACCTACAAGGTGTTCGTGCCCGCCAAGCGCACCAACGCGCGCGGCACCGACTGGCAGAACGGCACCCCGCAGGGCAGCTCGCTGCCGCTGAGCCAGTTCTACGTGGTCAAGCCGGGCGCCAACGCCGCCACCATCAACGCGGCGCTCGCCCAGGGCCTGAACCTGTTGTTCACCCCGGGCGTCTACCACGTCGACCAGACGATCAACGTCACCCGCGCCGACACGGTGGTGCTGGGCCTCGGCCTCGCCACCATCGTCCCGGACAACGGCGTGACCGCGATGAAGGTCGCGGACGTGGACGGCGTCAAGCTGGCCGGCCTGCTGATCGACGCCGGCACGGTCAACTCGCCGTCGCTGCTCCAGGTCGGCCCGGACAACGCGTCGGCCAGTCACGCGGCCGACCCGACGACCGTGCAGGACGTCTTCATCCGGGTCGGCGGCGCGGGCCCCGGCTCCGCCACCGCCGGCATGGTGGTCAACAGCAATGACACGATCATCGACCACACCTGGCTGTGGCGCGCCGACCACGGCGCCGGCGTCGGCTGGAACACCAACCCGTCCGACTACGGCCTGCTGGTCCGCGGCAACAACGTCCTGGCCACCGGCCTCTTCGTCGAGCACTTCAAGAAGTACGACGTGGAGTGGTCCGGCGAGAACGGCAAGACGATCTTCTTCCAGAACGAGAAGGCGTACGACGCCCCCAACCAGGCGTCGATCCAGAACGGCAACACGCTGGGCTTCGCCGCCTACAAGGTGGACGACTCGGTCAACACCCACGAGGCGTGGGGGCTCGGCAGCTACTGCAACTTCACCTCCGACACCTCGATCCGGATGGACCACGGCTTCGAGGTGCCCAACAAGCCGGGCGTCAAGCTGCACGACGCGCTGGTGATCTCGCTGGGCGGCAACGGCCAGTACAACCACGTGGTCAACAACACCGGCGGCCCCACCTCCGGCACGTCGACCATGCCGTCCCAGGTGGTCAACTACCCGTAGGGAACCGCCCCCCGCACCACCTGCCCCAAGCCGCCGCCCCCCTCCCCGGGGGCGGCGGCCCTTTTCGCGGGCCGGACGCCCCCTCAGTCCGCCGAGGACTCCCGCTCCGGCGGCCGGTTGCTGACCACCGCCGCGGCCGGCCGCTCGTCCGGCGGCGCCGGCAGCCGCACCCGGTCGGTGTAGTACCAGTTGCTCAGCAGCGCCCGCAGCCACCCGGCCCGCCCCGCCGCCTCCCCGACCGGCAGCGGCGCGGGCACGTCCCGGACCAGCGCGGTGTACCGCCGCCCGGCGGCCACCTCCCGGCGCCCCTGCTCGAAGCCGCCCGCCACCCCCTGCCGGACGAACCCCGTCTCTTCCCCCTCCGTCAGCAGCTCCTCCTCATGCGCCTGGAGGCCCAGGCACACCCGCTTGGTGACCCAGAACGCGACCACCGGCAGCACGAAGAACAGCGTCCGGAACACGTACACCAGGAAGTCGACCGAGAGGTGGAAGCTGTACGCGATGACGTCCTGCCCACCGGCGGCCAGCATCACGGCGTAGCTGGTGACGGCGGCGGCGCCGAGCCCGGTGCGGACCGGCCGGTTCCGGGGCCGGTCGCAGAGGTGGTGCTCGCCCCGGTCACCGGTGAGCCAGCGTTCGAAGAACGGATAGGCGTACAGCACCATGAAGAGCACCCCGGGCAGCACCACGGCCGGGAGCAGCGGGTTCCAGGAGAGGGTGTGGCCCCAGAGCCGGGTCTCCACGCCGGGCATCAGCCGGATGGCGCCCTCCAGGAAGCCGACGTACCAGTCGGGCTGGGCGTCGGTGGACGCCTGGTCGGGCCGGTACGGGCCGTACATCCAGACCGGGTTGATCTGCCCGATCGCCGCCAGCACCCCGAGTACGCCGAAGACCATCAGCAGCAGGCCGACGGACTTGGCGGTGTAGTGCGGGAAGAGCGGCGGCCCGACGACATTGCGGTTGGTCCGGCCCCGGGCCGCCCACTGGGTGTGCTTGAGGTACACCACCAGGATGAGGTGCACGGTGATCAGCGCCAGCAGCGCGCCGGGGACCAGCAGGATGTGCACGGTGTAGAGCCGGGGCACGATGTCCTGCCCGGGGAACTCGCCGCCGAACAGGAACATCTGGAGGTACGTGCCGACCAGCGGGATGGCCAGCACGATGCCCTCGGCGGTGCGCAGCCCGGTGCCGGAGAGCAGGTCGTCGGGGAGCGAGTAGCCGGCGAAGCCCTCCAGCAGCGCCAGCAGGAAGAGGGTGACGCCGATGACCCAGTTGACCTCGCGGGGGCGGCGGAAGGCGCCGGTGAAGAAGATCCGCAGCAGGTGGACGCCGATCGCGGAGACGAACAGCAGCGCCGCCCAGTGGTGGATCTGCCGGAGCAGCAGGCCGCCGCGTACGTCGAAGCTGATGTCCAGGGTGGAGGCGTACGCCTCGGACATCCGTACGCCGTGCAGCGGCTGGTAGCTGCCGTGGTAGACCAGCTCGGCCATGCTGGGCTTGAAGAAGAGGGTGAGGTAGACGCCGGTGACCAGCAGGATGACGAAGCTGTAGAGGGCGAGCTCGCCGAGCAGGAAGGACCAGTGGTCGGGGAACGCCTTGCGCAGCAGGGCCCTGGCGCCGGCCATCACCGGGAGCCGTGCGTCCAGGGCGGTGGCCGCGTGCTCGGCGGAGCGGGCCGTCCTCCGCCGGAACCGTTCCCGTTTCCTGGACAGCAGCATGGGCCCTCGTGTCTCCTCGGCCGACGGGACGGAGCAGGAGGTACGGGTCCCCTGCGGCGCGTGGTCGAAACGGGGCCGTTCCGGGGAGCCGGTGCCAGCAGGCCATTGGTCAGTGTCAGGTGATTCCAATCCCGTTGGCCGTCAAATACCCCCTTTCGGGCTAACGGAGGGGCGTTCCCGGCACGGCGTCGCGCTGGGGGCCCCAGCATCCTCCCTGTGAGCGAACGGCTTCTTCACCGGATCGGCCGCCGGATCGGTGTGGCGGCGGTATTGGCCCTGGCTGCCGCCGGGGTGGTCGGCGTCGGCTTCTCGGCCGCCGCCCCGGCGTCGGCTGCGGCGCGGGTGTGCCGCTGCGGGCCGCCGCCCTGGCCCTTCCCGCACCACTCGCATCACCCGCACCATCCGTGCCGGCACCGGCCGCCGAGACCACCGACGACCCCGCCCCCGACATCCGAGCCACCCACGCTCCCGCCGCCCACCTCAGCCCCGCCCACCTTCGCCCCGCCGACGACCGAACCCCCGACGCCGGAGCCCCCCGCGCCGCCGACCCCGGTGCCGCCGACCCCCGCGCCGCCGACCCCGCCCAAGCCACCACTGCCGCCCAAGCCGCCGAAGCCACCGGTGCCGCCGAAGCCACCGGCCGCCCCCACCCCGCCGGTACGGCCGACGCCGCGCCCGGTGGCCGTACCGCCGCCCGCCCCCAGCCCGAGCCCCACGCCCGGTCCCATCAGTCCCAGCCCCACCCCGGTGGCGGCCCGGCCCACGCCGGTGCCGACCGTGTCCGCGCCGCCGCTGGTGGTGCACCGGGCCGCGCCGCCCGCCGCGCCCAAGCCGCACGGCAGGTCGGTGGTCACCACCACCCTGGTCGTCACCGTGCCCGCCGTGCTGGCCGCGGCGGCCCTGCGGCCGCGCTCGCGCACCGGCCGCAGCCGTGGCCGGTCCTCCTGACGCCGGTCCGTCCCCTCTTTCCCGCCTCGCCCACGGAGGTATCCCGTGTCCGAATGGCTTGCCCTCACCATCGCCATGGTGGCCGCCGGTGTGGTGGTCGTCGCCGTGGTGACGCTGCGCCAGCGGCGCATCCCGGCCGACGACGATCCGTCGGAGACCCCGGACGTGATCGAGTACATGGTGATGATGGTCGGCGTGGTCTACGCGATCGTGCTGGGCCTGGCCATCGCCGGAGTCTGGGAGGGCCGCAGCGGCGCCCAGGCCGACACCCTCCAGGAGGCCCAGGCGCTGCATGAGATCAGCGAACGGGTCCAGGTGTTCCCGGCGGCGGTCCGCGACCGGACCCGCGCCGACATCGACGCCTATGTCTCCTATGTGGTGCACACCGAGTGGTCGTACATGGCCGACCACGGCGGTCTCACCGACAAGAGCGCCGCCCTGCTGGAGAAGGTCCGCCGCGATGTCAGCGACCACGCGCCGGCCAATGACCTGGAGGGGCAGGCGTACCAGCCGATCGTGGACCAGGTGGCGCTGGTCGACCAGGCCCGCACCTCGCGCGGGCAGAACGCGGGGGCGACCATGCCGCCGCTGGTCTGGTTCGGCCTGATCTCGGGGGCGGTGGTCACGGTGGGTCTGATCTTCACCCTCCAGATCCGGCGCTCGGCCCGCGAACTGCTGCTGGCCGGGGTGTTCAGCGCGCTGATCGCCTTCCTGCTCTTCCTGATCTGGGACTTCGACGCGCCCTACGCCCGGGGCCTGTCGGTGACGGCCGGACCGTTCCTGGACCTCTTCCCGCACCTCGGCGGCTGAGCGGTCCGGGTGGCGCGGGAGGACGCGGCCCGCCGTACCGTTCCGGCCGTTGACACGGCGGGCCGCCGCGATGAATGCTGAGCAAGCGCTTATTCAGACGCCCTCTCCGCCCCCTCCCGCACGCCTCACGACAGGAACGGACATGCGCCTCTTCGACGGGCTCGACGCACTCGCCGCAGCCAAGGGCGAGCACCTCGGCCACAGCGACTGGCACACCGTGACCCAGCAGCAGGTCGACCTCTTCGCCGAAGCGACCGGCGACCACCAGTGGATCCACGTCGACCCGGCGCGGGCGGCGACCGGCCCGTTCGGCGGCACCATCGCGCACGGCTACCTCACCCTCTCGCTGATCCCCATGCTGACGTCCGAGATCTTCCGGGTCGACGGCCTGGCGATGGCGGTCAACTACGGCACCGAGAAGGTCCGCTTCCCCTCCCCGGTCCGGGTCGGCTCCCGGGTCCGCTCCGGCGCCGAGCTGGTCGACCTGCGCGAAGCGGCGCTGGGCAAGCAGGCCGTGGTGCGGCACACCATCGAGATCGAGGGCGGCGCCAAGCCCGCCTGTGTGGCCGAGACCGTCTCACTGCTGGTCCCCAAGACGGCCTGAGGCGGCCGCCGACCCGGCCGCGCTGGGTCGGCGCCCCCGCGACTCCCTCGCCCACCTCCCGGCCCCCTGAGCCCGCCCCCGGCCAGGGACGCGAGAAACCGTCGCCCTCCCCCCGCACAGCAACCCCGCACCCCGCCAGGGGCGCGACCAGCCCCCACCCACCCGCACCCATCCCCACCAAGCACCCCCCACCCACCCAGGGGCGCGAGGAACCGCGCGACCAACCCCCCCACCACCGCAACAGGCCGCACCCACAGCTCCCCCCACCCCCGCTCGCCCAGGACACCCAGCCACCCAGCCACCCAGCCACCCCGACGCCCCGACGCCCCCGCACGCACCTCCCGGCATGGCCGCACCGCCCCGCTGCGCCCAAGCTGGAGTGAAGGCGACGGAGGAGCGCGATGGAGCAGATCACCGACTGGCTGAACAGCCTGGCCGGCGCGCCCGCCTACGGAGCCGTCGCCGTGCTGGTCTTCTGCGAGGTCGCCGTCCCCTTCGGCTTCCTGCTCCCCGGCGAGACCTCAGTCGTCCTCGGCGGCGTCCTCGCCCACCGCGAACGGGTCTCGGTCGCCGCCGTGGCCGCCGTCGCCGTGGCGGCGGCCATCGCGGGTGACTCCACCGGCTATCTGATCGGCCGGCTGACCGGCAACCGCCTCACCGCCGGGAAGCCGACCGGCCGGGGCGCGGACCGGCTCCGCCGCGCCGGTGAGTTGATGGACCGCCACGGCCCGGCGGCGGTGTTCTTCGGCCGCTTCATCCCCTTCGTCCGCTCCGCGATGCCGCTGACGGCCGGGGCCACCCGGATGCCGTACCCGCGCTTTCTGCTCTTCGACGCCCTCGCCGCCCTGCTCTGGGGCACCGGATCGGCCTGCGTCGGCTACGCCGTGGGCGCCGCCTGGCCCCGCTTCGCGCACGCCCTCGGCGGGTCGCTGCTGCTCCTGGTCGTCGTGGTGCTGGTCACCGTGGCGGCCGTCCGGCTGTGGCAGCGCCACCGGTCCCGCCGTAGGGCCGGGAAGCCGCCGCGGCGGGAGGATGCGGAGCATGGACCCGATCACCCTCCGCATCGTCGGCCATGACCTGCCCGGTACCGCCTTCGCCGGCTACCGCAATGTGCACGTGGCCCTCCAGGTCGGCGCCGACCCGGTCGACCCGGTGCCGGGCGACGCCCCGCAGGCCGTGTTCAGCACCCGCGTACGGGTCCGCCCCGCCCAGGACGGCCCGCCCGACCTCACCGGCCCGCCCGACCTCACCGGACCAGCGGTCCATGGCCGCCGGGGCAACCGTTTCCTCTAACTGACCTGGGGAGAAGTGGCGGACGGCCGCTTCACCGTGTTCCGCCGCGCCAAGCTGCCCCTGGCCACCCTGCCGCCCGACGCCCTCGCCCGAGCCGCCGCCACCGGCGCGGCCCTGGAGGCCCGGCTCTCCCTGACCGCCCCGGACGGCACCCCGCTGTGCGCCACGGTACCGGCGCTCCGCTGGTCCGCCACCGACCCGCCCGCTCAACCCCGGTAGGTCTCCAGCAGCCGCAGCCAGATCTCACTGATGGTCGGGAAGGACGGGACGGCGTGCCAGAGCCGGTCGATCGGGACTTCGCCGGCGACGGCGACGGTGGCGGAGTGCAGCAGCTCACCGACGCCCGGCCCGACGAAGGCCACGCCGAGCAGGACGTTCCGGTCGAGGTCGACGACCATCCGGGCCCGGCCCCGGTAGCCGTCCGCGTACAGGGCGGCCCCGGCGACCTGGCCGAGGTCGTAGTCGACCACCCGGATGCGGTGCCCGGCGCGCTCCGCCTGTTCGGCGGTGAGCCCGACGGCGGTGGCCTCCGGGTCGGTGAAGACGACCTGCGGTACCGCCGCGATGTCCGCCGTGGCGGCGTGCGGGCCCCAGGGGGCCGGGTCCAGCGGGCGGCCTGCGGCGCGGGCGCCGATCACGGCGCCCGCGATCCGGGCCTGGTACTTGCCCTGGTGGGTGAGGAGCGCCCGGTGGTTGACGTCACCGGCGGCGTACAGCCAGCCGCCCGCGACGGCCGGGACCACGCAGGTGTCGTCCACCGTGAGCCAGGACCCGGCCGCCAGGCCGACCGTCTCCAGGCCGAGGTCGTCGGTGCGCGGGGCGCGGCCGACGGCGAACAGCACCTCGTCGGCCTCCAACTGCTCCCCGCTGTCCAGCAGCAGGGTGACCGGCCCGGTGCCGCCGGGGCGGCGCAGGCCGGTGACGGAGACGCCGGTACGGATGGTGGCCCCGGCCTCGGTGAGGCTCTGGGCGACGAGTTCGCCGGCGAAGGGCTCCAACCGGGGCAGCAGCCCCTGGCCGCGTACCAGCAGGGTGACCGAGGCGCCGAGCGACTGCCAGGCGGTGGCCATCTCCGCGCCGACCACGCCGCCGCCGACCACGGCGAGGCGCCGGGGCACGGTGCGCGAGGCGGTGGCCTCCCGGCTGGTCCAGGGCCGCGCCTCGGCGATGCCGGGCAGGTCGGGCAGTACGGCGCGGCTGCCGGTGCAGACCGCCACCGCATGACGGGCCGTCAGGACGAGCTGCCCGTTGTCGGGGGTCTCCACGGTGACCCGCCGGGGCCCGTCGAGCCGACCGTGGCCGCGTACCAGTTCGGCGCCGATGCCGTTGACCCAGTCGACCTGGCCGCTGTCCTCCCAGTCCGAGGTGAAGCCGTTCCGGCGCTCCAGGGCGGCCGCCGCGTCCAGTCGGCCGGAGACCGCCTGCCGGGCGCCGGCCACCCTGCGGGCGTCCGCGAGCGCGGCGCCGGGGCGCAGCAGTGCCTTGCTGGGGATGCAGGCCCAGTAGGAGCATTCGCCGCCGACGAGTTCGCTCTCCACCAGGGCGACGGTCAGCCCGGCGGCGCGGGCCCGTTCGGCGAGGTTCTCGCCCACCGGTCCGGCGCCGATGACGATGACGTCATGGGTGGCGGTCGACGCCGCGTCCGCGGACTGGCTCATGGCCGGCTCTCCTCTGCTGTGGCTGGTCGGGCCGCTGCACTTCGGCCCCGTCCGCCATCCTGGCCCGGTGCCCCGGTCCGGCGGGGCGGATCGGGGCGAGCGGTGGACGGGGGCATGCCGGTGTCGGGGCATGCCGGTGTCGGGGCATGCCGGTGTCGGGGCGTGCCGGTGTCAGTGCGACAGGTGGGCGCTCAGCCGGCCGGCCCTGGCGGCGGGGCGCCCGGTGGCCCTGGCGGTGCGTCCGGCCAGCGCCACGTCGTGGCGGGCGGTGTGCACGGCGTGGCGGCCGCGCCAGGCGAGGGAGGGCCGGCCGCCGGTGTCGGCGGCGGCCAGCAGCAGGCCGCCCATCATGGAGACGTTCTTCAGGAAGTGGATCATCTGCTGCTCGCGCTCCTCCGGGGTGTCGGCCTCCCAGAAGCGGTGTCCGGCCCAGGTGGTGGGCACCAGCGTGGCGGCGAGGACGAGCGCGGCGATCCGGGGCTTGCGGCCGAGGGCCAGCAGCGTACCGGCGGCGAGCTGCACGGCGCCGTTGAGCCGGACGGCCTGCTCGGTGCGGTCCTTCAGGGCGGGGAGCTGCTCCGCGAGGGGCTGGACGACCTTCGCTGCGGCGGGCACGAGGCGCGCGGGATTACGCACGGCGTCAAGACCCCCGGCGAGGAACATCGAGGCGAGCATGGGGCGGGCGATCAGTCGCAGCACAGGCATGCCCAACGGCTGCCCCGTCCCGCCACCGCCACACCCGCCACCCCCCATCCGGCCCAGCGCCGGCCCGGCGCCGGGCCGCCGCCCACCGGTGGCCGGCCGGTGCGGACCCGCCGGGCGCGGCCGGGGGGCTCAGTGCCGGGGCAGCCGGACGACCTGGACGAAGAACTCGTCGATCTGCCGGACGGCGGCGATGAACTGGTCGAGGTCGACCGGCTTGGTGACATAGGCGTTGGCGTGCAGCTTGTAGCTGCGCAGGATGTCCTCCTCGGCGGCGGAGGTGGTCAGCACCACGACCGGGATGTGGGCGAGGTCCGGGTCGGACTTGATCCGCTCCAGCACCTGGCGGCCGTCGTACTTGGGCAGGTTGAGGTCGAGCAGGATCAGATCGGGGCGGGGTGCCTCGGTGTGGGCGCCGCGCCGGTAGAGGAAGTCCAGCGCCTCCTCGCCGTCCCGGGCGACGTGCAGGGTGTTGCCGATCTTGTTGTCCTCGAACGCCTCGCGGGTCATCAGCTCGTCGCCCGGGTCGTCCTCCACCAGCAGGACTTCGATGGGCTGGGCGGGGACGGTCATGCGGGGGCTCCTTCGGTGGGGGCGGCGGGGTCCTGGTCGGTGCCCGCAGCCTGGTCAGTGCCTGCTGCCTGGTCGGTGTCCGCTGTCCGGGCAGTGTCCGCTGTCCGGGCAGTGTCCGCTGTCCGGGCGGTGTCCGCTGTCCGGGCGGGGGCGAGGCGCGCGGCGGGCAGTGTGAAGTGCACGCTCGCGCCCTCGGTACGGTCGGTGTCGAGCCAGATCCGGCCGCCGTGGTGCTCGACGATCTTCTTGCAGAGTGCCAGGCCGATGCCGGTGCCGGTGTACGAGTCGCGCCCGTGCAGCCGCTGGAAGATGACGAAGACCTTCTCCGCGAACTGCTCGGGGATGCCGATGCCGTTGTCGGTGACCTCGAAGTGCCAGCCGTCCGCCTCCGGCCGGGCGGCGACCCGGATGACCGGGTCGCGGTCGGGGGCGCGGAACTTGATGGCGTTGCCGAGCAGGTTCTGCCAGAGCATGGTCAGCAGCATCGGATCGGCGACGATGTCCGGCAGCCGCTCGGGGCGCTCGATGGCGGCGCCGCTCTCCTCGACGGCGGCGGCCAGGTTGGCGACGGCCTTGTCGAGGGTCGGGCCCAGGTTGACCGGCACGGTGGCCTCGGTCAGCCGGCCGACCCGGGAGAAGGTGAGCAGGTCGTTGATGAGGACCTGCATCCGCTTGGCGCCGTCCACGGCGAAGCCGATGTACTGGACGCCGCGCTCGTCCAGCTTGTCGCCGTAGCGCTTCTCCAGCAGCTGGCAGAAGGACGCGACCTTGCGCAGCGGCTCCTGGAGGTCGTGCGAGGCGACATAGGCGAACTGCTCCAGCTCGGCGTTGGAGCGGCGCAGCTCGACCGCCTGGGCGTCCAGGTCGGCGGCCTGCTGGGCGAGGACGTCCTGCTTGGCGCGGGAGGTCTCCAGCTCGCGGACGATGCGGTCGCGCATCGCCTCCACGTCGGCCTCCACGGCGCGCAGGTCGGCGGGGCCCGCCGCCGGGATGCGGTGCTCGAAGTCGCCCTCGGCCACCTTGCGGGAGGCGGCGCGCAGGGCGTGCAGCGGGCGGGCGACGGCCAGGTGCAGCAGCAGGGCGAGGCCGGCGCAGGTCAGCAGGAAGGCCGCGATCATGATGCTGAACACCCAGGTGCGCTGGTCGCGGGTGTGGGCGAGTTCGGTCCTTATCCGGTCGCGTTCGTCCATCAGGTGCTGGTTCTGCTCGTCGAACAGCGTACGGAGCCGGTCGAAGGCGGTCTTGCTGCCGTCGAGCAGGGCGGAGTTCCCCGCGACGGAGGTGCCGCCACGGGTCTGGTCGACCAGCGGTACGGCGTAGCCGGTGCGCCAGCCGTCGGCGGCGGCCTCCAGGGCGGTCAGGTCGGCGGTGGGGATGCCGCTGCCGCGCAGCAGCGTCCGCAGTCGGCCGACGGCCTCGCTCTCGTCCTTGGCGCCCCTGGTGTACGGCTCCAGGAACTGCTGGTCGCCGCCGCTGAGGACATAGCCCCGGACGCCGGTCTCCTGGTCGACCAGGGCGGCCTGCAACCGGTACGCCTGCACCCGGGCCGGGAGGATGGACTCCTGTAGGCGGTCGGAGACGGTGTCGGTGCGGTGCAGCAGCTGGGCGCCGACGACGGCCGCGACGACCACCAGCACGCCCATCAGGCCGAGGACGAGGTGGAACCAGCCCTGCACGGTCAGCCGCCGTGGCGGGGCGCTTCCGGTGGAGGCTGGTGCGGGACTCATAGGCTGCTCTTCTTCCATCCCAGGTGGACGATGGCGACGTCGTCGGCCAGCCCGCCATGGCTGGAGGCCGCGCTCTCGGCCTCGCTGATCAGGTTGTCGACGAAGCCGTCCGGCGGCAGTGCGGCGGCCTTGCGGGCCAGCGCCAGCAGTCCGTCCTCGCCGAGCCGCTCCCGGCCCCGGCCGACGTGCCCCTCGAAGAGGCCGTCGGTGAACAGGGCCACCCCGGCGCCGGGCGGCAGCAGCAGTTCGTCCTGCGGCCAGTGGGCGTGGCCGGGCATCAGGCCCAGGGCCGGGCCGGCCGCCGGCTCCACCCACTGCACGGCGCCGTCGCAGCGTTGCAGCAGTCCGGGGTGGCCGGCCCGCAGCACCCGCAGCCGGCGGCGGTCGGGGTGGAAGGAGAGGCTGGTGAGGGTGGCGAACAGCTGCTCGCCGTCCCGTTCGGCCACCAGGATCTGCTCCAGCAGCTCCATCAGCGTCGAGCCGGAGGCGCCGGCCAGGACGAAGGACCGCCAGGCCACCCGGAGGCAGACCCCGAGGGCGGCCTCGGCCGGGCCGTGCCCGGAGACGTCCCCGACCACGGCGTGCACGGTGCCGTCCACGGTCTCGACCACGTCGTAGAAGTCGCCGCCGAGCAGGGCCTGCGCCCGGCCGGGCCGGTAGCGGGGGACCACCTCGAAGTCGGCGGTGCGCAGCAGCGGGACCGGCAGCAGCCCGCGCTCCAGCCGGGCGTTCTCCTGGGCCCGCAGCCGGCCGGCCTGGAGGGCGGCGGCGGCCTGCTCGACCTGCTTGCGCTGGGCGGCGTACCGGATGGCGCGGCCGAACAGCTGCGGCTCCAGATGGCCCTTGACCAGGTAGTCCTGTGCACCGGCGGCCACTGCGGCCAGGCCGGACGCCTCCTCGGCCAGGCCGGTGAGCACCACCACCGCCGCGCCGGGCGCGGCGGCCAGCAGCTGGGTGACCGCGTCCAGGCCCTGGGCGTCGGGCAGGTGCAGATCGAGCAGGATGCACTCGGGCACGCCCTGCCCGGCCAGCATGGTCTTGGCCTCCGCCAGCGAGCGCGCCCAGGACAGGGTGGCCCGCATGCCGCTGTCGACCAGCAGTTCCTCGACCAGGAGTGCGTCCCCGGGGTCGTCCTCCACCAGCAGCAGTGCCGCCGCCGCTCCCTGTGGCACCACACGGGACGCCTCCAGAGTCCCGCCGTGCACCGGACTCGCGGTCAGCCGCGGCACCGGTGCGCCGTCCAAGCCTTCAGCCATCGTCTTCCCTTCGACCACCCGTCGCGCAGCACGCGGTCGGGCAGCACGCAACCCCGGGGGAAGAATACTTGCCAAATGGCAACGGGATGCGAACTCCCAGGTGAGCATGGTGTGATCAACGGCACCGGTGGGCCCCCGGCGATGCCTACGCCATCCTTACAGACGGGCGGGAATGCTCGGAAGGACCCCCTCAGGGTGACGCCTCACGAACGGAGAGCGCGATGACCTTCGTGCCGTACGTCGAAGCCCTCGCCTTCTGGGGCCGTGCCGTGCAGAACGGCATCGTCCCCCGCGCCTACGCCATCGGAGTCCTGCTCGACCACCCGCTGATCACCGACCACTCCCCGGGTCTGCTGCCGCCGCAGAAGGCCGACCTGGTCGCCGCCGACCTGGACCGGTGGGAGGACCGCGTCGTGGAGATGGTCTACGACCCCGAGGCGGACGTCCGCGAGCACCTGCGGCGCTGCGAGCGCCGGCAGGCGGAGTCCGCCGGGCCCGAGTGAGGGCCCGCCGGGGCGGCCGGGCGGCCGTTCCCGGTCGCGGTGCGGGCCCCGGTGCGGGGATGATCCCAGGGTGGGCAGCACCCGACCGAACACCCCGGAGGCGACGTGCGCGCAGCGCTCTTCGTGACCTGCGTCAATGACGCCCTGTACCCGGACACCGGCCGCGCGGTGGTCAGGCTGCTGGAGCGCCTCGGCGTCGAGGTCGGCTTCCCCGCCGCGCAGAGCTGCTGCGGGCAGCCGCAGTACAACACCGGCTACCGGCACCAGACCGAACCGCTGCTGCGGCGCTTCGCGGCGGCGTTCGAGGGCTACGAGTACGTGGTGGCGCCGTCCGGCTCCTGCGCGGCGATGGTCCGCGACAACTACCCCCGGCTGGGCAGCGCGGCCGCCGCCGAGGGCCGGGGCGGCGCACTCGCCGCCGCCGCGGCGGCCGTGGTTCCCAAGGTCTACGAGCTGACCGAGTTCCTGGTGGACGTGCTGGGCGTCACCGACGTCGGCGCCTACTTCCCGCACACCGTGACCTACCACCCGACCTGCCACGGCCTGCGGCTGCTGGGCCTGGGCGACCGGCCGACCCGGCTGCTGCGGGCGGTGCGCGGGCTGGAGCTGCTGGAGCTGCCCGGCGCCGAGGAGTGCTGCGGCTTCGGCGGCACCTTCGCGGTGAAGAACCCCGCCGTGTCGGCGGCGATGGGCGAGGACAAGGCCCGCGCCGTCCTGGCGACCGGCGCCGAGGCGGTCTGCACCGTCGACAACTCGTGCCTGATGCACCTCGGCGGCGTCCTCGCCCGGCAGCGGGCGGGCGTCCGCCCGCTGCACCTCGCGGAGATCCTCGCCGCCACCGAACAGGACCCCTACCCGCTGACCACCGACCGCCTGGTCCTGGGGGAGGCCCGATGAGCGGCGTACCGCTGGGCATGCCCGCCTTCCCCGAGGCGGCGAGGGCGTCCACCCGCGACACCACGCTCCGCCGCAACCTGCGGCACGCCACCCACACCATCCGCGACAAGCGGGCCGCCGCCGTGGCCGAGCTGGCCGACTGGGCGGAGCTGCGGGCGGCCGGCGCCCGGCTCAAGGAGCGTACGCTGCGGCACCTGGACCACTACCTGGAGCAGCTGGAGGCCGCCGTCACCGCCGCCGGGGGCACGGTGCACTGGGCGGTGGACGCGGCGGAGGCCAACCGGATCGTCACCGACCTGGTCCGGGCCACCGGTGAGACGGAGGTGGTCAAGGTCAAGTCGATGGCCACCCAGGAGATCGGGCTGAACGAGGCGCTGACCGACGCCGGCATCACCGCGTACGAGACCGACCTGGCCGAGCTGATCGTGCAGCTGGGCGACGACTGGCCGTCGCACATCCTGGTGCCGGCCATCCACAAGAACCGGGGCGAGATCCGCGACATCTTCACCGACGCCATGGCCCGCTGGGGCCGCCCGGCGCCCGACGGCCTGACCGACGCGCCCGCCGAACTGGCCGAGGCCGCCCGGCTGCACCTGCGGGAGAAGTTCCTGCGGGCCAAGGTCGGCATCTCCGGCGCCAACTTCATGGTCGCCGAGACCGGCACCCTGGTCGTGGTCGAGTCCGAGGGCAACGGCCGGATGTGCCTCACCCTGCCCGAGACCCTGATCTCCGTCGTCGGCATCGAGAAGGTCGTCCCCCGCTGGCAGGACCTTGAGGTCTACCTGCAACTGCTGCCCCGCTCCTCCACCGCCGAGCGGATGAACCCCTACACCTCCACCTGGACCGGCACCACCGACGGCGACGGCCCCCGGACCTTCCACCTGGTCCTGCTCGACAACGGCCGCACCGACACCCTCGCCGACCCCACCGGCCGCCAGGCCCTGCGCTGCATCCGCTGCTCCGCCTGCCTCAACGTCTGCCCGGTGTACGAGCGGGCCGGCGGCCATGCGTACGGCTCGATCTACCCCGGGCCGATCGGCGCCATCCTCACCCCGCAGCTGCGCGGCATCACCGGCGAACTCGAAGCGTCGCTGCCGTACGCCTCCTCACTGTGCGGCGCCTGCTACCAGGTCTGCCCGGTCGCCATCGACATCCCCGAAGTCCTGGTCCACCTGCGGGAACGCGTCGTCCAGGGCGGCCCGGCGACCGTCCGGGGCAACCGGGTCACCGTCCGGCCCGCCCGGGGCCACACCGCCGAGCGGGCCGCGATGCGGGCCGCCCGCTGGGTGCTGGACCACCCGCAGGCGCTCGCCCTGGCCGAACGGGCGGCCACCCGGGCCCGCCGGCTGCGGCTGCGCCGACTGCCCGGACCGGGCCGGGCCTGGACCGACAGCCGGGACCTGCCGCAGCTGCCGGCCGAGTCCTTCCGCGACTGGTGGCAGCGCACCCGCGAGACCGCCCAGGAGGACCGGTGAACTCCCGTGACCGCGTGCTGGGGCGGGTCCGCCGCGCCCTGGCCGACGTACCCCGCGACGAGCGGCCCGAGGACGTAGCCGTCACCCGCGACTACCTGCGGGCGCACGGCGAGCGGACCCCGGCGCAGCGGGCCGACCTGCTGGCCGACCGCCTGGCCGACTACCGCGCCGCCGTGCACCGCTGCGACGCCGCCGAACTGCCCGCGCTGCTCGGCCGGCTGCTGGCCGCCCGGGGCAGCCGCACCCTGCTGGTGCCGGACGGGCTGCCCGCGGAGTGGCTGCCCGCGGAGTGGCTGACCGGAGTGGACAGCTCGGTGCGGCGGGTCGCGGACCGGCCGGAGCAGAGCGCCCGCGAGCTGGACGCGGTGGACACCGTGCTGACCGGCTGCGCGGTGGCCGTCGCCGAGACCGGCACCATCGTGCTGGACGGCACGGCCGGCCAGGGACGCCGCCGGGCCACCCTGGTCCCGGACCACCACCTGTGCGTCGTCCGCCTGCCGGACCAGGTGGTGGACTCCGTCCCGCAGGCCGTCGCCCGGCTGGACCCGCTGCGCCCGCAGACCTGGATCTCCGGCCCGTCCGCCACCAGCGACATCGAACTCACCCGCGTCGAGGGCGTCCACGGCCCCCGCGCCCTGGAGATCATCCTGCTGACCGGCTGACCCCGGCCGGGGCGGCGCCCAACCACGCCGCACCCCGGCGCCCCGGCCACCACCAAGTCACCGCCCGTACCCGGCCCGAGCTCCCCGGTGGTCCCCCGCCCCGGGCCGCTCAGCGGCGGGTGCCGCAGGCGGGGCAGAAGGCGGCGCCGTCGGGGACCGCTGCGGAGCAGGACCCGCACTGGTCCTGCTGGGCCAGGTGGTGGCCGCAGTCGGGGCAGTAGGCGGAGCCCCGGGTCTCGGCGCGGCACTGGGGGCAGACCAGTTGGCGGTCCGAGGTGACGTCGAAGTTCTGTGCCCGCTGCTGTCCGACCTCGTACGCCCGCTCCGACGCCCGGTCGTTGAGCCCCCGCTGCCGGGCGGCCAGCGCCTCGGCGGCGGTGTCCGGCGCGCAGTGCAGGCAGAGGCCCTGGGCGGCGTTCCAGCAGCGGCCGCAGACGTAGTCGGTGCAGCGGCCGCACCGGTTGAAGTGCGTTTCGGCGTTGGTGATGGCCCGTTGGAAGGCGGCGTCCCGGGCGCTGCCCCAGCCCGCGCCGGCCAGCCCGTCGACGGCGGTGCTGATGCTGCTGCCGGTACGGCCGAGCATCCCCCAGGCCGTGCTGGCGGCCTTGCCGACCCAGCCCGCCACTCTGCCGCTGGTGAACGGTTCGAACGGCGAGCGCCAGGTGTCATGGCAGCGCGAGCACGAGAACTCGAACTGGAACCCGGCACCGGTGCCGCTCTGCTGGCACAGGTCACGGTGGTTGCTGCTGAAGTAGATCTCCGAGGTCATGCGGTCCCCCACAGGTCGGTCCGTCGGCGGTGGCGCCCAGCCGGTGGACGTCGACGGGGACGGGACCGGTTCTGGGACGGACCACAGGGTGCCATGCCGCGCCCCGTACGGGGAGTGCGGGGCCCACCCGGGCCCCGGCCCCGCAGCGCGCCGCCGACCGGCCGTCAGCCGCCCTCGACCGCCGGGCCGGGCGGGATCAGACGGGATCAGGCGGACCGGCCGCCGTCCGGAAGGGCCCCGCTCTCCCGATCCCCCGCGGCCCTCCCCCCTCCCAGGGGATTCCCGGCAAGGCGCCGCTGCAACTCGGCATGCCGGAATTGGTAGGTGGCACCGGCTTGGCGCAGCACCCCTCGCTGATGGGCGTCCGCGAGGAAGGGCATCACCCGCCACGGCAGCCGGCCCCGCAGGGCCAGCCAGCACCGTGCGAGCGTGAACCCTCCATAGGCGGCCTGAAGGAAGCCCCAGGCCAGCCCGGTCGCCAGTCCGTCGGCCAATCCGGTCTGGATGCCCTTCGATGACCCGAGGGCCGACCCGACGACGACGGCGGCGGCGAGCCCGATGGCGGGGCCGCCCGCCAGCGCGGTGGTCCAGAATGTGACCCGGTCCTGGCGCAGTACCGTCTGAGGATCTGCCGCCACCGTCGCCTCGGCCGGCTTCGCCTCCAGCCCGGCGCCGAAGGAGCCGCCGGCGGCGGCGACCGCCCCCGCCACCAGGCCGCTGAGCGCACCCGCCTGGAGGGCGACCGCCAGCCCGATGGCAAGGCCACCGCCCACGGCGTTGAGGATGCCGAGCGGGGACCAGCGAAGTCCTCGCGCCGGAAGGCGGCGCTGGCCGAAGGTGACGACACATGCGGCGGCGACGGCGAAACCGATGCTGTTGGCCAGCGGAGCCGCCTCACCCATCGTGGGCTCACCGACGAACGCCCCGACGAAGGACGCCGCCATGCCGCCGGCCAATCCGGCTCTGAAGCCGCCCAGGAATCCGGGGATGAGGCCCAGTGCCAGTCCGCTGACCAGATATCCCGCCGGGCTGTGGACCCCGAGTGCGAAGCGGATGCCGAGTCCGAGAGCGGACCCGAGGAGGCAGCCGACCAGCCCGCCCGCCAGCCCGCGGTTGAAGGTGCGGCCGGGCGGGCTCCACCGCCGGGCGGTCAAGGCCGCTGCGACGCCCACGACCATGCCGACTCCGAGCCAGGCACCGAACGGCATGACAGCCCCGGCCGGCACCGCCGCGAGACCTGCGGCGATTCCCACCAGCGGCTTCGGTGTCGCATCGGCCAGATTCCACCAGGTGAAATCGGTGCTGCCGTTCTGCCGCTCCTCCAGGTCGCGGGCGAGGAAGGCCAGGAAGTGGGTCGCCTGCCGCTTGGTCCAGTCGCTTTGTGCTTGCGGCGTCGCGGGCAACGCATAGGCCGCGGGGATGAAGGAGTCCAGCAGATGCGCCCGCATCACCCTCGGGGTGGGGAACCGCGAGCGGTCCAGGAGTTCGAGCGGACAGCCGGCGGGGGCGGGGTGCTCGTCCGGCGGGGGCGTGTAGGCGACGCGGGCCAGAGACGCCATCAACGGTGTGGTGAGCAATTGGGCCAGGGGGTGCGGGTCGTGCTCGGCGGCCAGCGCGGCGAAGACCTCTTGCCAGGAGGCCGCGTTGGTCGGTCCTCCTGCGGAGTCCCGCAGGTACCCGGCGACGGTGTCCAGGTCCAGGGGCAGCAGCTCGACGCCTGCCGCGCCGGTCAGCCGCACCTCGGTCCCGCTGCTGGGCCGGACCGTTGCGCTGAACGGGTCACTGCGGGAGGCGAGCACCAGTGCCAGGTCGGGATGACGGCCGAGGGCGTTGTTGATCCGGGCGACGGCACGGCCGCGGACACCGGCGGGGATCTCGTCCAGCCCGTCCAGCACCAGCATGATCGAGCCGGCGTCCAGCAGTTCCCGCCCCCGGCTGGTTCCGGTCCGGCCGGGTTCGCCGAGCGCCGGGTAGTCGACGCTCAGCCGCCGCTCCAGCCAGGCGTCCAAGTCTTCCCGGTCCGGGTCCCAGGAGCCCAGTGGCGCCAGCACGGGCACCAGGTCTCCGGGACGGCGGCGGGCGAGCAGGTCCAGCACCAGCCGTACCAGCAGCACGCTCTTGCCGGAGCCCGGTTCTCCGAGTACCACCAGGCGGCCGGTGGGCACCCTGGCGAAGACCTCCACCAGATCACCCCCGGCACCGAACAGTGCCTCCGGCCCGGACGCCCAGCCGGACACCGGGCCCGGCCACGCTCGGCCGACTCCCGTGGTGGCCAGCCGGACCAGTGAGGGCCAGGGCTCCATGAGCGCCGGTGCTGCCGGCTGCCACCGGACCGGGAGCGGATACGGATCATTCAGGCGGCGCAGCGCCGCCTCTGTCTCCCACTGGCGCTTGACCGCGAATGCCAGGTCGTCTGCGGCCTGGGCCAAGGCCGGGTCGCCGGCTGCTCGGACCGGGGGCTCCGCAACAACGGGCTGCGGCGGCGGATTGACGGTGATGTTGCCAAGGAAGTCGCGCCCTTGGAAGACAGGTCCGGCGGAGCCTGTGAACTGGTTGCGGGTATCCCCGTCCCCGGCACGGTTCTCTCCGTGCGGACCGTTCCCCACCACATCTGCCCCCTGGCCTCGGAAGCTGCGGTCCGGCTCCCCCCGTGTCTCCTTCGAAACCGTTCCCGCCCCTCCATCTCACCAGTTCACACCGGGGTTGAAAAGGGCTCACCGGCCCGGGGAGCCGGCGGACGGACTGATCAGGGACGCCCCGCCCAAGGGCTTCCCCGAGGCGGACGGGCCGCCGCCGCCCCGGAGCCGCCGTACTCCCCCGCAGCGGCCGCCCGGTGTTCTACCGTTGGTGCTTCGGGGCGCCGGGCAGGGAGGTTGCAGGTCCGATGAGAGCTGACGTCGGGTCCGCCCGCCCTGCCCCCACGGGGGCGCGGTGAGCCTGCTGCGGGTGCCGGTGGGGCACGACGCGGAGCGCTGGCGTACGTTCCAGGGCACCCGGACCCTGGTGGTGGCGGCCCGGACGGTGACCTCGGCGGTGCGGGTGCTGGAGGTGCTGCCCGCCCTGCTGCGCGGCGACGGCCGGGTGACGGTGGTGGTCGCCCACGACCCCACCTCCGCCTTCGGCGACGGGGTGTCGGAGCTGCTGCGCGCCGAGGGCTGCCGGGTCATGCCGTGGGAGCAGCTGGACGGCCTGGCGCCCGACCTGGTGCTCTCCGCCAGCGAGAACATCGACCTGCCCGAGGGCGACTGCCCGGTGCTGGTGCTGCCGCACGGCGTGGGGTTCCAGAAGCGGGTGCCGGACTCGCGCAGCGCCCGGACCCGGCTGTCCGGCGTGGTACCGGACTCGCTGCTGGCGACCGGCCGCGCCTGGCTGGCCGTCTCGCACCCGGACCAGGAGGAGCAGTTGCTCGCCTCCCATCCGCTGGCGGCGGGCCGCACCCTGCTGGTGGGCGACCCCTGCTACGACCGGCTGCGGGCCGGGCTGGCCCGGCGCGCGGCGTACCGGCGGGCGCTGCGGGTGGCGGACGACCAGCGGCTGGTGGTGGTCAGTTCCACCTGGGGGCCGACCTCGCTGCTGGGCCGCGACCCGCAGCTGCCGGCCCGGCTGCTGGCCGAACTGCCGCTGGACGAGTACCGGGTGGCCGCGATCACCCATCCCAACGTCTGGTCCGGCCACGGCTCCTGGCAGATCCGCACCCTCCAGGCCGCCGCGCTGGAGGCGGGGCTGCTGCTGATCCCGCCGGAGCGGGGCTGGCAGCCGACGCTGGTCGCGGCGGACGCGGTGGTCGGGGACCACGGTTCGGTGACCCTGTACGGCGCGGCGCTCGGCAAGCCCGTCCTGCTCGCCACGGTCGGCAGCGACTCCGAGCCGGGGACGGCGATGGCCGAGCTGAGCCGCACCGCCCCGCGCCTGGCCGGTGGCGAGCCGCTGCGGGCCCAGCTCGACCGGGCCGTCCGCGAGCACACGCCGGGCCGCTACGCCGGGATCACCGACCGGGCCTTCGCCGAGCCGGACCAGGCGCTGGCCCGGCTGCGCACCGCGCTGTACGGGCTGCTGCGGCTGCCGGAGCCCGGCCCGGCGGCGGCACCGGCGCTCGCCTACCCGCCGCCGGAGCAGCGGTCGGCGCCGGTGACCTCGGCGCTGGTGCACACGGCGGTCGACCGGGTGGCCGGCCAGTGGTCGGTCACCGTACGCCGCCACCCGGCGGCCGTGGCCGGGGAGCCGGGCGTGGAGGGGCCGTTGGCGGAGGGCGCGGGGGCGTATGTCCATCTGGCCTGCGACGAGGAGGAGCCCGACCAGCGGCTGACCGGCAGCGCCTCGGTGCTGCTCCGCCGCCGGCCGGCCGGGACGGCGGTCGCCGGGGTGCGCTGGGTCCGGGAGACCCTGGAGAGCTTCCCGGGCAGCCTGCTGGCCGCCGTCCCGGTGGACGGCGGCTGCCTGGCGGGCCTGCGGGACGGCCGGATCGTGGAGGCGGCGGCCACCGGCCCGGCGGCCGACCCCGGCCTGTCGGCCGCCGTGGTCTACGCCTGCCTGCGGGCGGCCCTGCCGCTGGACGACACCGTGGTCACCCTGCGGGTCGGCGGCCGCCGCCAGGACGTCGCGCTACGGGTCCGCCCGTCGCTCTGACCGCCGCCCCGTTCCGAACCGCTGTCAGCCGAGCCGGGCCAGCCGGTCAAGCAACGCCTCGGCCTCCGGGCTGCCCCCGGCCTGGTGGATCTCGGCGGCCCGGGTCAGCTGCTCCCGTACGGCCGCCGGATCGCCCCCGGTCCGCTCCCCGAGGTCGGCCAGGGCGACCAGGGCCTGCGCCTCGTAGTGGGAGGCCCGCACCTCGTGCAGCTCCCGGGCCGCCGCCTCCAGTTCGCGCCGGGCCGCACCGCTGTCGCCGAGACTGCCGTGCACCTGCCCGAGGGCGGCCCGCACCCGGGCCGCCATCCGGGCGTCGCCCAGCTCCCGCATCCGCCGGTAGGCGTCGTCCAGGGTGGCCAGGGCGGCGTGGTGGTCGCCCGCGGCGTGCTGGGCGCAGCCGAGGAAGAAGGCGGCGATGGCGACGCCGCGCGGCTCGTCGGCGGCGGTGTTGAGGTCGAGGGAGCGCCGGTAGGCGGCGCGGGCGCGGTCGGGGTCGTGGCGGTCCCAGTACCGGCCCAGGAACTCCTGGACGGAGGCGCGCAGCACCAGGTTCTCGGACTCCTCGGCGCGGGCGGCGGCGGTCTCCAGCTCCAGCCGGGCCCGCTCGTCCTGGCCCAGGTCGAGCAGCGGGCGGGAGAGCAGGCTGCGCAGCCGGGCCTCCGCTGCGGGCTGCCCGTCGCGGACCGCGGCGGCGATGCCCAGTTCCAGGGACTCCTGCCAGTCACCCAGGTGGCGGTGGTTCAGGAAGAGGATGGTGAACGCCTCCGCGAGCTGCCACGTCCGCCGGTCCAGGCCGTGCCGGGCGGCGGCCCGCAGCACGGCGAGGATGTCGGCCCGCTCGGCTTCCAGCCAGGCGAGCGCGGCCGGGCGGCCGCCCGCCGCGAACGGGTCGGGAGCGTCCCGCAGCAGCTCCGCGAGGTTGCCGATCCGCAGCCGCTTCTGCTGCACCGCGCGGTCGGCCAGGGCGGTGAGGGCGAGGTAGTGCCGGACCACCCGGGCGGTCACCGCCTCCCGCTCCCGGTCCGGCTCCTCGGCCGCCGCGCGCTCGCGGGCGTGCAGCCGGACCAGGTCGTGGAAGCGGTGGCGGCCGTCCTCGGTGGTGTCCAGCAGATGCGCGTCGTCCAGGACGTCCAGCAGCCGTTCGGCGGTGGGCGTGTCCAGTCCGGCGGCGGCTGCGGCGGTTCCGGCGTCGAAGGTGCGGCCGGGGAGCAGACCGAGCAGCCGGTACAGCCGGGCGGCGTCGTCCGGCAGGTCCCGGTACGCCAGGCCGATGACAGCGGACACGGTGCTCTCCCCTCGTACGGACCGCACGGTGAGCCCGGTGAGCCGGTGGTTCTCGTCGGCCAGTTCCTCGGCCAGCCCGGCCAGCGTGAGCCGGCGGCGGGTCAGCAGCCGGGCGGCGGCGATGTGCAGGGCCACCGGCAGGCCGCCGCACAGCTCGACCAGCAGGGCGGCGGCGTCCGGCTCGGCCGCGACACGCTCGGCGCCGCACAGGGCGGACAGCAGCTCCGCGCCGCCGGCCGCGTCCAGCGGCTCCAGCGGCATCAGCCGAGCGCCGTGCAGCGACAGCTCCCCCAGCCGGGCGTTGCTGGTGGCCAGCACCGCGCCGGGGCCCTTGGGCACCAGCGCGCTGACCTGGGCCGGCTGGGTCACGTCGTCCAGCACCACCAGCACCCGGCGTCCTGCGGTACGGGTCCGGTAGAGGCCGGCCCGCTCGCTGAGGCTGCCGGGGATGTACTGGTCGTCCATGCCCAGCGCGCGCAGGCACATGGCCAGCGCCTCGGAGACGTCGGCGCCGGCCCGGTCACGCAGCGCGGCGAAGTCGACGTAGAGCTGGCCGTCGGGGAAGTCGGCGCGGGACCGCTGCGCCCAGTGGCAGGCGGTCGCGGACTTGCCGACGCCGGGCAGCCCGGTGAGCACCCCAATGCTCGGGGCGGCGCCGGGGGCCAGCCAGGCGTCCAGCCGGGAGAGGTCGGCGGTCCGGTCGACGAACGGCGCCGCCGGGGCCGGGACCTGGTCGGGGGCGTCGTCCGGCCGGGTCGGGCCGGGCGCCGCGTAGTTGAAGGTGATCCCGCCGTGGACCTGGCCGGCCTGGATGCTGGCACCCTGGACGATGGTGTCGTTCAGCGTGTTGTGCACGACCGGGTAGCCGGGCGCGTCGGGCAGGTTGTCGTGTGGCACGCCGGGTCAGCCCTGGGGGCCCGAGGTGTGGAAGGTCAGGCCGGAGAAGTCGCGTCCCTGGATGACAGGCCCGTGCTGGACGCCGCCGTTGATGGTGTTGTGCACGCTGCCGGCCGGTTCGGTCTGCTGCGGGCCCAGCTCGGCCAGCAGGGCCCGCAGCTCGGCCGCCGCCGCCGGGTCGGCGCGCAGCAGCCGGCGCAGCCGGGTCCGCCACTCGGCCTCGACATCGGCCGCGCCGGTGTCGTCGCCCGTCTCGCGGGCCGCCGCCAGCTCGGCCCGGGAGACCTCCAGTTGCTCCTGGGGTGCCGGGTCGCCGCTGCCCCGGGCGAAGAACCGCGCGACGCGGTCCCGTGCCTGGGTCCAGCTCTCCGAGACCATCAACCCGACCAGCGTCGTCGCCCCCGACGCCGCGAGTGCCGCCAACTCAGCCTCCACTGGGCCCCCTTCATGAAGCTGTTCGTATCACCGTAGAGAGGCGGCCCGCGCTTGGGTAGTGCGACCCGCCGGGGCCGGACGGTCGGCGGCGGCGGGCCGGGGTCCGGCGGCGGCCGGTCAGGCGGCGGGCTCGCAGCCGGCCCCGGCCGCGTCCAGGCTGCTCGGGCCGTCCGCCGGCGTCGGCCGGGAGCCGTCCGGCAGCCCTCCGCCCAGGTGATGGAGGGTCAGGCGCGATGCTACCGCCCGGAGTCGTGCCCCGGGCGGCCCCGCAGCGGGTACCGCCCCGGCGGGGGCGGCGCCCCCCTGCGGCGACTCCACCGCTTCTGCGACTTCCTTGCAGGTACGGAGAGCAGGCATCATGGTGCCTACGTCCGCGAGGACCGCGTTCCGCGCTGCCCGGTGGCAGTCGACCCCGCGACGGGCGGCCGGGTGCGGAGCGGGGCCCCTCACCCGAGTCCCCCACCGAGGCGGAGCCATGCACATCCCCGACGGTTACCTCAGCCCCCAGACCTGCGCCGCGGCGTTCGCCGTCTCGGTGCCGGTGCTGGCCGTGGCGAGCGTCCGCGTCAAACGCACGGTACGGAACCGACATGTGCCCGTACTGGCGGTCTTCGCAGCGGTCTCCTTCCTCGCCATGATGTTCAACGTGCCGATACCCGACGGCACCACCGCGCACGCGGTGGGCGGCTGCGTCAT
The DNA here is from genome assembly GCF_044755465.1 of Streptomyces sp. NPDC092296. Classification (NCBI taxonomy): domain Bacteria; kingdom Bacillati; phylum Actinomycetota; class Actinomycetes; order Kitasatosporales; family Streptomycetaceae; genus Streptomyces; species Streptomyces sp. NPDC092296. The sequence continues at coordinate 125,076 of NZ_JBIVRB010000005.1, read as the reverse complement.
CGCGGTGGTGCTGGGGCCGTGGGCGGCGGTGATCGCCATCGCGGTGGCGCTGGCCTTCCAGGCGCTGCTGTTCGGCGACGGCGGTGTGCTGGCGTACGGCGCCAACGTCCTCAACATGGCGATCATCCTGCCGTTCGCCGCGCTGGGGGTGTACCGGATGATCGCCGCCCGCTCCGAGCTGACCTCCGGACGCCGGGTGGTGGCCGCCGCCATCGGCGGCTACGTCGGCATCAACGCGGCGGCGCTGGCCGCCGCCATCGAGTTCGGCATCCAGCCGTCGCTGTTCCACGACGCCGCCGGCACCCCGCTGTACTCCCCGTACCACCTCAGCCAGACCATCCCCGCCATGGCGCTGGCCCACCTGACCGTGGCCGGCGCCGCCGAAGCCATCCTGACCGGCGGCGTCCTGGCCTACCTCCAGCGCGCCAACCTGCCGCTGCTGCGGCTGAACCACCCCGGGGTCCCGGCCGCCGGCGAGCGGGTCGACCGGCCGCGCCGGCTGCGCCCGGCCGTGGTCGCCGCGAGCGCGGTGGGCCTGATGGTGGTGCTGACCCCGCTGGGCCTGCTGGCGCCGGGCGGCGCGTTCGGCGAGGACGCCCCGGAGGACCTGGACCTCTCCTCGGTGCACCTGGGCGCGGTGCCCAGCGGCCTCAACAAGTACGCCGGCTGGTGGCACCACGCGATCTTCGCGGACTACGACTTCACCGATGACGCCCACCCCTGGCTGGGCTACCTGGTCTCCGCCGTCGTCGGGATCGCCGCGATCGGCGTCGCGGTCTACCTGGTCGCGCTGGTCGCCCGCACCGTCGCGGCCCGCCGCGACGGCGGTTCCGACGGGACCGGCGAGGCCGACCGGCCCGCCGCGGTGAGCGCCCGATGAGCACCGCCGTCGAGCGGCCCACCGGGAGCCGAACCCCGCAGTGGCTGCTCCAGGGCGAGCTGGCGATGTGCCCCTGCGGCTGCATCGGCAAGCGCACCAAGGGCAGCTATCTGCGCAAGACCCTCACCTCCGGGGCGAAGCTGCTCCAGCAGGTGATGTTCACCGAGGACGTCGCCGCCCGCGCGGGCCTGCTCCAGCGGATCGACCCCCGGGCGAAGATCCTGGCCGCCGTGGCGCTGCTGGTCGCGGCCTCGCTGCTGCACACCATCCCGGCGCTGCTGGTGCTGTACGCGGCCACCCTCGCGGTGGCCGCCGCCTCCGGCCTGCCGCTGGGCTTCTTCGTCAAGCGGGTCTGGCTCTTCGTGCCGATCTTCACCGGGATCATGGTGCTGCCCGCCACCCTCTCGGTGGTCACCCACGGCGAGGTGGTCTGGACGCTCTGGCACTGGCACGGCCACCCGGAGGGCTTCACCCGGCAGGGGCTGCTCTCGGCCGGGCTGGTGGTCAGCCGGGTCGCGGTCTCCATCTCGCTGGTGGTGCTGCTGACCCTCACCACCACCTGGGCGCGGCTGCTGGCGGCGCTGCGGGCGCTGGGCGTGCCACGGATGTTCGTGCTGATCATCGGGATGGCGTACCGCTATGTCTTCCTGCTGCTGGCCGGGATCACCGACATGTACGAGGCCCGCACCGCCCGTACGCTGGGCCCGGTCAAGCACGACCGGGGGGCCCGAGCGTTCCTGGGTGCCTCGGTCGGCGCCCTGATCGGCCGGTCGCACCAGCTCTCCGAGGAGGTGCACCAGGCGATGGCGGCACGCGGCTACACCGGCGACGCCAAGACCCTGGACCGCGCCGCCCTCCGGCCGGCCGACGGCCTCTACCTGGCCGCCGCGCTCGCCGCCGCAGTCCTCATCGTCACAGGAGAACGCTTCCTTGCCCACTGACCCGCACCACGCAGCGCTGCCCGCCCCCGCAGAGGCGGAGGGGGACGCGCTGCTGGTCTGCCGCGACCTCCACCACACCTACCTCGACCGCTATCCGGCGCTGGACGGGGTCTCGCTGACCGTGCGCCGGGGCGAGCGGATCGCCCTGCTGGGCGCCAACGGCTGCGGCAAGTCCACGCTGCTCAAGGCGCTGGCCGGGCTGCTCTTCCCGGACAGCGGCGAGTATCTGGCGTTCGGCCACCCGGTCACCGAGGACACTCTGGAGGACGAGCAGATGAACCGGGGCTTCCGCTCCCGGCTCGGCATCGTCTTCCAGAACGCCGACGCGCAGGTCTTCTCCCCCACCGTCCGCGAGGAGATCGCCTTCGGCCCGCTCCAACTCGGCCTCGACCGGGAGCAGGCCGCCGAGCGGGTCGCGGACGTGCTGGAGATGCTGGGTATCACCGCGCTCGCCGACCGGGCGCCGTTCCAGCTCTCCGGCGGCCAGAAGAAGAAGGTGGCCATCGCCAGCGTGCTGGCGATGAACCCGGACGTCCTGCTCTTCGACGAGCCGACCGCCGCCCTCGACCCGCGCACCCAGGTCTGGCTGATGGAGCTGATCGAGGAGCTGGGCGCGGCCGGCAAGACCATCGTGCACGCCACCCACGACCTGGACAGCCTGGAGCGGCTGGCCGACCGCTGCCTGGTCTTCGGGGAGGACCACCGGGTAAGGGCCGAGGGCACCCCGGGCGAGGTGCTGGCCCGGCGGGAACTGCTGCTGGACGTCAACCTGATCCACGCCCGCAGCAGGCTCCCCGCGCACCGGGCGGCGGTCCCGGGTCTTGCGGGCCCGGTGGCCGCGCCTTCGGGGGCGCGGCCACCGGGGTGAGGCCCCCGGCGTCCGGGGGCCTGCCGAAGGGGGCCGGCGCGGTTTCGCAGCTGCGAGCCGGAAGTTGCCGTCATTTGGGCACTTGCTAGGCGAATACCCGTACGGAGCTCGCAGTCGCGCAACTAGGATCGGCGGCAGGACGGTGCAAGCGCGCACCCGCCGCAGCAGAGAGGACCCATCCCCGTGACGACCCGTTCCGTGCGCCGGACCCTGCGCCTGGCCGGCGGGGGCGCCGCCGTGCTCCTGGCGCTCAGTGCCTGCTCCTCCGGTACCTCCTCCAGTGCTGCGGACAGCACCCCGACCACCGGCTCCCCGGCCGGCAGCTCGGCGCCCGCCGCTGCGGACAAGGTCTCCGGCACCGTGACCGTGTTCGCCGCCGCGTCGCTCAAGGAGAGCTTCACCGCCCTGGGCAAGGAGTTCGAGGCCGCCCACCCCGGCACCAAGGTGACGTTCAACTTCGCGGGCAGCGACGCCCTCGCGCAGAGCATCGTCTCCGGCGCCCCGGCGGACGTCTTCGCCGCCGCCAGCCCCGCGACCATGCAGACCGTCACCGACGCCGGTGACGCGGTCGGCACCCCGGTGACCTTCGTCCGCAACCAGTTGCAGATCGCCGTCGCGCCGGGCAACCCCAAGAAGATCACCTCGCTCAAGGACCTCACCCGCTCCGGGCTGAAGGTCGCGCTGTGCGCCAAGGAGGTGCCCTGCGGCGCCGCCGCCGTGAAGGCGCTGGCGGCGGGCAGCGTCAAGCTCACCCCGGTCACCTACGAGCAGGACGTCAAGAGCGCGCTGACCAAGGTGGAGCTCAAGGAGGTCGACGCCTCCCTGGTCTACACCACCGATGTGAAGTCGGCGGGCGGCAAGGTCGACGGCGTCGCGTTCGACGAGTCCGCGCAGGCCGTCAACGCGTACCCGATCGCCACCCTCAGCCACGCGCCCAACGCGGACGCCGCCCAGGCGTTCGTGGGCCTGGTCGAGTCCGCCGAGGGGCAGCAGGTGCTCACCGCGGCGGGCTTCCTCAACCCGTGACCGACCCCGCCCCACCCGTCCCCACTCCGGCCGCCCCGGGCCCGGCCGCCCCGGCCGCGCCCGGGGCGGGCGGCCCCCGGCTCCGGCGCGCCCCTGCGGCGGGCCGGGGCCGGGCGCCGCTGCCGCTGCTGCTGCCCGCGCTGCTCGGGCTCGGCTTCCTGGTGCTGCCGCTGGTCGGGCTGCTGGTCAGGGCGCCATGGCGCACCCTGCCGCAGCACCTGGCCAGCGCCGGGGTCTGGCAGGCGCTGCGGCTCTCGCTGGTCACCGCCACCGCCGCCACGGCGGTGGCGCTGGTGCTGGGGGTGCCGCTGGCCTGGCTGCTGGCCCGCACCCGCTTCCCCGGGCGCCGGGTGGTCCGCGCCCTGGTCACCCTGCCGCTGGTGCTGCCGCCGGTGGTCGGCGGCGTGGCGCTGCTGCTGGCGCTCGGCCGCAACGGGCTGGTCGGCCGCTGGCTGGACTCCTCCTTCGGCATCACGCTGCCGTTCACCACGGCGGGCGTGGTGGTGGCGGAGGCGTTCGTGGCGATGCCGTTCCTGGTGATCAGCGTCGAGGGCACCCTACGGGCGGCCGACCCCCGGTACGAGGAGGCGGCGGCCACGCTGGGGGCGTCCCGGTTCACCGCCTTCCGGCGGGTGACGCTGCCGATGATCGCGCCGGGCGTCGCGGCGGGCGCGGTGCTGGCCTGGGCGCGGGCGCTGGGCGAGTTCGGCGCCACCATCACCTTCGCGGGCAACTTCCCCGGCCGCACCCAGACGATGCCGCTCTCGGTCTACCTGGCCCTACAGAGCGACCCCGACTCGGCCATCGCGCTCAGCCTGGTGCTGCTCGCCGTCTCGGTCGCCGTCCTCGCCGGGCTGCGGGACCGCTGGATGGGGGCCGTATGACCGCCGACGCCGCTGCCGACTCCGGACTCGACTCCCACCTGGTGGTCGAGCGGGACGCCTTCCGCCTCGACATCCGGCTGACGGCGGCCCCCGGCGAGGTGGTCGCCCTGCTCGGGCCCAACGGCGCGGGCAAGTCCACCGCACTGCGCGCGCTGGCCGGCCTCGCCCCGCTCAGCGGCGGCCATCTGCGGCTGGACGGGCACCCGCTGGAGCAGCCCGAGCGGCGGCTGCGGGTCCCGCCCGAGGGCCGCCCGGTCGGCGTCGTCTTCCAGGACTACCTGCTCTTCCCGCATCTGACGGCGCTGGACAACGTCGCCTTCGGGCCGCGCTGCCACGGCGTGCCCCGGGCCGAGGCCCGGCGGCTGGCCGCCGACTGGCTGGGGCGGCTGGGGCTGGCCGACCACGCCGCCGTACGGCCGCGCCGGCTCTCCGGCGGCCAGGCGCAGCGGGTGGCGCTGGCCCGCGCGCTGGCCGTACGGCCCCGGCTGCTGCTGCTGGACGAGCCGCTGGCCGCGCTGGACGCCCGGACCAGGCTGGAGGTCCGCGCCGAGTTGCGCCGCCACCTGGCGGAGTTCGACGCGGTGGCGGTCCTGGTCACCCACGATCCGCTGGACGCGATGATCCTGGCGGAGCGGATCGTGGTGGTCGAGCAGGGGCGGGCGGTGCAGACCGGCGCCCCGGCGGACATCGCACGCCATCCGCGTACCGACTACATCGCCCGGCTGGTCGGCCTCAACCTGTACCAGGGCCACGCGGACGGCAGTACGGTGCGGCTCGACGCCGGACCGGCCGTCACCACGACCGAGGCACTGACCGGCCGGGCCTTCGTCGCCTTCCCGCCCAGCGCGGTCACCCTGCACCGGGAGCGGCCCACCTCCAGCGCCCGCAATGTGTGGCGCGGCGAGGTCGCCGGGCTGGAGTCGCACGGCGACCGCATCCGGGTCGACCTCACCGGCGAACTCCCCCTGACGGCCGACCTCACCACCGCCGCCGTCGCCGACCTCGCCCTCAGCCCCGGCACCCCGGTCTGGGCCACCGTCAAAGCCACCCAGACCCACAGCTACCCGGCCTGACCCCCGCCCGGGGGCCGGGCCCGCCCGGCTCGACGCCGGTGGTGCGATCAGGCGTGTGGCAGGGTGGTATGTGACGCTCCCGGGCGGCTGGCTCCCCGGGCAAATGGCTCCCAGGGCGGATGGTTCCCGGGCGGATGAGGGAGGCGGACCGATGGCGGCCGACGCGCAGCCGCCGGACGAGGGCGGCGACTGGTGGCAGCGGGGCGAGGAGCCGGACTACCGGGCCACGCTGGCCAATGAGCGCACCTTCCTCGCCTGGACGCGGACCGCCCTCGCGCTGCTGGCCGGCTCGCTGGCGGTCCTGGAGCTGGTGACGGTGGCCCCGTTCGCCCTGCGGCTGGCCCTGGCCTGCTATCTGATCGCGCTCTCCATGGCCGTCACCGTGATCGGCTACCGCCAGTGGCGGGTCCGCCAGGAGCGGATGCGGCACCGCCGGCCGCTCGGACACTCCCGGGTGCATCTGATGCTGGGCCTGGCCCTGCTGCTGCTCGGCGCGCTGATCGCCGTGGCCGCCGGCCTGGCCCCGCACTGACCCGGCCGCCGTGCTGCTCCAGGTGGTCCCGGACCCCGAACCCCGAACCCCGAACCCCGGGCAGGCACGGCCACGCAGACGCGAAGAACCGCCGCGCGCCGGCTGGTGGGCCGGCGCGCGGCGGTATCACGCGCGGGGACGGATGCGCCCCGGGTCAGTTCGCCGCGCAGCTCGGCGCGGGCGTGGTGGGCGCGGTCGGCGGGGTGCCGCCGATCAGGTAGAAGTCGGCCTGCTCACCGGGCTTCAGCGCACCGTTCCAGTGCAGATCGGTCGCCGTCCGGGCAGTTCCGCTGATCTTCAGGTCGGCGTTCCAGAACTCGGTGACCCGCTGGTCGGCCGGGGCGTTCCAGCCGACCCGCCAGCCGTTGATCGGCTTGGTCCCGCTGTTGCGCACGGTGACCCGCACCAGGTACCCGTCCTTCCAACTGCTGAGCACGTCGTATGCGGCGGTGCAGCCGCCGTCGTGCTTGAAGTCCCCGAGCTCGTCCAGGGTGATCACGCGCGAGTCGTCGTAGACCCGCTTGAGGAAGTCCAGCGAGTTGGAGTTGCCGTCAGTGAGGAAGTCACCGCTCCAGGTGGTGAACCAGCTCCAGTCGGCCTGGTAGGCGCGGGTCAGCTCCGGGTCCGGGATGGAGCCCACCTCCGCGAGGGCGGCGAGCTTGCCGTCATGGCCGAGGCTCAGCAGCTGGTCGTACGTGGCGCTGACCGGACCGTGGTCGCCGGCCGGCGGGTAGGAGTCGGCGCTGACCACGTCGACCACATCGTCACCGGGGTACCAGTCGGGGCTCACGGAGTTCCAGACCCAGATCAGGTTGTGCAAGTGGTTGTGGTTGACCATCCGGTCGTACATCAGGCGGTAGAGCTGCTTGGCCGGGCCCGGCCCCTTGGCGCCCCACCAGAACCAGCCGCCCTCGGCCTCGTGCAGCGGTCGCCACAGCACCGGCACCTGGGCGTCCTGGAGCCGGGAGAGCTGGGCGGAGATGGCATCGATATCACGCAGCAGCAGCCGGTAGTCCTCGGAGGACGGGTCGGCCAGCGCGGCGGCCAGGTCGAAGGTGGTGGCATCGGTGTAGAAGCCGCGCCACCACTCCTCGCCGGGCTGGTCGACCAGGTGGCTGGGCGCGTTCCAGTGCCAGACGAAGGCGGTGATGCCGCCCTGCCTGTCCCAGTCGAGGGCGTGTTCGACCTCCTGGGAGGCGGTGCCGCGCTCGACCCGGCTGGGCGAGTAGTCCATCATGTCCAGGCCCGCGATGGCGGGGGCGCGGCCCACATGGTCCTGGAGCCACTGGACGGAGTCCATGTCCTGCTGACCGCTGAGCAGGTCCTTGCCGTAGTGGTCGGCCAGGTACCGCATCAGCGAGCGGGCCTCGGGGGTGGCCTGCGGGTCGACCAGGTCGCCGGTCACCTGGTGGGCGGCCCGGGGCTGCACCGGGGCCAGGCTGATGGAGTCGACCTGGTACCAGCCCCAGTCGTTCTGCACCGTGATGGTGTTGCGGCCCGCCTTCAGCAGCACCTTGCCGGCCGGCGCGTCCGCGAACTGCTCGGTGCCGGACAGTGACACCTCGCCGGCCCCGGCGCCGTTCAGCAGCAGCGTGGTCTTCTTGTCACCGTACGGGGCGCGGTAGCGCAGGCTCAGGTCGTACAGGCCGCCGGGGCTGTCCGGCACCGTGATGGTGACCTGGTCGCCGGACTCGTCGAAGCCGTCGACATAGCCGGTGCCGGTGTAGCCGGGCGCGTCGGAGGCCACGGTGACCCCTTGCAGGACGCCGTCCTCGGCCTCGTACACCTGCCGGGCCGCAGCGGGCGGCGTCGCAACGGCTGCGGTGGCGGCCTGCGCCGACTGTGCGGCGGGTACGGCGGCCAGCGGGGCCAGCAGGCCCAGGGCGAGGGCTGCCGCCTTCCTGCGGAACCGCGATCGGTGCGCGGGCACGATCCACCTCCTGAAGCAGTGTGTGGGAGCGCTCCCATTGGAGGGGTCAATGATGCTCATGTCAAGAGAGGTGACGCGGCGGACGGCGCGGCCGCCACCGCTGCCCGCCCGGTCGGGCTGCGGCCGCCGCACCCGGAACCCCGGTGCCGGGTGCGCCGCACGGCCGGCCCCGGGGAGCAGCGGGCGGCGCACCCGGCAGCGGCGGGCGGTACGCCCCCGTCAGCCCGCCGCCGGGGTGGGCAGCACAGCCGCCTCCCGGGGCGGCTCGGGCGCCGAGGCCGGCAGGCCGCCGCGCACCCTGGCCAGCAGCGCGGCGGCGGCCGGGCGGGCCTGGAGGGCCGGCAGCAGCAGCAGCCAGAGCCAGGCCAGGTCGTCCGTGATCCTGAGCCGCCCGTCGAGCGCGTCGGAGACGGTGTGCAGACCGAAGAAGGCGCAGACGACGCTGTGCGCGGCCGGTGCCGGATCGACGTGCGCCGCCAGTTCGCCGGTGGCGCGGGCCTGCCGGAGCAGTTCCGTCACGGTGTCGATCCAGCCCACGAAGGGGGCGGGCAGCGGTGCGTCGATGGCCTTGCGCTCCGCCCAGAGCCGGGCCCCGGCGCGGACCACCACATCGTCGCGGAAGGCTTCGGCGACGGCGAAGCTCAGCCGTACCAGCCGCTCCAGCGCCGAGCCGTCGCCGGTGGCGTGCCGGTCGACCAGCACCGGCCAGGTGGCGAAGTGCTCCCGCACGACGGCGAGCGCGAGGTTCTCCTTGCTCGTGTAGTGGAAGTAGATCGCCCCGCTGGTGCGGCCGGACAGCGCGCTGATGTCGCTGATGCTGGTTCCGGCGTACCCCCGCTCGTCGAACAGGCCCGCCGCCGCCTCCAGCACCGACCTGCGTGTCGTCTCCGCCCGTTGCTGCACGTGTTCTCTGTCCTTGTCCCAGTCCGAAGTCACTGCCCGAAGTCACTGCCCGAAGCCACCGCCCCGAAGCCACCGCCCGAAGCCACCGCCCCGATGCCGGCGCCCGAAGCCGACGCCCGAAGCCGCTGTCCGAAGCCCCGTCGGGCGCTGCGTCCGGCACCACCGCCCGATGCCCCTACCGGACATCACCGGCCGAAGCCACCCGCCGACGGAGGGAATCTAGTCGGTCACCGGCCCTCGACCCGGTCGCGGACATGCGCTCTCCCGAAAACTGGGATCTTCTGTTCGTATGCATAGTTCGGATGGGCTGTGCCGACCGGAGGTCCGCCGACCCCGGCCGCTGAGCTGGTCCCGCACCGTCGCCCGCGAGTTGGTGCATCGCACATCCGTGGCCGAAGTGCTGCTGACGGATGTCCGGCCGCGCGGCGCCGGACGCTTCCTCGCCGCCGTCCAGTGGCCGCGCTCCCACCCCACCTTCCCGCACGGCCGGGACGAGGACCGGCACAATCCGCTGATGGTGGCGGAGACCCTGCGCCAGCTGGGGATCTATCTGCCGCTGCGGCACTACGGCGTCCCGGCGGCGGCCCATCTGCTGATCAAGGACCTGGCCTTCGAGCTGGACCCGGCGGCGGAGCCCCGGGCCGGACGCGGTGCCACCGATGTGCTCTGCCTCGCCGAGGTGAGCGGCGTCCGCCGCGCCGAGGGGGCGGACAGCCCGTCAGGTCTGCGCCTGCGAATACACCTGCGCGCCGGCGGGCGGACCTTCGCCTACGCCGAAGGGGGCGCCCGCTTCCTGGACGCCCGGCAGTACGCGACGCTCCGGGGCACCTGGGCCGACGGCGCGGCCGAGCCGCTCGCCCAGCCGGAGGGGGCGGCCGCCCGGCCGGAGCCCGCCCCGCCCGCGCGCCCCGCGCCGGCGCAGCTGGCGGTGGCGTCGGCGCGCGATGTGGTGCTCGCCCTGGCCGGGGACACCCTGCTGGTCGACCCCGCCGACCCCTACCACCCGTACTACTTCGACCATGGCTCCGACCATGTGCCGGGCATGGCCCTGCTGGAGGCGGCCCGGCAGGCGGTCGCGGTGCGGACCGCCGGGCGGCTGCTGCGGCCGATCGCCTGGCGGCTGCGGGCGCTGCGGATCACCGAGTTCCAGCCGCCCGCCCCGCTGGAGTGCACCGTGCACGACCGCACCTGTGTCTTCCGCGTCCGGCAGGGCGGCGGGCCGACGGCGGTGGGGGTGCTCCGGTATCCATGAGATCCGTTCGTAGCAACTTCGCGTAATCGATTGACTACTGACGGTACGAGAAGTAACGTAGCGATCGTTATGTTCCTGGGTTGTCCCGCCCGGACCGAACGGCGCCCTGCGGCTGCGCCTGGCCCGCGCAGTCCCCGACGCCCCCACTCCGCCCCTCTCGACGCGGGGCCGGCCACACCCTTCGACGGCAAGCGACCCCCGTGCTCCCAAGCGCCTCGGCGCCGCCGCGGGCGAGGCCCGCCGCCCTGTGCAAGGGCGCCCTCGTACCCTCACGAACGGCACAGAACATGAACGCAGAACGAATCCTCGCCTGGACCCCCGCAGCCATCGTCTTCGACTGCGACGGGACCCTCATGGACAGCGAAAGCCACTGGGTGGAAGCCCGTGAGCTGGTGCTGCACAGCTACGGCGTCGCGCCGGACGCCGAGTTCGCCGCCCGCGCCCGCGGTGTCCACTACACCGAGTGCGGCCGCCTGATGGCGGAGGCCGCCGACCAGCCCCAGCTGGCCGAGGAGATGACGGAGCAGCTGCTGGAGTGCTTCCGCAAGCTCGTCGCGGAGAACCCGGTCACCATGCCGGGCGCCCCCGAACTGGTCCGCTCCGTCGCCCGCTTCGCCCCGCTGGCGGTCGCCAGCAACTGCCCGCGCGACGTGGTCGAGTCCTCGCTCACCCAGGCCGGGCTGCTGGAGCTGATCGCCTACGTCGTCGTCCCGGACGAGGCCGCCGACCTGCTCCCCAAGCCGTACCCGGACGTCTACCTGGCCGCCGCCCGCCTGTGCGGCGCCGACCCGGCCGACTGCCTGGCGGTGGAGGACTCCCGGTGCGGCATTGAGGCCGCCGTGCAGGCCGGGCTGCGGGTGCTCGGCGTCGGTCCGCAGCCGTCCGCCGAGCTGGCGGCGCTGGTCGACCTCTGGGTGCCCACCCTGGCCGAGCCCCGGCTGGTCGCCTGGGCGGAGCGCCTGGGGCCGCAGCGGGCGGCGTCGTGAGGCCGCCGCCGGACCGGCGGCGGCCCCGGTCACCGGGCCGGCGCGGCACCCCTCAGGGCGCCGGCCGCCGCCGGTCGGTCGACTCCGGGTCCGGGCCGCTGAGCAGCGGCGCCAGTACGGTGACCTCCCGCCCGGCCGAGGTGAACAGCAGGCCCACGCCCACCGCCCCCGGGTCGGCGATCCCCGAGGCCCGTTCTCCCAGGTAACTGGCCCGGCCGCGGCGGGCGCGCAGCATCGCGGTGTTGCGTACGCCCTCCCAGGCGCCGTCGGCCGCGGCCAACAGCACCTGATCCGGCCGGCTGTCCGCCAGACAGCGCTGGATCTCCCGGACGGCCGGTGCGAGCGCGTCGACGAGGGTCTTGTCGCCGGGCTCCGCCTCCCCGACCCGCTGTACGGCGGCCAGGGCGGCCGCCGCGCCCGCCGCCAGGCCGGGCGCGTCCAGGACCGGGCCGGCTGCCGCCGCGGCGGCGGCCAGCTCCTGGAAGACCAGGCCGAACAGCGGCCCGCTGGTGCCACCCACATCGTCCAGGAAGGCCGTCGCCGCCGCCCCCAGCGGCGTCGCGGCGGCAGTGGGACCGGCGGGCAGCCGGTCGAGCGCGGCCACCACCGCCCCCAAGCCGGTGCACAGGTTGGTGCCGAAGTCACCGTCCCCGACCTGCTGGTCCAGCTCGGTCAGCTCCCGCTCCACGGCTGCGGCCGAGGCCGCGAACCGCCGCAGCCACCGCTCGGTGAAGGCCCCGTCGAACTCGGTGTGGCCGGGCGTCCCGACCGGGCCGCCTACCACTGCCACGCCGGGGTGCGGACGGGGGCGTCGAAGAGGGCGACCTCCTCGTCGTCGGCCAGCAGCAGGGTCAGTGAGAAGCCCCGCATGTCCAGTGCGGTGGCCAGGTCGCCGACCAGGCTGCGGGCCACCGAGAGCCGCTGGCCCTCCAACGCCTCCAGCAGCTCGTTGAGCACGGCGTACAACTCCAGCCGGCTGACGGCCCCCAGGCCGTTGACCAGCGCTATCACCTGCGCGCCCGGGGCGGGCCGCAGGGCGTCCCGCAGTTCGGCCGCCATCCGCTCCACCAGGGCGCGCAGCGGTTCCTGCCGCAGTGAGTGGTCGGCCCGCTCGCCGTGGATGCCGACCCCGAACTCGATCAGGTCCGGGCCCACCTCGAAGGCCGGCAGGCCGGTGGTGGGGGCGGTGTGCGCGGCCGAGGCGACGGCGATGCTGCGGCTGCGGGACGCGAGCGAGGCGCCCAGCGAGGCGAGGTCGGCCAGACCCCGCCCGGAGTCGGCGGCGGCGCCGAGGATCTTCTCGATCAGTACGGTCGCGGCGGTGCCCCGGCGCCCGGCCGCGATGTCGTCCGAATCGGAGGCGACGTCGTCGTCCACCAGCACCCGGGCGCAGGGTATGCCCCGGTGGGCGAGGCGCTCCGCCGCGATGCCGAAGTTGATCCGGTCACCGGTGTAGTTCTTCACGATGTGCAGCACCCCCTCTTCGCGGGCCACCGCGCACGAGGCTTCGTAGATCTGCCGGTTGTGCGGGGAGGCGAAGACACGGCCGGGGCAGGCGGCGTCGAGCATGCCCGCGCCGACGAAACCGATGTGCATGGGTTCGTGTCCCGAGCCGCCGCCGGAGAGCAGGGCGACCCTGCGGGCCGGCGAGCTGTGGCGGGCACGGACGAACCCGTGCTCGACCTGGTGGTCGACCAGGTCGGGATGGGCCCTGGCGAACCCGGCCAGGGCGTCGGGCACCAGCGTCTCGGGTGCGTTCGCGAAGTACCGGGCCATGGAGCCTCCTGAGGTGGTTCGGTGGCCGCAGGGCCCCGCGCATCCGGACCTCTCGTCCGCCCATCCTCAGGCCGTCCGGCCGCGCTGGCAACCCCGCACCGGCCCCCGGCGGGCCCGCTGCGGCCCCGGTCCCCCGTCAACTCGGCGCCCATCCGTTCACCCGTACGACTCACTTGTCACACCGGGTCCCGCATGACGTACCCCGGCCCATCCGCTCGGCCCGGTACGGACACGCGCACGGCGTTTCCCCCGCGCCGTACCCGGCAGCCCCCCGCACCCCGGCGGCGCCCCCGGGCCGCCCGCGCACTGCTCCACCCCGGTGACCCCGGCCACGGCACGGCGGGTCCTGCCCTGGCACACGGCAGCGGCCGGTTCACTGCCCGCGCGCCACCGCGTCCCGGACGGCGCACAGCGCGTCCTCCAGGGTGGGCGCGGTCTCCTCGTGCCCGGTGAAGCCGTCGTCCTCGCCCGGGTCGACGGTCCAGCCCCAGCCGGTGTCCGGGTGGCCGTCGATCGTCGCGGAGTGGGCACCGGAATGGATCGTCAGGGACAGGTTTCCGCCGGGGAACTCCTGGATCTCGGCGCGGGCGGTGTCCCCGAGAATGGCGTGGACGGCGTCCTGGGCGGTCTGCTTGGCGGTCATGCGCTGCTCCTGGGGTACGGCGGACGGTCCGGCGGGAGCGGCAGAATACCGGCGCCGGTCCGGGCGGCGGCGCGGCAACACCCGGCCTTGGGCAACCTGGCGGACAGCGGCGGTCCGGTCGGGGCCGCCGAAAATACCGAGCTGCCGTCGAACACCCTCTGCTAGGTTCGACCGCCATGGCACAGAGCGGTACGGAGGCACTCGGCGGGCGGTTCGCCAAGCTGTGGGCGGCGAGCACCACCTCGGCCCTGGGCAGCGGCCTGGCCGTCGTCGCCACCCCGCTGCTCGTCGCCTCCCGTACCGGCAACCCCCTGATCGTCTCCGCCGCGTCCGGCGTCGCCTGGCTGCCCTGGCTGCTGTTCGCACTGCCCGGCGGCGTGCTGGTCGACCGGGTGGACCGGCGGCGGCTGATGATCGTGGTCGACTGGGTGCGGGTCGCCGCGATGGGCGGCCTGGCCGTGGCGCTCCTGACCGACACGGTCAGCGTCGCGCTGCTCTACGCCGTGCTGTTCGTCGTCAACACGGGCGAAGTCGTCTTCCGCTCGGCTAGCCAGGCGATGATCCCGGCCGTGGTGCCGCGCGCCCGGCTGGAGCGGGCCAACGGCTGGCTGCTCGGCGGCACCACGCTGATGCAGCAGATGCTCGCGGGTCCGCTCGGCGGCTTCCTGTTCGTGGCGGCGGCGAGCATCCCGTTCTTCGTCAACGCGGGTACGTACGCGGTGAGCGCCGTGCTCATCGGCCTGGTCGCCGGGGTGTACCGGGCGGCGCCACGGGCGGACTCGGCGGCCGGGCCGCCCCGGCGGGCGCCCTCGGTCCGGGCGGAGATGGCCGAGGGGTTCCGCTGGCTGGTGCGCCAGCGGCTGCTGCGGACCATGGCGGTGCTGATCGGCCTGCTGAACGTCACGCTCACCGCCGCGACGGCGGTGCTCGTCCTGCTGGCCAAGGAGCGGCTGCACCTGGGCTCGGTCGGCTACGGCCTGCTGTTCACCAGCATGGCCCTGGGCGGCGTCCTCGGCTCCGTCGTCGGCGACCGGCTGGTCGGGTGGGTGACCGCGACCTGGATGATCCGGATCGGCCTGGTGATCGAGGCGGCCATGCACCTGGCCCTGGCCACCTCGCGCAGCCCGTACGTCATCGGCTTCGCGCTGTTCGCCTTCGGTGTGCACGGCGCGCTGTGGGGCATCGTGGCCAGTTCGCTGCGCCAGCGGCTGACCCCGCCGGACATGCTCGGCCGGGTCGGCAGCACCATCCTCTTCATCGCGGCCGGCGGCAACTGCTTCGGCGCCCTGCTCGGCGGCGTACTGGCGAACAGCTTCGGCCTGACGGCCCCCTACTGGGTGGGCTTCGTGGTCGCCGTCCTCGTCTCGGCCGCCACCTGGCACGTCTTCGACCGCCCCACCGTCACCCAGGCCTACGCCACCCCACCCCACGACACCCCCCTCACCCCGGCCCCCTGACCCGGCCCCCTGACCCGGCCCCCTGACCCGGCCCTCTGATCCGGCACGGGCCCGCGTCCGGGCGGGGGAACGATCAAGGCCCAGCGTCTGCGGTGTGTCACCGCCGAGCTGGGCCTTCGTTGTGCGTGGGGTGGGCGCAGACGGTTTCGAACCGCCGACCCCTGCTTTGTAAGAGCAGTGCTCTACCACTGAGCTATGCGCCCGCGCGGACGTGGGCTCCGAGGAACGGCACGTACACGGCGAAAGGCAAGAGTACCCGGTCCGCGGAGTGGTCGGCGGCTGGGGGGCGGTGTCATGGGGGGTTGGGGGTGGGAGGATGAGATCGGTGACAATGGGTGCGGATCAGCGGGCCGATGGTCGCACTGCCGTACGGGCGGGGCGCCGGGCGTGGGCGAGCTTGGAGTGCGATGTGACGGCGGGAATCACGGCAGTGCGCCGCAGGTCCGTGCTGGCCGAGCTGGTCGTGCCGCTGCCCGCGCTGCTGGCGCTCGCCGTGGTGGCCGTGGCCGCCGCGCCCGGGTCGTACACCGGCGGTGGGACCCGCTCGTGGTGGCGGCGGAACGAGAACATGCGGGCCGACGCCCAGGCCGCGAAGGACGCCGCCGCCCAGGCGTTCTACGAGCTGGACTCCACCCAGCGCGAGGTGGGGATCTCGGTGGAGACCGTCAAGGCCGTGGACGACTCGCCGGGGGCCCGGCGGCTGGTCGGGGAGTTCACCGCGCTGTCGCAGCGGGTGGACGAGGTCTCCAGCGCGTACATCGCCGCCCTGGACGCCCATGACCTGGACGCCGACGGCCTGGAGACCGGCGCGGCCTCCCGGGCCCGGCGGGATCTGGAGCAGTCCCGGCAGCAGTTGCAGAGTGTCAAGGACGACCTGGAGAAGTACCACCGCTCGCTGGAGCCGCTGCTGGCCCGCGCCGAGACGCAGCTGGCCCAGGTGGCGCCGGCCGTGGAGCGGGCCAAGCGGGCGCTGCTGGGCGCGACGGCCGCGCTGGACGCGGTACGGGAGGCGGGGCTGCGGGCCGACGAGCCGGCCCGGCGGCTGGCGGCGCTGGCCCCAGAGCTGACCCTGCTCAACGAGGGCGCGGGACGCCACGGGGTCGAGCGGACCCTGCAACGGGCCGGCGAGGTGCTGCGGCAGGCCGAGGCGGTGCGCGGCGAGGCCGAGCAGCTGCCGGAGCGCGCCCGGGAGATCGACCGCCGGGTGGTCAGCCTGCGGACCAGGGCGCAGGCGCTGGAGACCAAGGCCGCCGGGGTGGAGCCGACCCTGTCCGAGCTGCGGCGCCGGTTCAGCTCGGAGTGCTGGCAGGACCTCCAGCGGGTCCCGCGGCAGACGGCGGAGTCGGTCGGGTCGGCCCGCACCAGGCTGGGCGAGGCGACGGCCGCCCGGGACGAGCAGCGATGGGCGGACGCCACCGCCGCGCTGGCCACCGCGCGGGCGCTGCTGAACACCGCCGACGGCGCGGTGGCCGAGGTCGCGGACCGGCTGCGCCGGCTCACCGAGGTGGAGCGGGACCCCAAGGCGGAGATCGAGCGGACCCGGTTCGCGCTGCGGGACGCGCAGCGGCTGGCCATGGCGGGCCGCTCGGCGCCGGACCCGCGCCACGCGGGACCGCTGGACGCGGCGGTGGGCCGACTGGACCGGGCGGTGGCGGGGCTGACCGGGCGGCATCCGGACTACTGGCACTTCCTGCGGGAGACCACGGGGGTACGGGACACGGCGGCCCAGGTGGTGCAGCAGATCCGGGAGGACCGGGGGTCGGGGCACTGACCGTCCCGGCGGGCGGATCGGTGCCGTACTGAACTGTGGCCGTACTGAACGGTGGCCGTACTGACGGTGTGGGGGCTGCTGGGTACGCTGAGCCCATGCCTCGCTACGACTTCCGGTGCCGTTCCTGCGGCGCCACCTTCGAACTCCGCCGCCCCATGTCCCAGGCCAACGCCCCGGCGACCTGCCCGCAGGGCCACCAGGACACGGTGAAGCTGCTCTCCACCGTCGCCGTCACCGGCGCCTCCTCCGGCGCGGCTCCGGCCGCTCCCGCCGCCGGTGGCGGCGGGGGTTGCTGCGGTGGCGGCTGCTGCGGGTAGCCGCTCCCGGGCCGGCCAGGATCGGCCCGTTCAGCCGGCCACCGGCAGCCGCACGCGGTGCCGCGCCGGGCGGACGATCCCGTCCAGCGGGCAGGCCGTGACGTCCTGACCGGCGCTCCGGTCGGCCGCGCCGCCCCGGTCGGTGGTCCGGTAGCGGCCGGGGCGGGTCCTCCGTGGTCGGCGCCGCCTGCGGGGCTGACGTACCGCCAGTCGGCCCCGGGTGGTGTCCGCGCGCGGCACTCGGCGGGGAAGCCGAGTACGTCCGTCAGCCGTGCCCCGGCGGCGTCACCGACCGGGCCGGCACGGGCGAGGGCGACGGCCAGGCCGGCGGGGTCAGGACCCCACCCGGGTGAGCTCGCCCTCGCGGACCCGGGCCAGCAGCCGGCGGACGATCTCCTCGCCCGCTGCGGCACCCACCTCCTGGAGCGCGGTGACGCCGGGGCCGGTCCAGCCGGTGTCCGCGAGTTCGCCGTGGCCGGGGCGGTAGCCGGCCTCGGCGGCCAGCAGGAGTTCCGCGTCGAGCAGCGAGTCGCCCGCGCTGAGCACGGTGGACGCCCCGGTGCGGCGCTCCACCTCCGCGAGGGCGGCGCTCTTGGTGAGCGGCTCGGGCACGGCGTAGACCTTGCGGCCCTGGAGGGAGACGGTCCAGCTGCGGTCGGCGGCCCAGGCGGTCAGCTCGCCCAGCCAGCCGGGCGGGAGCTGGTCGCGCTCCACGACCAGGTAGGCGAAGAGGTCCTCGGCAACGCGGCGCTTGAGGGTCCACTCCGGGTCGGCGCTGATCGCGAGGTGGTGGACGATCTCCTCCAGCGGCGCGCACGAGTCGGCCAGGCGGCCGCGTACGTCGGCGTGCCAGTCGTGGTCGACGGCGCCGTCGACCAGCAGATGGCCGCCGTTGGCGCAGATCGCATAGCGGGGGACCCAGTCCGGGCGGGGGCCGGGGAGGTTGACGCGCTGGTACTGGGCGCGGGTGCGGGTGGTGGCCGGTACGAAGACACAGGAGCGGATCAGCTCGACCAGCAGCTCGGCGGCCTGCTCGGTCATGAAGGAGAGCGGCCTGCCGTTGTGCACCTCCACGGCGAGCAGCCGGGGGGCCTCCTCGTCGGGCACGCCGAGCGCGAGGGCGCGCGGGGAGTAGATCAGGGTGCGGTCGAGGTCGCTGGCGACCAGGAAGCGGGTGGCGGGGGCGGTCACCGGGCGTCACCTGCCGGGGTCGGGCGGACACCGGCAGGGGGCCCGGGGGGCGCCCCCCGCTGCGGCTCGATGTGGCGGGCGCGGGCGGTGGGGCGGGTCATCAGGCGTCACCTACGGGGGTGGGGGCGGTGGCCGCGGTGCCGTCCTCGCCGGTGGCGCCGCGCGTGTACCGGGGATGGATGAGGCCGACGCAGGAGTACGGCAGGTCGTCGACCTCCTCGACATGGACGCCGCGCTGGGCGGCGAGCAGCCGGACGTGGTCGAGGTCGGCCCCGGCGCCACGGCGGGCGAGGATGCGCCAGGGCACCCGGCGCAGCAGGACCCGGGTGGTCTCGCCGACGCCGGGTTTGACCAGGTTGACGCTGTCGATGCCGTACTCGGCGCTGATCCGCTCCACGGCGGCCCAGCCCTCCCAGGTGGGCGCGCGGTCGGCCGGGTCCGCGTCGACCAGGGCGGCGGCGCCCCGGACGGCCGCGTCGCGCACCGCCGGGAAGTGGTCGCTGATCACGTCCAGGAAGGCGCCGGAGACGTCGGCGGAGGCGAGGTCGCGGTAGTACTTGGCGCCGTGGAAGTCGTCCGGGCCGATCAGGTCGGCGCGCAGCACGGTGCGGGAGACCAGGCCGGAGACGGTGGAGTTGAGGCAGGCCGAGGGGATCAGGAAGTCCTCGCGGGTGCCGTAGGTGCCGACGCACCGGCCGGGGTCCGCCAGGACGGCCAGCTCGGGGTCGAAGCCGGTGCCGTCGAGGGCGTCGTGCAGCTCGCGGGTGATGGCGCCCTTGCCCGTCCAGCCGTCCAGGAAGACCACGTCGAGCGGGTCGTGGTGGGCGGCGAGGTAGCGCAGCGCGACGGTGTCGATGCCCCGGCCCCGGACGATGGAGACGGCGTAGTGCGGCAGGTCGAGGCCGTGGGCGTACGCGGCCCAGCGGCGCATCAGGACGCCGACGGGGGTGCCGGCCCGTGCGAGCGAGGCCAGGACGACGCCGCCGCTCTCGGTGCGGGTGCCGCGCTCGGCGAGCAGGGTCTCGGTGACGGTGCCGACGGCCTGGGCGATCCGGGCGGCGGAGGCGCGCAGTGCCTGGTGGAACAGCTCCTGGTACTCGGGGCTCGGCTGGTACTCGATCGGCAGCATCTCGGCGTAGTGGGCGCCGCCGCTCTGGATGGCCTCCTCGCGCTCCTCGGTGGGCGCCTCCAGCGGCACGTCGGAGAGGTCGGTGAGCAGCCAGGAGACCTCGTCTGCGGCGTAGGAGGAGAATCCCGGCCCGTGCAGGGGCTCCGGGAGCACTCCCGCGCTGTCGGGAAGGACCGGGGCTGCGGGGCTCGCCATCGTCGTCATGCTCGCCTTCGGTGATGCGCCGAATGGTTCGGGCGGGTGGCCGGGTGCTCGGTGGGCCCGTACGCGTGTCGCTGCCGGGCCGGGCGTTGCCGGCTTGTCCGTTGCCGGCTCGTCCGTTGCTGGGGTGGGCCGCCGTGGATTCAAACGCTCTGCGCCGGCGGATTGGTTCCTTCCGCAGGTGCCCGGTGGGGCGAGTACGAGGGAACCACGGCCAGCACCACCTGGTCGGTGACCTGTCGCAGCAGAGCGAGCAGCCCGTGTCCGGGCTGGTGGAGGGCGGGGGTGTCGGCGGGGTGGTCGACGACGAGCACCACGGCGTCGAAGCGGCGCGCGGGGTCGGCGCCGGGCGCGACGTTGTACGCGTAGCGCTCGCCGGGCCCGTCGTGCGGGTCGTCGTGGGCGGGGAAGGCCAGCCGGGTGCGGATGGCGTAGCCGGGGTCGTCGACGGCCAGGACCGGTGACCGGGTGGTGGTGGAGAACCGCACCTCACTGGCGGCGCCCAGGCTGTTCCCGAGGGCTTCGGCCAGGCGCAGCGGTACGTAGATCAGCTCCTCGCAGCCGAGCACCAGCACCCGGCGCGGCCGGCCGGTGAGGGCGGCGGCGAGGCGGTCGCCCAGCGCGGGCAGGGCGGCCGCCAGGCGGCTGCGGTGGGCGGGGGTGAAGCCGTGCCGGCCGCCGTCCGGCAGGCCGGCGGGCCAGCCCAGCTCCACCCGGGTCGGCTCACCGCAGGCCGGGGCCGGCGAGGTGGTGGCGGCCGTCGCGCGGTCCTGGGCCTCGATCAGCGCCTGGGCGCGGGGCAGCACATCGGGCGGCAGCCGGACGGTGCCGGTGGCGGTGGCGACCAGGTCGAGGCGGGCGCCGAGGTCGGCGGCGGCCTTGGCGAGTCGGCCGCGCTGCTCGGCGTCGCGCATGTCGACCAGCGAGACGATCACATAGCGCTCGCGGGGGTATGCGGCGTGCAGGGCGCGGACGGTGTTGAGCACCGTCCGGCCGGTGGTGAACTCGTCGTCCACCAGCACCAGCGGGCCGCCGCCGGCCAGCAGCTGCGGATCGGCCGGGAGCAGCAGGTGGGAGGTGGCGTGCGAGTGCTCCTCCTCGAAGCCGCCCGCCGGGGCGGCGCCGGCCACCGGGCGGCGGGTGGAGTGCAGATACGGCGCGCTGCCCAGGCCGTCCGCGACGCTGTGGCCGAGCCCGGTGGCGGTCTCGGCGTAGCCGAGGACGACGGCCCGGACGGCCTCGTCGGGGCCGAGCAGTTCGCGGACCCGTACGCCGAGCGCGACCCCGGCGCCGTGCACCACGGCGGGCAGCTGCGGGACGTGCTTGCCCAGGACGTTGGAGACCAGCAGGTGGGCGCGCCGGGGGTTGCGGCGCAGCGCGAGGCCGAGCAGGCCGTGCAGCGCCGGGTCGCCGTCCAGGCGCACGCCGAGGCGGTCCGCCACCCACTGACCGGTCCAGTCCTGGTGCGTCAAGGTCTCTGCTCTCTGTCCGAGGGCGCGGCGGCCGGTTGGGGTACGGCGGCCGGTTTCGTACGGCGGCCGGTTTCACACAGCACTCCGGGGATGGAATGCCAGTACGAAGGTACGTCCTGGCGGTGGGCCCCCGTGACACCGGGCCGATCCACAGGCGGGCATTCCCCCGCAACCGGGAGGTTTCGAGCGCGGTCGCGAGGCGCCGGGGCCGGGTCAGGCGCGCAGGCAGGCGGCGAGCAGCTCGGCGAAGGTGACCTCCTCGCGGGCGACGCCGAAGGCGGCGGCGCGCAGCATGATCCGCTCGGCCCAGGCGCGGTGCGGCTTCACCTCGTTCATCTTGTTGGTGTACGCGGACCGCAGCACTCCGCCGCCGGACCGGTCGCGGTGCAGGATGTCGCCGGCGTCCGAGTACTCCTCATGGGTGACGACGGACAGCGCGTGCACGGCGGGGACATGGCTGGGGTGGATGCAGGTCTTGCCGAGCAGCCCGTTGGCCCGGTCCAGCTCGATCTCCCGGATCAGGCCGTCGAGGTCGCGCTCGATCAGCTGGCGGCGGACGGACTCGCCGGTCGGGTCGGCCTGGGCGAACGGCGAGCGGCGCAGCTGCGGCTTGAACATCCGCTCCTGCACGGGGAAGTACTCCCACACCGGGCCGGTGACGGTGAAGCCGGTGCCGTCGGCGCGGCCCAGCACATTGACCACGTCCCCGATCACCGAGGCGACCAGGGCGACGTCATAGGCGGTGAGGTCCGGGGAGCGGCGCAGGCCGTAAGCGGAGCACAGGTCGGTGACGCCGAGCCGGACGGCCAGGACGCGGTCCCGGTACTTCTCCAGCACCCGGGAGACGCCGAACAGCACCTCGCGGCGGGACTCCAGATGGGCCAGCTCGGGCGACTCCAGCACCGGCATGGCGAAGAGGCGCTGCCCGGAGGCGGCCTCGGCGGCGGTGAGCGCCTCCAGGAAGGGGGTGCCGGACTCCTCGGTGAACTTCGGCAGTACGAAGCCGGAGAGCACCGGGAGCGCCGGGCCGAGTCTGCGGGCCAGGTCACCGATCTGCTCGGGGGTGCGGACCCGTATGAACAGCAGCGGGTCGGCGTCCGGGTCCGGGGTGCGGGCGGCGAGTTCGGTGAGCCGGGCCACCAGGTTGGCCTCGCCGGCCGGGACGTCCCGGTCGTCGATGGCGTCCTCCAGACAGAGCACCATGGAGACCACACCGCGCGCGGTCTGCTTGTGGATGTCCGCCAGCAGGCTGGGGCGGGTGGCGGGGCTGTAGAGGGTGGCGCCGAGCACGGTGGACAGGGCGGCGGGGTCGCCGTCCCGGGTGAAGGGCTCCGGCTGCCGGTGGAAGAGCCGCTGCCGGAC
The DNA here is from genome assembly GCF_044755465.1 of Streptomyces sp. NPDC092296. NCBI lineage: Bacteria > Bacillati > Actinomycetota > Actinomycetes > Kitasatosporales > Streptomycetaceae > Streptomyces > Streptomyces sp. NPDC092296. The sequence goes on along the minus strand of NZ_JBIVRB010000005.1, from coordinate 102,482 downwards.
GCCGTCGTCCAGGTGCCCGAAGTGGCGCATGTGCTCTCCCCGTGGTGGTCCGGGCCCGCTGTGCGGCGGCGGGCTGGTGGTGCCTGCGTGTCTGCGCCGGTACCGGGCCGGGGGCGGCGCGGCAGCGGCGGCGGCTCCCGGGCGGACCGGGGAGGGGTGGTGCACGCCGGAGCGGACTCCTGGTGCCCGGCGCGACGGTCGGTCGCGCGCCCCCCATTGGCCGGTCCGCGGCCTGCACCGCAGACCCGAGACCCATTGGCCGACAATCGTACGTACCGCCGGTCCGATGGACAGACTCATTGTGCTGATTTCTCGGAAGATTATCCTCCGCTTCGCCCGGGGCTCCGCAGGGGTCCGCGCCCGCCCGGCACCGCCCGCGCGTTGTCCGAAAGGCGCCCGAACCGGCAGGATGGTGCGCCATGACGCAGGTCATGGTGAAGGGCTCAAACATCCCGCTGTCCGCCGCCGCGGTCCGCGCCGTGCTGCGCTGGAACGTCGGCGCCGGCGCACCCGACGTGGACGCCTCCGCGCTGCTGCTGGGCGGCGACGGCAACGTCCGCTCGGACGCGGACTTCGTCTTCTACAACCAGCCACGGCACCCGTCCGGGCTGGTACGGCACCGGGCGAAGCAGCGGGCCGGCGAGACGATCGCGGACACCGTGGAGGTCGATCTGGCCAAACTCCCGCCGGACGTCGAGCGGGTGGTGGTGGCCGGCTCCGCCGAGGACGGCCCGTTCGGGGCGCTCTCCGAGCTGCGGGTGCTGCTGTACGACGCCCGGACCCCGGACGGCGGCGAGCCGCTGGCCAGCTTTGACATCACCGACGCCGGGGACGAGACCGCCCTGCTCTGCGCGGAGCTGTACCGGCGCGGCGACGGGTGGAAGTTCCGCGCCATCGGCCAGGGGTACGCCTCCGGACTGGCCGGGCTCGCGGTCGACTTCGGGATCACGGTGGACGAGGAGGAGCCCGCCGACGCGCTCCCGGCCGCCTCGGTCCCGGCCCCCGCGACTCCGCGCGCCCCCGAACAGCCCGCCCCAGAACCGGCCGCCCCCGAACCGTCCGCGCCCGAACCGGCCCCGGACCCCCGGCCGACCCCGGCGCCGCAGCCCGGCTACGGCCACCCGCAGCCCACCGCCGCGCCCGCCCCCGGCTATCCGCCGCTGCCGCCGCAGGCCCCGCCCGCACCGCCGACCGCGCCCCCGGTCCCGGCCACCGCGCCCCAGCGGTACGGCGACCCCCGGCAGCCCGACGGCCCGGCCGGCTTCGCGCTGCCGCCACAAGGGCCGCAGTTCCAGCCACGCTGAGCCGCCGACCGCCGCCCGGCACCGCCCGTGCGGCGGCGCGCCGTCAGTCCGGCGTGCCCTGCGGCGTCTTGTACCCCCGCTGCCACTGCATGCCGAAGCCGTACAGCCGGTCCAGCTCCGACTGGAAGCCGTAGACGTAGCGCACCTCGCGGCGCACCGTCAGATTGCCGCCGTTGTTCTCGATCATGACGACGGCGCAGGAGCGCGCCTGGGGGGCGCGTTCGTCCAGCGACACCTCGATCCGTGGCCCGACATACGGGAAGAGCGTCACCACGGCATGGGTGCGGTCGAAGGCCGGAGTGCCGTCGTAGATGTAGACGAAGATCAGTAACCGCTTGAACTGGTCCCGCTTGTCGAGATTGACGTACATCGTCTCGCCGGACGGCGCGCCGTACCGGTCATCCCCGCTGAGCTTGATGAACGGCGGCCGCTGCAGGTCCCCCAGCAGGTTCCCCAGCGGCTGGACCACCCCGCGGCTGCCGTCCGCCAGCTCGTACATGCAGGCCAGGTCGAGGTCGACGTTGACCATCGCCCGCCCGGCGCTCTGCGGCGCGGCCGGCCGGAACAGCGCCTGGCGCAGCAGCCCGCCACGCCCCGCCCCCGCCACGTCCGCCTCGCGCATCGTCCAGTGCAGATTGATCTGGAGATGCCCGGTGACCGCGCCCTGCTCGGTCAGCGAGACCACGGGGGTCGCCTTGGTCAGCGTCACCTTGTGCAGGCCGCCCGCCTCCACGACCTGCCGCGACCGCCGCAGGTAGTCCCACAGCGAAGTCAACGATGCCACCCCCACGTACACATGCCCGATCAGAAACTGACGACGGAGCAGCGCTGTTCCGTCACCCAGGGGTTACCCTCCCGGGTCCGTCGCGAGCACCAGTTTTCCGTACTCGTCCGGAAAACGCCGGACCGCCTCGTCCTGGCCGGACACTCCGCTTACTATGCACAGCTCCTGACGCGATATCGTCGTGCCGCACAGGTGTCTCGCCCGTCACACGTGGCACGACTCGACGTCAGAGCACTTGCCCCCAACGCCCGTTCCACGGCCCGAAAGCCGAGGCTCACTCCGCAATGACTCTCTCCTCCATACAGATGGTCTGGGCCGTCGTGGGCGGCGCCGCGCTGCTCTTCACGGTGATCCTGCTCGCCATGCTCCGCACCAAGCGGACACCCGGCGAGTCGCCGAACCAGGACTCCTGGGAGCGCAGCGAGGAGCGCCGCCGCCGCAAGGAGATGGTGTACGGCATCGCCTCGTACGTCCTGCTCTTCTGCTGTGCCGCAGTGGCGGCCGCGCTCTCCTTCCACGGCCTGGTCGGTTTCGGCCGGGAGAACCTCAACCTGTCCGGCGGCTGGGAGTACCTGGTCCCGTTCGGGCTGGACGGCGCCGCGATGTTCTGCTCGGTGCTGGCGGTGCGCGAGGCCAGCCACGGCGACGCGGCGCTCGGCTCCCGGCTGCTGGTCTGGCTCTTCGCCTTCGCCTCCGCCTGGTTCAACTGGGTGCACGCCCCGCGCGGTGGCGGCCACGACGGCGCTCCGCAGTTCTTCTCCGGCATGTCCATCTCGGCGGCGATCCTGTTCGACCGGGCGCTGAAGCAGACCCGCAAGGCCGCCCTGCGCGAGCAGGGCCTGGTGCCGCGCCCGCTGCCGCAGATCCGGATGGTCCGCTGGCTGCGCGCCCCCCGCGAGACCTACGCGGCCTGGTCGCTGATGCTGCTGGAGGGCGTCCGCAGCCTGGACGAGGCGGTCGAGGAGGTCCGCGACGACCGGCAGCAGAAGCTGGACACCAAGGTCCGCGCTCGGGCCGCCGACCGGCGCGAGCGCGCCGAGCTCAAGGCCATCGCCCGGCAGGGCCGGGTCTGGACCGGGCGGCGCGGCGGTCGGCAGGTCCCGGCGCTGACGGCGGCCGGCGAGCAGCCCGTTACGGAGCCTGCCCCAGAACCCGACGACGCCACCACCGGTGCGGCGGCCCTGGAGCCGGCCGCGATGAGCGGGCGGCGCGCGGTCGCCGCCGGCAGCAGGTCGACCGCCCTGCCGACCAGCCGGACCATCGATCTGACCGCTGACGACGACACCCTGGCGATGCCTCGGCTGGACTCCCTGGAGCGCAAGCTCCGGGCCATCGAGCAGACCCTGGGCTGACCCGTACGGCACCCTCGCACCGACGGCCGGGCCGCGCGTGCCAAGCGCGGCCCGGCCGTCGTCGTGGTGGCTCGGACAAGCTGCCGCCGGGCAGTGCCCGACCCTTAGAGTGGTGCGCATGAACGCCCGGCCAGCGACCTCGACCACGCTCAGGGAGATCAACCTCCGGGCGGTCCTCGACGTGATCCGCGCCGGGGCGCCGATCTCGCGCGCGGAGGTTGCCCGGCGGACCGGGATCTCCAAGCCCACCGTCTCCGCACTGCTCCAGGACCTGCTGGACATGGCGCTGGTCACCGAGACGGTGCGCGAGGAGCTGGGGCCGACCTATGGCGCGGTGTTCTTCGCCCCGCAGCCGGAGGCCGCCTATGTGCTGGCGCTGGACGTCGGCGCCCGGCGGCTGCGGGCGGTGCTGGCCGACCTGGCGGGCGGGATGCGGCTGCGGCGCGACATCGCGGCGGCCGGGCTGGACGCGGCCGGCATGGTGCGGGCGGCGGCGCGGATCGCGGACGAGCTGACCGCCGAAGCCGGGGTCGACCGGGGGCTGCTCCAGCACGCGGTGGTGGGGCTGCCCGGCGTGGTGGACCGGCGGGAGGGGCGGGTCTGGCAGGCCGCCAACATACCGGCGCTGGACGGCTTCCCCGTGCAGCGGGCCTTCGAGGAGGCGCTCGGCCTGCCGGTCACCGCCGAGAACGACATCCACCTGGCCGCGCTGGGCGAGCAGTGGCGCGGGGTCGGCCGGGACGTCTCCGACTTCTGCTTCCTGTCGGTGGGCACCGGGGTCGGCGCCGGGCTGGTGCTCCGCGGCGAGCTGCACCGGGGCTTCGCCGGGGCGGCGGGCGAGCTGGACCTCGCCTTCCCGGACGGCTACCACCCGGACGACCCGTGCGCCCCCGCCCTGCTGCGCCACGCCTGCGAGCTGCTGCCGGCCGAGCCCGGCGGGCTCACCCCGGAGGCGCTGTTCGACCGGGCCAGGGCCGGTGACCGGGCCGCGCTGGCGGTGGTCAGCGAGGAGGCGCGGCGGATCGCCGCGTATGTGGTGCCGGTGGCCTCGGTGGTGGACGTCGAGCTGGTGGTGCTCGGCGGCGGGATCGGGCTCAACGGGGACCTGCTGCTGGAGCGGGTCGCCCGCCGGCTGGCCGGGCGGCTGCCGTACCCGCCGCGGGTGGCGGTCTCCGCGCTGGGCAACGCGGCGGTGCTCACCGGCGCGGTGTCGGTGGGGGTGCGGGCCGCCCTGGAGCAGATACTCGGCCGCCGCTTCGACGCACCGGGACACCGACGCCCCGCCGTCCGGTGAGGACGGCGGGGCGCTGCGGCGTTCAGCCTGCGGTCGGCCTCCGGCGCTCGGGGGGCTGCCCCGGGGCCGGTGTCAGACCTTGCTGCCGGTGACGCTCTCCGGTTCCGACGGTGCCGCCTCGGACCCCTCCAGCCGGCGGTTCCGCACGATCGAGGAAGCCAGCGCGGCGAGGATGAAGGCGACGCCGATCAGGCCGGTGACGATCTCCGGGATCTCGTGCTTGATGGAGACCATCAGGATGATCGCCAGCGCACCGATCGCGTAGTGCGCGCCGTGCTCCAGGTAGACGTAGTCGTCCAAGGTGCCCTTGCGGACCAGGTACACGGTCAGCGACCGGATGTACATGGCGCCGATGCCGAGGCCCAGCGCGATCTGGAAGATGTCGTTGCTGATCGCGAAGGCGCCGACCACACCGTCGAAGGAGAAGGACGCGTCCAGGACCTCCAGGTAGAGGAAGAGGAAGAGGGCGGCCTTGCCGACCAGCCCGACCACTGCCTTGTTGCCCTTGCCGGCCGCCGCAGGGGCCGCGGCCTTCTCCCCCTCGGCGTCGTCGGACTCCTCGGCGTCCTCGTCCTCCTCGATGCTGCTCTCGAAGACATTGGCCAGGCCGTTGACCGCGAGGTAGGTGACCAGGCCGAGCAGGCCGGACAGCAGGACGGTCTCGGCGTGGCCGTTGCCGAAGAAGTTCGCCGACAGCGCCAGCACCACCATGGCGACCAGCGCCGAGAGCTGGTCCAGCTTGCCGATCTTCGCCAGCGGCCGTTCGATCCAGCGCAGCCACTGGTAGTCCTTGTCCTCGAAGATGAAGTCAAGGAAGATCATCAGCAGGAACATGCCACCGAAGGCCGCGATGGCCGGGTGGGCTTCGTTGAGGTGCTGGCCGTAGGTGAGCCCGTTGTACGTCTTGCCCGAGTGGAGCGCCAGATCGATCACGGTGCCGGGACCGATGTGCGCGGTGAGCCCCACCACCAGCAGCGGGAAGACCAGCCGCATGCCGAAGACGGCGATCAGCACGCCCACGGTGAGGAAGATCTTCTGCCAGAAGGCGCTCATCCGCTTGAGCACCGAGGCGTTGACGACCGCGTTGTCGAACGACAACGAGATCTCCAGGACGGACAGGATGGCCACGACGCCGAACCCGGTGGGGCCCCAGAGGAGCCCTGCGGCGATGAGTCCGGCAACCGTGATGGCGAAGGACCATCCGAAAGTGCGGAGGAACACGGGAGGTCGAATACCTTTCGTCGGTGGTGAGCGCCAGCGCCTGAAGGGGACGGCGACCCGTCACTGTCCGATAGGCATCCCCCGCACTGCCCGCCGCGTTTACTGGACGTTGACTCCGAAGTCCAGGGCGATCCCGCGCAGGCCCGAGGCGTACCCCTGACCGACCGCGCGGAACTTCCACTCCCCCTGGTACCGGTACAGCTCGCCGAAGATCATCGCCGTCTCGTTGGAGGCGTCCTCGGTGAGGTCGTAGCGGGCCAGCTCGCCGCCGTCCGCCAGGTTGACCACCCGGATGTAGGCGTTGCGGACGTGGCCGAAGCTCTGCATCCGCGCCTCGGCCTCGTAGATCGACACCGGGAAGACGACCTTGTCGACCTGCTGCGGCACCAGGTCGAGGTTGACGACGACGACCTCGTCGTCGCCCTCCCCCTCGCCGGTGAGGTTGTCGCCCTGGTGCTCCACGGAACCCTCGGGGCTCCTGAGGTTGTTGTAGAAGACGAAGTACTCGTCACCGAGCACCCGGCCGTTGGCGCACAGCAGCGCGCTGGCGTCCAGGTCGAACGGAGCGCCGGTGGTCGAGCGCGCATCCCAGCCCAGGCCGATCTGGACCTGCGTGAGGTTGGGTGCGGCCTTGGTGAGGGAGACGTTCCCCCCCTTGGCGAGCGTGACGCCCATGGTCTTCTTCCTCCCACTTCCCCCGCTCGGCGGCGGGGTCTTCCGGACACCGGTCCGGGGTTTCCGTACCGTCGCCGCGCGGAGCACGACCTATGTCTACGCCCCCGCCGGCCGGTACGTCTGCCCCCGGCACCGCTGAACTTGCTGAACTCTGAAACTCCCGGCCGAACTTCCGGTGCGGGCCCGTGCTGCCCCCGGGTACGGGGGCGGGGCCGCCGGGGCTCCGGCGGCAGCAGGCGGTGTGCCTGCGCCGACCGGTTCCCGGCGGCCCCGTCGTGACCCTGGTGGCGCCGTCGTGACCCTGGTGGCGCCGGACTCAGACGTTGACGCCGAAGTCCTGGGCGATGCCGCGCAGGCCCGAGGCGTAGCCCTGGCCGATGGCCCGGAACTTCCACTCGGCGCCGTTGCGGTAGAGCTCGCCGAAGACCATGGCGGTCTCGGTCGAGGCGTCCTCGGACAGGTCGTAGCGGGCGATCTCCGCCTCGCCCGCCTGGTTCACCACGCGGATGTAGGCGTTGCGGACCTGGCCGAAGTTCTGCTGGCGGTTCTCCGCGTCGTAGATCGAGACCGGGAACACGATCTTGGTGACGTCGGCCGGGACGGCGGCCAGGTTCACCTTGATCTGCTCGTCGTCACCCTCGCCCTCACCGGTGATGTTGTCGCCGGTGTGCTCGACCGAGCCGTCCGGGCTCTTCAGGTTGTTGAAGAAGACGAAGTTGCCGTCCGAGGTGACCTTGCCGGACTCGTTGGTCAGCAGTGCGCTGGCGTCCAGGTCGAAGTCGGTGCCGGTGGTGGTACGAGCGTCCCAACCGAGGCCGACGATGACAGCGGTCAGGCCGGGCGCCTCCTTGGTCAGCGAGACGTTGCCACCCTTGCTGAGGCTGACACCCACGAGTCCTCCAATGGTCGGGGAGCACTTCGGTGTGCCCCCGCGGTGCGGTCTGCCCGGGTCGGGAGATGCGAAAACAGCCGACCAGGGGTTTTCTCTTCGTTCAACGGCCCGATCGTAGTGCCGGGTTCCCCGTGCCGGGGGCAGGCGCACCCGTGTTCGCCGGGTGCCGCCACGGCCGGACTCAGAGCGAGCCGAGCACCTTGAGGTACTCCTGCTCGTCCCGCGCGTCGGGCAGCCCGTTGACGACGGACCAGCGGACGACGCCCTCCTTGTCGATCACGAAGGTGCCGCGCACCGCGCAGCCCTTGGTGTCGTCGAACACGCCGTACGCGGTGGAGACCGCGCCGTGCGGCCAGAAGTCGGAGAGCAGCGGGTACTCCAGGCCCTCGCGCTCGGCGAACACCCGCTGGGTGAACGGCGAGTCATTGGAGACCGCGAGGATCTGCACGTCGTCGTTCTGCAGCCGGGGCAGTTCCTTCTCGATCGCGCAGAGCTCACCGGTGCAGACACCGGTGAACGCGAACGGGAAGAAGACCAGGACGACGTTCTTCACGCCGTGGAAGTCCGAGAGCTTCACCAGCTCGCCGTGCTGGTTCTTCAGCTCGAAGTCCGGAGCCTGGCTGCCGACCTCGATCGCCATGGGTGCGACCCTCCTGCTCGACTGCGCCGCCCGTGCGGTGCGGCTGGTCACATCCTTGCATCCGGAGGGCGGGGCCCGGCGGGCCGGGTGGCACCCGCGAAGGTGCGTTCGCCCTGGGTGAACGCACGGCCGGGCGGGTGCGCCGGCGGCGGACAGGGACAGGCCCCGCCGGAGTGCTGCCTCCGGCGGGGCCTGCCGTACGGCCGGGGTCCGGCCTGCTGATCGGGGCTCGCTCAGCGCTTGGCCGGGCGGGCGGTCTTCGGGGTGGCCAGGCGGGTGCCCGCCCAGTCCTTGGCCACGGTGACCGAGCTGGTCTGCGAGAGCCCTGCGGTACGGGCGGCGTCGGCGATGTCGCTGGCCTCGACATGGCCGTCACGGCCGGTCTTCGGGGTCAGCAGCCACACCAGGCCGCCGTCCGCGAGGTACTCCTGCGCGTCGACCAGGGCATCGGTGAGATCCCCGTCCTCCTCGCGGAACCACAGCAGCACGGCGTCGGCGACGTCGTCGTACTCCTCGTCGACGAGATCGGTGCCGGTGAGGCTCTCGATGCCGTCGCGGAGCTCCTGGTCGCAGTCGTCGTCGTACCCGAGCTCCTGGACCACCTGTCCAGGCTCGAAGCCCAACCGGAATGCCGGGTTGGACCTGTCCTCCGCGGGGTCCGCGGTCGCGCTCACGGGAATGACCTCCTGTATCCGGCCCGGCGTCGATGCCGGGCTTGTGGCCGTAGTCCACACGGGCGGGGCGGTTAGCGCAAGTACCCGATGCCCGATCCCGCCCAAACGTTGACGTGTCGCAGCAAGCCGCGCCGCCGATTGCGGCGGCTTTCGGGATGTTTCGTCCCGGTACACCCGGGCGTGGCGGGCCGGGCCGCGGCCGGCCGTTCACCGTCCGGTTGTCGCCCCACCTACCCGGTGTACACCGGCCGCACGCACGCCGGTGGCCATGGGATCGCGCGCTCCCCGGGGTTCGATTCCGGCTCCGGCCGATGCCCGATATCCGGGCACCGTTCGAAGACACCGCGCGGTGCGGCGTAGAGTCTTTTGTTGGCCCTCACCCCGCCCTAACCGGCACAGGTCGGGCCACCTCGTCGTAACAACCGGCATCGAGGCGGTGCGGGCGCCGGGGAGCGGGCAGCGCCGCCCACTCCTGCGGGTGCCCGGCGCTTTTCGACGCCTGACCGGCCTGTCCTGACCGGCCATGCCGGTTACCCATCGGTAGAGATGACGGATCTCCGAGCGCGGTACACGATGGAGGCGGCGCGACACCACCTCAGTTACGACCGACAGTGAAGGAACAGCGTGGCTTCCGGATCCGATCGCAACCCGATCATCATTGGCGGCCTTCCCAGCCAGGTCCCGGACTTCGATCCAGAGGAGACCGCGGAATGGCTGGAGTCGCTTGACGCGGCCATCGACGAGCGCGGCCGTGAGCGTGCCCGCTACCTGATGCTGCGGCTGATCGAGCGCGCCCGCGAAAAGCGTGTCGCCGTGCCCGAAATGCGCAGCACGGACTACATCAACACCATCGCGACCAAGAACGAGCCGTTCTTCCCCGGCAACGAGGAGATCGAGCGCAAGGTCCTCAACGCGACCCGTTGGAACGCGGCCGTGATGGTCTCCCGGGCGCAGCGACCGGGCATCGGCGTGGGCGGGCACATCGCCACCTTCGCCTCCTCCGCGTCGCTCTACGACGTGGGCTTCAACTACTTCTTCCGGGGCAAGGACGCAGAGGGCGCCTCCGGCGACCAGATCTTCTTCCAGGGTCACGCCTCTCCCGGTATCTACGCGCGCGCGTTCCTGCTCGACCGGCTGTCCGAGCAGCAGCTGGACTCGTTCCGGCAGGAGAAGTCCAAGGCTCCGTACGGCCTGTCCAGCTATCCGCACCCTCGGTCGATGCCGGACTTCTGGGAGTTCCCGACCGTCTCCATGGGCCTCGGCCCGCTCGGCGCGATCTTCCAGGCGCGGATGAACCGCTACCTGACCGCGCGCGGCATCAAGGACACCAGCGACTCGCATGTGTACGCCTTCCTCGGCGACGGCGAGATGGACGAGCCGGAGTCGCTGGGCCAGCTGACCCTGGCCTCGCGCGAGGGCCTGGACAACCTGACCTTCGTGGTCAACTGCAACCTGCAGCGCCTCGACGGCCCGGTGCGCGGCAATGGCAAGATCATCCAGGAGCTGGAGTCGGTCTTCCGGGGCGCCGGCTGGAATGTGATCAAGCTCATCTGGGACCGCACCTGGGACCCGCTGCTGGCCCAGGACGTCGACGGCGTCCTGGTCAACAAGCTGAACACCACGCCGGACGGCCAGTTCCAGACGTACGCGACCGAGACCGGCGCCTACATCCGGGACCACTTCTTCGGCGACGACGTGCGGCTGCGCAAGATGGTCGAGTCGATGACCGACCAGCAGATCCAGCACCTGGGCCGTGGCGGTCACGACCACCGCAAGGTCTACGCCGCCTTCAAGGCCGCCCGTGAGCACAAGGGCCAGCCGACGGTGATCCTGGCGCAGACGGTCAAGGGCTGGACGCTGGGCCCGAACTTCGAGGGCCGCAACGCCACCCACCAGATGAAGAAGCTGACGGTCGAGGACCTCAAGCGCTTCCGCGACCGGCTGCACCTCCCGATCTCGGACAAGGAGCTGGAGTCCGGCCTGCCGCCGTACTACCACCCGGGCCGGGACTCGGAGGAGATCCAGTACATGCACGACCGCCGCAAGGAGCTGGGCGGCTATGTACCGACCCGCAAGGTGCGGCCGACCAAGCTCCAGCTCCCGGGTGACGACACCTACCGGGCGCTGAAGAAGGGCTCCGGCAACCAGTCGATCGCCACCACGATGGCCTTCGTCCGGCTGCTCAAGGACCTGATGCGGGACAAGGGCATCGGCAACCGCTTCGTGCCGATCGCGCCGGACGAGTACCGCACCTTCGGCATGGACTCGCTGTTCCCGTCGGCGAAGATCTACAACCCGCTCGGCCAGACCTATGAGTCGGTCGACCGCGAGCTGCTGCTGGCGTACAAGGAGTCCGAGACCGGCCAGATGCTGCACGACGGCATCTCGGAGGCGGGCTGTACGGCCTCGCTGATCGCGGCGGGCTCCTCCTACGCCACGCACGGCGAGCCGCTGATCCCGGTGTACGTCTTCTACTCGATGTTCGGCTTCCAGCGGACCGGCGACCAGTTCTGGCAGATGGCCGACCAGCTGTCGCGCGGCTTCGTGCTGGGCGCCACCGCCGGCCGCACCACGCTGACCGGTGAGGGCCTCCAGCACGCGGACGGCCACTCCCAGCTGCTGGCCTCCAGCAACCCGGCGGTCGTCGCCTACGACCCGGCGTACGGCTTCGAGATCGCGCACATCGTGCAGGACGGCATCCGGCGGATGTACGGCGTCAGCGCCGAGCACCCGCAGGGCGAGGACGTCTTCTACTACCTCACCGTCTACAACGAGCCGATCCAGATGCCGGCCGAGCCGGCCGACGTGGACGTGGACGGCATCCTCAAGGGCCTGTACCGCTACAAGGTGGGCGAGGCCGGCCAGATCCCGGCGCAGATCCTCGCCTCCGGTGTGGCGGTGCCCTGGGCCCTGGAGGCGCAGCGCATCCTCGCCGAGGAGTGGAACGTCAAGGCCGACGTCTGGTCCGCGACCTCCTGGAACGAGCTGCGCCGCGAGGCGGTGGAGTGCGAGCGGCACAACCTGCTGCACCCGGAGGAGGAGCAGCTCGTCCCGTATGTGACGCGGAAGCTCACCGGTGCCCAGGGCCCGTTCGTGGCGGTGTCCGACTGGATGCGGGCCGTGCCGGACCAGATCTCCCGCTGGGTGCCGGGCACCTGGCAGTCGCTGGGCGCGGACGGCTTCGGCTTCGCCGACACCCGTGGTGCGGCGCGGCGCTTCTTCCACATCGACGCCCAGTCGGTGGTGGTCGGGGTGCTGACCGAGCTGGCCCATGAGGGCAAGGTCGACCGCAGTGTGCTGAAGGCGGCCATCGACCGCTACCAGCTGCTGGACGTGGCCGCGGCCCACCCGGGTGCGGCCGGCGGCGACGCCTGATCCGCGACGCCTGATCCACAGCGCCTGACCCGATCGCAGGGGCCGGACTCCCGTCCAGGGGGCCGGCCCCTGCGGCGTGTCGTGCGGGCGGTAGGGGGATCTGCGGCATAGCCCTGGGGCATGGCCACCTCCATTGCGCTCTTCACCCAGGATCTTCGGCTGCACGACAACCCCGTGCTGCATACCGCGCTCGCCTCGGCCGACGAGGTCGTGCCGCTCTTCGTGCTCGACACGGAACTGCACCGGACGGGCTTCGCGGTACCCAACCGGGTGGCCTTCCTCGGTGACTGCCTGGAGGCGCTGGACGCGGGCCTGCGGGCGCGAGGCGGCCGGCTGGTGCTGCGGCACGGTGACGCGGTCGCCGAGGCGGTGACGCTGGCGGAGCGGCTGGGGGCGGCCTCGGTGCACATCGCCGCCGGGGTGAGCGCCTTCGCCCAGCGCCGCGAGGACCGGCTGCGCACCGCGCTGGGCGACCGGTTGCGGGTGCATGACGCGGTGCTGACCGTGGTGGCGCCCGGCGAGGTCACCCCGGGCGGCCGGGACCACTTCGCCGTCTTCACCCCCTACCTGCGCCGGTGGCAGGCCGGGCACCGCGACCCGCTGGCGGCGCCCCGACGGGTGCCGGTGCCCCGGGAGGCGACCGGGCTGCCGGTGGCCGCCGCCCGGGAGCTGCTGGTCCGGTCCGCGCCGGGGGAGGTCTCCCCGGGGGTGCCGCGCGGCGGCGAGGAGGAGGCCCGGCGGCGCTGGGGTCAGTGGCTGTCCGGGCCGGTGGACGGCTACGCGGAGCGGCACGACGACCTCTTCGGTGATGCCACCTCCCGGTTGTCGCCGTTTCTGCACTTCGGCTGCCTGTCGGCGCTGGAGGCGGTGCACGGTGCCGAGCGGGCCGGCGGGCCCGGTGCGGAGGCTTTCGTCCGGCAGCTGGCCTGGCGGGACTTCCACTACCAGGTGCTGGCCGCCCGTCCGGCGAGTGGACGGGCCGACTACCGACCCCGGCACGACAGCTGGCGGCAGGACCCGGGCCAGGCGGCTGCCTGGCGGGCGGGCCGCACCGGCTATCCGCTGGTGGACGCCGGGATGCGGCAGCTCGCGGCGGAGGGCTGGATGCACAACCGGGCGCGGCTGCTGACCGCGAGCTTCCTCACCAAGACGCTGTACCTGGACTGGCGGGAGGGCGCGGCCCACTTCCTGGCGCTGCTGGTGGACGGGGACGTGGCGAACAACCAGCTGAACTGGCAGTGGGTGGCGGGCACCGGCACCGACACCCGCCCCAACCGGGTGCTCAACCCACTCGCCCAGGCGAGGCGGTTCGACCCGGCGGGCGACTTCGTCCGCCGCTGGGTGCCGGAGCTGGCCGGGGTGGCGGGCGGTGCGGTGCACCGGCCCTGGCTGCTGCCGGCCGGGCAGCGCGCCGGGCTGGACTACCCCGAGCCGATCGTGGACCTCGACGCGGCGGTGCGGCGCTTCCGGCGGGCCCGGGGGCTGGACGGCTGACCGGGCCCGACCGGGCTCGGTCACAGCAGTGAGCAGAGCAGTGAGCAGAGCAGTGAGCAGAGCGGCGAGCAGAGCGGCGAGCAGAGCGGCGAGCAGCGCGGCGAGCAGCGCGGCGAGCAGCGCGGTGGGCAGCGCCCCGGGCGCGGGCATGGCGGCAGTACGGTGCAACGGACTCATCCTCCCCCGAGTCGGCGCCCTGGTGGGCGCCGGTCCGGGATCAGGTTCGCCGGTGGCCCGGCCGGCACGCCAGGCTTTTCGGTGCAGATCACTCGTACGAGTGTCCGACCGCATACGCGAGGGCCGGTCCGGCCTCCATCGGTGGAGGTCGGACCGGCCCCGGAGGACAGCCCCGAGGGGCGGCTCCGCAGTGCTGCGCTACAGGTCAGATGTGGACGGCCGGTCCGGTGTCCGCGCTGCCCCGCTTGGTCAGCAGGCCCAGACCCGCGGCGATCACGGCGACCACGGCGGAGACCACGAAGGCGAGCGACATCCCGCTCACGAAGGCGTCATGGCTGACCTGGGTGATGGCGTGCGCGACCGGTGCGGGGGTGCCCTTCTCCACCGGAGCCACTCCCACCTGGACGGCCTGCTTGAGCGCCTCGTACTTCTCGCCGGTGACCGGCGGCAGCTTGGCGGCGGCCCACTTGCCCGGCAGCACGTCGTCCACCTTGGCGGCCATCAGCGCGCCCAGCACGGCGGTGCCCAGGCTGCCGCCGACCTGCATCGCGGCCTGCTGGAGGCCACCGGCGACGCCGGAGAGCTCCAGCGGCGCGTTGCCGACGATGACCTCGGTGGCGCCGACCATGACCGGGCTGAGGCCGAGGCCCATCAGCACGAACCAGAGCGACATGATCCCGCCGGAGTCGGCGCTCAGGGTGGACATCCCGGTCATCGCGACGGCGGTGAAGAGCATGCCCGCCACGATCGGGATACGCGGGCCGATCTTGGCCATCAGCGCGCCGGCGATCGGCGATCCGACGATCATCATCGCGGTCATCGGCAACAGGTGGACGCCGCTGTCGACGGGCGACATCCCATGGACGTTCTGGAGGTAGAAGGTCACGAAGAAGACGGCGCCGAAGAACGAGAAGGCCATCAGCACCATCAGCAGGGCGCCCGCCGACAGCGACACCGAGCGGAAGAGGCTCAGCGGGATCAGCGGCTCGGCGGCCCGGGTCTGCCAGAAGGCGAACGCCACACCGGCCACCAGCGCGCCGCCGACGAAGACCAGCGTACGGGTGTCGCCCCAGCCCCACTCAGGAGCCTTGATGATGCCCCAGACCAGCAGGAACATGGCGCCGGAGAGCAGCACGATGCCGGGGATGTCGAAGGACTTGGCGGACTTCTCCGAGCGTACGTCCCGCAGGATCCACAGGCCGAGCAGCAGCGCGACCAGGCCGACCGGGATGTTGATGAAGAAGACCGACTCCCAGCTGACGTGCTCCACCAGCAGGCCGCCCACGATCGGCCCCGCCGCCGTGGAGGCACCGATGACGCCGCCCCAGATGCCGATCGCCATGTTGAGCCGCTCGGCGGGGAAGGCGCCGCGCAGCAGACCGAGCGCGGCGGGCTGGAGCAGGGCGCCGAAGAGGCCCTGGAGCACCCGGAAGAGGATGATCAGCTGGATGCTGCCGGCGAAGCCGATCGCCGCCGAGGAGGCGGCGAAGCCGACCGCGCCGACCAGGAAGGTACGGCGGTGGCCGAACCGGTCACCGATCTTCCCGGCGGTGATCAGGAAGACCGCGAGCGCCAGCAGGTAGCCGTTGGTGACCCACTGGATGTTGGCGAGCGAGGCGCCGAGATCGTGCTGGATGGCGGGGTTGGCGATGGCCACGATGGTGCCGTCGAGGGCGACCATCATCACGCCGACCGCCACCGTGACCAGGGTCAGCCACGGGTGGCCCCGCCATCTGCCGGCGCCGGCCGGCGGTATCGCCTCGCCCACTCCCTCGGTCGTCTTGGCAGCGGTCTGGCTCATCGCGTCCCTCCCGGACGGGGATGTGCTGCACAGGGATGTGTGCGGCATTTCGAACGGTGGCGCCCCCGGCCGCCCGTCCCCACGGGCTCGCGGTCCGGCGGGCGCCACCCGCCGGAACATTATGGCAGCCTCTGACATTTGACAAATGCTGCCCCATGGCGACTACTGACATCTTCCGCCCCGGTATCGTTGCGGGAGCACAGCCGTCGGAGGTGGCACCTTGGCCCAGTACGTCGCGAGTCCGACGTCCCCGTCCGCCACGCCGCGCTGCCGCATCACCGTCGCCTGCGACCCCATGGCCGGACTGCGGCAGCGCAAGAAGCAGCGCACCCGGAACGACCTGGTCAACGCCGCACTCGACCTCTTCCTGCACCAGGGCTACGGCCGCACCACGGTCGACGAGATCACCGCCGCCGTGGACGTCTCCCAGCGCACCTTCTTCCGCTACTTCGCCAACAAGGAGGAGGTCGCGCTGGCCATCCTGGCCGGTGCGGAGGAGTACTTCATCCAGTGCCTGCGCAGTCGGCCCGCCGCCGAAAGCCCGTTGGAGGCGCTGCGGGCCGCCATCCGCGAGACCTGGCAGCGCCTCAACACCGAGGACGGGGAGCCGATCTCGGCCACCGCCACACTGGAGCTCATTCAGCTGATCGAGTCGACCCCCACCCTGCTCGCCGCCCATCTGCGGCAACTCTTCGAACAGGAGCACCTGGTCGCCTCGATCATCGCCGAGCGGGAGGGCGTCGACCCGGCCACCGACCTGCGGCCGCGCGTGCTGGCCGCCGCCTTCGCCGCCGTGCTGCGCGCCGCCCACGAGGCCTGGGGGGTGTCCGGTCTGCCGGCCGGAGACGTGGGGCCCGACGGCATGGTCACCGTGATCGACCGCCACCTGGACATGCTCGGCCCGGCACTGGCCGGCGACTGGCGCACCGGCCGCTGAGCCGCAGGCCCGGCCCGGGATGGCCCTGGCCGGGGGCAGATACCGGGGCCGTTGTCGTACCCCGGTACTACGGTGAGGTCGGTCCTGCGGTATGACGCCTGCGGACCGCCGCACCCATACGGTTCGGAGACGCCCCACTGCCCCAGCCCACCGAGGAACCACCGTGCCCGTACCGCCGTATCCGCGCGCTCTGATGCGCACGCTCATCGGCCCCGCAGCGGACCACCGGCCGCTGCTGGCCGATGCCCGGCGGCGCTGGCTGCGGTTGCTCCCCTACCTGGTCGCCGTCACGCTGATCTCCTCGCTGCTGCCGTCCACCACCGTGCTGCTGGCCCGCGACTACGGGTTGAACAGCGGGATCGCCGGGGGGCTCGCCACCGCCCAGACGGTGCCGCTGCTGCTCGCCATCAGCCGGCCACGGGCCGGCTGGGTGATCACCGCCACGGCCAACCTGCTCACCGCACTGGCCGTGCTCACCACCACCGACCACGGCGCGCCCTGGCCATGGACGCCACCGGCCGTCGTCGGCTACCTCTTCCTGATGCTCGCCCTGGCGCTGCGCGAGAGACGCAGCACCCTGGTGGCGGTCTGGCTGGCCACCGGGGCGGCCGGGTTCGGCGTCGACCTGGTGGTGCCGACGCGGACCGGCACCGGGATGAGCGTGATCGCCTTCACCCTCAGCGGGGCGGTGCTCCTGCTCGGCGGTGCCCTGCGCGAGCGCGCCGAGGCGCAGCGCCGGCTGACCGAGCAGGAGCACATCAGCGAGGCCGAGCGGGGCCGCCGCACCCTGCTGGAGGAGCGCGCCCGGATCGCCCGCGAGCTGCACGACGTGGTGGCGCACCACATGTCGGTGATCACGGTGCAGGCGGACAGCGCGCCCTACCGGATCGACGGCCTGTCGGACGCGGCCCGGGAGGAGTTCGCCTCCATCGGGGTGGCCGCCCGTGAGTCGCTCTCCGAGATGCGGCGGCTGCTGGGGGTGCTGCGCAGCGAGGACACCCGGGGGGAGCGGGCCCCGCAGCCCGGTCTGGACCGGCTGCCGCAGCTGGTGGAGGCGGTCGGCCGGGCCGGGGTGCCGGCCGAGCTGTCGGTGGCCGACTCGGTACGGGCGCTCGGGCCGCTGCCGCAGGCGGTGGACCTGTCGGCGTACCGGATCGTGCAGGAGGCCCTGGCGAATGTGATACGCCACGCGCCCGGCGCGCATACCTGGGTCTCCGCCACCGGTTCGGGCACGGTCGCCGGCGGGGGCGCCCTGCGCATCACGGTGGTCAACGGCGCCCCGCCGCGCAGCAGCCCACCGCTCGAACCGGCGGCGGACGGAACGGGCCAGGGGCTGCTGGGCATGCGGGAGCGGCTGCGACTGCTCGGCGGCAGACTGGACGTCGGCCCGCTGCCGGACGGGGGCTTCCGGGTGGCCGCGGTGCTGCCGCTGGCGGCCCCGGGCACCGAAACCCGGAAAGCCGAGACCCCGACCGCCGACACCCCAATGACCGGCACCCCGACGACCGACACCCCGACGACCGGCGCCCCGAAGGCCGCCGCCCCCGCACACGGCACCCCGACCGCCGGTCCGCCTGCCGAGGAGCAGCCGGTCACCGACGACCGGTAGCGCGCCCCCGCCCCAGACCGAGAGACCGACCGAACGCCTGGCGCAGCGCCCGGCAGAGAGCAGGTTCCCGCCCCATGACCATTCGGGTGATCATCGCCGACGACCAGGCCATGGTGCGCGCCGGCTTCGCGGCCCTGCTGGCCGCCCAGCCCGACATCGACGTGGTGGGCGAGGCACCGGACGGCCGGCAGGCCATCGAGGTCAGCGGGCGCACCCACCCGGACGTGGTGCTGATGGACGTCCGGATGCCCGAGATGGACGGTCTGGAGGCCGCCCGGCGGCTGCTCTCCCCGCCGCCCGGCGTCGTGCACCGCCCCCGGGTGCTGATGCTCACCACCTTCGATGTGGACGACTATGTGTACGAGGCGCTGCGTGCCGGGGCCAGTGGCTTCCTGCTGAAGGACGCGCCGCCCGCCGACCTGATCGCGGCGGTCCGGGTCGTCGCGGCCGGTGAGGCACTGCTGGCACCGTCCGTCACCCGCCGCCTGATCGAGGACTTCGCCCGGCAGCGCCCCGCCCCGCGCCGCAATCCCAGCCTGCGGCTGAACGCGCTGACGCCCCGTGAGACGGAGGTGCTGGAGCACATCGCGCGCGGCCTGTCCAACGCCGAGATCGCCGACGCACTGGTGCTGGCCGAGCAGACCGTGAAGACCCACATCGGGCGCATCCTGGCCAAGCTGGACCTGCGCGACCGCGCCCAGGCCGTGGTGTTCGCGTATGAGTCGGGCCTGGTCACCCCCGGCGCGGCCTGACCCAGCCCGCACATCCGTCGAGGCCCCCACCGCCCAGCGGCGCGGGGCCGCCCGGTCATGCCCGACGGACAGTCATGTCCGACGAACCATCACATCCACTGCACAGCGAGGGAATCGGCGTCCCCTAGATCCTCCCGTACTCCGGTATCACCGCCGGGTTGGCTCCCCGGTGTGACGCCCCACCACCCATCGCCTTCCTAGGTTTCCCTCCGCCGGCCGCCGGACCTACCGCGGCCCCGGCTCCGACCGGACGAGGGAGACGACCGCCGCATGCTCCGCCTCAAGCGCGCCCTGATCGCCGCCGTACTGGCCTCGGCCGCCGTCACCGGGACGGCCGGCTGGGCCACCGCCTCGGAGCAGACCCCGGTGACCGGCCCACCGCCCGGCACCGCCGCCTGGCTGCACGACCGCACCTCCGGCAGCCGCCCGCCCGACCCGGCGACCGCCGCCCCGGCCGCCGTCGCCGCGTACTTCGGAGCTCTGACGGACGCCGAGCAGCGCACCCTGGCCGCCCGCCACCCGCTGGTGGTCGGCAACCTGGACGGCGCGCCGATCGCCCTGCGCTACACCGCCAACGCCCTCGCCCTGGCCGACGAGCGGCGGCGTGAGCTGGACCGGGCCGCCGACCCCGCGCTCACCGCCCAGGACCACGCCGCCGCCCGGGACCGCGCCGCCCGGTACGCGGCGCTGCTGCGGCCGGGCCGGCAGATCCTGGCGTTCGACCCCCGGGGGCGCGGCCAGGTCGCCGAGGTCTACGGGGACCTGGCGGCGGCGAGCCGGGTCGCGGTCGTGGTGCCGGGCTCGGACATCGACCTGGCCTCGTACGACCGGCAGCGCGACCCGTACGGCACCCCCGCCGGCATGGCGCAGGCGCTGCGGCAGCGGATGGCGCAGGCGGCGCCCGGCACCCCGACCGCCACCGTCGCCTGGGTCGGCTACACCACCCCGGTCGGCCTGGGCGTCGACGCCGCCACCGCCAGGCTGGCCCGAGCCGGCGCCCCCCGGCTGGAGCGGTTCCTGGCCGGACTGGCCGCCGGCACCACCCCGGCGGCGCCGCCGCCCGCCGTCTTCTGCCACAGCTACGGCTCGGTGCTGTGCGGCATCGCCGCGCCGGGCCTCGACCCGGGCGAGGCGTCCGACCTGGTCGTCCTCGGCTCGCCCGGGATGCACGCCGACCACGCCGCCGGGCTGGGCACCGCCGTCCGGATCTGGGCGGCGCGGGACGCCTCGGACTGGATCCGGCGCGTCCCGCACCTCTCCTTCGCCGGCCTGGGCCACGGCGCCGACCCCGCCGCTCCGGCCTTCGGCGCCCGGGTGGTCGCCGCCGACCGCGCCCACGGCCACACCGGCTACTTCGCGCCGGGCACCGACTCGCTCGCCAACTTCGCCGAGATCGCCCTCGGCGACTACCCCGCCGTCAACTGCGCCGCCACCGACCAGGAGTGCCGCCATGACCTTGTCTGACCTCGGCCCGCTGCGCCGCGCCGCGCAGCACGTCGACGCCCGCACCCCCGCCCACCGCGACCGCGCGCTGGACGGCCTGCGCGCCCTCGCCCTGCTCGCCGTGCCCACCGGCCACTGGCTGCTCGGCGCGTTCACCCGGTCCTCCGACGGGGCGCTGCACAACGCCAGCCCGCTCGGCTCGCTCGGCTTCTTCGCCCCGGTCAGCTGGGTGCTCCAACTGCTGGGGATCTTCTTCCTGGTCGGCGGCCACGCCTCGGTGCTGTCGCTGCGCCGCGCCGCCGCCCGGGGTACCGGCACCGGCGACTGGCTGCGCGGCCGACTGGCCCGGCTCGGCCGGCCGGTGCTGGGCGTCACCGCCGTCTGGGCGCTGCTGCTGCCGCTGCTGGCCGTGGCCGGTGTGCCGTCCGGCACGCTGCGCACCGGCGCGGTGCTGGTCGTCCAGCCGCTCTGGTTCGTCGGCGTCTACGCCGGGGTGACCGCGCTCACCCCGTACTGCGTGCGGGCCGCGCGCCGACTGGGCGGCTGGGCGGCCGCCCCGCTGATCGCCGCCGTGGCCGTGGTCGACCTGCTGCGCTACGGGCCGTGGGCCGGTTCGGTGCCGTCCTGGGTCGGGCTGGTGAACCTGCTGCCCGGCTGGCTGTTCGCCTACCAGCTGGGCGTCTCCTGGGGCGAGGGGCGGCTGGGGCGGCGCGGTGCCCGGCTGCTGCTGGCGGGCGGGGCGGTGCTGTTCGCGGTGCTGCTGGTGGTGTTCCACTACCCGGCGAGCATGGTGGGCGTCCCCGGGGTGGAGCGCACCAACTCCCACCCGCCGTCCCTGCTGGTGCTGGCGCTGGCCTCGGTGCAGTGCGGCGCGGCGGTGCTGCTGCGGGACCGGCTGGGCCGCCGGCTGCGGCGGCCGGCGCTCTGGGCGCCGGTGGTGGCGGTGAACCTCTCGGCGATGACGATCTTCTGCTGGCACCAGACCGCGATGCTGGCCGTGGCGGTGCCGGGCTCCGCCCTGCGCTCGGTGCCGGGTCTCACCGGTGCGCCGGACTCGCTGGGCTGGGTGCTGGCCCGGCTGTGCTGGCTGCCGCTGTTCGCCGTCGTGCTGGTCGGCATCGGGCGGTTCACCCGGCGCTTCGAGGCACCGTGGACCGGTGTGCCGCGCGGCGCCCGGGTGGCTGCGGGGGCGCTGGCGGGCGGGTTCGCGCTGTACGCCCTGGCGGTGCTGTGAGCAGGGCCGTTGTCGTACCCCGCCTCGCTGTCGCGCCTCACTGTTACGCCTCACTGTCACACCCCGCCTCTAGCCTGACGCCATGGTGAGTTTCGACGAGTTCAGGGCCATGGGCCTTGCCCTGCCCCGGGCCGCCGAGCGGGTGACCTGGGGCACGGCGGTGACCCTCCGCGTCGGGGAGAAGATCTTCGCCATCGGCCGGCCGGAGAGCGGCGAGGCGTCGGTGAAGGCGTCCCGGGAGGAGCAGACCGCGCTGGTGGCGGCCGAGCCGGGGGTCTTCTCGGTGGCGCCCTATGTGGGCCGCTTCGGCTGGGTCCAGGTGGCGCTGGACGGCGTCGACCCGGGTGAGCTGCGCGACCTGCTCACCGATGCCTGGCGGCGTACGGCCCCCGGGCGGCTGGTCCGGGAGTTCGACGCGGGCGGCCCCGGGTGAGCGGCGCCGCCCGCGCCCGGCCAGGGCTACTCGCGGGTGACGGAGGTGAAGGTCATGTCGGCGTAGCGGTCCCCGGCCACCTGGGCCGCGATCGGCTCCAGCCGGGCCAGCTCGTCGGCGGTCAGGCGCAGCGTCGCGGCGGCGACGTTCTCCTCCAGCCGGCTGCGCTTGCGGGTGCCGGGGATCGGCACCACGGTCAGCCGGTGCACCTCGGCCCGCTGCTGCACCCAGGCCAGCGCCACCTGCGCCGCGGTGACTCCGCGCGCGGCCGCGATCTGCTGGACGGGGACGACCAGGTCGGCGTTGGCCTTGGCGTTCTCCCCGCTGAAGCGGGGCTGGTGCTGCCGGACGTCGTCCTGGCTCAGCTGGTCGGCCGAGCTGAACGCGCCGGTGAGGAAGCCCCGGCCGAGCGGGGAGTAGGGCACGAAGGCGACACCGAGTTCGGCCGCCGCCGGGACGGCGGAGCGCTCCACGTCCCGGGAGAACAGCGACCACTCCGACTGGACGGCCGCGATCGGGTGCACCGCGTGGGCCTCCCGCAGTTCGGCGCCGGTCACCTCGGACAGGCCCAGGTGGCGGACCTTCCCGGCCCGGACCAGCTCCGCCATGGTGCCGACCGAGTCGGCGAGCGGCACGGCGGGGTCGCGGCGGTGCATGTAGTAGAGGTCGATCACGTCCACGCCCAGCCGGCGCAGCGAGGCGTCGACGGCGCGGCGGATGTAGTCGGGGTGGTTGTTGATCCCCCGGTAGGCGGGGTCGTCGGCGCGCCGCTCGATGGCGAACTTGGTGGCGAGCACCACCCGGTCGCGGTTGGCGCGGATGAAGGGGCCGATCAGCTCCTCGTTGTGCCCGGCGCCGTAGATGTCGGCGGTGTCGTAGAGGGTGACGCCCAGTTCCAGGGCGTGCTCCAGGGTGGCGAGCGACTCGGCGGTGTCGGTGGGGCCGTAGAACTCGCTCATGCCCATGCAGCCGAGGCCCTGCACGCCGACGACCGGGCCGTCGGTGCCGAGGGCGGTGGTGGGAAGGCTCGTACTCATGCGCTGCGCTCTCCTTGCGCCGCCGGGGCGGCATCCGCATACATGCTGATCTTGTAGTCGAGGACGGCGAGGGTGGTCTGCAGGTCCGCGATGCGCTGGCGGACCTCTTCGCGGTGGGCGTGCAGCAGTCCATGGCGCTCGCCGAAGGTGTGCTCGCCCTCCCGGACCAGTTCCGCGTAGCGCACCATGTCCGCGACCGACATACCGGTCAGCCGCAGCTTGCCGAGGAAGGCGAGCCAGTGCAGGTCCTTGTCGCTGTAGCGGCGCTGGCCGGAGTAGGAGCGGTCGATCCGCTCCAGCAGCCCTATCCGCTCGTACCAGCGCAGCGTGTACGCGGTCAGCCCGCTGCGGGCGGCGACCTCGCCGATGGTGTGGCGGGGCGTGTCGTCGGGCCCGGCGGTGTCCGGGCCCGACGCGCAGGTCGCCACCGCGGCGACCGGGCCGAGCACGACGGGTCGGGTGAGCGGTCTGGCGACGGTCATGGCGTACCCCCTGCGATGCGGCCGTTCCGTACGACGTCTTCGACGCTAGCGACTTGGAGTGCACTCCAGGCAAACACGATCGGCACCCGGCCGGGAGGCGGCCCGCCGGGGAACGGCCGATGGAGTGGCCCGTAGAGTCGGGCCCATGGAGAGTCTGCGGGTGATCGAGCAGTGGCCGGTGCCGACGGCGGCGGCCGTGGTGGTGCGGGGTCGGGACGGGGCGGTGCTGGGGGCGCACGGGCCGCAGCAGCGGGAGTTCCCGCTCGCCTCGGTGACCAAGCTGCTCAGCTCGTACGCCGCGCTGGTGGCGGTGGAGGAGGGCGTCTTCGAGCTGGACGACCCGGCGGGTCCGCCGGGGTCGACGGTACGCCACCTGCTGGCGCACACCTCGGGGCTGGCCTTCGACGAGCACCGGACGATGGCCGCGCCGGGGACGCGCCGGCTGTACTCCAACGCCGGGTTCGACGTGCTGGCGCAGACCCTGGAGCAGGCGTCCGGCATCCCGTTCGGGCAGTACGCGGCCGAGGCGGTGTTCCAGCCGCTCGGCATGGCGGCGACCCGGATCGACCCCGGCCACCGGGCACCGGCCGGGGCGGGCGGCGTGTCGACCGCCGCCGACCTGGCGCGCTTCGCCGCCGAACTCCAGGCCCCCCGGCTGCTGCACCCCTCCACGGTGGAGGCGGCGACCCGGGTGGTGGCCTGGCCGGGGCTGAGCGGGGTGCTGCCGGGCTTCGGCCATCAGCGGCCCAACGACTGGGGGCTCGGCTTCGAGCTCCGGGGCGGCAAGGCGCCGCACTGGACCGGCGCCGCCAGCTCCCCGGGGACCTTCGGCCACTTCGGCCAGTCCGGCACCTTCCTGTGGGTCGACCCGGTGGCGGGCGCGGCCTGCGTCTGCCTGACCGACCGCGACTTCGGCCCCTGGGCCGCCGACGCCTGGCCGCCCTTCACCGACGCGGTCCTGGCGGAGCTGGCCGACTGACCGGACCGGCCCGGCGCCGCCCGGCCGTCCCGATGCCCGCCCGCCCCGCTGTCCGTCCGTACGGCATCAGCCCAGCAACAGCCCCGAGTACATCTCCCAGAGCAGCAGCTCCACCCCGTCCTCCCCCGCCGTCGGCGCGACCAGCGCCGGGCCGGTGACGCGGGCGCTGTCGCCGGGCCGCAGGTCGCGGCCGGTGCCGTGCGGGCCGGCGGCGGTACGGAAGCCGAGCGAGCCGCGCAGCAGGTGCAGATGGCGCAGCGGGGCGTCCGGCAGGTCGGGGAGCGGCTGCCAGGGCCCGGCCGTGACGTGGTGCAGCGCGGCGTCGCGGCGGCGCAGCGGCAGCGCCTCGCCGCCCGCGTCACGCGCCATCCCGGAGGCCAGCAGGGTCCGCCCGTCCGCTCCGGGCCGGGGCCGGGCCAGCCCGTACGCGGGTTCGGCGTCGAACCGGTCGGGCTGGAGCCACATCTGCACGAACCGCACCGGCTCCGCCGCGCCGCCGAGGTTGCGCTCGGTGTGCGCGACGCCGCTGCCGGCCCCCAGGTACTGGACCATGCCGGGGCGTACCACGCCCGCGTGCCCATGGTCGTCGCGGTGCGCCAGCGCGCCCTCGACGACCCAGGTGAGGATCTCGGTGTCGCGGTGCCGGTGCCGTTCGAAGCCGGCGCCGGGGGCGAGCAGCTCCTCATTGCAGGCGAGCAGCGCGCCGAAGTGGGTGTTGCGGGGGTCGTAGTGGCCGGAGAACGAGAAGGCGTGGCGGGTCTCGATGCCCGGTTCCGGGGTGGAGCGGTAGCGTTCGGCCGCGCGGCGCACCTCGGCGCGGGGGCGGTGCTGGTCGGTCACGGCTGGCTCCGATCGGATGGGCGGCGGGCCACCGGGGAAGATACCGGGCCGGGCGCCGGGCTTCCGCGCCGCCCGCGCCGGCGCACGCCGCCGACGTACCCCCCGATGTGCCCCGACGTGCCCCGTCGGCAGCAGGATGTGAGGGCCGCCACCGCCCGTGGGCGGGCCCGCGTGCACGACCACCACCGTGCGTGAGGCACGCTAGTGCTGTGCCAGTCCCCTCAGCGAAGAACGCAGCGAAGAAGGCAGTGACGCCTGCCCCGAAGCCCCGAGCCGCCGGGACCCGCGGCGCCGACTCCCCGGAGCCCAGCGGCGGCGCGACGCCGCGCGGCACCGCGTCGGAGCGCAAACTCGCTGCGGAGCGGCACGCCGCCACCCTGCGGAGGCTGGAGAAGGCGTCCGGCCGGCTCGCCACCAACGCCATCCAGCGGATGGACGAGACGCTCTCCTGGTACCGCCGGATGCCGCCGGAGCACCGGTCCTGGATCGGCCTGGTGGCGCAGGCGGGCATCGCCGCCTTCACCGAGTGGTTCCGCCACCCGGACAAGCCGCAGGCGATGAGCACCGATGTGTTCGGCACCGCGCCGCGCGAGCTGACCCGGGCGGTCACGCTCCGGCAGACCGTGGAGATGATCCGGATCAGCATCGAGGTCGTCGAGGAGGCCATCGACGAGGTCGCGGCGCCGGGCGACGAGGCGGGGCTGCGGGAGGCCGTGCTGGTGTACGCCCGGGAGCTGGCGTTCGCCACCGCGCAGGTGTACGCGCAGGCGGCGGAGGCGCGCGGCGCCTGGGACGCCCGGCTGGAGGCGCTGGTGGTCAACGCGCTGCTCTCCGGGGACGCCGACGAGGGGGTGCTGTCCCGGGCGGCGGCGCTCGGCTGGGGTTCACCCGCCCAGGTGATGGTGGTGATGGGCAACGCGCCGGACGGTGACAGCGAGCTGGTGGTGGAGGCGATCCGGCGGGCCGCCCGGCGGGCCAGGCTGCATGTCCTCACCGGGGTGCTGGGCAGCCGGCTGGTGGTGGTGGTCGGCGGCAGCATGGACCCGATGCACGCCGCTCGGGCGCTGATCGGTCAGTTCGCCCCCGGCCCGGTGGTGGTCGGCCCCACCGTCGGGGATCTGCTCTCCGCCACCCGGTCCGCGCAGGCCGCGTCGGGTGCGCTGCGTTCCTGCGGGGCCTGGCCGGACGCCCCCCGGCCGGTGCTGGCCGACGATCTGCTGCCGGAGCGGGCGCTGGCGGGGGATCAGGCCGCGCGCCAGCAGCTGGTGGAGGAGATCTACATCCCGCTGGAGGAGGCCGGCTCCGCGCTGCTGGAGACGCTCTCGGTCTACCTGGAGCAGGCGTCCTCGCTGGAGGGGGCGGCCCGGATGCTCTTCGTCCACCCCAACACCGTCCGCTACCGGCTGCGACGTGTGACTGACGTCACGGGGTACACGCCCTCCGACGTACGCTCGGCGTTCACCCTGCGGATCGCCCTTGCCCTGGGCCGTCTCGACGCGCCCCGCACGCAGCGGTGAACCTGCTGTAGGGACCCCACAAACCGCGTGTAGTTTCTTGGTAACCGCCGTCTACCCGTGCCGGAGCGCCCGGCAAGAGAAGGTTGATTCCGTGCTCGTACTCGTCGCTCCCGGACAGGGCGCCCAGACGCCCGGTTTCCTCGCCCCCTGGCTCGAGGTGGACGGTGTGGCCGACCGGCTGCACTGGTGGTCCGCCGTGGCCGGACTCGATCTGGTGCACTACGGCACCGAGGCGTCCGCCGAGGAGATCAAGGACACCGCGGTGGCGCAGCCGCTGCTGGTCGCCGCCGGACTGGTCGCCGTCCGCGCGCTGCTGGCCGACGTGGCGCCGGCCGACGGCTACGGTCCGGTCGGCGCGGTCGCCGGCCACAGCGTGGGCGAGATCACCACCGCCGCCGTCGCCGGTGTGCTGTCCGACGAGTCCGCGATGGCCTTCGTACGGCAGCGCGGCCTGGCCATGGCCGACGCCGCCGCCGTCACCGAGACGGGGATGTCGGTGCTGCTCGGCGGCGACCCGGACGAGGTGGCCGCCAAGCTCGCCGAGCACGGCCTCACCGCCGCGAACAACAACGGCGGCGGCCAGCTCGTGGCCGCCGGCACGCTGGAGCAGCTGGCGGCGCTCAAGGCCGACCCGCCCGCCGCCGCCCGGCTGGTGGCGCTGAGCGTGGCGGGTGCCTTCCACACCCACCACATGGCTCCCGGCGTCGCGGCGCTGGGCAGGCTGGCCCCCGGGATGCCGGTCGGTGACCCGCGTGTCGCATATGTGTCCAACCGGGACGGCGGGGTGGTGGACTCCGGCGCCGAGGTGCTGAGCCGCCTGGTCTCCCAGGTCTCCAACCCGGTCCGCTGGGACCTGTGCATGGAGACGCTGCGCGAGCTGGGCGCCACCTGCGTCATCGAGGTGCCGCCGGCCGGCACCCTCACCAACTTGGTCAAGCGCAACCTCAAGGGCGTCGAGACCCTCGCCCTGAAGACCCCCGCCGACCTGGACAAGGCCCGCGAGCTGGTCGCCAAGCACGGCGAGCCCATCCGGCTGCCCGCCACGGAAGGTGTGAACGCATGACAGAGACCACCGGCGAGGTGGCGCGGATCCGGCCTAGCCGGGGCGCGGACTTCTCGCGGATCTACGGCGTGGGCGGCTACCGTCCCGTCCGGGTGATCCCCAACGAGGAGGTGCTCCAGTGGATCGACTCCTCCGACGAGTGGATCCGCACCCGCAGCGGTATCACCGAGCGCCGCTGGGCGGGCCCGGAGGAGAGCGTCTCCGAGATGTCGGTGCAGGCCGCCGGCAAGGCCATCGCCCAGGCGGGCATCACCCCTGAGCAGGTCGGCGCGGTGGTGGTCTCCACCGTCTCGCACCTCAAGCAGACCCCGGCCATCGCCACCGAGATCTCGCACCGGCTGGGCTGCGGCTCCGCCGCCGCCTTCGACATCTCCGCCGCCTGCGCCGGCTTCGGCTACGGCCTGAACCTGGCCGACGGCATGGTCCGCACCGGCAGCGCCGAGTACGTGGTGGTGATCGGCGTGGAGCGGCTCAGCGACCTCACCGATGTGTCCGACCGCTCCACCGCCTTCATCTTCGGCGACGGCGCGGGCGCCGTGGTCGTCGGCCCGTCCAGGGAGCCGGGCATCGGCAAGGTGGTCTGGGGCTCGGACGGCGCGCAGGCGGACGTCATCTCGCAGACCCAGGCGTGGGACACCGCCTTCGGCAAGGAGGACGCGGTCAACGGCGTGGGCTCCGAGCAGAAGTGGCCCGCGCTGCGCATGGAGGGCCAGTCGGTCTTCCGCTGGGCGGTCTGGGAGATGGCCAAGGTCGCCCAGCAGGCGCTGGACGCGGCCGGTGTCAGCGCCGACCAGCTCGGCGCGTTCATCCCCCACCAGGCCAACATGCGCATCACGGATGCGATGATCAAGGCTCTGAAGCTGCCCTCGTCCGTGCCCGTGGCCCGCGACATCGCCGAGACCGGCAACACCTCGGCGGCGTCCATCCCCCTGGCCATGGAGCGGATGCTCGCCTCCGGCGAGGCCAAGAGCGGTGACCTGGCCCTGGTCATCGGTTTCGGGGCGGGTCTCGTCTACGCAGCCGCAGTCGTTACCCTCCCGTAAGTCAAGACCGGTGCCCGCACCCGTGCGGGCACGCCCCTTGGCCACCGTGTCCCGCGCCCGCGGGGGACGGAGCAGTTCAGATGAACACACATCCCGATAGGAGTGCCGCAATGGCTACCAAGTCCGAGGTCCTGGAAGGTCTCGCCGAGATCGTCAACGAGATCGCCGGCATCCCGACCGAGGACGTCGAGCTGGACAAGTCCTTCACCGACGACCTGGACGTCGACTCGCTGTCCATGGTGGAGGTCGTCGTCGCCGCCGAGGAGCGCTTCGACGTGAAGATCCCGGACGACGAGGTCAAGAACCTCAAGACCGTGGGCGACGCCGTCTCGTACATCCTCGCCAACAGCTGACACCCAGCACCCAGGACGGTCCGCCGTCCGCACCACCGAACCTCGGGGCACCTGAGTTCACGTCAGGCCGTCGCGCATGCCGCCGTCCCAACGGCACCAGCGCCGCCTCGCACGCTTAACACGTGGGAGAGAGAGACCAGTGACTACTGACAACCGCACCACCGTGGTCGTCACGGGTATCGGCGCCTTCACGCCGCTGGGCAGCGATGCCGCATCGACCTGGGAAGCACTCCTCGCCGGCCGCTCCGGCGTGGTTCCCCTCAAGGAGGAGTGGGCCGCCGAGCTGCCCGTGCGGATCGCCGCACGGGCAGCCGTCGAGCCCGGTGAGGTCCTGCCGCGCCCGCTGGCCCGCAAGCTGGACCGGTCGGCGCAGTTCGCGCTGATCGCCGCCCGGGAGGCCTGGGCCGACGCGGGCTTCGAGGTCCCCGCGACGGACGCGGCCTCCGCCGTCGACCCCGACCGCCTAGGCGCCGTGGTCGCCTCCGGCATCGGCGGGGTCACCACCCTGCTCGACCAGTACGACGTGCTCAAGGAGAAGGGCGTCCGCCGCGTCTCCCCGCACACCGTGCCGATGCTGATGCCGAACGGCCCGGCCGCCAATGTGGGCCTGGAGATCGGCGCCCGCGCCGGCGTGCACACCCCGGTGAGCGCCTGCGCCTCCGGCGCCGAGGCCATCGGCTACGCCATCGAGATGATCCGTACCGGGCGCGCCGACATCGTGGTGGCCGGCGGTACCGAGGCGGCCATCCACCCGCTGCCGATCGCGGCGTTCGCCAACATGATGGCGATGTCCAAGAACAACGACGAGCCGCAGCACGCGTCGCGTCCGTACGACAAGGCCCGTGACGGCTTCGTACTGGGCGAGGGCGCCGGCGTGGTCGTCCTGGAGTCGGCGGAGCACGCGGCGGCCCGTGGCGCCCGGGTCTACTGCGAGGCGGTCGGCCAGGGGCTGTCCGCCGACAGCCACCACATCGCCCAGCCGGAGCCCACCGGCCGCGGTGTCGCCGCCGCGGTGGCGAACCTCTTCGACCACACCGACCTGGACCGGGCGGACGTGGTGCATGTCAACGCCCACGCCACCTCCACCCCGCAGGGCGACATCGCCGAGGTCAAGGCGCTGCGCAAGGTGCTCGGCGAGCACCTGGACCACATCGCGGTCTCCGCGACCAAGTCGATGACCGGCCACCTGCTCGGCGGCGCCGGCGGTATCGAGACCGTCAGCACCGTGCTCGCGCTCTACCACCGCATCGCCCCGCCGACGATCAACGTCGACAACCTGGACGACGAGGTGGACGCGGACATCGTGCGCGGCGAGCCCCGGAAGCTGCCGGAGGGCCCGATCGCGGCGCTCAACAACTCCTTCGGCTTCGGGGGCCACAATGTGGTCCTGGCCCTGCGCCGGGACTGACACCGAAAACCCGTCAGGAAGGTCCCGCCCGGTGCTCCGGGCGGGACCTTTCCGCGTCTGCCGACACCCGCCGTGACCTGGTCGAACACCGCTGTTCGAAGCAGCTGAGGGGCAGTCGATTGAGCCGAAAGGATCATCATCTCACCCGATTGGGACTGTCGGCTGGCGCCGCCGCCTTCGGTGACCGACGGTGATCGTGGTGTCTCCACGATTTCCCTGAGTTGACTTCCTGTCACCGATCGTAGAGGCGCTGGAAGGTCATCGTCATGCGTGCACGCACGTTCGTCGCCGGCGCCGCACTCAGCGTCGCCGCTCTCGCCCTTGTCGCCCCTTCCGCCCACGCGGACACCTGGCAGCCCAGCGGGGCGGGGTCCTCCCTGCTGGGCAAGGGCGACGGCAAGGACTGGGGCCAGGGAGGGGACGACTGGGGCAAGGACAACGGCAAGGACTTCGGCCGAGGCGACGGTAAGGGCGACGGCAAGGACTTCGGCCGGGGCGAGGGCAAGGACTGGGGGAAGGACGGCGGCCGCGACGAGGGCAAGGACTGGGGCAAGGGCGGCGGCCACGACGAGGGCAAGGACTGGGGCAAGGGCGGCAGCCGCGACGAGGGCGACTGGAGCAAGGGCAGCAGCTACGACGAGGAGGACTGGGGCGGCGGCTACGACGAGGGCAAGGGCCGCGGCAACTGCCACTGCCACGAGAAGGGCAAGACCGAGCACCACGAGAAGGGCAAGACCGAGGAGCGCAAGCACAAGAAGCCGCACGGCGGCGTCCACACCGGCGGTGGCGGCATGGCGTCCACCGGCGGCATGGCCGCGGGCGGTGCCCTGCTGGCGGGCGGCGTGGGCGTCGGCGCCTACAGCCTGCGCCGCCGCAACTCCTCCGGCCGGGCCATCTGACGTGCCCGAGCACCGCTGACCGACCCGCCGTGGCCACCGCCGTTCTGCGGCGGTGGCCACGGCGCCGCTCCCAGAAAGGCACTCCGCGGGCATGGGCTTCAGGAAAACGAGGCGGGGTGGGCCCCCGTCCCGGACCGTACGGAACCGTGACGGGGGCGCCGGCCGGCTCCGGCTGGCCGGCGCCGCCGTACTGCTCGGCCTCTTCATGATCCACAGCTCGCTGGACGGCTCCGGCGCCCCGCCCACCCCGGTGGCCGCCGCCCCGGCCCCCGCGCCGCCGGCGTCGCGGCCCGCCGCCTCCGCCTCGTCCGGGCCCTCACTGCCGGCCTCGGACCCGGTCCGGCTGACCATCCCCCAGATCGGCGTGAACGCCCCGTTCACCAGGCTGGCGCTCGACAAGGACGGCGTACTTCAGCCCCCGCCGTCCAACGACAGCAACCTGGTCGGCTGGTACGGCGACGGGGCCACCCCGGGCGAGATCGGCACCGCGCTGGTGCTCGGGCATGTGGACACCAAGCGCGGACCCGCCGTCTTCTGGGGGCTGGGGGCGCTGAAGAAGAAGAACAAGATCGAGGTCGTCCGCGCCGACGGCAGCACCGCGACCTTCCTGGTGGACTCGGTCGAGGTCTTCGCCAAGAAGTCCTTCCCGGACCAGCGGGTGTACGGGGACGGGCCCACCGCCCAGCTGCGGGTGATCACCTGCGGCGGCGCGTACGACCACAAGCACCGCGACTACACCGCCAATGTGGTCGTCTTCGCCCATCTGGACTCCTTCCGCCGCCCCTGACCCGCTCCCCCGGCCCACCGGGACCGGATACGCCGCTGCGCCGTACCCGACGGAGGACGTCGGAGGCGGCGCAGCGGCCGTCCGGGACGGGGGGCGGTGGGGGCGGGTCAGACCACCTGGTGCAGCCAGCGGACGGGGGCGCCCTCACCGGCGTAGCGGAAGGGCTCCAGCTCGTCGTCCCAGGGCTTGCCGAGCAGCCGGGAGATCTCGGCCTCCAGGTCGGCCTCGCCGCTGCGGGCGCGGGCCATGGCGGCGCGCAGCCGGTCCTCGGGGATGAGGATGTCCCCGTGGATGCCGGTGACGGCATGGAAGATGCCGAGCTCCGGAGTGCTGCTGTAGCGCTCCCCCTCGGCGGTGGCGCAGGGCTCCGCGGTCACCTCGAAGCGGAGCAGGTGCCAGCCGCGCAGGGCCGAGGCCAGCTGCGAGGCCGTACCGGGCTCCCCCTGCCAGGAGAACTCGGCCCGCCAGGTGCCGGGGGCGGCCGGCTGGCGGATCCAATCAAGGTTGACGCGCACGCCGAGCACGCCCGCGACGGCCCACTCGACATGCGGGCACAGCGCGCGCGGCGCGGAGTGGACGTACAGGACTCCACGTGTCGTCACCGGGACCTCCAGGCTGTGGACGAGGGTCGCCTTCCCCAGCGGCCTCGTGCCCATTGCCCGAGATTCCAGTCCCGCACCGTCATTCTGCACCAACTGCCACTACTGCACCACTACCCGACGTGACTTTCGGTAAACGCTATCCGATCACTAAATCCATCAAACCGGACAGATTTTCACCCCAAGTGATCAGATTTCAGCGATACCCCATCGACCGTCACCACTCGTCGGGACCAGCGCCGCCGTTCGGAGAAACGTTATCGCGGGGCGGCGCGCCGTGGGTGACGGTCTGTCGCACACGGCCGGATTCCGCCTGCCGAGCCGGGGTGCGGCCCCGGCCGCGCGCCTCCCCGGGCCCGGCACCGGGCCGGTACGGGGAGCACGCGGCCGGGGCCGCAGCGGGGCCGCTAGTCGGCGAGGCGGACCACCATCTTGCCGGTGTTGGCGCCGCGCAGCATGCCGAGGAAGGCGTCCACGGTGTGCTCGATCCCGTCCACCACGGTCTCGTCGTAGTGCAGCCGACCGTCGCGCAGCCAGCCGGACACCTCGGCGGTGAACTGCTCCTGGAGTGCCGCGTGATCGGGCACCAGCATGCCCTGGAGGCGCAGCCGCTTGCCGATCACCAGGCTCAGGTTGCGCGGTGCGCAGGGCCCCTCGGTGTCGTTGTACTGCCCGATGGCGCCGCAGATCGCGACCCGGCCGTGCGTCCGCAGCGACTGGATGGCGGCCTCCAGGTGGTCGCCGCCGACATTGTCGAAGTAGACGTCGATGCCGTCGGGGGCGGCCTTGGCCAGCTGCTCGGTGACCGGTCCGTCCTTGTAGTTGAAGGCGGCGTCGAAGCCGTACCGCTCCACCAGCCGGGCCACCTTCGCCGCCGAACCGGCACTGCCGACCACCCGGGAGGCGCCCTTGAGCCGGGCGATCTGGCCGACCACGCTGCCGACCGCGCCCGCCGCGCCGGAGACGAAGACCGCGTCGCCCTCCTTGAAGGACGCCACCTCCAGCAGCCCGGCGTAGGCCGTCAGACCGGGCATCCCCAGCACGCCGAGGAAGTACGAGAGCGGCGCCGCGTCGGCGTCCACCTTGACGGCGCGCTCCGCGTCCAGCACGGCGTACTCGCGCCAACCGAGCCCGTGCAGCACCGCGTCGCCGGGCGCGAACCCCGCCGCCTCGGAGGCCACCACCCGGCCGACGGCGCCGCCGTCCAGTGGTTCGTCGAGCCGGAAGGGCGGCGTGTACGACTTGACGTCGTTCATCCGGCCGCGCATGTAGGGGTCGACTGACAGGTACGCGTTGCGCACCAGGAGCCGGCCGGGCCGGAGCTGCGGCACGGGCGCCTCGCGCAGCGCGAACTGCTCCGGGGTGGGCCGGCCGTCGGGACGGGCCACCAAGTGCCACTCGCGGCCGCTGGTGGGCAGTGCCTGATCCGCCATGTCTCTGCGTTCCCTTCTGCCTGGGACGAATGTGCCGCGACCTCAAAGGTCGAGCACCTGAAGCAACCATGTGGATGAAAGGTTCATGTTGTCAAATGTTCAGCTAGAGTGGGGTGCATGTCGCAACCGTCCGACCCGCTCACCCTCGAAGTCGTGGACCTCATGGCCCGGCTCGTCTCGGTGTTCCACAAGGAGTACGACGAGGCCGCCGCCGCCCGCTCGCTCACCGGTGCCCAGGCCAAGGTGCTGGCGCTGCTGCGGCGTGGACCGCTGCCGATGCGCCGGATCGCCCAGACGATGAGCTGCGAACCCTCCAACATCACCGGCATCGTCGACCGGCTGGAGGCACGCGGCCTGGTCACCCGCGAGGCAGACCCCCAGGACCGCCGGGTCAAGCTGGTCGCCGTCACCGAGGCCGGTCGCACCGCCTCCGAGGAACTGCGCGAATCGCTCGACTTCGCCCGGGAGCCGCTGGCCGCGCTCGGCGAGGAGGAGCGGGCCCTGCTGCGCGACCTGCTGCGGCGGATGCTGGACGGCGTCCGGGCCTGAGAGCGCCCGGACGCCGCGTCGTGTCTGCTTCTGCCGTGGGCCTTCTCGACCGTGGGCCTTCTCCACCGTGGGCCTTCTCCACCGTGGATCTCCCGACCGGGCTCGGGTCAACCGGGCCGGCCGGGGTCAGCTGGTGACGTAGATCTGCTCCACGAAGGTGGCGATCTGGCCCTCGGAGAGGTGCCGCGCCACATCGGCCTCGCTGATCATGCCGACCAGGCGCTTGTTCTCGTCGATCACCGGGAGCCGGCGGATCTTCCGGCTGCCCATCTCCTCCAGCACGTCCTGGATGTCGGCGTCGGCCGAGATCCAGCGGGGCGTGCCCTCGCAGATCTCGCCCACGGTGACCTGCGAGGGGTCCTGGCCGTGCGCGATGGCCTTCACCACGATGTCGCGGTCGGTGATGATGCCGCACATCCGGTCGTCCGTGTCGGCCACGGGCAGCGCTCCCACCTCGTGGTCGCGCATCATCTGCGCGGCGCGGTCGAGCGTCTCGGTCTTGGGGATGTACCGGGCGCCCGTGTGCATGATGTCTCGGGCAGTGGTCATGAGTCCTCCTTGCGACGCCCGCCCGGTGGCAGGCCCCGGGGTGGGGGCCGGTGGGAACCCCCGGTCGGCATCGTCGCGGGACACCCCACCATCGTCGGCGCCGCCGGGCCGCCAGGCCAGCGCTGTAGGCCGAACGGGTGAACCGCCGCCGGCCGCTGCTGCTTCAGGTGATCACCCGGGCGGCCACCCGGGGCCGCAGGGGGCGGCGGGCTCGGCCCGAGGTGTTCGCGCAGTTCCCCGCGTCCCCGGCGCGGTGCCGGAGTGCAGCTCGCCCTACGGCTCCGGGAGGCGGGGGCGTCGGTCGCGCCGCGCTGCAAGCCCCGGGGGATGTCCCCATCCGGGTGAAGTTCCCGGCGTGGTGGGCGCGGTCGTGGCGCCGCTGCTCTACTGTTGCGCCAGGTGAGCCGCGCCCACGGGTTCACACGGTGGGGCGGGTGGGACTCGAACCCACGACCCAGGGATTATGAGTCCCCTGCTCTAACCGGCTGAGCTACCGCCCCGTACCGGCCAACCTCCCCCGGCACGAACGGCCCTCGACGGACCGCCTGCCGCAGCATAGCTGTTCAGCCGCCCCTCTCGCGCGCCGGGGGGCATATGCGCGAAGAAGGCCCTCCGGATCACCGGAGGGCCCTCGTTTTCGCTGCTCCCGCCATTGGACTCGAACCAATAACCTGCCGGTTAACAGCCGGCTGCTCTGCCAATTGAGCTAGGCGGGACCGGTGCGCACGGCACCGTGGAGCAGGGACACCCTGCTCAGCTCCCGCCATTGGACTCGAACCAATAACCTGCCGGTTAACAGCCGGCTGCTCTGCCAATTGAGCTAGGCGGGATTGCTGGCGCGGCACCGGCGGGGCCCGGTCTCCCGGGGCGTCGGCGCTCGCTGCGGGTCATACATTAGCGCACGTAGGGGGGTGCTCCGCCAATCCGATCCGAGACAATCCGATCCGAGACCCGGAGATCCGGAGACCCAGAGACCCAGAGATCCAGAGACCCGGGACCCCGAGGCCCGCGACCCGGGCCCCCGCGCCCCCGGACCGGCCCGCCCCTGACCCGACCGGCGCGTCCGGCGCGCGGCACGGTCCGGACGCCGGGATGCTGGAGAAGGCCGCCGCCCCGGCTCCCGCGCCCGGCGGTTCGCGATCGGGCCCGCCGGGTAGAGGCGAGCCGACGAGTACGGGCACCGTCGCACAGCGGGCCTGACGGAGCGCGGGCGGACCGCGCGGAAGTGGAGCCGAGGATGCGGAAACTGACGTTCGTCGCGGGACTCGCCGCCGGCTATGTGCTGGGCACCCGGGCCGGGCGGGAGCGGTACGAGCAGCTGACCAAGTCGGCACGCGGAGTGGCGCAGAACCCCAAGGTGCAGGACGTCGCCCGGCAGGCCAGGCAGACCGCCGGCGCCGTCGCCGGGCGGGCCGCCGACACGGTGGCGGGCAAGGTCGGGGACAAGCTGCCGCCGGCCGTCGCCGACCGGGTCCCCTACCTGCACCGGAAGGCCGCCGGGGAGGACGGCTGGGGCACCGACCGGCCCTGACTCCCCCGCCGCACCGACGCCGCCGGCGGCCCGTCCGCGCGCCCCCGGACGGCGCAGCCGACCGCCCGGCCGGATCGGGCCCGATACCAGATGGGCAAAGCTTGCGGGGTCCGGCAGCGCGCCCGCCCCGCCGGTGGGGCATGATCTCGACCATGGCCATCGTCGCCGGCATTGACTGCTCGTCCCAGTACACCAAGATCGTCGCCTGCGACGCCGACACCGGCGCCGTGCTGCGGGACAACCGTGCCCCGCACCCGGTGCCCGCCACCGGCGCCGAGGAGCCCGCCCGGGTCACCGAGATCGACCCGCAGGCGTGGCTGCACTCGCTCGGCTCGGCCGCGACCGGCGGCACCCTGGAGGGCGTCCGCGCCATCGGGGTCTCCGCCCAGCAGCACGGCCTGGTCGGCCTGGACGCCGGCGGGGTGCTGGTCCGCCCCGCCCTGCTGTGGAACGATCCCCGGGCGTCCGGCGCCGCCGCCGCGCTGGTGGACGCCCTCGGTGGTCCGGCGGCCTGGGCGCAGGCCGTCGGCGCCGTGCCGTCCGGCGCGTACACGGTCGCCAAGCTGCGCTGGCTCGCGGAGTTCGAGCCCGGCTCGGCGAAGCGGGTGGCCGAGGTGCTGCTGCCGCACGACTGGCTGGTCTGGCAGTTGCTGGGCCACCCCAAGCGGCGCACCACCGACCGGGGCGACGCCTCCGGCACCGGCTACTGGTCGCCGGTCACCGGCCAGTACCGGCCGGACCTGGTGGAGCTGGCGCTGGGCCACGAGGTGCGGCTGCCCGATGTGCTGGGGCCGGCCGAGCCCGCCGGGGAGACGCCCGAGGGCCTGCTGATCTCGGCCGGTACCGGCGACACCATGGCCGCCGCGCTGGGGCTGGGGGTCGGCCCCGGGGACGCGGTGGTCTCGCTGGGCAGCACCGGCACCGTCTTCGCCGTCCATGACGAGCCGCTGGTGGACGCCGGCGGGATGATCTCCTGCTTCGCCGACGCCACCGGCCACCAGCTGCCGCTGGTCGGCACGCTCAACGCCGCCCAGGTGCTGCGCTCGGCGGCGGCACTGCTGGGCGTCGACCTGGAGGGGCTGAGCGAGCTGGCCCTCCAGTCCTCGCCGGGCTCGTACGGGCTGGTGCTGCTCCCGTACCTGGAGGGCGAGCGCACCCCGCACCTGCCGCACGCCGCAGGCACCCTGGCCGGGCTGCGGGCGGAGTCGATGCGGCGCGAGCATGTGGCCCGCGCCGCCGTGGAGGGCATGCTCTGCGGCATCGCGGACGCGCTGGATGTGCTGCGCGGGCGCGGGGTCGCGGTGCGCCGGGTCTTCCTGGTCGGCGCGGCCGGCCGGCTCGCGGCCGTGCAGCACATCGCCCCGCTGGTGTTCGGCGCGCCGGTGGTGATCCCGCCGCCGGGCGACTACGCGGCGCGCGGCGGTGCGCGGCAGGCCGCCTGGGCGCTGGCGGGCACCGCCGAGCCGCCCCGGTGGGAGTTGCCGGACGCGGTGCTGGTGGAGCCCGGGGAGGACATCGCCTTCGGGCAGGCGGTGCGGCAGCAGTACGCGGCGGTACGGGAGCAGATGCACCCGGAGAGCCGCTACTGACCGCCCCGGGCCGACCGGGTCAGTCGAGGTAGCCGCGCAGCTGGTCGGCAAGGGCGTGCTCGCGGAGCTTGCGGAGGGTCTTGGACTCGATCTGCCGGATGCGCTCCCGGGTCACCCCGAACATCCGGCCGATCTCCTCCAGGGTGCGCGGGCGGCCGTCCGCCAGGCCGTAGCGCAGCTGTACGACCTTGCGTTCGCGCTCGCCCAGGGTGGAGAGCACCGCGTCCAGATGCTCGCGCAGCAGGATGAACGCGGCCGACTCGACCGGGGAGGCAGCGTCGGCGTCCTCGATCAGGTCGCCCAGGGCCACCTCGTCCTCGCCGCCGACCGGGGTGTGCAGCGAGACCGGTTCCTGGGCGAGCCGCAGCACCTCGGTGACCCGCTCCTCGGGCAGCTCCAGCACCCGGGCGACATCGGCCACGCTGGGCTCCTCGCCGCGCTGCTGGAGCAGCCCGCGCTGCACCCGGACCACGCGGTTGATCAGCTCCACCATGTGCACCGGGACCCGGATGGTGCGCGCCTGGTCGGCCAGGGCGCGGCTCATCGCCTGCCGGATCCACCAGGTGGCGTAGGTGGAGAACTTGTAGCCACGGGCGTAGTCGAACTTCTCCACCGCGCGGATCAGGCCGAGATTGCCCTCCTGGACCAGGTCCAGCATGGTCAGGCCGCGGCCGACGTACCGCTTGGCGACCGAGACGACCAGCCGCAGGTTGGCCTCGATCAGGCGGCGCTTGGCGATCCGGCCGAGGACCACCAGATGGTCCAGGTCGTCGGCGTAGCGGTCGTCGGCGCCGCCGGCCAGGCGGTGGTCGAGGTACTGCTCGGCGAAGAGGCCGGCTTCGACCTGGCGGGCCAGCTCGACCTCCTCGGCGGCGGTGAGCAGCGGGATGCGGCCGATCTCCCGCAGGTACTGGCGGAACAGGTCGGCGGAGGGGCCTGCGGTGTCCTCGCCGGGGCGGGCGCGCGGGCCGGGCTCGTCGGCTTCGTCGTCGGGCTCGTCGGGCTCGTCGGGTTCATCGGGCTCGCCGGGTTCGTCCGGCTCATCGGGCGGGTCCGGCTCATCAGGCTGGTCCGGCTCATCGGGCGGGTCGGCCGGTTCGGGGGGCTCCTCCAGTACCTCCAGCGGCTCCGGCTCCTGCGCGGCGGCAGCGGCCAGCTCGTCCTCGCTGGGGCCCGCCGGGTCGTCCGAGGGGTCGTCCCCGGGCGTGGCCGGGTGGCCGGAGCGGGTCGGGGCGGCGAGGTCCACATCGTTCCCTTCCTGCGCGGAGGGCGGCCCGTGGGGCGCTGAGGGTCCGGGCGTCCCCCGGCCGGGTGCCCCATGGCCGGGGATCTGGGCGCGCTGGTCCGATGCGGCGGGTACGGCGCCGCCCGCCGCCCGGGAGGCCGTGAGCGGGACGCCGGCGTCCGCAGCCGTCCCGCGCTGCGATGAATGAGGCACCGCTTCCAGTGTGAGGTATGCCGCTGGCCTTGACCGATACTCGTGCGGAGCTTTTTTGCCGGGCCGGTGCGCACCCCGGCGCGTCACAACGCGGCCGCGCCCCTGGTCTTCAGGCTGTTGCGGTACTGCTCCAGCGCCCACAGCTCCTGCTGGACGGCGCCCAGCTCCGCCGGGTCCGCCCGGTTCCCCAGCCGCTGGAGGTGGGCGCGCACCTCGCCCACCCGGGCGTCGACGGCCCGCAGCCGCAGCTTCACCAGGAACTCCCCGGCGTAGAGCGCGTCGGGGGCGCGGCGGGTGCGAATGGGCTCCACCGTCAGCTCGGTGATCAGGCTGCGGACGCCGTCGTCCGGGGCGGCCTCGCGCACCAGGGCGGCGAAGTCGGGCAGCTCGGCGCCGTACGCGGCCCCGCCGGCCTTGGTGATGGCGCGGCGGACGGCGGTGTACGGCGCGGTGGGGAACTCGTCCTCGCCGAAGTTGTCGAAGGCCGGGCTGACCAGCGCCGGGTGCTGCAGGGCGAGCTTCAGCAGCTCGCGCTCCACGAACTGCGCCGGGTCGCGCGGGTTGAGCCGGGGCGCGACCGGGCGGGCCGGCGCGGGCGCCGGAGCGCTCTGCTCGCCACGGCGTGCGGCCGGTCCGCCCGCGCCCCGGTCCTGCTCGTGTTCGCGCTGCCAGCGGGCGATCTGGCCGATCCGGCGGACCACGAACTGCTCGTCCAGGATGCCCAGCATCCCGCCGAGCTGCACCGCGTACTGGTGCTGGATGGAGCGGTCCTTGATCCGGGCGACGATCGGCGCGGCCTCCTCCAGCGCCGCCGCCCGGCCCTCGGCGGTCTCCACCCGGTGCCGGGCCACGGTGCTGCGGATGGCGAACTCGAACAGCGGCACCGGGTTGTCCACCAGCGCCCGGACGGCCGCGTCACCCTCGGCCAACCGCAGCTCACAGGGGTCCATCCCGCCGGGGCTGACCGCGATCGAGGTACGGGCGGCGAACTTCTGGTCGTCCTCGAAGGCGCGCAGCGCCGCCTTCTGCCCGGCCGCGTCGCCGTCGAAGGTGAAGACGGTCTCGCCCCGGTAGGCGGAGGTGTCCATCAGCAGCCGCCGGATGATCTTGATGTGGTCCTCGGCGAAGGCGGTGCCGCAGGTGGCGACGGCCGTGGTCACCCCGGCGAGGTGGCAGGCCATCACATCGGTGTAGCCCTCGACCACCACGGCGCGGCCGGACTTGGCGATGTCCTTCTTGGCCAGGTCGATGCCGTAGAGGACGTGCGACTTCTTGTAGATCGCGGTCTCGGGGGTGTTGAGGTACTTGGGGCCGTTGTCGTCCTCGCGCAGCCGCCGGGCGCCGAAGCCGACGACCTCGCCGGTGATGTCCCGGATCGGCCAGACCAGCCGGCCCCGGAAGCGGTCGATCAGGCCGCCGCGCTGCCCCTGCGAGGCCAGGCCGCCGGAGAGGATCTCCCGGTCCGCGAAGCCCTTTCCGCGCAGGTAGCGCACCAGGTGCTCCCAGCCCGCCGGGGCGTAGCCCACCCCGAAGTGCTTGGCGGCGGCCGCGTCGAAGCCCCGCTCGGCCAGGAAGCGGCGGCCGATCTCGGCCTCCGGGCTCGCCAGCTGCTCGCTGAACCAGGCCGCCGCCACCTTGTGCGCCTCGACCAGCCGGGTGCGCTCGCCCTTCTGCCGACCGGGGGTGTAGCCGCCCTCCTCGTACCGCAGGGTGATCCCGGCCTGGGAGGCGAGCCGCTCGACGGCCTCGGTGAAGGTGAGGTGCTCGACCTTCATCACGAAGTCCAGGGTGTCCCCGCCCACCCCGCAGCCGAAGCAGTGGTACACGCCCTTGCTGGGGTTGACGTAGAAGGACGCCGACTTCTCGTCGTGGAACGGGCAGACGCCCTTGAGCTGCGCGCCGCCGCCGTTGACCAGCTGGACGTAGTCGGAGACGACCGCGTCGATGGGCAGCGCGCTGCGCACCGCCTGCACGTCCTCGTCCTTGATCCTGCCTGCCACGCTGGAAGTCTACGGCCGCCGGCCGGACCGCCCCGCCGCCCGGCCGCCGTGGCTGCCCGACTGCCGTAGCTGCCCGACTGCCGTAGCTGCCTGACTGCCGTAGCCGGCCAGCCGGCGTAGCTGTTCGGCCGACGGGGGGCTCGGCCGGTGTGGGGGCGGTCAGCCGAGCAGCGACTCCAGCGGGACGGTGGGGTCGGACAGCCG
The DNA here is from genome assembly GCF_044755465.1 of Streptomyces sp. NPDC092296. Lineage (NCBI taxonomy): Bacteria > Bacillati > Actinomycetota > Actinomycetes > Kitasatosporales > Streptomycetaceae > Streptomyces > Streptomyces sp. NPDC092296. The sequence continues at coordinate 60,091 of NZ_JBIVRB010000005.1, read as the reverse complement.
TTCGACGTCGACCGGTCGGCGGGAGCGCACCAGCTGCTGGATCGGGTCGGTGACGTCCCAGACGTTGACGTTCATCCCCGCCAACACCCGGCTCCGCTCGTCCAGCCAGAAGGCGATGAACTCCCGCTTGCCCGCGTCGCCCCGGATCACCACCTGGCTGTACTCCCCCGGCGCGGCCACGCCGGAGTACTCCATGCCCAGGTCGTACTGGTCGCTGAAGAAGTACGGCACCCGGTCGTAGCTGACCGGTCGGCCCAGCATCGCGCGGGCGGCGGCCGGGCCCCCGTTGAGCGCATTGGCCCAGTGCTCGACCCGCAGCCGACGGCCCAGCAGGGGGTGCTCGGCGGAGGCGACGTCACCGGCGGCGAAGACATCGGGGTCGGAGGTGCGCAGCGAGGCGTCGACGGCGATGCCGCCGCCCTCCTCGGGGGGTGCGATGGCCAGCCCGGCGGACCGGGCGAGGGCGATCTCGGGGGCGGCGCCGATGCCGACCAGCACGGCGTGCGCGGGCAGCTCCTCGCCGCTGTCGGTGAGCGCGGCCAGCACCATGCCGTCCTGGCCGATCACTTCGGTGACCGAGGTGCCCAGCTGGAGGTCCACGCCGTGGCTGCGGTGCAGGTCGGCGAAGAAGCCGCCCAGCTCGGGGCCGAGCGCCGCGTGCAGCGGGGTGGGCTGCGGCTCCACGACGGTCACCTCGGCGCCGTAGCCGCGAGCGGCCGACGCGACCTCCAGGCCGGTCCAGCCGGCGCCGACGATCAGCAGTCGGCCGTTCTCCCGGCCGAGGGTCTTCAGTACGGCGCGCAGCCGCTCGGCGTGCGGCAGTCGGCGCAGGTAGTGCACCCCGGCGAGGTCGGCGCCGGGCACCTGGAGCGGGCGCGGCGAGGCGCCGGTGGCGAGCAGCAGCTTCTCGTACCGGAGGGTGCTGCCGTCGCCCAGGCGCACCTGCTTGGCGGCCCGGTCCAGCGCGGTCACCGGCTGGCCGAGGTGCAGCTCGACCTCGTGCGCGGCGTACCAGGCGGCGTCATGGACCAGCAGCCCGTCCCGCTCCTCGGCTCCGGTCAGGAAGCCCTTGGACAGACCCGGTCGCTCATACGGCTTCTCGCGCTCGTCGCCGAGCAGTATCACCCGCCCGGTGAAGCCCTCGGCGCGCAGTGTCTCGGCGGCCTTGGCCCCGGCGAGTCCGGCGCCCACGATGACATGGATCTCGTCGCTGTCCACCACGTTGGCTCTCTCCTGTTCCACCGTGCCGGCGGAGTGCGGTCACCCACCGTGAGTGCCAGACTACGTCCCGCGCGGGGTGGCAGTCCGGCCCGACGGGGCCCTCCGATGCGGTCGAGCGTCCCGCATGTGCCCGTGCAAGTGAAGAGCGCCGTACCGGTGGGGCCGCGCTCCTCACCGCTCCGCCACCAGCCTGCGGTGCAGGGCCAGTGCGGAGGTGTCGGTGAGCGAGGCGATCTGGTCCACCACCGCGCGCAGCCGGGCGCGGTCGTCCTCGGCCTCCTCGAACACGGCCCGGAAGACCGGGTCGAGGCCGTGCGGCGCGTCACGGACCAGCGCCTCGGCCAGCTCCGCGATGACGATCCGCTGCCGGGCGCGCAGCTCGGCCTGCTCGGCGCGCTGCATCACATAGCGGACGGCGACGGCCTTGAGCACCGCGCACTCCAGCCGGGTGGCGCGCGGGACCACCAGCTCGGCGCCGTAGCGGGTGAGCCGACCCGGGCCGTGGCGCTCGCGGGTGGCCCGCTCGGCGGCCAGGCAGAAGCGGCCGATCAGCTGGCTGGTGGTGTCCTTGAGCCGGGCCCGGTCGCGGGCCGACCCGTCGTACGTCCGGGGCCACCACTCCTCGGCCTGGAGCCGGTCCAGCGCCTCGGCGAACTCCTCGGCCGCCGTGCCCGGTGCGTAGTGGGCCGCGACGTGGAACAGCTCGGCCCGCTCGGCGGGGCTGGTCAGCGCGGCGGGGGCGACATGGCCGGCGTGCAGGCCGTCCTCGACGTCATGGACCGAGTACGCGACGTCGTCGGACCAGTCCATCACGGTGGCCTCGAAGCAGCGGCGGCCGGGCGGCGCCGCGGCCCGCAGCCAGCGGAAGACGGCCAGGTCCTCCGCGTAGACGCCGTACTTGGCCGACTGCGGCTCGGTGGGGTGCTCACCGCGCGCCCAGGGGTACTTGGTGGCGGCGTCCAGCGCGGCCCGGGTGAGGTTGAGCCCCACGCTGCGGCCCGGCCGGGGGGCGAGCCTGACCGGGGCCTCCTCCGGCGGGGCGAACCGCTTGGGCTCCAGCCGGGTGAGGATGCGCAGCGACTGGGCATTGCCCTCGAAGCCGCCGCAGGCCGCCGCGGCCCGGTCGAGCGCCGCCTCCCCGGTGTGGCCGAACGGCGGGTGGCCGAGGTCATGGGCCAGGCAGGCGGCCTCCACCAGGTCGGGGTCGCAGCCCAGTGCCGCGCCCAGCTCCCGGCCGACCTGGGCGCACTCCAGCGAGTGGGTGAGCCGGGTGCGCGGGAAGTCGCTGAGCATCGGCGCCACCACCTGCGTCGTCCCGGCGAGGCGTCGCAGCGCGGCGGAGTGCAGCACCCGGGCCCGGTCGCGCTGGAAGGCGGTCCGGCCGGGGCGCTTGTCCGGCTCCGGCACCCAGCGGGCCTCGGCGGCGGGCTCATACCCGGCGGGGCCGCTGACGACGGGTCGGTCGGGGGCCTGATCGGTGTCGTCCATATCCCGGCAACGGTACGCCCGGCCGCCGACACACCGCCGCCGCGCCGCGCGCTTCGACGCCCACCCGGGGCCGGGCCGGCTCAGCGGCGGCGCCTGCCGGGGCAGCCGTGGTCCGCCGTGGCGTCGGCCGCCGGTGCCGTCCAGGCCGCCAGCAGCAGCGGCGCCCGCTCGGGCAGCCGCTGCTCTCGCAGCAGCCGGGCGGTCACCCGCTGCTCGATCTCCTCCTCGGACAGTACCGGGCGGCACATCTCGGACCAGACCCGGGTGTGGGCCTCACTGGCCAGCAGCCCGGTCAGCAACTGCTCGACGCCCCCGCCCGACGCCGGCCGGGGCGCGGCCTGCGGCACCTCCCACCACGGCTGCTCCACCACGGGCGCCGCGCTCCCGCCGTCCTCCCGGACTCCGCGACCACGCACCAGGACGCCGCCACTCACCACGATCACCGCCTCACGGCCCGCCAGGGCCCGTCCGTCCGGCGCCCGGCCGAGAGCGGCCGGAGTCGGCCGCCCGCGTCCGTCTGGACACGGCCGGCGCCGGGTTGTTGCCGGTGACAGTACGGCGCTGCGCCGACCGGGGCCGCCGATCGGCGCCGGTTCACCCGATCCGGTGAATCACGGCTGGGCAGCGCATACGCCGGGTGACGCGGGCCGTTGACGGGCGGAAACCCGGCTGCGATCAGCAGTTCGACTCTGCGAAGATAGGGAGACCCCGCACGGCGCCACCGCCGCCCGACCGCACCCCCACAGGAGACCTCCCGACATGGCGCTGCCTCAGGGACCTCTGGACCACCGCTATCGCGGCGAGCACCCCGTCCGCACCCTCGCCTACCTCTTCCACGAGGACCGCGGCCGGCTGGCGCTGGCCGCGCTCGCGTTCCTGGTGAAGCACAGCCCGACCTGGCTCACCCCGCTGATCACCGCCAATGTCATCGACGTGGTGGTCCAGCACCGGCCGATCAGCAGCCTGTGGCTGAGCGCCGGTCTGCTGCTGGTGCTGCTGGTGCTCAACTACCCGTTCCACCTGGTCTACATCCGCTGCTGGTACGGCAGCGCCCGCCGGATGGGCACCCGGATGCGCTCGGCGCTCTGCCACCAGATGCAGCAGCTCTCCATCGGCTACCACTCGCGGGTCAGCGCCGGAGTGCTGCAGACCAAGGTCGTCCGCGATGTGGAGAGCATCGAGCAGGCCTTCCAGCAGACCGGTGACCTGGGCCTGTCGGCGCTGGCGACGCTGCTGGGCGCGCTGGTGGTGATCGCCGTCCGGGCGCCCGCCTTCCTGCCGGTGTTCCTGGTGGTGGTGCCCGCCGCCTCGATGCTGGTGGTCTGGCTGCGCGGCCGGCTGCGGGCGTACAACGAGTCGTTCCGCCAGGAGGTGGAGCAGCTCTCCTCCCGGGTGAGCGAGATGACCACCCTGATCCCCATCACCCGGGCACACGGCCTGGAGCACACCGCGCTGCGCCGGGTGGACGGCACGCTGCGGCAGGTGCTGACGGCGGGTCTGCGGCTGGACCGGCTCAACGGGCGGTTCGGCGCGCTCGCCTGGATCATGCTCAACGCGCTGGGCGTGGGCTGCCTGGCCGGGTCGGCGCTGGCCGCGTACTACGGCTGGCTGAATGTGACCCCCGGCGATGTGGTGATGCTGAGCGCGTACTTCTCCTCGCTCACCGCCGCCGTCACCACCCTGATGGGGCTCACCCCGGTGATCAGCAAGGGCCTGGAGTCGGTCCGCTCGGCGGGCGAGGTGCTCCAGGCCCCCGACCTGGAGCTGAACGCCGGCAAGACCGAGGTCACCGCCGTCCACGGCCGGATCGACTTCCAGAGCGTCGGCTACACCTACGAGGAGGCCGACAGCCACTCGGTGCGGGACTTCACCCTCTCGGTACGGCCCGGCGAGACCATCGCCCTGGTCGGCGCGTCGGGGGCCGGCAAGTCCACCGCGCTCAACCTGGTCACCGGCTTCCTGCGGCCCACCGAGGGCCGCATCCTGCTGGACGGCTCCGACATGGAGCAGCTGGACCTGCGCAGCTACCGGCGGTTCCTGTCGGTGGTGCCCCAGGAGTCGATCCTCTTCGAGGGCACCATCCGGGAGAACGTCACCTACGGCATGACGGACGTCCCCGAGGAGCGGGTGTTGCGGGCCCTGCGGGACGCCAACGCGATGGAGTTCATCGAGCGGCTGCCGGCCGGGCTCGGCACCATCTGCGGCGAGCGCGGCGCCCGGCTGTCGGGCGGGCAGAAGCAGCGGCTGGCCATCGCCCGCGCGCTGATCCGCGACCCCCGGGTGCTGATCCTGGACGAGGCCACCTCCGCGCTGGACTCCCACTCCGAGGCGCTGGTGCAGCAGGCGCTGGCCCGGCTGGTGCGCGGCCGGACGGTCTTCGTGGTGGCGCACCGGCTCTCCACCATCCGCAGCGCCGACCGGATCGTGGTGATGCACGACGGGCGGATATCGGAGATCGGCACCCATGAGCAGCTGCTGCGCACCGGCGGCGCCTACGCGGGTCTGCAAGCCGCTCAGAGCGCCTGACGCACCCTCACCACCGGCTCTGACGGTGCCCCGCCGCCGACGCGGTCGGACCCCGGGTCAGGCCGGGGCGCGCACCGCTCGCAGCACCGCGTCGGCCATGCCGCGCTCGCCGCGCTCATTGGGATGCAGGGGCGCGGCGGCGGCGGTCGGCATCAGTGGCTCGATCCAGCGCACCGTGGCGGCGGCGCAGGCGTCATGGCTCAGCGACGGGGACCAGGTGTCGACATAGTGCGCTCCGGCCGCCTCGGCCCGCCGCCGCAGCTCGGCGTTGAGCCGCTGCTCCGCACGGTGCAGAAAGGCGACGTCCCCGGCGGCCAGCCCCAGGGCGGCGGTGCAGCTCGGGCCGCCGGCCGGTACCAGCGCCGGATAGCCCACCACGAACACCCTGGCCCGGGGCGCCCGCCGCCGTACCTCGGTGAGCGCCGCCGCCAGCCGCCGCCCGGTCGCCGCCACCCGCTCCTGGAGCACATCCCGCCCGCCGGACGTCCAGTACGCCTGGCAGGGCGCGTCGCCCGCGGCGGCGCCCTGCTGGTCACCGAGCCCCAGGCTGAGCAGCACGCCGTCCTGGACGCAGCGGGTGAGCACCGAGGTGAAGCCCACGTCATTGCCGCCGATCCCCAGGGTCACCAGCCTGGTCCGCGCGGTCAGCGCGGAGAGCTGGGCGGGGTTGACGCCCTGCGTGGTGGACTGCGCCTTGCCGAGGTCGGCGATGGTCGCGCCGGTGCAGCTGACATCGCGGAAGTCGGCCGCCGCCAGGCCGAGACCGGCGGCGACCAGCGCCGGGTAGTCGCGGCTGGAGCGCCGGCAGCCGACCGGGGTGCCGTGCTGCCGGGGGATGTCCGGCCCGGAGGTGTACGAGTCACCGAGTGCCGCGTACGGGCCGGCCGGCGGCCGGGGCGACGGGCCGGCCGCGGCGGCGGGCGCGGCCGTGCCGGCCGCCGGGGTGGCGCCACCGGCCCCGCCGCCGGAGCAGGCGGCGGTCAGCAGCAGCGCGGCGGCCGCGAGCACGGCGGCGGCGCCGGTGCGGGCGTCCTTCGTCGGCAAGGCTCTCCCCAGGGTTCGTCCGGCCGGGGCCAGGGCCGGGACCGATGCGGGCTGCGGGCACGGCCCGTCCCCCGAACCGTACGACCGCACAACGGCCGGCGCCCGCCGGAGGACTCCCCGGCGGGCGCCGTACGGCGACGGCGCGGGCTCAGTCGGCGCCGCGCTCCTGCTCGGCCAGGAACTCCTCGAAACGCCGCCCCAGCTCGTCGGCGGACGGCAGGTCGGTCTGCTCCGCGAGCAGGCTCTCCCGGCTGTCCGCGCCCGCCACGGCGTCGTACTGGCTCTCCAGGCCCCGGATGACCGTCGGCAGCTCGCCGTCGCCCTGGGCCAGCTGCGCGTCGATGTCGGCGCGGACCTCCGCGACCTGCTCGCGCAGCCGCCGCCCCGGCAGCACCAGGCCGGTCGCGGACTGCACCGCCTCCAGCACCGCCACCGCCGCCTCCGGGTAGGCCGACCGGGCGACGTAGTGCGGGACGTGCGCCGCGAGGCCGAGCACGTCGTACCCGGCCTCGGCCAGCCGGTACTCCAGCAGCCCCTGGGCGCTGCCCGGCACCTGCGCCTCGTCGAGCCACTGCGGCTGCTCGGCCGCCAGGTCCAGCCGGTTGCCGTGCGGGGTCAGCCCGACCGGGCGGGTGTGCGGGACGCCCATCGGGATGCCGTGGAAGTCCACCGCGAGGCGCACCCCGAACCGGGCGGCCAGCCCGCGCACCGCCGCCGCGAAGCGCTCCCACTCGACATCCGGCTCCGGGCCGCTGAGCAGCAGGAACGGCGCGCCGGCCGCGTCGCGCAGCAGACGGAGCAGCAGCTCGGGCGTCTGGTAGGCCGACCAGTGGTCGCGCCGGAAGGTCATCGTGGGGCGGCGGGCCCGGTAGTCCACCAGCCGGTCGTGGTCGAACCGCGCCACGACCTGCGGCTCGCCGTCCTCCAGCAGGTCCGCCACCACCTGGCCGCCGACCTCGCCGGCGTCCATGAAGCCCTCCAGGTGGTACAGCAGGACGAGACCGGGCGTCCGGCCCGCCACGGCCGCCACCGCCTCCATGCCGTCCCGCTCCAGGTCGTACAGAGCCTCCGGATCAAGCACCGCGCACCCAATTCCTTCCGTCCCGGCCGGGTGCCCGGCGCCTGCGCGCGGGAACCCCCTCTCGGGTCTGTCAGCGCGCCGGGAGGCCGCCGCATTCCCGCTCCCCGCCGCCCGGTGGGCGGAGGACAGGATTCCGGCAAACCCGCTGGTCGGCGCGGGGGATGGCAGCGTGGGAGCAGCCGCCGCAATCCGGCGCGCCACCGTCGGCGCGCCGAGGGATGACGCGACGGCCGCCGCCAGGTATCGTCCTCTCGCTGCCCGGCATCGTCGGCCGGGGACAGCCCTCTTCGCACCTTGCCTTCACCTGGCCGCCTGCTTCCCTTCGCGCACCCGCTCCCGCCTCGGCCATTTCGTGGACACACGCTGTCCCCCGTGCTCCTCCCCCGCCGGGCCGGACCCTGCGATCCGTCGCCCGTCCCCGGCATGCGCCGTACTCCGCAGGGCCCCGCCGCTCCGGTCCACCAGGCCGGTGCCGGACCGGGCCCGAGCGGCGCGGCGTCCCGTCCGCCCCACCCCTCCCCGGCCACGGGAGGGGCCCTCATCGCGCCGAAGGACCGAAGGCCCGTGCCCGTCCCCGTCACCCTCACCGGCCGCACCGTGCGGCTGGAGCCGCTCACCGAGCAGCACGCCCCGGCCCTCGCCGCCGCCGCGGCCGCGGACCGTACGTCCTATGCCTTCACGCCCGTGCCGCAGGGGCTGGACGCGACCCGGGCCTATGTCGCGGCGGCGCTGGCCGACCAGGCGGCCGGCCGCGCGCTGCCGTTCGCCACCGTCCGGGCCTGCGACGGGCTGGTGGTCGGCGCCACCCGGTTCGCCGAGCTGGACTACTGGCAGGGCCCGGTGGTCTGGCCGCCCGTCCCGCGCGGGCCGCTGGGCGACCCGGCCACCGCCGTGCCCGACGCCGCCGAGGTCGGCGGGACCTGGCTCGCCGCCCACGCCCAGGGCACCGGTATCAACACGGAGGCCAAGCTGCTGATGCTGCGGCACGCCTTCGAGACCTGGGGGGTGCGGCGGATCTCGCTGCGCGCCGACGCCCGCAATCTGCGCTCCCGGGCCGCGATCGAGCGGCTGGGCGCGGTCTGCGAGGGTGTGCGCCGGGCACACACCCGGGGGCTGGACGGCGAGGTCCGGGGGACGGCGTTCTACTCGATCCTGGCCGAGGAGTGGCCGGCGGTGCGGGACATCATCGAGCTGCGGATCGCCGCCGCGTCGGCGCCGAGCGCGCCCGAGCACCCCCGGCCGCTGATCCCGGCCTAGGCCGGGCCCGGGTCCGCCGGGTCGGCGGTCAGACCGCCGCGTCCTGCTTGTCGTCCGGCGGCGGGAACGGCGCCACGCCGGTCCGCCGCCGGGCGACCGCCTTGACGTCCTCCGGCAGCTGCTCGGCGGCCAGCAGCCCCGGCAGCAGCTCGGGCTCGGTGGTGACGGCACGGAAGCACCCGGCCACGGTGACCCCGTGGTCGGGCCGGTACTCCACCACCACCGGGTCGCCGGCCCGGATCTCGCCCGGTTCGACCACCCGCAGATAGGCGCCGGGCAGTGCCGCCAGGGTGAACCGGCGCAGCCAGCGCCGCTCGTCCAGCCAGTGGGCGAAGGTGGAGCAGGGGATGCGCGGCACCGCGACCTCCAGCAGCACCCGGCTGCCGATCCGCCACCGCTCACCGATCAGGGCGCCGTCCACCTCCAGGCCGGTGGTCGTCAGGTTCTCGCCGAAGCAGCCGTCCGGCAGCTCGCGGCCCAGCTCCTGCTGCCAGCGGTCCAGCGTCTCGCGGGCGTACGCGTAGACGGCCTGGTCGTCGCCGCCGTGGTTGCGGGTGTCGCAGATCAGGTCCCCGACCAGCCCGCTGCCGAGGCCGCCCTGCTTGGGGCCGGGCGCCCGCACCTCGACCGGGTGGGCCACCGGGCGCTTGTCGATGCCGGTGCTGCCGAGGGCGGGCTTGGCCGGGTTGGGGCGGGGACGGGCCAGGTTGACGGAGCGTACGTGGGCCATGCGGCGCAGCCTAGGAGCCGGGCGGGCGGCCCGCACCGGGTTTTCCGGACGGGCGCGCCGGCAACCCGAGGAAGTCGGCCATCTCCTCGACGGTGTGGGTGAAGAAGGCGTCGGCGGGGTCGGCGGAGCCGACCAGGTGGCCGAAGAGTTCAAAGCTGACCATGCCGAACAGCTGGGTCCAGGCGGTCAGCCCCCGGGCCAGCAGCGCCGGGTCGAGTCCGGGTGCGAGCAGCTCGGCCAGGCCGCCGAGCTGCGCGGCGAGCACGGGGGGCAGTGGCCGGGGGGCGGGCCGGGGGGTCAGGGGGGCGGCGCGGAGCAGCCCGACCAGGACGACGGCGACCCGGGCGGCGGGGGCGATCGTGCTCTCGGGGGCCTGGTAGCCGGGCACCGGGGTGCCGTAGACGAGGGCGTACTCATGGGGGTGCTCACGTGCCCAGTCGCGTACGGCGTGGCAGAGCGCCAGCCACTGGCCGCGCGGGTCGGCCACCGAGGCGGCGGCCTGTTCGGCGCGCTCGCCCAGGGCGTTGTACGCGTCGATGATCAGCGCGGTCAGCAGGTCGTCGCGGCTGGGGAAGTACCGGTAGAGCGCCGAGGAGACCATGCCCAGCTCGCGCGCCACGGCGCGCAGCGAGAGCCGCTGCGCTCCCTCGGCCGCGAGCTGCCGGCGGGCCTCCTCGGTGATCTCGTGGGTCAGCTCCTCACGGGCCCGCTGGCGGGCGGTACGGGTTGCGGCCATGCGGTCAGTCTGCCAGAGAGCGGAGCACCGCACACGTTGGAGAGCAGTGCTCTTGACTCGGAGCGGTGACCTCTGGAACAGTCGTCACCAGGAGGCGAGAGCACCGCTCTCGCAATCGACCGAGGAGCCCGAGATGGCCGACACCGCCCAGCCCGTCCGCCGCTACATCACGCCCACCAGCGCCGCCGGCCGCCTCGCCAACGGACTGACCAACCGGCTGGTGGCGGCGGTGACCAGGACCGGGCTCAGCGTCTGGGGCTCCCGGGTGCTGGCGGTGCGCGGCCGCAAGAGCGGCGAGTGGCGCACCACCCCGGTCAATCTGCTCAGCCACGACGGCGAGCGCTACCTGGTCGCACCGCGCGGCCACACCCAGTGGGTGCGCAACATCCGGGTGGCCGGCGGCGGCGAACTGCGGCTCGGCCGCCGCAGCGAGGCGTTCCGCGCGGTGGAGCTGGCCGACGCCGACAAGCCGGCGGTGCTGCGGGCCTACCTCAAGCGCTGGAAGATGGAGGTGGGGGTCTTCTTCGACGGCGTCGGGCCCGACGCCTCCGACGCCGAGCTGCTGCGGATCGCGCCCGGCTACCCGGTCTTCCGGGTGCTGCCCGCCTGAGCCGGGCGGGCCGATCAGCAGGCGGAGTGGGTCAGCAGCGGGAGTCGATCTCCTTGAAGCTGCCGTAGTGGTCAGCGGTCCAGTACTCCTCGCCGCCCCGGCCGACGATGATCCGCCGGGCGCCCCGGTCGCCCGAGCCCGGGGTGCGGACCGTGAACTCGTGGTAGTAGCCGCCGCTCCGACGGGGCAACCGCCGCTCGCGGTTCTGGAACACCGTGTCGTCGGCGCGGTACGGGTAGGGGCCGCCGGCCCCGATCAGCAGCAGGGTGTCATGCGCCTGGGCGGGCAGCCGGGCCTGGCAGACGTCCGGCATCGCCGGGTCGGCGGGCAGCCACCCGGTGGCCACCGGGGCCCCCGAGGCCCGGACCGCACCGGTCGGCCGGGGAGAGCCCGGCCCGGCGTGGGTCGTCGCCGGGTCGGCGGCGCAGCCGGTGGCGACGGCGGCGAGCAGGGCGGCAGCGGCGGCACGGTGCCAGGTGACGGCGTGCCGAGTGACGACATGCCAGGTGACGGCATGCCAGGCGACGGCATGCCAGGCGATGGTGCGGCGGGCGGCGGGGGCGAGGTCCACCGGAGCAGGATGGCGCAGCGGCCGCCCGGCCTCAACCCCGGGGGGTGCAACTCCGGGGGTACGCCACCGGGGCGGCACCGGACGCCATTGTCCGGTCCCGCCCCGGGGCTGCCGTGCGGCGGCATCTCCTGCGCCGAGCTCCGCCGCACGTTCCGCGCGGGTCAGCGTGAGTCGCTGCCCGCCGTCTCGACGGCGGCGCGGCCGGCCTCCAGCCGGGCCACCGGGATGCGGAACGGGGAGCAGGAGACGTAGTCCAGCCCCACCTGGTGGAAGAAGTGCACCGACTCCGGGTCGCCGCCGTGCTCGCCGCAGACGCCGAGCTTGAGGTCGGGCCGGGTGGCCCGGCCCGCCGCCACGGCCTGCTGGACCAGTGAGCCGACGCCGTCGCGGTCGATGGTCTCGAACGGGCTGACGCCGAAGATGCCCTTCTCCAGGTACGCGGTGAAGAAGCTGGCCTCGACGTCGTCCCGGCTGAAGCCCCACACCGTCTGGGTCAGGTCGTTGGTGCCGAAGGAGAAGAACTCCGCCGCCTCGGCGATCTGCCCGGCGGTGATGGCGGCGCGGGGCAGCTCGATCATGGTGCCGAGCTTGATGTCCGACTGGACGCCGGTGGCGGCGGCGACCTCGGCCAGCACCCGCAGCGCGTCCTCCCGGACGATCTCCAGCTCCTGGACGGTGCCCACCAGCGGGATCATGATCTCCGGCCGGGGGTCGCCGCCCGCCCGGCGGCGCTCCGCCGCCGCCTCCGCGATGGCCCGCACCTGCATGGAGAACAGTCCGGGCACCACCAGGCCGAGCCGTACGCCGCGCAGGCCCAGCATCGGGTTCTGCTCGTGCAGCCGGTGGACGGCCTGGAGCAGCCGCAGGTCGTTCTCGTTGTGGTCCTTGCGGGCCTCGGCCAGGGCGACCCGCACCGACAGCTCGGTGATGTCGGGCAGGAACTCGTGCAGCGGCGGGTCCAGCAGCCGTACGGTGACCGGCAGCCCGTCCATGGCCTGGAACAGCTCCACGAAGTCGGCGCGCTGCAAGGGCAGCAGGGTGCGCAGCGCGGTCTCGCGCTCCTCGTCGGTGTCGGCCAGGATCAGCCGCTCGACCTCCTTGCGGCGCCCCTCGCCGAGGAACATGTGCTCGGTGCGGCAGAGCCCGATGCCCTGGGCGCCGTAGCGGCGGGCGCGCGAGGCGTCGTCGGCGTTGTCCGCGTTGGCGCGCACCCGCAGTCGGCGGCGTACGTCGGCATGGGCCATGATCCGGTGCACCGCCTGCACCAGGCCGCCCTGCACGTCGGCGCCGGCGTGCAGGGTCCCCTCGAAGTACTCCACCACCGGGGACGGCACCACCGGGACCTCGCCCAGGTAGACCCGGCCGGTGGAGCCGTCGATGGAGATCAGGTCGCCCTCCTCCACGATCCGCCCGTCGGCGGTGGCGAAGCGGCGCTTCTTGGTGTCGACCTCCAGCTCCTCGGCGCCGCAGACGCAGGTCTTGCCCATGCCCCGGGCGACCACGGCGGCGTGCGAGGTCTTGCCGCCCCGGGAGGTGAGGATGCCCTCGGCGGCGATCATGCCGTCCAGGTCGTCCGGGTTGGTCTCCCGGCGGACCAGGATGACCTTCTCCCCGGAGCGGGACCACTTGACGGCGGTGTACGAGTCGAAGACGGCCTTGCCGACGGCGGCGCCGGGCGAGGCGGCGATGCCCCAGGCGATCCGCTCGGCCTTGCCGTCCTTGGCGGTCGCGGTCTCGGCGAAGCGCGGGAACATCAGCTGGGCCAGCTGGGCGCCGTTGACCCGGTGCAGTGCCTCGTCCTGGTCGATCAGGCCCTGGTCCAGCAGTTGGACGGCGATCCGGAACGCGGCGGCGGCGGTGCGCTTGCCGACCCGGGTCTGCAGCATCCACAGCTTGCCGCGCTCGATGGTGAACTCGATGTCGCACAGGTCCCGGTAGTGGTTCTCCAGGGTCTCCATGATGGTCATCAGCTGGTCGTACGACGCCTTGTCCAGCGTCTCCAGCTCAGCCAGCGGCACGGTGTTGCGGATGCCGGCCACCACGTCCTCGCCCTGGGCGTTCTGGAGGTAGTCGCCGTAGACGCCCTGGGCGCCGGTGGAGGGGTCGCGGGTGAAGGCGACCCCGGTGCCCGAGTCGGAGCCGAGGTTGCCGAAGACCATGGTGCAGATGTTGACGGCGGTGGCCAGGTCGTTGGGGATGCGCTCCTGGCGGCGGTAGAGCCGGGCCCGGTCGCTGTTCCAGGACTCGAAGACGGCGCGGACGGCGAGGTCCAGCTGCTCGCGCGGGTCCTGCGGGAAGTCGCGGCCGGTCTGTTCCCGGACGATGCCCTGGAACCGGTCGACCAGCTGCCGCAGGTCCTCCGCGTCCAGGTCGAGGTCGTCGGCGCTGCCCTTGGCGTGCTTGGCGTCCTCCAGCGCGTCCTCGAAGCGGTCGCCGGGCACGCCCAGCACCGTCTTGCCGAACATCTGGACCAGGCGGCGGTAGGAGTCCCAGGCGAAGCGCTCATTGCCGGACTGGGCGGCGAGCCCGGCCACCGAGGCGTCGGAGAGGCCGATGTTGAGGACGGTGTCCATCATGCCCGGCATGGAGAACTTGGCCCCGGAGCGGACGGAGACCAGCAGCGGGTCGTCGGCCTGGCCCAGCCGCTTGCCCATGGTCTGCTCCAGCGCATCGAGGTGCGCACTCACCTCGTCGCGCAGACCGGCGGGTTCGCTCCCGGTCTCCAGGTAGACCTTGCACGCCTCGGTGGTGAGGGTGAAGCCCGGAGGGACGGGCAGTCCGAGGTTGGTCATCTCGGCGAGGTTCGCTCCCTTGCCGCCGAGAAGGTCTTTGAGGTCCTTGTTTCCCTCGGTGAAGGAGTAGACGAATTTCGGCACGGGTGATCTCCTCGCGCACGGGTCGCACGGTTGCCCTGACGGCGGAGAACATACCCATTTCGAAGGCAGCCCAGCGCCACCGATAGGCCGTCAGAGGCCCCACACCGGCCTCCACCAGATGGATCGATGCCATCGGGGCCCTGCTGCCTGCGTTTGTGAAATCGTCCGGTTGACGCTAGCCCGCGTTCAGAGGTCGAAGGCAGCGGTGGGACATGGCCGGATATCGGTGCCTGCCGCCATCCGGGTTGGCACTCGGTGCCACCGGGGCTTGATTACCTGGAGGCAACCGCCCGTTCGCCGCGCCCTCCCCTTCGGAAAGCGATCCACCGCGCCCGACCGCCCCCGCGCGCCCCCGGTACGCGTCAACCGCCCCACCCTGTGTCGAGCGTCACGGCGCGCCGTCTCACCACGCGACACCGCCGCCGGGACTCCGGGGCTCAGCCGCCGGAGGTGTCCAGCTCCGCGTCGGCGCCGGGCACCGCGCAGTCGTACGGGTCGTCCAGCCAGCGGTCGGGCAGGACCACCCGGCGCTCCCCGGTGGTCCGCCCGCGCGGGCCGTCGGCGCCGGCCGGCCACGGCTGGTCCAGGTCGAGCGAGCCCAGCAGCTCGGCCAGCTCGGCCAGCGAGGAGGCGTTCGCCAGCCGCACCCGCAGCTCGGAGCCGACCGAGAAGCCCTTGGTGTACCAGGCGACGTGCTTGCGGAAGTCGATCACGCCGCGCGCCTCGTCCCCGATCCACTCCCCCAGCAGCTCGGCGTGGCGCAGCATCACGGCGGCGACCCGGCGGAAGTCCGGCCGCTGGTAGTCCACCTCGCCCTCGAAGATCGAGACCAGGTCCCGGAACAGCCACGGCCGGCCCAGGCAGCCGCGCCCGACCACCACCCCGTCGCAGCCGGTCTCCCGCATCATCCGCACCGCGTCGTCCGCCGACCAGATGTCGCCGTTGCCCAGCACCGGGATGGAGCCGGGCACCGCCTCGCGCAGCCGGGCGACCGCCGACCAGTCGGCGGTGCCGCCGTAGTGCTGCACGGCGGTGCGGCCGTGCAGGGCGATGGCCGCCACGCCCTCCTCGGCGGCGATCCGCCCGGCGTCCAGATAGGTCAGGTGGTCGTCGTCGATGCCCTTGCGCATCTTGATCGTCACCGGCAGCGCGCCCGCGTTGCCCACCGCCTCGCGCAGGATGCCGCGCAGCAGGTTCCGCTTGTACGGCAGCGCGGACCCGCCGCCCCTGCGGGTCACCTTGGGCACCGGGCAGCCGAAGTTCAGGTCGATGTGGTCGGCCAGGTCCTCGTCCGCGATCATCCGCACCGCCCGGCCGACGGTGACCGGGTCCACCCCGTACAGCTGGATGGAGCGCGGCTGCTCGCTCGGGTCGAACCGGATCAGCCGCAGCGTCTTGCGGTCCCGCTCCACCAGCGCCCTGGTGGTGATCATCTCGCTGACGTACAGCCCCCGGCCCATGCTCTGCTCCCGGCAGAGCGTCCGGAACGGGGCGTTGGTGATCCCCGCCATCGGCGCCAGCACCACCGGCGGCCACACCTGCATCGGCCCCACCCGCAGCGGCGCGAACTCGCCCTGCGGCGTGGAAGTGGCGGTGTCGGCGGTCGTGGTCATGCCAGCGGTCCTCAAGGGGAGAGACGGTCGTCCGGGGACCCCCATTGTCCCCCACCCCACGGTGGCGCCGCTCCGTACTTCGTTCGGGGGAAACAACGCACGCCACCATCCATCGACGCACGCAAGCGCCTACCGTTGGAGGCATGACCGCCAGAGTGCCGATTCGGCAGTTGCAGCAGCACGCGAGCGAGCTCGTCGACCGGGTCGCGACCGGCGAGCGGATCGAGATCACCCGCAACGGCCGGCTGATCGCCGTGCTGGCTCCCCCGGACCCGGAGCAGCGCGTCATGGAGGATCTGCTGCGCACCGGTGCAGTGGACCCCGCGAACGCCGAGCGTGCCAGGGGGCTTGCCGACTGGGAGCCCCTCCCCGTCCGGGCGGACCGGCCCACGCCCTCCGAGGCACTGGCCGAGCTGCGCGCCGAGGAGGACCGGTGATCTACCTGGACTCGTGTGCGCTGCTCAAGCTGCTGGTACGGGAGGAGGAGACGGCGGCACTGCTCACCTACCTCTCCGCGCACGGCTCCGAGGGCCACGCGACCAGTGCACTCTCCCAGGCCGAGGTCGCCAGGGCCCTGGTCCGGGTCGGAGCCGACCGCGAACTGCTGGACGCGGCGGAGGACCTGCTGGACCGGGTGCTGCGCATCCGGGTCACCGACACCGTCCTGCGCGCGGCGGGCCGGTTCCCGATGCGGCACCTGCGCACCCTGGACGCCATCCACCTGGCGAGCGCGGCGCACCTGGAGCACGCGCTCACGGCCTTCATCACCTACGACAAGCGGCTCGGTTCCGCAGCGGTGGAGTGCGGTCTGCCAGTGGTGGCGCCGAGGGTGTGAGCAGGAAATCCGGTGGGCGCTGTCGGTGGTCGGTGCCAGCATCAGGGGATGACCGGGATTCGTACCGCCGATCCGGCCGGGGCACGCAGCCGGGCCGAGTTGGCCGCGCTCGCCGCCGCCGGGGCGACCGTGAAGTATCTGATGTTCTGGGGCCACCGCCCGCAGCGGGACGGGGGCCCGGGGCCCGGGTGCCTCAGCCAGTGGTGGCCGTCCGCGTTCACGGTGGACGGGGTGGAGTACGCCACCGCCGAGCACTGGATGATGGCCGGGAAGGCCCGGCTGTTCGGGGACGAGGAAGCGCTGGGCCGCATCCTGGCGGCGCGCACCCCGGCCGAGGCGAAGAAGCTGGGCCGGCTGGTGCGGGGCTTCCGGGAGGAGGAGTGGGAGCAGCGGCGGTTCGAGCTGGTGGTGGCGGGCAGCACCGCCAAGTTCGGGCAGGACCCGGCGCTCACCGCCTATCTGCTGGGGACGCGGCAGCGGGTGCTGGTGGAGGCCAGCCCCCAGGACCGGGTCTGGGGCATCGGGCTGGCCGCCGACGACGAGCGGGCGGCCGACCCGGCGCGCTGGCGGGGGCTGAATCTGCTGGGGTTCGCGCTGATGGCGGCCCGGTCCCGGCTCGGCGGCGGGTGACGCGGCAAGGGGCGCACCGGCAGGGGGCCGGTGCGCCCCTCGGGGCAGTGCCTGGTCAGCAGCCGATCAGGCGGGCGGCCAGGTAGGACTTGACCTGGTCCAGGGAGACGCGCTCCTGGGCCATGGTGTCGCGCTCCCGGACGGTCACCGCGTTGTCCTCAAGGGTGTCGAAGTCGACGGTGACGCAGAACGGGGTGCCGATCTCGTCCTGGCGGCGGTAGCGCTTGCCGATGGCACCGGCGTCGTCGAACTCGACGTTCCACGCCTCGCGGAGGTCGGCGGCCAGGCCGCGGGCCTTCGGGGAGAGGTCGGTGTTGCGGGAGAGCGGCAGCACGGCGACCTTGACCGGCGCCAGGCGCGGGTCGAGGCGCATGCCGACGCGCTTCTCCATGACGCCCTTGGCGTTGGGCGCCTCGTCCTCGAAGTAGGCGTCGAGCAGGAAGGCCAGCAGGGCGCGGTTGAGGCCGGCCGCGGGCTCGATGACGTACGGGAACCAGCGCTCGCCGGACTCCTGGTCGAAGTACTTCAGGTCCTGGCCGGAGTGCTCGCTGTGCACCGTGAGGTCGTAGTCGGTGCGGTTGGCGACGCCCTCCAGCTCGGAGAACTCCTGGCCGCCGAAGTTGAAGCGGTACTCGATGTCCACGGTGCGCTTGGCGTAGTGGGACAGCTTCTCCTTCGGGTGCTCGAAGAAGCGCATGTTGTCCGGGTTGATGCCGAGGCCGGTGTACCAGTTCCAGCGCTCCTGGAGCCAGTACTCGTGCCACTGCTCGTCCTCGCCCGGCTTGACGAAGAACTCCATCTCCATCTGCTCGAACTCGCGGGTGCGGAAGATGAAGTTGCCGGGGGTGATCTCATTGCGGAAGGACTTGCCGGTCTGGGCGATGCCGAACGGCGGCTTCTTGCGCGAGGTCTGCTGGACGGCCTTGAAGTTGACGAAGATGCCCTGGGCGGTCTCCGGGCGCAGATAGGCCAGGCCCGAGACGTCCTCGGTCACGCCGAGGTGGGTCTTGAGCATCCCGGAGAACTGCTTGGGCTCGGTGAAGGAGCCCTTGTTGCCGCAGTTGGGGCAGTTGACGTCGGCGAGGCCGCCGGCCGGGACATGGCCGTGCTTGGCCTCGTACGCCTCCTCCAGGTGGTCCGCGCGGAACCGCTTGTGGCAGGAGAGGCACTCCGTCAGCGGGTCGTTGAAGGTGGCGACATGGCCGGACGCCTCCCAGACCTCGCGGGCCAGGATCACCGAAGAGTCGAGGCCCACGACGTCCTCGCGGGAGGTGACCATGGAGCGCCACCACTGCCGCTTGATGTTCTCCTTCAGCTCGACACCCAGTGGCCCGTAGTCCCAGGCGGCCCGCTGACCACCGTAGATCTCGCTGCAGGGGTAGACGAAGCCACGGCGCTTGCTCAGGCTGACGATCGTGTCGATCTTGTCGGCGGCCACAGTGCTCTCTTCAGTACGACGACGCGGTCAAGGGGCTCGGGCGGGGTGCCGCGCGGAGGCGGCACGACCGAATACCTCAGGTTACCGGCCTGGGCCCGAAGGGTTTCAAATCAGTTGCCCGTTCCGGCGGGCTGATCGTCCGATGAGCTGAGAATTGACAATCGTTTCCACATTAAATGAGAATGGTTGTCATGAGCCACCGACCGACCCGCTCAGCCGTGACCATAGCCGTCGCCGCTGCCGCCGCCCTGCTCCTCTCCGCCTGCGGCAGCGGCCGTACCTCGTCCGACAGCAGCAACGGCAGCGGCAGGCTGGGCGTCGTGGCCGCCTTCTATCCGCTGGAATACCTGGCCGAGCAGATCGGCGGCAGCCATGTCGCGGTCACCGACCTCACCTCCCCCGGCGTGGAGCCGCACGACCTGGAGCTCTCCCCCCGCCAGGTGGCCTCGGTGCAGCAGGCCGGCCTGGTCCTCTACCTCAAGGGCCTCCAGCCCGCCGTGGACAGCGCGGTGGCCGAGGCCGGCCCGCGCCGGGTGGTCGAGGCGTCCGCGCTCTCGCCGCTGGTCGACCACCACCTGGACGAGGACGGCGACCAGAGCGAGGACGGCGACCAGACCGGCAGCGCCCCCCGCACCACCGGCGACCCGCACATCTGGCTTGACCCCACCCGGTACGCGGCCGTCGCCAAGGGTGTCGGCGCCGAACTGGCCGCGGCCGACCCGGCCCACGCCGCCGACTACCGGCGCGCCACCGACGCCCTGGTCGGCCGGCTCACCGCCCTGGACCAGGAGTTCCGCACCGGGCTCGCCCCCTACCGGGGCCGGGAGTTCATCACCAGCCACGCCGCTTTCGGCTACCTCGCGGACCGCTACGGCATCACCCAGGTCGCCATCAACGGCGTCGACCCGGAGGCCGAGCCCAGCCCCGCCCGGCTGGCCGAGATCCAGCGGCAGGCCAGGGCGCACGGCGTCACCACGATCTTCTTCGAGACCCTCACCAGCCCCAAGCTGGCGCAGACCCTCGCCGACGACCTGCACCTGAAGACCGCCGTGCTGGACCCGATCGAGGGCGTCAAGGACCCGGCCGCCGACGACTACTTCTCCGTCCAGCGGCAGAACCTCCAGCAGCTGCGCGACGCCCTGGCCGGTGCCCGATGACCGCCCCCACCGCCACGCCGCACGCTCCCGCCGCCACCACGCCGCGCACCCCGGCCGTCGCGCTGCGGGACGCCGCCGTCCTGCTCGGCGGCCGACCGGTGCTGCGCGGCGTCGACCTGACCGTGCGCCCCGGCGAGGTGGTCGCACTGCTCGGCGCCAACGGCTCCGGCAAGTCCACCACCGTACGCACCGTGGTCGGCTCGGTGCCGCTCCAGCGCGGCACCCTGGAGCTGTTCGGCACCCCGTACCGCAGGTTCCGCGACTGGCAGCGGATCGGGTACGTGCCGCAGCGCACCACCGCCGCGAGCGGGGTGCCGGCCAGCGTCCGGGAGGTGGTCTCCACCGGCAGGCTCTCCCGGCACGGACTGCTGCCCTTCCGCCGCCGCGACCGCGAGGCCACCGACCGGGCGCTGGCCGCCGTCGGCATGCTGGACCGGGCCGGCGACGGCGTCGGCGACCTCTCCGGCGGCCAGCAGCAGCGGGTGCTGATCGCCCGCGCCCTGGTCGGCGCCCCCGATCTGCTGATCATGGACGAGCCGATGGCCGGGGTGGACCT
This sequence comes from Streptomyces sp. NPDC092296, assembly GCF_044755465.1. Lineage (NCBI taxonomy): Bacteria > Bacillati > Actinomycetota > Actinomycetes > Kitasatosporales > Streptomycetaceae > Streptomyces > Streptomyces sp. NPDC092296. The sequence continues at coordinate 39,722 of NZ_JBIVRB010000005.1, read as the reverse complement.
GGCCAGCCAGCAGGTGCTGGCCGAGACCCTGCACCGGGAGGTCGAGCGCGGCGCCGCCGTGCTGCTGGTGCTGCACGAGCTGGGCCCGCTGGAGCCGCTGATCGACCGCGCGGTGGTGCTGCGCGACGGCTGCGTCGCCCATGACGGCCCGCCGCCGCCGGCCACCGGGCAGCACGCACTGCCCGGCCACGACCACGTCCACCCGCACGCCGCCGACGACCACCACCGCCCGCGCACCACCGCCCCGGGACTGCTGCCATGACCGAGATGCTCTCCATCGACTTCATGCGGCGGGCGCTGCTCGCCGCCGTGCTGATCGGGGTCACCGCACCCGCCGTCGGCCTCTACCTGGTGCAGCGCCGTCAGGCGATCATGGGCGACGGAATCGGCCATGTCGCCCTCACCGGCGTCTCGCTGGGCTTCCTGCTCAACACCAGCCCGGTCTGGATGGCCACCGCCGTCGCCGCCGTCGGCGCGATCGTGATGGAGCTGATCCGCGAGCGCGGCCGGACCAGGGGCGACATCGCGCTGGCCATGCTCTTCTACGGCGGCATGGCCGGCGGCGCGCTGATCATCAAGCTGTCGCCCAACGGCAGCATGGCCAACCTCACCACCTACCTCTGGGGCTCCATCCTCACCGTCTCCGCGAGCGACATCGTCACCGTCACCCTGCTCGCGGTCTTCGTCGTCGCGATGACCTTCGGCCTGCGCAGGCAGCTGTTCGCCGTCTGCCAGGACGAGGAGTTCGCCCGGGTCACCGGCCTGCCGGTGCGGCTGCTCAACCTGATGCTGGCCGTCACCGCCGCCGTCACCGTCACGGTGGCGATGCGGGTGGTCGGGCTGCTGCTGGTCAGCGCGCTGATGGTGGTCCCGGTCGCGGCGGCCCAGCAGGTCACCCGGTCCTTCGCCGCCACCCAGGCGCTGGCGGTCGGCATCGGCGTGGTGGTCTCGCTCAGCGGCACCACCGCCTCCTACTACCAGGACCTGCCGCCCGGCCCGACCATCGTGGTACTGGCCATGGTCCTCTTCGGCCTGATCGGGCTGCTGGCCGTGCCGCTCGCCCGGCGGCGGCACCGCGCCGAACCGGGCGCCGGCGCGGCTCGCTGCGATCTGGTGCTGCCCGTGCCGCGTACCGGTGACGGCGGCGCGGGCGGGGACCGCGCGGTCGACGGACGCCCTGCGGAGGGCGTGACGCTGGCACAATGAAGCTCGACAGCACCGACAACCGAGGAGGACTCACGGTGACCACCGCCAGCCCGTCGCCGCGTGCCCGGTCGACACGGCAGCGCGCCGCCGTGTCCGCTGCCCTTGACGAGATCCAGGACTTCCGCAGCGCGCAGGAGCTCCATGACCTCCTCAAGCACAAGGGCGACTCGGTCGGCCTGACCACCGTCTACCGGACCCTGCAGTCGCTCGCCGACGCGGGCGAGGTGGATGTGCTGCGCACCGCCGACGGCGAGGCCGTCTACCGGCGGTGCAGCAGCGGGCACCACCACCACCTGGTCTGCCGCTCCTGCGGCCGCACGGTGGAGGTCGAGGGTCCGGCCGTGGAGCGCTGGGCGGACGCGGTGGCCGCCGAGTACGGCTTTGTGGACATCGCGCACACGCTGGAGATCTTCGGCACCTGCACCGAGTGCGCCGCCGGGCGGTAGCACCGGCCGCTGACGGCCCAGGGGCCCGGGAGCAGTGCTCCCGGGCCCCTCGCGCTGGTTGCGGGCGCCGTCAGTGCTGCGACGGCTCGGGCAGCTGCTCGCCGTCCGACGCGGACGCCTGCTCGGGCCCTGCGAGGTCGGGCCCGGTCAGGTTGGGCCCGGTCAGGTCGGGCCCGGTCAGGTTGGGCTGGGCGCCGCCGAAGCGGCGGTCGCGCCGCGCGTACTGCTCGCAGGCCCGCCACAGGTCGCGGCGGTCGAAGTCCGGCCAGAGCACGTCCTGGAAGACGAACTCGGCGTAGGCGGACTGCCAGAGCAGGAAGTTGGAGGTCCGCTGCTCCCCGCTGGGCCGCAGGAAGAGGTCCACGTCCGGCATGTCGCGGTGGTAGAGGTAGCGGGCGACGGTCTTCTCATTGACCTTCGCCGGGTCGAGCAGCCCGGCCGCCGCATCGGCGGCGATGGCGGCGGCGGCGTCCGCGATCTCGGCCCGGCCGCCGTAGTTGACGCACATGTACAGGGTGACCAGGTCGTTGTCCTTGGTCTGCTCCTCCGCGACCTGGAGCTCCTGCACCACGCTCTTCCACAGCTTGGGCATCCGCCCGGCCCAGCGCACCCGCACGCCCATGGCGTCCATCTCGTCGCGGCGGCGGTGGATGACGTCCCGGTTGAAGTTCATCAGGAAGCGCACCTCCTCGGGGGAGCGCTTCCAGTTCTCGGTGGAGAAGGCGTACAGCGAGAGATTGCGTACGCCCAGCTCGATGCAGCCCTTGAGGACGTCCAGCACCACGCCCTCACCGACCTTGTGGCCCTCGGTGCGCGGCAGACCGCGCTCCTTGGCCCAGCGGCCGTTGCCGTCCATCACGATGGCGACGTGCTCCGGCACCAGCTCGCCGGGGATCTTCGGCGGCTGGGCACCGCTGGGGTGCGGGCTCGGCGGCAGGTACTCTCGCCCCGTCCTGGACCGGGGGGAGCCCCAGCTGCCGTCGCCGCGGAAGAGTCGTCGTGCTGCCATCGCCTACTTCTCCACATATCTCAAGGAGCGGAGACCCCGCTCAAGGTGCCACTGCAGATAGGCGGCGACCAGGCCGCTGCCCTCACGGCAGTACCGCGGCTCGCAGGCGTCCGCCGCCTCCCAGTCACCGGAGAGCAGCGCGCCGAGCAGTTCCAGTGTCTCAGGGGAGGGTACGGCACTGCCGGGCACTCGGCAGTCGCCGCAGAGCACGCCGCCCGCCTGGAGCGAGAAGAAACGATTGGGCCCCTCCAGGCCGCACTTGGCGCAGTCGTCGAAGGTCGCGCCGTAGCCGTTGACGGCGAGCGACCGCAGCAGGAAGGCGTCCAGCACCAGGTGCGGCTCATGGCTGCCGGCGGCCAGGGTGCGCAGCGCGCCGACCAGCAGCAGGTACTGCTGGACGGCCGGCTCGCCCTCGTGCTCCGCGAACCGCTCGGCCGTCTCCAGCATCGCGGTGCCGGCGGTGTAGCGGCCGTAGTCGGAGACGATCGGACCGCCGTACGGGGCGATGGTCTCCACCTGGGTGCAGAGCGGCAGGCCGCGCCCGAGCAGTTCGCTGCCCCGGGCGAAGAACTGCACGTCCACATGGGAGAACGGCTCCAGCCGGGCGCCGAACTTGGACTTGGTGCGGCGCACGCCCCGGGCCACCGCCCGCACCCGGCCGTGCTGGCGGGTGAGCAGGGTGATGATGCGGTCGGCCTCGCCCAGCTTCTGGGTGCGCAGCACGATGCCGTCGTCGCGGTAGAGGCTCATCCGGCGGCCCGGACGGGTGCGGCGGCGGAGGCGGGCACTGGGTGCATCCGCCCATTGTCCCGCACGCCCGGCGCCGCGGCGTCCCGCACCGGGGGCTGCCGGCCCTGACGGGCGGCGCCCGCGCCGGTGCGGGACGGGGCAGGCCCGGGAGGGGGGCGCGGGCCCGTCCGGGTGACCGGGGGCGGCCGGGGCCGGTCAGGAGTGCGGGGTACGGGCGGCGGCCTCCAGCAGTTCGGTGATGTGCTCCCCGCTGAGCTGGAGGCAGTGCCCGGCGGCGGCCAGGGCGTCCCGCTCGGCGGGTCGGTACGGGCCGTCGGCCAGCGCGATCCAGGCGCCCTGGAGCAGCAGCCGCTCCAGGCCCTGCTGGGCCAGGTGCGCGGCGAGCGGCTCCAGGGCGGCGTGCAGCTCGATGGCCAGGCCGCTGCCGATCCCGCCGTACGCGCTGTCCAGCGGGCTCTCCTCGCCCAGCGCCGGGCCGGCCGAGCCGAGGCCGGAGAGCGCCGCCAGCGAGGCCAGCACCTGGGCCTCGCCGCAGTCCTCGAAGCCCGCCTCGCGGATCACCGTGCAGGCGGCCTCGCGGGCCGGGCGGCTGCCGGTGCCGCCGGCGGCGAGCACGGCCAGCGCGATGGTGTACTGCGCGTCGCGCAGCATCCCGGAGAGCCGGGTGCAGGTGGGCCGCTCCAGCGCGGAGACCCCGTAGCGGGCGCGGCAGGCGGTGCACTGGACGCTGGTGCCGACCGGGCCCAGCGGCAGCACCGGCGCGCCGAGCAGCCGGAGCCAGCGGCGGCCCCGCTGCCTGCGGTAGTTGCGGTCCCCGCCGCAACCCGAGCAGAAGAACTCGCCCAGCACCTCCGTCCGCCACGAAGGACGGACTCCCCACAGTCGGGTCACAGGCGCACTCCCCTGTCACTGCCGGCGGCCCTGCCCGACCCCACGGGCGAGGTACACGCAACCGAGCACATGTCAGGGCCGTCCCACCGACCCCGGTGTCGGTAAGGATCGATGCTGCCACGCGAGTGATGTCCTGTCAGTACCCCGGACGATGGTCGTGGCGAAAAACTGTGGCGCAGGACACATGGGCGCCGCCGGTCAGAGCCCGGCGGCGCCCATGTGCGGTGGTCCGTCAGTCGCGGCCGGCCCGGTTGACGGCGCTGATCACGGCCTTGAGCGAAGCACGGACGGTGTTGCCGTCCACGCCGACGCCCCACAGCACCCGGCCGCCCACGGCGCACTCGACGTACGCGGCGGCCTGGGCGTCGCCGCCCTCGCTCATGGCGTGCTCGGCGTAGTCCAGCACCCGTACGTCCACGCCGGCCTCGGCCAGGGCGTTGACGAAGGCGGACACCGGGCCGTTGCCGGAGCCGGTCAGGGTGGTCTCGACACCGCCGACGACCGCCTCGACGGTCAGCGCGTCGCGGCCGTCGCTGGTGGACAGCTGCTGGGCGCTGCGCAGGGCGATCCGGCCCCACGGCGCGTCGGGGGTGGGCAGGTACTCGTCCTCGAAGATCGCCCAGATCGCGTCCGGGGTGACCTCGCCGCCCTCGGCGTCGGTCTTGGCCTGGATGATCCGGGAGAACTCGATCTGCATCCGGCGCGGCAGGTCCATCCGGTGGTCGTTCTTCAGCACATAGGCGATGCCGCCCTTGCCGGACTGGCTGTTGACCCGGATGACCGCCTCGTAGGAGCGGCCGACGTCCTTGGGGTCGATCGGCAGGTAGGGCACGCCCCACGGGTGCTGGTCCACGCTGTGGCCGGCGGCGGCCGCGTCGACCTCCAGCGCCTCGAGGCCCTTCTTGATGGCGTCCTGGTGGGAGCCGGAGAAGGAGGTGTAGACCAGGTCGCCGGCATAGGGGTGGCGCTCGGGCACCGGCATCTGGTTGCAGTACTCGGCGGTGCGGCGGATCTCGTCGATGTCGGAGAAGTCGATCTGCGGGTCGACGCCCTGGGAGAACAGGTTCAGGCCGACGTTGACCAGGTCCAGGTTGCCGGTGCGCTCGCCCTGGCCGAACAGGCAGCCCTCGACCCGGTCGGCGCCGGCCATGATCGCCAGCTCGGCGGAGGCCACGCCGGTGCCCCGGTCGTTGTGCGGGTGCGAGGAGAGGCAGATGTACTCGCGGCGGGTCAGGTTGCGCGACATCCACTCGATGCGGTCGGCGTAGATGTTGGGGGTGGACCGCTCGACGGTGGTGGGCAGGTTGAGGATGATCTCGCGGCCCTCGCCGGGCTGCCAGACGTCCATCACCGCCTCGCAGACCTCCAGCGCGTAGTCCAGCTCGGTGTCGATGAAGATCTCCGGGGAGTACTCGTAGCCGAAGACGGTGTCCTCGCCCAGGATCTTCTCCGCGTACTCCATCACCAGCCGGGTGCCGTCCACCGCGATGGCCTTGACCTCCTCCCGGCCGGCCCGGAAGACCACCCGGCGGAACATCGGCGCGGTGGCGCTGTACAGGTGCACGGTCGCCCGGGGCGCGCCGACCAGCGACTCCACGGTGCGCTCGATCAGCGCCTCGCGGGCCTGGGTCAGCACCGAGATGGTGACGTCCTCGGGGACGGCCCCCTCCTCGATCAGCGAGCGGACGAAGTCGAAGTCGGTCTGGCCGGAGGCCGGGAAGCCGACCTCGATCTCCTTGTAGCCCATGCCGACCAGCAGGTCGAACATCTTGCGCTTGCGCGCCGGGGACATCGGGTCGATCAGCGCCTGGTTGCCGTCCCGCAGGTCGGTGGAGAGCCAGCGCGGCGCCTGCGTGATGACCTTGCCCGGCCAGCTGCGGTCCGGCAGGTCGACGGTCTCGAACGGGGAGTAGCGGTGGTACGGCATCGGGGACGGCTGCTGCCGTACCGAGGCGGCGGTGATCGGCGTGGGGCGCTCGACGAAGGGGCGGGCGACGGAGTCGGTCATGGGGGTTCTCTGCTCCTCAGGGCGGTGGCTGGTCGGGGTTGGGGACACCCGACGGCCGACTACTGCGGCAGTACGCGCACAGCACCAGTCCCCGCGGCGAGGGAGCCGGCCTCTGTGATCTACAGGCCCTCGCCGCGGCAGCTAAGAAGAAGCAGCCCGTAACGCATGATGCGAACCAGCGTAACCCAGTGCTCCGGTGCCCGCAGGGGTTTCCGCCCCTTGAGACGTGATCGGGCGCAGGGACGTGATCGGGCGCAGGGACGTGATCCGGTGCAGGGGACGTGATCCGGTACACCTCCGACACGCGCCGAAACGTTCCCTCGTCACCGGCGCGGGGGAATCCGTACCCCATGAGGTGGCAAGGGACCAGAGGGCGGACACGCTCGGTGCATGGACTCCACACCTCGCAGCACCGAGCCCGGCAGCACCGCCTGCTTCTGCACCATCGTGCCACCGCACGTCCTGGACCGGCTGGCCGAGGCCGCCGACGCCGCCGTGCGCGACGCCGCCCGGCGCGCGCTGGCCCTGGACAGCGGCCACCGGGAGAACCGGCTGCTGCCGCCGCGCGCGGTGGCACCCGACCCGTCCGGCGGCGACCACCCCCGGCGCACGGTCTCCGACGCCCACCACACCGAGACCCTCCCCGGCGTCGTGGTCCGGCGCGAGGGCGGCGCGGCGGTGGCGGACGGTTCGGTCAACCGCGCGTACGACGCGCTGGGCGCCACCTTCACCTTCTACCGCGAGGCGTACGGCCGCCGCTCGATCGACGACGCCGGGCTGCCGCTGGACGCCAGCGTGCACTACGGCCGCGACTACGACAACGCCTTCTGGAACGGCCAGCGGATGGTCTTCGGCGACGGCGACGGCCAGGTCTTCAACGACTTCACCGTCTCCGTCGACGTCATCGGGCACGAACTCACCCACGGCGTCACCCAGCACACCGCCAACCTGGACTACCAGGGCCAGTCCGGCGCCCTCAACGAGTCGGTCTCCGACGTGTTCGGTTCGCTGGTCAAGCAGTACGCCCTCCAGCAGACCGCCGACCAGGCCGACTGGCTGATCGGCGCCGGGCTGCTGGCCTCCGGGGTGCACGGGGTGGCGCTGCGCTCGCTGCGCGAGCCCGGCACGGCGTACGACGACGACGTACTCGGCAAGGACCCGCAGCCGGCCACCATGGACGGCTATCTGCGCACCAGCCGGGACAACGGCGGGGTGCACATCAACTCCGGCATCCCCAACCACGCCTTCTACCTGACGGCGACCGCGCTGGGCGGCCACGCCTGGGAGAAGGCCGGCCGGATCTGGTACGACGCCCTCACCTCCGGCACCCTGCGGCCGAACGCGGACTTCGCCGCCTTCGCGGCGGCGACCCTGGCCGCCGCCCGCAGCCGCTTCGGGGACGGGAAGGAGGCGGACGCGGTGGCCAAGGGCTGGACCCAGGTCGGTGTCACCGGCTGACCGCCGCCGGGCGGGGTCCGCGCCCGGCGGACCCCGCTGCGGACCGCCCCGGCGGTATCCACTCGCCAGACGGCGCCGTTACGTAGCACACTGGCGACCATGCGTATCCGGGTGACCCGCACCGGCGGCCTCGTCGGACTCACACGCCGCGCCGAGCTGGACACCTCGGCGCGGACCGACGCGCCGCACGTCCACGCCCTGGCCCGGGAGGCGATGGCCTCCGGCCTGCGGACGCCGGGCTTCGGCGTGCCCGACGGCTTCCACTACGAGATCACGGTGGACAACCGCACGGTGCACTGCGCCGATCCACGGCTCACCGAGTCGCAGCGGGAGCTGGTCGCGCTGGTGCTGCGCGAGGGCGCCTGACCGGCCGAGCGGCCGTCAGAAGCCCAGCTTGCGCAGCTGCTTGGGGTCGCGCTGCCAGTCCTTGGCGACCTTGACGTGCAGGTCGAGGAAGACCGGTGTGCCGAGCAGCGCCTCGATGTGCTTGCGGGCGGTGGTGCCCACGTGCTTGAGGCGGGCACCCTTGGCGCCGATGACGATCGCCTTCTGGCTCTGCCGCTCGATGTAGAGGTAGGCGTGGATGTCGAGCAGCGGCCGGTCGGCGGGGCGGTCCTCGCGGGGCAGCATCTCCTCGACCACCACGGCCAGCGAGTGCGGCAGCTCGTCGCGGACGCCCTCCAGCGCGGCCTCGCGGATCAGCTCCGCGACCATGACCTGCTCGGGCTCGTCGGTGAGGTCGCCGTCCGGGTAGAGCGGGGGGCTCTCGGGCAGCAGCGGGACCAGCAGGTCGGCCAGCAGGCCCACCTGCTTGTCGCCGACGGCGGACACCGGGACGATCTCCGCCCACTCGATGCCCAGCTCCTTGCCCAGCTGGTCGATGGCGATCAGCTGCTCGGCCAGCCGCTGGGAGTCCACCAGGTCGGTCTTGGTGACGATGGCGACCTTGGGGGTGCGCTTGACCTCGGACAGCTCCTTGGCGATGTAGCGGTCGCCGGGGCCGAGCTTCTGGTCGGCGGGCAGGCAGAAGCCGATGACGTCGACCTCGGCCCAGGTGGCCCGGACCACGTCGTTGAGCCGCTCACCGAGCAGGGTGCGCGGCTTGTGCAGGCCGGGGGTGTCCACCAGCACCAGCTGGGCCTCCGGGCGGTGCACGATGCCGCGCACGGTGTGCCGGGTGGTCTGCGGACGGTTGGAGGTGATGGCGACCTTCGTCCCCACCAGGGCGTTGGTCAGGGTCGACTTGCCCGCGTTCGGCCGCCCGACGAAGCAGGCGAAGCCGGCGCGGAAGGGGGCGCCGCCGGAAGGGGGAGTGAGGCTCATGGGGTCCATTGTCCCTGACCCCGGAGGTGTCCCCGACCGCAGTGCCGCCGACCTGCGCCCTCGGCCTGGACCGCCGGCCCGGTGGGGTCACTTCTTCCCGCCGCCGCCGATCAGGGAGTGGATGGCGCCGGCCAGCGCGAGCACGGCGACGCCGATCGAGACGCCGAGCCAGTAGGGCGAGCCGGACTCGTACCAGAGGCCCATCCCCCAGATCACCACCAGCACGGCGGCGAAGAACGCGCAGCCCCCCAGCATGCCGTCCCTCCTCCGCGCCCGCCCGCTGCTCCGCCGAGATTATAATCGGCCTGGCAGTGGCCCCGGGTCAGGGCTGTTCAGGAGGACTCGGGGACAGACCCGGGACTCCGCCGCTCACGGCGGCGGCGCAGCCACCCCCGGGCATCCCGGCCGGCCACCAGCAGCATGGCCGCGAAGCCGACCGACAGCCCGACCGCGACCAGCACGTCCCACCGGTTGTGGACGCCCCGGGTCCACAACCGGTGGCTCGATGCCACCATCCGCAGGAGCGCATAGACGGCGATCACCGTCTGGACCACTTCGCGCCCGGTCCACCGACGGAACCGGGCACCGGGCACCATCAGGCGAGTGCCGTGGATCGCAGCACCCCGTCCGGCCCCGCCAGCAGCACCGGCGTACCCGGCCCGCCGAGATCGCGCACGGCCGCCACATCGGCCGCGGCCGGGGCCCCGGCCGCGGTGACCACGGCGGCGGCCTCCAGCCCCTTGGCGCCGCCGGCCACCGCCATCGCGACGGCCGTCTGCAACGCGCTGAGCCGCAGCGACTCCAGGGCGACGGTACCGGCGACATAGGTACGGCCGGTCTCGTCCCGGACGGCCGCACCCTCCGGGACGCCATTGCGGGCCCGCGCGGAGCGGGCCAGGGTGATGATCTTCTTGTCTTCGGGGTCCAGCTCGGCCACGGCGTCACTCATGCCGCTGAGCATACTGATCATCCGACGAGCGGGCGCCCGCCCCGAAGGAGGCGCCGGCTCCCCCTCGGCGTCGACCGCGACGACTCCGAGATCGTCCGCCAGGGGCCAGCCCTCGACGTAGTGTGCGTTCCGGCGGTCTGCCAGCACCTTCTCCGGGGTGGCGTGCGACACGGCGGGGTCCCAGTCCACTGCGGCCACGACCATGTCCGCAAGGAAGCCAGCGTCGCCGCTCACGGCCGGCCGCAACGAAAACCCGATATCGCTCATACAGCGGATCCTCCAAAATCCTTTGAGTGGGCCAGGCGGCGCTGAGCGATGCGCTTCGCCGTCGCGGAGTCAGACGGTGCCGAACTCGCCTGCCTTGACGCCCGCCACAAAGGAGGCGAACGAGCCGGCGGGAAAGGTTCCCGTCCGCGACTCCAAAAACCCGAGCGGTCCGGCCCTGGGCCCTGTAACTGATGGTGGGCGGTCAACAGGGGAACTACGGAAGTGGTTTCCCGTTCCAGCCGGCCCCGCTGCGCGGACTCCGCGTAGAAGCGGAAGGAGCGGTTCTCCATCGTCAGGACGTACAGCAGCAAGCGCCGACTACCCGCCTGCGCTCGCCGCGCTGTTCGCCCTCGCCCGCGTCACCCCGGATGGCACCTGCCACCTGTCCTGGGGCGGCGGGTCCGACGTGATCGGCTGACCGGGCCCGCCCCACCCGGCTTCCCGACACAGGGCGCCCGGGGCCGGGGCGGCCGTCAGCCCGTGGTGTCGGCGTGGTCCTGCTCGCCGCGGCCCGCGTCGGCGGCCGGGCGGTGGACCGGCTCGGTGAGCACGGTGCCGATCCGGTTGCGGCGCCCGGCGGAGGACTCCGCGGTGAGCCGCAGCGCGGTGACCGGCCGCGCGTCGTCCTCCGGCAGCGGCACCTCACAGGAGGCGCCGGGGATCGGCACCCGGCCCAGGTGCTTGGCGAGCAGCCCGCCGACGGTCTCCACGTCCTCGTCGACCAGCTCCACGCCGTACAGCTCCCCGAGGTCCTCCACCGGCAGCCGCGCGGTGACCCGGTAGCTGCCGTCGCCCAGCTCCTCCACCGGCGGGGCCTCCCGGTCGTACTCGTCGGTGATCTCCCCGACGATCTCCTCCAGGACGTCCTCGATGGTGACCAGGCCCGCCGTGCCGCCGTACTCGTCGATCACGATCGCCACGTGCGAGCGCATCTGCTGCATCTCGCGCAGCAGGTCGCCGGCCGGCTTGCTGTCCGGGACGAAGACCGCCGGGCGCATCACCGAGGAGACCGGCTCGGACTCCGCGTCGCGGTTGACGTGGGTGCGGCGCACCAGGTCCTTGAGGTAGACGATGCCGACGACGTCGTCCTCGTTGTCACCGACCACCGGGATGCGGGAGAAGCCGCTGCGCAGCGCCAGGGTGAGGGTCTGACGTACCGTCTTGTGCCGCTCGATCAGCACCAGGTCGGTACGCGGGACCATCACCTCCCGCACGATGGTGTCGCCCAGCTCGAAGACCGAGTGCACCATCCGGCGCTCCTCGTCCTCGATCAGCGAGTCCTTCTCCGCCAGGTCGACCAGGGCGCGCAGTTCGGCCTCGGAGGCGAACGGGCCCTCGCGGAACCCCTTGCCCGGGGTGAGGGCGTTGCCGAGCAGGATCAGCAGCTTGGGGATCGGGCCGAGCACCCGGGCCAGCGGCAGCAGCACCACCGAGGCGGCGGTGGCGACGTTCAGCGGGTGCTGCCGGCCGATGGTGCGCGGTGAGACGCCGACCATCACAAAGGAGACCAGCACCATCACCCCGATGGCGACCAGCACCGCCACCCAGGTCTGGGCGAAGCCCCGGACGCAGACCACGGTGACCAGCACCGAGGCGGCCATCTCGGAGCCGACCCGGATCAGGGTGGCCAGATTGAGGTAGCGGATGGGGTCGGTGGCCATGGCGAGCAGCCGGTCGGAGCCGCGCCGCCCGGCCCGGACGGCCTCCTCGGCCCGGAACCGGGACACCCGGGAGATGCCCGCCTCGGCGCAGGCCGCCAGCCATCCGACGATGACCAGCAGCACCGCGCCGATCAGGAACGACGTACTGTTGCCGCCCATGTGCGTGTGTCAGCCCCGCCCGGCTCAGCGGGTGGTGGGGGCCGGGGAGGGGCCCTCCAGGCCACGGGCGGCGCGCCAATCGTCCAGGATGCGCTTCTGCAGCCCGAACATCTCCTGCTCCTCGTCGGGGTCCTCGTGGTCGTAGCCGAGGACGTGCAGCACACCGTGGACGGTGAGCAGGTGCAGTTCCTCGTCCATCGAGTGGCCGGCCGCCTTGCCCTGCTTCAGGGCGACCTCGGGGCAGAGCACGATGTCGCCGAGCAGGCCCTGCGGCAGGTCCTCGCCCTCCTTGCCGGGGCGCAGCTCGTCCATCGGGAAGGACATCACATCGGTGGGGCCGGGCTCGTCCATCCACTGGATGTGCAGCTGCTCCATCGCCTCGGCGTCCACCAGGATCACCGAGAGCTCGGAGAGCGGATGGATGCGCATCCGGTCCAGGGCATGGCGGGCGACGTCGAGCACGGACTGCTCGTCGACCTCCCAGCCGGACTCGTTGTTGATGTCGATCGACATGGTCGGGCCAATCTCTGTGTTCAGCGCAGCCTCGGTGTGCGGCGCAGCCTCGGTCATCGGTGCAGCCTCGGCGTTCGGGGCAGCCTCGGCCTTCGGTGCAGCCTCGGCTCTCAGCTGTCGGTGCGGCGGGGCTGGCGGGGGGCGCGGGAGCGACGGCCGGGCCGGTCGGCCCCGTCGTCGTCGTTCTCGGCGTCCCAGCGGGCATAGGCGTCGACGATCCGGCTCACCAGCTTGTGGCGGACGACGTCGGTGCTGGTCAGCTGGGAGAAGTGCACGTCCGGCACGCCGTCCAGGATCTCCTGGACGACCTTGAGGCCGCTCTTCGTACCGCCGGGAAGGTCGATCTGGGTGACGTCACCGGTGATGACGATCTTGGAGTTGAAGCCGAGCCGGGTGAGGAACATCTTCATCTGCTCGGGATTGGTGTTCTGGGCCTCGTCCAACAGGATGAAGGCGTCGTTCAGGGTACGGCCGCGCATGTACGCCAGCGGGGCGACCTCGATCGTCCCGGCGGCCATCAGGCGCGGGATGGAGTCGGGGTCCATCATGTCGTGCAGCGCGTCGTACAGCGGGCGCAGATAGGGGTCGATCTTCTCGTAGAGCGTGCCGGGCAGGAAGCCCAGCCGCTCGCCGGCCTCCACCGCCGGACGGGTGAGGATGATCCGGTTGACCTCCTTGGCCTGGAGGGCCTGCACGGCCTTGGCCATCGCCAGGTAGGTCTTGCCGGTGCCCGCCGGGCCGATGCCGAAGACGATCGTGTGCTTGTCGATGGCGTCGACATAGCGCTTCTGGTTGAGCGTCTTGGGGCGGATGGTGCGGCCGCGGTTGGACAGGATGTTGGCGGTGAGCACCTGGGAGGGGTTGTCCGACGCCTCCGGGTGGGAGGGGTCGGCGGCGGCGCTCTTGAGCATGGCGATGGAGCGCTCCACTGAGTCCTCCGTCAGGGGCTGGCCGGTGCGCAGCACCAGCATCATCTCGGTGAACAGACGCTGGACGAGGGCTATCTCGGCGGGGTCGCCGGCGGCGGTCACCTCGTTGCCGCGTACGTGGATGTCGGCACCCGGGAAAGCGCTCTCGATGACCCTCAGCAGGGAGTCCGTGGAGCCCAGGACCGTCACCATGGGGTGCTTCTCGGGAATCACGATGCGGGCTCGGGCCACGTCGTCCCCATGGGCCGCCGCGCCGTCGCCGGAGGGGCGCCGGCCGTTCTGACGCTGCTGGGCGGGGGTGCGGGCGTGCGAGGTGCCGCTGTCTGGTGTCGCAGTCATGGGTCGGCGCTGGGGCCTGCCTCATCCCATCCGTAGATCCGGGTCGCCGCGTGCGGCCGAGCACCACAAGCGTACGCCGCACCGCCGACAGCAGGCTTCACTATTTTTGGGAGCCGCCGGTGTGGACGGCCCAGGGCGAGCGAGCCGAAGGGCGCCGCCGATGCCGAAAGCGACGAGCGACAAGCGAGCGACGAAGGAGCGAGTGCCGGAGGGAGGAGTGTCGGCATCGGCAACAGGGCGCCCGGAGGCGAGCCGAGCCTCAAGACCGGGGCGGGGCTGGGATGTGGGCGAGGTCGGTGGCGAGGACGATCTCGCCGTCGAAGTGGGCGCGGGCCTCGGTGAGGTGGGCGTCCAGGTCGGGGTAGCGCTGGGAGAAGTGGGTGAGGACCAGGGTCCGCACGCCGGCCTCGGCGGCGGCGCGGGCCGCCTGTGCCGCCGTGAGGTGCCCGTACTCCTCCGCGAGCGCCGCGTCGGCCGTCAGGAAGGTCGCCTCGATCACCAGCAGGTCCGCCCCGTCGGCGAGCGCCGCCACCCCCTCGCAGCGCCGGGTGTCCATCACAAAGGCGAACCGCTGCCCCGGCCGGGCCTCGCTGACCTCCGGCAGGCCCACCGTGCGTCCGTCCGGCAGGGTCAGCCGGCCCTCGCGCTGCAACCGGCCCACGTCCGGCCCGGCGATGCCCAGTGCCGCCAGCCGCTCGGGCAGCATCCGCCGCCCGTCCGGCTCCACCAGCCGGTAGCCGAACGACTCCACCGGGTGCGACAGCCGGGCGGCCTCCAGGGTGAACGGGCTGCCCGGCGCCGCCAGCGGTCCCGGCTCCGCGATCGGCCGGGGCCGCAGCTCCACCGTCTCGTGGAAGGCGCTGGCGTGCCGCAGCCGGTCGAAGAAGTGCGACCCGGAGGCGGGGAAGTAGCAGTCCACCGGGTGCGGCACCCGGTCCAGGTTGAGCCGCTGCACCACGCCCGCCAGGCCCAGGCAGTGGTCGCCGTGGAAGTGGGTGACGCAGATCCGGGTGACGGCGGTGGCGGACACCCCGGCGTGCAGCATCTGCCGCTGGGTGCCCTCCCCCGGGTCGAAGAGCAGGCCCTCGCCGTCCCAGCGCAGCAGGTAGCCGTTGTGGTTGCGGTGCCGGGTGGGTACCTGGCTGGCGGTGCCGAGCACGACCAGTTCGCGGTGGGACACGGTGGCGGGCCTCCGCTCAGACCAGGCGGTTGGTCAGGCTGCCCTCGCCGCCGAGCACATGCACATGGACGTGGAAGACGGCCTGCCCGGCGCCCTCCCCGGTGTTGAAGATCAGCCGGTAGCCGGCGTCCGCGATCTTCTCCTGTGCCGCCACCTCGCCCGCCTCGGCCAGCACCGCGCCGGCCGCGGCCGGGTCCGCGACGGCCAGTGCCGCCGCGTTCGGGTAGTGGGCCTTGGGGATCACCAGCACATGGGTGGGCGCCTGCGGGTGGATGTCGCGGAACGCCAGGGTGGTCTCGGTCTCGCGGACCACCTCGGCGGGGATCTCCCGCGCCACGATCTTGCAGAACAGGCAGTCCGGCACGGCGTTCCCGTCCGACATCGGCTTCTCCTTCAGAGGGGGGTTGGTCCGGCAGAGGGGGGTTGGTCCGGTAGAGAGGGGTTGGTCCGGACACGGAGGTCCGGGGGCGGCCTCTCCCGGTGCCCTGCGGCCGGAGCGGGCGAGGCCGGGACCGCAGGCAGGACACTACCGCGCGACCGGCCGCCGCCAGGGCGGCCGGTGCGGTGCGCCGCCGGTCGGGCGCACCGCACCGGCCGCGGCCGCTACAGCTCCGGCAGGGCGGGCGGCTGCTTGGCCGGGTGCTCGGCGAGCGCCGCCAGGGCGAGGCGCACCCCCTCCTCCAACTGCGGGTCCTGGTCGGCGGCCCAGTGGTGCGGCGCCATGACGACCTCGACGTCCGGGTCGACGCCGTGGTTCTCCAGGCCCCAGCCGTAGTTCTCGAACCAGGACGAGTACTTGGGCTGGGTGACGCCGGTGCCGTCCACCAGGGAGTAGCGGCCGTCGATGCCGATCACCCCGCCCCAGGTGCGGACGCCGACCACCGGGCCGATGCCCAGCGCCTGGATCGCGGCGTTGACGATGTCGCCGTCCGAGCCGGAGAACTCGTTGGCCAGTGCCACCACCGGGCCGCGCGGGGCGTCCGACGGGTACGGCTCGGCGGTGCGGACGTCGCGGGTCAGGCCCCAGCTGATCACCCGGCGGTTGAGCTTCTCCACCACCAGCTGGGAGGTGTGGCCGCCGCGGTTCTCCCGCAGGTCGACCACCACGCCCTCCTGGGCCATCTCCACCCGCAGGTCGCGGTGGAGCTGCGCCCAGCCGGCGCCGACCATGTCCGGTACGTGCAGATAGCCCAGCCGGCCGCCGGACAGCTCGCGGACCGCCGCCCGGCGCCCGGCCACCCAGTCGTGGTAGCGCAGCGGCTTCTCGTCGGCCAGCGGCACCACCACCACGTGCCGGGGCTCGCCGCCGCCCGCCGGGGCCACGGTCAGCTCCACCGGGCGGCCGGCGGTGCCGGCCAGCAGCGGCATCGGGCCGGTCACCGGGTCCACCGGGCGGCCGTCGACGGCGGTCAGCGCGTCGCCGGGCCGCACCGCGACGCCGGGTGCGGCCAGCGGGGAGCGGGCGCGCGGGTCGGAGGACTCGCCGGGCAGCACCCGGGCGATCCGCCAGGCGTCGCCGTCCCGGACCAGGTCGGCGCCGAGCAGGCCCTGCCTGCGGGCCTCCTCGGTGCCGCGACCGGGCGGGGAGACATAGGCGTGCGAGGTGCCCAGCTCGCCGTGCACCTCCCACAGCAGGTCGACCAGGTCGTCATGGCTGCCCAGCCGCTCCACCAGCGGGCGGTAGCGGGCCAGCACGCCGTCCCAGTCGACGCCGTTCATGTCGGCGCGCCAGAAGTTGTCGCGCATCAGGCGGCCGTTCTCGTCGTACATCTGCCGCCACTCGGCGCCCGGGTCGACGGTGAGCCGCAGCCGGGCGAGGTCGACGGTGAGCTCGTCACCCGAGTCGCCGCCGGAGGCCTTGCGGTCGGCGGGCAGCACCCGCAGCCGCCCGTGGTCGAGCACCGTGATCCGGCTGCCGTCGCCGGAGACGGCGAAGCCGTCCAGCCCGTCGACCAGCTCCTGGTCGCTGAGGTTCTTCAGGTCGTAGCGCTCCAGGACCGGGCGGGGCTCGTCGTCGTCCGGGGAGGCCAGGTCGTCGCCGAGCACGCCGACGACCGGCAGCCTGGTCCACAGCACGCCGTCCTTGGCCGCCCGCAGGGTGCCGAACCGGCCGCCCGCGACCGGGAAGGGCACGATCCGGTCGGCCAGTCCCGGGATGTCGACCCGGGTGGTGGGCGCCTTCGCGGTGTCCTCGTCGGCGTCCGGCTTGGCCGCGTCCTTGCCGCCGGGCTTGCCTTCGCCGTCCCCGCCGCCGAAGGACCGGCCGTGCCGCTGCGGGCCGAACGGCGAGGGGGTGTCGGCGGCCAGCGTGATCAGGTACGGCCGGCAGCCGGTCGGGAAGGACAGGTCGAAGACATGGGCGTCGTAGACCGGGTCGAAGTTGCGGACCGACAGGAAGGCCAGGTGCTTGCCGTCGGCGGTGAAGGCGGGAGAGCTGTCGTTGAAGCGCAGCGGGGTGGCGTCGACCACCGAGAGGTCGGTGGTGTTGGCCAGCTTGAGGTGCCGCAGCGGCCAGGGGCCGGGGTGGGACCAGGCCAGCCAGCCGGAGTCGGGCGAGAAGGCCAGGTCGGAGACGTCGCCGTCCTCGCTGCGGGTGACCTCCCGTACCTCGCCGGTCTCCACCTCGACCAGCAGCACCCGGCCGTCGTGGGAGGCCACCGCGACCCGACGGCCGTCCGGGGCGGCGACCAGCTCCAGCACCCGGCCCAGCCGGCCGGCCGCGACCCGGCGCGGGGTGCCGCCCACGGCCCCGGTGGCGGGGGCGAACTCCAGGGCGTCGTCGCCGTCCGCGTCGGTGACCCAGACCACGCTCTGGCCGGACTCGCCGGGGACGACCTCGGCCAGCCGCGCCCGGACGCCGGGCTCGGCGGCCAGCGCGCGGGCGGGGCCGTCCCGGTGGGTGAGCCAGTGCACGGTGCCGCGCACGGTGACGGCGCTGGCCCGGCCCGTACGGTCGGGGGCGGGCACGCCCAGGTGGCGCCCGGCGGCCACCGGGAAGGGCTGCCGGCCGGTGCGGGGGCCGCCGAGGACGGTCTCCAGGCGGCGCGGCTCGCCGCCGGCCAGGTCGTCCAGCAGCCACAGCTCACCGGCCTCGTGCCAGACCACCCGGGTGCCGTCGGTGCTGGCGTTGCGGGCGTAGAACTCGCCGCTGCTGTGCTGCCGCAGGTCGCTGCCGTCGGGGAGGCTGGAGTACAGCCGGGCGACACCGTCGTGGTCGGAGAGGAAGGCTATCCGGTCACCGACCCACATCGGGGAGTCGAGCTGGCCGTCCAGCTCCTGGTGGACGCGCTCGAACGTACCGCCGGTGCGGCCGATCCACAGCTTGCCCGCCGTGCCGCCCCGGTAGCGCTTCCAGTGGGCGGGCTCCTTCCCCGGGCCGACCGGCCCGGCGGAGAGCAGCAGCACCCGGCCGTCCTCGGCGGGCTCGAAGGCCAGCCCGGCGATCGGGCCGTACGGCAGCCGGCGCGGCTCGCCGCCGTCCAGCGGGACGGCAAAGGCCCAGCTGCGGCGGAGGGTGGCCTGGCCCGCCGTGGTGATGGCGATCGGCTCGCCTGCGGGCGTCCAGCCGCGCACGGCGGTCCGGCCGCTGCCCCAGTGGGTCAGCCGCTGGGCGGGGCCGCCGTCGACCGGGGCGGTGTGGACCTCGGGGGCGCCGTCGCGGGTCGAGGTCCAGGCGACCCGGCTGCCGTCGGGCGAGAAGCGCGGATGGGAGGCCGGGGCCCGGTCCGCGCTGATCCGCCAGGCTCTGCCGCCGTCCAGCGGGGCGATCCAGACGTCGTCCTCGGCGACGAAGGTGACCAGGTCGCCGTGGATGTGCGGGAAGCGGAGGTAGGCGCCGTTAGGGCTCGCGGTGGTGCCGGGTTCAACTTGGGTCACGGGCGCCACCCTAACCAGGTGGTCGGACAGCGGCGATGGTTTTCCCGGTCAGCGAACTCCGCCGTCCCAGGTTTGGGCCGGTGGCGGCCGGATCGGCCCCTGCTCAGCCCCAGCGGCCGGTGCGGCCCAGCAGCAGCGCCGCCGCCGCGACCCCGGCGGTGGAGGTGCGCAGCACCGAGGCGCCCAGCCGGTACGGTCCGGCGCCGACCGCCGCGAAGGCGGCCAGCTCCTCCGGGGAGACCCCGCCCTCCGGGCCGACGACCAGCACGATCGGGCCGCCGTCCGGCAGCGGGGCCGCCGCCAGCGGCGCGGCGCCCTCCTCGTGCAGCACGGCGGGCAGCGCGGCGTCCGCCAGCAGCGCGGCCACCTGACGGGTCGTCATCAGGTCGTGCACCTCGGGGAAGCGCAGCCGCCGGGACTGCTTGCCGGCCTCGCGGGCGGTGGCCCGCCACTTGGCCAGCGCCTTCTGGCCGCGCTCGCCCTTCCACTGGGTGATGCAGCGGGAGGCGGCCCAGGGCACCACCGCGTCCACCCCGACCTCGGTCATGGTCTCCACGGCCAGCTCGCCCCGGTCGCCCTTGGGCAGCGCCTGGACCACGGTGATCCTCGGCCGGGCCTCCGGTTCGCGGCGCAGCTCGGCCACCGCCACGTCCAGGGCGTCCTTGCCGTGCAGCTGCGCCACGGTCCCGTACGCGCCGGTGCCGCGCCCGTCGGTGAGCACCACGGCCTCACCGACCGCGAGCCGCTTCACGGCGGCGGCGTGCCGCCCCTCGGCGCCGTCGAGGCGGACCAGGTCGCCCTGGCCGGTGCCCTGGAGTCGGTCGTCGTCGACGACGAAGACGGGGGCGGTCATGACCGGTTCCTCACTGCTGTGCTGCGGCGGCGGCGCGGGTGCCCGGCCGCCGGGCGGCGGCCGGGCGACGACGGCTCAGCGCCCGTTGAACGCGTCCTTCAGCCGGGAGAACAGCCCCTGCTGGCCGGGGGCGAAGGTGCCCGAGGGGCGCTCCTCGCCGCGCAGCTTGGCCAGCCGGCGGATCAGCTCCTCCTGCTCGGGTTCGAGCTTGGTGGGCGTCTGCACCTCGACGTGCACGATCAGGTCGCCCCGGCCGCCGCCGCGCAGATGGGTGATGCCGCGCCCGGTCATCGGGATCGACTGCCCGGACTGGGTGCCGGGCCGGATGTCGACGTCCTCCACCCCGTCCAGCGTCTCCAGCGGCACCTTGGTGCCGAGCGAGGCGGCGGTCATCGGGATGGTGACCGTGCAGTGCAGGTCGTCGCCGCGCCGCTGGAAGACCCGGTGCGCGGCCTCGCCGATCTCCACGTACAGGTCGCCGGCCGGGCCGCCGCCGGGGCCGACCTCGCCCTCGCCGGCCAGCTGGATGCGGGTGCCGTTGTCCACGCCCGCCGGGATCTTCACGGTGAGCGTACGGCGGGCGCGCACCCGGCCGTCGCCGGCGCACTCGGGGCAGGGGGTGGGGACGACGGTGCCGAAGCCCTGGCACTGCGGGCAGGGCCGGGAGGTCATGACCTGGCCGAGGAAGGAGCGGGTGACCTGGGAGACCTCGCCACGGCCGCGGCACATGTCGCAGGTCTGCGCGGAGGTGCCCGGGGCGGCGCCCTCACCGCTGCAGGTGGTGCAGGTGACGGCGGTGTCGACCTGGATCTCCTTGGTCGTGCCGAACGCCGCCTCCTCCAGGGTGATCTCGATCCGGATCATGGCGTCCTGGCCGCGCCGGGTGCGCGACCGCGGCCCCCGCGACCCGGCCGCGGCGCCGAAGAAGGCGTCCATGATGTCGGAGAAGCCGAAGCCCGCGCCGGTGCCGAAGCCGCCCGCGCCGCCCCCGCCGCCGTTGGGCGACAGCGGGTCGCCGCCCAGGTCGTAGACCTGCCGCTTGCCCGGGTCGGAGAGCACCTCGTAGGCGGCGTTGATCTCCTTGAAACGCTCCTGCGTCTTGGGATCGGGGTTGACGTCCGGGTGCAGTTCACGAGCCAGGCGCCGGAACGCCTTCTTGATCTCGTCCTGCCCCGCGTCCCGTCGGACGCCCAGTACCGCGTAGTAGTCCGTGGCCACCAATGACTCCGCTTGCTCCGCCTATCGACTAAGACTCAGCCAGGATCTGACCGACGTACCGTGCCACCGCGCGTACTGCTCCCATCGTGCCCGGGTAGTCCATCCGCGTCGGGCCGATGACACCCAGCTTCGCGACGGACTCGTCGCCCGAACCGTAGCCCACCGAGACGACCGACGTGGAATTAAGGCCCTCGTAGTCGTTCTCGTGACCGATTCGGACGGTCATGCCGGCGTCCGCCGTCTCTCCCAGCAGTCGCAGCAGCACCACCTGCTCCTCCAGTGCCTCCAGCACCGGGCGGATGGTCAGCGGGAAGTCATGGCCGAACCGGGTGAGGTTGGCCGTCCCGCCGAGCATGATCCGCTCCTCGGTCCGCTCCACCAGCGTCTCGAAGAGCGTGGAGAGGACCGCCGCGACCACCGGCCGGTCGTCCGGCTCGAAGCCCTCGGGCAGGTCCTGGAGCAGCGCCGGGACGTCCGGGAAGCGCACCCCGCCGGCCTGGGCGTTCAGCCGGGCCCGCAGGTCGGCCAGCACGGTCTCGCCGACCGGGGCCGGGGCGTCCACGATGCGCTGCTCGACCCGGCCGGTGTTGGTGATCAGCACCAGCATGATCTTGGTGGGGGCGAGCGCCAGCAGCTCCACGTGCCGCACGGTGGACCGGGAGAGCGAGGGGTACTGCACCACGGCGACCTGCCGGGTGAGCTGCGCCAGCAGCCGTACGGTGCGGGTCACCACGTCGTCGAGGTCGACCGCGCTGTCCAGGAAGTGCCGGATGGCGCGCCGCTCGGGCGAGGAGAGCGGCTTGACCTCGGCCAGCCGGTCCACGAAGAGCCGGTACCCCTTGTCGGTGGGCACCCGGCCGGCGCTGGTGTGCGGCTGGTGGATGTAGCCGTCCTCCTCCAGCGTCGCCATGTCGTTGCGCACGGTGGCCGGGGAGACGCCCAGGTTGTGCCGCTCCACCAGGGCCTTGGAGCCGACCGGCTCCTCGGTCCCGACGTAGTCCTGCACGATGGCGCGCAACACCGCGAGTTTTCGCTCGTCGAGCATGGCACGCACCTCCGGCGTCGCACGTTGTCCTGTCGTGAGGGACGGCTCCCGTCCCCCTGGGGCCTCGTCGCCCCCGGGGGTCTGGCACTCTGCGCGGGCGAGTGCCAAAGCCGCCCCAGCCAGTGTACGGCCCGGCCACCGCGCTCGGAACGGGCCGTCGCGGGAAGCCGTACGGAACACCTGCCGAAGGTGCGGATCACCTCCGGGAGTGCTGCCCCTTCGACTGCGAGGGTGGGAGCATCGAAGGCAGAGGGCGGAGGAGCAGCCGCCCGGCCGCCGCATGGCGGCACACGTGGAGGAGGAGCCATGGCTGAGTCCGGGCACCGCACCCGCTTCGCACCCGATCGCGGGCTCACCCGGCGGATGGTGACCACGATGTTCCTCATCGGGCTGGTCTATGTGGGCTTCACCGGCCTGCTGATCGCCCTGCTGGGCAAGGCGTGGCCCATCGTGGTGGTGATTTCCGCCGGGCTGTTCGTCGCCCAGTTCTGGTTCAGCGACAAGATCGCCGAGCGGGCCATGGGCGCCCGCCAGGTCAGCCCCGAGCAGTACCCGCAGCTGCACGGCACCGTCGACCGGCTCTGTGCCCTGGCCGACATGCCCAAGCCCCGGGTGGCGGTCGCCGTCAACGACATGCCCAACGCCTTCGCCACCGGGCGCAATCCGGACCGGGCGGTGGTCTGCGTGACCACCGGGCTGCTGCGGCGGCTGGAGCCGGAGGAGCTGGAGGGCGTCCTCGCCCATGAGCTGTCCCATGTCGCGCACCGCGATGTGGCCGTGATGACCATCGCCGGCTTCCTCGCCGTGCTGGCCGGGGCGATCGCCCGGATCGGCCTGTGGGGCGGCTTCCGGGGCAGCCGGGACAGCAACATGGCCATCGCGGCGATCGTGATCCCGCTGGCCAGCATGGTGGTGTGGGCGCTCGGCTTCCTGCTGACCCGGCTGCTCTCCCGCTACCGCGAGCTGGCCGCCGACCGCTCGGCGGCGCTGCTCACCGGTCGGCCCTCCGAGCTGGCCTCGGCGCTCACCAAGGTCACCGGCCAGATCGCCCGCATCCCCAGTGAGGACCTGCGGCGGTCGCAGCCGTACAACGCCTTCTACTTCGCCCCGGCGCTGAACGCCAAGGAGACCGCCTCCCAGTTGCTCTCCACCCACCCGACGCTGGAGCAGCGGCTGGCGCAGCTGGGCCGGATCTCCACCGAGCTGGGCCGCTGAGGTGGGCCTGCTGGACGTCCTGCTGGGCCGGCGCAAGCCGGTCCGGCCGGACCTCGACCAGCTGTTCGGGCTGCCCTCGGCGGCGGTGACCCTGGAGGCGGCGGGCGGCTTCCGGCCGACCGGCCTGGGGTCGGTCTGCTTCGCCGCGGTCGAGGGCGGCGCCTTCGCCGAGGTGCAGCGGCAGGTGCGGGCGCTGCTCGATGCGGACACCGAGCGGGGCGACGCGCCGGTGGAGGCCAGCCGGGACGGGTACGGCTACTCCTGGCTGCTGGCCCGGCACTCCCCCGACGACCTGCCGGGCCTGGTCAACGACCTGCACGCGGTCAACAGCGAGCTGGAGGCCAACGGCTTCGGCCCGCAGCTGCTCTGCTCGCTGGTCGGCTTCCGGGACGCCGAGGGGCGCTCGCTGGCGCTGGTGTACCTCTACAAGCGCGGCACCTTCTATCCGTTCGCCCCCGCCGGGGGCGGCGAGAAGCGAGACAGCGCGCTGGAGCTTCAGATGAAGGCGCTGATCGGGGACGACCTGCGGGTGGAGCAGGACCTGACCCGCTGGTTCCCGGTGTGGGGCGCCCCCGGGCTGTGACCGGCCGCGCCTACACTCTTGCGTTGTGCGCAGCAGGGAGTACGGCCCCGATCTGACCCCGCCGTGGAAGCGGCAGCAGCCGGCCCCGGAGGTCCCGGCGGAGCCGGACCTGGTGGTGGAGGAGGCGGCGACCGGCTTCTGCGGCGCGGTGGTGCGCTGCGAGCGGACGGCCGAGGGGTTCACCGTCACCCTGGAGGACCGCTTCGGCAAGCACCGGGTCTTCCCGCTGGTGCCGCGCGGCTTCCTGCTGGAGGGCCGGGTGGTCACCCTGGTCCGGCCGGCCGCGCCGACATCGGCGGCCGCCCGCCGGCCGGGCCTGACCGCGTCCGGGTCGGTCGCCGTGCCCGGTGCGCGGGCCCGGGTGGCCCGGGAGTCGCGGATCTATGTGGAGGGCCGGCACGACGCCGAGCTGGTGGAGCGGGTCTGGGGCGACGACCTGCGGATCGAGGGCGTGGTGGTGGAGTACCTGGCGGGCGTGGACGACCTGCCCGCCATCGTGGCCGCCTTCGCGCCCGGCCCGGGGCGGCGGCTCGGGGTGCTGGTGGACCACCTGGTGCCCGGTTCCAAGGAGCAGCGGATCGCGGCCCGGGTCACCGGCCGGGACGTCCTGGTGGTCGGCCATCCGTACATCGACGTCTGGCAGGCGGTGAAGCCGTCCAGCGTCGGGGTGCCCGGCTGGCCGCGGGTGCCGCGCGGCGAGGAGTGGAAGGAGGGCGTCTGCCGCCGGCTCGGCTGGCCGGTGGACACCCCCGCCGCCTGGCGCCGCATCCTGGCCTCGGTCGACTCCTACCGGGATCTGGAGCCCGAGCTGCTCGGCCGGGTCGAGCAGCTGATCGACTTCGTCACCGAACCGGGCTGACCGGCGCCGCTCAGTCGACCAGGTCGCGGACCAGGGCGTCGGCCAGCAGCCGACCGGGCAGGGTGAGGGCGGCGCGGCCCGCCGCGTACGGCTCGGGGCGCAGCAGGCCGTCGGCGAGGGCCCGGTCGGCGGCGCGGCGGCCGGCCGGGGCGAGCAGGTCGAGCGGGCAGCCGTCGGCCAGGCGCAGTTCCAGCAGGATGCGCTCGACGCGGCGGTCCTCGGTGGAGAGCAGTTCGCGGCCCTGGCCGGGTGAGCGGCCCTCGGCCAGCGCGTGGGCGTACGCGGCGGGGTGCTTGGCGTTCCACCAGCGCACGCCGCCGACGTGGCTGTGCGCGCCGGGGCCCGCGCCCCACCAGTCGGCGCCGGTCCAGTACAGCTCGTTGTGGCGGCAGCGGCCGGCCTCGGAGGCGGCCCAGTTGGAGACCTCGTACCAGTGGAAGCCGGCCGCGGTGAGCCGCTCCTCGGCGATCAGGTAGCGGTCGGCGTGTACGTCGTCGTCGGTCATCGGGATCTCGCCCCGGCGGACCCGGGCGGCGAACCGGGTGCCCTCCTCGACGATCAGCGAGTACGCGGAGATGTGGTCGGGCCCGGCCGACAGGGCCGCGTCCAGCGAGGCCCGCCAGTCGTCGTCGGACTCGCCGGGGGTGCCGTAGATCAGGTCCAGGTTGACGTGGTCGAAGCCCGCCGCCCTGGCCTCGGCCACGCATGCCTCGGGCCGGCCTGGGGTGTGCTGCCGCTCCAGCAGCCGCAGCACATGGGGGCGGGCGCTCTGCATGCCGAAGGAGATCCGGTTGAAGCCGCCCGCCCGCAGTTCGGCCAGGTAGGCCGGGCCGACCGACTCCGGGTTGGCCTCGGTGCTGACCTCGGCGCCCTCGGCCAGCCCGAACTCCTCGCAGATCGCGGTGACCATCGCCACCAGGTCGGCGGCGGGCAGCAGGGTGGGGGTGCCGCCGCCGACGAAGACGGTGGAGACGGGCACCTCGGCGGCGCCGAGCACCTTGCGGGCGAGCCGGACCTCCGCGACCAGGTTGGCCGCGTACGTCTCCTGCGAGGCGACCGTGCCCGCGGCGCGCAGCTCGGTGGCGGTGTAGGTGTTGAAGTCGCAGTAGCCGCAGCGGGTGGCGCAGTAGGGCACATGGACGTAGAAGCCGAAGGGCCGCTCGCCCACCCCGGCGAGGGCGTGGTCGGGCAGGGCGCCGTCGGACGGCACGGGTTCGCCGTCGGGGAGGGTGGAGGGCATGGCTCCATTGTCCGGCATCGGCCGCCCTGCCCCGCCCGAGCCGGGCGGCCCCGGGCCGGTCAGGCCTCCCGGGCGCCCTCGTACATCGACTCGATGACGTCGGCGTACTCCCGCTCCACCACCGGGCGCTTGACCTTGAGGCTCGGGGTCAGCTCGCCGTGCTCCACGTCCAGGTCGCGCGGCAGCACCGCGAAGCGCTTGACCGTCTGCCAGCGCTGGAGGTCGGCGTTGACCTTGCGGACGAAGCCGTCGATCAGCTCCCGGACCTGCGGCGAGGCGCACACCTCGGCGTACGACCGGTCCGCGAGGCCCTGCCCCTTGGCCCAGGGCATGATCGCGGTCTCGTCCAGGGTGATCAGCGCGGTGCAGTAGTTGCGGCCGCTGCCGATCACCAGGATGTTGCCGACGAACGGGCAGAGCGCCTTGAAGCGGCCCTCGACCTCGCTGGGCGCCACGTACTTGCCGCCGGAGGTCTTGAACATGTCCTTCTTGCGGTCGGTGATCCGCACAAAGCCGTCACCGTCCAGCTCACCGATGTCGCCGGTGTGGAACCAGCCGTCGCTCTCCAGCACCTCGGCGGTCAGCTCCGGCTGGTTGTGGTAGCCGCGCATCACGCCGGGGCCGCGCACCAGGATCTCGCCGTCCTCCGCGATGCGGATCTCGGTGCCGGGCAGCGGCGGGCCGACGGTGCCGATCCGGAAGCCCTCGCCGGGGTTGACCGTGGACCCGGCGCTGGTCTCGGTGAGGCCGTAGCCCTCCAGGATGTGCACGCCCGCGCCGGCGAAGAAGTAGCCGATGTCGGGGGCCAGTGCGGCGCTGCCGGAGATACAGGCCCGCATCCGGCCGCCGAAGGCCGCCCTGATCTTGGCGTAGACCAGCTTGTCCGCGATGGCGTGCTGGAGGGTGAGGCCGCGCGGCGCGGTGCGGGTGCCGGTCCGGGCCATGCTCCGCTCGCACGCCTTGGCGTACTCGCGGGCCACCCCGGCGGCCCACTGGAAGATCCGGTACTTGGCGCTGCCCTCGGCTCGGGCCTTGGCGGCGATGCCGTTGTAGACCTTCTCGAAGATCCGGGGCGCGGCCGCCATGTAGGTGGGGCGCACCAGCGGCAGGTTGTGGATGATGCGGTCCACCCGGCCGTCCACCGCGATCACCGCGCCGAGCTGCATGGCGCCGGAGGTGAGGGTCTTGCCGAAGACATGCGAGAGCGGCAGCCAGAGGAACTGCACGTCGTCCTCGCTGAGCAGCCCGGAGGCGACCTGCGCGGCGGCCTCGTACGCCCAGCAGTCGTGCGCCAGCCGTACGCCCTTGGGCCGGCCGGTGGTGCCGGAGGTGTAGATGAGGGTGGCCAGTTGCTCCCGGTCGATGGCCTGGACGGTCTTGTCGACCGCGTCCGGGTGCTCCTCCAGGTAGCGCCGGCCGCGCTGCTCCAGCTCGGCCAGCGACAGCACCTCGACACCCTCGACGTCCTCGGCGCCCCTGACGTCCCCGGTGCCCCTGACGTCCCCGGTGCCGCCGGTGGCGGGCGGTTCGGCCGGGGCGTCGAAGAGGATCACATGGCCCAGCTCCGGCAGATGCTCCACCTCGGCGAGCACCTTGGCCAGCTGGGCGGCGTCCTCGGCGAAGACCGCCCGGCTGCCGGAGTCGGAGAGGATGAAGGCGGTCTCGTCGGCGTTGGTGCTGGGGTAGACGGTGGTGGTGGCGGCGCCCGCGCACATCACGCCCAGGTCCGCGAGAATCCACTCGATCCGGGTGGAGGCGGAGATCGCCACCCGCTCCTCGGGCAGCACACCGAGCGACATCAGCCCGGCGGCGATGGCGCTGACCCGCTCGGCCGCCTGCCGCCAGGTCATCCCGCGCCACTGCTCGGCCCCGGGGGAGCTGTCGGCGGACAGCTCGTCGACCGGCCCGGGATAGCGGTACGCCTCGCGCTCCGGAGTAGCCGCGACCCGGGAGAAGAAGAGGTGCGCCACGGAGGCCGGGCGGTTCTCGATCAGTGACTGCGCGGAATTCACGGCTACCTCCGGGGGAGCGCCGATCAACGATGTTGTTAACTGGCGGGTAACTCGCAAGCAACGGTCAGCGTAGGCGGAAACCCGCCGCTGCGGGAAGAGGGACCGGGCATCGCCGAGCCGCCGCCCTGGGCCGGTGCGCGCGGCCCCGGTCCGGAGGCCGCCCCGCCGGCCCCGGCGGGCGCAGCCGCCCTCGGGCGGCAGACCGAGGACCGATATCCGATACGCGCGGCACTGCGGATGACCGATGATGGACCCCGCCCCCCGGCTCGGCCCGCCCACACCCCCGCCCGTCCGCCGCTCCGCCATCCGAACCCGTATTCGAGAGAACCCGCGTGCTGATAAGACTCCTGCGTTCCTATCTGCGGCCGTACACCCGGCCGATCGTGCTGCTCGTACTGCTCCAACTGGTGCAGACCCTGGCCGCGCTCTACCTGCCGACCCTGAACGCCGACATCATCGACCAGGGCGTGGTGAAGGGTGACACCGGCTACATCCTGACCACCGGCGGCCTGATGATCGCCGTCACCGTGCTACAGATCATCTGCGCCATCGGCGCGGTCTACTTCGGCGCCCGTACCGCGATGTCGGTCGGCCGCGATGTGCGGGCCGGCGTCTTCGACCGGGTGCAGAGCTTCTCGGCCCGCGAGGTCGGCCGCTTCGGGGCGCCCTCGCTGATCACCCGCACCACCAACGACGTCCAGCAGGTGCAGATGCTGGTGCTGATGTCGTTCACGCTGATGGTCTCGGCGCCGATCATGTGCGTCGGCGGCATCCTGATGGCCCTCAACCAGGACGTGCCGCTCTCCGCGCTGCTGGTGGTGATCGTGCCGGTGCTGGGCATCCTGGTGAGCCTGATCGTCCGCCGGATGCGCCCGCTGTTCCGCACCATGCAGGGGCGGCTGGACAACGTCAACCGGGTGCTGCGCGAGCAGATCACCGGGCTGCGGGTGATCCGGGCCTTCGTCCGCGACCCGTACGAGCAGCAGCGCTTCGCCGGGGCCAACGGCGAACTGATGGACGTCTCGCTGCGGACCGGCCGGCTGATGGCGCTGATGTTCCCCACCGTGATGCTGGTGGTGAACGTCTCCAGCGTCGCCGTGCTCTGGTTCGGCGGCCACCGGATCGACAGCGGCGGGATGCAGGTCGGGGCGCTGACGGCCTTCCTCAGCTATCTGATGCAGATCCTGATGTCGGTGATGATGGCCACCTTCATGTTCATGATGATCCCGCGCGCCGAGGTCTGCGCCGAGCGCATCCAGGAGGTGCTGGGCACCGACTCCAGCGTCGTCCCGCCCACCGCCCCGGTGCTCACCCTGGCCCGCAGCGGCCAGCTGGAGCTGCGCGGCGCCGAGTTCCGCTACCCGGGCGCCGAGGCGCCGGTGCTGCGCGACATCGACCTGGTCGCACGACCCGGCGAGACCACCGCCGTGATCGGCTCCACCGGCAGCGGCAAGAGCACCCTGCTGGGCCTGATCCCCCGGCTGTTCGACGCCACCGGCGGCACGGTCCTGGTGGACGGCGTCGACGTACGGGAGCTGGAGCCGGCGCTGCTGGCCCGCACCGTCGGCCTGGTGCCGCAGAAGCCGTACCTGTTCTCCGGCACCGTCGCCAGCAACCTGCGCTACGGCAACCCGGACGCCACCGACGAGGAGCTGTGGCACGCGCTGGAGGTGGCGCAGGCCCGCGACTTCGTGGAGCGGCTGGCGGAGGGCCTGGAGTCACCGGTCGCCCAGGGCGGCGGCAACCTCTCCGGCGGGCAGCGGCAGCGGCTGGCCATCGCCCGTACGCTGGTGCGGCGCCCGGAGATCTACCTCTTCGACGACTCCTTCTCCGCGCTGGACTACGCCACCGACGCCGCGCTGCGGGCCGCACTGACCCGGGAGACCGCCGACGCCACCGTGGTGATCGTCGCGCAGCGGGTCAGCACCATCCGGGACGCCGACCGGATCGTCGTACTGGACGAGGGGCAGGTCGTCGGCACCGGCACCCATGCCGAGCTGATGGACGGCAACGCCACCTACCGGGAGATCGTGCTCTCCCAGCTCACCGAGGAGGAGGCCGCATGAGCCTCGCCAAGACGGCCCCGCGCCGCGGGCCGGCCCCGATGGGCGGCCCGGCGCGCTTCATGGGCGGCGGGCCGGTCGAGAAGTCCATGGACTTCAAGGGCTCCGGCAAGCGGCTGCTGGGCACGCTGCGCCCGGAGCGGGTACTGATCGGCTCCGTGCTGGCCCTCGGCGTGGCCAGCACCGCGCTCTCCGTACTCGGCCCGCGCATCCTGGGCCACGCCACCGACCTGATCTTCGCCGGGGTGATCGGCCGCCAGCTGCCGGCCGGCAGCACCAAGGCCGAGGCGGTGGCGCACCTGCGGGAGCAGGGCCACGGCACCCAGGCCGACATGCTCTCCTCGATGCACTTCACCCCCGGGCGGGGCATCGACTTCGGCGCGGTGGGCCATGTGCTGCTCATCGTGCTGGCGGTCTACGTCGGGGCCGGGCTCTTCGGCATCCTCCAGGGCCGGCTGGCCACGCGCGCCATCCAGCGCACCGTGTTCCGGCTGCGCGAGCAGGTGGAGGCCAAGCTCTCCCGGCTGCCGCTCGGCTACTTCGACCAGCAGCCGCGCGGCGAGGTGCTGAGCCGGGCGACCAATGACATCGACAACATCGCGCAGACCTTCCAGCAGACGCTGGGGCAGATCGTGAACTCGCTGCTCGCCATCGTCGGCGTGCTGGCGATGATGCTCTGGATCTCCCCGCTGCTGGCGGTGATCGCCCTGGTCACCGTGCCGCTCTCGGTGGTCGTCGCGACGGCCGTCGGCAAGCGCGCCCAGCCGCAGTTCGTCGCCCAGTGGCGGACCACCGGCAAGCTCAACGGGCACATCGAGGAGATGTACACCGGGCACGCCCTGGTGAAGGTCTTCGGCCGTCAGGACGAGTCCGCCGAAACCTTCCGGCAGCACAACGAGGAGCTGTTCGCGTCCAGCTTCCGGGCGCAGTTCATCTCCGGCATCATCCAGCCGGCCATGATGTTCATCGGCAACCTCAACTATGTGCTGGTGGCGGTGGTCGGCGGTCTGCGGGTCGCCTCCGGCGCGCTGTCGATCGGCGAGGTGCAGGCGTTCATCCAGTACTCGCGGCAGTTCAGCCAGCCGCTCACCCAGGTGGCGAGCATGGCCAACCTGGTGCAGTCCGGCGTCGCCTCCGCCGAGCGGGTCTTCGAGCTGCTGGACGCCGAGGAGCAGTCCCCGGAGCCCAAGACCCCGGCCCGCCCCGAGCGGCTGCTCGGCCGGGTCGCCTTCGAGGACGTCTCCTTCCGCTACGCGCCGGACAAGCCGCTGATCGAGGACCTGTCGCTGCGGGTCGAGCCCGGCCAGACGGTGGCCATCGTCGGCCCGACCGGCGCGGGCAAGACCACCCTGGTCAACCTGCTGATGCGCTTCTACGAGGTGACCGGCGGCCGGATCACCCTGGACGGGGTGGACATCGCCGCGATGTCCCGCGAGGAGCTGCGGTCCGGGATCGGCATGGTGCTCCAGGACACCTGGCTGTTCGGCGGCACCATCGCGGAGAACATCGCGTACGGCGCCGAGGACGCCACCCGGGAGCGGATCGTCGAGGCGGCGCGGGCCGCGCACGTCGACCGCTTTGTGCGCACCCTGCCCGACGGCTATGACACCGTGATCGACGAGGAGGGCTCGGGCGTCAGCGCCGGCGAGAAGCAGCTGATCACCATAGCCCGAGCGTTCCTGGCCGAGCCGGTGATCCTGGTGCTGGACGAGGCGACCAGCTCGGTGGACACCCGTACCGAGGTGCTGATCCAGCGCGCCATGGCCACCCTGCGCTCCGGGCGGACCAGCTTCGTCATCGCGCACCGGCTCTCCACCATCCGGGACGCGGACGTGATCCTGGTGATGGAGTCCGGCGCCATCGTGGAGCAGGGCTCGCACGCCGAGCTGCTGGCCGCCGGGGGCGCCTACGCCCGGCTGTACGCGGCGCAGTTCTCGGCCGCCGTCGCCGAGGTCGACTGATCCAAGGGCGGCCGGTCCGAGGTCGGCCGGCCGCCGCGCCGCGAACGGCGGAAGGGCGCCCCGGGATCTCCCGGGGCGCCCTTCCGCTGCTCGGCGCTGCTACTTCTTCTTCTCGGACGGGCCGTCGGAGTCGGTGGACAGCGCGGCGATGAACGCCTCCTGGGGGACCTCCACCCGGCCGACCATCTTCATCCGCTTCTTGCCCTCCTTCTGCTTCTCCAGCAGCTTCCGCTTGCGCGAGATGTCGCCGCCGTAGCACTTGGAGAGGACGTCCTTGCGGATCGCGCGCACCGTCTCGCGGGCGATCACCCGCGAGCCGATCGCGGCCTGGATCGGCACCTCGAACTGCTGACGCGGGATCAGCTCGCGCAGCTTGCCGGCCATCTGCACGCCGTAGTTGTACGCCTTGTCCTTGTGCACGATGGCCGAGAAGGCGTCCACCTTGTCGCCGTGCAGCAGGATGTCGACCTTGACCAGCTCGGCCTGCTGCTCACCGATCGGCTCGT
The DNA here is from genome assembly GCF_044755465.1 of Streptomyces sp. NPDC092296. NCBI lineage: Bacteria > Bacillati > Actinomycetota > Actinomycetes > Kitasatosporales > Streptomycetaceae > Streptomyces > Streptomyces sp. NPDC092296. The sequence continues at coordinate 7,203 of NZ_JBIVRB010000005.1, read as the reverse complement.
AGTCCAGCGAGGCGTAGCCCCGGGTCTTGGACTTCAGCTGGTCGAAGAAGTCGAAGACGATCTCCGCCAGCGGAAGGGTGTAGCGCAGCTCCACCCGGTCCTCGGAGAGGTAGTCCATGCCCTGGAGGTTGCCCCGGCGGGTCTGGCACAGCTCCATGATCGCGCCGACGAAGTCATTGGGCGCCAGGATGGTGCCGCGCACCACCGGCTCGTGCACCTCGGCGATCTTGCCGGTGGGGAACTCGCTGGGGTTGGTGACGATGTGCTCGGTACCGTCCTCCATCACCACCCGGTAGACCACGTTGGGCGCGGTGGCGATCAGGTCGAGGTTGAACTCGCGCTCCAGCCGCTCCCGGATGATCTCCAGGTGCAGCAGGCCCAGGAAGCCGCAGCGGTAGCCGAAGCCCAGCGCCACCGACGTCTCCGGCTCGTAGACCAGGGCCGCGTCGTTGAGCCGCAGCTTGTCCAGCGCGTCGCGCAGCAGCGGGTAGTCCGAGCCGTCCAGCGGGTAGAGCCCGGAGAACACCATCGGCCGGGGGTCCTTGTAGCCGCCCAGCGCCTCGGTCGCACCCTTGTGCATCGAGGTGATGGTGTCACCGACCTTGGACTGCCGGACGTCCTTCACCCCGGTGATCAGATAACCCACCTCACCGACGCCCAGGCCGTCGGCGGACTTGGGCTCCGGCGAGATGACGCCGATCTCCAGCAGCTCATGGGTGGCGCCGGTGGACATCATCGCGATGCGCTCGCGCTTGCTGAGGTTGCCGTCGATCACCCGGACGTAGGTGACCACGCCGCGGTAGGAGTCGTACACCGAGTCGAAGATCATCGCGCGGGCGGGTGCGTCCGCCTGGCCGACCGGCGCCGGGACCTTGGCCACGACCTCGTCCAACAGCGCCTCGACGCCCATCCCGGTCTTGGCGCTGACCTTGAGGACGTCCGCCGGGTCGCAGCCGATGATGTGCGCCAGCTCGGCGGCGTACTTCTCCGGCTGGGCGGCCGGCAGGTCGATCTTGTTCAGCACCGGGATGATGGTGAGGTCGTTCTCCAGCGCCAGGTAGAGGTTGGCGAGGGTCTGCGCCTCGATGCCCTGCGCGGCGTCCACCAGCAGGATGGTGCCCTCGCAGGCCGCCAGCGACCGGGAGACCTCGTAGGTGAAGTCCACGTGGCCGGGCGTGTCGATCATGTTGAGCACATGGGTACGCCCCGCGCCGTCGCCGGTCGTCGGCGCCCAGGGCAGCCGGACGGCCTGCGACTTGATGGTGATACCGCGCTCGCGCTCGATGTCCATCCGGTCGAGGTACTGGGCACGCATCTGCCGCTGGTCGACCACACCGGTGAGCTGCAGCATCCGGTCGGCGAGCGTCGACTTGCCGTGGTCGATGTGGGCGATGATGCAGAAGTTCCGGATCAGCGCAGGGTCGGTGCGGCTGGGCTCCGGCACGGTGTTGGGGGTCGCGGGCACCTAGGGGTCCAGATTCTCAGTCGGTCCGGCGGTCCGGCGGCACTCCCCGCCGTACGGAGGGGGCTTCCCGGGGCCGGACGGTGTCATCCGATCGATACGTCGCTCCCATAGTCCCACGAGTACGGGCGGACCTGCTCAGCCCGTACCACTCACGCCGCCCGGCTGCCCCGCCGCACCGCCAGCGCCCAGCCGATCAGCGGCGCCTGGAGCGGCAGCCGGGCATAGGCGACGGCCCGCTTGGCCGGGGCCGCCCGCCGCCAGTCGTACGCCATCTGCACATTGGCCGGGAAGACGGCGGTGAACAGCCCGGCCGTGGCCAGCGCGCCCAGCCGCCGGGTGCGCGGCACCGCCACGGCGGCGGCGCAGGCCAGCTCGGCCACCCCGCTGAGCTGCGTGTACAGCCGGGGAGCGCCCGGCAGGGCGCTGGGGACGATGGCGTCGAACGGCTCGGGGCGGACGAGGTGCAGCACACCCGCGCCGGCCAGCAGGCCGGAGAGCAGCAACGCGGAGCGGCGGCCGGACGCGGCGCCGCGCAGGCGGGAGACGGCGCTGAGGGTCATGCCGCTCACCCTGGCACAGCCCGCCGGGCGGCGCGGCGGTCGGCTCGCGATGAAGCGGGGATCACATCACCCGCCCAGCCGGTTTGGGTGGCCCCGGGCGGCCCTGGTAACGTGGCCTGCTGCGCCTGCGCACGGTCGCGGGTGCCCACTTTCAGACCGACGAACCAGACTGAGGCTCCTTCGTGGCGAACATCAAGTCCCAGATCAAGCGGAACAAGACCAACGAGAAGGCGCGCCTGCGCAACAAGGCCGTCAAGTCCTCGCTGAAGACCGCTGTCCGCAAGGCCCGCGAGGCCGCCGAGGCCGGCGACTTCGAGAAGGCCACCCTGCTGGCCCGCGAGGCGTCCAAGAAGCTCGACAAGGCTGTCAGCAAGGGCGTCATCCACAAGAACCAGGCCGCCAACAAGAAGTCGGCTCTGACCCAGCGCGTGAACACCGCCAAGGCCGCCTGACCCAGGCGCCGAGGCCGGTCGGCGCGGAGCCGGCGGTCCCTCTCAACCGCCCCCGCCTCCGACCACCCCGCCCGGTCCGGACCGGCCCTCTACCCGGTCCCACCGCGGCAGCTCGACTCGCACCGCACGCGGCCTGCGTTCGCCACGCGGGTGCGGTGCTGCTTCACCAAAGCGAATGACTACTGCCCGCCGGGGGATGCCCTGGCGGGCAGTACGCGTCTGTCCGGCCCCGGCGACACGGCCCCGGCGAGCTGGCCGCACCGGTGTACGCGCCCGGCGGGCCCGGGACGCCCTGGCACCCGTGCTCGACGCGCCGCGCCTCACGATCGGCCACTGGCATGGCGACAGCGGGAAGTGACTAACAGTCAGGCAATCCGGCCGGGTACTCCCCCGGTGTCAGCGGGGGCCGCTATGGTCGATCGACCGCAGCCGCAACACGTCGTGCACCGCTACCGCCACGAACAGTGAGGGCCAATGTCGATCCCGCCGCCACCATCCGGTCCGGGGCAGCCGCCGCCGCAGCCCGGCCAGGCAGGGCAGCCGCCGATACCGCCGCCGGTGGAGTACCAGCCGACCCAGGCGGCTTTCCCGCAGCAGCAGCCACCGCCACCCCAGCAGCAGCCGACCGCGCCCTACTACGGATCGCTGCCGCCGCAGAGCAATCCTTACGCCACCCAGCAGCCCTACTACGGTCCGCCGCAGCCGCCCGTCCCGGCCGTGGGCGGGGGTGGCGGGGGCAGGCGGCTGCTGACCGGGCTGCTGATCGGGGTGGCGGCATCGTCGGTGCTCTGGGCGGCCGGGGTGTTCGGCCTGCCGCTGCTGACCGGCGACTCCGACGGCCGGCCGGGCGTCGGCAAGTACCAGGTCATCGACAAGCTGTGCAGCTCCGCCGTCCTGACCCGGCTCCAGCAGCTCTACCCCGAGCCGGACAGCAAGCCCAGCCAGCGGGCCGCACGCAGCTCGGCGCTGGACTATATGTACTGCACCATGGACCTGAAGAAGTCCAGCTCGGACGTCGGCAGTGCCTCGCTGTCCATGTACGTCCAGCTGCACAAGGCGGTGGACGCGACGCCGGAGTTCGATGCCCAGCGCGACTTCGACCAGCAGCAGGACTACCAGATCACCGAGGTGCCGGGGCTCGGCGACGAGGCGTACCTCTCCTACAAGGACGACGACAGCGACAGCAGCTTCCGCTACATCAGCCAGTACATCTACGTCCGGGACGGCGGGGTCACCTACCAGCTGGGGTGGAGCCAGGGCTTCTCGTCCTCGTCCACCGACACCCCGCCCACCCGCGACGACATCAGGGAGCGGCTGATCGCCGACAGCAAGGCCACCCTGGCCAAGCTGGCCAGCGGCGCCACCAGCTGACCAGCCACCAGCTGACCAGCCAACAGCCGACTGGCCGCCAGCCGACCGACCGCCAGCCGACCGGCTTCACCTGATCGACCGTCAGCCACCCCGCCCGGAGCGCGCCGCCCGGGAGACCGAGACCACGGCGCGCTCCAGAGCGTACGCGGGGTCGTCGGAGCCGCCCTTGACCTCGGCGTCCGCCAGGGCGATGGCGGTGAGGGCCGCGGCCACCCCGTCGCCCGTCCAGCCGCGCATCTGCTGGCGCACCCGGTCCACCTTCCACGGCGGCATGCCCAGTTCGCGGGCCAGGTCGGCCGGGCGCATGCCGCGCCCGACGGTGGCCAGCCGGCCGATGCTGCGCACCCCCGACGCCAGGGCGTAGGTGATGCCGGTCGGCGGCTGGCCCACCGCCAGTGCCCAGCGCAGCCGCTCCAGTGCCTCCGCCGTGCGGCCGGTCACCGCGAGGTCGGCCACCTCGAAGCCGGTGGCCTCCGCCCGGCCGCTGTAGTATCGGGCGACCACGGTCTCGTCGATGGAGCCGTCGGTGTCGGCGGCGAGCTGGCTGACGGCGGCGGCCAGCTCACGCAGGTCGCTGCCGATCGCGTCCAGCAGGGCCCGGCACGCCTCCTCGGTGGCCGACCGGCCGGTGGCCCGGACCTCCGCCTTGACGAACGCCAGCCGCTCCCCCGCCTTGCCGAGCTTGGCGCACGGCACCTCGCGGGCGCCGGCCTTGCGCGCCGCGTCCAGCAGCGCCTTGCCCTTGGGGCCGCCGGCGTGCACCAGGACCATGATCACCTCATCCGCCGGGGCCTCCAGGTACGCCTTGACGTCCTTGACCGTGTCGGCGGCCAGATCCTGGGCGGCGCGGACCACCACCACCTTGCGCTCGGCGAAGAGCGAGGGCGAGGTGATCTCCGCCAGGCCGCCGGGCTGGAGGGCGCCGGGGGCGAGGTCGCGTACGTCGGTGTCCGGGTCGGCCGCACGGGCGGCCGCCACCACCTGGGCGACGGCACGGTCCAGCAGCAGCTCCTCCTGGCCGACCGCGAGGGTCAGCGGGGCGAGCAGGTCGTCGGGTGAGCTCTTCCTGGCCATCGCCCCCAGCATCCCACGCCCCACCGACAGCCCGGCCGGCCCGGCGGCGACAATGGGCCGGTGCAGGAGAACGCGCAGGAGAACACGCAGGACGACATGCGGCACCCCACCCCGGCCGCCCGCCAGCTGCTGGTGCTGCCCGACCGGGACACCGCCGAGGAGGCCGCCGCCGAGGCCGTCCGCCGCTGGCCCGCGCTCGGCGAACCCGAGCTGGTCCGCGAGGCGCTGGCCGGGGAGGACGACGCCGAGGACGCCCAGTGGCTGGTGGTGCTGGACCAGCCCGCCGCCCGGTGGACCGCCGAGCTGCTGGCCGCCCTGGACGCACTCGCCGCCCGCCACGACGGCTGGCGCGAGGAGGCGTGAAGGGTCGCGACGGAGCGCGACGGGGGCGTGACCCGGCGGAGGAAGCACCGAGCGGGGGCCGCGATGCGCGGCCCCCGCCCGTCGGCTGTTCAGCCCTGGTCCGTGCGGATCATCACGGGTAGCTGACCAGGTACGACTGCTGGTTCGCCAGGTTGGCGGCGGCCCCGGCGTTGTTGATCACGTGGCTGATGGTGCCCACGCCACCGAGCGAGACCGTCACCAGGTTGTGGAACTTGACCCCCGGGGTGTTGGGCACCTCGAAGGCGTGGCTCGCCACGATGGACGGGTTGGTGTTGAAGAAGGAGTAGCTGCCGACACCCCACGCCTCGTGGCTGGTCACCGAGTCGGCGACCTTGTAGGAGGCCCAGCCCTGGTTCCCGTTGCCGCTGCTCCAGGCCGCCTGGTTGGGCACGTCGTACGGCATCTCGTTCTGGTAGAAGTACGTCCGCCCGCCGTTGCCGTTCCAGAGGGTGTTGTACTGCTGGTAGTGCTCGACGAAGAGGCCGTACATGGTGACGTTGTTGCCGTTGACCACCAGGCCGTTGGCGGCGGTGTTGACGTCCCAGCCGACACCGGAGTTGCCGTGGTCGGCGCGCCACAGCCACATGTGGTCACCGATCACGTTGTTGCTGTTGATCTGGAGGCTGACCGTGGCCTTGCCGGTGTGCGCACCGCCGATGCGGAAGAACACGTCGTGCAGGGCGCTGGGGTCGGCGGAGTGGTCGGCGTTGGAGCCCGGCTGGCCGATCTGGACCAGCACCGGCGAGTTCACCGGGCCGGCGTCGATCAGCAGACCGGCCAGGTTGACGCCGTTGACGTCATCGGCGCTGATCGCGGCGAGACCGGTGTCGGGCGTCAGGGTGGCGAGGCCGAGGCCCAGCACCACGGTGTCCGGGCGGGTGATCCGCAGGCTGTCGCTCAGGTGGTACACACCCGGGGTGAGCAGCAGGTTCTTGCCCTGGGCCAGCGCGGCGTTCAGCAGCGCGGTGGAGTCGCCCGGCTTGGCCACGTAGAACTGGCTGAGCGAGAGCGAGGTGCCGACCGGGGAGCCGCTGGACCAGTCGGTTCCGGTGGAGTTCTGCCGCACGCCCGGCACGAAGACGTTGTAGCTGCCGGAGCCGTCCACGTACAGGAAGGGCTTCTCACGCTCCACGGGCGTCTGGTTGACGACCGTCTCGGGCGGGTTGGGGAAGCTGGCCGGCGGCGCACCCTTGGTGCCGACGAAGACCATGTTCCACACGCCGCCGTTCCAGCTGCCGATCTCGCTGTTGCGGGTGAACCACTGCTGCTGCGCACCGGAGACGACCTGGCCGTCGATCTTGCTGTCGGCCAGCAGACCGCCGCTGGCCCAGCCGTCGCCGCCGTTCCACAGCTGGATCTGGGCGCCGGCGCCCTTGAGGTGCATCCGCCGGTACGGGGCGGCCTGGGCCACGGCCCAGCGCTCGACCTGGTTGCCCTGGAGGGTCACCGAGAGGTTCTCGGCCTCGCGCCAGAAGTTCTGGGTGGCGTTGCCGTTGTTGCCCGGGGTGTCGCCCTGCTGGAGCCAGTCGGCCTCGACCCGGACGTGCCCGTTGATGTTGACGTCGTCCGGGGACATGCCCAGGCCGGCGACCTGGGTGTAGAAGCCGAGGTTGACGTCGGCGTTGTAGCTGCCCGGCTTGAACAGCACCGCGTAGCGCTGGTCGCCGAACTGGTTGGTGTGCTGCTGGTTGAAGATGGTGTTGAGGCGGTTCTGCATGTCGGCCTGGGACGTCGACGGGCTGACCACGTAGACGTTCGGGCCCAGGTCGGGGTTCTTCGGGTCGGTGGTCGGCACGGTGACCCCGCCGCCGTTGTCGCCGCCGGTGGTGCCGCCGGTTCCGCCGGTGCCGCCTCCGGTGCTGGTGCCGGTGCCGGTGCGGACGGTGATCTCCCAGAG